>CAVUHQ010000035.1:0-1017222 GCA_963741215.1 uncultured beta proteobacterium
GCGGTATACCCCGCACTATCATCGGCGCGACTGCGTTTCACGGTCCTGTTCGGGATGGGAAGGCGTGGGCCCACAGCGCTATGGTCGTCAGGAATTCGTTGGCAGGGTCAGACGACACGGTCAGTGACCCCCGCGCGTTGTGGAAGAAGTAAGTGGATTCGTATGATTGCAACCAAGGCCAAGGCGCCAGTGTGCAGAACTGTTACAGCTTACTGAGCTACTGATGCTGTCACTTTGAGCGCACGCTCAAAGTTATAGGATCAAGCCGCACGGGCAATTAGTACCGGTTAGCTTAAGGCCTCACAGCCCTTCCACACCCGGCCTATCAACGCGGTGGTCTTCCGCGACCCTTCAGCTGGCTTTACGCCAGGGGACGATCTCATCTCGAGGCAAGTTTCCCGCTTAGATGCTTTCAGCGGTTATCTCTTCCGCACATAGCTACCCGGCCATGCCACTGGCGTGACAACCGGTACACCAGAGGTGCGTCCACTCCGGTCCTCTCGTACTAGGAGCAGCCCCCCTCAAACGTCCAACGCCCACGGTAGATAGGGACCAAACTGTCTCACGACGTTTTAAACCCAGCTCACGTACCACTTTAAATGGCGAACAGCCATACCCTTGGGACCGGCTACAGCCCCAGGATGTGATGAGCCGACATCGAGGTGCCAAACTCCCCCGTCGATGTGAACTCTTGGGAGGAATCAGCCTGTTATCCCCGGCGTACCTTTTATCCGTTGAGCGATGGCCCTTCCATTCAGAACCACCGGATCACTATGGCCTGCTTTCGCACCTGCTCGACTTGTCAGTCTCGCAGTCAAGCCCGCTTGTGCCATTACACTATCGAGTACGATTTCCGACCGTACCTAGCGGACCTTCGCGCTCCTCCGTTACTCTTTGGGAGGAGACCGCCCCAGTCAAACTGCCTACCATGCACGGTCCCCGCCCCCGCTAAAGGGGGCCAGGTTAGAACCGCAATGACATCAGGGTGGTATTTCAACGTCGCCTCCATGAGAGCTAGCGCCCCCACTTCATCGGCTCCCACCTATCCTACACAGATCCCATCACAGTCCAATGCAAAGCTACAGTAAAGGTGCACGGGGTCTTTCCGTCTAGCCGCGGGTAGATTGCATCATCACAACCATTTCAACTTCGCTGAGTCTCGGGTGGAGACAGTAGGGCCATCGTTACGCCATTCGTGCAGGTCGGAACTTACCCGACAAGGAATTTCGCTACCTTAGGACCGTTATAGTTACGGCCGCCGTTTACCGGGGCTTCGATCAAGAGCTCGCACCCCATCACTTAACCTTCCGGCACCGGGCAGGCGTCACACCCTATACGTCCACTTGACGTGTTGGCAGAGTGCTGTGTTTTTATTAAACAGTCGCGGCTCCCGTTTCACTGCAACCTCTGTCGGCTCCAGCAGCAAGTGCCTTCACCTACCAGAGGCGCACCTTATCCCGAAGTTACGGTGCCAATTTGCCGAGTTCCTTCACCCGAGTTCTCTCAAGCGCCTGAGAATTCTCATCTCGCCCACGTGTGTCCGTTTACGGTACGGTCTTCGTACAACTGAAGCTTAGAGGCTTTTCCTGGAAGCTTGGTATCTGTGACTTCGTGCCCAAAAGCACTCGTCATCACGCCTTGGCTTAGCCCAACGGATTTGCCTGGAGAGCACGCCTACACGCTTAAACCGGGACATCCAACACCCGGCCCACATAACCTTCTTCGTCCCCCCATCGCATCATACGAAGGTATCGGACTATTAACCGATTTCCCATCAGCTACGCGTTTCCGCCTCACCTTAGGGGCCGACTCACCCTGCGCCGATGAACGTTGCGCAGGAAACCTTGGGCTTTCGGCGAGCAGGCCTTTCACCTGCTTTATCGCTACTCATGTCAGCATTCGCACTTCCGATACCTCCAGCAAGGGTTCCCCCTCACCTTCACAGGCCTACGGAACGCTCTCCTACCGCTTCAGAGAGTCAGATGTCAGTTTTCAGTGGTCAGTAAAAGCACCTACTTCAGGCTCTTCGGCAAGCCCCTGCAGCATCTTGGCGATCTGACTCGTACTCGTCTCGCCAACGCTGCCAAGTCGTCCTCGTCGATGTAGCCCAGGTCCAAACAATAGCGCAGCCATACGCGCATCTCGTCAGCCGACCCGAAGGCCATCTGCAAGTAGCGCTTGAACTCGGCTTTGGAATGGCTCGCCTTGGCTACAGCCTTCGGCGATGTTGGCGCAGATCGATTTGCTCGCCCGCCGTATCTGATCGGCAAGCCCATACTGCTCGAGCTTCGGAAATGCCCAAGCTCGACTTGATGCACTCTCGAGCGAGATCACGTAGGCGCGCTTGAACACCTCCAGGTCTTCGAACTTGAGCACGAGCGTCGACTCGACGTTGCTCTTACTGTCAACTGTCAACTGACAACTGACTCTGACACCCCTAGCTTCGGTTATTGGCTTGAGCCCCGTTACATCTTCCGCGCAGGACGACTCGACCAGTGAGCTATTACGCTTTCTTTAAAGGATGGCTGCTTCTAAGCCAACCTCCTGGCTGTCTAAGCCTTCCCACCTCGTTTCCCACTTAGCCAATCATTGGGGACCTTAGCTGAGGGTCTGGGTTGTTTCCCTCTCGACTACGGACGTTAGCACCCGCAGTCTGTCTCCCGTGCTGCCGACTTTCCGGTATTCGGAGTTTGCCATGGTTTGGTAGAGCTAAACGCCCCCCTAGCCATAACAGTGCTCTACCCCCAGAAGCCATACACGAGGCACTACCTAAATAGCTTTCGGAGAGAACCAGCTATTTGCGGATTTGTTTAGCCTTTCACCCCTACCCACAGCTCATCTCCTACTTTTTCAACAGTAGTGAGTTCGGCCCTCCAAGTGGTGTTACCCACCCTTCAGCCTGGCCATGAGTAGATCATCCGCTTTCGGGTCTACACCAACTAACTTAAGTCGCCCTGTTCGGACTCGCTTTCGCTTCGCCTGCCCTATACGGTTAAGCTCGCTAGTCAATGTAAGTCGCTGACCCATTATACAAAAGGTACGCGGTCACCCCAGCTTCAATGGCTCTCGATGTTCTAGCTCTCTGCGGCATCGCACAGGATCTATTGCATCAAGATCGTTCTTTTGACTCGCTCAACTCACTCGTCAAAAGAACCCGGCGCCTAGTAAGACAACGCCATTAAAGCTGGGGCTCCCACTGTTTGTATGCATGCGGTTTCAGGATCTATTTCACTCCCCTCCCGGGGTTCTTTTCGCCTTTCCCTCACGGTACTGGTTCACTATCGGTCGATTACGAGTATTTAGCCTTGGAGGATGGTCCCCCCATCTTCAGACAGGATTTCTCGTGCCCCGCCCTACTTGTCGCATCCCTAGTTCCACACGCTCGTTTTCGCATACGGGGCTATCACCCGCTAGGGCCGGACTTTCCAGTCCGTTCTGCTAACTCGCGTGCTAAAGAATGCAGGCTGCTCCGATTTCGCTCGCCACTACTCTCGGAATCTCGGTTGATTTCTGTTCCTCCGCCTACTTAGATGTTTCAGTTCAGCGGGTTCGCTCTACCTGGCCTATGTATTCAGCCAGGAGTGACCCACTTAATTGGCTCTCAACTTCCGCCAACTGTGCTCGCTTCAGCACAGTGGCTTTTGCGTGCACTTAGCGTGCGCACGAAAGCCACCTCCGCTCGCTTCAGCACAGTGGCTTTTGCGTGCACTGACGTGCACGCGAAAGCCAATTAAGTGCGGGTCGGGTTTCCCCATTCGGATATCTGCGGATCAAAGCTCGTTTGCCAGCTCCCCGCAGCTTTTCGCAGGCTGCCACGTCCTTCATCGCCTGTAATCGCCAAGGCATCCACCACATGCACTTATTCGCTTGACCCTATAACTTTGAGCTCTCTTGCGAGAACCCCTCTCGGCTACAGGTTTACTTCAGCGCTTGGTTGCCACCCCATCTCGCAGTGACAAGATGAGGCAACGATACAATCATCAAACCCAGTCGATTCGGTTCTTGGCCGATCGAACCCCCGAGACATCTCGCTTCTCGAAGATCTTCGTCCCAGATCGAATCGCTTTTACTTCTTCCACATTTTTAAAGAACAGCCGAACCACTCTCAGGTATCAGTAGTCGACTAACGACACCTGGCTCTACTGACACCCTGACTCACCTGAAGCGTGGTGGAGCTGATCGGGATCGAACCGACGACCCCCGCGTTGCAAACGCGGTGCTCTCCCAGCTGAGCTACAGCCCCGATCATCCCTCCTTGGTGGGTCTGGGTGGACTTGAACCACCGACCCCACGCTTATCAAGCGTGTGCTCTAACCAACTGAGCTACAGACCCGGCCTCAGAGCTCAGTGATCAGTTGGCAGTTGTCAGTCATCAGCCAAGAGCGGCGGCTTACGCCGTGCTTGCGTTTACTGACCCCTGACACCTGACAACTGACCCCTGATGCAGCCGATAGGCTGTGGACACTTCGAGCAGGCAACTTCTCGTGAAAGGAGGTGATCCAGCCGCACCTTCCGGTACGGCTACCTTGTTACGACTTCACCCCAGTCATGAATCTCACCGTGGTCAGCGCCCCCCTCTCGCGAGGTTAGGCAACCGGCTTCTGGTGAAACCCACTCCCATGGTGTGACGGGCGGTGTGTACAAGACCCGGGAACGTATTCACCGCGACATTGCTGATCCGCGATTACTAGCGATTCCGACTTCATGCAGTCGAGTTGCAGACTGCAATCCGGACTACGACGCACTTTCTGGGATTGGCTCCCCCTCGCGGGTTGGCAGCCCTCTGTATGCGCCATTGTATGACGTGTGAAGCCCTACCCATAAGGGCCATGAGGACTTGACGTCATCCCCACCTTCCTCCGGTTTGTCACCGGCAGTCTCACTAGAGTGCCCTTGCGTAGCAACTAGTGACAAGGGTTGCGCTCGTTGCGGGACTTAACCCAACATCTCACGACACGAGCTGACGACAGCCATGCAGCACCTGTGTCCAGGCTCCCTTTCGGGCACACCGAACTCTCATCCGGCTCCCTGGCATGTCAAGGGTAGGTAAGGTTCTTCGCGTTGCATCGAATTAATCCACATCATCCACCGCTTGTGCGGGTCCCCGTCAATTCCTTTGAGTTTTAACCTTGCGGCCGTACTCCCCAGGCGGTCAACTTCACGCGTTAGCTTCGTTACTAATGGGTTTAACCCCACCAACAACCAGTTGACATCGTTTAGGGCGTGGACTACCAGGGTATCTAATCCTGTTTGCTCCCCACGCTTTCGTGCATGAGCGTCAGTGCTGGCCCAGGAGGCTGCCTTCGCCATCGGTGTTCCTCCACATCTCTACGCATTTCACTGCTACACGTGGAATTCCACCTCCCTCTGCCACACTCGAGCCTCGCAGTCCTGAATGCCATTCCCAGGTTAAGCCCGGGGCTTTCACACCCAGCTTACGAGACCGCCTGCGCACGCTTTACGCCCAGTAATTCCGATTAACGCTCGCACCCTACGTATTACCGCGGCTGCTGGCACGTAGTTAGCCGGTGCTTCTTCTATGAGTACCGTCAGTAGTCACAGGTATTAGCTGTAACCGTTTCGTTCCCACCGAAAGAGCTTTACAACCCGAAGGCCTTCTTCACTCACGCGGCATGGCTGGATCAGGGTTGCCCCCATTGTCCAAAATTCCCCACTGCTGCCTCCCGTAGGAGTCTGGGCCGTGTCTCAGTCCCAGTGTGGCTGATCATCCTCTCAGACCAGCTACCGATCGAAGCCTTGGTGAGCCTTTACCCCACCAACTAGCTAATCGGACATCGGCCGCTCCAATCGCGCAAGGCCGTTTCCGGTCCCCTGCTTTGCTGTCTCCAGTTCATGCGGTATTAGCCAATCTTTCGACTGGTTATCCCCCACGATAGGGTACGTTCCGATGTGTTACTCACCCGTTCGCCACTCGCCACCAGGGTTGCCCCCGTGCTGCCGTTCGACTTGCATGTGTAAGGCATGCCGCCAGCGTTCAATCTGAGCCAGGATCAAACTCTTCAGTTCAATCCATAAAACTCGCAAAAATATCCAAAGCCCAATGCCTTCAGCCCCCTTCGAGACCAAAGACCTCGAACCCCTTCAAACCGTGCGAGCACTTCCGTTTCCTTGCGCCCTCCCCAAGCCCCAACCCGCACCCGCCCTCGCGGACCAGCGCAGATCGAAACCCTCTGGAAGGACACCCACTCAAGTGCCCACACCTATCGGCTGTATGTTTTTAAAGAGCAGCGTCGGGTTTCCGACGAAGGGGCGCATTATACAGAGGGGACCCGGGGGGTCAAGCCCAAAAACGAAGATTTCCCTGGGTCTCAGCGACACCTATGACGGCGTAGGCCTGAGGGCCAAGCCCGGGTAGGGGGCGCATCAGACCAGCTTGACGCGCGCGAACTTGCGCTTGCCGACCTGGACCACAAACTCCCGTCCCGCCTCGAGTGCCAAACCCTTGTCGCTGACTTTCTCGCCATCGAGCCGCACGCCGCCCTGCTCGATCATGCGCATCGCCTCAGACGTGCTCGCCGTAAGGCCGACATGCTTGAGGATCTGCGTGAGTAGCGGCGGCACGGTATACATTTCAATGGTGTTAATGGTGTGCTCGGGCATGTCCTCCGGCATCTCGCCCTGCTTGAAGCGCGCTTCGAAATCAGCGTGCGCCTTCTCTGCCGCCGCCGTCATCGTGGAAGCGCGCGACGATCTCCTTGGCGAATGCGATCTTGATCTCCATCGGATTGCGTCCTGCCGCGACCTCGGCCTTCCATTGCTCCACCGACACTCAGCGGCTCGAACGACAGCAACTCGATGTAGCGCCACATCAGCTCGTCGGAGATCGACATCAGCTTGCCGAAGATCTGATCCGGCGGCTCGTTGATGCCGACATAGTTACCGAGCGACTTGGACATCTTGTTCACGCCGTCCAACCCTTCGAGCAGCGGCATGGTCAGAATGCACTGCGGACTCTGGTCGTAGTGCTTCTGCAGCTCGCGCCCGACCAGCAGATTGAACTTCTGATCGGTGCCGCCCAGCTCGATGTCCGCGCGCAGCGCCACCGAGTCGTAGCCTTGCACCAGCGGATAGAGAAACTCGTGGATGGCGATGGGCTGGTTGCTCCGGTAGCGTTTGCCGAAGTCGTCGCGCTCGAGCATGCGCGCCACCGTGTGCTTGGCCGCCAGCCGGATCGAGATCGGCGGCGTTCATGCGGTCGAACCACGTGGAGTTGAACGCGATCTCGGTCTTGCCCGGATCGAGGATCTTGAACACCTGGTCCTTGTACGTGCTGGCGTTGTCTTCGATCTGCTCGCGGGAAAGGGGAGGCCGGGTGGCGTTCTTGCCCGTGGGATCGCCGATCATCCCGGTGAAGTCGCCAATCAGAAAGATCACCTGATGCCCCAGTTCCTGGAACTGGCGCATCTTGTTGATCAGCACGGTGTGACCCAGATGCAGGTCAGGGGCGGTCGGATCGAACCCGGCCTTGACGCGCAGCGGGCGAGCCGGACTCGAGCTTCTCGACCATCTCCTGCTTCGACGAGAAGCTCTTCGCAGCCGCGCTTGATGACCTTCGAGGCTTTCCTGCACCGAGACCATGGTTACCCCAGACACGAACATTCTGGCCGTCGGTATGATGCCGAACGGCATGGATTTCGGTCATCCTCCGGGAGCACATCCCTTCTGGGCACGAAGCTGGCGTCCCATGCGGAGCGCGATCGACGCTTTTCTGCTAACCTTCGCGACGCGAGTCGACCGATGGAAAAGAAGAACGCGATTCTAGCCGAAAACGACTCCCACCTCACCCCGATCTGCGGGCAGCGGGGCGGATCTCGCCCCAGTGGTTGGCGACGCTGGCGGTCGTCCCGCTGCTGGGCATGGTCGCCGCCTTCGGTATCGCGCCGGACACGGCAACGGAGACGGTCGTTCTGCACCGCGTGGTCCAGGACATTCCGCTAGCCGTTCCGGCACGGAGGCCGGAGCACCACCTCCGAGCGAGTTCTGGCGAGAGGAGCGCATCCAGCGCGGCGACACGATCGGCTCGCTGTTGGCGCGCCTCCAAATGGACGACCCCAAGGCCTGTTGCCTACCTTCGCGCCGCGCGCCACGTGCGCTCGCTCTACCAGCTCGTCCCAGGCCGCACCGTGCGCGCCGTAACCACGGAGCAAGGGCGAACTTGTAACGCTTGCGCTATCTCAACGGCGACGGCACCGAGCTGGTCGTGCAGAAGCGCGGTGACGACTTCTTCACTCGCGAACAGCCGCTGGCGACCGAGCAGCGCCTGCTGATGAGCTCGGGCGAGATCCAGACCTCCCTGTTCGCTGCGACCGACGCGCCGGGTTGAGCGACAGCGTCGCGGTACAGCTCGCCGATATCTTCTCGAGCGAGGTCGACTTCCATCGCGACCTGCGGCCTGGCGACCGCTTCGCCGTGGTGTTCGAGGCCTTCTACAGCAATGGTGAGTTCGTGCGCACCGGCCGCATCGTGGCTGCCGAGTTCACCAACGCAGGGCGCACCTATCGCGCCGTCTATTTCCAGGATACCCAGGGCCGCGGCGGTTACTACACGCCGGAAGGCAAGAACATGCGCAAGACGTTCCTGCGCTCGCCCCTGGAGTTCTCGCGCATCAGCTCCGGGTTCTCGACGTCGCGCCTTCATCCGATCCTGAACAGCTGGCGCGCACACAAGGGCGTTGACTACGCCGCCCCCGGCGGGCACCCGCGTCAGGGTCACAGCCGACGGCTACGTGCAGTTCGTGGGGCAGCAGGGCGGCTACGGCAACTTGGTAGTCGTGCGGCACAACAACG
This sequence comes from uncultured beta proteobacterium, assembly GCA_963741215.1. Lineage (GTDB taxonomy): Bacteria > Pseudomonadota > Gammaproteobacteria > Burkholderiales > SHXO01 > SHXO01. The sequence continues at coordinate 8,808 of CAVUHQ010000035.1, forward strand.
GCTTACAGCACCGCCTACGGGCACCTGTCCGCGTTCGCCAACGGGCTGCACGCAGGGCAGCGGGTCAATCAGGGCGACGTGATCGGTTTCGTGGGCATGACGGGCTTGGCGACGGGACCACATCTACACTACGAGTTCCGGGTCAACGGCGTGCATCAGAACCCGCTCAGGCTGGCAGTGCCGCCAGGACCACCAATGACCAGCGAGTTGCGTACCGCATTCGAGGAAAGCGTGCGGCCGCTGCTGGAGCAGCTCGAGCTGATCCGCGGGATGAATCTGGCGACGACAAACTGAGTCACGACCCATCTGCGTAAGCGTCACAGACCGAACAAAACAAAAGGGGCCACACGGCCCCTTTTTCACTGACATCGAATCGAACTCTTGATCAGGCGGAGAAGGACGAACCGCAGCCGCACGTGGAGGTCGCGTTCGGGTTCTTGATCACGAACTGAGCGCCCTCGATGCCTTCCTGGTAGTCGATCTCGGCACCGACCAGGTACTGGAAGCTCATCGGATCGATCAGAAGCGTCACACCGTTCTTGACCATCGGGGTGTCGTCCTGGTTGATGCTCTCGTCGAAGGTGAATCCGTACTGGAAGCCCGAGCAGCCGCCACCGGTCACGAATACCCGCAGCTTGAGATCGGGATTACCCTCTTCGTCGATCAACTCCTTCACCTTGTTGCAGCGGCTGAGTCGGTGAAGACCAGCGGTGCCGGCATTTCAGTTACGGCGTTCATGTCTGTGCTCCGAAAATCCATTCAATGACGCAAATTATGTGCCCCCTATCAGGTGGGGTCAACCGCCTTATGGAATCAATCGCCTGTCGCAGCCTTTACGGCCAAGACCTTGGGCGCCTGCACTTCTTCCTGATGCACCAGCCGCCCCTGTACCACCGCACCGAGCTGGATCTCCAGTGTCCGGTAATGCACGTCTCCTGTGACATTGCACTTAGGTTGCAGTTCGACATACTCGGTGGCGTGAACACGGGCCCGACCACGGTTCCGTTGACGACCGCGTGGGACACACGGATCTCCCCGTCCACCCGGGCGCGCTCGCTCAGCACCAGGGTGCTGGGCTGGTCGTCCGCCGGCAAGCACGTTGCCTTTGACCCGCCCGTCGATGCGCAGCCCGCCATTGAAGATCACGTTACCTTCCACCGTCGTGCCGTCGCCGATCAGGCTGTCGATCCGGGTCTGCGGCTTGCTCGCCTTGCCTCCAAACATTCGGATCTCTCCTAGGAAAGATTGACTGTCTGTGATGATTTGGGCGCTTCGGTGCCGTTCTCGAGCACCCGCACCTGCACGCGCTTGACCGTTGCCTCGGGAGGGACGTGGAAAACGCCCTCGACCCGATGGTAGAACTTGAAGCTGAGGTGGTAGGGTTCGGCTTTCTCGCCCGCCCGGGGCAGCACCAGCACCTGTGGCTGGCCGTCCTGCACCAGATCCACTATGAGCTGCAGCTTGCCCTGGAACTCACGGCTGCGCGTGCGCGATTGCACCACCAGCAGCTGATAGCGGTATTCACCCGGCAGGGCATCGGCACGCACGCGGAAGCGGTTGATGCTGATACCCCCGGGGGCGTCGCCGCTGGAGGTCATCAGCGTCTGGAAGAAGGCCAGGTCTTCCTTGATCAACGCGTTCTCGTCGGTCAGCGTTTTCATCTGGCTGGCGAGATTGCCGTGGGTAGCGCGCTCGATCTGCATCTGACCCTCCATGGCGGCAAGTTGGCTGCGCAACTCCGCGTTCTCGTCCCTCAAGTGCGCGACCTCCTCGCTCAGACGCGCCTGCTCCGCCGCCGCCTTGCTGCTTTGGAACCCGGCCAGGTTGCGGCCGACGTCATAGGTGATCCAGGCCACCGCCAGCATGACGCCGATACCGGCGAAGATCAGGCCCCAGCGCAAGTACCAGGGGGCATGCGTGTGGACCGCGACTCGAGGAGCCGCGATACCGAAGCGGCGCTTGAGCTGTCGAATCACCGTCACGGCACAAGCGCAAGCATTTCTAGCCCTGTGGTCTCCGGCAGTCCGAACATGCTGTTCATGTTCTGCACTGCCTGCCCGGAGGCACCTTTCACCAAGTTGTCGATCACCATACCGCGGATCATCGGTGTCAGATGCGGAATGAAGGTAACACCCACTTCATGCCCCGCAGCCTGCGCCAGACCCTGTAGGATTTCCGGGAGGTGCCGATGGCCGGCAACACCATAGGCCTTGAAGTTATCGGCCGCCTCCGAGAAAAGTATATGGACCTCTGGTTTGCGACCGGCGCCACTGACTCCGACTTGGCATCGGCGATCCAGTGCTGTCGATCTACAACGCCGGCCTCGACCAACGGCATGAACCCGAGCTGGACGGCGGTAGCGTAACAACCAGGCGTGCCCACGCCGTTGGCGCGACGGATTGCCTCCCAGCTCAACTCGGGCAGGCCATAAACCGACTCCTCGATCAGTCGGGGGCAGCCGTGAGGCAGCTTGTATCACTTTTGCCGACCATCCCTCAATACCTTTCTTAATCATATTCTTACGGATTAAGCTTAAGGCAAGATGATAATCCTAAATTCATCCGTTCAGGGCAACAAAAAAGCCGCCCGTGGGCGGCTTTTCGTCTCGTGCGCCGGCGAATCAGCGCTTGGAGAACTGTTTGCGCCGGCGGGCCTTGTGCAGACCGACCTTCTTGCGCTCGACTTCACGCGCGTCGCGGGTAACCAGGCCAGCTTTCTTCAGGACTGGCTTCAGCGTCGCATCGTAGTGGATAAGTGCCCGGGTAATGCCGTGGCGGACCGCGCCGGCCTGTCCGGATTCACCACCACCTTGTACGTTCACCAGGATGTCGAACGTGGTCATGTGGTTAGCCAGCTCGAGCGGTTGCCGCACGATCATGCGGCCGGTCTCGCGCGAGAAGAAATCGTCTACCAGCTTGCCATTCACCATAATCTGGCCCTTGCCGGGACGCAGAAAGACTCGCGCCACTGCGCTCTTGCGGCGGCCGGTTCCGTAATATTGCTGCTGAGTTGCCATGCCTCTTCCTGAACGCGCTCGGGAGAATTAGTTGCGAGAAAGCTCGGTTTCCGGGAGCTTCAGCTCCTGGGGCTGCTGCGCTTCGTGGGGGTGCTGAGCGCCCGCGTAGACCTTGAGCTTGCGGTACATGTCGCTGCCCAGCGGTCCCTTCGGGAGCATACCCTTGACGGCCTTCTCGATGATGCGGGTCGGGAACTTCGCCTGCAGCTTGGTGAAAGTCGTAGTCTTCAGGCCACCGGCATACTGGCTATGCCGATAGTACAGCTTCATCTCGGGTTTGCGGCCGGTCACGCGCACTTTCTCCGCGTTGATCACGACGATGTAGTCGCCGGTGTCGACGTGGGGCGTGAACTCCGCCTTGTGCTTTCCGCGCAGCCGACGCGCAATCTCGACGGCCAGCCGGCCCAGCACCTTGTCGGTGGCGTCGATCAGGTACCAATCGCGCTGTGACTTCGTGAGGCTTGGCCGAAAAGGTCTTCATGAAGGCAATCTCTGATTCCCTGGGATTACTGGACGGCAGCGGCGCTGCGGGCCGCAAAACCGCTCTGGCACCGAACAAAGGCGCGCATGTTACGGTAACTGTTAGTGCTTGTCAAACAAGCGGATATCGCCCAAGCTTGCGCCGCACGGCGCGAGTTTCAGACTAGCTCGGATGCAGGGAATGGCCGCCGTTCCAGCATATAATTTTGCTTTTGCATCAACCCTCCCTGCGTTTGCGCGGCCCGTCGCCGCGATCCTTATGCGCAAGATCTGGCTCATCTTCGCCCAGGCCACGACCGTCGCCCTGGCGGTACTGCTCGTCGTGCAAACGCTGCGGCCGGACCTTCTCCCGATTCAGTGGCGTCGGCGGAGTGGTCACCATCACCGAATCGGGTGGGCACGGCCCGGCGAAGGATCGCGGTCCCGCCAAAAGCGGTCGGCTCCTACAGCGTGGCCGTCAAGAAGGCGATGCCCTCGGTCGTCAACATCTTCACCAGCAAGGAGGTCAAGCTCCGCCGTCATCCATTCATGGACGATCCGCTGTTCCGTCGCTTCTTCGGCGATCAGCAGGATGGCGAAACGCAGCGCACCTCGAGCCTGGGATCCGGCGTGATCGTGGGTGCGGCAGGGCTACATCCTGACCAACTATCACGTCATCGAGGCGGCGGACGAGATCGAGATCGCGCTGAACGATGGCCGGCAGGGCAAGGCCATCCTGGTCGGAAACGATCCCGGAGAGCGACCTCGCGGTATTGAAGGTTGAGCTGAAGAACTTGCCCGCGATCACCTTCGGCCGCCCGGATCAGGTGAGCGTCGGCGACGTGGTGCTGGCTATCGGAAACCCCTTCGGCGTCGGCCAGACGGTGACGCAGGGTATCGTCAGCGGCCTCGGGCGAACCCATCTGGGGATCAACACGTTCGAGAATTTCATCCAGACCGATGCAGCCATCAACCCGGGCAACTCGGGAGGAGCGTTGGTGGACACCAACGGCAACCTGATCGGCGTCAATACGGCCATCTATTCCCGCACCGGAGGATCGATCGGGATCGGCTTCGCGATCCCGGTGAGTCTCGCGCGTCAGGTGATGGAGCAGATCATCGCTACCGGCTCGGTCACCCGCGGCTGGATCGGCGTCGAGGTGCAGGACATCACTCCCGATTTGGCGGAGTCCTTCAAGCTCACCAACAGCAAGGGTGTGCTGATCGCCGGCGTGGTGCGCGGCGGCCCGGCCGACAAGGCCGGTGTCAAACCGGGCGACATCCTGGTCGAGGTGGAAGGCAAGCCGGTGCCCGACTCCTCTGCCATGCTCAATCTGGTGGCTGAGGCGCAACCGGGCAAGGTCGCCACGCTGAAGATTCTGCGCAACAGCAACTCGCTGGCGGTCAAGCTGACGGTCGGCAAGCGCCCCAAACCACGCCCGCGCCCGGAAGAGGAAGAGTAGCGCCGTGCCAGCCACGCGCGAGACGTCCGGCTACTCCTTCTGATACTCGGTATCGGCCTCGGCCGGTTTCGGGCGCACCATGACAGCCGCCACCAGTATGCCGACCTCGTACAGCAGGCACAGAGGCAGCGCCAGCAGAATCTGAGAGGTCACGTCAGGCGGCGTCACCACCGCGGCGACAACGAAGGCGCCCGACGATCACGTAGGGCCGAATATCTTTCAGCTTCGCCACTGACACCACACCCATCTTGACCAGCAGGATCACGGCGATCGGCACTTCGAACGTGACACCGAAGGCCAGAACATGTTCATCACGAAGTTGAGGTAAGTGCCGATGTCCGGCATCCACTCGACACCTTCCGGCGTGAACGCCTGCATGACCCGGAAGACGGTCGGAAACACCAGGAAATAGGCGAAGGCCATCCCGCAGAAGAACAGCAGCGTACTCGCGAAGATGAGCGGAGCGACCAGGCGCTTCTCGTGGACGTAGAGACCCGGAGCGACGAACGCCCACGCCTGATAGAGCAGGACCGGCAGAGCGATCACCACCGCCGTGAGAAACGTGACCTTGAACGGGATGAAGAAAGGAGAGGTGATCTCGGTGGCGATCATCCGCCCGCCCTGCGGCAACTGGGCCAGCATCGGCGCCGAGATGATGTGATAGATATCCTTGGCCCACGGCACGAGGCACAGAAAGACGATGCCCACCGCGATCACCGACCACAGCAGGCGGTTGCGCAGCTCGATCAGGTGGGACAGGAAGGTTTCATGTCCCGGCTCGTTCTCGCTCACGGTTCGAAGGGGAAAGGACGGTCACCTGAGCGCATCGTCGCGCGCATCAGCGAACCGGGTTAGGCCTGCTTCTGCGCAGCAGGCTGGGCGCCGGGATCCAGGCCCAGTTCCAGTTGCGGCGAAGGACCTTCGTCGTCGGCGTTCGCGGCCTCGTTCGCCGCCGGCACGGGTTCAGCCAATGGCAGGGGACCAGCAGTGGCGGAAATAAGCGCAGCCGGGGCGATCGGACGACGACGGGGCACCGCCCTCGGCCCCTGGCCCATCTGCTGAACCGCAGAGGCCGCCCCCATTCCCATGTGCGGCATCTGCATGCTGGAAACCGCCTCCTTCAGCTCAGTCCCGGTGCTCTCGAGAGCGCTTTGGGCGTCCTTGAATTCCTTCTCCGCGCCCTCCACTCCGGTCCTCACGCTTTGCTCGATCGAGCGCGCCGCGTCCTCGACGGAGGTCTGCAGCTTCTTCAGCTCGGCCAGCTCCATCTCGCGATTGATGTCGGCCTTCACGTCGGCCACGTAACGCTGGAACCGGCCGAGCAGATGGCCCGCCGTGCGCGCCACCCGCGGCAGACGCTCGGGTCCGATCACGATCAGCGCCACAACGCCGATGACGACCAGCTCGGAGAAGCCGATGTCCAGCATGTCAACGCTCTACCATCGCGCACGGATACCGGTTAGGAATGCGTCTTGTCCTTGACCTCGCCTTCGATCGTCTGCCCGGCAGCCGAGTGCTCGATCTTCGCGGCGGCGTCTGCCTTGCCCTTGTCCTCCTCGGTCTTCATGCCCTCCTTGAACCCTTTCACCGCACCGCCCAGGTCCGCGCCGAGGTTGCGCAGCTTCTTGGTGCCGAAGATCAGCACGACTATGACCAGCACGATCATCCAATGCCATGGACTCCCGAATCCCATCGTTTCGCTCCTATCTCTAATCCAGCTCTAAGTCGACAGATCGTTCACGCTCGCGGTCGCGGCAGCATGGCACCGAGCGGTTCCCCGCCACCGATGATGTGCAGGTGGACGTGATCCACCTCCTGCCTGCCTACGCGCCCGGTGTTCACGATCAACCGGAAGCCGTCCTTCGCACCCTGCTCCCGCGCCAGCTTCGGCGCCAGCACCATGATCCTGCCGAACACATCCCGCTGCCTGTCCTGCAGGTCCATCATCGACGCGATGTGCTCCTTCGGAATGATCAGGAAATGCACCGGCGCCAGCGGATTGATGTCGTGAAAGGCCAGGACGTCGTCGTCCTCATACACCTTTCGCGACGGGGATCTCTCCCCGCACGATCCGGCAGAAAATACAGTTCGCGTCTTGCATGCGTGTCAGGGTCCGTTCCGGGCCGCCTTCTCCTCGATTCCGGAGATGCCCTCACGCCGGCGCAGCTCCGCCAGCACATCGTCGGGCCCGAGCCCATGAAAGCTCAACATCACCAGAGTGTGAAACCAAAGATCAGCGGTTTCCCGGACGATATGCAGTTTATCACCGTCCTTCGCGGCCAGGAGCGTCTCGGCCGCCTCCTCCCCGATCTTCTTCAGGATCGCATCGTTGCCCTTGGCCAGCAGTTGTGCGACGTAGGAAGAGGCCGGGTCCGCGCCCTTGCGCGTCTCGATGGTCTGCGCAAGGCGGGTCAGGATGGAAGCATCGATCATGGTTGCGCTCCCGGTTCAGCCGCGATAGATGGTGCCTGGATCTTTCAACACCGGGTCTGTCTCCACCCACACCCCGTTCTCGAAACGACGGAAGAAACAGCGCTCCCGCCCGGTATGGCAGGCGATGCCTCCGTGCTGCTCGACGCTCAGCAACACCACATCACCGTCGCAATCCAGGCGCAGCTCCTTTACCCGTTGGATGTGGCCGGATTCTTCACCCTTGCGCCACAGGCGCTGGCGTGAACGCGACCAGTAATGCGCCTCGGCGGTCTCGACGGTACGGGCCAGGGCCTCGCGGTTCATCCATGCGAACATCAGAACCCGGCCGGTCATGGCGTCCTGGGCGACCGCCGCAACCAACCCGTCCGGGGTCCAGGCGATCTCATCCATCCATGCCGGCTCGTCCGCTCGATTCGAAGTCAAAGTCTCACCTCTATGCCGGCGGCCGCCATGCGTTCCTTGGCCTGCCGCACTGTGTACTCCCCATAGTGAAAGATGCTCGCGGCCAGCACCGCATCCGCGTGGCCCGCCTGCACACCCTCGACGAAATGGTCGAGATTGCCCACGCCGCCGCTGGCAATGATCGGGATATCCAGCGCGTCGGAGAAAGCGCGCGTCAGCCCGAGGTCGAACCCGTGGCGCGTGCCGTCCCGGTCCATGCTGGTCAACAGAATCTCGCCCGCGCCGAGTTCTTGCACGCGACGGCCCCAGTCTAGCGCGTCCAGCCCGGCAGCACGGCGACCGCCGTGCGTATAGACCTGCCAGCGGGGCGGGTCTGCATCGGCCACACGTTTCGCATCGATGGCAACCACGATGCACTGCGCGCCCACCTTGCCGCTGGCTTCCGCTACCAGGCGCGGGCTCCAGCACGGCCGCCGTGTTGATGCTCACCTTGTCGGCCCCCGCAATGAGGAGATTGCGCACGTCGGATACAGAGCGCACCCCACCACCCACGGTGAGCGGGATGAACACCTGTGCAGCGACGCTCTCGACGATGCTCAGAATCAGGCCGCGTTCGTCCGAGCTGGCGGTAATGTCGAGGAAGCACAACTCGTCGGCACCCTGTTCGTCATAGCGCCGCGCGATCTCGACCGGGTCGCCGGCGTCGCGCAAGCCCACGAAGTTGACGCCTTTCACCACGCGGCCGCTGGTCACGTCGAGACAAGGAATGATGCGCTTCACGAGACCCATGGGAACGGCAGGCGAGGGATGGAGGTTATTGCCTGGAGCGCGGCTCCCGGCACCAACAGTCCGGACGTGGGGTCAGGACGCCTTTTCTTCCTTGCCCGCGAGCTGATCGGCGAGCTTCTGCGCTTCCGCGAAATTGAGCGAGCCTTCGTAGATGGCGCGGCCAGTGATGGCACCGACGATGCCTTCCTGCTCTGCCGCGCACAGCGTTTTTACATCGTCGAGGTTGGTAATGCCTCCGCTCGCGATGACGGGAACCGAAAGCGAGCGCGCCAGCTCAACCGTCGCCTCCATATTGAGGCCGGTCAGCATGCCGTCGCGCCCGATGTCGGTGTGAATGATTGCTTCGACACCGTAGTCCTGGAATTTCTTCGCCAGATCCAGGACGTCGTGTCCGGTCATCTTCGACCAGCCGTCTACCGCCACCTTGCCCTCCCTGGCATCCAGCGCCACCATCACATGGCCCGGGAAGGCGTAGCAGGCGTCGTGGAGAAAGCCGGGGGTCTTGACCGCCGCCGTGCCGACGATGACGTAGCTGATGCCATCGTCGAGATAGCGCTCGATGGTGTCCAGGTCCCGTATGCCGCCACCCAGCTGCACGGGAATCGCGTCCCCGACCGCCTCTACGATGGCTTTGATCGCAGCCTCGTTCTTCGGCTTGCCGGCGAAGGCGCCGTTGAGGTCCACCAGATGCAAACGGCGGGCGCCCTGCTTGATCCAGTGCCGCGCCATCGCACCGGGGGCATCGGAGAAGACCGTGGCGGTGTCCATGGCGCCCTGTTGCAGGCGCACGCAATGCCCATCTTTCAGGTCAATTGCCGGAATGATCAACATACAGCAGGCGGGAGGATGCGGAGGTCCGCGGGTAGGATCAGGCTGGGCGTGGCGGCAGACGTGAACTCATGCAATTCCATCATACAACAGACGCACGCCCAAGGAAAAACCCCCCCTGAGAAAGCCCCCTGGTCCGCTCACTCGCCAAGCAAGGGCGTCTCCAGTGCTCGCTGAGAGGCGGTATGGCGGCCATCCCATTGCACGAAGTTCGACAGCAGCCTCAAGCCCGCCTCCTGGCTCTTCTCCGGGTGGAACTGGACGGCGAACAGGTTATCCCTGGCAATCGCGCAGGTGAAGGGAACCGGATACAGGCTGTAGGCGGCAATCAGAGCGCGGCTGCGCGGCACCGGATAGTAGCTGTGCACGAAGTAGAACCGCGCGCCCTGGGCGATGCCGCGCCACAGGGGATGCTCCACGCTCTGGTGCACTTCGTTCCACCCCATGTGCGGCACTTTCAACCGTTCGCCGGCCGCCCCGACCATCCCGTGCGCGGGGAAGCGCACAACCCGGCCCTCGACCAGATCCAGGCCGGGGACATCGCCCTCCTCGCTCACTTCGAACAGCATCTGCAGGCCGATGCAGATGCCAAGAAACGGCTTGCTTCGAGCCGCCTCCAGTACGGCGGGACGCAAGCCGCGAGCGTCCAACTCGCGCATGCAGTCGGGCATCGCCCCCTGGCCGGGAAATACGACCCGGCGCGCCGAGCGGACCTCGTCGGGCCGGCTGGTCACCACGACGCTCAGGCCAGGCGCCACATGCTCGACGGCCTTGGACACCGAGCGCAGGTTGCCCATCCCATAGTCGACGACGGCGATGTCGATCAATTCCGAGTCCTCAGGGTGTGCGGACGGACCGTATGCCGGCTGCCTACAGGCTGCCCTTGGTAGAGGGGAGAATCCCATGCATGCGTGGGTCGAGCTCCACCGCCATGCGCAGCGCCCGCCCGAATGCCTTGAATGCGGTCTCCGCCTGATGGTGCGCGTTCTTCCCCTTTAGATTGTCGATGTGCAAGGTAGCCAAGGCGTGATTGACGAAGCCTTGAAAGAATTCGTGAATCAGGTCCACGTCGAACTCGCCGATCAGGGGGCGGCAGAAGTCGATGCCAAACTCGAGCCCCGGGCGTCCCGACAGGTCCACCACCACCCGCGACAGCGCCTCATCCAGTGGAACGTAGGCGTGCCCGTAGCGGCGGATGCCCTTCTTGTCTCCCAACGCCTGCGTGAATGCCTGGCCCAGCGTGATGCCGACATCCTCCACGGTGTGGTGAGCGTCGATGTGCAGGTCGCCTTTGGCCGCGATCTCGAGGTCCAGCATGCCGTGGCGCGCGACCTGATCGAGCATGTGGTCGAGGAAGCCGATACCGGTAGACAGGGCAGACTTTCCCGTGCCGTCCAGGTCGAGCTTCACGGTGATCTGTGTTTCCAGCGTGCTACGGGTGACCTGTGCCTGGCGCATGTTTAGCGGGCGGAATGGGAAAAAGTCTATGCGGCCTGCAGCAGGCTATGTCGCAGGGCGCCCAGAAACTGGTCGTTTTCCTGCGGCGTGCCCACGGTCACACGCAGACAATCAGTCAGGCTCGGATGTGAGCCACTCACGTTCTTGATCAGAATGCCGCGCACCTTCAAGTCGGTGAACACGGCATCGGCCTGCGGTACCTGAAACAGCACGAAATTGGCATCGCTCGGAAACGCACGCGCACCGGGCATGGATTGCAGCGCCGTTATCAACCTGCCGCGCTCCGCGCGGATTGCCGCCGCCTGTTCATCCAGCACATCGGGGCGTTCCAGCACGCGTGCCGCGATCCGTTGCGTCAGTACGTTCACATTATAGGGCAGGCGCAGTTTGTCCAGCTCCGACACCCACTCCGGCCGGCCGATCAGCAGGCCCAACCTCAGTCCCGCCAATCCGAGCTTGGACAGTGTGCGCATGATCGCCAAGTTGGGATAGCGCGCAAGCTCCGGCAGGAAGCTCTTGCCGGCGAACGCATGATAGGCCTCGTCCACCACCACCAGCCCCGGTGACGCCTCGATCAATGCGTGGATCGCGTCGGCGTCGAACAGATTGCCGGTCGGGTTGTTCGGATAGGCGATAAAGGTCAGCGCCGGACTGTGCTCGCGCACAGCCGCCAGCAGACGTTGCGTATCCAGGCTGAAATCCGGCGCCAGCGGCACGCCCACGTAGCGGATGCCCGTGTAGGTGGCCACCATGCGGAACATCACGAAAGAAGGCTCGACACTCATCAGCACCGCACCAGGGCGGTTCACCGCCAGAGCGAGGATCTGGATCAGCTCGTCCGAGCCGTTGCCGAGCAGAAGGTCCATGCCATCGGGCACGTTCATGGCCTTGCGCAGCGCCGCCTTGAGCGCCGCCGCGCCGGGATCGGGGTAGCGATTCAAGCTGGCACCAGCCGCCAGCTCACCGATCTCCGCATCGCAGACCCGCCGGCAGCCCGTAGGGGTTCTCCATGGCGTCCAGCTTGATGAGGCCGCGGCTGTCCGGCACGTGATAGGCGGAGATCGCCTGTACCTCGTCGCGGATGACCGTTTTGGGCGTCTTATCCATGCAGGCGATACTGCGCCGATCTGAGCATGGGCGGGAAGGCCCTCTCCTTGCGCGAGCTCGGCGGCGATCAGTCCGAGCGTTGTGTGCCCCTTCGCGCGACACGTGGATCACGCTGGTGCGCTTCTGAAAATCGTACACGCCCAGTGGCGACGAGAAGCGTGCCGTACGCGCGGTCGGCAGCACGTGGTTGGGGCCGGCGCAGTAGTCTCCCAAGGCTTCGGACGAGTACTTGCCGACGAAAATCGCGCCGGCGTGCCGGATCTTGGTCACCCAGCGCTCGGCGTCTTCGACCGATAGCTCCAGGTGCTCCGGCGCGATGCGGTTGGCGATATCGCAGGCTTCATCCAGGTCCCTGACCTTGATCAATGCACCGCGCGCTGCGAGCGAAGCGGCGATCACATCCCTGCGCGGCATCCCGCCGAGTTGTCGCTCGAGGCTGCTCGCGACGGCGTCGATGAAACCCGCGTCGGGACACAGCAGGATGGCCTGTGCCATCTCGTCGTGCTCGGCCTGGGAAAACAGGTCCATTGCTACCCAGTCGGGGTTGGTGCGGCCATCGCAGAGCACCAGGATCTCGGAGGGGCCGGCGACCATATCGATGCCGACCACGCCGAACACGCGACGCTTGGCTGCAGCTACGTATGCGTTGCCCGGGCCGACGATCTTGTCCACCTGGGCAATGGTCGGGGTGCCGTAAGCGAGCGCCCCGATGGCCTGCGCGCCGCCGATGGTGAACACGCGATCCACGCCGCAGATCGCCGCGGCGGCCAGAACCAGGTCGCTCCTCTCACCGCCCGGTGTAGGCACCACCATCACGATCTCGCAACGCCAGCCACTCGCGCCGGCATGGCGTTCATGAGCACGGTCGACGGATAGGCAGCCTTGCCGCCCGGAACATAGATGCCGACGCGGTCCAGCGCCGTGACCTGCTGCCCCAGCCGGGTCCCGTCCGCCTCTGTATAGCTCCAGGACGTGGATACCTGCCGCTCGTGATAGGCGCGGATGCGACCGGCGGCCTGCACCAGCGCCTCACGCTGCGCCAGCGGCAGGGCAGCGAAGGCCTGCTCCAGATCGGTCTTAGTAAGCCGCAGCGCCGCCAGGTCGGGTGCACGTCCACGCGGTCGAAACGGCGGGTGTACTCCAGTACCGCAGCGTCGCCGCGTTGCTTCACGTCCGCCAGGATCGCGACAACAGCTTGCTCGATGCGCTCGTCCTGCGTGTTCTCGAAGGCGAGCAGTCGCCCAGCTGCACTTCGAAGTCGGGGCTTGCGGTATCCAGACGACTAAGCTGCAACATTGGTGACGGCTGGCTCCACTGCCCGCCCAAACGCGTCGAGGAGAGGTTGCAGGACATCGTCCTTGAGCTTCAGGGCGGCCTGATTGACGATCAGACGCGCGCTGATCGGCATGATCTCTTCGACCGCCACGAGGTTGTTGGCGCGCAGCGTGTTGCCGGTGCTCACCAGATCCACGATCGCATCGGCCAGTCCGACCAGCGGCGCCAGTTCCATCGAGCCGTACAGCTTGATGAGGTCGACGTGGACACCCTTGCCGGCGAAGTGCTCGCGCGCTGTCCTCAGGTATTTGGTGGCCACGCGCAGGCGGGCACCCTGCCGCACCGCCGCGGCGTAGTCGAAACCGGTCGGCACGGCGACCATCATCCGGCACTTGGCGATCTGGAGGTCGAGCGGCTGGTACAGCCCTTCCGCGCCCTGCTCGTGCAGCACATCTTTGCCGGCGATGCCCAGATCGGCCGCACCGTAGCGCACGTAGGTCGGCACATCGGAGGCACGCACGATGATGATGCTCACGTCCGCGCGATTGGTGCCGATGATCAGCCGGCGCGAGGTCTCGGGATCCTCGGTCGGCCGGATGCCGGCAGACGCCAGCAGCGGCAGCGTTTCGGTGAAGATGCGCCCCTTCGACAGGGCGATGGTGATGCGGTTCACGGGCATGGAGCCAGGTCAAAGAGGCAATTCTACCGCAGGCCGGCATGACATCTGCGATCCAAAGGCGGACCGATCTTGAACTGCGCAGGACACAAAGAACAAAAAAGACGGGCGGGAACGGCGATGGCCGGTTGATCTTTTGTGATTCAGCGCGCGCGGCGGATTCGCGCGCCGAGTTGCGAGAGCTTCTCCTCGATGCACTCGTAGCCGCGATCGAGGTGGTAGACGCGGTCGATTACGGTTTCGCCGCCCGCCACCAGACCGGCCAGCACCAGGCAGGCGGAGGCGCGCAGATCGGTCGCCATCACCGTCGCGCCGTCCAGCCGCGACACGCCGCGCACGATCGCGGTGTTGCCTTCGACCTCGATGTTGGCGCCCAGCCGACGCAGTTCCTGCACGTGCATGAAGCGGTTCTCGAATACGGTCTCGGTGATCGTCGAGGTCCCTTGGGCGACCGCGTTGAGCGCCATGAACTGGGCCTGCATGTCGGTAGGGAAAGCCGGATAGGGCGCGGTGCGGACATTGACCGCCTTGGGATCAGCCCGGCTGTGCAACCCGAGCCAGTCCGGCCCCTGCTCGATCGCCGCGCCTGTCTCCTCGCAGCTTGCCCAGAACCGCGTCCAGGATGTCGGGCCGCGTGTTCTTGAGGCGGATTTCGCCGCCCGTGGCGGCCGCCGCGACCAGGAAAGTACCGGTCTCGATGCGATCGGGCATCACCCGGTAGGTTGCGCCGTGCAGCCGTGACACCCCTTCGACGGTGATTACGTCGGTGCCCTGCCCGGAGATGCTCGCGCCCATCGCCACGAGGCAATAGCGCGAGGTCGACCACCTCGGGTTCGCGCGCGGCGTTCTCGATGATGGTCGTGCCATCGGCCAGGGTCGCCGCCATCATCAGATTCTCGGTGCCGGTTACCGTCACCAGATCCATCACGATGCGGGCACCCTTCAGCCGCCGCGGCGGTGGCGTGGATGTAGCCGTGCTCGATGGCGATCTCCGCACCCATCGCCTGCAGGCCCTTGATGTGCTGATCGACCGGGCGCAGGCCGATGGCGCAGCCGCCGGGCAGCGACACGCGCGCCTCGCCGAAGCGCGCCAGCAGCGGGCCCAGCACCAGGATCGAGGCGCGCATGGTCTTGACCAGCTCGTAGGGTGCGACGCGGTTGTGCAGATGGGCGGCAGTCAGGCTGACGCCACCGTTCTCGTCCAGGGACACCTCGATCCCCATCTGGGCCAGCAGCGACAACGTGGTCGTAACGTCGCGCAGGTGCGGCACGTTCTGCACCTGCAGCGTCTCGGCGGTCAGAATCCCCGCGCACAGGATCGGCAGCGCCGCATTCTTGGCGCCCGAGATGCGGATCTCCCCGGACAGCGGCACGCCGCCGTTGATCACGAGCTTGTCCATCAGCTCTGGGCTGGCCCAGTCCTCCGGTGTCAGGGTCTGCATGGACAGGGCGTGGATCTCCTCGCGCATGCGATCGCCGAGCGCCCGGTAGACCAGCTGATGGCGCTGCACGCGCGACTTACCGCGAAAGGCCTCGCTGACGATCACGGCCTCGAAGTGATGGCCGTCGCCGCTCACTTCCACGTGCTCGCATTCGAGGCTGTTCCACGA
Organism: uncultured beta proteobacterium; assembly: GCA_963741215.1. Taxonomy (GTDB): domain Bacteria; phylum Pseudomonadota; class Gammaproteobacteria; order Burkholderiales; family SHXO01; genus SHXO01. The sequence continues at coordinate 24,324 of CAVUHQ010000035.1, forward strand.
TATAGCGCTTCACGTCTTCGGGCGCAACCAAGGCGTCTCTCCTGAAGCTAAGGGGGAAAGCGGCTATTGTAGCCGGGCGTTCAGTGCCGCAGCTTGTACCCGGTGTGCAGCATCCTCAGGCTCAGGGACGACAGCACGACCAGACAGGCGGCCACTACCGCCAGGCTCACGTGGGGAGGCACGTCGCCGGCACCGAAGAAACCGTAGCGAAAGCCGTCGACCATGTAGAAGAACGGGTTCAGATGGGAGGCGCCCTGCCAGAACGGCGGCAGCGACTGGACCGAGTAGAACACGCCGGCCAGAAACGTGAGCGGGATGATGATGAAGTTCTGGAACGCCGCCAGCTGGTCGAACTTGTCGGCCCAGATGCCGGCGATGATGCCCAGCGCGCCCAGGATGCCGCCGCCCAGCAACGCGAAGGCCAGAGCCCAGACCGGATGTTGCACCGGCACGTCGGCGAACCCTGCGGTCACGAGCAGCACGCCCACGCCTACCACGAGGCCGCGCACCACCGCTGCCAGCACATACGCCAGAAAGGTCTCGAGCGGCGACAGCGGTGTCAGCAGCACGAAGATGATGTTGCCGGTGATCTTGGACTGAATCAGGCTCGACGAGCTGTTGGCGAACGCATTCTGCAGCAGCGACATCATGGCCAGACCCGGTACCAGGAATGCCGTGTAGGCGACGCCCGGGATAGACCTGGACGCGCGACTCCAGCGCGTGCGAGAAAATCAGCAGATAGAGCAGCGCGGTGAGGATCGGCGCGGCGATGGTCTGGAAGCTCACCTTCCAGAAGCGCAGCAGCTCCTTGTACAGCAGCGTGCGGAACCCGGACACTAATGCCTCCGCATCATCTGCACGAACACGTCCTCGAGGTCGGCCTGCAGCACCTCCAGCTCCTGGACCTCGATGCCTTCGACGCGCAGCTGCGCCAGCACGCCCTCGATCTGCGCGTAGCTCTCCAGCGCCAGGACCCGGCTGTTCGCCCTCCTGCGCGACCAGACTGCCGGTGAGCGCGGCCGGCAGGCGATCCGGCGACAGCCGCAGACGCAGCCGCACGCCGGCCACGCCGCATAGAAGATTGCGCGTCGTGTCCAGCGCCACGACACGCCCCTGCTTGAGCATCGCGATGCGGCTGCACAGCGCCTCGGCCTCCTCCAGATAGTGGGTGGTGAGCACGACGGTGTGCCCGGCCTGGTTCAGCTCTTGCACGAAGCGCCACAGCCCCTGACGCAACTCCACGTCCACGCCGGCGGTCGGCTCGTCCAGGATGATCACCGGCGGCTTGTGCACCAGCGCCTGGGCCACCAGCACGCGCCGCTTCATGCCGCCCGAGAGCTGGCGCATGTTGGCGTGGGCCTTGTCCGTCAGATCGAGGCGCTCGATGATCTCGTCGATCCAGGCGTCGTTGTCGCGCAGCCCGAAGTAGCCCGACTGGATGCGCAGCGTCTCGCGCACGGTGAAGAACGGATCGAACACCAGCTCCTGCGGCACGACGCCCAGGGCGCGCCGCGCGTCCTGGTATCGGGTCGTGACGTCATGTCCCATGACGCGCAGCGCTGCCGCGTCGGCGCGCGCCAGCCCGGCCAGGATGCTGATCAGCGTGGTCTTGCCGGCGCCGTTCGGACCGAGCAGCCCGAAGAACTCGCCGGCGTCGAATCGCGAGGTTGACGCCGTCCAGGGCGTGCACGGCGCCGAAGCGCTTGTGCACCTGCTGGACCTCGATGGCTGGGGTCATCGCGGGCGCGGTGTCGATACGGGAGGCGCAACGATAGCAGACTCACGCGCCGGGCAGCAGCTCCCCGACGTCATAGAGGTCGATGAGCGTCTGCAGATTCTCGGTCAGGTGCTCGAAGCGGATGCGGCGTCCGCGCGCGGCGGCCTCTCGCGCCCATGCCAGCAATCAACGCCACCGCCGAGGAATCGGCGTCGGTCACGCCGGACAGATCGATGCGCACCTCGGTGCCGTCGAACCGACGCTGCGCCCTCATCCAGCAGCGTCTGCACGGTGGCCAGGGTCACCGGACCCTGCACGCGGTAGCGACCGTCGGAGAACTCGATCATGGGCGCTGTCGGCCACGCTATTGCTGCTTCTTCCGCCCGGAGGCGGCGGGGCGTTCTTCTCGCGCAGGGACTTGATCAGCCCGTCGATGCCGCTCTGGCGGATCTCCTCGGCGAAGGTGCTGCGATAGGTGGTGACCAGGCTCACGCCGTCCACGATCACGTCGTAGACCTTCCAGTCCGCGAGTCGCTCTTGTACATGCTGTAGTCCACGTTCACCGGCGGAGCGCCGCCGGGCAGCTTGATCTCGCTGTTCACCTGTACGTCGTCGTCGTCCGGCTGCACGCGCAGCGGCTTGACCTCGATCGACGATGTTCCGATAGCGCGCTGTAGGCGGTGCTGTAGGAGCGCACCAGCAAAGCTGCCGGAACTGCTCGATCAGGGCCTTCTGCTGCTCGGGCGCGGCCTCGCGCCAGCTGCGTCCGACTGCGAGCCGGGTCATGCGCTCGAAGTCGAAGTGCGGCGCGACCTTCTTGCTCGATCAACTCGGCCATCTTGGTCTGGTTGCCGGTCGCGCAGATCGGGATCCTGGCGCAGCGCCTTCAAGCACGTCGTTGGCCACACTGCTTGCACCAGCTTGTCCGGCGCCATCCTGCGCCAGCGCTATTCCGCTGACGCCCAGCGCCAGCACAGGGCAGGCTGTCAGACTGCCAAGAGCGCGCGGTCCACCGGTCAAGCCCTGCATGTCATCACCTCGCCTCGTCGTTGCTCTTGCATCGGTTGCCCTTCAGGTTGAACCGCGCGGCGCTTCACTTCGTCGCCCCGCCTTCGGCCGCCTTGCCATAGAGGAATTGCCCGATGAGCTTCTCCAGCACCACCGCCGACTGCGTGAGCTTGATTCGTCGCCCTGCCTTCAGATTGGCGGTGTCGCCGCCCGCGTCCAGCCCGATGTACTGCTCGCCGAGCAGCCCGGAGGTGAGGATCGCCGCCGTGGTGTCCTTCGGGAACTTGTAGTCGATTGTCGATGCCGCATCGTCACCTTGGCCATGAACTTCTGCTGATCGAGCAGCGATGCCCTCGACGCGACCGACCACGACGCCGGCGCTCTTCACCGGCGCTCGCGGCTTGAGACCGCCGATGTTGTCGAACTCGGCGAAGACCATGTAGCCGTCCGAGGCGGAGACGGTGGTGGCGTTGCCGACCTTGAGCGCGAGCGTGAGCAGCGCGATCACGCCGGCGGTCACGAACACTCCGACCCACAGATCCACTGTCGTGCGTTTCATGGTCAGACCCCGGTAAACATGAACGAGGTGAGCACGAAGTCCAGCGCCAGCATGACCAGCGCCGAGGTGACCACCGTGCGCGTCACGGCGTAGGATACGCCCTCGGCGGTCGGCGGCGCGTCGTAACCTTCGAACAACGCGATCAGCGTCACCGCCACGCCGAACACCAGAGCTCTTGATCACGCCGTTCAGAATGTCCTCGCGCAGGTCCACGTTGGCCTGCATCTGGGACCAGAACGCGCCGGAGTCGACGCCGATGATGACGACGCCGATCAGATAGCCGCCGAAGATGCCCATCGCGCTGAAGATCGCGGCCAGCAGCGGCATCGAGATCACGCCGCCCCAGAAGATAGGCGAGCAGCACCCGCGCGAACGGGTCCACCGCCATCATCTCCATGGCCGACAGCTGCTCGGTCGCCTTCATGATGCCGATCTTGGCGGTGATCGCCGAGCCGGCGCGGCTGGCGAACAGCAGCGCCGACACCACCGGTCCCAGCTCGCGCACCAGCGCCAGCGCCACCAGCGTGCCCAAGCGCTTCGGCGGAGCCGTACCGCTTCAGCGTCTCGTAGCCCTGCAGCCCGAGCACCAGCCCGACGAACATCCCGGAGACGATGATGATGATGAGCGACAGCGTGCCGCTGAAGTAGATCTCGTTCAGCGTCAGTTGCGACGCGCCGCACGCTGTCGCCCGAGCGGATCAGCACATACCCGGAGAAGCGCGTCGCCGCGCCCAGCTTCCAGACCCCGTCGACGACCAGGTGGCCGATGTGGCGCAGGCCGCGGTCGAGCGCCCCGATCATGGCGCGCCGCTCCAGCTCCAGGTCGCGGGCATAAGGCGGCGGCCGGATAGTGAAACGGCACCGGCCCGTCGGTCTCGCCGTGCACGAACTGATGGACGAACGGCTCGTCGAGCCGCGCAGCGATTCCGGCGTGCCTTCGGCCACGATCACACCGGCCGATACGAAATAGACGTAGTCGGCGATCTTGAACGACTCCTCCACGTCGTGCGTGACCAGGATGGAGGTCGCGCCCAGCGCGTCGTTGAGCCTGCGGATCAGATTGGCGATCACGCCGGTCGAGATCGGATCGAGGCCGGTGAAAGGCTCGTCGTACATGATCAGCATCGGATCGAGCGCGATGGCACGAGCCAGCGCGACGCGGCGCGCCATGCCACCCGACAGCTCCGCCGGCTTGAGCTGCGGCCGCTCCGCGCAGGCCGACCGCGTTCAGCTTCATCAGCACCAGGTCGCGGATCATGGAGCTCGGGCAGGCGCGTGTGCTCGCGCAGCGGAAAGGCCACGTTCTCGAACACCGAGTAGTCGGTGAACAGAGCGCCGAACTGGAACAGCATGCCCATGCGCCGCCGCAGGCCGGTACAGCTCGCCGTGCCTCAGCTCGTGGATGCGGCTGGCCGGCGACGACTCACGCTGCCGCGGCTGGGCTTCACTTGACCGCCGATCAACCGCAGTATCGTGGTCTTGCCCGATCCGCTCAGCCCCATGATGGCGACCACCTTGCCGCGCGGGATCGTCATGTCGATTCCCGCCAGCACCGGGCGCGAGTCATAGCCGAACTCGACGTCGCGAAGCTCGACAGATTGTCTGCGCTCACTGGAGGGATGGATTGGTAGGCCGGGACACGCGGCGGATGGCGAACCGCGGCCGACTGGCGAGCGACAGTGGCTCGTCGGCAGCGCGAGCTGCTGGCTCAAGTCTCGCATGCGCCGTACCGCGGCCGAGCCTTCGGCGTCGCGATCACGCATCGAGCGCGTCAAGCAGCCGTCGCAACCCTCACTATCATCGGTGGAGACGCATGACCGCGCAAGCGCTGTAGGCGCACGCGCTCGGGCCGGCGGCGCCGCGGTTAGCACCGCTGTCGAAGCTGCGAGTCCGGCGACCGGCCGTCGAGAACGCCGCGGATTGTACCCGAGTTTCGCCAGACCGAGACTGGCTTGCATCTTGCTGAAATTTGCCGCACTGTGCCGCGCGTCTGCACGCGAGCTTCGACATGCGCCACGCCGGCAAATCGCAACCGGCACATGCGCGACAGCACCCCGATGAGCACACCCGAGCCACCCTGGCACTGCGCTTCGACCGCGTGAGCAAGCGCTACGGCCGTCGCTGCCGCTCTGCGCGGATTTTTCGCTCGATCGTAGCCGCCGGCCAGACCTTCGGACTGGTCGGCATGAACGGCGCCGGCAAGACCACGCTGATCAAGTGCCTGCTCGACTTCTGCCGAGCCGACAGCGGCAGCGATCGAGATGTTCGGCATCTCCGCACCGCATCACCCGCTCGCGCAGCCGCCTCGCCTTCCTGCCGGAGCGGTTCAATCCGCCCTACTACCTCACGGGCAAGGACTTCGTGCGCTACATGCTGGAGCTGCAGGAGGTGCACCTATCGCGCAAGAGGACGCGGAGCACACTCTGCTCGCGCTCGATCTCGACCTGTCGGCGCTGGCCAAGCCGGTGCGCGCGTTTTCCAAAGGCATGACGCAGAAGCTCGGCCTGGCCGCCTGCTTGCTCAGCCGCAAGGACCTGTATGTGCTCGATGAGCCGACCAGCGGCCTGGACCCGAAGGCGCGCGCGCTGCTGAAAGCACAGTTGCGCGCGGTGCGCGACGAGGGCCGCACCATCTTTCTCACTTCACATGCGCTGGCCGACGTGGACGAGCTGTGCGACCGCATGGCGGTGATCCATCGCGGCGAGCTGCGCTTCGCCGGCACCCCCGGCGAGCTGCGCGCGCGTCACGCTGCCGACACTCTGGAGCAGGCCTTCCTGGCCTGCATCGAGGACGGCGCCAGAGTCTGCGGCACGGCAGCCTAGGACCCAGCCGGGCGATCTGGCAGAATAACTGCCCCCAACGTGGGCCGCGAGCACAGAACGTGGACACTGCCGCACCGAACAAACCCGATCTGCTCATCGTCGACGACGATCCGCTGATCACCGACACGCTGGACTTCGTTCTCGGCCGCGACTTCAACGTCTACGTGGCCGAGTCGCGCGCCCAGGTGAAGAGCCTGCTGCGGCAACTCGAATCGCCGCCGGAGCTGGCGCTGGTCGACCTGGGATTGCCGCCCACGCCGCATCGCCCCGACGAAGGCTTCCGGCTGATCAACGAGCTGCTGGCGCTGTCGCCCGACATCAAGATCCTGGTGCTGTCGGGCCAGAACGACGAAAACAACGCGCGCCATGCGCGTGCGCTGGGGGCCATCGAATTCGTCGCCAAGCCGTGCGAGCCGCAGCGGCTCAAGGAACTGCTGCTCGAAGCCCGCACCATCACCGCGGCCGAGCGGGTGGCGCAAGGCGCCGAGCCGGGCATCGTCGGATCCGGCCCGGCCATCGCCAAGCTCAAGCAGCAGATCCGCCAATATGCCGACTCGCCTTTCCCGGTGCTGATCGAAGGCGAATCGGGCAGCGGCAAAGAACTGGTGGCCGCCTCCCTGCACCGGCAAAGCCCGCGCGCGATGAAGCCTTATCTCGCGCTCAACTGCGCCGCGATCTCGCCGAACCTGGTCGAGGCCACGCTGTTCGGCCACGCCAAAGGCGCTTTCACCGGAGCGAGCCACCGCGCGCGCCGGCTACTTCGAGGACGCCCGGGACGGCAGCCTGTTCCTGGACGAGATCGGCGAGCTGCCGCTCGAGCTGCAGTCGAAGCTGCTGCGCGTGCTGGAGAACGGCGAATATCAGCGCGTGGGCGAAACGCAGAGCCGGCAGAGCCAGGCGCGCGTCATCGCCGCCACCAACCGCGACCTGCGCCAGGAAGTAAAGGCCGGACGCTTCCGCGCCGACCTCTATCATCGCCTGAGCGTGTTCACGGTCACGGTGCCGCCGTTGCGCGATCTGGGCGAGGACAAGCGCAAGCTGCTGGCTCATTTCTCCGAGTTCTACGCCGGACAGACCGGGAGCGACGCCGTTCAATCTGGATGCGCGCGCCGAGCAGCTGTGGATGGACTACGCCTTTCCCCGGCAACGTGCGCGAGCTGCGCAATATCGTGATCCGGCTCACCACCAAGTACGCGGGCGAATCGGTCAACAGCGAGCAGCTGCTGGCCGAGCTCGATCCCGAGCAGGGGCAAGTTGCGCCGAGCCGACCCGCTGCCGGGTATCGATCAGCGCAGCGCGGTGGAGGCCGCCAAGCGCCAGCTGCAGACGCAGAAGAGCTTCAGCCTCGACGAGACTCTGCAGCAGATCGAGCGCAGCTACGTCGAGGCCGCGTTGGCACTGACCAACGGCAACTTGAGCCAGGCCGCCAAGCTGCTCGGCGTGCATCGCACGACGCTCTACAGCCGCATGCAGAACTACGGCGGCGCCGCCATGGCGACCGCAACCCGGCCGATCACTGAGACAGCACTGATGTACTACGCATTCTTCGGGCTGACGCAGCCGCCCTTCAAGATCACTCCCGACACCGATTTCTTCTTCGAAGGCGGCAATCGCGGCGCGGTGCTGGAGGCGCTGATCTACGCCATCAGTCAGGGCGAGGGCATCATCAAGGTCACCGGCGAGGTCGGCAGCGGCAAGACCATGCTGTGCCGGGTCCTGCAGGCGCGCCTGCCGCACAGTCGGTCGAGACGGTGTATCTCGCCAATCCCAGCGTCTCGCCGGAAGAGATCCTGCACGCCATCGCCTTCGAGCTGCAGTTGCCGATCGCGCCGCGACGCCGGGCGCCTGGTGGTCATGCACGCGCTCAACGAATACCTGCTGGCGCGGCATGCCGAAGGCCGGCAGGTCGTGGTCTTCGTCGAAGAATCGCAGAGCATGCCGATGCGCGACGCTGGAGGAGATCCGGCTGCTGTCCAATCTCGAAACCAAGCAGCACAAGCTGCTGCAGATCGTGCTTGTTCGGCCAGCCGGAGCTCGACGAAAACCTGCGCAAGCCCGAGATTCGCCAGCTGCGCGAGCGCATCACGCACAGCTTCTCGCTCGTGCCGCTCAACGCGGAAGAAGTGCGCGCCTACATCGCGTTTCGCCTGCGCGCGGCGGGCTATCATGGACCGGATCTGTTCAACGCCGCGTGGCGTTCGCTACTCACGCGCGCGACCGGCGGGCTGACGCGGCGCATCAATATCGTCGCGGACAAGGCGTTGCTCGCCGCGTTCGCCGAGAACACGCACAACGTCAGCGTCGAAGCACGTGCGCGCGGCGGTGCAGGACAGCGAGTTCAGCGGCGCAGCCGGAAGCACCGCTGGCCGGCGCCGCGGTCTGCATTCCGTGCTCGGCGCTGCTGGCTGTGGCCGTGCTGGTACTTGGCATATTCACTATCTGACCAGGATGCCGCCGCCGGCGCGGCGGCGCGCACATCGTGAGACCCGCCTCACGGCAGCGCACGGAGCTGAGCCGCGAGCCACCGCCGATCCGTGCCGCCGGCAGCGCGGCATCGCGCAGTCAGCCACGCCCATCCAGCCTCGACGCCTGCCAGGCGCACGCCTCGGACCGACCTCGCCTGCCCGCGCCAGTGCCGTCACCTGTTCCGCAGCCACGCCGGCGTCACGGCGCGCCAGGCGACCGGAGAGCCGGACCGATTCAAGCTGAGCGCGACCCTGTCGCTCGCACAGCGACCTGTTGGAACAGCGCTTGCTTGCGACCGAGCGCTGGCTGGATGAGGCGGAGGGCGGCATCTTCAGCATTCAACTGCTCGGGTCGAACGATCCGGCGCTCTTCAGAAACTATTTCGAAACCCTTGGTCCAAATATATTGAAATAGAAAAGGTTTTTGTGTACCGTACCGTAGCGAACCAGCAGCCGTCCATGACCGTTCTGTATCGGCGCCTTCGACCAGCCGCCTGGATGCCGTCAAGTCGCTCGAGGCGCTGCCCGACGAGCTGAAGGCCAACCGGCCCTATATCCGGACGGTACAGGGCATTCGCGCCGAGATCGGCCTGAGGAAACCGTCCTGAGCTCGGCTCTGCAGGCCACGGTCGGCCGCACGCGGGCGTCGGCCGACCGACAGACACGAAACCAAACTCCAGGGACCGACAGTGCATAATCCCGGCTATTGCCACCGCCGGAGATGATGGTGGAGGCTCGACTGAATCAGCAGACATCGAGACGCACCGCGCTGCAACTCGCATCGCCGCGTCCTGGCGTCGCCATCGCGATTGCGCGTTGCGCTGCATGCTGCGGCGCTGCGCGTACAAGCCCGACCATCCCGCCCTCGGAGGGTCACCTCAACCGCGAGACGGTGCCTGCCCAGGAGGACCAGGCGACAAGATCCTCCCGCCGGTCACCAGCAGCGCGTACGTGCCACCGCCCAAGCCGCGCATCAAGGCGCCGACCTACAGCGTCGTGGTGCACGAGGTGCCGGTAAAGGAGCTGCTGCTGGCGCTCGCCCGCGACACCAAGGAAAACATCGATATCCACCCCGGACTGCAGGGACTGGTGAGCCTGAACGCCATCGACGAGACGTTGCCTGCGATTCTCGATCGCATCTCCCGGCAGGTGAACATGCGCTACCGGGTCGAGGGCAAGACCATCGTGGTCAGCCCGGACACGCCGTACCTCAAGACCTACAAGGTCGACTACGTCAACATGACGCGGGACACGACGTCCACCATCGCGGTCAGCGGGCAGATAACGTCCGGCGGTGCGGCGGCGGCGCAGCAAGCGCCGGGCGGAGGCACGTCGAGTACCTCGGTGAACACCACCTCGAAGAATAACTTCTGGGAAGTGCTGCAGGAGAACGTTCAGAGCATCCTGACCTCCACTCGAGAGCTCAGCCAGAGCGCGGACGACACGGCAGGCGCAGGCGGAGGCGGCGCGCAGTGCGCGCGAGGAGCGGCTGGCGCAGGCTGAGGCGGTCGCCCGCGCCGGCCAGAACGCTACCAACTCTGTTCGACAACGGTGTTCGGCTCATCGCCATCCAGCGCGGTTACCGACGTCAAGCAGGACATCGTCGTCAACCAGATCGCCGGCACGGTCTCGGTGATGGGGACCGAGCGACAGCACCAGCTCGTCCAGCAGTACCTGGACGCCATCGGGTCGTCCTCGCAGACGCCAGGTGCTGATCGAAGCGACCATCGCCGAGGTCACGCTCTCCAAGACCTACCAGGCGGGCGTGGATTGGAGCCGATTGGCCTTGAGCGGCGACGGACTTCAGCTTCACTCAGGGGCTGACTGGGCACCATCGGCGCCGCGCGGCCCTACGGCCTCACCATCGGCTACACGAACAACGCACGACCGCTCAGCGTCAAAGCCGCACGGTAAAGTTGCTGGAGCAGTTCGGCAACACTCGCGTGCTGTCGAGTCCGAAGCTGATGGCCATGAACAATCAGACGGCGTTGCTCAAGGTGGTCGACAACGTCGTCTACTTCCAGATCCAGTCCTCGCTCAGCCAGGGGACCCAGGGTACGCAGCAATCTGCAGTCGGTCACCACGACGCCGCAAACGGTCGCGGTTGGCTTCATCATGAGCATGACGCCCGCAGATCAACGAAAGCGGCGTCGTGACTCTGCTGTGCGTCCGACGATCACGCGGGTGCAAAAGTTCGTACCAGACCCCAACCCGACGCTGACTACGGCTCCGGACGGTACCGCCGCTCGACCACACCCCTGACCAATCCGGTCCCGCAGGTCTCGGTCCGGGAGATGGAATCGGTTCTGCAACTGGTGAGCGGGCAGACCGCCATTCTGGGCGGCCTGATGACAGGACAACATCCAGCGCAATACCGATCAGATCCCGGGGCTTGGCAATATCCCACGCATCGGGGAAGCATTCCAATTCCGCAACGACACCGTGCAGAAAACCGAGCTGGTGATCTTCATCCGGCCGGTGTTGGTACGCGACCCTTCGCTCGACAGCGAAGAGCTGCGGCACCTGCGGAAGTTCCTGCCGGAGATCGACAAGACCGGCCTGAATCCATGAGCCTGTTGCTCCAGGCCCTGCAGAAGGCCGCCAAGAACCGCGAGTCGACCGCGCCGGCGGCGCCGGTTGAAGCGCCCAGCCGGCCTCCGCAACCGGAGCCGGTCGAGATCGTGCTGCCCTCTTCCTTCAGGCGTTGAGCCTGCGGTAGAAGAACCGCCGAAGGAGCGCGAGCTTTCGCTCGAGGAAGAGGACCTGTTCGAGCCCGAAGAGTTGTCGATCTCGGCCGCGACGGAGCAAGCGGCCGAGAGCTTCGAGCCTTTTGCGGCGCCCGACGCGTCTTCTGCCCAGGCGGCGAGCATCCTGCGAGCGAGCGGGACACCGACTGCGGGCTGGGTGGACTGGGTGCGGGACCATCCGGTGCACACTTTCGCCGGAGCAGCCGGCGTGTTCGCGGTGTTCTACACCATCTATCTCTGCTTGCAGCTCTTCTATCCGGGCGTGTTGCGGGGGGATTTCCTGTCAAGGCCGCTCGCTGCGCAGACGCCGCCACCACCCCCGCAAGCAATCACGCCGCCTCCGCCACCGCCGGCCGAGGCTGCCGGCCCTGCGACGGCGCAGGCACCCACTCCAGCGACGGCACCCACTGGCACGCCGGCGGGTCTCTCCCCAACGCCTGGTGCGATGCAGCCGGCCGGCGGGCCGATCAGCGGTATGCCCACAGCCGCACCAGCCCCGTCTGCAACCTCAGCCACGAAACCACTTCAAACCAGGCCCGCCCAATCGGTCACAGCGGCTTCGCCCGACCAGGCAATGCCACCCTCCGGGACGGCTTCGCGCCGGGCTCGTAAGGCCGCGGAGGCTTCTGCGGCGGCCAGCTCGACAGTGGAAGATCATCTCGCGAGCAAGCCGGCAGCAGCAGGCGGGGTGCCCGTATCGCTGGGCATCGCGCAGGCCTACCAGGCACTGCAGCAGGGCAACCTCGACCAGGCCGAAGCGCTTTACCGGGAAGCGGTCCAGAGCGACCCGCAGAACCTCGACGCCATGCTCGGCCTGGCGACGATCGCTGCTCAGCGCGGCAACGCGCAGCAGGCCATCGGATTCTATGAGCGCGCCCTGGAGCTGGAGCCGCGCAACCCCGTGGCCCAGGCGGGACTGATCGGCATCATCGGCCAGGCGGACCCGCACATGAGCGAGGCGCGCCTGAAGCAACTGATCGCCCGCGAGCCCTCGGCGTTCCTGTACTTCAATCTGGGCAATCTCTACGCGCGGCAGGACCTCTGGGCAGCCGCCCAAGGAGCGTACTTCCAGTCCTATCAGCTGCAGCCCGACAACCCGGACTACGCCTACAACCTCGCCATCGGCCTGGAGCACCTGAATCAACCAAAGCTCGCGCTCACCTATTATCGCAAGGCGCTCGATCTCAGCTTCCAGAAAGGCCGTTCGAACTTCGATCAGAACCGCGTGATCGAGCGTATCGGCCAACTCTCGGCGCGGGTCGACTGAACGCAGCGTCCAAAAGACCGAGCGTCATGGCCGAACAGCGGAAGAAACTTCGCCTGGGCGAGCTATTGATCCAGCAGGGGCTGATTACCGCCGACCAGCTGCGCATCGCGCTCACCGAGCAGAAGAACCACCAGCTTCCGATCGGCCGGCTGCTGGTGCGCCTCGGCTTCGTTACCGAGGCGGTCATCCGCGACATCATGGCCCGCACCATCGGCCAGGAGAGCATCGACCTGCATCAGGTCGTCGTCGACGCCGATTCCCTCAAGCTGATCCCGCAGGACTTTGCGCGCCGCCATCGCGTGCTGCCTATCGCCTTCGACGCCAACGAGCCGACGCTGACGGTCGCTATCACCGAAGTGTTCAACGTGGTGGCGCTGGACCAGTTGCGCGCCACGCTGGGTCAGAACGTCAAGATCAAGACCGTGCTCGCCAGCGAGGCGCAGCTGGAGGACTCGCATCGACCAGTTCTACGGTCACGAGCTGTCGGTCGACGGCATCCTGCGCGAGATCGAGACCGGCGAGATCGACTACCAGAGCCTGCAGGTCGGAGGCGATGAGTACACGCAGCCGATCGTACGCCTGGTCGGAGCACTGCTGGTGGACGCGGTGAAGCGCGGCTCCTCCGATATTCACTTCGAACCCGAATTCGCGTTCCTGCGCATCCGCTACCGCATCGACGGCGTGCTCGAGCAGGTGCGCAGCCTGCACAAGAACTACTGGCCCGGCATTGCCGTGCGCGTAAAAGTAATCAGCGGGATGAACATCGCCGAGACGCGCGCGCCTCAGGACGGGCGCATCTCGCTCAATCTCAACGGCCGTCCGGTGGATTTCCGCGTGGCCACACAGCCCACCATCCACGGCGAGAACATCGTGCTGCGCGTGCTCGACCGCGAAAAGTCCATCATCGGCCTGGATCAGATGAGGCTGCCCAAGCACGTGCTCAACATCTTGAGCCTCATGCTGGCGCGCCCCGAAGGTATCCTGGTGCTCACCGGTCCCACCGGCAGCGGCAAGACCACGACTCTGTATTCGCTGCTGTCGCAGCTCAACGTCGAGTCGGTCAACATCATGACCCTGGAGGACCCGGTCGAGTACCCGGTCGCGCTCATGCGCCAGACTTCCGTCAACGAAGCCGCCAAAATGGACTTCGTCAACGGCATCCGCTCCATGATGCGGCAGGACCCGGACATCATCCTGGTGGGCGAGGTACGCGACAAAGACACCGCGGAGATGGCATTCCGCGCCGCCATGACCGGCCACCAGGTGTTCACCACATTGCACACCAACTCTGCGCTCGGCGCCTTCCCCCGGCTGTTCGACATCGGCATCCTGCCCGACATCATCGCCGGCAACGTCATTGGCATCATCGCGCAGCGGCTGGTGCGCATGCTGTGCACCCACTGCAAGGAAGCCTACAGCCCGAGCAAAGAGGAGCGCCAGGTGCTGGGACTGCAACCCGACGCCAGCATCAAGATCTACCGGCCCACTGGCTGCAAGCACTGCAACTTCCGCGGCTACCGCGGCCGCACCGCGATCATGGAGATCCTGCGCATGGACGGCGATCTGGACGAGCTGGTGGCGCGGCGCGCCACTGCTAAGGAGATTCGCACGTTAGCCATTGAGAAGGGCTTCCGGCCGCTGATGGAGGAGGGCGTGGCGCGCATCCTGGATGGCAGCACCAGCATCGCAGAAGTGGCGCGCTCGGTCGACCTCACGCAACGCTTTCACTGACCTCGACGCGCGCAAGCAGACCGCTACCCCGAATGCACCGTTCCTTGATACTTTGAGTTCGAGCTCATGCCCGCCTTTCACTACAAAGCCATCGACAAACTGGGCCGCCCGGCGCGCGGCAAGCTGGACGCCGCCAACGACGTCGACCTGGAGCTGCGGTTGAAGCGTATGGGCCTGGACCTGATCACGTTCCGGGCGATGCGTACCGGCGGAGCCTCGCTCGCGAAGGGAAACGTCACACGCCGCGACCTGATCGCGTTCTGCTTCGATCTGGAGCAGATCTCGCGCTCGGGCATCCCTATCATCGAAGGGCTGCGCGACCTGCGCGACGGCACCGAAAACCCGCGCTTCCGCGAGATGTTGTCGTCGGTGCTGGAGGACATCGAAGGCGGCAAGATGTTGTCCCAGGGGCTGGCGGGATTTCCCAATGTGTTCGGCTCGGTGTTCGTCAGCCTGGTGCGAGCCGGCGAGCAATCCGGCCGGGTCACGGAGGTATTCGAAAGTCTCGGCAACGCGCTCAAGTGGCAGGACGAGCTGGTGTCGCAGACACGCAAGCTGCTGATCTACCCGGTCATGGTGCTGATAGTGGTGACAGGTGTGGTGATGTTTCTGCTCATCTACCTGGTGCCGCAGGTGGTCACCCTGCTCAAGAGCATGGGCATGCAGCTTCCGTTGCAGACACGGATACTGATCGGGCTGTCCAACTTCGTCGTCCACTTCTGGTACGTGGTGATTCTGCTGCCCATCGTGACGGGCGCGGCCATCACCTACTTTATTCGCACCAACCCCAAGGGCACGTACTATTTCGATTACCTCAAGCTGCGCATGCCGATCACCGGCGCCATCCTGCAGAAGATCATCCTGGCGCGCTTCGCCAATTTCTTCGCGCTCATGTATCAATCCGGCATCACCATCCTCGACGCCATCAAGACCAGCGAAGAGATCGTGGGCAATCGGGTCATCGCCGACGGCCTGCAGCGGGCGGGCCAGCAGATCAACTCGGGAGAGAGCATGAGCGAAGCATTTCGCAACCTGGGCCTGTTTCCCCCGCTGGTCATCCGCATGATGCGAGTGGGCGAGAGCACCGGCGCGCTGGACACGGCCCTGTTGAACATCAGCTACTTCTATACCCGGGATGTGCGCGAAGCGATCGACAAGGCATTGAAGTTGCTTGAGCCGACCATGACCTTGGTCCTGGGGGGGATCCTCGCGCTGATCCTGTTCTCGGTGCTCACGCCGATTTACGACATCCTCGGGAAGATCAAGATCTAACCTGGATAACTCATGAAGACGCCCGAAAATAACAAGGTGGCGCGCGCTGAGGCGTGGCAGCAACTGGGTGGAAGGCGTTGCGCCGGGCACGGCCATTTGCGGCCCGACTGTCTTGCCGCTAGAGTCATCTATCGGCAGCGCCAGTCGAGCCGCAACTGACGCAACTCGACTCGCCGTCATCCAAGTCCCGCATGAACTACCCAGGCAACATGGCCCGCAAGCTGGTTCTCTGTGCCACATCCTCGCTGTTGACACCGGGGTTTGGACCGGCCGTCGGCTGAGTCCGTACGCAGGTTCGAGGACGACGAGGAGGGCCAGCAGGCCTTCGCCAGTCTCCTGCGCGGCGCCAATGGCGTGCCGGTGTATTTGATGGCCGACACGGTAGACGAGGACTACCGGTTCGAGACCCTGCCTCACACTGGGGGCAAGGACCGCCGGGACATGGTGGAGCGCAAGCTGAAGCAGCTCTACCGCAGCACACCCTTCTACGGCGCCAGCCTCCTGGAGCGCGAGGACGGCAAGCGACGCGACGACCGCTACCTGTTCGCCGCTCTGACCAACCCCGAAGTATTCAACCCGTGGCTGCGGATACTCACCGCAAGCGGGCTGCCGATCGCTGGCGTGTTTCCCGTGCCGATGGTCAGCATGGGCCTGATCAAGACGCTGGAGTTGAAGGAGCTCAACCTGTTGCTGGTGTCCAAGCACGAAGCCGGGGTGCGGCAGACCTTCTTCAAGGATCAGCACTTCCGCATCAGCCGCCTGACACCGATCCGCGCCGACAGCAACACCATCGAATCGTGCGCCGAGGAGATCCGCAATACACGGATGTATCTGGACGCCCTGAACGTCATGCACGTGGACGACCTCCTGACCGTCGTCGTCCTGGACCAGGACGACAGCCTGGCGACGCTGAGCGCTGCCGTGCTCAGAGGCCGACGCAACATGCAGGCCGTGCGGGTGAGCCCCGCGGACATCTTGGCCAAGGTCGGGGTCGACCGCGCCGCGCTGGACGCGAGCCAGGACGCGCTGCACTTGCATCTGCTCGGACAACAGAAGTCGCCGGAATTCAATCTGGCGCCGCCGGCGCTGACCAGCGGATACGCGCGCCACTTGATGAGCCGCGGAATCCTGGCGGCGAGTGCGGGTGTCGCTGTGGTGGCCGCTGCCTGGTGCGCCGTTAACCTCTACCAGGCCACGACTTTGAAGACCGAAGCGCAGGCCATCGCGAACAAGACGCGCCAGGAGCAAGCAAATTACCAGCAGATCACACGCAGCTTCCCGCCCACGCCGGTACCCACGGACAAGCTCCAGCTTACGGTGGACGTGGCGGGACGGATCGCCAGCATGGCTCGGCTGCCGGATGCTGCCTTCCGCGTGCTCAGCCAGACCCTCGACAAGTATCCGGGCATGCGCCTGACAGGCGTGCAGTGGAAACACGATCGGCTCGGGCAACCGGACGCCGCCAACGCTGTTGCACCGGCGCAGTTATCCCAGTCGGCGACCTTGCAGATGGAACTGACCGCACAGCCTGGCGACATCAAGGGCGCGCTGGCCAGCATCAACACCTTCGTGCGCGAGCTGGGCAAGAGCGACAAGGTGGCCGAAGTCAAGGTGACCAAGATGCCGCTCAACCTCGCCTCCACTGGAAGCCTGTCGGGCAGCACGGCCACTGCTCGCCAGGAGCAACCGCAGACGTCGCAGTTCGACGTTGAGCTGGTGCTCAAGCCAGGAGTGTAACGCGATGCTGAACCTGTCCCCGCGGGACCTCCGAGCGCTGGCCAGGCCGCTGATCGTGCTCGCGGCAGTGGCTGCGGTCGGAGCGGCGGCGGTAATCTATTCGGCCAAGGCCGTGAAGAATGCGCATGGCGAGGTCTCGGCCCAGGAGAGTGCGCTCGCCGAGGCGCGCAGCCGTGTGCAGCAGTCAGGCCAGGAGAAGGGGCTCATCGATCGCTACGTCGAACCGTATCGCCAATTGGAACGTGCCGGTATCGTCGGCGAGGAGCAGCGGATCAGCTGGATCGATGCGTTGCGTGCCGCCAACCGGGAGGCCGACCTGTACGGGATCGACTACGACCTCGGTCCGCAGCAGCCGTATTCCTTCATGAGCGAGGTCAACGCGGGGTCGTTGCCGGTGCACCAGTCCATCATGAAGCTGCGTCTGGGGCTGCTGCATGAAGGCGACCTGTTCCGCTTCTTTCAGGCGCTGGCGGCGCAGAAGGCCGGCAGCTTTTCGGTGAACGCATGCAGGCTGCAGCCGCTGCCAGTCAATCTCGCGGTGCCCGTGAACCAGCCCACGCTTCGAGCAGAATGCGAGCTGGCCTGGATCACCATCGCCGGCCCCAACGCCCAGGAGGGCAAATCGTGACGCTGGTGGTCTGGGCCCTGATGCTGGCTTGCCTGGCCGTTCCGGCGTTCGCCGATGAGCCGCCGCTAGGGCGGCTGTTTCTCACCCCGGAGCAACGTGCCGCACTGGACAACGCCCGCCGTAACCGGATCCGGGCCGAGGCCCTGGCCGCGGCCGCCGACAAGAAACCCAAGATCCCCGCGCCCAAAAGCGTCACGATCAATGGTGTGGTCACCCGCAGCGACGGCGAGTCCACGGTCTGGGTCAATGGGCGTCCGACCGATGGGGAGACCGAGGATGGCATGCGGGTAGTCATCGCCCCCGGAACGGGCTCCTCCGTCGTGGTGCGCGAACCGGACAAGGGCCGTAAGGTCCAGCTAAAAGTCGGCCAGCGCGCCGATCTGGTGACCGGCCGTGTGCAGGAGAGCTACGAGGCACGCCGCTTGCAAGCAGCTGAGGCTGCGGCGCGCGAGCAGGCAGCGCCTGCCACACCTGCCCGTGAGCGCCTGGCCCCGCGCCAGCGCCGCCCGGACAACGAAAGGTCACCGGAAAGTGAACCCGAAACAAATGAGAACCCGCAGCCCTCAGATGAAGCGGTTCGGAAATGATGCCCGACCCCGCCTGCCAGGAAGCCAGGCCGGACAAGCGCTGCTGATTCTTCTGGCGTTGCTCGCGGTGATCATGGTGGCAGCCTCCGTAACCGCTGCACGAGGCACGCAACAATCGACCTCCTTCCGAGACGGCGCAGACCCAGGCGGCATTGAACGCGGCCAGGCAGGCGTTAGTTGCCTATGCCTCAGGCGTCAGCTTGACTAGCGGGTGCGTGGATCCGCAGGCGTCGCCGCCGGCGCCGCAGGTTCACAACGTGCGCGGCCAGGAGAGCTACCCTGCCCGGACCTCAATAACGATGGCTTTGCCGACACCCCATGCGATACGACGACCAAACGTCTGGGCCGACTCCCTTGGAAGACCCTCGGGCTTCCGGACTTGCGTGAAGGATCGGGCGAGCGCCTTTGGTATGCAGTGTCCTCGACATTCGTGAACAATCCCCGCACCGGGTGCAGCCGCTCCTGCCGATACAGGGTGCTTGAACAGCACCACTTCGGGAACAATTACGGTGAGGGATCAATTCGGGGACCGTGATGAATGATGGCACCAGCCCCACAGCGGCCATCGCAGTCGTTATCGCCCCTGGCCAGCGCTGACACGGTTCGACGGAACCGCGCAGGACCGTAGTTGCACTGGCGACACCAACATGGCGAATTGCCTTCAGAAGAGCATCTGCACTGGATTCAGTACCGCTCTGTGCAACCCGTCAACTATCTCGATATCTCGCCCTCGCCGCCCTCGCCGTCTAGCGAAGACAACGCGATCTTCACCGAGAGTTCGACAGATGGCTTCATCAGCGGGCCGATCTCGGACGCGGGCAACGTCGTGCGGCTCAACGATGTTGTCATGCCGCTGAGCTATGCCGATCTCATGCCGATCGTCCAGCGACGAGTAGGACAGGAGGTAATGAGATGCCTGATGACTTATGCAAGTCAGAACAATGCTCGATATCCGTGGGCCGCCTCGAGCATACAGGCTGGGCCGAGCTCGTATTTCACGACCTTCGCGGATACCCTGCAGAACCACTTCGGGCACGTGCCGGACACGCTCGGCCAAACACAGTGGAGCGGCGATCAGATAGGTCTCGCAACCCCGCGCATGGCTGCCGTGTGGCCGACGGCGGGATGTAACATCGGCGCTTCTGGCGCCGCCCCCTGGTGGATGAACTGGAAGGATCTGATCTACTACGCTGTAGCCCCTGCGTGGGCACCCAACTCGACGATGCTTGCTTGCACCGGGTCGGATTGCTTGACCGTCAATTCGGGCGGCAACGTGGCGCACGTGGCGGTGTTTGTCGCCGGACGCGCAATCGGGGGGGAGTTGCGGACCTACCCCTATCAGAACACGGCGTCTAACTACCTGGAGGGCAATAACGCCGCTACCAGTGACAACTACGCGTCATGGCTTAGTTCAAACGCGACGCCTCCTCCGACACCCAGCTGGACGTTCGTCTTCGACTCGGGCCCGGTCAGCTCGACGTTCAACGACACGGTGATATTCCAATGACCAGTCGGGGGGTCCCCCGTCGACATGGTATTTCATCTGTTGTCCGCGGCTTCACTCTCGTCGAGCTTGCGGTAGTGGTGCTGGTCGTGGGTCTGCTGATTGGCTCTCTGCTAGTCCCGCTGTCCACTCAAGTCGACCAGCGCAACGCGGCCGATACCCAGCGTCGATTGGAAGATGCGCGCGAGGCATTGATCGGATTTGCTGTCGCCAACGGTCGTTTTCCGTGCCCCGCCTCCAGCACCAGCAATGGACAAGAGAGTTTTTGCACCAACTCGAGCGGCGGGTGTGGTGCCGTAATCCTTAGCCCCACCTCCACCCCTCCATCCCACGGCAGATGCACGAACTTCTTCGATGGCTATCTGCCGGGACTTGCGCTGGGTCTGAACAATCTGGACCCTTCGGGCTACGCGCTCGATGCCTACCCGCTGACCCAGACCGGCCAAGGACGCATTCGCTATGTGATCGCCGACTTAACCATTCCCGGAGGCCCACCGACTTCCCATGCCCTGACCGCCAGTGGCGCGATGCGAACTGCCAACTTGCTTGGGAACACGCCTTCGGCGTCCTCGTACCTCTCCGTCTGCAGTAGCTCCTCAGGACTGCTAGCAGGTGCGAACAGCTGCGGAGCCAACGTCTTGTCCACCAATGTGGCAATAGTCGTGTACTCACTGGGCAAGAACGGCACCAGCGTGAGCTCCCCCTCGGACGAGAACTGGAACCTGAATAACGCCGCCAGCCCTGGGCAAAACAAAGTATTCGTGAGCAGGAACTACTCGGATGCCTCTGCCGCGGGTGCCTCGTTCGATGATCAGCTGTTGTGGGTCTCGAGCTACGCGTTGATCAGCCGGATGGTTGCAGCAGGAGCGCTCCCTTGAAATACCCACAGCGAGATTGGTTGCCCGCAACCCGTGCACACCCGCCAACCACCGCTCGCCACTGAATACGCAAAACCCGAGGTTCGATGCGAGTCGCCAGCGCCTCCTCACACCGTCAAATGCGCGGAGGCGCTTCGCTTCTTGCGATCATCGTCGTGGCGATCCTCGTTCTCCTTCTCGCCCGACTGTTCGCGGGCTTTCTCGGGGCTGAGGACGTTAGCGACCGTGACAAGGTCAGCCTGGAGGCGCTCACCCAAGCCAAAGCGGGACTCATCGCATACGCCGTCTCCGTACAGCCGGATACGTACGCCAAGCGACCGGGAGAGTTGCCCTGCCCGGACCTGGACAATGATGGTGATGCCGAGATCACCTGCTTCCAGGCGGAGCAACGTATCGGCCGCCTGCCATGGAGGACTCTCAAGTTGCCAGACCTTCGCGACGGCTACGGTGAACGGCTCTGGTACGCCCTGTCCAGCACCTTTCAACGCAAGACCTTCAACCAATGCCCGACTTCCGGAGGACACTGCCTGCCTGAATAGCGATACGCGCGGCACGCTGACGGTTCGCGACAGCGCGGGCGTCGTGATTTTCGATGGTAGTGGGGGCGGCGGAGCGATCGCGGTGCTCCTGGCGCCCGGCCCTGTGATCACACGGATCGGCAAGAGGGAGCCGCAAGATCGCAGCTGCGCCGGCGACACCAACACGCGAAAATGCGAACAAAGCGGCGTTTGCACAGGCCCGTCGAGTGCGCGCTGCCAAGCGATCAACTACCTGGATGTAGTCGGACCTCCGGCCCTGTCCGTACGAGACGCGCATGACTCGACCGAGGACAACGCGGATTTCTCCGACTCCAGCAGAGACAACGGACTGATCGCCGGCCCCATTCGCGACAGCGGTGGGGCTGCGGTGGTAAACGACATCCTGCTGCCCATCACCTATCAGGACTTGATGCCGCTGCTGGAGCAACGTGTCGCTGGTGAAGCCCTCAAATGTCTGCGCGACTACGCCGCCACAGGAACGGGCCGCTATCCATGGGCAGCAGCGGTCGATGCCGATTTCCGTGAAGCTTTGTCCGATGTGCGGGGGCAGCGGTGGGGACGACTTCCACAGGTTCTCGCCGCGACCAAGGAAACGAACACTGCGATGAGCACAACGTGGCCGTCGGATTGCCCGGTTTCGATGGACGTGTCGAAAAAGGCATGGTGGGCAAACTGGAAGGACCAGGTATTTTTCGCGTTGGCGCCGGGGTTCGGCCCCGATGCGGTCTCGCCGAGCTGCGCCGGTGGCTGCCTGACGGTGAACCCGCCTTCTCCGGAGCCTGAGAAGCACGTCGTGGTGCTCGTCGCTGGCCGAACGCTGGCCGCGCAGACACGCGGAGTCGGCGCTCAAGCGTCGAACTATCTCGAGTCCTCCAACGGCTCGGGCGGGACGCGTTTCCAGCACGCGCCGGCGACGATGAGTTTCGACGACGTTGTTGTCTTCGAGTAACCTTCGGCGCCATGATCGAGCAGGAAGGCAACGGCTGCAGCAATTCGTTGACCCTTCGACACAACCCGTGGCACTCGCCGGCTGACACGCAGTCGGCACATTCTCGTGCGGAAGGCGCTGGAGTGTTCCCTATGGCTACCGACCAGGCCACGAGCGCGAGGCCCGCCCGCTACGCCTCGTCACCGGCCGGCGTGAGCGCAAAACAAACTTTGCCCTTCACGTTGCTCAGAACAGCGAGGCGATACCCGTTCGCGGCTGCCTGCCGCGCGGCCTGGTACAAGCCGACGCCGAGGCCTTGCAGGGACGGAACGGGCGCGGCGAACAGCTGGTTGACGATCTGCTCGCTCAAGGTATCACCGCTGTCGCATACCGTGAGGGTGAAGCCAGATTCCCACGCCAGCGTCGCACGAATGCGGATGCCCGGGTGCGAGCGCCGCTTGGCCAGCGCATTCTGCAGAAAGTTGTCGGCCACGCTGTCGAACAGCTCGACCGGCAACTCGGCGCCGGCGGGCACGCTGGCAGCATCGAACAGGACACCCTCGTGTCCATAGCGTTGCTGGAATTCACGCCACCAATCCGCGGCGGGCGCAGTTTCGTGTCGCACGCTGTCGGTGCGAGTCAGCTTGTCCAGCGTGCCTTGAAGTCTCTGCGTGATCTGCGGCAGCTGGCGCTGAACCAGTCGGCGTACGGCCGCCGCGTCGCGCTCGTCGCTGGTTTCCACGGCCGAGCACAGCGAGCTCAGCGATTGCAGGAGGTTCTTTACGTCGTGGGTGAGCCGCGACCCAGTCTCATAGATCGCATGCATGTAAGCGTTCTGCCGCTGTTCCTGCTCGCGCCGCTTGGTATCGTAGTAGTCGGCCATCAGGCGCCCCAGCAGGCGGATATGCAGGACCAGCGCCGGGCTCGGCGCCCAACGGGTATACAGCGTGAGCTTGATGCCACCGAAGCTGCACTCCGTGCCGTTGCGGGAGACATGCCCGGCCATCCCGCGGCTGTTGGAGGTCTGCCAGTCGACGCCTTGAACCCAAGGGAAAGCAGCCATTTCGTCTGCCGCGAGCGAGACAAAACGATCGGGATCGCGCTCACGGTCGGCGAGATTGGCGAGGCCATGCATCCAGCGCTCGAACGGCATGCCTACGCTCAGAAAGTAGCGCGTGAGCAGGTGCCCGATGCCGGCGAAGCCCGCGCGCGGGTCCCACAACCACGACAACGCGACCAGAATGCCGCCGATGACGAGCAGCGCCTGGGCCAGCGCGACGACATAGTCGCCGTGGCTGATCTGGCGGATGACGAAGGCGCCGAGCACCAGCACCACCACCATCAAGAACAGCAGCAAACTGTAGATCAGGTCGACGGAGAAGCTGGCGCCGCGGCGCGGGCGCTCGGTCTTGATCACAAAGATCAGCGTGAGCGGGGCCATCGGTCCGTAGCGCACTGCGCTCAACAACGCGTCGCTGAACTCGGTCGCTTCGAACAGGTGCGGAACTACCCAGACCAACAGGATCGCGATCAGATAGGTCGCGGCGATCAGCGAGACGATACGCTGGCCGACGTTCTTGATCGCCGGAACCTCGCCGCCGATCAGCGCAAACAGGACCGACAGCCACAGCGCCATCAGCCACCAGCTCGTGGAAGTGACCAGCAGCGCGGCCGCACCGACGATGAACACCGCCTGGCCTATGTACACCTTCTGATCGCCGCGCCACACCGGCTGCCACAGCAGAAAGCAACCGAAGTGAAACAGCAGAAAAGCCTTGGACACGGGGGCGTCGATACCAAAGGCGAGCGCCACGTGCAGGCCGAGCAGCATCAGCGCCAGCCAGTCCTGCTGCCGCAACGACAGCAGCACACGCAAGGCCGCCGGCTGCCGGTCGACCTTATCCATCTTCATCGCCGTGTCGTACACTCGCACCGCCGGTTGAGCCGCCGCGCCCTTGCCACCACATCCGCGTCACCCTCTTATGCTGCCCGCACTGAGTAAAGTCTTGACCATCGCGCGGTTCACGCTGTTGGAAGCCGCGCGCACACGCCTGCTGGGAATCGTAGTGATCATTCTCGCGTTGCTTTTCCTGGGCAGCCTGTTCGTGCAGCACATCTCCGTTACCGAGACGACGCGCATGCAGACCGGCTTCCTTGCCGCCACCGCGCGCATGGCGGCGGTATTCGTGCTGAGCCTGCATGTGGCCGGCAGCATGGTGCGCGAGTTCAACGACAAGGGCGTGGACCTGCTTCTGTCACTCGCATTGCCCAGGGCTGGGTACTATCTCGGCAAGCTTCTCGGCTTCGCCGGCATCGCCGTCGCCATCGCCGTCTTGACCACGCTCTCGCTCGTATTCCTGGCGCCCGGACAGGGTCTGGTGCTGTGGGGTGCGAGCCTCACCCTGGAGTTGATTCTGATCACAGCCCTGGGGCTGTTCTGTGTGATCACTTTCGCTCAGATCATGCCGGCCATCAGCTTCGTCGCCGCATTCTACCTGCTCGCCCGCAGCATCAGTGCGGTACGGCTGCTGAGCGTATCGCCGCTGCTCGCAGCGAACGATTGGACCAATCGCGTGGTCGCCAGGCTGGTGGACGCGCTGGCGTGGCTCCTGCCCGACCTCGACCGATTTACCTCCACCGCCTGGCTGGTAGACCACACCGGAAGCCTGGCAGCCCTGGGGCTGGATGCGCTGCAAACGCTGATCTACGGCGGGCTGCTGGTCGTCGCCGGCCTGTTCGACCTGTACCGCAAGGACCTTTGACCTCCATGGCGCAGCGCCGACTCGCCTCCGTTCCGCGTCCATTGTTGACTGCTGGTGCCGCTGGCACTTGCCGCGCCAGATCACGTTCGCCGTTCTGCAGCCACGGCCACAGGCGCGCGCCGAGCAGCTGACCGCACCGCCCCCGACACCCGTACTGCGCGCTCTCAGCCTGGGCGATTCGATCGCGTTTGCGCAGCTGACCACCCTGTGGCTGCAGGCATTCGATAACCAACCCGGTATCAGCATTCCGTTCCTCGACCTCGATTACGGCAAAGTCGAAGCCTGGCTTCAGCGCATTCTCGAGTTGGATCCGCGCGGGCAGTATCCGCTGCTGATGGCGTCGCAGCTCTACGCGGAGGTGCCTGACGAGCGTAAGCAGCGCCAGATGCTCGACTTCGTGTACCGGGAGTTCCTGGCCGATCCCGACCGGCGCTGGCCCTGGCTGGCGCATGCCGCAATCATGGCCAAGCACCGGTTGAATGACCTGCCGCTGGCGCTGCGCTATGCGAACGCTCTTGCAACCCATGCCACCGGGCCTGCCGTCCCGCACTGGGCGCGGCAGATGCACATCTTCCTGCATGAGGACATGGGCGAGTACGAAACCGCCGGCAACCTGCTTCGCAGCCTTCTCGACAGCGGGGTCGTGCAGGACCCGCACGAGTTACATCTGTTGATCGAGCGGCTGAATCGGCTGAAGGACGCTGAGAAATCGTCAGCGCCGTCGGAAAAATGACTTCGCTCGATGCTGGGTTGCGCTTATCCGCAATCGTCATCACAGAGTCATTTCCCATTTCACTCAATAAGTTATCCCTTGCCGTTGCTGGATGAGAACGGCTGCGGCTCGAATGCGGTCTTATGCCGCGATACTCTGACAATTCTCTCTAAGCCCTTCATTCAAAATACGATAGAGCGATGGCACGGTTCTGGCTTTTGTGGACACCGAGGCAATGCCATCTATGAACCGGAATGGACACTCACCCGCAACGAGGATTCACGCTCCTCGAGATCGTAATCGTCGTGCTGATCGTGGGGTTCCTCCTCGCAGGGGTGCTTAAGGGCCAGGAGATGATTACCAGCGCCAAAGTGAAAACGCGTCGCGGGACAATTGGACGAGATCCGCGCCGCTTACCTCGGGTTCCAGGACCGCTTCAAGGCTCTGCCCGGAGACTATTCGGAGGCCAACCTGACTCTAGATTGCGGCAGCCCGTGCCTGCGCGGCAACGGTGACAGCCGGATCCGGGCCAACGAGACACCGGTCAACGGCAGCCAGGTTCACGAGGACCTGCTGGTTTGGACGCATCTAGCCGCCTCTGGATTTCTCGAAGGGCGACTACCGGATGGTCGACGGGGAATCCCAGCCTAACGACACGAACTCGCCGAAGAACCCGTACCAGATCTATCTTCAGATCGTGTTCGATGGCCGCTACGGCATGAACGACGGTGGCACCTTGCGCCACAACCTCAAGACGGGCGGTCAGATGCCGGTGAGCGTGCTGATCGAATTGGATCGCAAGGTCGACGACGCCAAACCATACAAAGGCGCACTGCAGTTTTCCACCTACCAGGGAAACAGCGCCGCCAGTCCGACCGAGGGCGGGGCGAGCGCCTGCACTACCGCGCATCGATCCCGATGCGGACTGGAATTTGCAGGGCGGGAACACTAATTGCGGTGCAGCGACGCTGATGTGAGAGGGATGAAACGTATCGAGCCCGGCTCGTGGTACCCAAAGACCGGACCGGGGATGTATCAAAGGGAAGCTAGTTCCCGACGCGGAATCACAGGGGTGATAGAGAAAAGGAGCGCACTATGAAACGCAACGCAAACGGATTCACACTCATCGAAATTGCCATCGTACTGGTCATCATCGGCCTGCTTCTGGGTGGCGTGCTCAAGGGACAGGAGTTGATCACGGGTGCGCGGGTGCGCAATCTGATCTCTCAGCAGGACGGCATCAAGGCCGCGTTCTTCGGCTTCCAGGACCGCTACCGGGCGCTGCCAGGCGACTATGCCGCGGCCAGCACCAACATCAACGGCGTTACTATGCAGCGGCAATGGCAACGGGCGCATCGAGAGCGCCGCTACATCCGGCGCTGGCACCTATGAAGACGATCTTGGCGTGGAATCACCTGACCGCGGCAGGTTTTCTCAACGGCAGCTACACCTGGCTACGAGCACCACGTCAACGCAGAGCGACACCAACAATCCAAAGAATCCGTACAGCGTCTACATCGAGATCGTCTACGACAGACGTGTACGGCATCAGCGACGGCCCGCGAAGCCAACCAAAGCACAATCTGAAAACGGGCAACGCAGGTACCGGTGGAGATCGTCGCCGAGGTCGACCGCAAGGTCGACGACGGCTTACCCGATGCCGGCGGATTCCAGTTCTCGACCTACGTCCCCACTGGCACTCCACTGACCGCCACCGCAGCTGCGTCACCACGGCGGCACCCCGCCATCGTGGGCCATTTCCGGCGGAGACACCAACTGCGGTGGGGCCAGCCTGTTCTAAAACTCGGGTGGCGTGACCGGGCCTGCGGGCCGCATGTTGAATCCACCGGCGCCCGCGGGACGACTGTGTCCCGCGGGCGTTCGGCTTCGGGGAACCTGAGGGGAGGTTATGGATCCGCGCAATTCGGGCTTCACCCTTATCGAGATGGCGATCGTGCTGGTGATCGTCGGACTGCTCATCGGCGGCGTGCTCGCGGGCCAGCAGCTCATCCAGAGCGCACGGGTGCGCAATCTGATTTCCCAACAGGACGGCGTCAAGGCCGCCTTCTTCGGGTTCCAGGACCGCTACCGCGCTCTGCCCGGCGACTACTCGCGGGGCCAGCCTGAACATCAACTGCGGCGGCTGCCCTGCTTCAACGGCGATGGCAATGGTCGGATCGAAGCGCCCTCGATACGGCGGCACTTTCACGAAGAGATCCTGGCCTGGAGCCATCTTGCCGCCGCCGGATTCATCAACGGCAGCTACACCATGGCCGCCAGCAACGTCACGACTGCCAGCGCCCGGCAATACGCCAACGAACCCCTTTGGCGCCTACATGCAAGTGGCCTACGACGGGCTGTGGGGCGTCAGCGCCAACGCGCTGGAACCCCTCCGTCTTGAGGCACAGCATCAAGACGGGGAACCAAGTCCCGGTGGAAATCATCGCGGAGGTGGACCGCAAGATCGACGATGGCAATCCCAATACCGGGCGCGTTCCAGTTTTCCACCTTCAATAGCACTGGCCCCCCACCGATCGATTTCGGCGGAACCGACGCGAACAGCTGCACCAGCAGTGACGACCCGACCGCCAGCTGGCAAGTGACCAACGGTCAGAGCAATTGCGGCGGCGCGAGTCTGCTCTAGACGCGCACCCTTCACCCCTCATCAACCGGATCTCGGCCAGCGCCAGCGTTTCCTCCGCGCCTCGCAACACGACCACGTCGCCTTCTGCGAGTTGCGTCTCGGGATCCGGGTCCGGGTTGCGAATGTTGCGTCGGCGGATAGCCGTCACCTCCACGCCGATCTTGGGCAACGCCAGCTCGCGCAGGGTCTTGCCGATCGCCGCGGCGCCCGCCGTGATCACCACCGAGTGCAGGCGCGGCTGCAGGCGATCGCGTTCTTCGCCGGTCTCGTCGGTCACCCCGCGGAAGAAACCACGGAACAGATCGTAGCGATGCTCGCGCGTCTCGCGGATGCGGCGCAGTACGCGATTGAAGGGCACGCCCACCAGCATGAGCGCGTGGGACGCCAGCATCAGGCTGCCTTCCATGATCTCGGGCACCACCTCCGCGGCGCCCGCCTGCTTGAGCCGATCGATGTCGCTGTCGTCTACCGTACGCACTACGACCGGCATGCCCGGCCGCAGCTCGTTGGCCACGTGCAGTATCCGCAAAGCCGAGGCGGTATCCGCATAGGATACGACCAGCGCACTCGCGCGCATCAGGCCCGCCGCGATCAGCACCTCGCGGCGCGCCGCATCGCCGAACACGACATGCTCTCCCGCTGCGGCCGCTTCGTGCACGCGCTGCGGATCCACGTCCAGCGCGATGAAGGGCACCTTCTCCTGCTCCATCAGGCGCGCGAGGTACTGCCCGCTGCGGCCGTAGCCGCAGATGATCACGTGCTTCTCCGCTGCCAGCGTCTGCGCCGCGATGTTGTGCAGCGCCATCGCCCGGTACATCCAGTCCGCCGCGCTGAATCGCCGCACCATGTGCTCGCTCTTCTCGATGATGAACGGCGCGATCAGCATGGACAGGATCATGGCCGCCAGCACCACTTGCACGACGGCCGGCGGCAGCACGTTCAGCCCGGCGGCCTGCGACAGCAGGACCAGGCCGAACTCGCCGGCCGCGCACAGCGCCAGGCCGGTGCGCAGTGCGGTACCTGGATCGGATCCGAACAGGCGGCCCAGGCCGGTGATGAGCAGCGACTTGAACACCAGCAGCGCCACCAGCAGCGCGGCGACCCACGGCAAGCGGCGAAAGACCTCGACCGGGTCGAGCTGCATGCCGATGGTCACGAAGAACAGCCCCATCAGCACGTCCTGGAACGGCCGGATGTCCTGCTCCACCTGGTAGCGGTACTCGGTCTCGGAGATCAGCATCCCGGCCAGGAACGCGCCCAGGGCCAGCGACAGGCCGGATTGCCCGGTCACCCAGGCAAGGCCAAGCGTGAACAACAGCAGGTTGAGCATGAACAGTTCGGGCGACTTCTGACGCGCCACCAGATGGAACCAGGGGCGCATCAGCCGCTGGCCGAGGAACAGGACAACGCCCAGCACGACCGCCGCCTTGACCAGAGCAAAGGACAGGAGCTTCGCCAGGTCCTCTGGACTGTGCGCCAGGGCCGGGATCAAGATCAGGAACGGAACCACCGCCAGGTCCTGGAACAGGAGCACGCCGATGATCACGCGGCCGTGCTGGGAGTTGAGCTCCAGCCGCTCGGCCAGCATCTTGGCGAGGATGGCTGTTGACGACATCGCCAACGCCCCGCCCAGCACCAGCCCCGCTCTCCAGCCCAAGCCGAAGCAGGATGCAAAGGACAATCACGAACAGCGTAGTAGCGCCTACTTGTGCGGCACCAAGGCCGAACACTACGCGGCGCATGGTGACGAGCTTGGGCAGGCTGAACTCGAGCCCCACGCTGAACATCAGGAACACCACGCCGAACTCGGCAAGGTAGCGCGTGTCCTCGCGATCGGCGACCCAGCCCAGTGCGTGCGGGCCGATCAAGATCCCGACCAGCAGGTAGCCAATCAGGGCCGGCAGCCGCAGCTGGCGGAATACCACCACCACGAAGACGGCGGTGGCCAGCAGGATCAGGACGAGTTCGAGGGTGCTGTGCATGGCCGACTATGCCCGACGAGAACGCGAGAGCTGGGCTGCGCCCCGGCCCAACTCTATCACAGCAGTTTTGCCGGACCGCGCCGCTGGTCCGTCGGCGGCTGTGCCCCGCCGCATCGCCGCAGCTAGAGGCGGGCCGTCAGGCCCGCTCTCCGCCTTCGGGTATACTCCCTCGAGGAAATGAGCACGCTCCCTAAACGCGCAACCGCTGCGTCGCCCCTGCAAAGCGCGCGTCGCACTCTGGAGATCGAGGCACGCGCGGTGGAGGCGCTGGCTGCGCGGCTGGACGACAGCTTTGCGCGCGCTGTCGATCTGATCCTGGCCTGCAGCGGGCGCGCCGTCGTCAGTGGCATCGGCAAGTCCGGCCACGTCGCGCGCAAGATCGCCTCGACCCTGGCCAGCACCGGCACACCCGCCTTCTTCCTGCATCCCGCCGAGGCCAGCCACGGCGACCTCGGCATGATTACCGCACAGGACGTGATGATCGCGCTGTCCAACTCCGGGGAGAGCGCCGAGCTTCTCGCCATCGTGCCGCACGTCAAACGCCGGGGCGCCGCGCTAGTCGCCGTGACGGGGAACCCGCGTTCTACGCTCGCGCGGGAGGCCGACGTGCACCTGGACGCGGGCGTCGCTGAGGAAGCCTGCCCTCTGGGGTTGGCTCCCACGGCCAGCACTACCGCCGCGCTGGCTCTGGGCGATGCGCTGGCTGTCGCGCTGCTCGAAGCGCGCGGCTTCGGCGCCGAGGACTTTGCGCGCTCGCACCCGGGCGGAAGCCTGGGCCGGCGCTTGCTCACCCACGTGAGCGACGTCATGCGCAAGGGCGATGCGGTTCCGGTCGGTGCCGCGAACGGCGCTGCTGCCCGAAGCCATTCTCGAGATGTCGCGCAAAGGTATGGGCATGACTGCGGTGATCGAAGCCGATCAGCGCGTCGCCGGCATCTTCACCGACGGTGACCTGCGACGCACGCTGGAGAAGCCGATCGACGTGCACACGACTCCGATCGCAAAGGTCATGACGGAGCGCCCGCGCACGATCCTCCCGAACCGGCTCGCGGCCGAGGCGGTAAAGCTGATGGAAGACTACCGCGTAAGCCAGATCCTGGTGGTGGATGACGACTATCGCCTGGTGGGCGCGCTCAACACTCACGACCTGTTCCAGGCCATGGTCATCTGATGGCGGGGGCACCAGACTTGGCCCAGCGCGCCCAGAGCGTCCGGCTGCTGGTGCTGGACGTGGACGGCGTGCTCACCGACGGCCGGCTTTACTACGGCGGGGACGATGTGGAGCTCAAGGCGTTCAACATCCAGGATGGGCACGGCATCAAGATGCTGCGCGCTACCGGTGTCGAGGTGGCCATCATCACCGGCCGCACTTCCCGTGCGGTCGAGCTGCGTGCCGCCAACCTCGGTGTGCCGTACCTGTATCAAGGCGTCGCCGACAAGCTCGCGGTCTTCGATCAACTGCTGGCGCGCGTGAGCCTCGATGCTGCTGCGGCGGCCGCCATGGGCGATGACCTGCCGGATCTTCCGATCCTGCGCCGCTGCGGGCTCGCGGCATGTGTGCCGGAGGCACCGGCCCTGGTCCGCGGCCACGTCCACTATGTTACCGACCACCCCGGTGGCGCCGGTGCGGTGCGCGAGATGTGTGAGCTTCTGATGGCGGCGCAGGGTACGCTCGAGGCCAAGCTGCAGGAGTACCTGAGATGAGGCGTTGGCGCGCCTGGGTGCCGGCACTGATGCTGGCGGCGCTCGCGGCGCTGACCTGGTGGCTCGACAAGAAAGTGCAGCCGCTCGGTCCAGCACGAGACAGCGTTTCGCGCAATGACCCCGACGTCGTAGTGGAGAACTTCGAGGCCACGCGCATGAACGATGATGGCGTCGAGCGCTACGCGATCATCGCCAAGAAGATGGTGCATTACCCGGGCGACAACAGCGCGGTATTAGACTACCCCACGCTGATCCACTTCGACGCGGAAACAGCACCCGTCAGCATTCGGGCCAACCAGGGTATGCTCTCGAGCAATGGCGAGAACGCCTATTTCACCGGCGACGTGCAGGTGCGGCGCGCAGCCTACGGCGATAGCGCGGAGATGGCGCTGTTCACTACTTTTCTGCACGCCATCCCCGGCCAGGACCTGGTCAAGACCGACCGCGAAGTCACGATGGTGAGCGGCAACAGCACGGTCAAGTCGGTTGGCCTAGAATTCAACAACAAGACGCGCGAGGTGAAGCTGCTCTCGAACGTCAAAGGCCAATTGGAAACGCCTGCCAAGAATCGTCAGGTCATGCCCTGGGACAAGAAGCGCAAGCACGGATAGTTCATGAAGACGCCCCCGTT
The DNA here is from genome assembly GCA_963741215.1 of uncultured beta proteobacterium. Classification (GTDB taxonomy): domain Bacteria; phylum Pseudomonadota; class Gammaproteobacteria; order Burkholderiales; family SHXO01; genus SHXO01. The sequence continues at coordinate 57,148 of CAVUHQ010000035.1, forward strand.
TGCTGAAATACTTGCCTCGGCCCTGGAGGCGTCTCCCCGTGTTCGTGCTGCTGGCTGCCGTCGCGGTGTCTGGCGCGGCGGTGGCCGACAAATCCGACCGCGACAAGCCGGTGAACATCGAGGCCGACCGTGTCACCATCGACGACATCAAGAAGGTAAGCGTGTTCGACGGAAACGTAACGATGAGCCAGGGCACGCTGATGCTCAAGGCAGACAAAGTCACCGTGAAGCAGGACGCAGGCGGGTTCAACTATGCCGTCGCCTACGGCAAGCCGGCCTATTTCAAGCAGAAACGCGAGGGCTATCGACGAGTATATCGAGGGCACGGCCGAGCGCCTCGAATACGACGGCAAGGCCGACAAGATGCAGATGTTCACCAATGCCGAGATCCACAAGGGGATCGACGAGGTCAAGGGGGACTACATCTCCTACGACGCGAACACGGAGTTCTATCAGGTCGTCGCCGGCGACTCGGTGAAAACCGCGTTAAATCCCAGGGGTCGCGTGCGCGCTACGATCCAGCCGCCCAAGAAAGCGGCCGCCACGGACAAGCCGGTGCCGCGGTGGCGCCTCAGACGCCTGCCCCTGAAACCATCCGGCTCGCTGCGCAACAAGCTCGAAGAATGAGGCGGAGCCGCTCAAGTACGCGCCTGGCCCTGCCGATAATCAAGTCTGGCCATGAGTGAGCTGCGCGCGGACCAGCTGCAAAAGCGCTTCAAGTCCCGCACGGTTGTCAAGGACGTGTCTCTCGAGGTCAAGAGCGGCGAGGTAGTGGGACTGCTCGGCCCGAACGGCGCCGGCAAGACCACTTGCTTCTACATGATGGTCGGCCTGATCCCGTCGGATGGCGGCAGCATCTATCTCGACGAGCAGAACCTGAACCACATGCCCATCCACCGCCGGGCGCGCATGGGGCTCGCTTATCTGCCGCAGGAGGCGTCCATTTTTCGCAAGCTCACAGTGGCCGAGAACGTGCAGGCCGTCCTCGAGCTGAGAGGGCTGGACAACGGCAGCATGGAGGAAAGGCTGAACGAATTGTTGAATGACTTGCACATCGGGCACCTGCGCAACAGTCCCGCCGTCAGCCTGTCGGGCGGCGAGCGGCGACGGGTGGAGATTGCCCGGGCGCTCGCCAGTCACCCCCGTTTCATCCTGCTGGATGAGCCGTTTGCCGGGGTGGATCCGATCGCGGTGCTGGACATTCAGAAGATTATTCGCTTCCTCAAAGAACGCGGGATCGGCGTTCTGATCACCGATCACAACGTGCGGGAAACACTCGGGATCTGCGACCGCGCTTACATTATCAACGATGGCTCGGTGCTCGCTTGCGGGGCCCCCGAAGAGATCGTTTATAATGAAAGCGTAAGAAAGGTCTACCTGGGTGAGCACTTCCGGCTCTAACGAACCACCACGATGCGGGGGCGTCCCGCCATACTGCCAGCGCCCCCGCGCCCGCCGTCGCAACCATGAAGCACTCGTTACAGCTCAAGCTATCCCAGCACCTCACACTGACGCCCCAACTGCAGCAGTCGATCCGGCTGCTGCAGCTGTCCACGCTGGAGCTGAACCAGGAAATCGAGCGGTTCCTGCAGGACAACCCGCTGCTGGAGCGTGAGGAAGGGCCCGAAGAGGAGGGCACCGCCGGTCAGCTCGCCCGATACTCTGACCAGCGAGTTCACCTCGTCTACGACCAGCACGACAACGTCGACCTCCGAGGAAAAAGAGGAAGCTCCGGTCGACGCGCCCGGAGCCGGACGTAGAATGGCGCGAGGAGGGCGGCGGAAGCTACAGCGGCCACGACGACGGTGAAGACAGCGAATACCCGCAACTGGCCGCCGAGTCGCACTCCCTGCGCGAGCACCTCTTGTGGCAAGTGAACCTGATGCAGGGCGAGGAGCGGGACAAGCGCATCGTCGCGCTGCTGGTGGATACACTGGACGACGACGGTTATATGACGCAGGATCTCGAGGAGCTGGCGGCGATGCTGCCGGCCGGTCTGGAGGTCGACCCGTCCGAGCTCACCATCGCACTCAAGCACCTGCAGAACCTGGAGCCGGCCGGAATCGGCGCGCGCAATCTGTCCGAGTGCCTGTCGCTGCAGCTCGAGGCGCTGCCGGAGGACACGCCGTTTCGCACCGATGCGCTGACCACTGTGCGCACCCATCTCGACCTGCTCGCCGGGCGCGATTTTGCCAAGCTCAAGAAGCTGCTCCGCTGCAACGACGACGTCCTGCGCGGCGTGCAAAGCCTGATCATCAGCCTCAACCCGCGCCCTGGCGCCGGCTTCTCCCGCAACGAAGCGCGCTACATCGTGCCCGATGTCATCGTCAAGAAGGTCAAGGGTCTGTGGCGCACGGCGCTCAACCCGGACGCCATGCCGAAGCTGCGCATCAACCGCATGTATGCCGACATCCTCCATCGCAACCGGGACGCGAGCCTGCAGCAGCTCGCCGGCCAGTTGCAGGAAGCGAAGTGGCTGATCAAGAACGTGCAGCAGCGCTTCGACACCATCTTGCGCGTGTCGCAAGCTATCGTGGACCGGCAGCGGCATTTTTTCGAGCACGGCGAGGTGGCCATGCGCCCGCTGGTGCTGCGCGAAATCGCCGACACGCTCGGCCTGCACGAATCCACCGTTTCCCGCGTGACAACGCAGAAGTTCATGTTCACCCCACGCGGCATCTTCGAGCTGAAGTACTTCTTCGGCAGCCACGTGACCACCGAGACCGGCGGCGCGTGCTCGGCGACCGCCATTCGAGCCTTGCTCAAGCAGCTGGTAGCAGAGGAGGATTCGCGCAAACCGCTCTCCGACAGCCAGATCTCCGAGATCCTCGGCAAGCAGGGCATCGTAGTCGCCCGCCGCACCATCGCGAAGTACCGGGAATCTTTGCAGATCCTCCCTGTCAATCTAAGGAAATCCATCTAGATCCTCAAGCGCGAGGATCCCTGGACCCCAGGCAGCTTCCAGAATGGAGGTATCGATGAATCTGCAACTGACCGGTCATCAGCTCGACATCACTCCCGCGATCCGCACCTATGTGACCTCGAAACTGGAGCGCATCACGCGCCACTTCGACCACGTGATCGACGTCAATGTGATCCTCTCGGTGCATAAGCTCGAGCAGAAGATCGAAGTCAACGTGCACGTCCCCGGTGGAGCCATCTTCTGCGAAAGCTGCGAGCCGGACATGTACGCCGCGATCGACAACCTGGTGGACAAGCTCGACCGCCAGATCATCAAGCACAAGGAAAAGGTCATCGAGCACCGCCAGAACGGCGCGGCCCGCAACCGCGCAGTCGGGTAGGCGGTGGGCGCAGGGTCGCCGGCCTGCGGGTCAGGCTCCAGCGTCGGCGAATGCCTGCCGCGCGACTGATGAATCTAATCTCCTCCCTTCTCACACCCGCTCACGTCGCGCTGGACGTTGAGGCAGGCAACAAGAAAGCGCTGTTCGAGCGCGCCGCCAGCATGCTCGAAGGGGTGTCGGGCCTCACCCGCACCCAGGTGACGGACAGCCTGCTCAAACGCGAGCGGCTCGGCTCCACCGGCCTGGGCCAAGGCATCGCCATTCCGCATGGCCGAGTGAAGGGCCTGCGCGAGGCGGTAGGCGCGTTTCTGCGATTGAGCGCACCCATCCCCTTCGACGCGCCGGATGGCCGGCCGGTCAGCCTGATCTTCGTCCTGCTGGTTCCGGAACGCGCGACCGACGCGCACCTGCAGATCCTGTCCGAACTGGCGCAGATGTTCAGCGATCGTGAGTTTCGCACTCAGCTCGCGCAGGCGCCGGACGCGCTCGCCGCGCAGCGCCTGATCGTCGGCTGGCAGGCGCACGCGCCGAATACCTGAGGGCGCAACCGCCCATGCCGCAGGCCACCGTCGCCCAGCTGTTCGAGGACAATCGCGAAGCGCTGAAGCTGTCCTGGCTGGCCGGGGAAGGGCACGCCGTGGCGCTGCTCGACAGCCGCCAGATCAATTCGCAGAGCCAGGGACTGATCGGCCACCTCAATTTCTACCATCCCAATTGGATCCAGATCTTCAGCCGCACCGAGGCGAGCTATTTCCCGGCGATGGAACCGGCGGCGCAGGAGCAGGCGCTGGCACGCCTGCAGGATAGCGGGCTCGCCTGCGTCATCGTGAGCGACGGCGAGCAGCCGCCGCCGGCGGTGCGGCGCTTCGCCGAGTCGCACAAGGTACCCGTGATCGCATCGCCGCTGCCCAGCCTGCAGATCATCTGGGTGGTGCGCACCTACCTCGGCCGCGCGCTGGCAGAGTTCGTGACGCGCCACGGCGTGTTGCTGGACGTGCTCGGGATGGGCGTGCTGCTCACCGGCGAGAGCGGAGTCGGCAAGAGCGAGCTCGCGCTCGAGCTGATCACCCGCGGCGGCGGCCTGGTGGCGGACGACGTGGTCGAGCTCTATCACGTCGCGCCGGAGACTCTCGAGGGGCGCAGCCCCGAGCTGCTGAAGGAGTTTCTCGAAGTGCGCGGCTTAGGCATGCTCAACATCCGCACCATTTTCGGCGAGACGGCGGTGCGCGTGCGCAAGAACCTCAAGATCATCGTGCAACTGGAAAAGCCCGTCGGCGGCGTCATCCCCGGGTTGGAGCGGCTGCCGCTGGAAGCCAGCACCGAAGAGATTCTCGGTGTGCGCATTCGCAAGGTGGTGCTGCCGGTGGCCGCCGGGCGCAACCTGGCGGTGCTGGTCGAGGCGGCGGTGCGCAACTACGTGCTGCAACTGCGCGGTATCGACAGCACGCAGGACTTCATCCGCCGCCAGGAACAGCACTTCGGACGCGGGCCGTGAAGCTCGAGGAGCAGGCGATGCAGGCAGCGGCGCCAGACGAGCGCGGGCGCGAGCGCCGGCATGCAGTTGATCCTCGTAACCGGCATGTCGGGTTCGGGCAAGAGCGTGGCCCTCAAGGTGCTGGAGGACAGCGGCTACTATTGCGTCGACAACCTGCCGGCCCATCTGCTGCCTGGCCTGGTCGATTTCCTCGGCGCCGCCAGCCAGACGCGTGTGGCGGTCAGCGTGGACGTGCGCAGCGGCCACACGCTCAAGGACCTGCCGGCCTGGGTGGTCGAGCTGCGGCGACCGCTCCATCGACCTGCGCGTACTGTTCCTCGATGCCAAGACCGACACGCTGGTGAAGCGCTTCTCCGAAACGCGCCGCCGCCACCCGCTGTCCGACGACAAGCTCACGCTGCCCGAGTGCATCGAAGCCGAACGCGAGCTGCTGGTCGAGGTCAGCGCGCTGGCCCACCGCGTGGACACCAGCGATTTGAGTCCCCACGCGCTGCGCGCGTGGGTCAAGGATTTCGTGGGCTTGTCGGCGTTCGGTCTGACCCTGCTGTTGCAGTCGTTCGCCTTCAAGAACGGCGTCCCGCTGGATGCCGACCTGGTGTTCGACGTGCGCTGCCTGCCCAATCCGCACTACGACCCGCTGCTGCGCCCGATGACCGGGCTGGATGCGCCGGTCATCGAATTCCTGCGTGCGGACGCCACCGCGCAGAGGATGCTGGCCGACATCTGGCATTTCCTGGACGAGTGGCTGCCCTGCTACATCCGCGACAATCGCAGCTACCTCACGGTTGGCATCGGCTGCACCGGCGGGCGCCACCGTTCGGTCTATCTGGCCGAGGAGCTCGGCGCAGCGCTTCCGCTCGCAGCTGCCGGTGCTGGTACGGCATCGCGAACTGGTGTCGGTGTGACCGCCGGCGGCTGGGTGAATGTTGTCGTGTCCGCTTTCCACGCGCGGCAGCAATGCCGCCCTGGGCGCTGAAGCATGGCTCAAGCGGACGTCCCAGAGAGCGTAACTCTTGCGCTCACCGGGGCCTCCGGCATGCCCTATGGCGTGCGCCTGCTCGAATGCCTGCTGACGGCCGGGGTGCGCGTTCATCTGCTCTATTCGCAGGTTGCGCAGGTAGTGGCCATGCAGGAGATGGATCTCGCCCTGCCCGGACGGGCGCGTGAAGTAGAGCAGTTGTTCGCGCGACAGTTCAACGCCAGCGAAGGTCAGTTGCGGGTGTTCGGGCGCGAGGAGTGGTTCGCGCCGGTGGCCTCCGGTTCCAACCCGGCCGATGCCATGGTCATCTGCCCGTGCAGCATGGGCACGCTCGCGGCCGTCGCCTGCGGGCTGGCGGACAACCTGATCGAGCGCGCCGCCGACGTCATGCTGAAGGAACGGCGCCCGCTCATCCTGGTGCCACGCGAAACGCCGCTGTCGACCATCCACCTGGAGAACATGCTGCGCCTGTCCCGCGCGGGGGCGGTGATCCTGCCCGCCAATCCGGGCTTCTATCACCACCCGGACAGCGTGCAAGATCTGGTCGACTTCGTCGTGGCGCGTGTGCTCGATCTACTGCGCGTGCAACATCGGCTGATGCCACGCTGGGGTGAGAAACCTTCCGACGCGCAGGAGTGACCGTGGCCGCAACTCTAGAGATTCCGATCTTCCCGCTTGGCACGGTGCTGTATCCCGGGGGCTGCTGCCTTTGCGCATCTTCGAGCAGCGCTACCTCGACATGACCAAGGTATGCATCCGCGACAACGCACCTTTCGGCGTGTGTCTGATCCGCGAAGGCCTCGAGACGGGCGTGCCCGCCGTACCGTTCGCGACCGGCTGCAGCGCGCGCATCGCGGAGTGGGACATGCCGCATCTCGGGCTGTTCCACCTGGTCACTCAGGGCGAGCAGGTGTTCCGTATTCTGGAACAGTGGACAGCCAAGAGCGGCCTGGTCCAGGCTCAGGTCGAACTGGAGGAGCGCTCTGCGCTGCTGCCGCTGCCGGCAGAATTCGATAGCCTCGCGCTGGTGCTGGAAAAAATCATCGCCAAGCTCGGGGCCGAGCGCTTCCCGTCACCGCTGCGGCTGGACGATGCGGCCTGGGTCGCCTACCGCCTGGCGGAGGTTCTGCCATTGGAGATGGATACCAAGCAGGGGCTGCTGGAGGCGCGCGATCCGGTCGCTGCACTGAGCGAGGTGAAGCTCTTCCTGGAGTCACGCCAAGTCGTGCTCTGAAGTTAGGTCCCGTTCGCACTGAGCGTGTTTCGACTCTGCTGCGCGACGCTCTCAGCGCGAACGGTGTTGTAGTTTTGCATCAGCCCCGGAGCGCTTCGAGGATTCGTTTCACCGGCGCCGGCAGCGCCGCGCCAAGGGCGTCCTCCAGGCTCAGCCACACCAGCCCGGGTTCTTCCGCGCACGGCTGTCGAGTGACCTTCGCCAGCATCGGCTGGATACGCAATTTGTAGTGCGTGAAGCCGTGGGCGACAGGCGCCAGCAGCTTGACCTTGTCCAGCGTCACTCCTAAACGTCGCGCAGCATCGTCGACGCCATCCCCGCTCGTTTCGGGAAAACTCCATAGCCCGCCCCAGATCCCCGGCGCGCGACGCTTCTCCAGCAGCACCTCGCCCGCGTTGGTCAGGATCAGCATCGTCGTCTCGCGCTCGGGCAGCGCTCTGGCGGGCCGGGGAGAGGGAAGACTGTCCGTAAGCCCATCGCGGTGTGCCACGCAAGTACCGGCGACGGGACATGCCGGGCAGTCCGGCTTGCGCCGCACGCACACTCGCGCGCCCAGATCCATGAGTCCTTGCGTATAGGACTCCAGGTCACCTTCTGGCAGCAGAGCTTCTGCGCGCTGCCAAAGCTGGTCCTGCACCTGCTTCGCACCCGGATAACCGGTGATCCCCTCGTGTCGCGCCAGCACTCGCTTCACATTGCCGTCGAGGATGGCGTGTCGCGCGCCGAACGCGAAGACACAGATGGCCGCGGCGGTGGACCGCCCGACACCGGGCAGCCCGCATACCGCCTCGAACGTGCGCGGGAACACTCCGGCATGCTGATCGACGATCAGCCGCGCGCTAGCGTGCAGATTGCGCCCACGGGCGTAGTAGCCGAGCCCGCTCCAGTGCGCCAGAACCTCATCCTCGGTGGCCGCCGACAACGAAGTGAGGTCGGGAAAGCGCGCAACAAAACGCTGATAGTAGGGAATGACCGCGGTGACCTGAGTCTGCTGCAGCATGATCTCGGACAGCCAGATGCGATAGGCGTCGCGCGTATTCTGCCAGGGCAGATCGTGGCGGCCATGTGCACCTTGCCACCGCGCGATGCGGGGGGCGAAGTCTGCAGTGAATGCGTGGATGTGTGAAGGCGTGAAGGCGTGAATGCGTGTGCGCGCAAGCGCCCGCTTCCGTTTGCCTGCCAAGATTAGTGCAGGTGCTTCGTCACTTGATCCCTCCCCTGGCACGAAGGGTTTCTTGGTTTTCACGCCTTCACTTCCTTCACGCCTTCACCCATTCACGCCTTCAGCGGAGCAAGCTTTTGAGCTTGTCCTTGATCTGCTCCTCGGGCTTCTTGTCCGGTGCTGCCGGCGCTGCGGTTCCCGATTTGGCCTCGGTCGAAGATTGTCCGCCCAGCAGTTGCTTGCCCAGGTCTTTGAGGGAGCCGCCCTTGAGGCCCTCCTTCAATGCCTCCTTCGCGCTTTCCTTCAAAGCCTCCTTGCTCGCCGCGCTGAACATCTGGCTGAACTCCATCTTGTACTTGATGCCGGCGTAGGGCCCGTAGACGCGAACCGGCAGCGTCAGTCCCGTCAGGTCCGCGCGCTCCTTGCCACCCTGCCCGGCGGTGCTGGCAACGACCGCCGCCTTGACGACGTAATTCAGGCTGTCCTCAGCAATGTTCACATCGCCCTCGCCGGAGATGCGCAGGAACGGCGACTTGGCGCTCAGGTCGCCGTTGTGCGCGACGCCGTTCTTGATGATGAAGCTGGCGGTCAGTTCCGAAAAGTCGGTCTTCTCCGCCTGATTGGCAGCCTGCTCCGCGTCACCCGTGCCGAGCTTGGCCTTGAGGTTGCGCACCGCACCGGCCAGATCGATGCCTTTGATGGCGCCGTCCTTCAGATTGAGGGCTGCGGTGCCGTTGAGCGCTTTCTTGAAGGCGGTCACGGTGTTGCCTGCAGTGGTCAAGTCCAGCGCGACATTGCCCTTGCCTTCGAGCAGGTCCTTCTGCATCGCGTCGCGCAACAGCGGACCGATGGAGACACCCGTCAGCATCTGCTTCACCGCGATCTGGTTCGTGTTGGCATTGACATTGGCGCTGCCCTTGAGCGAGCCCTGATACAAATTCGCCTGCATCGGATTCACGTCGAGCTTGCCGTCCTTGGCGCGCACATCCACGCGCACGCTGCTGGACTTGATATTGTTGGCCACCAGCTCTCCGATCTTCACGCTGCCGTCGAGCTTCAGCGGCTTCAACGGCGACAAGTCGATCGGCTGTTCCGGCTGCACAGGTTTGGGAGAATCGACGGGCTTTGACTCCGCAGTGCCGGCCGCAGCGGGCTTGCCTTCGACACCCTTCTGCTTGGGCGCCATGTAGCGGTCGACGTTGAGCTTGTCGATATTGACGTCGAAGTCGTACGCCGGTGCGCTGAACTTCGTCATGCCGAGCTTCGCTTTGATATTGCTCTCGTCGAGCTTGGCCAGGATGTCGCCCGCCACCCGCTCCTTGCCGAGATCGGCGCGCACGGCGCCAGCGAGGCCAAGCTTCATCGTCTTCTGCGCGATGGATGGACCCGCGACGGTGAAGTCGGCCGCGATCTTCGGCAGCTCGAAAATCCTGGCCTCCAGGTTGCCGGCGATCGGGGTGCTGAACGTACCTTTGACCGTGTCGTCCTTGACCTTGGCGTCCACCGCCAGGTTGAGCGCCGCGATCTTCAGCGCCTTGGCCGAGCCTTCGAGCGCCGCTAGCTTCAGGCTGACATCGGCATTGCGTTCCGCCCCGGATAGCTTCGCCGTGAGCACCACGGACTCCCCGCTCGCTTTGTCGCCGCTCACCTGCCAGCTTCGGCGCGTTGAGCTCGATGTTGAGCTGGTCCTGGCCCATCCTGCCCTTGGCCAGCAAAGCCAGTCCCTCCACCAGAACCTGGTTGGCGGCGAGGTTCACGCGCAGCCTGGGGGCGTTGAGGCTGCTCTCGGTCAAGGTCACGCCGGCTACGGTGCCGGTGGCCGATAGCGCCAATGCGTCGACAGCCAGCGCCTCGGGTCCGGACTGAATACTCGGGGCGGTCAACTTCACGTCGAAGTTGTCCTTGCCCCGGCTCGCCTTCGCGTCCAGGTTGAGCCCGGTAAGCTTGACTGCCTGCGTCGCCCCTGCAGCCTCGATGTCGGCCTTGAGCGTCGCAGCGATACCCGAGAAATCGAGCGCACTCCCGCTGAGCTTCGCATTCAGGCCCTTGAAGCTGTACTCCTGAGCCTGGAGGTCGAACGTCAGCGTGCCGGTGAGCTTGGCCTGCAGATCGGCCTTCGGCTTCGCGCCCTTCACGGTCACGTCGAGCTCCACCGGACTCGGCGTGCGGTCCGCCAGCCGACCGGTCTTGAGCTGCGCGACTTCGACGGCGAGGTCATTGCCGTTCGTCTCGTCGCGCCAGGTAACCCGCGAGCGGGTGACGCGAATCCCGTTGATATCCAGTTTGACCGCCTGCTGCGGAGGCGGCGAATCTCTGGGCGCAGCAGCAGGTTTTGGCACTTCGCTCTTCTCCACCGCGCGCGCCCCGCCGCCGGCCAGGTCGGAGAAATTGGTCTTGCCGTCGTTCAACTTGATCAGGTTGGCACGCAACCCGTCGATGCGCACTTCGTCCACCACCACCTGCTTGCTGAGCAGCGGCAGCAGCGCCAGATACACCTGAACGGCGTCGACGCCGGCGAACTCCTTGTCGCTGTCGCGCTCCGAGAGCGTGGTCTTGCCCACAGCGGCGCCGATCTTGGGAAAGATCTTCAGCCCGATGTCGCCCTGGATGGCGAGCGTGCGGCCGGTCTTCTCCTTCACCATTTGCACGATCTGGGGCTTGTAGGTGTTGGGGTCGAAAGTCGCGGCCACGATACCGATCACCACGACCAGCAGCACGATCAGCCCGCCGATGGCGTAGAGCGCGTACTTGAGAGCTTTCATGTCTTCCGGGTTCCCGCCTTGTTTTAGTCTAAGTGTGCGCATTCTACGCTTGGCCCCGATGGCCCGGCTGCGCCACTGGCTCGTCGGTCTGACACGTACCTCGCAATGTCACGCGCTCGATGATCGGACAACGCGACGCAGCTCAATTTTTATGTTCCTTTCATGCGTCGACGCAACCTTTTTACATCATTTTTATACGCGTTTGGGTAGATTGACGTTCGCATTTGTTCCAAGGAGGCGACAGTGACGGATTTGCTCTATCTGGTGCTGCTGGTGGGTTTCTTCGCCGTTTCTGCGGTGCTGGTATACGGCTGCCAGCGATTGATGGGGGGACGGCCATGAGCTGGCTCTATGTGCTGAGCGGGCTGGTTGCGCTCGCCATCACGATCTACCTGGTCATCGCCCTTCTGTTTCCGGAGAAGTTCTGATGAGCGCCAACGGTTATCTCCAATTGATCCTGTACCTCGTCGTTCTGCTGGCGCTGGCGAAGCCGCTCGGCACCTACATGGCGCGCATATACGAAGGGCAACCCGCAGTCCTGAACCGCGTGGGAGCACCGTTCGAGCGGCTGATCTATCGCCTCTGCGGCGTAGATCCCGCGCGTGAGATGCGCTGGACGCACTACGCGCTGCGATGCTGGCTTTCAACCTGCTCGGCGGGCTGGCGGTGTATGGCTTGCAGCGCTTGCAAGCCTATCTGCCGCTGAACCCCCAAACTTTCTCGGCAGTGTCGGCAGATTCGTCTTTCAACACCGCAACCAGCTTCATCACCAATACCAACTGGCAAGGCTACGGTGGCGAGAGCACCATGAGCTATCTCACGCAGATGGCCGCACTGGGCGTGCAGAACTTCGTGTCCGCCGCGACCGGCATGGCGATCCTGCTGCCGCTGATCCGCGCCTTCGCGCGCCAGAAGGTCGACACGGTCGGCAACTTCTGGGTGGATCTCACGCGCAGTACGCTGTACATCCTGCTGCCGTTGTCGCTGATCTTTGCGCTAGTCCTCGTATCGCAGGGTGTGGTGCAGACGTTCTCCGCCTATCCCACCGTCCCGCTGGTGGAATCGGTCGAGTACGACAATCCCAAGCTGGACGCCGCCGGCCAGCCCGTCAAGGACGACAAGGGCAATCCCGTGACGGAGAAGGCAACGCAGAAGGAACAGGTCATCGCAGTCGGCCCTGCCGCCTCGCAAATCGCCATCAAGCAATTGGGAACCAACGGCGGCGGCTTCTTCAACGTGAATTCGGCGCATCCGTTCGAGAATCCGACGCCGCTGTCCAATTTCCTCGAGGTGCTCGCCATCCTGCTGATCCCCGGGGCGCTGTGCTACATGTTCGGCAAGATGGTCGGGGACACGCGTCAGGGCTGGGCCATCCTCGCTGCCATGACGCTTGTGTTCGTCGTCCTGCTAGCCGTGTGCGTCGGGGCCGAACAGGCAGGCAATCCTGCGCTCGAGAAGCTGGGCGTGGACCAGACCACGAGCGCGCTGCAGGCGGGCGCGAACATGGAAGGCAAGGAGACCCGCTTCGGCATCGTAAATTCCGCCCTGTGGGCAACGGCCACGACCGCGGCCTCCAACGGCTCGGTCAACGCGATGCATGACTCGTTCACGCCGATCGGCGGCCTCATCCCGATGTGGCTGATCCAACTGGGCGAGGTGATCTTCGGCGGCGTGGGCTCCGGCCTGTACGGGATGCTGATCTTCGCCATCGTAGCGGTGTTCGTCGCCGGCTTGATGATCGGGCGCACGCCGGAGTACCTGGGCAAGAAGATCGAGGCGTTCGAGATGAAGATGGCCGCGATCGCGGTCCTGATACCTCTGGTGATGGCGCTCGGCGGCACCGCGATTGCCGTCGTCCTCGATGCCGGCAAGGCCGGCGTCGCCAACCCGGGGGCGCATGGTTTCTCCGAGATCCTGTACGCGTTCTCATCTGCCAGCAACAACAATGGCAGCGCGTTCGCGGGCCTGTCCGCCAACACGCCTTTCTACAACACAGCGTTGGGCATATGCATGCTGTTCTCACGCTACTGGCTGGCCATCCCGGTGTTGGCGATTGCCGGCGCTCTGGTGACCAAGAAGAAGGTGCCCGTCAGCCTGGGGACGTTACCGACCCACACGCCGCTGTTCGTGGCCATGCTGGTGGGCACCGTCATCATCATCGGCGCGCTCACCTTCATCCCGGCACTGGCTCTCGGCCCCGTGGTCGAGCATCTCACCTTGTACGGCGCCAAGTAACACGGGCACCGGACACTCAAGGAGCTCCGACATGAGCACAGAAGTATTGCCAGCAACCCCGGCGCTGCCGCGCATGCTGGTCACGAAGAGCATCTTCCAGCAGGCGCTCATCGATTCGCTGGTCAAGCTGCTGCCCCAGCATCAATGGCGCAATCCGGTCATGTTCGTCGTCTACGTCGGGAGCATCTTGACGACGTACCTGTTCATCCAGGCGCTCGGCGGCCAGGGGGAGGCCCCGGCGTGGTTCATCCTCGCCATCACGCTCTGGCTGTGGTTCACGGTGCTGTTCGCCAACTTCGCCGAAGCGGTCGCCGAAGGCCGCAGCAAAGCCCAGGCGGCGGCGTTGCGTGCAGCGAAGCGCGACGTTGCGGCCAAGCGCTTGAAAGAGGCTCGCCGCGACGCGGCGTTCGATTGGGCGCCCTCGACCGATCTGCGCAAGGGAGACGCGTTCCTGGTCGAAGCCGGCGAAGTGATCCCGGCCGATGGACAGGTCATCCAGGGCGTCGCATCGGTGGACGAAAGCGCGATCACCGGGGAGTCCGCTCCTGTGATTCGCGAGTCGGGCGGCGATTTCTCCTCCGTCACCGGCGGCACCAGGGTGTTGTCCGATTGGCTCGTGGTGCGCGTCACGGTCAACCCCGGCGAGGCGTTCCTCGATCGCATGATCAGCATGGTCGAGAGCGCGCGGCGCCAGAAGACGCCGAACGAGATCGCGCTGAGTATCCTGCTGGTCAAGCTCACCCTGGTGTTTCTGCTGGCGACGGTGACGTTGCTCCCGTTTTCGATCTACAGCGTCGAGGTCGCGAAGGGCGGCTCGCCCATCACCATCACCGTGCTCGTAGCGCTGCTGGTGTGCCTGATCCCGACTACCATCGGCGGGCTGCTGTCAGCGATCGGCCTGGCCGGCATTGGCCGCATGTTGCGGGCCAACGTGATCGCCACTTCCGGACGCGCGGTGGAGGCCGCGGGAGACGTTGACGTCCTGTTGCTCGACAAGACCGGGACGATCACGCTCGGGAACCGGCAGGCCACGGCGTTCCGGCCCGCTCCGGGCTGCAACGAGCAGGAACTGGCGGATGCGGCGCAACTTGCATCGCTCGCCGATGAAACGCCCGAAGGTCGCAGCATCGTCGTCCTCGCGAAGCAGAAGTTCGGCCTGCGCGAACGTGACGTGGCCGCGCTGGGTGCGCTGTTCGTCCCGTTCTCCGCGCAGAGCCGCATGAGCGGCGTGGACCTCGGGAGCCGGCGCATTCGCAAGGGTGCGGCCGATGCCATCCGGCTATGGGTCGAGCAGGCGGGCGGCCGCTTCCTGCCGGAGGTTTCTGCCGCCGTCGACAGCGTCGCACGACAGGGCTCCACGCCGCTGGTCGTGGCCGAGGGCGCCAAGGTGCTGGGCGTCATCGAGCTGAAGGACATCGTCAAAGGCGGCATCAAAGAGCGCTTCGCGCAGCTGCGCCGCATGGGCATCCGCACCGTGATGATCACGGGCGACAACAAGCTGACGGCGGCCGCGATCGCGGCCGAGGCCGGCGTGGACGACTTCCTCGCGGAAGCCACGCCGGAGGCCAAGCTCACGCTGATCCGAGACAGCCAGGCCGGGGGGCGGCTGGTGGCCATGACCGGCGACGGCACCAACGATGCGCCGGCGCTGGCGCAAGCCGACGTGGCTGTAGCCATGAACACCGGTACCCAGGCTGCCAAGGAAGCCGGCAACATGGTCGACCTCGACTCGAATCCGACCAAGCTGATCGAGATCGTGGAAATCGGCAAGCAACTGCTGATCACGCGCGGATCTCTGACGACATTCTCCATCGCCAACGACGTCGCCAAGTACTTCGCGATCATCCCGGCGGCATTCGCGTCCACCTATCCGCAGCTCAATGCGCTCAACGTGATGCACCTGGCGAGCCCGGCCAGCGCGATCCTGTCGGCCGTGATTTTCAATGCGCTGATCATCATCGCTCTGATCCCGCTCGCCCTGAGAGGCGTCAAGTACCGCCCTATCGGTGCCGCCGCGCTGCTGCGGAACAATCTTTGGATCTATGGCGTCGGGGGCATCATCGCGCCGTTCATCGGTATCAAGATCATCGACCTGATACTGGCGGCGATCGGACTCGCGTAAAGGACAATGGACATGATCAAAGAACTCAAGGCTGCATTTGTGATGCTGCTGCTTCTGACACTGTTGACCGGTGTCGCCTATCCGCTGGTGGTCACAGGTATCGCCCAGGCGGTGATGCCGGCTCGGGCCAACGGCAGTCTGATCATGCGCGACGGCAAAGCGGTGGGCTCCGTGCTGATCGGGCAGCCGTTCTCCAGCCCGAAGTACTTCTGGTCGCGGCCATCCGCTACTTCGCCCTACCCGTACAACGCGGCAGCGTCTTCCGGATCCAACCAGGGCCCGACCAATCCTGCGTTCACGGATGCGGTCGCGGCACGCGTCAAAGCGCTGCGCGATGCGGACCCGGACAACCAGGCACCGGTTCCGGTCGATCTGGTCACCGCATCGGGAAGCGGCCTCGATCCGCAGATCAGCCTGGCGGCTGCGCAGTATCAGATCAACCGCGTGGCCAAGGCCCGCGGATTGGAGGGGTCCAAAGTACAAGATCTCGTAGCGCAGTACACGCAGGCGCGTCAACTCGGCTTCCTGGGCGAGCCACGAGTCAACGTACTCCAGCTCAATCTCGCACTCGATGAGCTCAAGTGATCCGCATGCCCTGCGCCGCTTACCCAGACGCCTGACGATTCAGAGGTCGGGTTGCGAGAGACTGCTGCCGTCTCGCCTCATGGCTGGCGCGGGCTTATCATCGCAGTGATGCCCGTATGATCGACTGACCCACCCAGCCCGTGGCCACACCCGACCGAGACCGACCCGACCCCGACGTTCTCCTGGCACAGCTCCAACAGGACGAAGCTCAAGCCAGACGCGGAAAGCTGCGCATCTACTTCGGCGCCTCGGCCGGCGTAGGCAAGACCTATACGATGCTCGCGGCGGCGCGCAAGCTCAAAGAGGAGGGCCGCGATGTCGTGGTGGGCGTGGTCGAGACCCACGGCAGGAGCGAAACGGCGGCCATGCTCGAAGGGCTCCCCGTGCTTCCGCCGAAAGAGCTCGAGTACAAGGGCAACCGGCTCAAGGAATTCGACCTGGATGGAGCCATAGCACGGCTTCCGCAGCTGGTGCTCGTGGACGAGCTCGCCCACACCAACGTGCCTGGCTCGCGTCATCCCAAGCGCTGGCAGGACGTGGAGGAACTGCTCTGCAGCGGGAATCGACGTCTTCACGACGCTCAATGTTCAGCACCTGGAAAGCCTCAACGATGTGGTAGGCGGCATTACCGGAATCCGCGTTTGGGAGACCCTCCCCGACACCTTCTTCGACCGCGCGGACGAGGTGATGCTGGTCGATATTCCCGCGGACGAGCTGCTCGGACGCTTGAAAGCCGGCAAGGTCTACGTCCCGGAGCAGGCCGATCGCGCATCCAAGAGCTTCTTCCGCAAGGGCAACCTGATCGCCCTGCGTGAGCTGGCGTTGCGCCGCACCGCCGACCGCGTCGAGGAGGACGTCCAGTCCTACCGCACCAAGCAAGCCATCGAGCGCGTCTGGAAGACCGAGGCCTCGTTCCTGTGCTGTATCGGGCCGCGTCCGGGCGGGGAGCATGTAGTGCGCAGCGCGGCGCGACTGGCGACGCAGCTCAACGTCGACTGGACCGCCGTTTACGTGGAGACGCCGGCGCTGCAGCGGCTGCCTTCGGGCCGGCGCGAGCGCATCCTGAGAACGCTCAAGCTGGCCCAGGACCTGGGCGCGAACACCGCCATTCTCTCGGGCAGCGACGCGCCGTCGGCCATCGTCGAGTACGCACGCAACCACAACATCTCCAAGCTCATCTTCGGCCGCTCGCCGCGCCGGTCGTTCTTGCCGTGGAGGATTTCATTCGGAACGCGCCTGGCCGCTCTGGCTCCGGACGTAGACTTCGTCGAGATTGCCCGGGGGGACCGGGTCGTACCAGCCCCGGAGCCGGTGGACGACGCCTTGTCGGCGGGCAGCCCGGACGCGAAGGCCATCGCAATGCACTTGCGCTATCTCTGGGCGGCAGCCGCATGCCTGCTGCCCACGCTGATCGGCAGCCTGCTGCATCCCTATTTCGACCCTGCGAACATCGTGATGCTGTTCCTGCTGACGGTGGTCATCGTTGCCGTGGCGTTCGGGCGCGGGCCAGCGGTGCTGACGACACTGCTGGGAGTCGCCTCGTTCGACTTCTTCTTCGTTCCGCCGCACCTGTCGTTCGCGGTGAGCGACGTGCAGTATCTGCTGACGTTCGTGGTGATGCTCGCGGTTGGCCTGATCACGGGCCAGCTCACTGCCGGGCTGCGCTACCAGGCGCGGGTGGCGTCCCATCGGGAGGAGCGCTCGCGCGCGCTGTACGAGTTCGCCCGTGATCTGTCCAGCCCGCTGCGGGCGGAGGATGTCGTCGCCACGACTGCCGATTTCATCGGCCGGACTTTCCGCGCGAAGGTAGCCCTGCTGCTTCCCGACTACAACGACCGTCTGTCGTATACTCCGCACGCCTCGCCCGCGCTGCCGATCGATCTGGGCACGGCGCAGTGGGCGTTCGACCGATCCCAGCCCGCGGGCGCCGGAACCGATACGCTGCCGGGGAACGAATTTCTCTACCTGCCTCTGCGTGCTCCGATGCGCACACGGGGCGTGCTCGCAATCCGCCCCGACAGCCGCCGGCTGCTGCTGGTGCCCGAGCAGCGCAGGCAACTGGACACCTTCGCCGCACTGGTGGCCATCGCGCTGGAGCGCGTGCACTATGTCGAAGTTGCGCAGCAGGCGCTGATCAAGATGGAATCGGAGCGGCTGCGCAATTCCCTGCTGTCCGCCCTGTCCCACGATCTGCGCACACCGCTGGCCGCGCTGTTCGGTCTTGCCGACTCTCTCAAGCTGACCAAGCCGCCCCTGTCCGCAGCACCAGCAGGACATCGCGAACGCCATACGTGAAGCCGCACACGGGATGAGTGCGCTGGTCAACAACCTGCTCGACATGGCGCGAATCCAAAGCGGCGAGGTCAGGCTGAACCTGCAGTGGCAGCCGTTCGAAGAAGTGGTAGGAGGCGCTTTGAAGTCGACGCAGACCCTGCTTGCGCACCACCGCGTCGAGGTCGACCTCGAACAGCAACCGCCGCTGGTCGAGTTCGATGCCGTGTTGATCGAGCGCGTCCTGTCCAACCTTCTGGAGAACGCTGCCAAGTACACGCCGGCGGGCAGCACGATTCGGCTCACGGCCGCAACCTCGAACAAGGACTTGCTGGTCTCCGTTACCGACAACGGCCCCGGGTTGCCGAAGGGCCAGGAGGAAGCCATCTTCGAGAAGTTCACGCGCGGAGAGCGCGAGTCGGCGACATCCGGTGTCGGGCTGGGCCTCGCTATCTGCCGCGCCATCGTCGAAGCGCACAAGGGGAAGATCTGGGCCGAGAACAACCCTGCCGGGGGAGCCAGGTTCTCGTTCACGCTGCCGCTCGGCATACCGCCGGACCTCCCGCAGGGCATCGAAGAGCAGCACCAGATCGCCGCGCCTCAGCCATGAGCGAGCCGGCGCCGGTCGCCGTACTGATCGAAGACGAGCGGCAGATCCGCCGCTTCGTGCGCGATGCGCTCGAATCCGAGGGCTGGAGCGTGTTCGACTCCGAGACTTTGAAGCAGGGCCTGGTCGAGGCCGGTACGCGCAAGCCCGATCTCATCGTCCTCGACCTCGGCCTGCCGGATGGAGACGGAGTGGATTTCATCCATGCGTTCCGCGGCTGGTCGCAGATCCCGATCATCGTGCTCTCGGCGCGTGCCGGCGAAACGGACAAGATCGAAGCGCTGGATGCGGGAGCCGACGACTATCTGACCAAGCCGTTCGGGGTGGGAGAGTTGCTGGCGAGAGTGCGGGCAGCGCAGCGGCGGCGGATCCTCGCCGGAAGCATCGGCAAACCGTCCGTCCGGTTCGGTGATGTCGAGGTGGACCTCGTTGCGCGCACCGTGCGCAAGGATGGAGAGGCCGTGCACCTGACGCCCATCGAGTACCGGCTGCTGGCGTTGTTGATCGCCAGCGCCGGAAAGGTTCTCACCCATCGCCAGATCTGCCGCGATGTGTGGGGCCCGGCGCATGAGCAAAGCGCCCACTACGCCCGGATCTACATGGGTCATCTGCGGCAGAAGCTCGAGGACGACCCGGCCCAGCCCAAGTACATCCTCACCGAGACCGGTGTGGGGTATCGGCTGAGCATTTAGAGGTCGTGCTGCGCCGTGGGTTGATTCGAGGGCCGCGAAATCCTCCCCGCCCCCCTTTGCCAAAGGGGGAGCGTCTACCGCACGGGTTCCGACACCCCCCTTTGAAAAAGGGGGGCAGGGGGGATTTGCTTTTGTCCTGCACACCCGCTCACCGTAACTCCGCTTCGCCGCCCGTCCCGGATGACCGCAGCCCTCGTATCGGCTACGATGTCGTCGCGGCATTCGCATCTACCAAGACAAGGACAAACCTCATGGTCATTTCGACTCTCAAGCGGAGAGCTTTCCTGGGCGCGGGTGTTGCGCTGGCGTTCGCGGTCGCGCTGCTGAGCTCCGGCACCGTTTCGGCACAGCAAAAACTCAAAGTGGCGGCCATCTACACCGTGCCGGTCGAGCAGCAGTGGGTATCGCGCATCCACAAGGCTCTGAACACGGCCAAGGCCAACGGGGAGATCGAATACGTGTTCTCCGAGAATGTCAGCAACGCCGACTACGAGCGCGTCATGCGCCAGTACGCCGAGCAGGGCAACACGCTGATCGTGGGCGAAGCGTTCGCCGTCGAGTCCGCCGCGCGCAAGGTCGCCAAGGATTATCCCAAGGTCAGTTTCCTGCTCGGGTCATCGGGCAAGCCGCAGGAGCCTAATTTCTCGGTGTTCGACAACTACATCCAGGAACCCGCCTATCTCACCGGCATGATCGCCGGCAGCATGACCAAGTCGAACCTCATCGGCATGGTGGGCGGCTACCCGATCCCGGAAGTCAACCGGCTCATGTACGCGTTCATGGAAGGGGCGAGGGAAGTCAATCCCAAGGTCAAGTTCTCGGTCAGCTTCATCGGTTCCTGGTTCGATCCGCCCAAGGCGAAGGAGGCCGCGTTCGCCATGATCGACAAGGGGGCGGACGTGCTGTACGCCGAGCGCTTCGGCGTCTCCGATGCGGCCAAGGAGAGGGGCAAGCTCGCCATCGGCAACGTCATCAACACCCAGGACAAGTATCCCGATACCGTGGTCGCATCCGCGCTGTGGAACATGGAGCCGACCATCAACCTCGCCATCAAGAACGCAAAGGCCGGCAGCTTCAAGGCCGACGACTACGGCAAGTACTCGACCATGAAGTACAAGGGGTCCGAGCTCTCGCCGCTGGGCACATTCGAAAAGAAGGTGCCTGCGGATGTGATGAAGAAGGTCAAGGACAAAGAGAAGGCCATCGTCGACGGCAAGTTCACGGTGCCGGTGGTGGAAAGCGAGCCGAAGTCGTCGATGTAGCGCGCCGGACTCACCCTCTCCCGGGCGGAGAGGGACTCCAGCCCCTCCGCCGCGCCAGGCGCAAAGGAGGGGTTTTCCTCAACGCAGCTGTGCGTGCAGCTTGCGAGCAAGCGAGGTCGAGTTGCAGCCTCCCGTCCTGCGCCTCTCCGGCATCACCAAGCGGTTCGGCGCGCTGGTCGCCAACGACGACATTTCGCTGGACCTCGCGCGCGGCGAGGTGCTGGGACTGCTGGGAGAGAACGGCGCGGGAAAAAGCACGCTGGTCAGCATCCTCTTCGGCCACTACGTCGCCGATGCCGGCGCGATCGAGGTCTTCGGCCAGCCGCTGCCGCCCGGTCAGCCGAAGGCCGCGCTCGCCGCCGGGATCGGCATGGTGCACCAGCATTTCACGCTGGCCGACAACCTCTCCGTGCTGGACAACGTGCTCATCGGCACCGAGCGCCTCTGGCTGCCGGTGTCGCGCCGGCGGCAGGCGCGAGAGCGGCTGCTCCAGACTTCCAGGCAGTTCGGGCTCACCGTCGATCCGGACGCGCGCATAGCGGACCTCTCGGTCGGCGAGCGCCAGCGCGTGGAGATCCTCAAGGCGCTCTACCGCGGCGCTCGAATCTTGATCCTGGACGAGCCCACCGCCGTGCTGACACCCCAGGAATCCGAGGCATTGTTCGCGACGCTCAAGAATCTGGTCGCCGATGGCCTGTCGATCATTTTCATCTCGCACAAGCTGGACGAAGTGCTCGCGGTAAGCCGCCGCGTGGCGGTCCTGCGCCAGGGCAAACTGGTCGCAGTGCGTGAGGCCGCAGACACCAGCAAAGCGGAGCTGGCCGAGCTCATGGTCGGTCGTCGCATAGAGGCGCCCGTGCGCGGATCGGCAGTCTCGAGCAACGCGGCGGACGCGCTGTTGTCAGTGATTGACCTTGCCGCGGGGGACAAGCTCGAACGGGCACACTTCGACGTGCACAGAGGTGAGATCTTCGGTATCGCGGGCGTCTCGGGCAACGGCCAGGCCCAGCTCGCCGACGCTCTGTGCGGTCTGCTCGCGCCCACACGCGGGGAGATTCGGGTTGCCGACCGAACCATCGGCGCGACGCCGCGTGCCTTTGTTGCGGCAGGTTTCGGCCGCGTGCCGGAGGACCGTGGCGGGGTCGGAGTGATCGGCGATTTCGCGATCTGGGAGAACGCCGTCTCCGAACGCTATCGCGAGCCGCGTTTCTCCGAGCTTGGCTGGCTGCGGCGCGGCAGCGCCAGGATGCAAGCGCAGCGGATCGTCGAACAGTTCGACGTGCGCTGCTCCGGGCTCGACGCGCCGGCACGATCGATGTCCGGCGGCAACATCCAGAAGCTGATTCTGGGCCGCGCGCTGGTGAACGAGCCGGCCGTCGTGGTCGCGAGTCAGCCGACCTGGGGACTGGACATCGGCGCCGTGTCCTACATCCATGCGCAACTCCTGGCGGCGCGCAGCCGCGGTGCCGCGATCGTCCTCATCTCGGAAGACCTGGATGAGCTGTTCGCCATCGCCGACCGCATCGCAGTGATGTTCCATGGCAGGCTGTCGGAAGCGCACGATACGTGGACGATCGCCGAGATCGGATTGGCCATGGCGGGGAGCGCACGAGTGCGTGAGGGAGAAATGCTGCGATGATCGGTGCTTCGGCGCAATAGAGTCGAACCGTGCGACTCGAAGCGCGCGCCCGCGTACCCATCGCGATTGCTGCGGCGGCACCCGTTGCCGCCGTCGCCTTCACGCTGCTGCTTTGCTCCGGGCTCATCGTGTGGGCCGGAGCGCCCGTGGGCCGCGCCTATCTGCTTCTGTTCGACGGCGCCTTCGGCTCCCGCTTTGCGATCACCGAGACCTTGACCCGCGCCACGCCGCTGATCTTCACTGGGTTGGCCGCGGCCGTTGCATTTCGGGCGCACTTCTACAACATCGGCGCCGAGGGTCAGCTCTACTTCGGTGCGCTCGCTGCGGTCGCAATCGGTGGCGGCGCGATCGCCGCACCGCCGATCGTCCTGTTTCCCCTGATGATCGTCGGCGCCATGGCGGCAGGCGCATCGCTTCTTCTGGTGCCCGCCCTGGCCAAGACCCGGTTGGGCGTGGACGAAGTCGTGACCACGCTGCTGCTGAACTTCGTCGCCCTGTTGTTCGTGTCGATGATGCTCGACGGCCCGATGAAGGATCCTACCGCGATGGGCTGGCCGCAGTCGGTCCCGATCCTGCCCGGTGTCGAGTTCGGCAAGCTGCTGGAACGTTCCCGCGTGCACTCGGCTTTGATCCTGGCTGTTGTGCTGTCGCTCGTGCTCTGGGTCGTGAACGCCCGCACCACCTTCGGCTACGAGATGCGCGCTGTCGGTGCGAATGCGACGGCCGCGCGTTTCGCCGGAATCTCGGTCGATTCCGTCATGGTCAAGACCGCGCTCCTCTCCGGGGCTTTGGCGGGGCTGGCGGGCGTAGGTGAAGTCGCGGGCCGCGCGGGGTACCTGACCCTCGACATGTCTCCAGGCTACGGCTATTCCGGCATCGTGATCGCCATGCTGGCGGGCCTCAACCCGCTGGCCGTAGTGCTCGCCGCAGTGTTCGTGGCCGGGGTCATCGTCGGTGCCGACTCCATGAGCCGCGCCGTCGGCGTGCCCACCTACCTGGCTGATGTGATCGTCGCCGTGTCTCTGCTCTCGATGCTGGTCGCGACCATGCTCGCGCGCTACAAGGTGCGCTGGTCATGAGCGAGATGCTCGACCTGGTCGCAGCCGCTCCGTTCTGGATCGCGGTTCTGCGCATCGCCACGCCGCTGATCTTCGGCACCCTCGGCGTGCTGCTGTGCGAGCGCGCGGGGGTTCTCAACCTCGGCATCGAGGGGATCATGGTCGCGGGGGCGTTCTCGGGCTGGCTCGCGGTCTACTATGGGGCGGGCCTGTGGACCGGCGTGCTCGTGGGCGCGTGTGTCGGGGCCGGCTTCGGTCTGTTGCATGGAGCCCTCACCGTAGTCCTGGCGCTGTCACAGCATGTCGCCGGCCTCGGCATCACGTTGCTGGCGACCAGCCTGTCCTACTACGCCTACCGCGTGAACTTCCCGAAGGTGAGTTCGCCGCCTACGATCGCACCCTTCGGCGAGACCCATCTGTTCGACGCCATACCGGTCGTCGGCACAGCGCTCGGTGCGCAAACGCCTCTCACGCTGCTGGCGCTGGTCGTCGTGCCGCTCATCGCTTATGTGCTGTATCGCACCCCTGCGGGTCTGGCGCTGCGGATGGTGGGCGAGAATCCAGCGGCGGTCGAAGCGCAGGGCATCAGCGTCACCGCGGTGCGCATCGGCGCCATCGCCGCAGGCAGCGCGCTGATGGGCGTCGCGGGTGCGTTTCTCACGTTGTCGGCGTTCAACGCGTTCTTCTTCAACATGGTCAACGGCCGCGGCTGGATCTGCGTTGCGCTGGTGGTGTTCGCCTCCTGGCGTCCCGGCAAGGCGCTGCTGGGCGCGCTCCTGTTCGCCGCTTTCGATGCGCTCCAGCTGCGCCTGCAACAGAGCTCCGCTGGCATACTCCCCTATCAGGTCTACCTGATGCTGCCTTACCTGCTGTCGATCGCAGCGCTCGCCCTGGTCGCGCGCAAGGCGGCGTATCCTCAGGCGTTGATGAAGCCTTACCGCAAGGGCGAACGCTAGGTAGCAGCGGAGTCGAAGCGTCGGGTGGATGATGCGGCTTGACACTCCTGGACCAGCTTATTGGGAATCACCATGCTCGATCTTCTGATCAAAAACGCCAACCTCCCCGATGGCCGCACCGGCGTTGACATTGCAATACAGACCGGGCGCATTGTTGAGGTTGCGGCACACATCGCAGGCGCGGCGCGGGAGACGATCGACGCCGCCGGCCAGTTGATCTCGCCGCCCTTCGTCGATGCGCATTTCCACATGGATGCCACACTCTCCTATGGCCTGCCGCGCGTCAACCAGAGCGGCACGCTGCTGGAAGGCATCGCGCTGTGGGGCGAGTTGAAGCCGCAACTCACCTTCGAGGCCATCGTCGAGCGCGCCATGACCTACTGCGACTGGGCTGTCGCCAAAGGCTTGCTGGCGATCCGCTCGCACGTCGATGTGTGCGATCCGCGGCTGCTGGCTGTCGAAGCCCTGCTCGAGGTGAAGAAGCGCGTTGCACCCTATCTCGACCTGCAGCTCGTCGCATTTCCGCAGGATGGCGTGTTGCGCTCGCCACGGCGCGCTCGACAACCTGCAGCGGTCCCTGGACCTGGGCGTCGAGGTGGTGGGTGGCATCCCGCATTTCGAGCGCACCATGGCCGACGGGGCCGAGAGCGTGAAGATCCTGTGCGAGCTGGCGGCGCAGCGCGGGCTGCGCGTGGACATGCACTGCGACGAGACCGACGACCCGCTCTCGCGACACATCGAGACGCTGGCCTATCACACGCAGCGGTTGGGCCTGCAAGGTCGCGTCAACGGTTCGCACCTTACGTCCATGCACTCCATGGACAACTACTACGTATCCAAGCTGATCCCGCTGATGGCCGAGGCCCGCGTGAGCGCGGTTGCGAATCCGCTGATCAACATCACGATCCAGGGACGCCACGACACCTACCCCAAGCGGCGCGGCATGACTCGCGTTCCGGAGCTGCTGGCAGCCGGGGTCCCGGTTGCCTTCGGCCACGACTGCGTGATGGACCCGTGGTACAGCCTGGGCTCGGGCGACATGCTGGAGGTCGCGCACATGGGGTTGCACGTGGCGCAAATGACCGGCCAGGACGCGATGCGCGCTTGCTTCCGCGCGGTAACGGAGACGCCCGCCGCGATTCTCGGTCTGAAGGGCTACGGCGTCGCGCCCGGCTGCAACGCCGATCTCGTGCTGCTGCAGGCACGCGATCCGATCGAGGCGATCCGGTTGCGCGCCACCCGGCTCGCGGTGATTCGCTGCGGCCGGGTGATCGCCCGGACGCCGGCGACCACGGCCATACTCGAGCTCGCGGGGCGACCGCGCTCTACCTGTTTTCAAAAGGAGAATGTTGCATGAGCCGAAATCCAGCTCCCCATGACCTCGCCGTCCCGGTCGATAGCACCGACCACGTTCTCGGGCCTGAAACGGCGCGGGTGGTGGTGGTCGAGTATGGCGACTTCGAATGCCCGAACTGTGCCCAGGCCTATCCTGCGGTGAAGATGCTGCTCAAGCACTTCGAGCACCGCGTCCGCTTCGTCTTCCGCCATTTCCCGTTGACCGAAGTGCATCCGCACGCCGAGCTGGCGGCCGAGGCGGCGGAAGCAGCCGGTGCCCAGCATAAGTTCTGGCTGATGCACGATCTGCTGTTCCAACATCAGACTCACCTCAAGCCGAAGGACCTGCGTGGCTACGCCGAGGAGCTGGAACTCGACCTGGAGCGCTTCGACTACGAGTTGCGCGATCAGGTCTATCGGCAACGCGTGAACGAGCACGTCGATGGCGGCCGGCGCAGCGGCGTGCGTGGCACGCCGACCTTCTTCGTCAACGGCAGCATCGTCGACGTTTCTTTCGGTTTCGATCACCTGTTTCAGGCGGTGGATGCGGCCCGCTCGAACTCTTGACGCTCGGCCGTCCTCGCCTCGGGCCACACCGCTTTGACTTTGAATGAGGATCGTGATGTCAGAGACCGCTGTCCGCACGACGAAGCTACCGGCCGGAGAGGCCGTCCCGGTGCTGGGCCAAGGCACCTGGGCAATGGGGGAAAAGCCGCGCCGCCGTCAAGAGGAAATCGAAGCGCTGCGCCTCGGTCTAGACCTCGGCATGACCTTGATCGACACCGCCGAGATGTACGGCGATGGCGCCGCGGAAGAACTCATTGCGGAAGCGATTGCCGGACGGCGCCACGAGGTCTTTCTGGTGAGCAAGGTGCTCCCGCAGAACGCGACCCGGCGCGGAACGATCGCCGCTTGCGAGCGCAGCCTGCAACGCCTCGGAACCGACTGGCTCGATCTTTATCTCCTCCACTGGCGCGGCTCGCCGCCGCTACCTGAGACGCTGGCAGCGTTCGACGAGCTCATCCGGTCGGGGAAGATCCGGCATTGGGGTGTCAGCAATTTCGACGCCGCGGACATGAAGGAACTCGTCGGCCTTTCGAGCGGATCGACCGTCGCGACCAACCAGGTGCTCTACAACCTGACGCGGCGTGGTATCGAATACAACTTGCTGCCCTGGTGCCACGAACACGGGCTCCCGATCATGGCTTACTCCCCGATCGAGCAGGGCCGGCTTCTGAACCACCCGGCGCTCCAGAGCGTGGCAGCACGGCACGGTGCGACGCCGGCGCAGGTAAGCCTCGCCTGGGTCCTCAGGCGCGACCGGGTGATTGCGATTCCGAAAGCGGCGGTGCCGGCGCACGTGCGCGACAATCGTGCCGCGCTCGACCTCCATCTCACGGACCAGGATATCAAAGCACTCGATCGCGCGTTCCCTGCCCCGACTGGCCCAAGCGCGCTAGAGATGCTGTGAGGCTCCAGGGCGCGGCTCCAGGCTGTCTCGGCTTCTGTTGTACGATAGGCGTTACGCGGAAACAGCCAAGGCCCGAGAGCGAGATCGCCGGGACGCGATCAAACCTCGGGTGGCATCTGCATTGTGATCGCAGTCTTTGTTTACGCTCCCCTTACACACGCGAAGCAGGACGCCGCAAGGACATCGAGGAACAGCAGCATGGCTGGGGAGTGCACTCATCTCAACCTGATCCACAACGTCAAGCCGCATACGAAGGGATGCGAGGAGTGCTTGAAGATGGGCGACACGTGGGTACACCTGCGCCTGTGCCTGGTGTGCGGACACGTGGGCTGCTGCGACAGCTCGAAGAACAAGCACGCCACCAAGCACTTCCTTGCGACCGGCCATCCGGTCATGCGCTCCCTTGAGCCCGGCGAAAACTGGGGCTGGTGCTACGTGGACCAGGCGTGGCTGGAGTTCTAGGACGCGCGAGCGGTAGAGGATTGTCTTTGTCACCGATGATGCGAGGGAGCCGAGTATGGACGCTACACTCAAGCACGACGTAAGGACCACCGCAGGCTGGACGATTGCGATCGGCGTACTGATCCTGATTGCCGGGATCATCGCGCTGATGCTCCCGATGTTGGCGGCACTCGCGGCCAACTTCACGCTGGCCTGGATCGCCCTGTTCATCGGGGCGCTGCAGCTGATTCACGCGTACCAGACGCGCAAGGAAAGCGGTGCGATCTGGCGGGTACTGACTGGCTTGCTCAACGTCGCCCTTGGCCTCGTGCTGTTCTGGTGGCCGCTGGAGGGCGTGATCGCACTGGCGCTGATGCTCGCCGCGCTGGTCACCGCTATCGGCATCATCGAGATCATGTTCGCCGTACGGCACCGGTCGACGCCGGGATGGGGCTGGGTACTCGCCACGGGCATCGTGTCCGTGCTGCTCGGTATTTTGATTGCGGTCGGCTGGCCGGAGAACTCGTTCTGGTTCATCGGACTCTATGTCGGGATCGGCATGATTTCCGGCGGCGTCTGGCGTATCGCGCTGGGCCTCGCGATACGTAAGGCGGCGAGCGCAGAGCCATCCGACAAGGCGTCCCCGCAAAGCCCTACCGCATCGCATGCGTGATGACCATCGGTTGTCGAATCCTTCCTTCTCAACGAAACGGGGCTCTCACCGAGAGCCCCGTTCATCTGGAGCGGGCGAAGGGAGTCGAACCCTCGTCACGAGCTTGGGAAGCTCGGGTAATGCCGTTATACGACGCCCGCAATCAGGCGCATTTTACGGCGTTTCCGGGCGACCGAACAACGGGTGCAACGGAAGGCGGTGCAGCGAGACAGGCGGTCTTACGCCTTACGTCCCCGGCTTCCACTGCGCCGCGAGCTCCTTCGCTTTGGCAATCTGTTCCGGACTCATGCGGCGCTCGAGCTTGCCGATGTCTTGCCTGGTATAGGCCGCATCGCGCGCGTTGGGTGCGTTCTTCGCCGACAGGCTGAGCCAAAGATGCGCCTGCGTCAGGTCACGCTCCACCCCCTCGCCTTTCTCGTACATCTTGCCGAGATAGAAGGCCGAACGCGAGTCACCCTGGGCCGCGGCCTTGCGGAACCAGCTAACCGCCGCCGCGTGATCCGCCGGGACACCGTATCCACGATAGTAGAGGAAGCCGACGAAATACTGCGCTTGGACTTCGCCCTGGTCGGCGAGGGGCTTGAACTCCTCCATCGCCTTGGTGTAGTCACCGACAGAGTAGGCAGCGACGCCCTCGTCGAAGCCGGCATGGGCCGCAAGCGGCAAGACGAGGGCAAGCACGGTTACGAGTCTGATCATCGGGTTGTTCCAGGATAGATTGGCGCCTTCCGGCTTGAACGTGCAATTGTATGCCCTGTGGCTCCTTCACGGCCGATCAGTTGGCCACCGTGCGACGCCTGACCTCAGGTCAATCCGGCGGCGATATTCACCATCAGCGCCAGCAGCGTGGTGTTGAAGAAGAACGCGATGACGCCATGGAGCAATGCCAGACGGCGCATGGGGCTGGAGTTTATCGTCACGTCCGACGTCTGCGACGTCGTGCCGAGAACGAAGGCAAAGTAGAGGAAGTCGACGTAATCGGGCTCGGAGTTGCCGGGGAAATCGAGGCAGCGCCGCCCGTCTTTCCCGGCATCGTCGTAGAACTCGTGCGCGTAGTGCAGGGCGAAAGCCGTATGCACGAACGACCAGGATAGCAGGATCGTGAGCGCGGCCAATCCGAGGTGCAGGGTTTGCATGCGCGGCGACAGGCCCTTGATCCCGATCAGTTCGAGCAAGATTGCCGCGAGGCTCGCCACCGCCGCGACGACGGTGAGCGCCAGGATGACCTCGGCGCCGTCGTCCTGGATCCGCGCTCGCCAGCGCATCTTCTCGACGTTCGCGCGAAACATCATGGTCCAGGCCAGTCCAAGGTACAGCCCCGCCCCGAGGTCCCAGGCAAGGAGCGCACGCGTAGGCCCTGCTATCGTCTTTGGCAGGAATACGATGAGCACGATGCCGATTGCGGTCGCGGCGGAAAGCCGCGGCCGCACACGTATGTAACGGAAGGTGTTGGTGACAGATCGCATGCTTCGAATCATCCTTGGACACCAGCCGCCCGCTGGTGTCGGCGGCGAAGCATCATGCCAGTTTGGCTCGCACGGTGCTCCGCGGCCCCTGGCGGCGCCCGGGCCCTGTCGAGTTCTCGATAGACGCTGGCGCATTATCCATTCGGCCGCGTACCCGTCTGTGCAATGATGCTCGTTTCCCCAAGCGTCCAACGGAACATGAGATGACAACTCCCACGCACCAGGACCTGATCCTCGATCAGTTCACTCGGCAGGCCACTCCGTTCAGCACCGCCAAGACGATCGCCGACGAGAGCGCGCTGCGCTTGCTGGTGGACTTCAGCCGGGCCGGGCCGGACGACCGGGTGCTGGACGTTGCGTGCGGAGGCGGGCTCGTAGTGTGTGCGTTCGCGCAAGCGGCGGGACATGCGACAGGGATCGACGTGACGCCTGCCATGCTCGACCGGGCTCGTGCGCTGGCACGAGACAAGGGCCTCGCCAACGTGAGCTGGGATCAGGGCGACGTCCAGTCCCTGCCTTACCCTGACGCCACATTCTCCATCGTCGTTTCGCGCTTTACGTTTCACCACTTCGTCGAGCCGCTGGCCGTGCTGAAGGAGATGGTGCGCGTTTGCGCACCGGGCGGTCGGGTCGTCGTCGCCGACGTGGACGCATCGGCCGATCCCGCGAAGGCCGCGAGAGTTCAACCGGATGGAGAAGCTGCGCGACCCGTCGCATGTCCGCGCGATGCCGTCCAGCGAGCTGAAGCACCTGTTTCGTGTCGTCGGACTGACGGACACCCGCGTGACAGCCTACGAGCTGCGCGACGAGCTGGAAAATCTGCTCAGGCGATCCTTCCCCAATCCCGGTGACGACGTGAAGATACGCGAGATCTTCGCGGCTTCCGTCCTCGACGACCGTCTCGGCATACCCATCCGCCGCGACGCAGAGCGCATACACTACGCCTATCCGGTCGCCGTGCTGGCCGCCGATCGGCCCTGATGCTTACGCGGGAGACGGTGCACCTCGACAGCGTGAACCTGTTTTGGCGAAGATGACCACTACCCGGATTGAGCGCGACACTTTCGGCGAGATCGAGGTCCCGGCCGACAGGTTGTGGGGTGCCCAGACCCAGCGCTCGCTCCTGCACTTCCGCATCTCGGGGGAGCGCTTCCCGGCAACGTTCATCCGCGCGCTGGCCGAGGTGAAGCGGGCCGCGGCCACGGTCAACGCCGAGCTGGGCCTGCTGGATGCCGCCAAGGCGCGCGCCATCGTGGCCGCGGCCGACGAGGTAATCGCCGGATTGCACACGCAAGAGTTTCCTCTCGTGATCTGGCAGACCGGCTCTGGCACCCAGACCAACATGAACATGAACGAAGTGCTCGCCAATCGCGCGAGCGAGCTGCTGGGCGGCCCGCGCGGGATGCAACGCCTGGTGCATCCGAACGACGAGGTGAATCGCAGCCAGTCATCCAACGACGTCATACCCACCGCCATGCATGTGGCCGCTGTCCGCGCATTGGTGCAGGATCTGCTGCCGCGGCTGCAGGCGCTGCGCGATGCGCTGGGCCAGAAAGCACGCGCGTTTGCAGACATCGTGAAGATCGGGCGCACGCATCTGCAGGACGCCACTCCGCTGACTCTGGGCCAGGAGTTCTCCGGTTACGTGGCGCAGGTCGAGCGGGGGGTAACACACGTGCGCGCCGCTCTGCCTGGCCTGTACGAACTCGCCATCGGCGGTACGGCGGTCGGAACCGGCCTCAACGCCCCCCCCGATTTCGGCCGCCGCGTGGCGGACGAGCTGGCGCGCATCACCGGACTGCCGTTCGTGAGCGCTGTCAACAAGTTCGAGGCACTCGCCGCCCACGACGCCCTGGTGTTTGCCCACGGCGCGCTGAAGAGCGTGGCCACCGCATTGATGAAGATCGCCAACGACGTGCGCTGGCTGGGCTCCGGTCCGCGCTCGGGTCTGGGCGAGCTGCGCCTGCCGGAGAACGAGCCCGGCAGCTCGATCATGCCCGGCAAGGTGAACCCGACGCAGTGCGAAGCGCTCTGCATGGTGTGCTGCCAGGTGATGGGAAACGACGTGACGGTCAACTTCGGCGGCGCATCGGGCCACTTCGAGCTGAACGTTTTCAAGCCGGTCATCATTTACGATTTTCTGCAAAGCGCGCGACTCTTGGCTGATTCCAGCGACAGCTTCACCCGCTATTGCGTGGAGGGTATCGAGGCCGATACCGCCCGCATCGCCGAGCTGGTCGACAATTCGCTCATGCTGGTCACTGCGCTGGCTCCGCACATCGGCTACGATCGCGCGGCCGAGATCGCCAAGAAGGCGCACCATGAGAAGACGAGCTTGCGCGCAGCGGCGCTGGCGCTGGGCCATGTGACGGAAGAGCAGTTCGATCGATGGGTGCGGCCCGAACGCATGGTGGGACCGATGCCGGGGGGAGACTAAAGGCGTACGCTCGACTTCTCGCCACGGACTTGACTCGGGATCGCGCAATTCGCGCGAGCGAAAAGCGCGCTAGTCTTGCAACAACTGTAGAGCCGCGGGCCGAAGGGAAACCTTCCGCGCTCGATGCAGCTCCAAGCTTGGAGCGCCTCCTACAGGAGAACCACAATGCCCAGGCAACCCAGCACCGCTGCCGGTCTTCCGGCGCGAGTCCTCAAGGTCACCTCCTCCGAGCTTCCTCTGCCCCACTCGCCCGAGCATGACGAATGGCTGCTGGATGAAGCGCTGATCGAGACGTTCCCTGCCAGCGATCCCATCGCCGTATCACCCAATTCGCCGGAAGCCGACGACGCGGCCTGACGCGATGACGTAGGACCCCGTTCGCGATGCGGTGTTTCGACTCTGCTGCGCGACGCTCAACACGAACGGTTCTTGGAGTTTCGGATCACTCGTCTAGCCGGCAACCGAGCGCGGTGTGCTCGAGCTCAACGGTTGCGCACGCCGCTCGAAGCGGCCGAAGTGCAGCAGGACTGTCGGCAGGATCAGCAGGTTGAGCACGGTCGACGTGATCAGCCCGCCGACGATGATGGTCGCCATCGGACCTTCGATTTCGCGTCCCGGCTCGCCCGAGCCCAGGGCCAGCGGCAGCAGGCCGAGTGCTGTCACCAGCGCAGTCATCAGAATCGAAGGCAGGCGCTCGGCGGCGCCCTTCAGCACCGTTTCTCCGTTCCACGGCAGACCCTCCACGTCGACCAGGTGCTGGTAGTGGGACACCAGCATGATGGAATTGCGCAGCGTGATACCGAACAGGGTCACGAACCCGACCAGCGAACCGAGCGACAGCCAGCCGCCCGTCGCGAGCACAGCGATGACGCCGCCGATCAATGCGAACGGCAAGTTGAGGAAGGTGATGAGCAGGTTGCGCAGATTGTTGAAGGCGATGTAGAGCAGCAGGAAGATGCCGATGCTTGCAATCACCGAGTGCACGATCAGGTCCTCACGCGCCTGCGCCTGCGCTCGCGCCGTGCCGCTGAACACGGCGTAGTTGCCCGCCGCGAGCTTTACGTCTTGCGCCAGATGCGCGCGCGCGCGCCGACTCGAAGTCCTGGATGTCGCGGCCGGCGACACTGGCGGTGACCGTTTGAATCCGGCGGCCGCCGGAATGCAGGATCTTGTAGCGCCCGCCGGTCAGCTCGATGTCCGCGATATCGTGCAAGTGGCACCAGCCTGCCATCGGCGGCGCGAAGCTGCAGCCGGCCGATCTGCGCCGGGCGGTTGCGCGCTTCCGGCGCAAGCACCACCACCAGGCCGATTACGTGGCTGCCCTGATAGACCTGCGCCACATCGGCACCCTCGTAGGCGGCAGTGGATCGTCTCGAGCGCATCGAGCGGCGCTATGCCTAGCGCGGCAGCGCGCTCCTGACGCAGGCGGATCACGATCTGCGGCGTACCGGGCGGTGCCTGCACCTGCACGTCGCGTGCTCCGGGTACCCGCGACAGCGCTGTTGCCACCGCCTGTGCATCGCGGTCCAGCAGGTCCAGGTTGTTGCCATACAGGTTGATGACGACCGGCGCGGCGAAACCCGGCGATGGTCTCCTCGATGCGCTCGGTCAGGAACGTGTTGACCGCGAACGCAACACCAACGAATCCGCCGCCGCGCTGTCCCGACAAGGTCTCGCGGATCTCGCGCAGAATGCGCGCCTGCTCGCGGCCATTGAGCGCGCCGATCTCCACCTCGAACTCGCTGTAGTGAGTGCCGAAGGTGTCGGCGCCGTTCGGCGCGCGCCCTACCCACTGGGCGACCGACTTCACGCCCTGGATCGAACCGATTGCCTTGGCTACCCGGTTCCCGATGCCGCAGCGATTCGGACTCGGCGGTTCCCGGCACCGCCGTCATGTGGATGATGTAGTGCCCCTCGCGCAGTGCCGGGATGAACTCGCCCGAGAACAGAGGCAGGATGCCGATGCCGACAGCGATGACGACGAACACCACACTCACGACCCGGCCCGGATACTTCTCGATGCGCCGCAGCGCCGCGGCATAGCGCGGCTTGAGCCAGGCCACGGCGGGTGGATCGTCGGTCTTGAGCTCGGCGCGCGCGAGCAGCAGGTAGCACAGCGCCGGCGTCAGGCTCAGCGCAACGATCAGCGAGGCGAGGATGGCCAGGATATAGGCCAGGCCCAGCGGTGCGAACAGCTTGCCGGCCACGCCCGACAGCGTGAGCAGCGGCACGAACACCAGGGCCACGATGAAAGTCGCATACACCACCGAGCTGCGCACCTCCACCGAGGCGTCCAGCACCACCTCGTCTACCGGCCGCGGAGTCGCCAGCAGGCGGTTGAGCCGCAGCCGCCGAAAGATATTCTCGGTGTCGATGATCGCGTCGTCGACCACTTCGCCCAGAGCGATCGCCAGCCCGCCGAGCACCATGATGTTGAGGCCGACGCCGAAGTAGTCGAGCACCAGCACGGCGCCGAGCAGAGAGGTGGGGATGGCCGTGGTGCAGATGAATGCCGTGCGCGTGTTGAACAGAAACAGGAACAGCACGACCACCACCAGCGCAGAGCCGATCAACAAGTCGCGCTGCACGTTGCGCACCGCGGTCTCGATGAAGTTGGCCGGACGGAACAGGCGGGCATTGAGCGTGACCTGCTCCTCCGGCCAGCGAATGGCTCGAGCTCCTT
The DNA here is from genome assembly GCA_963741215.1 of uncultured beta proteobacterium. Lineage (GTDB taxonomy): Bacteria > Pseudomonadota > Gammaproteobacteria > Burkholderiales > SHXO01 > SHXO01. The sequence goes on from CAVUHQ010000035.1 coordinate 92,015, forward strand.
CAGCGCCCGCTCCAGGTCCAGGGTCACCGCGCGCGTGTTGGCGCCGAGCTGACCCTGCACCATCAGGAATACACCGGGTTCGCCGTTGATGGCCGCCGCGCTGATGGATGGCGCCGGCGCCTTCGAGCACTTTGGCCACGTCGGCCAGCCGCAGCACCTGCCCCGCCTTCTGCGTCAGCATCACCCGACCCAGGTCTTCGACCGAGCGCGGCTGCGCTTCCACGTTCACGATCAGGTGCTGGCTGTCGGTGCGCACGAACCCGGCCGGCAGCACGCCGGTGGCGCGGCGCGCGGCCTGCACCACTTCCTGTATGGACAGGCCGTAGCGCATCAGCTTCTCGGGATCGACTTGAACCTGCCACTGCTGCACCTCGCCGCCGAACACGTTGATCTCGGCCACGCCCTCCACCGCCAGCAGGTGCGGCCGCAGCGGTCCAGTCCACCAGCGTGCGGATCTCCATCAGCGAGCGCGTCTTCGATGTGAGCCCGACGCCGAGCACCGTGCTGGCGGACGAGGTCAGCGGCGTCATCGAAGGCTGCGCGACTCCGTGCGGGAGTTGATTGGCGAGCGCTGCCAGCCGCTCGCTCACCACCTGCCGATTGCGATAAGACGCTCGAGCCTTCGCGGAACAGGACCGTCACCACCGACAGGCCCGGGATCGATTGCGAACGGATATGCTCCACACTCGTCGCACCGGCCAGCGCATTCTCGATCAGCTGTGTGACCTGCCTTTCCACCAGTTCCGCGGACAGGCCCGGGGGCCTCGGTCTGGATCACCACCTGGCTGGGCGAGAACTCCGGGAATACGTCGAGGTTGGCGCGCGTGAGCACGTAGAACCCATAGAGGATGACGGTCAGCGCCAGCGCGACAACCACGCCGGGGAAGCGGATCGACTGGCGGACGATGAACGAGATCACTCTAGAGCGTCAATCTTCGTTCTCGTTGCGGATCTGGAACTTGAGCTCCTCCGACAACAGCAGCTGAGCCCCGCTCACGACCACCTCGTCGCCGGCCACGAAGTGCCCGGCATCGAACCATCCGCTAGCCATCTCCTGCGACGTCGAGACCTCCTTGCGCACGAACAGGTCTTCTTCTTCCTTGACGTACGCCCATGCCTTCCCGCCGTGCCACACCACCGCGGCCGAGGGCACGATCACGCCTTCTCGCGCTTTGCCGCCCAGCTTGAGCCGCCCCGCCACCCGCATTCCGACCCGCATTCCCGACGCACTGACCAGATAGAAATAGGTGACCCCCGGCAGCGTCGCGTCGGTCTGCGGCGCAGCGGAGATGAAGCGGGCCGGCCGGCCTTCCCCGGATACCGCGATCGGTGCGAGCGAGATCGGGGCCTTGCCGGCTTGCGCCTGCAGATCGTAGGGCAGAGTCAGTTGCACCAGCGCCTCGCGCTGTTGCGCCAATTCCTGGAACGCGGACGACTCCGCGTCGATCGCCCAGCCCGCCAAGACTTCGCCCCAGCTCGCCCGGATGCTGGCGTGCGCTGCGGCCACGGCCTGGTCGATGGCGGTGACCCTTGCCTGGTCCGCCTTCCACGTCGCGTCGGCGGCCTGCACCGCCCGCTCCGAGACGTTGCGGTCGTCCTCGAACAGTTTCCTCAGCCGCTGATACTCGGTCCCGCTGTTGGCGGCCACTGCCCGCGCCGCGCGCGCGTCGGATACCGCGGAGATGTAGCGGGCGCGCAGATCGATGAGCGGCTGAACATTGACGACGACCCCGTAGACCTCGGCCGCCGCCTCGGCGCGCGCCGCTTGCAAGGAGCGGAACGCGATTCCGCTCGCCTCCTGGCTGGCCTGCGTGACCTTGACCTGCGAAAACCCTTCTTCGCTGCTGACCGCGGATTGCACCGGGATCTCGTCTTCGGGCGCCTTGGCATTCAGATGCAGTTCGTCGCGCGCGAAGTAGATCAGCGCCCAGCCCAACGCAGCGATTATCACCGCCATCACCGCGATGACGACGGTGGCACGATTGGACTTCATTTCTCCGCCAAGCTCGTACCGGGTTCCTGATCGGCGGCCCACTCCGGCACCGGGCCGCCCACCAGCGGTATCTGCAATGCGTCTTCCAATCCGCCCAGCGCACGCTGCGCTTCGGATGCGGCTGCCAGGGCATTGCGCTGCGCGGCCAGGGTCTCGATCTGCGTGAGCGTAAGCTCGAGGCGATCGACGTAACCGGCGTCGAAGCGTTTCTTCGTCTCCTGGTCGCGGGCGGCATGCAGACGTACCAGGCGCTCCGAGTTGCCCGCACCTTCCAGCGCGGTCCGATAGCGGGCCTCGGCCGCTTCCGCCTCGGAAATCACGCGGCTCTGGAAAACAAGAAACTCCCGTGCGGCGACTTGACGCCGCGCCTCCGCCGCCTGGATCGCCGGCTTGTTGCCACCCGCGGGCAGCAGCATGGTGGCGGCCAGCGACCAGACGTGGTCTCCCTGGTCCCAGAGGAAGCCGGGGTTGATGCTGAAGGTCGGGTACTGACGCGCGATCTCCAGCTTCACGGCTGCGTCGGCAGCCGAGTATTCGAGCAGCTTCGCGCGTACGTCGAGACGGTTGAGCAGTGCGGCGCGCTGGACGCCGGCGTCACCTGGCGGCGCGGGCGTCTCCTGGAACGCGGCGAAGTCGAGGCTCAAGCCGCGCACTGCAGCCAGCGGCAGCGCCAGCGCTTGCGCCAGCGCGGCGAGACTGCGCTCACGAGCAAGTCGCGCCGCCTGCGCCTGTCCCTCCAGCTCCGCCTGCTCGAGACGGGCGTTGTTCACCTCGACGCGGGACGCGGCCCCGGCCTCGAGCCGGCGCTCCAGCAGAGCGACAAGAAGCCGGCGCTGCTGTATCTCCGCATCGAGCAGCGAGGCCGAGCGGTGGACGGCGTAGCAATCGAGCAACTTTGCGCGGACCTCGGACCGGACGCTCCAGGCCACCGAGCCCACCTGCAGATCTGCCGCGTCCGCCAGATAGGCGAATCGCTCTGAGGTCGCTGCGCGCCGTGTAGAACCGGCGACAGGGATCTCCACCTCGAAACCGAGGCTCCAGACACTCGGTTGCTCCGGTGTGGTGACGGTGTGGTGCTCGCACGCGCGGAGTAAGGCCGAAAGGTGCGCGTTGCATCGCCGCGGACGCATCCGCGTGCGCGGCCTTCGCCCGTGCGCGCGCCAGCTCCAGGTCCGGGTGATCGTAGAAGGCAAGCAAAGTCAGCTCGGCGAGGCCCCAGTGCTGCACCGGCCAGTCCGAGGGCGGGTGACCGTGCGCAACCAGGTAATCCTTCAGCCCCGGCGTATCCGTGCTGCGGGACCCGAAAGCGCTAGCGGAGGCTGCCGGATCGAGCGGCGCCGGATCGTAGCGTTGCAGCGCACAGCCGCCCAGCAGCGCAAGTGAGAGCGCAACCGCAGGGAAGCGAAGCGCTCCACGTGCGCTGAGAGAGACCCGATTCCGCATGGCGCTGGGAGTGTATCGCGCCCGCGAGTGACGCAGCAATTGGATCGGGGCCTGCGCCGGGCCGATCCCGGCGGCCACGGCAGTCCTGACGCGCTTATTTCAGGCGCGCGCCGGTTGCCTTTACCGACTCTACGGTGGGGAGCGTTACGGCAACCCGAACACCACCACGATCGACGCAGCGGGCGCTACCTTCCAGAACCCCGCCACCATCCCCGAGGTTACCGCTACGTATTGCCTGCCTCTGGCGGCGTAGGTGACAACGCCGCTGGCGATCGGCCCGCCGACGTTGAACCGGTAGAGCACCTGACCGTCGCTCGCATTGAGAGCCACGAAATCGCCGGTCAGCTCACCGGTGAAGACCAGACCCGACGAGGTTGCCGCCACACTCGCGACCAGCGGGCGCCGGGACTCGTACTGCCATCGTATCGCGCCGGTGGACGCGTCGATCGCGCTCAATCGGCCCGTGGACTTGTCCACCGGATCATAGGTGAAGGAGCCACCCATGTAGAGCTGGCCGTGGACGTAGCGCAACTCGTCGGTCGTCTTGAATTTGCCGCACCAATCCACCGCCGGCACGAACAGGCTGCCCCGGGACGGGTCCAGCGCGGGCGGACCCCACTGCACGCCGCCGAGCACGCCCGGACACACATCCACGCCTTCCAGCGTGGGTTTTGCGTCCGCATTCGACACTTTCGCTACCGCCACCGCGAACAGCTCGTCCTGCGTCTCGCGGTCGAGCGCGCGGACGTACCCATCCTTGCCGCCGACGGTGACCACCGCTCGGGACCGCCCGTTCACCGCAGCCGTATACAACGGGCTCGTCACGGTGAGGTCCCAGTCGTGCAGGTCGTGCGGCACCGTCTGTCGATACCACTGGAGTTTCCCGGTCCGCAGATCCAGCACCACCATCGCAGCGGTATAAAGATTGGCCCCGCGGCGGACGTCACCGAAGAAGTCCGGGACCGGGTTGCCCACCGCCACGTATAGGAGGCCGGCCTTGCGGTCGAGCGACGGGGTGACCCAGACACCGCCCCCGCCGCGGGCCATCGCGCTGGCCTCGCTCCAGGTGTCGCTGCCGGGCTCGTTGGCGTCAGGAACCGTGTTGAAGCGCCACACCGGCGCACCGTCCTGCAATCGAAACGCTCCAATCCATCCCTTCACGCCGAATTCGCTGATCCCGGCCCCGACGATGATCAGGTCCTCGACCACCAGGGGTGCCATGCCGAGGATTTCGAACTTCTCGGCGTCCACTACGGCTCGCTCCCAGACCAGCTGGCCCGTCTGCATGTCGAGCGCGATGAGAAAGCCGTCGGCGGTGGAGCGCACCAAACGTCCGTCCTTCAGCGCCACGCCGCGGCTGCGATAGACACTGCCCACACCGGCCATCTGCCCTTCTTTGGCCTTCGGCTTCCAGTCGAAGCGCCACTTGACCGCACAGGTGGCCGCATCCAGCGCTATGGTGGACGTCGCGGTGGTGATGTACATCACGCCCCGGTACACCAACGGATTGTTCAGAAACCGGCCCATATCCGCCGCCTGATAGATGCACACCGGATGCAGCTGAGCGGCGTTACCCGGGTTGATCTGCCCGAGGTTCACGTAACGGGTGCCAGCGTAATCGTGGTTGGGCAGCAGCCAGTCCGTGCTCGCATGAGCCGCATCGAGCTCGGCTTGGGTTGGACCCGGTTCGGCCCATGCCGCGCAGCAAAACAATCCCAGTGTTGCGAGTGCGAACAGGATCCTTCTCATACCTGCCTCCTCTCGTGGGTTGCAGTCTGGGTAAGGCCCTTAGGGTTTATCGGGTCACTCGAATCGGTTGCTTCAGCCGAGCGGAACCGGGAACCAGTTCTTGCTCGTCGGGCACCCAACCATTGGCACGCAGAAGATAACCGACGATGTCGATGTACTCCTGCCTGGTCAGCTTGCCCGGCTCGTCGTTGGGCATCAGCGTTCGGACGATGTAGAACAAGTCATCGATCGAGTGCTGCCCATCGCCCCAGCGCGCCGCGAAGGTCGGACCCGCCAATGCCATGGCACTGCTGCCCTCCAGGCGCCGACCATGGCAGACCGCGCAGCTGTCAGCGTACAGCCGCTCTCCGCGCTCGATCTGGGATTCTGCGGGCGAAACAGCGCTCGCCGTTCCAGCACGGTTGTCGTCCGCGATAGCACTGCAGCCCAGGACGCTGATGAGCGCGGCATGGATCATCCTTCCAACCGGAATCGAACGCGCCCGGCCCCGGGCGACCAGGTGCCCCGCTCCACAACTGCCCGGCATCAGGCGACCAGGCGCAGCGTGCGATACAGACGCTCAGTCTCCTCTGAGGGCGGGACGCCCAGCGCGGCGAAGAGCTGCTCCCGGCAGCGGCGATAGGTATGGATCGCCTCGGCGCGCTGCCCGGTTCTTTGCTGGCAGCCCATGAGGCGCCGATAGACCTCTTCGGCCAGCGGATCGATCTCCAGTGCCTGTTGATACAGGTCACCAGCGCGCTGACAGTCGCCGTGCGTCTCGTAGAAGTCGCCCAGGAGCTTGACCAGGCAAAGCCAGACGTGGCGCATGCGCTCGCGGACGGCGAGCATGCACGCGTGGTCGGGTTCCCCTGTTACCAGATGTCCTCGGTATAGCGCCAACGCGCAGGCGGCACGCTGCGCAAAATCAGGTTGCGCTGAACCGGCGCGGGTAACGGATTCGGCTTGTTCTGCGAAAGCCCACAAGTCTACCCAGCACAGCGTGTGGTCGAGATGGATCTTGCGATCCTGCACGATGATAGCCTGATCGCGTCCTAGCAGCCGCCTGAGGCGGTGGACTGCGACCTGCAGAGAATTGCGCGCAGTGTCGCCATCGGAGTCTGGCCAGAGCCGGTCCGCCAGCTCGCTGGTGCTGACCGCGTGTCCGTTCACCGCTACCAGCGCCCTGAGCAGATCGAGCGGCCGGCGCTGCGGCTTGATACCGCCGGTGAACGGAGTGCCGTCGATAGTGAGATCGAAGCCGCCGAGGGCCCGGATCTGGATCGGCCGGGCCGGCGACTTGACATCGGCAAGCCCGCGCCCAGCTGCGATCGTGCTGACGGAAGCCAGCGGCCGGCTTGTTGCGCGAGATTCTTCCATCGCCGCTGCCCGTTGTCGCTGCAGCGAGCGCACCGCCCATGTGTCACCCCAGCCACGGCAGCGACCCTGAGCCAGACGCAGCATGTTAGCAATCACTTCGCGTGCGCCGGCAACGTCGCCATCGCGGAGCAGCTGCAAGGCACCCTGCGTCAGATTCTCGCAGTCGAGCCAATCGCGATCGGACCGTCCCGGCCGCACCCGGAACAACCGGCGGCGGTCGCCACCGGGCGGCGACCGATCCCCTCTGGACAGAGCAGACCTCGGCAAGTTCTGGACCATGCCTTCCTCCCATGCCTATGGCATCGGAAAGCATACTCCAGGACCCGCGTCGGGTTGACCTGACCAAAAGTGGTACGTTGTGTTGCGTCGGACATCCCGGGTCCGCCGCCGGCTACCGCGCCCAGGGTGTCTCTTACCGCGGCTGCCGCGCTGCCCAGTGCCGCAAAGGGCTCAGTGCAGCTTGACGTGAGGCTCGGTCCGATGCGTGATGATGCGCGCCAGGGTATCCAGAAACACTTTGGTAAAGCCGTACAGGGCGAGCTCGTGCATCTTGTACAGCGACAGGTACATCAGCTTGGCGAAGTAGCCCTCGATCATCACGCTGCCCTTCATGATGCTTCCCATCAGGCTGCCGACGGTGCTGAACTTGCCCAGTGAAACCAGCGAACCGAAATCGCGATACTCGAACGGCGCGAGCGGCTTGCCCTCCAGGTGTCGGCGGAGCATCCGGTACAGGTGCGAGGCCTGCTGATGCGCCGATTGCGCTCGCGGCGGGATCCAGCCGTTCTTCTCGGGCCAGGGACAGGCCGCGCAATCGCCGAACGCGAAAATGCTCGGATCTCGCGTGGTCTGCAGCGCTTGCGTCACCACCAGCTGGTTGATCCGATTGGTCTCGAGCCCGTCGAGATTCTTCAAGAAATCCGGCGCTTTGATTCCCGCCGCCCACACCACCAGCTCCGCGGGAATATTGCGCCCGGTCGCGGTCTTGAGGCCCTGCTCGGACACTTCGGTCACCCGCTCACCGGTGAGTACGTCGACCCCGAGCTTGTGCAACATCTCCAGCACGGCGCGCGACAACCGGTCTGGCAACGCCGGCAGGATCTTGGGCGCCGCCTCCACCACGGTGATCTTGATATCCCGCTCCGGGTTGATGCGGTCCAGCCCGAACGAGACGAACTCCCGGATGGTGTTGTGCAGCTCGGCCGCGAGCTCCACGCCGGTCGCGCCGGCGCCAATGATGGCGATCTTGAGCTGTCCCGGCAGCAGCGGACCTGGCGCGGCATCGGCACGCAGGCAGGCATTGAGCAGGCGTGAGTGAAACAGCGCCGCCTGCTGCGGATTGTCCAGCGAAATCGCGTACTCGGCCGCGCCCGGCGTCCCGAAGTCGTTGGTCGTGCTGCCCACGCACAGCACCAGCGTGTCGTAGGGAATGGAACGGCGCGGGATCACTTCGCGGCCAGTCTCATCCAGGGTAGGCGCCAGGTGGATCTCCTTGTTCGCGCGATTCAGACCATCCATGCGCCCGAGACAGAACTGGAAGTGATGCCAGCGTGCCTGGTAAAGATAATCCAGCTCGTGGTCATTCAGATCCATGCTGCCCGCCGCCACCTGGTGCAACAGCGGCTTCCACAGGTGGGTGCGCGAGGTGTCCACCAGCGTCACCAGCGCCTTGCGCTGCTTGCCTAACTTGTCGCCCAAGCTGGTGGCGAGCTCGAGCCCGCCCGCGCCTCCGCCTACGATAACCAGTCGGTAGAGTCCGCCGGATGGGGTTGTCGATACGCTTGTCATGGTCTGCAACGTGGCTGAAGTGCAGCCGAGAGGATAGAGGAATTCATTCCGCTGCGGTTGACGCGGCAAGGCTGGGTCGCTGTCGCCCTCCGGTGCCAATGCCGAGTGGCGACACGAGGGTATACTGCCGCTGACTCCGATCCATCTTCCCGCTGATTCGTCGATGCCAAGCCCGGCAGACCTGTTCGGCTCGCTGTTGTTCGGCGTGATCGGCTTTGCCGCTTTCCTGTACGGAAAGAAGAATGCGCTCGTGAAGCCCTTGATCATTGGTCTGGTCCTGATGATCTATCCTTATTTCATTCCGCAGACGTGGCTGCTCTATGCCATCGGATGCGCTTTGACGGCCGGGCTGGTGGTGTTTCGCTGAATTGAGGTACCCGAGTGCTGGTTGAGGTGGCCGAGTGCTGGAACGGGTAGGCAAGTATCAGGTCAAGCGCGAGCTGGGCAAGGGGACGTCCAGCGTCGTCTACCTCGCGTACGACGAGTTCTATGCCGCGGATGTCGCGATCAAGGTGTACAACACCCAGGCGGGCGGCCGCGACGCCAACGCGTTCAGGAGGCCAGTTCCTGAGCGAGGCGGCGCTCGCCGGCAAGCTGATTCATCCTCACATCGTCACGATTCTCGACGCCGTGGTCGACGACCAGATCAGCTATGTCGTGATGGAGTATGTGCACGGAGGCAATCTCTCGCGCTACACCTCGGCGGAGCGCCTGCTGCCGGTGGCGGACGTGGTCGAAATTGCTTTCAAGTGCTGTGGCGCCCTCGACTATGCCTATCGTCAGGGCGTGGTGCACCGGGACATCAAGCCCGCCAATATCCTGGTGGCGAGGGGAACCGAGGTCAAGGTCGCGGATTTCGGCGCCGCGTTTCTGCGCGACGTGGAGACGACTCAGACGCATGCGCGTCGGCTCGCCCTCCTACGTCGCTCCAGAGCAGATTCGCGACGACCCCCTCACCCATCAGAGCGACATGTACTCCCTCGGGGTTCTGCTGTACGAGCTTCTGCTCGGCCGCGGCCCTTCTACGGGGCGAGCACAGTGGAGATCCTGCGACAAGGTGCTCAGCGAGGAGCCGGTGCGCCCCGACACGGTTGCGCCCGGACCTGCCGGCGGAGCTCGACGCAGTGGTGCTGCGCATGCTGCAGAAGTATCCGGCCGACCGCTATCCGGACTGGGCCGAGCTGGCGCTGGACCTGGCGCGGATCGGCCGCCTCAGCGTCTACGACCAGGTGGTGCGGGACAGCGAGAAGTTCCTGAGCCTGCGGCCCGCAGCGCTGCTGGCTCAGTTCAGCGACGCCGAGGTGTGGGAGCTGACGCGTATCGGGCAGTGGCGCCGCGTCCCCTCGCAGACCGTGCTGGTGGGCGAAGGCGAGTGCAGGCGACAGCCTGCTCGTCCTCGCGCGGGGCGAGGCCAAGGTGACGGCGCGCGGCCGGTTGCTGAACGTGCTGCGCGCGGGCGATTGCTTCGGAGAGATGGCTTACGTGCGCGGTGAAACCATCTTTGCGGCAAGCCACGGTCGAGGCCACCACCGACGTGCTGGTGGTCGAACTGCACCCCGCCGACCCTGGACGCGCTGTCGGTAGGCTGTCAGTTGCAACTCAATCGCGCCTTGTTGCGCACCCTGGCCGATCGGCTCGAGTTCGCCAACTGCGTGCGGGTGACGGGGGAGGCGGGTAAGTTGCGCGCTCCCGCCTCAGCGTAGCCCGCATGGCGAGCGAAGCGAACTTGACTCTGTCGCGCCTCAGTGCGCTCACACCTGCGGATTCAGCCGCTCCAGCTTGGAGTGCAGCTTGTTCAGCGCGTTGATGTAGGCCTTCGCCGAGGCCACCACGATGTCGGTGTCGGCTCCTGCACCATTGACGATGCGCCCACTCTTGCGCAACCGCACGGTGACCTCACCCTGCGAGTCGGTGCCGCTGGTCACCGCGTTCACCGAGTACAGCGTCAGCTCCGCGCCGCTGCTGACGATGGTCTCGATGGCCTTGAAGGTGGCATCCACCGGGCCGCTGCCCTGGGCTTCCGCGCGCCTCTCGGCGCCGTCTTCGGCCAGCACGACCTTGGCCATCGGCGTCTCTCCGGTCTCCGAATGCGCCATCATGGACAGCAGCTTGAAATGCTCGTGATCGTGGCTGATGGCCTCGTCGCTGACCAGCATCTGCAGGTCTTCATCGAAGATTTCCGATTTCTTGTCGGCCAGCTCCTTGAAGCGCGCGAAGGCGGCGTTCAGCGCCTCCTCGGAGTTGCAGCTCGATGCCGAGCTCCTTCAGGCGCTGCTTGAACGCGTTGCGCCCGGAGAGCTTGCCCAGCACCAGCTTGTTGGCGCCCCAGCCCACGTCCTCGGCGCGCATGATCTCGTAGGTCTCGCGGCTCTTGATCACGCCGTCCTGGTGGATGCCGGACTCGTGGGCGAACGCGTTGGCGCCCACGATCGCCTTGTTCGGCTGAACCGGGAAGCCGGTGATGCCGGAGACGAGCTTGCTGGCGGGCACGATCTGGGTGGCGTCGATGCGCGTGTCGCACGGAAAGAAATCCTGCCGCGTGCGCACCGCCATCACGATCTCTTCCAGTGACGCGTTGCCGGCGCGCTCGCCGAGGCCGTTGATCGTGCACTCCACCTGGCGGGCTCCGTTCATGACCGCGGCCAGCGAGTTGGCCACGGCCAGTCCGAGATCGTTGTGGCAGTGCACGGACCAGACGACTTTGTCGGAGTTCGGAATGCGCTCGCGCAACGAGCGGATCAGCGCACCGAACTGCTCGGGAATGGTATAGCCGACCGTGTCGGGGATGTTGATCGTCGTCGCACCGGCCTTGATCACCTGCTCGAGGATACGGCACAGAAAATCCTCTTCCGAGCGGCCGGCGTCTTCGGGCGAAAACTCGACGTCGTCACGGTAGCTGCGCGCCAGCTTGACGGCCTTGACCGCCTGCTCGATCACCTGGTCGGGCGTCATGCGCAGCTTGCGCTCCATGTGGATCGGCGAGGTGGCGATGAAGGTGTGGATGCGTCCGGCATTGGCCTCTTTGAGGGCGTCGCCGGCGCGACGGACGTCGCTGTCGTTGGCGCGCGCCAGACCGCATACGATGCTGTCCTTGATGGCGCCGGCGATGGCCTTCACCGCTTCGAAATCGCCGTTGCTGGCGGCCGGGAAGCCGGCCTCGATCACGTCCACGCGCAGCCGCTCGAGCTGGCGCGCGATGCGCATCTTCTCGTCGCGCGTCATGGATGCGCCCGGGCTTTGCTCGCCGTCGCGCAACGTCGTGTCGAAAATGATCAGGCGGTCTTTCATGGTCTGTCCCTCCTGTCAGATGTCTGCTCCTGAGCGGGCATCGATGCCGGCTGGTCGGAGAGCGGCGGCGGTTTGCGCCGCACGAGGCTCGACCACCCACAATGACGATAGCCGGACGCCGCGTAGATCACGAACAGCGCGAACAGCAGCTCGGGCAGGTTGTCCACGATCAGGAACAGCACCACCACCACCGAGCACGATCAGCACCACCGCGCTGAACGGCACGCTCTTGCGCAGGTTGATGTCCTTGCCGCTGTAGAACTTGACGTTGCTGACCATGGTCAGCCCGGCGAACATCGCCAGCGCCCAGGCGCCCCACTGCCGATGTCCTCGGGCTCGATGTCGAACGCCTCCATGGTCCACACGAAGCCCGCGATCAGCGCCGGCAGCGGCCGGGCTCGGCAGCCCCTGGAAGTAGCGCTTGTCCACCACGGCGAGGTTGGTGTTGAAGCGCGCCAGCCGCAGCGCTGCGCAGGCGCAGTAGACGAAGGCCGCCACCCAGCCCAGCTTGCCCATGCCCTTGAGCGCCCACTCGTAGATCACCAGCCCGGGCGCCGCGCCGAAGGACACCATGTCGGACAGCGAGTCGTATTCGGCACCGAACGGAGCTCTGGGTGCGCGTGAGCCGCGCCACGCGGCCGTCCAGCCCGTCGAACACCATGGCGACGAAGATCGCCACCGCCGCCAGGCCGAAGCGATTGTTCATCGCCTGCACGATGGCGTAGAAGCCGGCGAACAGCGCCATCGTGGTGATGGCGTTGGGCAGCCAGTAGATCCCCTGGCGCCGGATGCGGCCGCCCGCGCAGCCATTTCGGCTTGATCTGAGGTTGTTCGGGGTAGTTCATGCGGTCCATTCTAACCCTTCAGATTAGACACGGAGACATCGACGAAGAACACCATGGCATGAATGAACCGCAGGGCGGTTCAGGACGCCAGTCGATTCTCCGTGCTCCGTGTCTCCGCTTGCCTAGAGCTTGGGCAGGCAGCTCGGCGACGATGGTCTCGCCCGCGGTGACTTTGTCGCCCACGCTGACACGCGGACGTGCTGCCGGCGGGCAGATAGAGGTCGACGCGGGAGCCGAAGCGGATGAAGCCGTAGCGCTGCCCGCGCTCGACACTGGTCACCGGCATTGACATAGCAGAGGATGCGGCGCGCCACCAGGCCAGCGATCTGCACGCACACGACGTCGATCTCGTCCTCGGTACTGGATCCACAGCGCCAGGCGCTCGTTCTCGTCGGACGACTTGTCGAGCGACGCATTGAAGTACTTGCCCGCGTGGTACCAGCGTTGCTTGACGATCCCGCTCACCGGACTGCGATTGGAGTGGACGTTGAACACGTTCATGAACACGCTGATCTTCAGCGCGTCGCGGTCGAGGTACGGGTCGCGCGCTTTCTCCACCAGCAGCACGCGCCCGTCGGCGGGGCTGACCGCGATGCCGCTGCGGCGAAGGTACGTCGCGTTTCGGATCGCGGAAGAACTGCAGCGACGAACAGCAGCAGGCCCCAAGCCAGGAGCGACCACCCGCCGAGGGTGGCGGTGGCGACGAGCGCCACGACGAGGGCGATGGCGATGTGCGGCCAGCCTTCGCGGGCGAAGAGGGGATGGGTTTCGCGGTTCATCGGGATGAGGGGCTAGGGACGAGGTGAAGAGTGCAGGGCGAGGTATGCGGGACGAGGGGCGGCGGCAGGCGTCGACGTTTCTCTATGCGCCTGCAAAAGCGCTGACCTAAGCCTATGCTCTCTACTCCCTCGTCCCTCACCCTTCACCCACTCGCCCCACTGCTCAGTTCCGCGATTGATCCACCAGCCGGTCCTTCTTCAGCCACGGCATCATCTCGCGCAGCTTGGCGCCGACCACTTCGATCGGATGCTCGCGACCGATGCGGCGCAGGGCGTTGAGCTTGGTGGCGCCGGTCTGGTTCTCCAGCAGGAATTCCTGCGCGTAGGCGCCGGTCTGAATCTCCTTCAAGATCCTGCGCATCTCGTTCTTGCTCTCTTCGGTGATGATGCGCGGCCCGCGCGTGAAGTCGCCGTACTCCGCGTTGTTGGAGATGGAATAGCGCATGTTGGCGATGCCGCCCTCGTACATGAGGTCGACGATCAGCTTCAGCTCGTGCAGGCATTCGAAGTAGGCCATTTCGGGCGCATAGCCGGCTTCCACCAGCACCTCGAATCCGGCCTGCACCAGCGCCGTCGTCCCGCCGCACAGCACGACTTGCTCGCCGAACAGATCGGTCTCGGTTTCCTCGCGGAAATTGGTCTCGATCACGCCGGCGCGCGCACCGCCGATGGCCGCCGCGTAGGACAGGGCGAGGTCGCGCGCCTTGCCGCTCACGTCCTGCGCCACGGCGATCAGACACGGCGTGCCGGCGCCCTGCACGTACTGGTTGCGCACCGTGTGGCCCGGCGCCTTCGGCGCGATCATGACGCACGTCCAGGTCGGCGCGCGGGATGACCTGGCCGAAGTGGATGTTGAAGCCGTGCGCGAAGCCCAGCGTGGCGCCCTTCTTCATGTTGGGCTCGACATCTTTGCGATAGGTGCCGGCGATGTGCTCGTCGGGCATCAGCATCATGACGAAGTCGGCGCCCTTCACCGCGTCGCCGACCTCCTTCACCGTCAGGCCGGCCTTCTCGGCCTTGGTCCAGGACGGACCGCCCTTGCGCAGTCCCACGGTGACGTTTACCCCGGATTCGTGCAGGTTGAGCGCGTGCGCATGGCCCTGCGAGCCGTACCCGACGATCGTGACCTGCTTGCCCTTGATCAGCGAAAGATCGGCGTCTTTGTCGTAGTAGATTTTCATTCATGTCTCCCCGTACTTGGAGTGTGATGGATCGTTTGCGGCGAGTGCTACCTAGATTTTCAAAACCCTGTCCCCGCGCCCGATCCCCGATGCGCCGGTGCGCACGGTCTCCAGGATGGCGCTGCGCTCGATGGCATTCAGGAACGCGTCGAGCTTGCTGCCGGTGCCGGTCAGCTCGATGGTGTAGGACTTGTCGGTCACGTCGATGATGCGGCCGCGGAAGATCTCCGCCATGCGTTTCATTTCGTCACGGTCCTTGCCGGCGGCGCGCACCTTCACCAGCATCAGCTCGCGCTCGATGTGCTCGCCGTCGGACAGGTCCACCACCTTGACCACGTCCACCAGCTTGTTGAGCTGCTTGGTGATCTGCTCGATCACGTCGTCCGAGCCGGTCGTGACGATGGTCATGCGCGACAGCGTGGGGTCCTCGGTCGGCGCGACGGTGAGCGATTCGATATTGTAGCCGCGGGCGGAAAACAACCCGGAGACGCGCGATAGGGCGCCCGCCTCATTCTCCAGGAGCAGCGAGATGATGTGTCGCATGAGCTGTGCCAAAAACAAACAACAAGATTGATGGACGGTGAGATCTCGCGGCAACGCCATCCTGCAGACAGGAGTGGCGCCCTCGGCGCGCCCTTGTGAGGCAGCGCGGGTGGCGAAGGCCCAACCTGTATCCGGGCCCAGGGCAACACGCACCCCGGACCCGAATTATTATCTGGCCGCGGGCGAAATGCACCCGCAGCCGAGTATTTCAAAAAAACTTCAAACCAGGATCATCTCCGACAGGCCCTTGCCGCCGGGAATCATCGGGAACACGTTCTCGGTCTGGTCGGTGATGAAATCCATGAAGACCAGATCGTCTTTGCGGCTGAACGCCTCGCGCAGCGCCGACTCCACGTCGCCCGGCTTGCTCGATGCGCATGCCGACGTGGCCGAAGGACTCCGCCAGCTTCACGAAATCCGGCAGCGCATCCATGTACGACTCGGAGTAGCGGTTGCCGTGGAAGAACTCCTGCCACTGCCGCACCATGCCCATGTAGCGGTTGTTGAGGTTCACCACCTTCACCGGCAGACGGTACTGCTTGGCGGTGGACAGCTCCTGGATGCACATGAGGATGCTGGCTTCGCCGGTAACGCAGGCCACCGCGGCTTCCGGGTGCGCGAGCTGCACGCCCAGCGCATAGGGCAGCCCCACGCCCATGGTGCCCAGCCCGCCGGAGTTGATCCAGCGGCGCGGCAGGTTGAACTTGTAGAATTGCGCCGCCCACATCTGGTGCTGGCCCACGTCCGATGTGACGAACGCTTCGCCCTTGGTCACCTCGTATAACTTCTCCACCACCAGCTGCGGTTTGATGACAGACGACGTGCGGTCGTACTTCAGGCAATCGCGGCCTCTCCAGGCCTCGATCTGGCCCCACCAGGCTTTCAGCGCCTCGGTGTCGGGGCGCTCGCGCACGACCGCGAGCTGGCGATTCATCTCCTGCAGCACGTCGCGCACGTCGCCTACGATCGGGACGTCCACCTTCACGCGCTTGGAGATGGACGACGGATCGATGTCGATGTGAATGATCTGGCGCTGCTCCTGGTTGAAGTGCTTCGGATTGCCGATCACGCGATCGTCGAAGCGCGCGCCGACCGCAAGCAGCACGTCGCAGTGCTGCATCGCCATGTTCGACTCGTAGGTGCCGTGCATGCCGAGCATGCCGGTGAACTGAGGGTCGGTGGCAGGGAAGCCCCCCAGACCCATCAGAGTGTTGGTGCAAGGGAAGCCCAGTGTGCGCACGAGTTGGATCAGCTCCTCGGACGCGTTGCCCAGGATCACACCGCCGCCGGTATACACCATCGGGCGCTTGGCTTGCAGGATGAGCTGGAGAGCCTTCTTGATCTGGCCCGCGTGGCCCTTGACCACCGGGTTATAGGACCGGAGGCTCACGCTGTCCGGGTAGTGGAACTGGGTCTTCGTCTGTTGGACGTCCTTCGGGATGTCGACCAGCACCGGCCCCGGTCGCCCGGTCTTGGCGATGTAGAACGCTTTCTTGATGGTCAGCGCGAGGTCTTTCACGTCCTTGACCAGGAAGTTGTGCTTCACGCAAGGGCGCGTGATCCCGACCGTGTCCACTTCCTGGAAGGCGTCCTGGCCGATGGCGTGCGTCGGCACCTGCCCGCTGATGATGACCAGCGGTATCGAATCCATGTGCGCCGTGGCGATCCCGGTCACCGCATTGGTGAGTCCGGGCCCGGAAGTCACCATGACTACGCCGACCTTGTTGGTCGAGCGCGCGTAGCCGTCCGCACCGTGCACGGCGGCCTGCTCGTGACGCACCAGAATGTGCTTGAACTTGTCCTGCTTGAAGATTTCGTCGTAGATCGGCAGGATCGCCCCGCCGGGGTAGCCGAATACAAACTCTACGCCTTCCTCCTGAAGACATCGGATGGTGATCTCGGCGCCGGTCAGATCGACCTGCGAGATAACTCCAGGGGTGGTCATTTCCATTTTTGCGATCCTTGCTGCGAAATCAGTCTCTTGGGACAAAAACCCCGGGCTGCCGATGCGCACGGGAACCAAGGACGATACCTGCGGACAGCTGAACGGTCAAGGAATTGTGTGCAGAAAGAAGGGGCTAGGGGTGAGGGACTAGGGGCGAGGGGCGAGGGATGATCGCGCGATCGTATCGGGTCCCCTTGCTTGGCAAGCAGAAAAGAAAACGGCAGCTTCCGCCACCGTCCACCCCTCGTCCCTCGCCCCTCGTCCCTCACCCCTCGCGCATCATTGATGCGCTCGTATCCAGTTCTTCCACACCAGGAACAGCCCCGGATCGCGGGCGGCGATGACGGATCGACGCCACAGGTCGTCGGCCCAGAAGTCGTCGTGGGTCAGCGTGCACATCCCGCCCCCGGCCTCTTCCAGGATCAGCGCGCCGGCGGCGTAGTCCCACAGTTTTTGCCCGCCGTGCAGGTAGAGATCCAGGCGCCCGGCGGCGAGGTAGCACCATTCGAGCGTGCCGGCCCCGTAGTTGCGCTGGGAGGAATAGGGCGGGGTGGCTGCCAGCTCGCCGGCCAAGCGCTTTCCCAGCCGCTTGAAGTCCACGTTGGCCATCGCATTGCGGATGTGCGGCACATGCGTCTTGATCGGCAGCCGCTCACTGCCAAGCCAGGCGCCCCCGCCTCTCTGGGCATGGAACACCTCGTCGGAGATCGGATCGTAGACCACGCCCAGCACGCTCCGGCCCTGCTTCATCAGCGCCACCGACACGGCGAAGTAGGGCAGGCCATTGACGAAGTTGGAGGTGCCGTCGATCGGGTCGACGCACCACAAACCGGCGTCGCCCCCGAGCCACAGCTCGACCTGCTGCTCCTGAGTCATTTCCTCGCCCACGACCGGGCCTGGGTAGACGGATTGCAAGGCGCGCGTCAGCGCTTCTTGCGCGGCCAGATCGGCCTCGGTGAACAGGCTGCCGTCGGACTTGCGCTGGTGGGCAACCTTCAGGTAACGGGGCATGATCTCTTCGGCGGCAACTCGCTTCACCGCCGCGATCACGCGGTCGACTGTTCTTTGCTCTGTTTCTGCTAGTGCTTCCACTTGATGGAGCAGCCCATGCTGGGAATTTGCTCGGCGGGACCCTTGCCGGTCCGTGCTACCTGCGTCATGGCTTCGAACAGGTCGCGCCGGGCGTTGGGAACCGGCGCCGTGCGCGAGGCGTCGAGCCTGCCGCGGTATTGCAGCTCCAAGCCCTGGTTGAACCCGAAGAAGTCGGGGGTGCAGGCAGCGCCGTAGGCCCGCGCCACCTCCTGTGACTCGTCCCACAGGTAGGGAAACGGAAAACGCAAGTCCTGTGCCACGCGTTTCATGTTGTCGAACGAGTCCTCGGGATAGTCGCCGGGATCGTTGGCGCTGATCGCGACCACCCCGATGCCATGCTCCTTCAACTCGTTGGAATCGCGGATGATACGGTCGATCACCGCCTTCACGTAAGGGCAATGGTTGCAAATGAACATCACCAGCAGCCCGTTAGGTCCCACCACATCGGACAACCGATAACGCTTTCCATTGGTAGCGGGAAGGTCGAATTCGACCGCACGCCAGCCGAACTCACAGACCGGGGGAGTAGCCACGCGAGCACCTGCAGGAGAATCGGGGCGAGGGAGCAACAGCCGGGAGCACGTGGGAGGACGCGTTCTCCGGCCTTCGACCCGATCGGTTGAACATGGCAAAATTCTAGCATGGGCAATCACTTGCCGCGCACGCGCGGAACCCGGCCGGCGCCGGTCGAGGGCCAAGCTCGATCGGCCCCGCGTTTCTTCTGTCCCGGCGATCTGTCTCAGGGCGCCACGCGGAACTTGCCTGAATCAGCCGCACACCACGCGTCGCGCGTGCTGCGGTTGACCCTGGGCGATCCCATTGTCCTGTTCAATGGTGCGGGCGGCGAGTCGGACGCGCAGATCAGCTCGATGGGAAAGGACCACGTCGCCGTGCGCATAGGCCGCTGGCGCGCGCGCGAGGCGGAACCGCCGGTGCGGGTGACGCTGTTGCAGGGGCTCAGCACGCGCGAGCGCATGGAGTTCACCTTGCAAAAAGCGGTAGAGCTGGGGGTGGCCGAGATTTTTCCAACCGAGATGCGGCGGTCCGTCACGCGCCTGGCGGACGAGCGCGCCGCACGACGAGTCGAGCATTGGCAGAACCTCGTAGTGGCCGCGTGCGAACAATGCGGCCGCAATCGCGTACCCGTCGTGCACCCGGTGTCCGCGTTGCCCGACTGGCTCGGCGCCCACCGGGCGCAGGAGGGTGAGCAGCGTTTGGTCCTCTCGCCCAGCACGGACGCCCGGCTGGCCGATCTTCCAGCCCCGCAGCAAGTGGTGCTCCTGGCCGGCCCCGAGGGCGGGTTCGCGCCGGAAGAACTGGAGATGGTGGCGTCATGCGGTTTCAAGCCGGTCCGGCTGGGCCCTCGCATTCTTCGCACCGAGACTGCCGCCGTGGCCGCTCTTGCGGCTATTCATACGCTGTGGGGTGACTTCTAGGGAAGCTCTGATCAGGTCGCGCATGCGAGGCTGATCAGAGCTTCCCCAGTGCCGCAGCAAGTGCGCCGCGCTCCGAGAAAACCGCACCCGGCTCACCGCAAAACCGACCAAGCTCTGGCCCCGTTCTTTGGTGCTTGGGGCCGTTGCGCCCCGGCGAGTTGGCGGTTCAAGACACCGGTTTGCATTTCTCTCACATTCTTGAGCGCCTGCGAAAGCGAGGTTTCAGGCATAGCCAGGCACCCCGTATACTTGGTGTTTTCGTGACTCATGCCCCGTCAGGGGAGAGAAGGACCAGCTATGCAAATCAAGAACAGCACGTTCCTCGTCACCGGCGGCGGCTCGGGGCTGGGTGCGGCGACGGTGGAAATGGTCGTGGCCAACGGCGGCAACGCGGTCATCGCCGATGTGAACCGCGCTGCCGGCGAGGCGCTGGCGACGAAGCTGGGGAAGCCGGCGCGCTTCATCGAGACCGACGTGGGCCGCGAGGATCACGGCAAAGCCGCGGTCGAACTGGCGCTCAAAGAGTTCGGCGGCCTGCACGGCCTGGTCAACTGCGCCGGCATCGCGGTGGGCGAGAAGACCATCGGCAAGGACGGCCCGCATGCGCTGGCGAGCTTTGCACGTGTCATCAACGTAAATCTGATCGGCAGCTTCAACATGATCCGCCTCGCCGCAGACGCCATGTCGAAGCAGCAGCCGAATGCTTCGGGTGAGCGCGGCGTGATCGTGAACACCGCCTCGGTTGCGGCATTCGACGGCCAAATCGGCCAGGCCGCCTACTCGGCCTCGAAGGGAGGCATCGTCGGCATGACTCTGCCGGTAGCCCGGGACCTCGCGCGCAGCGGGATCCGCGTCGTGACCATCGCGCCGGGCATATTCGAGACGCCCATGCTCGTAGGCATGCCGCCGGAGATCCAGGAATCGCTCGGCAAGCAAGTGCCTTTCCCCTCGCGCCTGGGCCGGCCCGCCGAGTATGCCGCGCTGGTGAAGCACATCGCCGAGAACGAAATGCTGAACGGCGAGACGATTCGTCTCGACGGCGCCATCCGCATGAGTCCCAAGTAACGGCCAAGGTTCGATGTCACCTTCGCCGTGAGGTCCTTCCCCCTTTCTGCCCGGTCGGTCTGGTCTTGCTTGGTGTCCTGGGCGCCCTGGCGGCTCACGCACAGCTGTGGCAGTTCACGGCGCGGTCTGCGTTTCCGCGCGCAAGGCGAGCAGTAAATGCAAGCACCGGCACCAGACCAATTCGTCCAGTGGTTCCGCGCCGCGGCGCCCTACATCCACGCATTCCGCGGGCGTACCTTCGTGGTCGCGTTCGGCGGCGAGGTGGTGGCCGACGGCAAGTTCGTGGGGCTGACCCATGACCTCAACCTGCTCGCCAGCCTCGGGGTGCGGCTGGTGCTGGTGCACGGCGCGCGCCCCCAGATCGAAACGCAAATGAAATCGCGCGGCATCCGCCCGCGCTATGTGCGCGGCATGCGCGTCACCGACGAGACTGCCATGCAATGCGTCAAGCAGGCCAACGGACAGCTCCGGGTCGAGATCGAGGCGCTGCTGTCCATGGGCTTGCCGCTATCACCCATGGCCAACGCCACGATACGGGTGGCCGGCGGCAACTTCGTAGTGGCGCGCCCGCGCGGGGTGGTGGACGGCGTGGACATGCAGTACACGGGCGAGGTGCGCAGGGTGCAAGCGGACGCCATCCGTCAACGGCTGGACGCGGGCGACCTCGTACTGGTCTCACCGCTGGGCTATTCGCCCACCGGCGAGATCTTCAATCTCACGCTGGAGGACGTGGCGGCCGAAACCGCCATCGCGTTAGCCGCCGACAAGCTGATCTTCCTCATCGAGGACGCCGGAGTCGCGGACGCCGACGGGGCTTTGCTGCGGGAGTTGACCGTGTCCCAGGCGCAATCGCGTCTTACTCAGGGGAACGTCCTGGCGCGCGACCTGCAGGCGCACCTGCCGGCGGCGATCCGCGCCTGCCGCGGGCGGGTCGCGCGCGCGCATCTGATCAGCCGGCACATGGACGGCGCGCTGCTGCTCGAACTATTCACCCGCGAGGGCCTGGGCACGATGGTGAGCCAGGACCTGCTCGAGCACTTGCGCCCGGCGGGGATCGACGATGTGGGCGGCATCCTGCAGTTGATCGAACCGCTCGAGGCCGACGGCACGCTGGTGAAGCGCTCGCGCGAACTGTTGGAGATCGAGATCGGGCGCTTCCTCGTCCTCGAGCATGACAGCAGGGTAGTGGCTTGCGCCGCACTCTATCCGTTCCCCGACGAAGGGGCCGGAGAGCTCGCCTGCCTCGCCGTGCACCCCGGGTATCGCAATGCCGGGGCCGGCGAGCGCCTGCTGCACCGGGTGGAGAGCGAGGCAAGGCGGCAGCACATGGCACGCTTGTTCGTGCTCACCACGCGCGCCACCCATTGGTTCATCGAGCACGGGTTCGTGGAATCGTCTGTCGACGACCTGCCCGGCAGCAAGCAGGCCCTTTACAACTACCAGCGGCGCTCGAAAGTGCTGGTCAAGGCGCTTTGAGAGGACATCGCGACCGCTCAAGACGGGCGATTGCCTCAAGCCCGCGCCTGTTTGCACCGATGTCTAGATATCCCCACTTCAGGAGTTGTGCATGCAATTGAACGCCGGCCGCTGCCGCGCCGCGAGGAGCGCCGGGCCTGCCGCCGGTGCGCCTGCGCTCCAGCTGGACGAGGCGCCGGTGAAAGCGCTGCCCGGCCGCTCGCTGAACTCCAAGCTCGTTCTCACCAGCGTGCTGTTGCTCGTGGTCATGCTGGCAGCGCTCGCCGCCAACAGCATGCGGCTGATGGAGGACGCCCTGATCGAGCAGGCACGCCTGCGCGCGCGCACTCATCGGACCCATGCTCAACGCGGCGCTGGCCGCGCCGCTCGTCGACGGCGACTCGGCCACGCTGCAGAGCATCCTGCGCGCGAGCCGCGCCGAGGATGGCCTGAGTTACCTGGTTCTGATGGACAACCAGGGCCGTTTGGTCGCCTCCGAGGGATGGGATGCTGCGAAGCCCTTGCCGCCGATCGAGGAGATCATGTCGCCTGGCTCGTTCCGGTCCGACGGGCGCTTCGACACCGAACTGCCGATCACGATGGGCGGTCAACGCCACGGCGTGCTGCGCTTCGCCATATCGACCGACGTTCCTGGAGTCGGCTCGCGCCAGCCTGCTGCACGGCAGCCTGATGATCGCGGCCGCCGCGATCGCGATTTCCATCGTGCTGCAGCTCGCCCTCGGGCTGTGGCTCACACGCCATCTGCGCCGGCTGACCGCCGCCGGGGAAGCCATGGCTGGCGGCGATCTGTCGGCGCGCGTAGCGGTGAGTCCGACGACGAAGTCGGTCAGCTGGCCGCGGCATTCAACACCATGGCCGAGTCGGTGGCCGAGCGCGTGCGCGAGTTGCGCGCCTCGCAAGCCAAGTTCCACGCCATCGCCGACTACAGCTATGGCTGCGAGTTGTGGATGGACCCCAACGGTCGGCTGTTGTGGATCAACTCGCGCGTGGAGACGATCACCGGCTACACGTCGGACGAGTGTCATGCGATGTCGGACTTCCCCCTGTCGCTGGTCGCGCCGCAGGAATGGAAGAAGGTGCGCGAAGCCATCGCCGGCGCGCTGCATGGCACCACCGGCGATGACTTCGTGTTCCGCGCGCGGCGCAAGGACGGCTCCGAGCTCTGGGCCTCGGCCAATTGGCGTCCAATTTACAGCCCCGACCAGGCCTACCTGGGGCTGCGCCTGTCGGTGCACGATGTGACCGCGCGGCGGGAGGCGGAGAACAAGCTGTCCGATACGCTGCGCGAGCTGGAAAAGGCCAACGCGATGCAGAAGGAATACCTGGTGCTGGCGAGCGATGAGCGGGCGCGCCTGAACGCGCTGCTCAATGCCATGCAGATCGGCATCCTGTTCGTCGACCGCAACAATCGGGTGATCTACTCCAACCCGGCCTTCGAGCACATCTGGCTGCTCACGCGCAGCAAGACGCGCTTCATCGGAATGGATGCAGCCGCGTTGCTGCTGCAGACCACCGATCGCCTGAGCCGCGGCGACGAGGCGCTGCAGGATCTGCTGCACCTCACCAAGGAGGGCGAGCCTGCGCCACCGGTGGAGGTCGAGATGTCGGACGGACGGCTGATCACGCGGGTCGGGCTATCCGGTGCGCGATTCGACCGAGCAGATGGTGGGATACCTGTGGCTGTTCGAGGACGTCACGCGCGAGCGGCAGACCGCCAACCAGATCCTGTACCTGGCCGAGCGCGACGCGCTGACCGGCCTGTTCAACCGCCATCGCTTCCAGGAGGAGCTGACGCGCATGCTGTCGAGCGGCGAGCGCCGGCGGCGGCGCGTGGCGCTGCTGTTCTTCGACATCGACGAGTTCAAGCACGTCAACGACACCTTCGGTCACCGCGCCGGCGACGCGCTGCTGATTCGGGTGGCGGGCGAAGTGTCGGCGCAGGTCCGGCGCAACGAGAGTTTTCGCGCGCCTGGGCGGCGACGAGTTCGCCATTCTCGCGCCCGACATCTCCGACCAGGAGGCCGAGTCGTTCGCCGAGCGCATCGTGCGGGCGATCGCGCGCATTCCCTTCAGCTTCGAGGGCAACAACCTGCGCCTCACCTGCAGCCTGGGCGTGGCGGTCTATCCGGACCACGCCTCGACCGCGGAAGATCTGGTCGCGCATGCCGATGCCGCCATGTACCAGGCGAAGGAGGCGGGCAAGAACACCTGGCGCATGTACCGCGAGGACGCCCACAGCCACCACGCAGATGCTGGCGCGGCTCAGCTGGAACGAGCGCATCGAGGATGCGCTGGAGAACGATCTGCTGCGCCTGCACTACCAGGGTGTGTTCCACTGCAGCCCGCTGCGTCTGAGCCACGTGGAAGCGCTGGTGCGCATGGTCGATCGCGACGATCCCGAGCGCGTGGTCATGCCGAGCAGCTTCATCCCGGTGGCGGAGAAGACCGGCAAGATCCTCGACATCGACCGCTGGGTGATCAGCGCCTGCGCCGCGATGCTGGCGCGCTCTCCGGGTGTGGCAGCAATCGCGCTCAATGTCTCGGGTCGCTCTTTGAACGAGCCCACGCTGCCGCGCTTCATCATCGACGCGCTGAGGACCGCGGGAGTCGTGCCCAGCCGTCTGATCGTCGAACTGACCGAGACCTCCGCCGTGTCCGACCTGCACGACGCCCAGCGCTTCATCGAGTCCATGCGCGAGTCCGGCGTGCAGGGTGTGCCTGGACGACTTCGGCGCCGG
Source organism: uncultured beta proteobacterium (assembly GCA_963741215.1). GTDB lineage: Bacteria > Pseudomonadota > Gammaproteobacteria > Burkholderiales > SHXO01 > SHXO01. The sequence continues at coordinate 116,732 of CAVUHQ010000035.1, forward strand.
CTTCTCATCGTTTGCCTATCTGAAGCATCTGGACGTCGACATGCTCAAGATCGACGGGCAGTTCATCCGCGATCTGCCGACCGACCACGACAACCAGGTGTTCGTGAAAGCCATCGTCGATGTGGCGCGCGGCCTCAAGAAGCTCACCGTCGCCGAGTGCGTGGAGGACGCCGCCTACGCTGGAGATGCTGCGCGCCCTGGGTGTGGACATGGCTCAGGGCTATCATCTGGAGGAGCCGGCGGGCCAGCATCCGTCGTTCAAGCGTGAAGGGTGAACGCCCCCTCCCCAGCCCTCCCCCTTGTTGAAGGGGCAGGGAGCACATCACCGTCTCCCCGCGTGAGAGAGGATTGAACTCTTCACTCTTCACGCCTTTTCACTTTCACCCTTCACTCTCCACGCCTCTCCTGGCGCCGAGGACTATAATTCCCCCTCCTCGCAATTTAAGAACCCCCCGACTCCTTTTTCAGGACAACATCGATGGCCCGCATGGTGCAGTGCGTAAAGCTCGGTCGCGAAGCGGAGGGGCTCGACTTCCTTCCCTATCCCGGCGAGCTCGGCAAACGCATCTACGAAAACGTCTCCAAGCAGGCCTGGCAGGCCTGGCTGGAGCACCAGAAGATGCTGATCAACGAGAACCGGCTCAGCCTGGCCGACGCCAAGGCGCGCAAGTACCTGGAAGAGCAGATGGTCAATCATTTCTTTGGCGGCGGCGCCGAGCAGGCCACCGGCTATGTGCCACCCAAGCCCTAACCTAGAAATTCCTATGCCTCGCGAAGTCGATACCGAAACAGCTCAGGCCGTTGAGGCCGCCGCCATCCTTACGCGACCCAAACGGGCGCGCAACAAGATGAAACCGCCCGCAGCGATGACATCGGCACCGCCGCCGCTGCTCAACCGCGAGATCGGTCAGCTCGAGTTCAACCGCCGGGTATTGGCGCAGGCCGCCGACCCCGATGTTCCGCTGCTGGAGCGCCTGCGCTTTCTGTGTATCGTCAGCAGCAATCTGGACGAGTTCTTCGAGATCCGCGTCGCCGGCCTGAAAGCGCAGATCGACGACGGCGCCGATACCCCGGGCCCTGACGGCATTCCACCATCGGTAGTGTTCCGCGAGGTCTCGCGTCAGGCTCACGAGCTGGTCACCTACCAGTACGAGCTGTTCAATCAAGGCCTGGTACCGCTGCTCGCCAAGGAGGGCATCCGCTTTCTTCGGCGCGGCCAGTGGAACACGGCTCAGCGCGAATGGATCAAGGATTATTTTTTTCGCGAGCTGATGCCGGTGCTCACGCCCATCGGGCTCGATCCGGCGCATCCGTTCCCGCGCATTTTGAACAAGAGCCTGAACTTTGCCGTGCAGCTCTCCGGCAAGGACGCCTTCGGCCGCAAGTCTGGCGTCGCGCTGATCCAGGCCCCGCGCGTGCTGCCGCGGGTGATCAAGCTGCCGCGCGAGATCGCCGGTTGCGACCACGGCTTCGTGTTCCTGTCCTCGGTGATCCACGCCCACGTCGGCGAACTGTTCCTCGGCATGCAGGTGCTGGGCTGCTACCAGTTCCGCGTCACGCGCAACAGCGACCTGTTCGTGGACGAGGAAGAGGTCAAGAACCTGCGCACCGCGCTGCAGGGCGAGCTCCCTCAGCGCCGGTTCGGCGAAGGGGTGCGGCTCGAGACCGCCCATGAGTGTCCAGCAGAGATGACCGAGTTTCTGCTGCAGCAGTTCGGCCTGGGCGCGGATGACCTGTACCAGGTCAACGGCCCGGTGAACCTGGTGCGGCTGATGCAGATCCCGGATCAGGTGGATCGCCCGGATCTGAAGTATCGCCCGTTCGTACCGGGAGTGCCGTCGGCACTGGTCAAGCGCCCCGACATGTTCGCCGCCATGCGCAAGGGTGATATCTTGCTGCACCAGCCGTTCCAGTCCTTCAAGCCGGTGATCAACTTCGTCGAGCAGGCGGCGCTCGATCCCGACGTCGTGGCGATCAAGCAGACGGTGTATCGCACCGGCGCCGACTCCGAGCTGATGCGCATCCTCATCGAGGCGGCCCAGCGCGGCAAAGAGATCACCGTGGTCGTGGAGCTGCTGGCGCGCTTCGACGAGGAAGCGAACATCAACTGGGCCTCGCAGCTCGAGGAGGTGGGCGCCCACGTGGTGTATGGCATCGTCGCTCACAAGACCCATGCGAAGCTCGCCATGGTGGTGCGGCGTGAGGGCGGGCGCCTGCGCCGCTACTGCCACCTGGGCACGGGCAACTATCACTCGCGCACGGCGACGCTGTACACCGACTTTGGCCTGTTCACCTGCGACGAGGATATCTGCGCCGACGTAAACGATGTCTTCATGCAGCTCACCAGCCTGGGCAAGGCCGGCAAGCTGCGGCATCTGTGGCAATCGCCCTTTACCCTGCATACCCATGTACTCGCCGCCATCCGCCACGAAACGGAGCAGGCGAAGGCCGGGAAGAAGGCCGGTGTCGTCGCCAAGATGAACGCGCTGCTCGATCCTCAGATCATCGCAGCGCTGTACGAGGCTTCCGCCGCCGGTGTGAAGATCGACCTCATCGTTCGCGGCGTGTGCGCGCTACGGCCCGGCGTGCCGGGGCTATCCGAGAACATTCGCGTTCGCTCGATCATCGGGCGCTTCCTGGAGCACCATCGGGTCTACTACTTCGAGAGCACCGCGGACGTCTATCTCTCGAGCGCGGACTGGATGGAGCGCAATTTCTTCCGCCGGATCGAGGTCGCCTTCCCCGTACTCGACCCCAAGCTCAAGAAGCGCGTCATCGAAGAAGGCCTGAAGAAATATCTCGCCGACAACATGCAGGCGTGGGAGATGTACTCCGACGGCCACTACGAACGCCTCAAGCCGACGCGTAACGCGGCGCGCTCGGCGCAGATGGAATTGCTGAACGAGTTGTCGGGGCCGCGCGGCGTGGAAGAGGTGACGGAGAAAACCAGGAAGCCGAAGCGGAAGCAAAAAGCGTAGGAGCTTCCCCCTCTCCCTCCTGCGGGAGAGGGCCGTGAGGGGGCTTGACTTCTTCACCCTTCACTTTTCACCCTTCACACCAAATGCCCGCCGAGATCGAACTCAAGCTCTCCATCTCCCCGGAGAACGTGCCGAAGCTCGCGCGCATCCAGCAGCTCAAATCGGCGACGCGCGGACGCGCGGTCACGACCAAGCTCTACAGCATCTACTACGATACCCCCGAGTTCGCGTTGCGCGATCAAGGGGCAGCGTTGCGGCTGCGGCGCGCAGGTTCGCGCTGGGTACAGACGCTGAAGACAGCCGGGCGGGTCGAAGCCGGCCTGCACCAGCGCGACGAGCTCGAGACACCCCTGCCGGCGCAGATCCTCAACTACACCGTACTCGCCCAGTCCAACGCCGCACCTTTGCTGGCTGATCCCGAGCTCCCGCTCAAGCTGCGTCCCGTATTCGTCACGGAGTTCAAGCGCACCACACGCCAGCTCGAGCCTGTCGCCGGCAGCAGGATCGAGTTTTGCCTGGATCGCGGCGCGGTCTCAGCCGGAGACGCACAGCTTCCCATCAGCGAGATCGAGCTGGAGCTCAAGAGTGGGCCACCCTTGCGCGCTGCTGGACTTCGCGCTCGGCCTGCTCGAGCAAGTTCCGCTGCGGCTGGAAGCGGCCAGCAAGGCGGAGCGCGGCTACGCGCTGGCCGAAGGCTTGCTGGCGGCACCGGTCAAGGCCAGCGCACCGCTGTTGCAGCCGGTCATGAGCGTCACGGAAGCGTTCCGCACCGTGGTGTTCACCTGCATCGCCCATCTCCAGGCCAATGAGCGAGGCCTGCTGGAAGCCGACGACGCCGAGTACCTGCACCAGGCGCGCGTCGCCTTGCGCAGGCTGCGCTCGGCATTGAGCGTGTTCAACCGCGCTTTTCCGCGCGCGTCGTTCGAGCAGCAGATCGCCGAGTTGCGCTGGCTGGGTGGATTTCTCGGCCCGGCGCGCGACTGGGATGTGTTCGCCATCGAAACGCTGCCAGCGGTGTGCGCTGCTTTTCCCGGCGAGGCAGGGCTGCATTGGCTCATCGAGCGCACCGCCGAGTTGCGCGCGGGTGCCGACGCTTCCGCGCGCGAAGCTGTGGCTTCTGCCCGCTATACTGCTTTGCTGCTCAGGCTCACCGGCGTGTTCATGCGCGAGCCCTGGTTGCAGCACGTGGACGATACTGCTGCCGCGCAGCGCTCGCAGCCGCTGCTCGAGTTCGCCGCAGGCATGCTCGCCCAGCGACAAAGGAAAGTCTTGAAGAGCGGCCACCATCTGGCCGAGCTGGACCCCGCCGGCCTGCATGCGCTGCGCATCGAGATCAAGAAGCTGCGCTATGCGGCAGATTTCTTTTCCGCTCTATACGAGAAGAAGGACGTGCGCGAATACTCGAATGCACTGGCGGGGCTGCAGGAGTTGCTGGGTGGCCTCAACGATGCCGCCACCGTGGAACGATTGCTCGAGCCGCTGCGCGAGACCGAGGGCAGCGGCCAAAGGCTGGAAGGCGTGGGACTGCTGCGCGGCTGGACCGCAGCCAGCACCCGTGCCCACCTCGAACAGCTCCCGGCGGCTTGGGAACGATTTCGGCAGTGCGGTGTGTTTTGGAAGTCAAAGGCGTCGGGGAAGGGCGTGAAGGGTGAAGAGTGAAGGGTGAAAGGCTAGAATTCAGATCGCAAGCATTGCCGGGCAAGAAGATCGCGGTTGGAGTGTTGTAAAGGGTTCACTCTTCACCCCTCACGGATCACGATCATGGACCTCATTCTCTGGCGGCACGCAGAAGCGGAGGACGGCTCTCCCGATCTGGCACGGGAGCTGACTGCGAAGGGGCACAAGCAGGCGGCGGAGATGGCGCGGTGGCTCTCGCGCCATCTACCGAAGGAAGCTCGCACTCTGGTGAGCCCGGCTATCCGCGCGCGACAGACCGCGGAGGCACTGACGCGGGACTATACGACCGTCAAAGAAATCAGCCCGGGCGCTCCCTACACCGCGGTCTTGTCGGCCGCAGGCTGGCCCGAGCACAAAGGCGCGGTGCTGGTCGTCGGGCATCAACCCACGCTGGGTCAGGTGGCGGCGTACCTCGTTGCAGGTGAGTCGGCGGACTGGAACATCAAGAAGGGTGCGATCTGGTGGCTCACCCACCGCATGCGTGGCGAGCAAGGCCAGCTCGTGGTGCGAGCAGTGATGTCGCCGGAGCTTGTCTGAGCTGAACGCGGGCGGTCCATCCCCCGCGCCCAATTGAGTATACTGACCGGATGTCTGTGCGACGCTCGCTCATAGCTGTGCTCATGGTTCTGTGGCTGCCCCTGCAGGGGTTCGCTGCGGTCGCCATGCCGTTCTGCAAGCATGCGATGCACGGGGTGCAGCCGAGCGTCCCTGGCGACGGGCATCCAGCACAGCAGGCCGTTTCGGATCACGCTCATCACCATGCTGCGCTCACAACGGATGGCGCAACGCCGGGTACTCATCACCTAGGTTCCGTCGGACTCGACTGCAACGACTGCGGTGCCTGTCACCTCGCGTGCGCCCCTGCCGTGCTGCCAGCGCAGCGCGACCTCGTGGCGATGGGCGGCAAGCACTACACTCCAGTCTCCCCTTCCATTCCTCCGCTGTTCGTCCCCGAACGGCGCAAACGTCCTCCCTTAGCCGCGGTCGCCTGACCGCGGCCGAAGTTCTTCGCCGGCGTTGAGCGCCGGATATTCCGTTCTTCGACGCCGCGGCCCGTGCGCCGCTTGCCGCCTGCCGAACGCAGCGCGCGGCGCCAGCGCGCGACTCGAGTCACGCTCGAGTTCGCCGCAATGGACGACGAGCAGAGAGGAACGAGATGGATTTCATCAAGCGCACCATGTCAATTGCGGCGGCAGGCTTAGTTCTGACCGCCTGCGCCACCACACCGCCGCCGGAGTACACGAAGGATCATCCCGCGAATCCGGAGGCGCCCGCGGCATCTATGCAACCACCGTCTGACACGCTGGCCAACTACAGGTCGTTCGGCGGCCGCAGCAAGCAGAACGCCGACACTCCAGCGGCCCCGCCGCCCGAACCACCCACGACGGAGAGCGGCCATGAGCATCATCATTGACCGCTGGGGCGTCGCGGCAGCTCTCGTTCTCCTGGCGTTGGCCGGCTGCGCAGCCGTACAGCAGGACGCGCGCTTTCCAGACGTTCGCGACGCCGTGGGCCAGCGCCTGGAGAAGAACATCACATTCACGCAGAACAGCGAGCAGGACCGCCGCGCTCAAGCGGCCGTGCACCGTCTCCTGCAGCAGGAACTGACGCGTGGATGCCGCGGTGCAGATCGCGCTGCTCGAACAACCGCGATCTGCAGGCAACTTATGCGAGTCTCGGCGTGGCGCAAGCCGATCTGGTGGAAGCGGGTCTGCTCGAGAATCCGGTGTTCTCGCTCACCTTTACTCCGGGCATGCGCGGGACCATCCCCGAGGCGTCCATCGTGCAGGACTTCGTCGGCGTGCTCAGCCTGTCGGCGCGCAAGAAAGTGGGCGAGGCCGCTGCCGAGCGCGTCACGCTGCGAAGTCGCCAACCGCGTCGTCGGACCTCGCACTGGCAGGTTCAGGCGCAGTACTACACCGTGGTCGGCGACTGCGCAGGCGCTCGACGCTCGCGCGGCAGGTGGTGAGTGCCACCGAAGCCGCGGCGGAGCTGGCCGAGCGGCAACGCGCGGCAGGGAATCTGAGCCGGCGCGATCAGGCGGTGCAGCAGGCGTTCTATGCGCAAACACTGCTCGAGGTGGCGCAGGCGGAGGCGCAGCTCGCTTCCGACCGCGAAAGGCTCAACCGCTTGATGGGTTTGTGGGGGCGCGGACACGCGCTGGAGAGATTCCGGCACGCGCTGCCGCGCAGTGCCGGCCTCGCTGCCCTCGGTGGAGCGACATCGAAGCCAGGCTGTATCGCAACGTCTCGACCTTGCTGCCGCAAAGAAAGAGGCCGAAAGCCGCAGCACAGGCGTTGAGCCTGACTCGGCAATTCCGCTACTTGAGTCCGTTCGGGATCGGCGTCGCTTACAAGCGCGAGCCGAACGGCGACAAGTTCGTCGGACCGACGATCGAGCTGGGACTGCCGATCTTCAATCAGCAGCAGGCGAACGTAGCGCGCGCCGAGGCAGAGTCGAGGCGCAGCCAGGAGCGCGTCGCCGCGCTCGCCGTGGACATCCGCTCGGAGAGCACGTGAAGCGCGCATGCGTCTGGCCGCGTCCCACGCGATGGTGCGCCATTACCACGACAGTCATGCTGCCCTTGCAGCAGACCATCGTCGGAGCGAGACGCTGAAGTTCTACAACGGCATGCTGGTCGGCGTCTATGATCTGCTGTTGGCCAAGCAGGCGCAGGTGCAGACCGCACGCCAGTACGTCTCGGCCAACGGGAGTTCTGGCTCGCCTGGACCGACCTCGAACGCGCGGTCGGCGGAAGGGTCGCTGCGGCGACCGCCTCGCCGGAACCGCAAGCCGACAGCCCGACCGGACGAAACTCCAATCACATCGATGACCATGAACATGACACGGAGACAAGTAACCATGATCACTCGTCGTCAAATTCTCAAGACCGGCGCGGCACTGCTGGCCGGCGGTGCGCATCGCCGCGACCGGCGCAATGCCTCCGCGGCAGACCAGCGGCCGCCGCAACGCAGCCGCCGATTCCTGCGCCGCCTGGCCAGAGTTACACGCCGGTGGTCACGCTCAACGGCAGCTCGCTGCCGTGGAAGATGGACAACGGCGTGAAGGTGTTTCATCTGGTCGCCGAACCGGTCAAGCGCGAGTTCGCGCCCGGCATGATGGTGAATTGCTGGGGCTACAACGGCTCGCACGCCCGGCCCGACCATCGAAGCGGTGGAAGGCGACCGCGTGCGCATTCTGGTGACCAACCGATTGCCGGAGCACACCACCATTCATTGGCACGGCATCTTTCTGCCCAACGGAATGGACGGCGTCGGCGGGCTCACGCAGCCGCACATCAAGCCCGGCGAGACCTACGTGTACGAGTTCACGCTGCGCCAGCACGGCAGCTTCATGTATCACCCGCACGCGGACGAAATGGTGCAAGCGGCGGTGGGCATGATGGGCATGTTCATCATCCATCCCAAGGTACCGCGCGAGCCGCGGGTGGATCGCGACTTCTGCTTCATGCTGCACGCCTGGGACATCGATCCGGGGACCTACATCGCCAAGCCCACGACGATGACCGAGTTCAATCTGTGGACGTTCAACAGCCGCGTGTTCCCGGGCATCGATCCGCTGGTGGTGCGCAAAGGGCGATCGCGTGCGCATCCGCATCGCCAACATGAGCATGCACGATCACCCGATCCACATTCACGGCTTCTCCTTCACGGTCACGGAGACCGAGGGCGGGCAGGTCCCGCGCGGCGCGCAGTATCCCGGAGGCCACCGTGAACGTCGCGGTCGGCGCGATTCGCGCGATGGAGTTCGTCGCCGACGAGCCCGGCGACTGGCCGCTGCACTGCCACAAGTCGCACCACACCATGAACGCGATGGGCCACGCCGTCCCCAACATGCTGGGCGTGAAGCACGACGACCTCGACGGCAAGATCCAGTCGCTGGTGCCGGGCTACATGTCGATGGGCCAGGACGGCATGGCCGACATGGCCGAGATGCAGATGCCGTTGCCCGAGAACACGCTGCCCATGATGATGGGCGAGGGCCCGTTCGGTCCGCTCGAGATGGGCGGCATGTTCACCGTCATCAAGGTGCGCGAGAGCCTGGCGCGCGACGACTATCGCGATCCGGGCTGGTACGAGCATCCGCCGGGAACCGTAGCGTGGAAGCTGGAAGACACCAAGGCACCGGAGTTGAATGAAATCGGCTCGTGAGCTGCTCAGAATTGCCCTGCTGATCGGAGCTGTGCGTCCTCGGCGCGCTCGTCATCTATCTCGGCATCTTCGACGTCGCGGCCGACGTACCGCACTCGGCCTTTGCGTCTTCGTGATCGAACTGTACGCGACCGATCGATCGCCGCGCGCAGCAAGGATATCCAGGTGCCGCCGCTGGACGATCCGAAGCTCATTGAAGAAGGCGCGAAGCACTACGCGGAAATGTGCGCTGGGTGCCATCTCGCTCCAGGGCGAAAACACTCGGAGCTCCGCAATGGCCTTTATCCCAAGCCGCCGGACTTGACCGCGCGCTTCCAGGCCACGCCGGCCGCAAAGTTCTGGGTTATCAAGCACGGCATCAAGATGTCCGCGATGCCGGCGTGGGGCGCGGCTCACAACGACAGCACGCATTTGGGCGATCGTCGCGTTCGTGCAGAAAGCTGCCCGAGCTCACGCCGGACCGGTATCAGGCACTGGCCGGACCCGGTAAGGAACCCCACCACGACCATCACAGCCACCCGTTCAACTGACAGGTTGATGCAAAGTTCCAACAACCCGTACGCGCTGATTCGTCGACTCCGGACGCAGTGCACCCCTAGTCCGTTCGTCCTGAGCGTAGGGCGCGTTGCGCCCGGAGTCGAAGGATCAGGTCGAACAGATTAGTGGCGTCAGCCACAGAGTCGAAGCGTGCCGTTTTCGAGTCGAGACCATGACCCACGATCACACCCACCACCACGACCATCCCAGCGCTTCGTCCGCGACGGGCACCGCAACGATGCACGCTGGACACGACCATTCCGGAATGGTGGCCGACTACCGCCGCCGGTTCTGGGTCTGTCTGGCCCTGACGGTTCCGATCCTGCTGCTGTCGCCCGCGGGTATGCACGGCTTCGGCTTCATCGGAGCAATCACTTTCCCAGGCTCGCTGCTGGTGCTCCTGATTCTGTCCAGCGCCGTGTATTTCTACGGCGGCTGGCCGTTCCTGATTGGACTCACAGCCGAACTGAAGCAGCGCCAGCCCGGCATGATGACTCTGATCTCGCTTGCGATCAGTGTCGCCTACATCTACTCGACCGCGGTCGTGTTAGGCCTGCACGGGAACGTGTTGTTCTGGGAGCTCGCCACTCTGATCGACGTCATGCTGCTCGGCCACTGGATCGAGATGAAGTCGGTGATGGGCGCATCCGGCGCGCTCAAAGCGCTGGTCGAACTGCTGCCCACGGTTGCCCACAGGCTTGCAGCCGATGGCAGCCAGCAAGATGTGCCCGTTAGCGGTCTGCAGCCCGGCGACCGCGTCCTGGTGAAGCCCGGCGAGCGCGTGCCGACCGACGGGCTGATCGTGGAGGGCCGCAGCAGCCTGGATGAATCTCTGCTCACCGGTGAATCGAAGCCGGTGACGCGTGACGTGGGCGACCAGGTGATCGGAGGAGCGATCAACGGCGAAGGCGCGCTCACCATCGAGGTACGCAAGACCGGCAAGGACACCTATCTATCCCAGGTTATCGAGCTCGTGAGGCAGGCGCAGGCCTCACGCTCGCGCACCCAGGATCTCGCCAACCGCGCGGCGCTGTGGCTGACTTTTATTGCGCTCGGTACCGGCCTGGCGACTCTGATGGTCTGGCTGCTCGCCGACCGCGGATTCGCGTTCGCGATTGAGAGAATGGTGACGGTCATGGTCATTGCCTGCCCGCACGCACTCGGGCTTGCGGTGCCGCTGGTCGTCGCGGTGAGCACCACACTCGCCGCGAGAAGCGGATTGCTGATACGAGATCGCGCCGCGTTCGAGCGTGGCCGGGAGTTGGGCGCGGTGGTGTTCGACAAGACGGGGACGTTGACGGAGGGACGCTTCGGCGTGACCGACGTGATCGCGCTTGGCGATACGGACGAGGGTGAGGTGCTCCGGCTTGCCGCCTCACTCGAGTCGCAATCCGGGCATCCGATTGCGCGTGGGATCGTACAGAGAGCCAAGGAGCTGTCGCTTGCGCTCGCACACATCGGCGACTTCCGCAACATCACCGGCCAAGGTGCGGTCGCACGGATCGGCGCGGACGAGATCGCTGTGGTCAGCCCCGGCTATCTCGAGCAGCAGGGCATCGGGCTCGAGCAGCAGCGCGTCAGCCTGCTCGCGACGCAAAGCAAGACCGTAGTCTACGTGCTCCGCAACCGTGCACCGATCGGCGCGATCGCGCTCGCTGACGTCGTGCGCCCCGAATCACGCGCGGCCGTGGCGAAGCTCAAGGCGATGGGACTGCAATGCATCATGCTCACCGGAGATAACCGCGCCGTGGCCAAGGCCGTGGCCGATGAACTCGGGCTCGACGATCATTTTGCCGAAGTGCTTCCCGCAGACAAGGCGAGCAAGATCCAGGAGGTGAAGTCGCGCGGCCTGACCGTGGCCATGGTGGGAGACGGCGTCAACGACGCGCCGGCGCTGGCGGCGTCGGACCTGGGCATCGCGATGGGAGCCGGCACCAATGTAGCGATCGAAGCGGCGGACGTCGTGCTGGTTCGAAGCAATCCGCTCGACGTGGTTTCGATTCTCAACCTCTCGCGCGCAACCTACCGGAAGATGGTGCAGAACCTGTGGTGGGCAACGGGCTACAACGCCATCGCCATCCCTCTCGCAGCAGGAGTGACGGCGGGGCTGGGATTTTTCCTGTCGCCTGCCGTCGGCGCGGTGTTCATGGCCGCCAGCACCGTGATCGTGGCGATCAACGCGAAGCTGCTCGACTCGGCGCGCTTCGGCAGCACGACCCCGTCTGCGCCTCGCCTGAGGACGCGCCGATCCTTCCTTAAGGCTTGGAGCTTGCCGGCCGTCAGATCGACCACGCGCACGTCGCGGCAGACTGCGCGCGTGACGTGAATTCAAGTCCCCGACGGAGATCTTTCGTCCGCGCTTCAATCGAGCCGTACGTACAGACGCTTGTTGATCTTCCCCTTGTTCTCGGTCCGGAAGATCGAGAACCGTCCGACCTCCGACGTGCTGCTCACATGCGTTCCGCCACAGGCTTGGGCATCGAAGCCTTCAATCTCCACCACCCGCACGCGGCCCTGCGATATGGGCGGTTTGACCTCCAGCGTCCGGAGCAGATCTTCGCGCTGGCGAAACTCTTGTTCAGAAATGTAGTGCGCCCGTAGCGCGTGATTCGCCTCGAGAACGGTGTTGACTTTCCGTTCCAGCTCAGCGCACAGCGCAGCGGAAAAGCCTTCGAGCTTGAAGTCGATGCGCGAATAGTCGACTGCGATCTGCACTCCGGTGATCCATCCGCCGTAGTCTCTCAACGCAATCGTATTGAGGACATGCAGGACGGTGTGGTAGCGAGTGAGGGCGAGGCGGCGATCGCGATCCAGGGTCAGTCGCGCTGGCTCTCCGACAATGCCGGCAGGTAGTCCGGACTTCACCTCGTGCCAGAGGATGTCGTCCTCATTCGCGTGAACGGACGCGATGTCGAGCACCTCGCCACTGCTCAAGCGGACCGAGCCCTGATCAGGAGGCTGGCCACCGCCGCCTGGATAGAAGCAGGTCCGATCGAAGGCTATGCAGTTCTCTCGGACCGCGACGACACTCGCGTCGGTTTCGAAGCAGTGGTCGTCTTGCAGGTAGAGCCGCGTGGTTGGGTGCGTCCGTCGTTTGGCACCGTCTCGCGGTCCTCACGCACCCTCTCCCGGAGGGCGAGGGACCCGGATGTCCACTGGCTACACGCTTTCCCCGTGCAGGCTCACGTCCAACCCCTGGCGCTCCTGCTCTTCCGTCACACGCAGCCCGATGGCGAGATCCACTCCCTTCAGGATGAGGACACTGACCACGAACCCGTACACCAGGGTGGACAGAACGCCGATCAGTTGCACGAGCACCTGAGCCCCATTGCCTTCCAAGAGGCCGGCGGTGCCCCCAATATCCTTGACGGCAAAAACCCCCGTGAGGATGGCGCCGGTGATCCCGCCAACTCCGTGCACGCCGAAGGCGTCCAGGGAGTCGTCGTAACCCATCATTCTTTTCAAGGTCGTGGAGCCCCAGAAGCAAAGCAACCCGGCGGCAATGCCGATCACCAGAGACCCGCCGGGGGCGACAAAGCCGGAAGCAGGCGTAATCGCGACCAGCCCGGCAACGGCCCCGGATGCGATGCCGAGTACGCTCGGCTTGCCTTTGACGATCCATTCCACCGACATCCACGCGAGCGCAGCGGCGGCGGTTGCGATTTGCGTTACCGCCATTGCCATCCCCGCGCGCCCATCCGCCGCCACCGCGGAGCCGGCGTTGAAGCCGAACCATCCGACCCAGAGCAGCGATGCACCTGCCAGCGTGAGCACTAGGTTGTGCGGCGGCATCGCCTCCTTGCCATAGCCGATGCGCTTGCCCATCACCAGCGCGGCAGCGAGCCCGGCCACACCTGCGTTGATGTGCACGACGGTCCCGCCGGCGAAGTCGAGCACGCCGCGGCTCGCGAGCCAGCCGCTCGGCTCCCAGACCCAGTGTGCGATCGGCGCGTAGACCAGAAGCGACCACAACGCCATGAACCACAGCATCGCCGAAAACTTCATGCGATCGGCAAACGCTCCCGCGATCAGCGCCGGCGTGATGATCGCGAAGGTCATCTGAAAGCACATGTACACCGATTCGGGGATGGTCGGTGCGAGGTGCGACACGCTGAGCTTCGCGCCGTTGACGTAGGCCATGCCCGACAGGAAGAAACGGTCCATGCTGCCGAGAAAGGCGGTCGTCCCGGGAGTGAACGCAAGGCTGTAGCCGATCATCATCCAGAGCACGGTCACCAGGCAGGTGATGGCGAAGCTCTGCATCACCGTGGCGAGCACGTTCTTCTTGCGCACCATGCCGCCATAGAACAGCGCGAGGCCCGGGATCGTCATGAGCAGGACCAGCGCGGTGGAGGTCAGCATCCAGGCGGTATCCCCGGAATTGAGCTTGGCCACCTCCAACATGAACGGCGCAGTCGGTGCGGCAGGCGCGGCAGCACCCGGCGCCGGGGCCGCCGGTTCGTCGGCGAGTCCCGAAACGACGCAAATCATCGAGCCACACAACAGCAGCCACCACAGAACTCGCTTCATCGATGCCTCCCCAGGCTGTCGGTTTGCTTCAACCATAGTTTGTGCCGGACAAAAAGACAAGCGGCGTAAATCCACTCATTTGGACAACAGCTCCGCGGAGTCTCCCAGCCAGCCCTTGGCATTCCTGGACAGCCACTCGGAAGCCAGCGCATCGTTCTTGACGATGGCATCGAGATAGGCCGTGGTTACGGCCTGGACCTGCGTCTGCTCTTTTGCGCGTTGCGGCGCTTGGCCACCACGGGAGGCGTTTGTTGCGCGCCGCTTCTTGTCATAGCCCGCGCCGTTGGTCTCGGAAGTTTCGTCGCTTACGATGCGAGCATCCGGTCCAGCCTCGTCTATCGCGGCGGGCGATGCCCCCCCTTCCTGCTCCGGACGCTTGTCGGGGAGAGCCCCTCCCGCGAGCAGGGAGTGGGGTGCGCTGGACAAGACCAGCAGCGTTTTCTCGCCGGGCGGCATGAATTGAAACGGCGCGCGGCGGATGGACGCCGCGGTGACCAGGCCGTACGCGTCGGTATCCCCGGGGCTGGTCACCGAGAGCACCGGCAGACGAATGGTGACAAAGTTGCTCTCCATTCCCATGCCGGAGAAATCCGCGTAGGGGCTCAAAGCCACCACGCACTTGACCGCAGGGGACGGCTGCACCGGCTCCACGCCGCGAACGTTCTCACCGGCAAACATCAAGGCGGTTTGAGCGCCCAGATCGAATCCGGTGATGGCGATGCGGGATACGTCGATGCGTGCGAACCCTGGCGCCCTGCCGCTGCGCTGCCGGCGAGACGCTTCGTCGAGGATGCCTTGCACGAGTTGGGTGCGTGTCGCGAGCGAGCGCACCGAAAAAGCGTCTTTGGCGATGGCGAAGAATTCACCTGCGCGCGCGGCGCTCGATGACCAGACCGCCTTGCCGTACCGGGTCGGCTGCGCGGAAAGCACGGCATAGCCCGTGCGCGCCCAGGTCTGACGCCAGAGCACTCCCGCGTTGGGCGATTCTCCGAGGCCAGGCAGGTAGACCACGAGCGGATACATTCCGGCCTGCGACGGAACGACCAGCACGATGTCGACGGCTTCCGAGCCGATCGTCCACGTGTCTTGGCTCGTCGTGGTCTCGTAGTGATGGTCCGGCGTATAGCCGCGGTCGGCGTACCGCTTGACAACGGCTGGATCCGCCTTGCTGCCGGAGTTGCCGCCACAGCCCGATGTCGTGCAGCAAACCAGGCCAGCGATCAGCAGGGAGATGCAAACGCGAGTGCAGACCCGTTTTTGGTGCGGCGCGAGCCGAGGTGTCATGTGGAACGTCGTCGGTTGGGCTCGCGGATTATTGGGCCTGGCTGGGCGCCTGTCCACCGGACGCGAGACACTTGGATGAGCTGGCGCCACCTGCGCAGGACCTCTGAAATGAGCCAGACAACTCATCCGCGCGCTGCCGACGCGAGACTTGGCCGGCAGGCCGAGCGGTAAGCGTATCGTAAGGAAGACCTCGCCTCTGCTATTATTTCGCCTCCCTTGATCATCCGCGACGAGTCCATGAAGAGAACGTCAGAGGGCTTTACATTGATCGAGCTGATCGCTGTCATCGTCGTCCTCGGGATTCTTGCCGCCGTTGCGATCCCCAGATTCATCAACCTCTCCAGTCAAGCGCTGGATGCTTCCGTGCAAAGTGTTGCCGCCGCGCTTACTTCCAGCAGCGGGATCAATTTCGGAGCTTTCGGCGGTGAGTTCGGCGATGTCCGGCGTTCAGCGGCTCAACGCCGCAAACGTCTGCACCGCGACTCTGCTGGCGCCCTTGATGGTTGGCGGAACGCCAGCTCAGCTGGTGCCGAACTCGAACGGTGTGACCTATTCCATCGCCGCGTCGCCAACCGGCAACTGCAGCGTTACAGCGCCCGGTACAGCGGTAGCGTGCGTGGTGAACGCAGTGAAAGGTACCGTCACTCGAAGTGCGACGGCATCGGTGGTGTGTACAGGTTGACTTCCGGAACCGGCGCAGCGCAGTCGATGCCTTCCGGGAACTCGCCGTTTGCATTCGTCAGGGACGGATAAACGCGCCGCACCGCTTCTCGACCTCCCACTCGTTGCGGCCTGCCGCGCACTTGTCATGCCGTGCGCTCCTGCCTCGAACCTAGCTCCCGCATCATCGCTTCGCGCATAGCGAACTTCTGCGCCTTGCCGGTCACGGTCTTGGGCAGCTCGGCGACCAGCCGCACGTGGCGTGGAATCTTGTAATGGGCGATCTGGCCGCGGCAGAACTCGCGGACCTCCTCCTCGGTAGCGCTGGTACCCGGCTTGAGCACGATCCACGCGCACACCTCTTCGCCCAGCTTCGGGTCGGGCACGCCGAAAACCTGCGCCTCGAGCACCTTGGGGTGTCGATAGAGGTACTCCTCCACCTCGCGCGGGAACACGTTCTCCCCGCCGCGGATCACCATGTCCTTTACGCGTCCCACGATGTTGCAGTAGCCGTCGGCATCGATCGTCGCGAGATCGCCGCTGTGCATCCAGCCGGCCGGCGTCGATCGCTTCGCGCGTGTGCGCGGGATCCTCCCAGTAACCATGCATCACTAGATACCCGCGCGTGCACAGTTCGCCCTGCCGTGCCGACCGGGACGATCCGGCCGTTGGTGTCGATGACCTTCACCTCGCAGTGCGGCTGGATCCTGCCCACGGTCGAGACGCGCCGATCGAGCGGATCGTCCGTGCTCGACTGAAACGATATCGGGCTGGTCTCGGTCATGCCGTAGCCGATCGTCACCTCGGTCATGTGCATCTCCGCGATCACACGCCGCATGACTTCGACCGGGCATGGGGCACCCGCCATGATCCCGGTGCGAAGTGACGTTGGGTCGTAGGCTGCGAAGCGCGGATGATCGAGCTGGGCGATGAACATCGTCGGTACGCCATGCAGCGCGGTGCAACGCTGCTCCTGCACGGTGCGCAGGGTTTCCTCGGCGTCGAAGCTGGCGCCCGGGAACACCATTGCGGCGCCGGTGGCGGTGCAGACGAGCACGCCGAGCACCATCCCGAAGCAGTGATACAGCGGGACCGGGATGCACAGGCGATCGCGCTCGGCCAGCCGCATCGCTTTCGCGCTGTAGCGGGCGTTGTTCACAACGTTGTAGTGCGACAGCGTGGCGCCCTTCGGCGCTCCGGTGGTGCCGCTCGTAAACTGGATGTTGATCGCGTCGTCGGGCTCGAGCGCCGCGCTCAGGCCCGCAAGCCGGCCGCGATGCGCCGGACCGGCGAGCGCGGTAAGCTCATCGAACCCAAGCATGCCGGAAGGCCGAGGACCATCGCCGATCAGCACGACGCGCTCGAGGCGCGGAAAGCGCTCGAGTGCGAGCGGCTGTGACGCGCGACCCTCTGTCGAGCTCCGGAGCGAGCGACTTCAGCATCGCCACGTAGTCGCTCGACTTCAACCGAGCCGCCATCACCAGAACGCGGCAGTCTGACTTTGCTGCAGCGCATACTCCAGCTCAGTGACGCGATAGGCCGGGTTGATGTTGACCAGGATCGCACCGATGCGCGCGGTGCCGAACTGCACCAGCACCCACTCGACGCAATTCGGCGCCCAGATCCCGACCCGGTCTCCGCGCTGCACACCCAGGGCCAGCAGTCCGGCGGCGACGTCGTCGGAGCGGCGCTTCAAGTCGTGCCAGGACAGCCGCTCGCCCGAGGGCGCGTAGATCAGCGCGTCGCGCGCGCCGTGGCGCATCACCGCGCGATCGAGCAGCGCCGGGATGGTCAGAAACTTGAGCGGGTCGTCCGTCGCCCCGCGGACGTACGAAAGGTCTCCGCGCGGCCGCCGAGCCTCGTCACGCCCGCCGCGCAGCCAGTCGGAGGAGAAGGGGTTCGCTCGCGTCCGCACTAAAACCCCCGCCAATCCCCCAGCTGTTCGAACGCATGCGCCGCTCGATAGATGGTCGACTCGTTGTAGTGCTTGCCCACCAGCATCATGCCGATCGGCAGCCCCTGGCTCATCCCGCAGGGGATGCTCATGGCCGGGTGACCGGTCACGTCGAACGGGCAGGTGTTGGGCAGCATCTCGAAGCCGCGCTGGCAATACAGCGCCAGCGGAGCGTTCTGCTCGGGCATCGGCGTTGCCTTCATCGGCAGCGTTGGCATCAGCAGCAGATCGTAACGATTGAGCGTTTCGTCGTAGGTCTGGCGCAGCAGGCGGCCGAGGTTCTGGGCCTTGGCATAGAAGTGGCCGCGATAGTGGCGCACGAAGTATTCGCCGATCATCATGGAGATCTTCAGCGTGCGGGACAGCTCGTTGGCCCGTGCGCGCCAGTTGGCGTGGGCGTCGAGCAGGCTGGTGGTGTACAGGCCTTTCCAGTTGAAGCCCATGCCGTTGCCGTGCATCATCTGCATCTCGAGGCCTTCGAGCGCGATCGCGGTCCAGATCGCAGGACCGTCCAGGTGCATCGGAATGGACACGTCCTCGACGGTCTGCCCCCAGCGCCCGCAGACGCTCGGCGCCCTGGCGCACCTTCTGATCCACGTCGGTGCTCGCTCGACGGCATGTCCGAAGCCTTCGCTTAGCGACCCCGATGCGCATCCCCGCCACGCCTCGGCCCAGCGCGGCGGTGTACTTGTCCACGCGCACGTCATATTGCCTCGGGTCCAGTCCGTCGGCGCCGGCGATGACTTCGAGCAGCAACGCGTTGTCGGCAACCGTTCGCGTCATCGGGCCCGTGTGGTCGATGGTCGCCTCGATGGGCATCACGCCGGTGTAGGGAACCAGCCCGTGCGTCGGCCTTCATCCCGTAGCAACCGCTCCAGCAGGCGGGCATCCGGATCGAGCCGCCCTGGTCGCCACCGATGGCCATCTCCACTTCGCCGGCACCTACCAGCGCACCCGAGCCCGACGACGACCCTCCAGCGGAGTAGCCGTATTTGTACGGGTTGTGCACCGGTCCCGAGCGCGGAGGTGTGACTGCCGCCGGACAGGCAGAAGTATTCGCAGTGCGCCTTGCCCAGGATCGTGCCGCCGGCATCGAGAATGCGGGTGACGATGGTCGCGTCGACATCGGGAACATAGCCTTCCAGCGTCGAGGCACCGTTCATCATCGGCACGCCGGCAAGGCACACATTGTCCTTGAGCACGACACGCTTGCCCGCCAGCGGTCCGTAGGGTGCGCCACGCACTTCGGACTTAACCGCCCATGCGTTGAGCGGGTTCTCGGCGGCGCCAGGCCGATATCCCGGCGTGCGCGGATAGCGCACCGGCGGCAGATTGTCGGGCAGCTGCTGCAGCCGGTCGTAGGCCTGGAACGTCGCCCTCCATGACGTCCAGGTACTCCCCGATTTCGCGGTCGGACATGCTCATGTGCAGAGAGGTCACGATGTCCTTCATCTGCTCGAGCGTCGGTCGCTTTACGTTGCTCATGGATACCTCTGCTCTCGGCGCTGCCGCGCCGGCTGTGATTCTGGTCGATGAAGCGGACGTTGCCGGCGGTTGGGCCGCAGCCGCGGAAGGAATTGGTCTGATACTCGGCACGACGGCCGACGATTGCTGCGGCGCCGGTTCGTGGGGCGCCGCGCGCTGCGATGGGAGCGGGCGAGCCGGCGCCTGCCGGGCCGGTGCCTGCGATCCACGCGTCATGCGCACCGACCCCAGCCCGAGTGCATCGACCAGCGCGCTGCCCGCGCCGACTTCTTCGGGGCCAAACTGCCGCGCGATACGCCCGCGCTCCAGCACGGCGATCCGAGTCGCCACGTCCAGCACGAGATCGAGGTTCTGCTCGACGATCACGATCGCGAGCTTGGCCTCGGCCTTCAGCCGCGAGAGGATCTGTCCCGATCTCATGCACGATCGAGGGCTGCACGCCTTCGGAGGGTTCGTCGAGCAGAATGATCCACGGGTTGGGCACCAGCGCGCGCGCCAGCGCCAGCATCTGCTGCTCGCCGCCGGACAGCGTCCCGCCGCGCCGGTCGAGCAGCGGCGCGAGACGCGGGAACAGTCCCACGCAGCGCTCGACCGCTTCCTGCTCCGACTCGTGCGAATCGCCGGTCCACGCGAGGCGCAGATTGTCGAGCGCGGAAAGGCCCGGCAGGATGCCTCTTCCCTGCGGCACGTAGGCCAGACCGCGCCGGCTGCGCGCGTGTGCAGGCTCGCGCGTGACGTCGGTCCCGTCGAGCGTGATATGGCCACCGGTGGCTGGCAGCAAACCCATCAGAGTCTTCAGCAACGTGGTCTTGCCCATGCCGTTGTGGCCGACGATGCCCAGCGCTTCGCCTTCAGGCGAGCTGGAAGCTCACGCCGTGCAGCACAGGGACACGCCCATACCCCGAGCGCACGTCGCGCACCTCGAGCAGGATCCGGCCCGTGGCTGCGCTCTGCTCGCCCTCGGGCGACGCCAACGACGTGGCAGTGGAGTCCGCGGCTTCATGCCGCACGGTTCCCGATGTAGACCTCGCGCACCATCGGATCGTTGAGGACCTGGTCGGCCGGCCCCTCGACCAGGACCGAGCCTTGGTGGAACACGGTCACCGTCGATCCCAGCATGCGGACGAAGCCCATGTCGTGGTCCACGACGATGACCGACGCGATCTGGTTGATGCGGCGAATCACGCCGATCAAGCGCTCGACCTCGTCGCCGGTCATGCCCGCGGCCGGCTCGTCGAGCAGCACGAGCCAGGGCCGCTGAACCAGCACGATGCCGATTTCGACCATCTGCCGCTGACCATGGGACAGCTCGCCCACCTGGCGCCGCAGGATCTCGCCTAGACGCAGCTCGGCGGTTACTTCGTCCACCGCACCACTGGCTCCGGCCCAGCCGTGAATGCGGCGCGCGGAGAGCCACAGGTTCTCCTGCACGCTGAGCCCGTTCATCACCGAGGGTACTTGTGTCTTGATGCCGACGCCGAGCCGCACGATCTCATGCGTGCGCCAGCCCATGACGTCGGTGCCGCGGATCAGCACGCGCCCGTTCTCATGGGTCAGGCGGTACTGGCCGGTCAGGCACTTGAAGAACGTGCTCTTGCCGGCGCCATTGGGGCCGATCAGGCAACGCAGCTCACGCTCCTGCAATGAGAAGTTGACGGCATCGACCGCCACCACGCCGCCGAAGCGCATGGTCAGCTCGTGGGTTTCGACGACGCCGGTCATGAGCGCTCTTCGGCGGTTACGCCCAGCCTGCGGCGTGCGCCGCCGTCCTTCGCGCCGCGCCGTCGCGCCCAGCGCCCGCGCGCGGCCCACAGGTGTTGCACGGCTGGCACCACGCCGCGCGGAATCGCGAGCACCACCACGATCAGCAGTGCACCGAGGATCAGCGAGTTGTCGATCACGGTCTGCTCACCCAGCCGGATCTTGACGTAACCGAGCACGATCGCACCCAGGATCGGCCCGATCAGCGTGCCGAGCCCACCGACGATCACCCAGATGAGCACCTCGGCCGCCTGTCCGAGGCTGAACACACGCGGCGTCACGATCTCGGCCCAGTTGGCGAACAGACAGCCGGCGAGCCCGGCCATGGCCGCGCTGATGGTGAAGATCAGCGGTCTTGCAGGCGGGGACGTTGTAGCCCATCAGCTCGCAGCGCGCCTCGTTCTCGCGGATGCCGATCAGCACGCGCCCGAAGGAGCGCGCCAGGATCCAGCGGCAAATCAGATAGCACGAGCAGGAGCGCCGCCGCACAGATGTAGTAGGTCGGCAGTCCGAACAAGGAGATCTCCACATGGCCCGGGACGTTGAGCGTCTGAAACCCCGGGATGCCGTTGAACCCGCCCAGCCGCGCGGCGCCGATCACGTAGGCGTCGCCCGCCGTCGCGCTCATGAACTTGAACAGGATGAGCGTCACCACCAGCGTGATGACTCCCATGTAGACGTCGCTGATGCGTCCGTAGAACATCATGGCCCCGATCACCGCCGCCACGACCGCCGGAATCAGCATCGAAAGCAGCAGAGGCAGCGTGCTCTCACCGATGTTGACCACGGCGATCGCGTAGGTGTACGCGCCCAGGCCGAAATAGGCGGAGTGCCCGAAGCTCAACAGGCCGGCGTAGCCCCACATGATGCCGAGCGAGAGAGCGAACAGCGCCCAGATCAGCAGGAGCGTGGGAGTGGACGTTTCGGCGACCAGCGGCAACAGCACCAGCACCGCCGAGGACAGCAGGAACCAACCCCAGCGCATCCGCCCTGCCGACTGCCAGGCGGTCATGTGCCGTCCCGGAAGAAGCGGCCGGTAATGCCCTTCGGCATCAGGCGCAGCAGGATGATCGCCAGCGCCAGCATCGCAATCTCGCCCAGCACGGGGTGGACAGCGAACGAAACGATCTGATTGATGGTGCCGAAGATCACCGCGCTCGACAGCGTGCCGGAGATGACTGCTGCGCCGCCAGTGATCACGGTAATGAACGCCTTCGCGATGTAGGCGCCGCCGGCGGAAGGCAGCAGGCCGGTCAGCGGCGCAAGTACGCCGCCGGCAAGCCCGGACAGGGCCGCTCCGACCGTGAACGTGATCATGTAGACCTTGCTCGGGTCGTAGCCGAGCGAGGCCACCACGTCGGGACCCTGCATCGCACCGCGGGCGATCAGCCCGGCGCGGGTGAATTTCAGCACGCCCCACATCGCGATGATCAACGCCGTCGTCACCAGGATGATGAAGAGGTTGTAGCCTCCCATCTGGTATTCGCCGAGCTGATATCCCGGGATCGGCGCAGGGACGCTGACCGCCGAATTGCCGAAGATCAGCGTCACCAGGCCGATGAGCAGCAGGCTCAAGCCCCAGGTGGCGAGCATGGTGTCGATCATGCGGCCGTAGAGAAACCGGATGATCCCGCGCTCGACGACGAGACCGATCAGCGCCAACCACGATCGGCGAGATCACCAGCATCGCCACATAGATGTCGATGCCGGCGCGGGAGCAGGCGATGGTCGTGTAGCCGCCCAGCATCACGAACTCGCCGTGCGCGAGGTTGATGACCCGCATCATGCCGAACACGATCGCGAGCCCGGCGCTGGTGAGCACCAGGAACGCGATCATGTACAGGATTTCAAGCGTTACTACGCCGGCGTAGTCCATCTGGCTGCTGTGCGGCGGCGGAACTGCTACCCGAAGCTAGATGTTCACCTCGTACTGCTTGTTCTCGTTCGGATTCTTCAGCAGATCGCAGTACTGGGCGGTGTCGCTCGGCGGCCGCTGCTTGACCGTCTCCAGGATGGTGAGCTTCTGGTTCTTGACTTCCATCACGAAGATGTCGAGCGCGGCATGATGCGTCTTGGCGTCGATCGTCACCTTGCCGGCCGGACCCTCGATCGACGGGCTCGATTCGATCGCCTTGAGCATGGCTGCGCGATCCAGCGTGCCTGCCTTGCGCACGCACTCCGCCCACATGAGAATGCCGTGGTACTGCGACACCGCGATCTCGTGCACGATCTTGGTATCGCCGAAGCGCTTGCCCCACTTGGCGAGAAACTGCTTGTTGGCCGGCAGCGGCGATTCCTGGCTGTAGTTACCAGCGATGAGAATGCCGTCTCCTTCCGCAGGGGACAACGCGAGGTGCTCGTTGCCGACGCCGAAGGTGGTCGAGGCAAGCGGAATCTTCTTGTTCATCCCCGAGGCCGCCCACTGCCGGTAGAAAGACATGTGTGCGCCGCCTACGAGGGCGGAGACCACCCAGGTCGGCTTCTCCTGCTGGATCTTGGCGATGGTGGAGCCGAAATCCGACACGTCGAGCGGGAAGAAGTCGGTCTTGACCACAGTCCCTTTCCGCGCCTGGATGTAGTGGGCCAGCCATTTCGCGGTGATCTGCCCATAGTTGTAGTCTGCCGCCAGAATGTAGACCTTGTTGCCCCACTGTTTCATCGCGCGCTCGACGATGGGTTCCACCGCTTGCGCCGGCGTGGTGCCGGTGACCACGATGTTGCGATCGCACACGCCGCCTTCGTACAGCACGTTGTAGAAGTAGAGCGTGTTGCTGCGCCGGAAGGTCTGGCGGATCGCCTCGCGCGAAGCGGAAGTGATCCCGCCGTGCACGACATCGACCTTGTCCTCGCGCGCGAGTTGCTGCGCATACTTGGTGTAGAGCGCAATGTCCGATTGCGTGTCGTACTGGATGAGCTGGATCTTGCGTCCGAGCAGGCCGCCGCTCGCATTGATCTCCTCGACCGCGAGCTGTGTGGACATCACCATCGGCTTGCCGTAGATGTCGAGGTTGCCGGAGTTGTCGAGCACCGAACCCAGCTTGATGTCTTTACCCTGCGCCAAGACTGCGCGTGGCAGGCTGCCCGCAACGCTGGCGGCACCCGCTGCCGTCAGGAACTCACGCCGTGTAAATGCCATTTGCCTCACCTCCCCTGTTAGGACGGGATTGAACGATCACGACTTCTTTGCTTTGTCTGGCTCATCGCCGCCTTTCGTCTTGGGCAATGCGGCCGAAAAATCGTAGCCGATGGACTCGCCGATGCTCTTCAACGCCGGCAGCTGGAGCGCCATGCCCAGGATGCTGTCCAGTACCTGGTTGACCGGCGGGCGCGAGGCGGCATCCGTGCCGCCGCCTGACGTTCCAGCCGGCGCGCCCAGCCCGCTGACCTGGTGGATGCGGATGCTTTCGATCTTCTCGGCCGGCTTCATCATCTGCGCGACGATCTCCGGCAGCTTGTCCAGCCGGTAGCGCTCGAGCTCCAGCTGCGTCACGGTGTCGTTGCGGGTGTTCTCCGCCGCGATCCTCGCTTTGGCCCCCTCGGACTCGGCCAGCAGCCGCACGCGCTCGGCTTCGGCCCGGGTGCGCACGGCCTGGGACTCGGCCTGGGCGCGCTTGATGACCACGTCCGCCTCGGTCTCCGCCTTCGCCGCGTCGACCTCGCCCTGCTCCAGGACTCGCTTGAGGGCGAGCTCGCGCGAGCGGTCCGCCATGGCGCGCTCGCGCTCGGTCTGGACGTGCTCCTGCGCGAGCACCACCTCGGCGCGGGCACGCTCGGCTTCGGCCTGTGCTTTGGCTTCTTCTACATGCTTGGCAGCGAGCCGTATCGCGCTGTCGACGGTGTGCAGCTCCGAATTGAGCTTCGAATCGATCTCGAGCTTGCGCAGCTCCCGCTGCTTCGCGAGCTCCATCGCCTTGGTCTCGCGCTCGCGCCCGATCCTCGCATTCTCGCTCGCCACCATAGCATCCTCGCGTGCTTTGGCGACCTCGGCGTCGGCCCCGGCCTTGGTCTTTTCGATTTCGAGCCGCTGGACCAGCTGGGCCTGCTCTTCCTGCTGCTGGAGTTGCAGCCGCCGCTTGGTCGCTTCGAGCTGAGTCTGGCGCACGGAGATGTCCGCCTCGGCCTCGATCTGCGTGCGCTGCTTCTTGTTGGTGGCGATGATCTCGGCCAGCTGCCGCATCCCGACGGCGTTGAATGCGTTGTTCTCGTCCAGGGACGCGAAGGGCGCCTGGTCCAGGCGGGTGAGCGACACCGAGTCGAGCAGCATGCCGTTCTGCCCGAGGTTGTCGCGCAGCTGATCGGCGACGTGCCGCACGAACTCGCCGCGCTTCTCGTGCAGCTTGTCCATCGTTTCGGCGGCGGCTACCGATTGCAGCGCATCGATGAAGCGGCCTTCCAGCAGGTTGCGAATGCCTTCGGGATTGAGCGCCCGGGCACCGATCGCCTGCCCGGCGGTGGCCACTCCGTCTGCGGTCGGCAGAACACGCACGTAGAACTCCAGTTCCACGTCCACGCGGATACGATCGGCAGTGATCAGGGACTTGCTTCCGGTGCGATGGACCTCCACGCGGTTGGTGCGCATGTTGATTTCTTCGACCTTGTGCAGGAAGGGCAGCACGAGGCAACCGCCGGACAGCACTACTTTCTGGCCGCGGAAGCCGGTGCGCACCAAGGCGATGTCGCGCGTGGACTTCCGATAGAAGCGGTTCAGGAACGCCACCAGGATAGCGATGGCGATGACCGCACCGACGATGCTCAGGAACACGACCACAGCTCGTCCTCCCCGAAGTCCTGGTCTGGCCGGCTCGGTGAGCAAGCGGGCCCAAGCGCCTATTCTCGGGGCCGGATATTTTCCAAGTCAAGGAAAATGTTTGCCGCGGAAAGGACCGCCAAGGGAACAATCCCTCTCCCCTTTGCTGGAGAGGGTCAGAGTGGGGGGGTTTACACGAGCGCAAAGAAAACGGCCCCTCCTGGATTCAGGAGAGGCCGTTCGAAGCTCAAGAAGTTCGGGAGCTATCGCGTCACTTCGGAGTGACGCGGGGGCACTTACATGCCCATGCCGCCCATACCGCCCATGCCGCCCATGCCACCGCCGCCACCGTGTCCGTGGTCGTCGTCCTTCGGCAGTTCCGCCACCATGGCATCAGTGGTCAGGATAAGCGCCGCAACCGAAGCAGCGTTCTGCAGCGCGCAGCGCGTAACCTTGGTCGGATCGAGCACGCCCATTTCGACCAGATCACCATAGGTGTCGTTGGACGCGTTGTAGCCAAAGTTGCCTTTGCCTTCCAGGATCTTGTTCAGGACCACGGAGGGTTCGGCACCGGCATTGGCCACGATCTGGCGCAGCGGCTCTTCCAGGGCCCGCATCACGATCTTGATGCCGGCATCCTGGTCGGGGTTGGCGCCCTTCAGCGTCTGGATCGACTGGCGCGCGCGGATCAGCGCAACACCGCCGCCTGCCACGATGCCTTCCTCGACTGCGGCACGTGTGGCGTGCAGCGCATCTTCCACGCGGGCCTTCTTCTCCTTCATTTCCATCTCGGTCGCGGCGCCGACTTTGATCAACGCCACACCGCCCGCCAGCTTGGCTACGCGCTCCTGCAGCTTTTCCTTGTCGTAGTCGCTGGTGGAGTCGTCGATCTGCTTGCGGATGTTCTTTACCCGCGCTTCGATCTGCTTGGGATCACCCGCGCCGTCGATGACAGTCGTTTCTTCCTTGCCCGCCTCGACGCGCTTGGCCTGGCCTAGATCGGTCAGCGTAGCCTTCTCGAGTTGCAGGCCCACTTCGTCGGAGATCAGCGTGCCGCCGGTCAGGACCGCGATGTCTTCCAGCATGGCCTTGCGGCGATCGCCGAAGCCGGGGGCCTTCACCGCGCAGGTCTTGAGGATGCCGCGGATATTGTTCACCACCAGGGTAGCAAGCGCTTCGCCTTCCAGATCTTCGGCGATGATCAGCAGCGGACGGCCGGCCTTCGCCACTTGTTCCAGCACCGGCAACAGGTCGCGGATGCTGGAGATCTTCTTGTCGTACAAGAGAATGTACGGATCATCCAGGACACACATCTGCTTTTCGGGGCTGTTGATGAAGTACGGGGACAGGTAGCCGCGGTCGAATTGCATGCCCTCGACCAGCTCCAGCTCGTTGTTGAGGCTCTTGCCGTCTTCGACGGTGATGACGCCTTCCTTGCCGACCTTCTCCATCGCGTCGGCGATGATCTTGCCGATCGACTCGTCCGCGTTGGCGGAGATGGCGCCGACCTGGGCGATCTCCTTGCTGGTGGTGGTGGGCTTGGAGATCTTCTTCAGCTCCGCGACCACTGTTTCCACCGCTTTGTCGATGCCACGCTTCAGGTCCATCGGGTTCATGCCGGCGGCGACGAACTTCATGCCTTCCTGCACGATGGACTGGGCCAGCAATGTAGCGGTCGTGGTGCCGTCACCGGCCACGTCCGAGGTCTTGGATGCCACTTCCTTGACCATCTGCGCGCCCATGTTCTCGAACTTGTCCTTCAGTTCGATCTCCTTGGCGACCGAGACGCCATCCTTGGTGATGGTCGGGGCGCCGAACGAGCGCTCGAGCACTACGTTGCGGCCCTTGGGGCCGAGGGTCACTTTGACCGCGTCGGCCAGAATGTTCACGCCGGCGACGATGCGATTGCGGGCGGAATCGTGGAATTTGACTTCTTTAGCAGCCATAAATAGTTACTCCTGGATCTACAAGGGGAGGATGAGCTCGGGACTTAGCGTCGCTCACTCGAGCACGCCCATGATGTCTTCTTCGCGCATCACCAGATATTCGGTGCCTTCGACCTTGACGGTCTGGCCCGAATACTTGCCGAAGAGAATCTTGTCGCCTTTCTTCACTGCGAGGGGACGCACTTTGCCGTCTTCCTGGACTTTGCCGTTACCAACGGCGATCACTTCACCGGTCTCCGGCTTTTCTGCCGCAGTGTCCGGGATCACGATGCCAGAGGCGGTCTTGCGCGCCTCTTCCAGGCGCGTAACGATCACGCGGTCGTGCAAGGGGCGGATATTCATCGATCTGTCTCCTTTCAACCTATTGAATTAGAGTGCTTTGGATGTTATTGGCACTCGTGGGTGGCGAGTGCTAATGATACCCGTGTCACGGGAAATTGGGGGGTTTATTACGGGTGCCCAGGCAATTGGGGCTTAGAGTCCGACTATTGGCTGCATGGCCACCCGCGCTGCCATGCATCCAGCGCTTGCGGACCAGTCCGGCTTACTTTCCCATCGCCGGCAGCGTAAAGCGGAACGTTGTGCCGAGACCTTCCTTGCTTTCGACGGTCACATGCCCGTCGTGAGCTTCGACAAACGTCTTCACGATGGCCAGACCCAGGCCCAATCCATCCTCCTTCTGAGAATCGGTTTCCAGCTTGTCGAAAACCTTCTCGAGACGCTCCGTCGGAATTCCCGCACCGTTGTCGCTCACCCAGCACTCGATGGCACCGTCCGCGCCAAGCTCCCGCGCCGCGATGATTACCTCTCCGCGCGGCGTGTAAGTGATGGCGTTGGCAATCAAGTTCTGAAAGACGCGCCTCAACAAGCTGGCGTCTGCAAAGACGACCAGGTCGTCGGGCACCCGGTTGACCAGCCGGGTGCTGGCGGTCCCTGCCACTGGATGGAGATCGTGAATGAGAGCCTCAACCAGCGGCCACAGATCGAACGCACGCCGCTCCAGCCTGACGCCGATCTCTGTAATGAGGTTGGTGTTTTCCTTGATCACCTTGCCGACCAGCGCGTCCAGATGCTGCACGTTGCGGCGCAGGGTTCTCAGCATCTGCACACTGTCAGCGCCGACACTGCGCTCGGCGAATGTGCCCTCCAGAACTCTCGTAGCCAATGAGATGGCATTCAGTGGAGTCCGCAGATCGTGCGCTACGAAGGCGAGATACTCTTCCCTGCGCTTCTGCACTTCCAACGCTCGCTGAGTGGCGTAGGTTTGCACGGCCAATCCGATCGCCCCGTCCAAGACACGGTTCAGAATGTGGAAAGGCTTTCCTTGCAGAGCCAAGCCGGCGCTGTCGGCGAGATCGTGAATGCAATCGCGCAGGATGTTGTATTCGGCAACCACTTCTTCGATATCGAAACCGTCCTGGACACGCTGCAACCCATGAGCTGGAGGGCTGCCTGCGCTGAGCGCCTCTGAGATCGTCTCAGTAGAGTTGGACTCGAGTGCGATCGCCAATTCATCAATGAGTCCGGGAAGATGGTCGTTGAGCGTCGGAGTATCGAGCCGCTGCGCCGAGGGGAGTTGCCGCACCTGCTGCCGCCACCGCGACAGCAACGTGTTGCGCTCCCGCTTGATGAGTGCCGCAAGTTTGTCTAGATTGTTGATGGCCACTCTCCCCAACTCGCGCCGGGTCGATCGCACAATGGGAGCCGGAGTCTTATGGTAACGGCGATCTAGAAGTGCGGTGGGCCGGTCGTAGAGCAACCGGTCGGCGCAGATCGCTGGTTCTGCTCACCCCGGGTTGCAGCGCCTGAATCAGGCGCAAGTTCGGGGAAGGCAAATAATTGATGCCCTTGTCTTCCAGGCTGCAACCCGGTGAGCCCTACGTACACTACTCGCATGGCAGGTGCGCGTCCACACATTCTGGAAATCGTTTATCGGCGCAATCTTGCAGATTGAATGTCGATTGCCAGGCGCTGTGGCATCCGGCGCAGATGTTTCATAATATCCTCTCGGTGCGGTATCGCGCCGACTACGGCTAGACGCGGCAGGCATCTCGGAGCGAAAACGAAAGCAGCCGAGAGACCGATCGAAAACAGGAGGAAGCATGAAAGACTGGCGACACATCCGCGCGTGGACGCGCGACGAGATGATGAAGCGCGTGGCCCGTTTCAACGACCTGAGAGGTTCGGACGGGGGATTGCCGGACAGCGATGTCCCTGAGTGCCGCCGGACGCTCTACAACGTCATCGGTTTCCAGCCACCGGCGGAACGGCAGAACGACGCGACGACCTCACCGGTTGGCGCGGATGCTTCGAGCATGGCGGCAATCGCCATCGCGGAAGGCTTCAACCTGGGCTACTGCCGCGCAAAACCGGGCAAGGGTCCGCTGATGCACAACCACGACACGAACGAGACGTTCATCGCGATGACCGGACGCTGGCGGTGCGAGTGGAACGAGGGCGCAGCGATGGAATATGTCGATCTCGAGCCGCTCGACGTGATCTCGCTCCCGGTCGGGGTGGCGCGACGGTTCATGAACGTCACGTACGACGAGCCCGAGCGGGAGCACATCCTGATGTTCGTGATCGGGGGTAACGAGCCGCAGGCCGAGTTCACCCCCGCCGCAATGCAGCGCTGCGACGAGTGGCAGCGGGAAACAGCGGGACGGGGTCGCTGAGCGTACCGACTGCGCATCTGGCAGGCCAATTGCTTGAAGCCGCACTTGCTCGAGCCGTCCGCAAGCAGAATATTGCGCCACAGCTTCTGATTTGCCGGCTCGGCGCATCGTCGGACAACAGGATCGGCCCTGAAGCATGAGCAGAAATTGGCGGTTGTTCGGTTTCCTTGGAAGGGAAAAGGCGCAAGAAGAGTCAGCGACTGCGACTCCGGTTGTCTCCGACAGTGCAGTTGTAACGACGGCACGCCCTGCAGGCGTGGACGACGTCCGGGCCGCTGTCGACGCTTTCAAGAAAAATCCCAACGCGCGGACCGCCGGAAACCTGCGGCAACGGCTGTGGGAGCTGGTCGACTTCATTCTGCAACAACCTGCCGAGGCGCTGTCGAGCCTGTGGAGCGACGCTCTGCGACCTATTCGCGAAGCGCTCAAGGACAGCGGGCTGCGGGCACCGGCTCGCGACGCGCACGAAACCGAGCAGCTCGGGGCCTTGCGTCTCGCGCTCGCGCAGGGCTGGAATAGCCCGACGGCCACGGGCGCAGCGGTCGCCGGAATGCTGCTCGCCTATGCCTATGAGCTGCCGGTGCCTGCACCGCTGCGCTCGGCACCGGACTGGCTGCGCGCGGATTGGGCCGCCTTTCTGCTCGAAATGCCGGAAGTGTTCAATGGCGAAGGCAATGCCGAGGCTTACGCTGCTCACCTCTTGCAGGCGGTCCGCTTGTTTCACGACGAGATCGACAGTGGCCGCGAAGATGCCGTGGTGTGGGAACTCGGGCAGGTCTTTGTCGAGCGGGCCAATTTCCTCCAGATCTATTTCAACGAACGCAACCTGCGAGAGGTGTACCGGCTGCGCGGTGACATCATCGCGCGCATGCTCTCCTGGTCCGGTGCCCGGTGCTTGTACGCGTTGCCGCCGCACACCGCGCGGTCTGGCCGGATACGGATCGGGATCTACGCATACGAATTCTTGCCGCACACGGAGGTTTTTTTTGTCATCGCGGCGCTCGACTTCCTCGACCGCGAGAAATTCGAAGTCATCCTGTATGCGAACAGGAAGACCGGACACGCGCTGGAGCAGTACGCCGCCTCGCGCTGCGACCGTTTCGTAGCCCTGCCGGCGGACAGCCTGGCGGCGCAGGTACAAGCGTTGCGGAACGACGACCTCGATATTCTGCTCATAGGCACGAACATGAGCGCGTTCAGCAATTCGGCGGCGATGCTCGGTGCGCATCGTCTGGCGCGCGTCCAGGTGGCGAGCGAGGCCTCCCCGGTGACCACCGGACTGCACGCGATGGACGTGCTGCTCAGCGCCGAGTGGAACGCTCCGAACGAGGACGCGCCCGACCATTACACCGAACTGCTGTACCTCATGCCGGGGTCGAACAACGTCTACGCATTCCAGTACGACCAGGATCGGGCCAGCATGCAGGTCACGCGCGAGAGCCTCGGCCTGCCGCAGGACCGGATCATGTTCTTTTCCGGGGCCAATTACTTGAAGATCCTGCCGGAGTTGTCCGCGGTTTGGGCGCGCATCCTGGCGCAAGTGCCCAATAGCGTGCTGGTGCTGATGCCGTTCAACCCGAACTGGCTCGGCAGCTACCTGGGAGCGCCATTCCTGGCGCGGATCTCGTCGCAATTGACCAGCGCGGGCGTTGCCCTCGATCGCTTGAAAATTCTGCAGCCAGTGCCGACACGCGCAGACGTTCACCGCATCATCGGATTGGCGGATATCTATCTCGATTCCTTTCCCTTCGCCGGCGCCTGCTCGGTGGTCGACACTCTGGTGGCTGGCGTGCCGCCTGTAGCCCGCCGCGGCAGCACCAACCGTTCCGGCCATGCTGCGTCGATGCTGCGCGAGCTGGGCATGCAGGAGGTCGTGGCAGATTCGACCGAGGCCTATATCGCGCTCGCCGTCCAGCTGGCGCAGGATCGCCCTAGGCGAGAGCGATTGGCCGCGCGGCTGAGGACGGCGTCGATTCGGGACAATCCGCCGTTCCAGGACACCCGCTCCTATTCGAAGCGGGTCGGCACTGCATTTGAAAATTTGGTGGGCGCCTATGACGACTATTATCGAGAGCTCGCGGCGCTGAACCCGGATGAACTGGTTGCGAGAACCGCGGCGCTCGTGCCCGCGGGAGAGGCGCTCGAAGCGGGGCTCTCCGCGTTCGACGACATCGCGATCAACGAATCTCTCCTGGTACCGTTTTTTCGCGCCCACGCCGACATGAGCGAGGGATTGCGCATGCTCGATGTCGGCGCCTGCTTCGGCCAGATTGCGCTGCCCTATCTGACCCAGCGGCTGGGAGGTGCATCTATTCGAGCCCGACCCGGACTCCAGGCCTACCCTCAAACAGAACACCGCTGCGTTCGGATCCAAAGCGCGGGTCATTGGCGCGGCCGTTTCCAACTCCGCTTCTGCCACCCTGTCCTTCCACAAGTCGCGCACCCGGGGCTTGTCTGGGCTGTCGGCGTCTCCCTACGGCGAGACCGCCGAGCTCATCGAAGTTCCCTGCCTGCGTCTGGGCGAATACTGCGTCAGCCAGGGCATCGATCGCGTCGAGTTTCTCAAGATCGATGCCGAAGGCCACGACTTCGAGGCATTGGAAAGCCTCGATCTTGCACGTGTCGCGCCGCGGATCGTCATGCTCGAGTTCGGGACCAACTTCGCCGGGCAGACGCTCGACACCTTGAATGGGTTGCTGGCGCGGATGAAGGCTCAGGGATATCGCTCGGTGATCTTCGCCTACGATGACGACAGCAACCTCAGGCGTGGGGTGTGGAGCTACCGGCTCAAGCGAGTGCTGGTGGACGCTCCTTGCCCTGAAACGGGCGGCGACTGGTTTGGCAACATCTTGTTCTTCCGGGCGGGGGACACCGCGTTCCTGCTGACGCTTCACGCACTCCTTGATTCCGCGCGGCCGCGCCGTGCGTTTCTCGCGCGAATCAAGTCCCAAGCGCCTGCAACGGCCTCGTCGTAGTTCGCTACTCCACCGCCTGCAGGCGCAGCCGCTTGGCGGCTTCTTCGACTCTTGCGTCGTCGATCTCGCGCAGCACGCCATCCAGATCAACAGCCTTCTCGCTGCGCTCGAAACGGCCGGTGAGCTGGGCGTCGGGGCGCAAGGTCCCGGCCTGAAACAGCGCCCAGATCTCTTTGCCATAGTCGGTGGCCAGAAGCTCTGGCGCGAAACGGCCAAAGTAGGTGCGCAGATTGGCCACGTCGCGTTCCAGCATGCTGGCGGCGTGGTTGTTGCCCGCCGCGTCCACGGCCTGCGGCAGGTCGATGATCACCGGGCCGTCGCCGCCGATCAGGATGTTGTATTCGCTCAGATCGCCATGCACCACGCCAGCGCAAAGCATGCGCACGACCTCGGTGATCAAGCGGTGGTGGAGGGTTCTCGCCAACTCTGGCGTGAACTCCAGGTCACTGAGCCGGGGCGCCGCCTCGCCCGCGTCATTGGTGACGAGCTCCATCAACAACACACCTTCGTGGAAGTTATACGGCTTGGGCACACGCACGCCGGCAGCAGACAGGCGGTAGAGCGCATCCACCTCGGCGCTCTGCCATGCTCTTTCCTGTGCTTGCCGCCCGAAGCGCGTGCCTTTGGCCATGGCGCGCGCTTGGCGACTGTTCTTGGTCTTTCGGTTTTCGGTGTAGTCCACGGCCTGCCGAAAGCTGCGCTTCTCGGCCTCCTTGTAGACTTTCGCACAACGCGTCTCGTCTCCGCAGCGCACGACGAATACCATCGCTTCCTTGCCGCTCATCAGCTGGCGCACCACCGCATCGATCAAGCCATCTTCGATGAGTGGTTCAAGTCTCTTGGGCGTTTTCATGGCCGCCATTCTGCGCGCTTTGGATGGATGTGTCGAAAGCACGCGCCCGCTTCCTGCTCGAAAATCGCAGCGAATGGAACCACCACGAGCGTTGGGACACCCCATCGCCGCCGCCGAAGGCGTCGTGGCGATGGCTGGATTCGTTGGTTCAACGCTTCAGCTGTCCCCGTAGACCGGGATGGCCGCCCCATGAATCACTTTCGCATCGTCACTGCACAAGAAGAGGATGACGCGCGCGATGTCTTCGGGCTTCGGCCACTTCGCAAAATCCGCTTTGGGCATGGCCTTCCGGTTGGCCTCGGTATCGATGATGCTGGGAAGAATCGAGTTGACCCGCACCCCGGTACCCTTCACTTCCGCCGCCAAGGAATCCAGCATCGCCACCGCCGCGGCTTTGGAAGCGGCGTAGGCGGCCGCACCGGCGGGGTGATCGAGCGCAGCCTTGGCCGCGATGTTCACGATGGCTCCGCGCCCTTCTTTCAGCATCGCCCGAACCGCCGCGCGCGACAATGCGTAACCCGAGCGCAGATTCAGCATCAGCATCTGCTCCAGGACCTTTGTCTCCAGGTCCCACAGCTTCACGTCGCCAGCGTAACCGCCGACCGTGTTCACCAGAGCGTCCAGCCGCCCCTGTTGCGCGAGAACTTTACCCACGAGTTGGCTCACTGCGGCTTCGTCGGTTACATCGACAGCCTGCCCTTCGAGCCGTGAGTCAGTTGTGTCCGCAGCCTTGCTCAAGGCGTCGAACTCCTCTTGTTTCCGATAAGTGACGATGACCTTGGCGCCCTCCCCAAGGAACGCGAGACTCACTGCACGTCCCAATCCGCCGGTGCCACCGGCTACCAAGACCACCTTGGCTGAGAATCTCTCGCTCATTTCGTTCCCTCGACTCGTGCTGGTTGCTGATTTGGTTGCAAGCTGTCGAACTGCGCGAACCATTGCCCATCTGCCTGATCGTCGCTCTGATCCAGGTACAGGCGGCGCAGAGCGAGCTGCCCGACCTCGCCCAATCGCGGGCCGTCGATCAACGTATGGAATTGTTCGCCGCCCAGCAGGCGGTGCCTCATGGTCAGGTAAAGCCGGGACAACTGGTGATCGCGCAGCATGGCTTCGAGCATTTGCGGGCCCGCAAGAAGGTAAAGGCATCTGTATCCGAGCTCGCCAAGCGCGCGTACCAGCGGGGTGCCCTCGACCATTGCGCCATCGCCCGCGACAATGAGACGGAAGCCGCGCTCGCGCAGAGCTTGAACGCGCCCCGGGTCGGCTCCTGCTCCGGTGGCGATATAGACCGGCTGCCCATGGTCCGAGATCGACGGGTGGATGGGGAAATCCAGGCTGCCGCTGGCGATTAGGATTGCAGGCTGCGCCGCCAGGCCGTTTTGCTTTCGCCATTCGGCCAAGTCCCCAGCTTGTCCGGTGGCGTTCACTTGCAGGACATTGCCGAGCCTTCCTTGCGCCAGCGCGCGCAGGTAACCTCCATGCGTGATCAGGCAGTCCGCCTGCGCGTGCAGCTCCTGAAACAAACGGAAGTCGTTCTGGTTGGTCAGCCCTTGCATAACGTCTGCTTCCGCGCTGCCCGAGTCCATGACTGCGATGCGACCGTCCAGGCTGGACACGAAACTGCCATAGACAAATGGCGACTGTGCGCTGCCGATCGCGTGCAGCCGGTGTTCGAGATAGAGTCCCTGGACGGGCCGGGCCGGACCGGATTCCGGATACAGCGGTAGGACCTTCGCGGTCATCGGGGTGGACTCTTACGCACAGTGAAGAGGTTCGGCTTGGTATGCTGGATACGGAACTGGATACAACTAGCGGCTAGGATGGCGACGTGTCCACAACATTACCAGTATCGTCGGATTCCTACACAGTGAAAGACCGCATCCTGTTGGGCATGCTCACGCCTTCGTCGAACACGGTCCTGGAGCCGGTGACGGCCGCCATGCTCGCCGGCCTTCCGGAAGTGAGCGCCCATTTTTCCCGCTTCCCGGTCACCGAGATCGCATTGTCCGAACGCGCGCTCAAACAATTCCATCACACCGAGATCCTGCGCGCGGCCGCGCTGCTGTCTCATGCCAAGGTCGACGTGATCGCCTGGAACGGGACGTCTTCGGGTTGGCTCGGGTTCGACACCGATGAACGTTTGTGCAGCTTGCTGAGCCATGCTACGGGAATCCCCGCATGTACTTCGGTGCTTGCGCTGAACGAGATCTTCGCGCTTAGCGGTGTCAAGCGCTTCGCGCTGGTTACACCCTACCGCGCAGATGTGCAAGATAGGATCGTGCGCAACTACCAGGCAGCGGGTTTCGAGTGCGTGGCGGAGCGGCACCTTGGCTTGGAGAATAACTTCAGCTTCTCGGCCGTCACGCCTGAGCAGCTGCGGGGAATGGTGCGTGAAGTAGCCATGGCCAAGCCCCAGGCCATCACGATGTTCTGCACCAATCTGCGCGGCGCCCCGCTGGTCGAGGAGCTCGAGGCGCAGATCGGTATTCCAATTTACGATACCGTCGCCACAGCGGTGTGGAAATCTCTCAAGCTCGCGGGAGCCGACGTGCGGCGCGCGAAAGGGTGGGGGCGGTTGTTCCGGGAACTAGCCTAGCGCTTCAGCCGGGAACGAGCACTTACAGACAAAGCATTACAATGCACCGGACCACGGGCTGCTTGGGGTTACCGAGTTGGCAGATGAACCGGCAGCACGCTTCGACTCTGCAGCTTTCGCTGCTACGCTCAGCGCGAACGGGATTTTGACGGATTCATGCCGATCCGCCACTGCTTACAAGAGGAGAAACCCATGAAGTGCCTGCGGCTGTTCGCTCTTGCGCTTGCCGCCGTGGCGGCGCTTCTTTCTCCCATGGCCGCGGCGCAGAAGCCGCCGATCAAGATCGGCATCGGCATCGCCCAGACCGGCCCGCTCGCCGGCGGCGGGAAGGCCGCGCTGCTCGCGCTGCAGATGTGGCGCGACGACGTCAACGCCAAGGGCGGCCTGCTC
Source organism: uncultured beta proteobacterium (assembly GCA_963741215.1). Taxonomy (GTDB): domain Bacteria; phylum Pseudomonadota; class Gammaproteobacteria; order Burkholderiales; family SHXO01; genus SHXO01. Next base: position 153,952 of record CAVUHQ010000035.1, read on the forward strand.
GGCCGGCAGGTGGAGCTGATCGCCTACGACGACCAGTCCACTCCGGCCACCACGCCGGGCATCTACGCCAAGCTGCTCGACGTCGACAAGGTCGATTTGCTCATCGCTCCGTACGGGACGGTGCCGACCGCCCCGATCATGCCGCTCGTGAAGCAGCGCGGCCTGCTGCTGATGGGCAACTTCGCGTTTCAGGCGAACCACAGCCTGCACCACGACCGGTACTTCAACAACGCCCCCTGGAACGATGCCGCGAGCTGGTCGGACGGTTTCTTCAAGCTGGGCAACAGTGTGGGCGCCAAGACCGTGGCGTTCCTCGCCGCCGACCAGGAGTTCGCCCAGAACCTGGCGACCGGCGCGAAGGTCATCGCCAAGAACCTCGGCCTGACCACCGTCTACGAGCAGAACTATCCGCCTGCCACGGTCGACTTCTCGTCGATGATTCGGGCGATCCGGGCGGCGAAGCCGGACATGGTGTTCGTGATGTCCTACCCAAGCGATTCGGTCGCGATCATCCGCGCCGTGAACGAGATCGGGGTCGGCGACTCAGTGAAGTTGTTCGGCGGCGGCATGGTGGGGCTGCAGTTCAGCTCTATCATGGAGTCGCTCGGCTCGAACCTGAACGGGATCGTGAACTACCACACCTACGTGCCCGAGAAGACGATGGACTTCCCGGGCGTGAAGGACTTCCTGGCTCGCTATTCCCAGCGTGCCGCCCAGGAGAAAGTCGACCTGCTCGGATTTTACTTGCCGCCCTTCAACTATGCCATCGGTCAAATGCTCGCACAGGCGGTCACAGCCACCAAGAGCCTCGATCACAAGGTATTGGCGGACTACCTGCGGAGCAATGAGATGAATACCATTGTCGGGTCGATCCGATTCGGAAAGGATGGTGAGTGGGCAACACCGCGCGTGGTGATGATCCAGTTCCGCGGGATCGTGGACAAGGACCTGGATCAATTCCGTCAGCCCGGCAAGCAGGTCATCCTGGAGCCGTCACAGTTCCAGACGGGCAAGCTGGTGGCGCCCTTCGAGAAGGCACGCAAGTGACGGCTGGAACCTTCGTACGACTGCAAGCGGGGCAACGATGAGCTCGCAGCCGATACCGCGCGAGCGCATTCCGTATTCGGCGATCGTCGACCGGCCGCCGCTCGCGCTTCCCGGCGGGGCGCGCATGGTCGTCTGGACCATCGTGAACGTCGAAGACTGGAGCATCGAGCGGCCGATGCCGCGCACCGTGCTGCCACCGCCAATGGGCCAACCACTGCTGCCCGATCTGCCCAACTGGGCATGGCACGAGTACGGCATGCGCGTCGGCTTCTGGCGCCTGCTCGACTGCCTCGGGCGGTTCAACGTCACGGCGACCTTCGCCGTGAACGGCATCGTCTGCCGCACCTATCCGCGCATTGCGCAGGCCGCACGCGAGGCCGGCTGGGAGTTCATGGGGCACGGCTATGTCCAGCGGCCTATGCATCACCTCGAGGACGAGCGGCAGGCCATTCGCGAGGCGATTGCTGCGATCCGCGAATTCACCGGGCGTGCGCCGCGCGGATGGGAGAGTCCGGGCCTGACCGAGACGTACGGTACGATCGACGTGCTTGCAGAAGAGGGCATCGAGTATGTCGCCGACTGGGTGCTCGACGATCAGCCGTGCCGCATCGCGACCTCCACCCGCCCCGTCGTATCGATCCCGTACACCGTCGAAACGAACGATATCCCGATGATGCTGATCCAGCACCACCCGGCCGAAGAGGCACTGCGGCGCGGAATCGATCAGTTCGAGCGCCTCTACCAGGACAGCGCGGCAATCACGCGGGTGATGGCGATCAGCTTGCACCCCTACATCTCGGGTGTGCCCCACCGGATCGGCTACGTCGAGCGGCTGTTCGAGCATATCCGCACGAAACCGGGCGTGCTGTTCTGGACCGGCGAGCAGATCCTCGACTGGTACCTCACGCAGCCCGTCACGCAACTACCCAGCAAATAGAATCTCAGGAGACCGTATGCAGCACGTTCGTTTCGGCAGCACCGGATTGCAAGTGTCGCGCTTGTGCCTCGGCACGATGACCTTTGGCCTGCAATGCGACGAGCCCACGTCGTTCAAGATCCTCGACGCCGCCGCGGAGGCGGGCATCACGTTTCTGGATACCGCCGACGTCGTATCCGCTCGGCGGCTCGCACGAGACCGCGGGCGCACCGAGGAGATCGTGGGCAAGTGGCTGCACGGCCGGCGCGACCAGTTCATCGTCGCGACCAAATGCAGCGGCAAGATGGGGCCAAAGGCCTGGCAGCAGGGCACTTCGCGCAAGCACGTGCTGGACGCGATCGATGCATCCCTCAAGCGCCTCGGCACCGACTACGTCGACCTGTATCAGGTTCACCTCTACGACGCCGCCACTTCGACCGACGAGACGGTGGAAGCCTTCGACGCGGTTGTCCGCAGCGGCAAGGCGCGCTACATCGGCTGCTCCAATTACCACGCCTACCGCGTCGCGCGTTCGCTCGGTCGCAGCGAGGCGCTCGGTCTCGCCAAATTCGCCTCGGTGCAGCCGCGCTACAACCTGCTCTTTCGCCAGATCGAGCGCGAGCTGCTGCCGCTGTGCGAGGAAGAGAAGCTGGCGGTCATCCCGTACAACCCGCTTGCCGGCGGACTGCTTACAGGGAAACACAAGCGCGACGCTCCGCCTCCTGCAGGCACGCGATTCACTCTTGGCAGCGCCGGCGGCATGTATACCGAACGCTACTGGAAGGACCGCGAGTTCGACACGATAGACGCCCTCGCCGCGCTCGCGAAGCAAAGGGGCGTCGAGCTCACGACCCTCGCCGTGGCGTGGGTGCTCGCCAACCCGGCGATCACTGCACCGATCGTCGGCGCAAGCAAGCCGGAGCAACTCAAGGCTGCCGTCGCGGCGTGCGAGGTCATGTTGGACGCCTCTTTCAAGGCAGAGCTGGACAAGCTGACCGACGAGTTCCGGATGGGCGACGCTGCGCGGTAGGTCGGGCGGGTCGGTGAAACCGGAGCTCTGTCGTAGTACTGGGCGTGGCCGACCTATAGTCTCGGCCAGCGGATGCGTTTTCGGTTGCTTTTGGCTCGCGCTCTCGGCGAGCGCCGCTTCTCCCGCAGTGCCGGAGCGAGTTGAAATCGCCTACCGCGTGAGCGTGGCGTCGGTCAGTGTCGGCGAAGGTCGTGACGTTCTCCAGCACGACGGCAAGACTTACGACCTCGTCAGCGAATCGAAGACCAGCGGTTTCGCCGCGCTGATCTATCGACTGAGCGTGTCGCGCCGCAGCACCGGCAAGGTGACCGCCAACGGACTGCGGCCGGAGAGCTTCGCTGAACTGCGCAACGGCAAACTGAAGCGCAGCGCGCGCTTCGACTGGGACAGTGGCACCGCGTTGCTCACCGACGGGCAGAATCAGCAGACCGTTGCGCTGCCGCAGAACACCTGGGATCAGGCGAGCTTCGCCTACAACTTCGCGTTCGCCGGTCTGGATAAGGCGATGTTCGAAGTCAACCTGACGGACGGACGCCGCATCCAGCAGTACGAGTACAGCGTGGTAGGCAAGGAGACGCTCGACACCGAGATCGGCCGACTGGAGACGGTTCACGTGAAGAAAGGTTCAGCCGCCAGGCGACAAGCGCGGCTTCGAGGCCTGGATTTCGTTGGCGCATCAGAACCTGCCGGTACGCATCCGCATCGTTGAGAAGGACGGCACAGCGTTCGATTCGGTCGTCGCCAGGATCGATTATCCGAAGTGATTTCGTTGCGTGAGCCGCGGTCCCCGTGCGATTTCGCTCGGTCCCGAACAGCGACCGCATCAGCAAGCCTCGCGTGCGCGCATAGAATGCACGTACCATCGCAAGCCGGTGCCACCTTCAGTCGAACTCGGAGGTCGGCCCATTGACACGCATGCCGAAAGCCCCGTGCGCTCATGCCTGAGCCATTAGCGCAGAGCGTGGCGCTGGTGACGGGCGCTGCCCGCGGCATCGGACGCGCCATCGCCCTCAAGCTGGCAGCGGCCGGCTGCGATGTGGTGGTCAACTACTACAACAGCCACGACGAGGCGGCCGCGTTGTGCACTGCGATTCGCAGCCTTGGACAGGATGCCTATGCGATCAAGGCGAGCGTGGCGATTCCGGAGAGTGTGGACGAGCTGTTCGAGGAGCTGGGCAAGCATTTCGAGCGCCTCGACATCGTCGTGAACAACGCCGCGAGCGGTGTGCTCAAGCCGGCGCTGCAGATGTCGCTCAAGCATTGGCGCTGGTGCTCGGAGACGAATGCGCTGGCACTGGCCCTGCTCGCGCAGCGCGCGGTGCCGATGATGTCCGCTGGCGGACGAATCATCGCGTTGTCGAGTCTTGGCGCTGCACGCGCAATGCCCGGATACGGATTCATCGGGGCCTCCAAGGCCGCACTCGAGTCGCTGGTGCGCACGCTCGCCCAAGAGCTCGGCCCACGCGGGATCCGCGTGAACACCGTGAGCGCGGGAGTGGTCGATACGGACGCTCTTGAGCGCCTTCCCGAACCGCGAGGAGCTGCTGCTCAACTTCGCACACCGCACGCCGCTTGGCCCGAAGCTGACACCCGAGGACGTGGCCGGGGCGGTGTACCTGCTATGCCTTCCCGAATCCCGCATGATCACCGGCCAGACGCTGATCGTGGACGGCGGATTCTGTATTTCGGGCTGACCGCGCGCTGCGCACACCGAGATATCATTCATGGATGCAGGCATCGCTGGCAAATGCGTGCTGGTCACTGGGGGTAGTCGCGGCATCGGCCGTGCGGTCGTCGAATTGTTCGCGGCCGAAGGGGCGGAGGTCACGTTCGTCTATCACCGCGACGCCGACGCCGCTCGCGAAGTGGTGGACGCCGCCCACCGGGCCGGGCAACGGGTCGCCGCTGAGCAGGCCGACGTGCGCGATCGCGCGGCGTGCGCCGCGGTCGTAGAGCGCGCCATCGAGCGCTGGGACCGCATCGACGTGCTGGTCAACAACGCCGGAATCATCCGTGATAGCCTTTTAGGCCTGCTCACACCCGAGGACGTGCAGGACGTGCTAGACACCAATGTCGCCGGCGTGTTCAATGTTACGCATGCAGTGGTACCGCACATGATCTCCCGGCGCGCGGGGCGGATCATCAACATCAGCTCGGTGTCCGGGGACAAGGGCGGGCGTGGCCAGACCAACTATGCCGCCAGCAAAGGCGCGATCAACGCGCTCACCCGTGCCCTGGCGGTCGAGCTCGCCCCCCGCAAAATTGCCGTCAATGCGGTCGCACCGGGGGTGATAGAGACGGACATGTCGCAGGCGGTCCGTGATCTGGCGGCAGAAGAAGTCAAGTCGCGCATCCTGCTGCGGCGGTTCGGTTCCGCGCAGGAGGTGGCATTCGCAGTGTGGTTCCTGGCCTCGAAGTTCTCGGACTACATTACCGGCCAGGTGCTTTGCGTTGATGGCGGTTTCAAGATGGAGTGAAGGAAAATGAGCGAGGGAGAACTCGGCAAGGAGGAAATCCTGGCCGTCTACCCGACGGTAGCCAAGACCATCGCCGACGCGCTCGGCTGCGACGTGGAGCAGGTCCAGCTTGACGTGTCGCTGATCGAAGGCCTGGACGCCGAATCGATCGATTTTCTGGACTTGGTGTTCCGTCTGGAGCGGGCGTTCAAGATCAAGATTCCGCGCGGGAAGATCATCGAGAACGCGAGAGGCGAGTTGTCCGAAGCCGAGTTCGAGCAGAAGGGCCTCGTGACCGAAGCCGGCCTGCAGCGTCTGCGCGAGCACCTGAGCGAGGTCCCAGCCGCGCGCTTCACCTCGCCGTTCAAGGTGGCTGACATTCCCCGCCTGTTTACCGCGGAAACGTTTTGCAAGCTGGTAGTCCGGGCACAACACGCGGTGGCCGTTGCTCAGTAGCTGACCGCGCCGGGTCTGCCGCGAACCAGCGGATGGGTGGCCATTTGCGCACGTTCTCGCTGGTCGACCGCATCACGCAGCTTGAGCCGGGCAAGCGCGCAGAGGGCAGGTTCTCAGTGCCGGCGCACGTGTCCCGCTTCTCGTCCTGTCTGGCGGCGGAAGCGGCGGGTCAGCTCGCTGCGTGGGTGGCCATGGCCGAGCTCGATTTCGAGGTGCGCCCGGTGGCCGGCGTGGCCGCCGACATGCACTTCGGCACAGCGGTGCAGCCCGGTCAAACCCTGGATCTCGCGATCGAAATTGACGACTGTGACAAGGAGGCGGTTACCTACAGCGCGCGCGCGTCTGCCGAGGGCGTGCGGGTGGTCGAGCTGGAGCGCAGCGCGGGGCCGATGCTGCCGATGGAAAGCTTCGATGCACCGGACGCCATGCGCAGTCGCTACGAACTGCTGTGCGGCCCCGGCGTGCCGGCCGGGCAGTTTCCCGGCGTTCCCGAACACGACATTGAATTCATCGAAGTTCGGCCAGACCGCGCGCGCGATGCTCAAAGTGCCCCGCGAAGCCGCCTTTCTTCTCCGACCACTTTCCGCGGCGTCCGGTGTTTCCCGGCACCCTGCTGCTGGATGCGCACATTCAGCTGGCGGTCGCTGCAGGCGAGCGCTCGGGTTACTGGTCTGCCGGCGCGCGCGTCAAAGCGACGCGGGTGCCGAATATGAAGCTGCGCTCTTTCATTGCTCCCGGAGACAGCGTCGAATTGCGGGTCGACTTGACGTCACCCGACGACAGCGGCGTCATGATCGCCAGGACCAGCGCATTTGTGAACGGTAAGCAGGTCGCGATGGGCAGTATCGAGGTCGCGGCGCAGGAGGGCGACCGATGAACGGTGAGCGGCGGGTCGCGATCACGGGACTTGGTCTCGTCACCCCGGCCGGCAATGACGCAGCCGCAACCTGGAGCACGCTGCTCGAGGGACGCAGTCGCATATCTGCGATCAGCCGCTTCGACGCGAGCGGCTTTCCGGTCCGCATCGCGGCAGAAGTGAAGCAGTTCGACGAAACCGCTGTGCCCGCCGATCGAAAGCTGCTCAAGTTCGCGAACCGCTCGCATCGTTTCGCCCTCGCAGCGGCCGCGGAAGCGCTGCGCGATGCGGGGATTCGCCCTTCTCGAGCAGACGCGCCGGCGATGGGGCTGCGCGGTGGGCACCGGCATGATGGGCATGGAGTTCGCCGATCTCCTTCGCCTGCAGCAGCACAGCGCGGCGGATGGCGAGCTCGACGTGCGACGTCTGCTCGACGATGAAGTCGCACTCGATCCGATGGCGTTCTGCCGCAGTCAGGCGCCGGCGGGCTTGTCGCTGTTGTTACGCCAGTTCGGCATCGGCGGCTACGCGACCTCGGTACACACTGCTTGTGCTTCGGGCGGACAGGCGGTCGGCACCGGCATGAAGCTCATCCGCCGCGGTACGGCCGACTGGGTTCTGGCCGGCGGCTTCGATTCCATGATCACGCCGATCGGGCTCGCCGGATTCTGTCTGCTGAACGCGTTGTCGGCCGACAACGAAACGCCCGAGCGCGCGAGCCGTCCGTTCGATGCCACGCGCAACGGGTTCGTGCTCGGCGAGGGCGCTGGCTTCCTGGTGCTCGAGGAGTGGCAGGCGGCACGCCGGCGCGGCGCCCGTATCTACGCGGAGCTCGCCGGCGACGGCAATTCGCTCAGCAGCTACCGCATCACCGACTCTCATCCCATCGGGCGACGGGCCGATCCAGTCTATGCAGCAGGCACTGGCCGACGCGGGCGCAGCCCCCGCGGATGTAAGCTACGTGAACGCGCACGGCACCTCCACCGTGATGAACGACCGCAGCGAGGCTGCAGCGTTGCGCGCCGTGTTCGGCGACCACGCGCAGCGCGTCGCGGTCAGCTCGACCAAGAGCGTGATGGGGCACTTGATCGCGGCAGCGGGCGCGGTGGAAGCGGCGGTCAGCGCGCTGGCGATCCACCACGCTATGCTGCCGGTCAATGCCAACTTGAAAGAGCTCGATCCCGAGTGCGAGCTCGATATCGTGCGCGGCGAGCCACGCCGTCGTCGCGATCAAGGTCGCGATCTCCAATTCGCTGGGCTTCGGCGGCTCGAACAGCTGCCTCGCGTTGCGCAATCCCGAGGAGGTCGACGGCCGTCCGGGCAGCGCGTGATGGTTCGAAGTCTGGACATCGCCAGCCGCGACGACGCAGCGGAAACCGATGACCCGCGAAGAAGACGTCATCATAACGGGGGCCGGTGCAGCTGTGTGCGTCCGGCAAGCATCCCGCAGAGATTTGGGAAGCGATCGGCAGCGGCCGGTCGGCCTTGTCGCACATCCGTCAGTGGGACGCCAGCGCGTGGCCGCGTCAGGTCGCAGGCGAGATCGCGGACTTCGATCCGGTCGCGTTGCTCAAGGATCGCAAGATTCAGAAGTTGATTCGCCGCTCCGACGTGTTCGGCCTCTACGCCGCCGGACCAGGCGATCGAGGCATCGCGCCTGAGCGAGTATCGCGATACATTGGACGAAGCAGCGGCAAGCCGAATACAGCGATCGCACCGGCGTCTACGTCGGTTCCGGCGGCGGCAGTTACCAGAGTCAGTACGACTACTTACCGCTGCTCAGCGCTGCCCACGGCGATCTGCCGAGCTTCGGGCGCGAGCTTGCCGATACGGTCAACCCGATGTGGTTGCTGCGCACGCTGCCGAACAACGTTCTGTGTCACGTGGGCATTCGCCACGGCCTCAAAGGTCCCGAACGCATGCATCACCAATCACAGCGTGAGCGGCATGCTCGCGATCGTCGAGGCCGCACATGCGTTACGGTGTGGCGAGGCCGACCGCGCGGTGGCAGTGGGTCACGATTCGCCGATCGAGCCCCAGGCGGTGCTCTACTTCCATCAGCTCGGGCTCATCGCGCAGGACACCATCCGCTCCTTCGATCGTCACCGCGACGGCAGTCTGTTCGGCGAAGGCGCCGCAGCGCTGGTGCTGGAGACGCGTGCGTCTGCGCGAGAGCGCGGCGCGTCGATCTTGGGTGCGGTGCTGGGCAGCGGTTACGCCTCCGATGCTCAGGGCCTGCTCGCCTCAGCGATGACGGCGCCGCGCTGGCCGATGCCATCCTGCTCGCATTGGATGACGCACAGCTCCAGCCGACCGATGTCGGCGTCATCGTCGCGCATGCCAACGGCACGCGCCAATCGGACGCTTCCGAGGCGTGCGCCATTCTGAAGGTTTTCGGCGAAGACATGCCGCCGGTCACCGGCTTCAAGTGGGCCTTCGGTCATCTGATCGCTGCATCCGGCATCATCGAGACCGTGCTGGCGCTGTGCGGCTTGCGCGACGGCAGGCTTCCCGGAATCGCGACCCTGCGCGAGCTCGATCCGGCCTGTGCCGGTCTCAAGGTTTCGGCGGAGCCTTGTACGCCGCGGGGCGACGTGGCGCTTGTGCTGTCCCGCGGATTCGGTGGCACCAATGCGGCCCTTCTGGTTCGCGCCGCACGCGCCTGAGCGAGCGCCGCAGGCCGCAAACCGGTGCGGGATCGACTCGCTGGAGATCGCACGCATGGAACGTCTGCTGCGCGATACGCCGCCCGAGGACTTGCGCAAGTTGTTCTCGGCGCAGGAGTTGCAGGACAGCGAACCGGGCCCGCGCCGGCCCGCCAGTCTGGCGGCACGCTTTGCCGCAAAGGAAGCCTGTCTCAAGCTGTTTCCGCGCGAGACCGCACTCGGTACTCTGCAGCCTGCGGATTTCTCGGTGGTGCGCGACAGCTATGGCGCCCCACAGGCCGTGTGCTCGCCCGGGCGGCCTCCGATGTGCTCGCCCGCTATCGCATCGAAGCGATTTCGCTCTCGCTCACACACGATCGCTCGTCCGCCGCCGCCGTCGCGCTCGCCAAGCCGATGCACACCGAGGTGCCGCTGTCCGGGCAGGCTGCTCTATCGCCTGCTGCCCTATCGTCGCAAAGTGGTCCGGGACAATATGCGACGCGTATTCGGCGAGACCATCCCGGAGCACGAGATCACGACGTCTCGCGCAGGCGCACTATGCGCACATCTGGCGGCTGATCGTGGAGTTTCTCTGGTTCCCTCTGCTGCCGATGTCGCAACGGGCCAAGCTGGTTCGGGTCGAGAACGAGACGTGCTGCGTCGCGCGCATGCGCGGGCAAGGGCGTGCTGCTGCTGACCGGCCATTTCGGCAATTTCGAGGTCGCCACTGCGGCCGGCATCGCGCAATTCCCGGAGGCGCACGGGCGCTTTCATTTCGTGCGGCGCCCCTTCAAGCCCCGCTGGCTGGAGAAGTTCGTCTACCGACGGTCGCTGTCGACTCGGCTTCGGCTCGCTGCCGAAGCAAGGCTCGCTCGATCTGTTCATCGAGCGCCTGACCGCCGGCGACATCGTTCTGTTTCCTTTCGATCAGCACGCCGGCGGACGCGACGGCATCGAAGTCGACTTCTTCGGTCATCCGGCCGGCACGTTTCGCAGCCTCGCGCTGATAGCACGCGCGACCGGTGCGCCGGTGGTCCCGGCCGCGACCTGGCGCGAGCACGACGGACGGCACGTGCTGCGCTTCGAAGAGCCGCTCGCCCCGATCGAGTGCGAGGACTACGACGAGGAGATTCGACGCAATACCCGGGCGTACAACGCCGCGCTGGAGCGCCTGATCTTGCGGCACCCGGAGCAATGGTGGTGGATGCACCGCCGCTGGAAATCGCGACGGAACGAGCGGTCCTGATGTCGTGTCTCAGCTTGTTAAGCGATCCTGAAGAGCCGACTGGCGGCGGGATTGCGTGCTAATCTAGCAACTGGGGTCGGAGCGTAAGTTCTGCGTCAAGCTACGCATGCAGCACAAGCACCGCCCCTTCGAGCGTAGCGTTTGCAGCCCTCAGGTTAGATTGTCGCCATGACTAGACCAACAACAACGCAATGGGCTGCAGTCCAGCACCGCGTTGCCTGCCAGAATGGGGGCATTCATCGCACCCTTGTCGCTCGCGCTGGTCATCTTGCAGCCGCTAACGGTGGCGGCTCACGAGACCGACCAGTACACGCTGCCGGTCGGCCGGCAGTTCGCCGATCTCGGGCCTTATTTCTCGCGCATCGTCCATGATGCCGTCGTCGAGGCGATGACTACGAACAATGCCAGGCCATCAAGCGCTCGTTGCACGACGACCGCGCGACGAATCGGACCTTGCGTTTACAGTCCGCAGAGGCGATCTCCGGCGAAGTATACGGAAAGCTGTTTGCTGCATTTCCCACCAACGAGATCCTCGACGCCAACTTGGCCCGCGAGCCGCTGCGCGCCCAATACCCCGGATTGATTGTCCGTTACGCGCCCGAGCAGTCTATTTACGACGATCCGCTGCTGCTGCTCGATCTGACCAAGGTGATCAGGTTGCTGTTTCGCGCCTCCACGGTCAGCGCCGACGGGAAGTTGTTCGGGACCGACAAGATCATCCATTTCATCAACCTCGGGCGCATCTACCATTCCAGCTATCTGGCCGCGCGCAAGCAGGGTCGGGGCGAGTACGAAGCGAGTGGCCCACGCGCTCGCCGGTCACCAGCGAAGATTTCTTTCTGTCCGAGGACTGGATGCTTGGCGGACTCACCACCGGCGTTCATTCCAATGCGCGACCTCGCGGCCGATTATGCCGGGTTCAAGTTCTACCGCAATCTCACCGAGGAGGTGCGGATCGGCAACGGAGTCATGCCGCCGATGCTGAGTCGGACGGGCTGTACTGGCGGCTCAACGCACAGGTACGGCCCGATTCCGACTTTTTCACCGCATTCATTACGCCGCACTGGAACGAGGCGCTCAATCCGAATGTCTATGGCATGGCCAGCCGCGCGCGGTTGCGAGCCATAGTGCGCAGTCGCTGTCCGGACCTGCTCGACTGGTACCGCGACGAACGCGGACGGCGTCTGACCCAAGAGCAGTTCGGGCAGATCGAGGTGGAATTGTCGACCTTTTATGGCGAAGCTTACGGGTACGCATCCGACGGCGGCGAATACGGTCAGCATTGCCACAACCTGCTTTCAATCGGGAACAGTCGGCCGATGTCCGCGAGGACTCTGCTGAGGCCGATCCCGGAAGATCTCCAGAGCCAGAACGTATTCGGGCTGCAGATCGGATGGGGGCAGCACGCGGGCTGCTGACACAGGCTCCCGCGTCCAAGGAATTACCGGCAACGGCCGTGGACGCGTTCGGGCGCACGCCATTGTGGTGGGCGGCGAAGAACGGGCGAGTCGACGAAGTCGAGATGCTGCTGGCGCAGGGAGCGAGCCCGAATGCGGCGGACATCGACGGAGAGACGCCGCTGCATGCCGCTGCCCGCTGGGGCCAGGTCGCGGTGGTCGAAGTCCTGCTGGTGCACGGAGCCGAATCCCGGCATCAAGGCGCTGTATGGAGATCACGCCGCTGCAGGTGTCGGTCATGGAAGCGCAGGTGGGTGCTGCGCGGGCGCTGTTGCGGCGCAGGGTGGATGTAAATGCGCGCGACGTGTTCGGCGAGTCGGCGCTGCATGACGCGGTGCTTCGCGGCAATCTCGAGCTGATGGCGCTGCTGCTCGAGTTTGGCGCCGATCCCGGAGATAGTCGACGACAGCGGAGCCACGCCGCTCCACCTTGCAACTCGCGCCGGCAACGATGCCCTCGTGCAAGATGCTATCGTCACACCCAACCAGCGCAGGGCGGGCAACGGGAACGGCAGCAATGCTGCACCGTGCCCCGGCCCAAAACCACAAGCAGATGTGCGCGTCTGCACCACAATTGACGCGCTGCTTGCGCCCTCACCAGGTGATGCGACGAGCCGTTACGCTCATTGCAACGCTGAAGCCCGATCATGACGGAGTCGCTCTGGCAAGCGGCGGCTGCAGAAGGACACGATCGCGGGATACGGCAGCGCCGCGTCCCCGGGCGCAGACATCGATCCGGCACATCGCTGTATTGCTGTTGAGCTTGGTTGGCAGGCTGCGCCGCGCGCACCCCATACCGATGCCTGGCGGCGCCGGCCACTCAGCGCAACCCGGTAGACCGGCTTCTGGAGCGTGGCGGCGGGAGTCGGATGCGTATATCGTGCGAGAAGGCAGAGGCGATCCCGTCGTGTTGTCGCAGTCGCGAGCTTTGCGTTCTCGAGATGTGTTGCGGCCGGCACGCATCACCTTCGGTGTCCTGGATGTCGACAGCTGTGGTGCCGGGCCGGGACGGATGGGATATCCAAGGGCTGCTGATCGGCAAGCCAACCAGCGGTACGCACAACTGGTACGTTTTTCTGGTCGGAATTGTCGCGCGCGCCGGTTATCGTCCCACCTCTATCGATGATATCCGGCTGGTCGCATTGTCGGCGGAAAGCGGGACGTTCACTTGGGAGGTGGGCCTCCCCAACCCGGAGGCGGTGGACCGTTATCGCGAGACCTTCGGCCGCTCGGTGCCAATCGCCTTCCCGGGGGACACGGATCGGTTCAGCATGAGCTTCTCCGGAGACGAAGTGTCGGTACTCGAAACACGGTCGGCCGCGCGCTGGTCGCTACAGCTCGGCACCGGAAAGGCTGACTCCCGGATCAAAAAAAGCGCCCGCCTCGACTCCAGCACGAGTCTGCGAGGACGGCTGTCGGACGTGGTGCTTCCGGATTGGGCGCCGTATCTTGAAGTGCGCGAACCGGCCGCATACACCGAGAATCACCGATGAATCGCGCTCGTACGCACTTGGGTGCCATCGCGGCGGTTCTTGCCCTCGGGGCATGCGGGGCGAAGCCGCTGCTGCCCTATTCGGTCGACACGCCGCCGCTCACTCTCATTCCGGCCGCCCAGGCGGGTGTGCAGGACAAGCGCGGGCGCTTTCGCGAGATCTACTGCGCTGTGCTGCAGGCGCGGGAACGCGACGTTCCCGACTACCGCCCCTGCGAGGACGCGCTGAGCCGCATCGGCAGCGAGCCCGCGGGCACTGGAAGGCCTGTGGATCTCGGACCGTCGAAACGACACTTGATCGCCGCGCTGGTGCCCGGCATCGGATACGATTGCTTCGAGAAGTGGCTGGAGCCACCTGGCACTGCGGCGCAGCACGTGCGCCAGTTCGGCTATGACATGGTGCTGCTCAAGGTCGATGCGCTGTCGAGCTCCGCGAACAACGCGCGCCAGATCCGCGATGCGATCATGGCCATGCAACCCGAGGCGGAAGCGCCGCGTCTTGTGTTGATCGGCTATTCGAAGGGTGCCCCCGACATCCTCGAGGCAGTGGTCGCATATCCGGAAATCCGGCGCCACGTCGCGGCGGTGGTCAGCATCGCGGGCGCGATTGGGGGGTCGCCGCTGGCCAACGACGCCGAGCAGTATCAGGCCGATCTGCTACGGCACTTTCCAGGCGCAACCTGCACTTCAGGCGACGCAGGCGCCGTGAATAGCCTGCGGCCTGCAACACGCCAGGAGTGGCTCGCCAAGAATCCGCTGCCTCCCGAGTTACGCTACTACTCGCTCGCCACCTTCCCGCAGCCAGACCGTATCTCGTGGATTCTGACAAAAAGCTACGACAAGCTCGCCCGTGTCGATGCGCGCAACGACAGTCAGCTGATCTTCTATGACGAGGTCATCCCCGGAGGCACCCTTGTTGGCTACATCAACGCCGACCACTGGGCACTCGCGGTGCCGATCGCCCGGAAACACTCCACGATCGGCTCGACCTTGGTGACACAGAACGCGTACCCGCGCGAGGCGCTGCTGGAGGCACTTCTGCGCTTTTTGGAGGAGGACTTGACGGTATTGTCCCGATGAGGTCCCCTGATCGAGCTCTACCTCTTTCCGCCTCTTCCCGCCGGAGATTGCAACAGAACGCTGTTTTAGTTCGCAGCCAGTTACTGAACCTGGTCGCGGCGAAGCCTATTCATCGGAGGGCCGCAAAGCGGCATTCATACGATTGCAAAATCCGACCTGCTCTAGCGCGACTCCACGTCGCTTACAACCGACATCGCCCCCATATCTACCTCCGAGCAGCTCAAGTCCGACCGGTGTTTGTGACGTTATTGTAGTAGCACTGCGGGCCCAAGCAGCCTGGTCCACGGTGTGCTGGGCCAGCGGCTCAGGCCACACGGAGGTGAACCATGACGGCGTCCTACGAAGAGCTCCAGCAGATCGTAAAATCGCAGAAACGCCAGCAAGTCGCGCTCATCGTCTTGTCTGTTGTGTTGGCAGGATCGACGATCGTCACATGGAAGTCAGTGGCGGCCATGCGCGAAGCCAACGAGATGCAGAAGCAAATGCTCGAGTCGCGAAAGGTGAGCGCCGCGCCCAAAGCGACCGTGCGACGGTCCAACGCACGTCCGGACACTCAGGCAAACGCTGAGTCGCGCCGTCCACAGGGTTCGACGCAGCCCGGCGCGCAGAAACGGATAAGTGATCGAACTGCCGCGATCGATAGCGCAATCGACGTCCCTGTGCCCACCACGCGCACGCCTCTGGATCGTCCTGGCCGGCAATAGACAGAAGTTGTCGGCCGCCTACAGCCGCTGCACCACCTCGAACAGATGACCGTCAGCCTGCGCCAGATACATGGGGCAAGCTTTGTGGTCGTTGTCCACGTACAGCGCTTCGCGTGCGCTGCGGTATGCGAGGGGTTCTGGTGACGGTGCAGACCAGGGCCGCTTGCGCGCAACGCTGCGCTCGACCAGGCCTGCCAGGAAGTGCATGCCTTCGTAGGTAGACTGGCCCAGGGCGTTGAGGGTCGGGGCGCGTTCGCCGAACAGGCTGTAGTAGCGCTCTTTGAACGCCATGTTGGCGTCGGTCGGCACGGCTGCGAAGTAGGCCGCCGCCGCATACAGGCCGTCGGTGTTCTGAGCGCCGATCGCGAGCAGCCCGTTTTCTTCGATTGCGCAGGACAGCCGGATCACTCCACGCAGCTCCCCCGAGGCGCCACCGAACTCGCGGTTGAAGCCGACCGCGTCCTGCCCCACTAGCGACAGCAGCAGCGCGTCCGCCTTGAGCCGCGCCAGCCGCTCCAGCACCGGGCCGAAGTCGGTCACGCCGAGCGGGAGGTAGAGATCGTCGATCACCGCGCCGCCCGATTCGCGGATGTAGCGGCACGCGAGCGCGTGCGACAGGCGCGGCCACACGTAGTCGTTGCCCAGCAGCGCCCAGCGCTTGAGATCGAAACGCTCGGCCAGTGCGCGAATGGCGGGGCGCAGTTGCTGCTGCGGGGTTTCGCCAATGGCATAAATGCCCGGCGTGCGCTCGCCGCCCTCGTACAACGGCGTGTAGACGTAGGGCACCCGGCCGGCCACCGCGCCGCGCAGATTCTGGCGCACGGCGCTGATATGCATGCCGACGATGGCGTCGATCTCGCCCTCGTCGAGAATGTGCTGCGGTCTGTTCCGCGAGGTCGGGGATCTCGTCCGCCGCGTCCACCACCCGCAGGCGCACTTCCTGTCCGAGCAGGCCGCCGCCGCGGTTGATCTCCTCCGCCGCGAGTCGCGCGCACGCTATCGTCGAAGGGCCCCAGATCCCGGCCGAACCGGTGGTCGGGACCAGCAGCCCGACCGTGAACACGCGGTCCCGGCGCCGCTCGAACCAGGCGTCTGGAAGAGTTCCGACCGTCCCGCCCGCCGGCCGATTCTTGCGCAACGCGGGCAGCAATAGTTCCCGGCTGAACATCGCGTCGCGTCGAATGAAGTCTGCAGCCACGGTGGGACCCTCCCTCAGCACGACTGCCGGGTGCCCCGCAGGTCGCGCATCGACCCGGCACGGGCTATGTATTTTTCTAGGAGAACGTATACTCAATCCTACGCGAAGCCCCCTGTCCTGGATAGACGGCGAACTCCCCGACATGAGCGCTGAACCCATCACCAACTACCTGGCCTATCTGCTGGCCCAGGCCAACCGCCAGATGACCGCCCAGCTGGAGTCGGCGCTGAGCGCACGAGGGCGTGCAGATCGAGCATTGGCGCATCCTCGAGGTGCTGAGCGACGAGCAGGGCCGCTCCATGGGCGAGCTGGCCGAGTTGGTGCTCATGAATCACCCGGCGCTCACCAAGACCATCGACCGGATGGTCAGCAACAGCTTGGTACACCGCAGGGCCGACCCCGCCGACAGCCGGCGCGTGCTCGTCTACGTCACTGACCACGGGCTGGAGTTGATAGCCCGCCTCCGGGCACGCGTCGACCACCACCACGACGCCATCACCGAAGCCGTGGGCTCGAAAAAGACCGAGCAGCTCAAGAAGCTGCTGGGCGACCTGATCAAAAACACCGAGTAGCCCCTCCCGACCGCGGCACTCCTACGATGCCGCCGGCTCCCTTAAGTTTGCGTTAAGCGACCCTCTCCAGGATGCACGAACGCCCGAGGCCTCTCGCCGACGGCCTTCGAAATCTCAAGGAGAAGGTTCATGAGACTCAAAGCAATCGTCGGCGGCCTCATCGCCGCCGGGGTGATCTCCGCCGCGGTGGGAGGCTATTCCCATGCGGGGAACGCCGCGTTTACCAAGACCAAGTCGTCCGAGGCGGTGGCCACTGCGCAGGCGCCGGCAGCTATCGCGCTGCCTGATTTCAGCGCCCTGGCTGAGCGCAACAGCCCGGCCGTGGTCAACATCACCGTATCGCAGGAGCTGAAGGCCGAAGCGGGCGTGCAACAGATGCCGCAAATGCCGCAGATGGATCCGGACGATCCCTTCTACGAATTCTTCAAGCGCTTCCAGGGTCCGCAGGGCCAGATGCCACGGCAGATGCCGCGCGGCGCGATGCCGCAGCACGCGATGGGCTCCGGCTTCATCATCAGCCCGGATGGCATGATCCTCACCAACGCGCACGTGGTCGGCGGCGCCAAGGAAGTGACGGTCAAGCTCACCGACAAGCGCGAATTCAAGGCCAAGACGATCGGCATCGATCGCGCCACCGACGTGGCGGTGATCAAGATCGACGCCAAGGATCTGCCGTTCGTAGTCATCGGCAACCCCGAGCTGGTCAAGCCCGGGCAGTGGGTCGTGGCCATCGGCTCGCCCTTCGGCATGGAGAACACGGTGACTTCGGGCATCGTCAGCGCCAAGTACCGCTCGCTGCCGGACGAGAACTATGTGCCCTTCATCCAGACCGACGTAGCGGTCAACCCCGGCAATTCGGGCGGCCCTCTGTTCAACACCAAGGGTGAAGTGATCGGGATGAACTCCCAGATCTACAGCAACACCGGCGGTTACGAAGGCCTGTCATTCGCCATCCCCATCGATGTGGCGATGAAGGTCAAGGAACAGCTCGTGAAGTACGGCAAGGTCGAGCGCGGCCGCATCGGCGTGACCATTCAGAACCTCAACCAGGATCTCGCGAAGTCCTTCGGTCTGGACAAGGCCGAGGGCGCGCTGGTCAGCTCGGTTGAGAAGGACAGCCCGGCTGCCAAGGCCGGTCTCGAGCCCGGCGATGTGATCCTCAAGTTCAACGGCGAAGCGATCACGGAGTCGACCCAGTTGCCCGCCCGCGTCGCGGACGTGAAGCCGGGCAGCAGCGCCAAGCTGGAAATCTGGCGCAAGGGCAGCACCAAGGAAGTGACCGTCACCCTCGGCGCAGTGAAGGATGCCAAGGTGGCGTCCGACGAGAGCGGTGCAAAGCCGCAGGGCAAGCTCGGCCTCGCAGTCCGGCCGCTGACTCCGGAGGAGCAGGAACAGTCCGGTATCAAGGAAGGTCTGCTGGTGGAGAACGCCGATGGCCCGGCCGCCCGTGCCGGTGTGCAGTCGGGGGACGTGATCCTCTCCCTCAACGGGACGCCGGTGAAGAGCGCTGAGCAGTTGCGCAACCTGGTGTCGAAGTCCGGCAAGAACGTCGCGCTGCTGATCCAGCGTGGCGAATCCAAGATGTTCGTTCCCGTCACCATCGGGTAGACCGGCCCCTCCCTCCGGCCGACCCGAGCGGCGCGTGCCTCCAAAGCACGCGCCGTTTTCTTTTTTTGCTGCTGTCCCCTTGGGCGAGAGCACTGTTCCCGTGCGTACAGCGCGCAGTTGCTCCTGCCCGGTGCACCGTTGAAGCAGCGTGCGAAGGGGCGCTTGCGATTCGAATTCGATGCGCGTAGCCTTTTCGTTGTCGCTCGACGAAGCGCACCAGGGATGCTCCGGCACCCGCAGGCTGCGCCAGGGAGTCGGGCGACGCATGACCATAAGACAGCCGGACGACTATGCTTTGTCCGGTAGCCCTGTGCGTAACCCTTACTCGAAGGGGAGCAGAGTTGTTCGCAGTTGAGCTCACTGGGGTGGGAATCTCCGCGATTCCATCGCACGCCCCTTTGTGCCCACGCTCGCGGTCCGTGCCGCCGCGGTGCGCGCACCGTACGCCCTTCCCTTCTCGCTCGCTTCAGCATTCACGCCCCAGCTCGTCCACCCACTCTGCCCAGGAGGTAAACAGTCCATGCCGAACTTGACGATCAACGGTCAAAGCTTCTTCGCCGACGCTCCGCCGGATACACCGTTGCTGTGGGTCATCCGGGAAGACCTCAGACTCACCGGCACCAAGTACGGGTGCGGCATCGGGGTGTGCGGCTCCTGTACGGTGCACATCAACGGCCAGGCGATACGCTCCTGCAGCGTCACGGTAGGCGAAGTCGAAGGTGCGAGCATCACCACCATCGAAGGTCTGCATCCGGCCAACGCTCATGCCGGTGCAGCAGGCATGGATCGAGAAGCAGGTGCCGCAATGCGGCTACTGTCAGTCGGGGCAGATCATGCAGGCGGCAGCGCTGCTGTCGGCCAACCCGAGCCCGAGCGAGCAGCAGATCGTCGAGGGCATGAACGGCAACCTGTGCCGCTGTGCCACGTATCCCCGCATCGTCGGTGCCGTGAAGCGTGCGGCCGAACTCATGAAGGGGGCGTAAGCCATGGCTAACCCGACACAAACTGGAATGACGCGGCGCGACTTCTTGGTCCGCTCGGCGGCCACCGCGGCCGGCACGTTCATGAGCATCGGGCTGCCCAGCCTGCTCGAAAGCGGCAACGCCAGCGCGGCGATCGGTGCCGGCATGCCCGCGTTCACGCCGTCGATCTGGTTCACGATCACACCGGATGGCAAGACCACGATGCACATCCTCAAGGCGGAGATGGGCCAGCACATCGGCACCGGCTTGGCGCAGGTCATCGCCGAGGAGCTGGAGGTGAAGTGGGATGACGTGCGGCTGGACACGCCGCTCGAAAGCGTGGAGAACTTCGCCATCTACGGTCTGGCCTATACCGTCAACAGCGGCAGCATCACGACCGAGTTCGATCGCTTGTCGCGCGCGGGCGCAGCCGGCCGCATGGCGCTGATCGAGGCCGGCGCCAAGGTCCTCGGCGCCAAGCAGAGCGACTGCCGCGCGGAGAACGGCAAGGTGATCGACAAGGCGGGCCACTCGATCGGCTACGGCGAGATCCTGCAGAAGGTCAACATCGATCGCAAGTTCGCCTACCCCGACGACTTCAAGGCGATCAAGGTCAAGCCCTTCGGCAGCTACAAGATCATCGGCAAGTCGATCCCGGCGATGGACATCCCGTCGAAGACCAACGGGCAGGCCAAGTACGGCATCGACGTGTTCCTGCCGAACATGGTCTACGGCGCACTCGCCATCCCGCGCACACGCTACGGCTCCAAGGTGCTGAGCGTCGACGACTCCGAAGCACGCAAGGTCCCCGGGTACGTGAAAGCGGTGATAGTCGACAACACGCTGGGCAAGTGCACCGGCTGGGTGATCGCGCTGGCGGAAACGTTCCCGGCTGCGATGAAAGCCGCCAAGGCGCTGAAGATGGAGGTCGATCCCGGCCCCTACGGCAAGCTCAGCTTGAACGACATCTTCGAAGAGTTTTCGGAGCAGACGCAGAACGCCGAGGCCAGCGCGGCCTGGGTGCTCGAGGGCGATGTGGACAAAGGCCTCGCGCAGGCCGACAAGGTCCTCGAGATGGAGTACACCTCCGACATGGTCTGCCACGCGACCATGGAGCCGCTGAATGCGACGGTGCAGTTCGTCGATGGCGCCTGGCATGTCTACGCCGGCACGCAGAGCACGTCGTTCGCGCGCATGACCTTGAGCGCGTACCTGTCTAAGGTGCTCAACCAGAAGCCCGAGGACATCAAGATCTACGTGCACGAGTATCTGCTCGGCGGCGGCTTCGGCGGCAAGCAGGACTACGACGAGATCCTGGCGGCGGCTTACTGCGCGAAGGAGGTCGGACGCCCGGTCAAGCTCATCCAGACGCGGGAGTCGACCTTCGCCACCAGCTTCCCGCGCACGCCGACCTATCACAAGCTCAAGGCCGGGCTGAAGAACGGCGAGCTCCTCGCCATGAACCACGACATCTGCTGCGGCTGGATGGGCCCGCGCTTCTCCGTCGGCAAGAAGTACGGCACCGACTGGCTGCAGCTCGATTCCTGGGACGCCAAGAAGCAGGACATCGATCAATGGTCGATCGGCGGCAGCGATCACTGGTACTACGTGAAGAACCATCGCGTCCGCGCCTGGGACAGCGACCGCACCACGTGGGCGGTGCAGGCCAGCGCGCTGCGTACGGTCTCCAACTCGTACAACATGTTCGTGGTCGAGTCGTTCATGGACGAGGTGGCGCACGCGCTGAAGCGCGATCCGCTCGAGTTCCGCCTGTCCATGCTCAACGGCAAAGGCGGCAACCGGGGCATTCCCAACACCGGCTACCCGCCCGGCACGCCGTCCGACTACTACATGGACCGGCTCTGGATCTCTCTGCCGTGGCCGACCGACAAGTCCTGGCCTCCGTACGAGTCCGCGACCGTCGGCGGCGCATTGCGTCTGGCCAACTGCCTGAAGGCAGCGGCCAAGACCGCAGGATGGGGGACGAAGAAGCTGCCGCCCAACACCGGGATGGGAATCGCCGTCTCCTCGGCCGAGGAACGGCAGAGCCCGACCTGGGTGGCCGGCATCGCGGAGGTTACGGTCGATCCGAAGACCGGCATCTTCAAGATCAACCGGATCACGATCGCGATGGATCCCGGCACTGTGATCAACCCCGTGAATGCCACGGCGCAGATCCAGGGTGCGGCGCTGTGGGGTGCGAGCCAGATCCTGTCGGAGCGCCTGACGTACAAGAACGGCGCGATCGAGCAGAGCAACTTCCACGAGTACAAGCCGATCCGTCTGGCCGACGTGCCGCAGATCGATGTGCAACTGATCCAGTCCGGCCATCATCCGAGCGGCGTCGGCGAACCGTCGTCGACCGTAGTTGCACCGGCGGTCGCCAACGCGATCTACAACGCGATCGGCGTGCGCGTGCGGCACATGCCCATCACACCCGAGGCGATTCTGGACGGATTGAAGTCGAAGGCGTAGCCCGAACGCAGCAGCAAGCTGTGAGATCGCGGGCGAGAGCAATCGTTCTCGCCGGGCGAGACACTGTCTGCCTCGCCGGCGCTTGTCAGGACGAACGGATCAGTCCCGGCAGTCGAAGCGTTTAGACCGCAAGCATCCTTCAAGATCGGGAGGCAACCCTTGTCCGACGAAATACTTTCCTTAGCGGCGGCCGAGCTCATCGCTCGTTACCGTGCGAAGCAGCTTTCTCCGGTCGATGTAGTTGAAGCGACTCTCGAGCGCATCGATCGCCTCAATCCGATTCACAACGCCTTCGTTGTCGTCGATCCGGAAGCAGCACTCCGAGATGCGCGCGCTTCCGAAGCCCGCTGGCAGCGCGGCACGACCGAGCGGCCTGATCGACGGTCTGCCGGCAACGGTAAAAGACCTGGTGGTGGTGAAGGGCTGGCCGACCCGGCGTGGATCGCGTACGACAGATCCCACGCCCAGCGAGGAGGACGCTCCACCGGTCGCGAGGATGCGCGCACAAGGTGCCGTGTTCCTGGGCAAGACCACGACGCCGGAGTTCGGCTGGAAAGGCGTGACCGACAGCCCGTTGACCGGCGTGACGCGCAACCCCTGGGACACACGCCTGACACCCGGGGGCAGCAGCGGCGGTGCGGCCGTCGCCGCCGCTCTAGGCTTCGGCATCCTGCACCTGGGTACCGATGGCGGCGGCTCGATTCGCATACCGGCGGGCTTATGCGGGATCTTCGGCTTCAAGCCGACGTTCGGCGTGGTGTCGGTCCATCCCCATTCGCCCGCGCTGACGCTGTGGCATCAGGGCCCGATGACGCGGACCGTGTCGGACGCCGCGCTGATGCTGACCGCCATGGCAGGGCCCGATCTGCGCGACTGGTACTCCTTGCCGGCGCTGGACATCGATTACCGCAAAGGGCTGGACGACGGGATCAAGGGATGTCGCATCGCCTACAGCCGAACGCTGGGTTACGCGAAGGTGGATCCCGAGGTTGCCCGGCTGGTCGACAAGGCGGTCGACGAACTCGCCGCGCTCGGCGCAAAGGTGGAGGAAGCTTCGCTGGAGCTGGAAGACCCGATCGCCATCATGCAGCCACTGTGGGCTGTCGCGCTGGCCTTAGGCGTCGCGCCGATGACGGCGGAGCAGCGCGCCATGGTCGATCCACCGCTGCTCGATCTGGCGGAGCCGGGTTTTCATCTGAGCGCGCTGGATTACCGGCGGCTCGAGAAGGCCCGGGAAAATTTCGGCCGCCGCATGGCTCTGCTGCACACGACGTACGATCTGCTGGTGACCCCGCAGCTCGCGACCACCGCGTTCGCCGTGAATCACGAAGTCCCACCCGACACGGAGATGAAGCGCTGGTGGCAGTGGTCACCCTTCACCTACCCGTTCAACCTCACCCAGCAGCCGGCTGCCGCGGTTCCCTGCGGATTCGCGTCCAACGGACTCCCCGTCGCCATGCAGATCGTCGGTGCGAAGTTCGCCGACCCGCTGGTATTGCGTGCGGCGCGGGCCTACGAGACGGCGCATCCGTTCGTGATGCCGCCGGTGCGGGGCTAGAGATCCTCCAAGTCAAATCCCCCCTGACCCCCCTTTTTCAAAGGGGGGATCTGTGAGTGGCGAAGGTGTACGCACCACCTGCGGATGTCGCCGGCACACTTCGACCACTCAACAGGTCCCCCCTTGAAAAAGGGGGGCAGGGGGGATTTTGCAGTTATGCCGCGGCCTCACGCGCCCACGCCAAACCGGCGCAGCGCGACAACCGTGGCCGCGTAGCAGACGATCGTCACGGCCATTGACGCGAACAGGCTCGACCAGAATCCCCACCCCAGCCGGATGAGCAGCGGCAGCGCGACAAACAGGGCCAGGGACGGGATCACCAGCCAGAAGATGTCGATGGACAGGCCCGCGACCTTCGCAGCATCACGCGTGTCCCAGTAGAGCCACACGAATGCGAGCACGGATGTGAGCGGCAGCGAGGCGATCAGCGCACCAGCAAGCGTGCTGCGCTTGGCTATTTCGGTGACGAGGACGATCAAAACGGCGGACAGCAAGACCTTGACGGCGTAGTAAACCATCGCTCTAGAGTGGACATGGTGGCCGGCTGAAAGCATAGTCCGAACGCGCCGGCTGCGCGAGCCGGCCGGCTAGCGGGTCTCGGCTCAGGCTGCCGGCAGCAACATGTCTGCAAGACAAGCAGAGTATGATCACGCAAGTGCTTGGCTTTTCCATGGGTAATCAGGCGCGACATCGATCCGGCGCTGAACCTGTAGTCCGTGCGGCATGCGCTGCACGAGCGCCATCGAGCCCTTGTTAGACCACACTGGGGCCTCATCCAACGACAAGATAGGAACACGATGCGCCTGCTGTTGATCAACCCGCGCTTTCCCGAGAGCTTCTGGAGCTTCAAGTGGGCGGTGGAAGAAGTGCTGCCGCACCTGCGCACGGTGAACCCGCCGCTGGGTCTTGCCACGCTCGCCGCCTTGTGCCCGCCGCACTGGCAGATAACCATCATCGACGAGAACATCGAGCCGGTCCCGCTGGAGCCCGAGGCCGACCTCATCGGCGTCTGCGGCATGGGCGTGCAGTTCCCGCGGCAGAGAGAGCTGCTGAATTACTACCGCAGCCGCGGCCACTTCGTGGTTGCCGGCGGAAGCTACGGATCGCTGTGCCCTGAGGAATACGAAGCGCTGGCCGATTCGGTGGTCGCGGGTGAGGCGGAGTACATCTGGAAACAGTTCTGCGCCGACTTCGAGCGCGGAGAGCCCAAGCGTCTGTACCACGAAACCGGCACGGTCGAGCTGGCCGACTCGCCGGTGCCGCGCTTCGACCTGCTCAAGCTGCAGCGCTATTCCAACACCACGCTGCAGTTCTCGCGCGGCTGCCCGTTCCGCTGCGAGTTCTGCGACATCATCGTCATGTTCGGCCGCAAGCCGCGCACCAAGAGCGTCGAGCAGATCGGTGCGCGAGCTGGACGTGCTGCGCGCTCAAGGCGTGCGCCGCGTCTTCTTCGTGGACGACAACCTGATCGGCCACCGCCCGCTGTGCAAGGCGCTGCTGCGCTATCTTGAAGGAGTACCAGGAGCGCCACCAGTACGTCTTCAGCTTCGGCACCGAGGCATCGCTCAACCTGGCGCAGGACAAGGAGCTGCTGAAGCTGTTCCGCGAAGCCAACTTCAGCTGGGTGTTCATCGGCATCGAGTCGCCCGATCCGGCCAGCCTCAAGGAGACGCTGAAGACCCAGAACCTGCACGAAGACATTCTCACCTCGGTGCGCCGCATTTACGCGAATGGCATCGACGTGCTGGCCGGGTTCATCATCGGCTTCGACAACGACACCCTGGCCACCTTCGAGCTGCAGTATCAGTTCATCACCGACGCCGGCATCCAGTCGGCCATGATCGGGCTGCTCACGGCGCTGCCGAAGACGCCGCTGTACGAGCGCATCGAGAAGGAAGGGCGCCTGATCCCGGACCCCGGCCTGAACGAGAACACGCGCGCGGCCACCAACATCGTGCCCAAGAACATGAGCTACGACGACATGGTCACTGCGTACCAGGACCTCTACCGGCGTTTGCTCAGTGACCGCGAGATCGCGTTGCGCATCCGCAACAAGGTCCGCTACCTGCGGGCCCCTATCTATACCAGCGGTTATTCCACGCCCGAACGTCTCGGCATCCTGTGGCGGCTGATGACAAGGGGGGTGCTGCGAGGCGGGCCTTCCAGAGTGTGGTACTTCCTGCGCACCATGCCCTGGCTGGAGCCGTCGCATATCCCGCTGGTCATAGCCGACTGGATCATCGGCCTGTCCATGCGCTTCTATGCCGAGCAGCACCTGTTCCCGCAGAGCGATACGGACGGCTCGCTCGAGCGTCGCGTGGGCGCGGTGCGTCACGCGCTGGCCAGCTATCTCGAGGCGGGCAAGGTCACGCTGTCGCTGAGGCAACTCGCCGTGCCGGACCTCGCGATCTGCGTCAAGGATCTGCCCGATCGGGAGTTCTTCGCACGCGCCGCACCGGATCTCCAGCGGCTGCTGCGCGACACCAGCGCCCGCGTTACCCTGCGGATCGAGGCCTTCCACCCACCGCAGCTTTCGGCGCTGCAGGGCCTGCTGCGTCGGTTAGCCCGCTATGGCGACCGGGTGTCGATCGTGATGGACGATCGGTTGCGCACGCTGGTGCCGATCGACTCCTCGGTCTTCAATCTCGTGCTGGCGCGGCAAGCGGACTGAACCGGACAATCCTTAGGGGCGCTGTCCGATTCCGCGGCGCGAGCGGCCCTCACTGGCCGTATACAGGCCTCTCCAGCAGCGTAGTCGCCAGCCTGTCCATCAGGATCGGCATGTCGAACGCGTCGCGCGCGGCATAGATGTTTCCGTCACTCACCAGCGGATCTTCAACGACACTCAGGGTGGACGAAGCGGGGCTCGATAATCTTGCCGCCGCGCCGATCGGCTGTCTGTCGTCGAGCAATCCGGCCTTGACCAGCAGGACTGGGGAATTGCCGGCGGCGAAGATCGATTTCCCCGCGCGCGCAGCCTCCTGCAGAAACGCCAAGTTGCGCGGCTCCGCCAGATCCGACGACGAGGCAAGATACCCGGGAAGATAAACGGCGTCGTAGTCGTCGGGCTCAACCTGGTCCACGAAGCGATCGAACGAGGCGGTACGTTGCTCCCCGGAGGGCTCCAGCACCGCAATCGACGTCTTCGGTGTCAGCATCGGACCAGATCCGGTCGACTGCAGCGCCTTGAACGGGCGAGGCACGATGATATGCACCGTGGCGCCTCGCTCTACGAGGAAATCCCGCGGCACCTGGAGATCGAATCCGTCCACGCCATCGGCGGCCAGGATCGCGATGCGGTAGCCGCGGAGACGATTCGGGTCGTCTACAGGCTGTAGAAGAAACCGGGTGAGCTGCGCATGCGGTGAGATGCTGGTGCGCGGCGTGACCACGCTGGCAATGGCAACAAGGGTTTTGGTGGTGTGGCTCTTGCGGCCAACCACTGATCGAGGCTTACCGCGCTCGGTGATGGCCACGTAAGTCTCGTCGACTTCCACCTTGCCGCTCAGCTGCTCGCGTCCAGGACGCACCATGGCTCGGCGCAGGCGGTGCAAGATAGTCCAGGCTGTTTGGTAGCTGCTCAATCCCAACACCCGTTGCAGTCCCAGAGCACTGACGCCTTGCTTCTGGTTGGTCACGTACCACGTCGCACCAAACCAGACCCTTAAGGGGGTGCGCGTCTTATCGAAGAGAGTGCCCGCAGTGACGGTGCTTTGATGTCGACAAGCCCGGCAAATGAGTCGTGTGCGACTGGCGAAGCTCGGCTGCGACCTACTGGCGCACTGCGGACAAACGAAACCATTCGGCCAGCGCAGTCGCGCCAGATAGGCAACGCAGGCCTCCTCAGTTGCGAACCAGTCCAGAAACTGGCCCCACGTTCTCGGGTACTCCGGACCCGAAATTGGCTGCTGCTCTTCCGCGCTGCTTTGAGACGGTTGCTCTGAGGTGGCCACAGCGCCATTTTGCCCCATGTGGAGCTAAGTGGATACCCCTTTTGCATGACCCGTGTCGCCGGACCCGGTAGCAGCTAACTCCGGCAGCTCAGCATGGGCGCTGCCGAATACCAGTAACGTCGATGTCGCAGCCAGCAAGCGCACGCGTTTGAACATGAGAGCCTCCGGTCAGAGATTGGATACAGGATCGCGCTCGATTTCGAAGCTCGACTCAGGGTATGAACAGCATGCGCCCGCGTTCTTGCATCTCGCGCAAGCGGCGCTCCTGTTCGGACTCGGAGACTGTCTTCGACTCGGCGACGGCGTCGCCGTGATTCCAGCTCGAAAGCCAACTCGACATCATTGCGAACCAGTTCTTCATTTCAGACCTCGCTCTAGTCAGCGCAGCGCACGGCCGCGGGAAAGCACGTCGCCATCGAGATGACGCATGCGGGCTTCGAGATCGAACAGATCCTGCGATTGGGCAAGGTAGGCCTCACGTGCTCGCACCTCTCTTTCCCAGGACCACGTCTCCAATCGATCGACGATGCGGCCAAGCCAGCTGCGGGCTGAAGGCGCGCGGGCGGTGCTTTTCTCGGCCACTTGCTCAACCTCGCCCGGGTTCTCCGTGCGACGCAGCATTTCTGGCTTGAAAGTAGTCAGGCCCAGACTGAAGGCCAAAGCACTTGCAGGACTGGCAGAAGCCGCCAGCAGGCCTAACCGGTAAGGAAATAGACTATCTGATTTCATGGCTTAATACCTTATATGTGATGGGGTTATAGGCAAAATCCCCAGACGGCCTGAAGCTTAGCCCAGCAGCCAAAACAGCTCCAATCGTATGTTCGGATGGTTTCGATCAGGTTCACTTATGGTCAAAAAGAATTCACGCTGCGACGCAGCATAATTATGGTAAGATTCAGTCCGTTGCATCTACTTGGAGAGTCTGTGGAGCTGTATCAGCTACGGAGCTTTGTCGCGGTCGCCGAACTGGGTCACCTCACTCGGGCGGCCGACAAGCTGCACATCAGCCAGCCCGCATTGAGCGCTCAGATCAAGGCACTCGAGGAGGAGCTGGAGGTCGAACTGTTCGAGCGCAGCTCGAGCGGAATGGCGCTGACTGCGGCCGGGAAACGACTCGTCGGCGAAGCGCAGAAGCTGTTGTCAGCGGCTCAGGCTCTGCGCAGCGAGGCGCGCGCGATCAAAGGAGACGTGGCCGGTGTTGTCCGGGTAGGAACCGTCTCCGATCCTCAGTTCATTCGCGTCGGCGCGCTCATGAGCGCCGCGGTGGAGCGCTATCCGCAGATCGAGATCCAGTTTCACCATGAAGTTTCAGGCGCCGCGTTCGAAAAAGTGCGCGACGGCCAGCTCGATGCCAGCTTCTACTATGGCGATCTGAACCACCCGGCGGTTGCCGGCATCGACCTGCGTGAGATCACCTACCGCATCGTGGCGCCTGCCGCTTGGAATGCACGGATCGAGCACGCTGGATGGAAAGAGATTGCCGAGGAGCCTTGGATCATGACGCCCGCGATCAGCACTCATCATCAACTGGCGAGCACGCTGTTTCGCGAGCACGAGATCGCACCTACCAAGGTTGTCGAAGCGGACGATGAAGTCGTCGTCAGCTCGCTGGTCGTGTCCGGCCTCGGCGTGGCGCTCATGCGCGAGGACCTCGCCTTCGAAAAGGCGAGCGCGGGCGAAATCTGTCTCTGGCAGGACGTCCGGCTCAAGACCTGTCTGCGGTTCGTCTATCTTCGGGAGCGCGAGCAGGATCCAGTCCTCGGCGCCCTTGTCGACATTCTCAAGGATGTGTGGAAGCGCCGCACAGCCAACAGAAGGTCGCGACCCAAAGCAAGTCCGCGCCGCGCGGTCGCGCTGAAAGATCTGCAGTCCTGACGCGCTCTCCCAGGGCGTGAGCCCTCTGCCATTCTATCTGCGAGCCAGCTGAACCCAGACCGCAACGGCGAGCGCCGCCAGCGCGATGCACAGGATGGCGGGCGGCGCCGCGGCGGGGCCGAACTGGGCTACGGCTCGCCCCACCAGCGCCGGCAGAACGGCGCTTCCGAGCAAGGCTCCCGCGATGACGATCGTGTTGGCGTGAGCTGAAGTAGGCAGCGCGCTGCCCAGCCAGACCAGCGTGGCCGAGAAGATCGGCGCGATCGCGAACCCAGCCAAGGCGAAGGCTATCGGGCCGCTCTGCGTAAGAATGGCGATCGACAAGACCGCCGCTATGCAACCGATGGCTGCAATGACCAGATGCGCAGCCCGTACTCGATGGCCGAGACCGGCGGCCAGCAGCCTGCCCACGAAAATCGCACCGAAGAACGCCGCAGTCAAGTTAGCGGCGCCCGAGAACGAATATCCATCCGCGAGCGCCAGCGTGACCATCCATCCGGCCAGGGAGTTTTCCACGCCGACGGTGAGGCACATCAGCGCGACAAACGCGGCGAGCAGAATGCGCGATCCCGAGCGCCTCCCAACTCGGGCGCTCGTCCCGGGCCCGTGATCCGGTAACGCAACGGAGATCGAGCGCGCCTTTTTGTCGGTGACAAGGCTGACCGGCAGCAGCCCAACCGCGAGCATGGCTACTACGCCAAACGACCGCGGCGAGGCCTCACCGAACATGCCGATGACGACCGGCCCGAGAATCGCTCCGATGCTGAACGCGGCATTGATCAGCTGGGACATCGTCATACCGCGCGCGCCGAAACCCACCACGAACAAGCTGTTGAGGCGGACCACGTGGATGCCGAAGCCCAGGGCCAGCACGAAGGCTGCTGCGAGCGTAGCGGGCCAGGTCGGGGCGGCTGCCACTCCGGTCGCGCCAAGCACGAGCAAAGCGCTGGCGACGCCCAGCCAGCGGCTCGCTAACCACCGCACCCGGACCAGGCTCGGAATCAGAATCCCCGCCAGCGCGCCCGAGCCGTGCGCACTGAAGATCAGACCAACCGCGGCGGCGTCGAGAGCGAACGCTCGTCTCAGCCCTGGCAACAGCGGTCCATACAACGCCTGGATCGTGCCGAGGAAAGCAAACGTGAGTATGCCCCCGACTGCAATGAACCATTGAGCCGATTTCACTGTGGGGTCTGGCTGATTGCCGGGACGATTCGAAGTCGATCAGTCTGCGGGCAAGAAATCGCCGCGCCCATCGCGGGAAACAGATCTCATGCGCACCGCATGTGACGCATCCCGCCGTCAGGGCTTCGTCGCAGCAGCCACCACCGCCGGCATCGGCACCTCGTAGCCCTCGCCGCGACGATAAGCCTCGATGGTGTCTTTGATGGCGGCGATGATCGCCCGCCTGGCTTCGGGCGTCTGTGCACGCAACGTCGCGGATGCGCGCACGGTCGCCCGCACGATGGTCTCGACCACCGTCTCGGGGCTCGGAACGCGCCAAGCCTGAGCCGCGTGGACGACTCTGGGCTGAACGAAACCGGAGCGCAGCAGACTAGCCTTGCAGCGTTCGGGGTCGCTGAACAGAAAGAAGTTCGGTCCCACCGGCAGGCCCACGTCCATCGACCCGTGGGCTTTGATCGCGGCGTACACCGCTCCGGTCGCCACGTCGAGCACGAGTGCACCCGCTTTCACGCCCGCTGCATCCAGCAGCGCATCGATGCACTGAGCCGTGACGGTGGACAGGCGAGCGTCGTAGTTTTCGCACAGCGCAGGATCACGCCAGCCGGCGCGTTCGAATTCAAGGAAGCTCGCGTCATCGCAGAATCGGGATCAGGCGGCGAGCTCACTTATGCGACAAGATCGCGTGCTCTGCGCTGGGCTCGAGCGCATGCAGGGTATTGCGCGAGAAGCCCGCGTCCCGAAACATCTGGTCCAGTTGCGAGAACAGGTAGGCGTCCCCCTCGGCAGTAGCAACGAGCATGGCCAGCGCGAAGGTCGCCGGGAATGGCGGCGCGAGGCGGTCCTCATCCGGCACAAACTCGACCGTCAGCGCCAGGCCGTCAGGCTTGAGCGCCCGGTGGACCCGGCGCAGAAATGCCACGCAGGTCTCCACGCCGAAGTGATGCAGGAAATTGGGGATCAGCACCACGTCGTATTCTCCGCCCAGCGGCACCTCGAAGGCGCTGCCCGCGATGGTGTGATAGCGCTGTGCAATGCCGGCCAGCCGGGCGTTCTCCTGCGCGACCTCGAGGACGCGAGGCCAGTCGAGTCCATGAATCTGCGCGCGAGGAAAGCGCTTGGCGACCTCGATACCGTACAGCCCGTGCCCCGCCGCGATATCCAGCACCTCGAGCCGAGCGTCGAGCGGCCGGTCGATGAGCCCAGCGGCGAGCTGCGCGGGCAGTCCCATCATCGGCGTCATCACACGCGCGAAGCGCACCCAGTCCGGATGCTCCGGATCGGTCAGCCCGCCGGGCGACTGCACGGTACCGCCTTTTCTAACCGCCGCCGCGAGATTCGCGTAACCCTTGCGCAAGGTGTCGGTATGCAGAAACTCCAGCATGCCGCCCATGTAGGCCGGCGAGCGGCGATCGAGAAAGGCGGCGCTGTCGGGCGTGAGGGCATATTGCCCGTTCTCCTTGCTCAGAAAGCCGACGAACGCGAGGTAGTCACACAGGACCCGCATGCCTTTCTCCGAAGCGGAGCAATGCACAGCGAGCGCCGCTACCGATCCTCGCCCTTCGCCGATCGCCGTGAACAGATCGAACTCCAGCGCGGCACGCAGAGCCTCCGTACGCTGGTAGGCGCTGGCGGTAGTGAGAAAGAGGTCGGGGGATGGGTTGCCGGCCGGGGCGCTCATGGATCTTCTCTTCTCATGTCCGTATCGCTACCCCGATGCGGCGGCCTTCGGCGTCAACCACGCCCGACGAAGGGCATCTTGGTCGCCATGATGGTCATGAACAGAATGTTCGTGTCCAGCGGCAGATTGGCGATATGCAGGATGGCATTGCCCACGTGCTCGACTTCCATC
Organism: uncultured beta proteobacterium; assembly: GCA_963741215.1. Classification (GTDB taxonomy): domain Bacteria; phylum Pseudomonadota; class Gammaproteobacteria; order Burkholderiales; family SHXO01; genus SHXO01. The sequence continues at coordinate 186,568 of CAVUHQ010000035.1, forward strand.
AGCGGCTCGGGTGCGATCGTGCCGTTCGCCTGCGGGACCCCGTTCACCATTCTCGCCGCCAGCGGGGTTTGTGCGTTGCCGATGTCGATCTGGCTGCAGGCGATGTCGTACTTTCTTCCGTCCAGTGAAGTCGACTTGGTGAGGCCGGTGATGGCATGCTTGGTGGAGGTGTAGGGCGCCGAGTTGGGCCGCGGCGCGTGGGCCGAGATCGAGCCGTTGTTGATGATGCGCCCGCCCCGGGGGTCCTGGCTCTTCATGATCTTGATCGCTTCCTGCGTGCACAGGAACGGCCCGGTCAGATTGATGTCCACCACCGACTTCCACTGCTCGAACGTGAGATCTTCCATTGGCACGCCGGGTGCGCCGACCCCTGCGTTGTTGAACAGCACGTCGAGCCGGCCGAATGCCTCCTTCGTCTTGGCGAACAGCGCGCGTACGGACTCCGGGTCGGCCACGTTCGCCTGCACGACCAGCGCCTGCTTCCCGGCCGGCCCCGCCGCGGCCACCGTCTCCTCCAGCGGCTCCTTGCGCCGCCCGGCCAGCGCAACGCGATAGCCATCTTTGAGGAGCGCCAGCGCGGCGGATTTGCCGATGCCGGTGCCGGCGCCGGTGACGATCGCAACTCTGTTGTTTGCAGCCATGGTTCGCTCTCCCTGTCCGATTGGTCTGAGAAGCTCCGCTCGCGATCGGTCGCGAGCCGCTTCGAGAGGCGATATCCTAGCGCACTAGCCAGTCATTTGCGGAAGAAGCGCGCGCGCGGACCGGTGTTGCGCTGCGAGCGGGAGCTTAAATCCCGCGCAGCCCTGCGTTGCGATAGGAGAACGTCATGCCGCTCGAACCGAGACCGCCGTTCCGGGCCGACCAGGTCGGCAGCTTGTTGCGGCCCGGCAGTCTGCACGAGGCACGGGCCAAAGCGAAGAGAGGCGAGATCGATGCCCAGGCGCTACGCACGATCGAGGATCGCTGCATCCGGGAAGCGGTTGCGAAGCAAGAGGCGATCGGCTTGTCGGGCATCACCGACGGGAATTCCGCCGCGACTGGTGGCATATCCGGAACTCAGCCCACAGGCGTGCTCTCTCCCTTCAGCCCTTGAAGGAGGGAAAAACGATTGTGCGAATCCCGGAGTCTGTGTGAGACACCACAATCGCTGCTAGGCTGAGTGATGCAGGCAACCTCTATCCGCAAGATTCCGCTCGGCCCCTCGGACGCAGCCTTCACGCGTCGTGAAGACGGCTCGATACTGGTTCGCTCGCCGCACGCGCTGGGGCCCTATCCGGTCAGATTGACCGAGCGTCTGGTGCACTGGGCGCGCCAAGCGCCCGAGCGCACCTTCATCGCCCAGCGTGACGCAGACGGGGGATGGCGCACCTTGAGCTACGCGCAGACGCTGACACAAGTGCGCGCCATCGGCCAGGCACTCCTCGACCGCGGCCTCTCGGCCGAGCGGCCCGTGGCGATTTTGTCGGGAAACGACCTCGAGCACGCTTTGCTCGCACTGGCGGCGATGCACGTGGGAGTGCCCTACGCCCCGATCTCGCCGGTATATTCGCTGGTCTCCTCCGACCACGCGAAGCTGCGCTACGTGCTGGAGCTTCTCACGCCGGGCCTGGTGTTCGCCGCCAGCGGCGAGCAGTACGCGAAGGCCATCGCAGACGCCGCGCCGGCGAACGCCGAGCTGATCGTCACCGAAGCTCCGCCGGCGCGCCGCGCGACGACGGCGTTCAGTGAACTTCCATCGACTTTGGCGACCGGCGCGGTCGATCGCGCACACACCGCGGTGGGACCCGACGCGATCGCGAAGATCCTGTTCACGTCGGGCTCGACGGGGCAGCCGAAAGGGGTCATCAACACTCAGCGCATGCTGTGCAGCAATCAGGAGATGATCGCCTGCACGCTGCCGCATCTGCGCCAGGTCCCTCCGGTCATCGTCGACTGGCTGCCCTGGAACCACACCTTCGGTGGCAACCACAACTTCGGGGTGGTCCTCTACAACGGCGGCACGCTCTACATCGATGATGGCAAGCCGCTGCCGGGCCAGTTCGAGCGCACTGTGCGCAATCTGCGCGAGATCGCGCCCACCGTGTACTTCAACGTTCCGCGCGCGTACGAGGAACTGGTGCCCTACCTGCGCCGCGAGCCCGCGCTACGGGAGAAGTTCTTCAGCCGCGTCGGCATGCTGTTCTATGCTGCGGCCGGGCTCTCGCAGCCGGTGTGGGACGCGTTCGAGGAGCTGGCGGTGCAGGCTTGTGGCGAGCGCATCCTGTGGATCACTGGCTTGGGTGCGACGGAAACCGCACCGTTCGCCACTTGCGCCAACTGGGAAGCGGGACGCTCGGGGCTGATCGGGTTGCCCGCGGTGGGACAGGAGATGAAGCTCACTCCAGTGGGCGACAAGCTCGAAGTTCGCTTCCGCGGCCCGAATGTTACGCCCGGCTACTGGCGGCAGCCCGAGCTCACCCGCGCTGCGTTCGACGAAGAGGGCTACTACAAGATGGGCGATGCCTTGCGCTTCACCGACCCGGACCATCCCGAGAAGGGCCTGATGTTCGATGGCCGGCTGACCGAAGACTTCAAGCTGTCCACCGGCACCTGGGCCAGCGTCGGCCCGCTGCGCACCCGATTCATCGCTGCCGCAGCACCGCTGGTACAGGACGTCGTCGTCGCGGGGCATGACCGCGATTACGTCGCCCTGCTCGTGTTCCCTCGCCTCGACCAGTGCCGCGGATTGTGCCCCCAGTTGCCCAAGCAAGCGCCGGCTTCGGAGGTGCTCGCTCACGCGCAGGTTCGCGCGCGGTTCCAGAATCTGCTGAATGAGCTGGCGAACGAGGCGACCGGCACCGCCACCCGCATCGAACGCGCGCTGCTGCTCGAGGTGCCGCCCTCGATCGACGCCAGCGAGATCACCGACAAGGGTTCCATCAACCAGCGGGCGGTGCTCGAGCACCGTGCCGGGCTGGTGGAGGAACTGTACGCGCCATCTCCGTCGGCCCGCGTGATCTGCGCCACCCGCAACGAACCGGCAGGCTGAGCGCAGACGCATGTGGATGTTCCGTGTGGCTATCGATGGTGTCTCAGCTGGATGACCGACCCGACTCAGCGTGCGCGGGTCGCCCGTTTTGCACACCGGTCTGCAGTGCGCGCCGCATCGACCCGAAGCGCTTGCGGTATTGCGCTGGCGTGAGGTTCACGTGGCGCCGGAACAGCCGGCTGAAGAATCCAGCGTCTTCGTAGCCAACCTCGTTGGCGATGGCCTCGATCGGCTGGTCACCGGTCTCCAGCATCTGCTTCGCTTCTTCCAGCCGCAACGTATGCACGTACTCCAGCGGCGCCATTCCCGTCGCCTGTTGAAAGCGGCGCTTGAAGGAGCGCTCCGCCAGGCCGCTCAGCCGCACCAGCGCCGCCACTGGAGACGGCTCGTGGTAATGCTCGGCGATCCACGTCTGGCAGCGCGCGATCACGGCGTCGTCGACCTGGCATGAGCGAGCGAGCCGCGCGAACGGCTGTTGACCGATGGCGTGCCAATCGATGAGGTTGATCCGCGCGACCTGCATCGCGGCATCCACGCCGACGAAGCGCGCGATCAGGTACAGCGCCAGATCCTGCCACGAGGTACCGCCGCCGGCCATGACCAGACGCTGGCCGTCGCCCGATACCACGAGGGCGCGTTCCTTCCGCACCTTCACTGCCGGATAGCGGCTGCGCAGGATGTCGCAGTAGGCCCAGTGGGTGGTGGCATCCTGGCCATCCAGCAGGCCGGCCTCGGCGAGCAATACCGCACCCGAGCATGCGGTGGCGAGCGTCGCGCCCTGGGCATAGCAGCGTCTGAGCCACGCGATCTCGACGCCAAACCGCCCCGCCAATGGCTCGCCCGGCGGCACTGCCAGTTCCGGAACGCACACGATGTCCGCGTCTGCCCCTTCGTCGAGCGTGGCCTGCGGTGCGATCCGAACGTCGTTGGCTGCCATGAAGGCGCCGGCCTGTGCGGAGACGATCCGCGGGCGCACCAACGCGGGCCCCGGCTGCCCGTCGATGACGAAACCCCAGTCGCGTCCCGCCGCCATGAACAAGTCGTACATGCCATAGGTCACCGAGGCCGTGGTCTCGGGGAAGGCGAGGACCGCAACGCTTACCGGAGAATGCGAAGTGCTCATGGCCGATCTGTCCGTTTTCTTGCCGAAATGGCTTTAGCGTTCCAGGGCTGATGACCTTACCTTTGCGCCTCCGTTATTGAACCAAAAGGAGCGCAGTCATGCCATCCCCGATCGACCTGTTGCTGGACCCGATTTCCCTCGCCGTCTTCGCGCTGTACGCAGCCTTGATCACCTGGGAGAGCATCGCGCCCGCGCGGCCGTTGCCCCGCGTGAAGGGCTGGAAGGCGCTTGGCCTGGGAGCTTTTGCCATCTATTTCTTCCTGTCGTCGTACCTGCCGCTGCTGTGGACCGAGCATCTCGCGCCCTTCCAGCTATTCGATCTGACCTCGCTTGGGACCTGGATGGGCGCGGCTGTCGGCTTGCTGGTCTACGAGGCCGGCGTGTACTTCTGGCATCGGAGCATGCACGGCTCGGACGTGCTCTGGCGCGTCTTCCATCAGATGCATCACAGCGCCGAGCGGCTGGATACATATGGCGCGTTCTGGTTCAGCCCGGCCGACATGATCGGCTGGACCGTGCTGTCCAGTCTGAGCCTGACGCTGATCGTGGGCTTGGCGCCTGAAGCGGCGACTGTCGTGCTGCTCGCGACCACGCTGCTGGCGATCTTCCAGCACAGCAATATCCGCACACCGCGCTGGCTCGGCTACATCGTGCAACGCCCGGAGAGTCATTCGCGCCACCACGAGCGTGGAGTCCACTACGGCAACTTCTCGGATCTGCCGATCTTCGACATCTTGTTTGGCACGTTCCACAACCCGCCGGACTTCGTCGCAGAAACCGGCTTCTATCACGGAGCTTCCCGCCGCATAGCCGAGATGTTGCGTTTTCGCGACGTCACGCTTGCGCCCGCCGCGCAGGACACGGCGATCGAGGCCACCGCCGTTGCGGCGGGGAGCAGCGGGCGCTGAACTGCCCCATCAATCCAAACGGAGAGATTCAATGCGCACGCCCATGCCCCTCATTCAACGACTCGCGATCGCAGCACTCGGCGCCGCCCTGGTCGCGCCGGGCCCGGTGTTTCCACTCCCGGACAACGAGAGCGCACCCACCTTCTTGAAGGAGACTCGAACCATGACACCAACCATCCGATCCGTAGAACTGCCCAACCGGGTCAGGCTTCCCTATGTCGAGCAGGGAGACGCTGGCGGGATACCCGTGCTGTTTCTGCATGGGGTCACCGATTCCTGGCGCTCCTTCGAGCGCGTTCTTCCATACCTTCCCGATTCCATCCATGTGTTCGCTCTGACGCAAAGAGGCCACGGCGATGCGGATCGGCCGGCGACGGGCTATCGGACGCGCGATTTCGCCGCGGACGTGACAGCGTTCATGGACGCGCTCGGGCTCGAGCGGGCGATCATCGTCGGCCATTCGATGGGGAGCACCAACGCTCTGCGCTTCGCGATCGACCACCCCGAACGCACGTTGGGCCTGGTGCTGGTGGGCTCGTTCGCCACCTACCGAGGCAACCCCACCATCGTGGAGTTCTGGGAAACCGCGATAGCCTCGCTCACCGACCCGATCGATCCGAGCTTCGCGCGGGAATTCCAGCAAAGCACGCTCGCGCAGGTAGTACCCGAAGCGCTCCTCGACACCGCCGTACAAGAGAGCCTGAAAGTTCCCGCGCATGTTTGGCGGGCCGCTTTCGCAGGCTTTCTGGAAGACGATTTCGTGGGCGAACTTGGCCAGATCAAGGCGCCCACGCTGATTCTCTGGGGAACGCGGGATGTGCTCTGTTCCCGTGCCGATCAGGAGGCGCTGCTCGGCGCAATCACGAGTGCTCGGCTGGTTGTGTACGAGAACGCCGGACACGGGCTCCATTGGGAGGAGCCGGAGCGCTTTGCGGCTGATGTGACGACGTTTGCTCAGCGCCTCGCAGGCGAAGACAGGCCGCACGCCGCGTCGTTGCGCAAGCGCTCAGCGGACGGTACCAATGCCCCGTTCGCGCTGAGCCAACTAAGGCCCGCCGCTGGCGGGGCAAGGCGAGGTGAAGAAACAGGTTGTGGGTGCTGTTTGGCCGTTTTGCGCGTTTCTGTAGATCCTTGATTCAAAATCGTTCGCGATGCTGTTTCTTGAGAGCGTAGCCCGTCAGGGCAGAGTCGAAGCGTTGCATGCCACTTCGACTCTGTGGCTGACGCTCTGTCCATTCGTGGCAACGCTTGCGCCGCTCCTGCCGGTAGTTCGTGATAGAGGCGGTCAACGGATTGTGGTCGACTGGGTCGCCGGGCAGGTCTCGCCGCCTGTCCGGCTGAACTCAGTGCGGCTCCCGTTTTCCTCGACCAAGGTGAAACCATCAGCGCGCGCGTTCTTGATCGGATTGACGTTGGGGGGCCAGACGCGACCTTCGTCATAAAGCCAGACCATTTTCTGGCTGTCGAGTTTGCCCACAACACCCCAAGAGCCGGCAAGGTTTCTGGCATCCCGGTCTGAAGTTTGGACAGGCTCGGCAAGAAACTGACTGTCGGCACGCAGCGTAATCTGATAGACCGATTTTTCCCGTGTGGCCCGCCACGTCCCGACGTAGTCGCACGGAGCGGATGGCAGCGTTGAAAACAGTCTCTTTGTCTGCCAGAAGGCGAGCGTCTCCACCAGGCCGGACCGCCCGTCGACGCAGGCAACCAGCGCCTTTGCGCTCTCCAGCGCGGTCGGTTTCGAAGCGCCACGCTGGCTCGGCAACTCCATGCAATCCGTGTAGTGCTTGACCAGCAGCACGTTGCCGGCGACGTACCAGGCAACTGCGATTGCGACGGCTCCGACGCTGTAGCCGATCGTGCGCGTGATCCAGGACACGGATTTTGGTAGCGGATCTCTGAGTCCCATGCTGAAATCCTCCCCGTGCGCAACCGTGATGCGCAGAACCGACGCACGAACGGCAGGCGAAAGCGCAGCTGTTCGTGCGTCCCTGCTCATGCCCAGGTTGGGCGTGATTGCAGTCGCACTCCACGGATCACCTTGTACTGCTGGCTCCGGCCTGTATCAGAAACGCAATGAGCAGCTTGTTCACCTCTTCTGGCTGCTCCTGCTGCACCCAGTGCCCAGCTCCCTGTACCAAATGTGTGCCGAGTAATCTGGTGCAGGCTGTCCTCTGCATTCTTTCCAGTGCTCCCGGGACCTGGTATACGCCCCAGTCGCTCTTCCCGCCAATGAAGAGAGACGGCACGTCGATCGTGCGGCCGGCGAAGAGCTGCAACTCGGGGGTGTACTTGGGGATCCACCTCACGCGATAGCCCTGCAGGCCGCCTTGGAACCCGGTCCGCATGTACTCTGCGCTATACACTGCGAGCTCTTCGTCGGTAAGCCATTTGCATGCAGCGACCTCGGCCGGTGAAGGCATCTCAGGGGCAACGGTGTGCGCCATGTCCTTGTCCAGATCCATCACGTAGTAGCGGGGCAGCTTGGCCCACTCGTTGGCGCTCCTCGCCTTGAGCGGGAAAGGAGCATTCTGCTTCCAGTCTGCGCTCTTCATGTGGTAGTAGGCGCGCAGGAAGTTGTGAACGCCCTGCTGGCAGTGCCATAGATCGTCGTTGGCCGGACGCGTCGAGTAATACCTTTGGTAGTGCTTGCGCGGTTGCGGCAGCGCAGCCAGCTCGTCGAAGATGCTCGGGCCGGATGAGGCGAGCCTTTGTGACGGGTCGTTCGCCGTATTCAACGGCATCGGCGGCGGACCGCCGAACGGCGCACTCATCAACACCACCGCGGGAAAAACATCCGGCCTGGCCAGCGCACACCAGGAAGCGATCGGCGATCCATAGTCGTGCCCCGCGACCGCGGCCACCCTCCGGTATCCGAGAGCGTGCACGAGCCCCACGGTGTCGCTGACACGGTTGAGAATCGTAAAAGGCAGCAGATCGTCGTCGAAGGTGACATCGGTGCCGGAACTGCGCCCGTAGCCTCGCAGATCGGGCGCAACGACATGAAAGCCCGCCTGAGCCAGCGGCAGCATCTGCCTGCGCCAGCTATAGGCGAGTTCCGGGAAGCCGTGAAGCAGCACGACGCAGGGCCGGTCTCGGCCCTCGAACCCGGCTTCCAGCACGTGCATCGTGCAGCCGTTGTTGTTGTCGACAAGGCGGGAGCGTATCCCCGAGGGGAGGGTAGTCTGGCCGTATGCGACGTTGGTGTTCATCTCCGACTCCGTTGGCTCGGACCGTCCTCGCTGGCCCGCTCTGCACGCTGGGTTCAGCGAGCGCAGCAGATGCACGAGCTGTTGTTGGCATGACCGCAAGCGCCAGAGCGGCGCCGGCGCACTGCATGAGTCGACGGCGTGTGAGGTGTCCACGAGGGAATATTCCAGCGATATCTTCTCCAGTCGTACGCATCGCTCCCCCGTTCGTCCGTCTTATTCGCCCCGGTCGCGCATGCGAGACTTGATCAGAGCTTCCCTGACGGTCCGATCAGGCTACTACCGCATCTATGACTTGCCAAGCCTGCTGCCTGCGGAGCCCGGGTGCCTCGAGCAGTGGCGTGGGCGGATGCGACTCATGCATAATCCCGTCGGCTAGCGAAGCCGCAGAAGCTTCGCATTCTGGTTTCGGTCGGGGGAGGATATGACTGCACGCTGGTTGGGTCTGTGCGCGCTTGCGCTTGTCTTTGGCGCCGGGAGCGCTTTCTCCCAGGACAAGCCTGTCGAGTTGAAGCTCTCTCATTGGGTGCCGCCTCAGCATCCGCTGCATCCCGCCCTGCAGGCGTGGGCCGACGACATCAAGAAGGAATCCAACGGCACCATCACGGCGGTCATCTTTCCTACCGAGCAGCTCGGCAAGGCGTTCGATCACTACGACATGGCGCGCGATGGCATCGCCGATTTCGCCTACGTCAATCCCGGCTACACGCCGGGCCGCTTCCCGGTGATCGCGGCCGGCGAGCTGCCGTTTCTCGCGGCCAACGGCAAGGGCGGCACGGCGGCGTTGGACGCGTGGTACCGCCCGTACGCGGCGAAGGAGATGAAGGACGTACATTTCTGCCTGGGTTTCGTGCACGATCCCGGCACCTTTCACGGCCGCCGCAAGCTGGTGCGGCCGGAGGACGTGAAGGGCCTCAAGGTGCGGCCCGCCAACGCCACCATCGGCAACCTCGTGACGTCGCTCGGCGGCACCAACATCCAGGCCTCCGCGCCCGGGAGCGCGCGACATGCTGGAGCGCGGCGTCGCCGACGCGATTACGTTCCCGTGGGGATCGACCATGCTGTTCGGGATCGACAAGGTGGTGAAGTACCACATGGATGCTCCGCTCTACGTCACCACCTTCGTCTGGGTGATGAACAAGGCCAAGTACGACGCCCTGTCGCCGGCGCAGAAGAAGGTGATCGACAACCACTGCACCACCGAGTGGGCGGAGAAGATCGCGACGCCCTGGGCTGACTTCGAGGCGAACGGGCGCGAGAAGTTGCGCACCGCCCCGGGCCACGAGGTCGATCCCCTCACGCCCGAGCAGCTCGCGTGCCTGGCGCAAGGCGGCCCAGCCTTTGCAGGACCAATGGGCGGACAACGCGCGCAAGGCTGGCGTCGATCCGGACAAGGCGCTCGCCGGCCTGAAGGCGAGTCTCGCGAAGTACAACGCCGCCTACTGAGCGCTGCGCGCATGAGCCAGAGGCCCAGCCTGGTGGCGCGCTTGATCGGCGCCATGGAACTGTTCGCGGCGTGGCTGCTCGCCGCGATCACCGCGCTCACCTTCACTTCGGTCATCCTGCGCTACGCCTTCAACTGGTCGATCCCCGACAGCTTCGACGTCGGTCGCAATCTGCTCGGGATCGCTATCTTCTGGGGCATCGCTCTGGCGGCGTACCGCGGCGAGCACATCACCGTCGACCTGCTGTGGGGCGCGCTCGGTCCGCGCGCCCGGCGCGCTCATGGATGCTTTCGCCGGGATCGTCGCGCTGCTCTGCCTGGGCGTGTTCGCCTGGGCCATGGCCGACAAGGTGCTGAGCACTTATCGCGACAACGTGCTCACCTTCGACCTGCATCTGCCGGTGTGGATCTTCTACGCTGTCGCGTGGGTCGGCCTTGCACTGTGCGTCCCGCTGCTGCTGCTGCGGCTCTGGCGGCAGTTACGCGCGTCCGGAAGCAGGCGAGCCGGCGCAACACGCAGCGCCACGACTGAGGCCCGGATGAACCCCGATCTGGTCGCCATTGGCGGCTTCGTTGCTGCTGTTCGCGCTGATGCTGCTGCGTGTCCCGATCGGCATCGCCATGGGACTGATCGGCGTTGCCGGTTTCGGCCTGATGGGCGACTTCGGACCGGCGCTCAAGCTGTTGTCGCAATCGCCCATCCGCACGGCGACCGAAGCCGGCTTCGGCGTCATCCCGATGTTCCTGCTGATGGGCGCGATCGCCTCGGCTTCGGGCATGAGCCGCGAGCTGTTCCAAGCCGCCAACTCATTCCTCGGTCACCGCCGCGGCGGGCTCGGCATGGCGACCATCGCCGCCTGCGCGGGCTTCGCCGCCATTTCCGGATCCTCGGTGGCTACCGCCGCCACCTTCTCGGCGGTCGCCTACCCGGAGATGCGGCGCCACGACTATCCGCAGAGCTTCGCCACCGGCGTCATCGCCGCCGGCGGCACGCTCGGCGCGATGATCCCGCCGTCCCTCGTGCTCGCCGTCTACGGCATCATCACGCAGCAGGACATCGGCCGCCTGTACATCGCCGGCATCATCCCCGGCATCCTCGCGGCGTCGATGTACATCATGACGATCACCGCGATCGCTATCGCGCGGCCCGAATTACCTACCGCTCGGCAAGCGCAGCTCGTGGAGCGAGCGCTGGCATGCGCTGCGCAACGTCTGGGCCATCACGCTGCTGTTCTTGTTCGTCATCGGCGGTCTCTACGGCGGGATGTTCACGGCGACGCGAGGCAGCGAGCATGGGCGCGGGCGGCGCCTTCGTCATCGCCGTCGCGCGACGAACGCTCACCCGCGCCGAGCTTCGTCGAATGCCTGGTCAAGTCGTTGCGCACGACCGCTGCGATCTTCACCATCCTGATCGGCGCCCTGCTGTTCGGCTACTTCCTCACCGTCACGCAAACGCCGCAGAAGGTAACGCAGCTGCTCACCGGCCTGGGGTTCGGGCCGATACGGCATCCTCGCCATCATCATGCTGATGTACCTGGTGCTGGGCTGCGTCATGGACGCCATGGCGATGATCATCCTGACGATCCCCGTCGATCTTCCCGGTGATCACGGCGCTGGGCTTCGACCCGATCTGGTTCGGCGTCATCATCGTGATGACGGTCGAGCTCGGCCTCATCCATCCGCCGGTCGGGATGAACGTGTTCGTCATCAAGAGCGTGGTGAAGGACGTGAAGATCTCCACCATCTTCTTCGGCGTCATCCCGTTCGTGATCACCGATCTCGTGCGCCTGGTCATTCTCATCACCTTCCCGATCCTCGCGACCTACCTTCCGGAGCGCATGGGGTGAAGGATTCGCTGCTATCATCAGCCGATCGACCAGGAGGACGGGACGAATGACGATCACGACGACACCGCCGGCAAGCACGGCATCTGATCAGGCTCCCCGGGCGGAAACACCCTACACGCGCCGCGCGCGCTACTTCGACTCGGGGAACGCTTTCAACATCGTCTATCCGGATGTGCCGGCGGCGAGCTTTGTCGCCGAGCGCGACACGGCGCTCGATCCGGCGACCGGCACCCGGTTGATCCCCTGCGACCAGAGCACCGCGATGGGCATTCCGTTTCCGGCAACGTCTCCTCTCGTGCTCGCGTCGTATGCACGCGTGCGCGCCGGCGAGTCCATGATATTCGATGCCCGAGCCAGCGTCGTGCTGGCCTACGCGATCGAAGGGTCGGGCCGCGCGCTGCAGGGATCCGATGTCATCTCCTGGAGCTCAGGCGACGTGTTCTGCCTCCCCGGTGGGCGGCCGATCGAGCTCGTGAGCTCGCCACTCGACAGCGTGGTGTGGCTGGTCACCAACGAGCCCGAGCTCGCGGTCGAACGCCTCGCTCCGCCGGCTGCCGAAGAGGCGCTGGTCGAAGCGATCCATTTCCCGGCTGCAACCATCACCGAGGAGCTCGGCCGCGCCCGGGCGAGGCTCGCGGGCCAGCGCGTTGCCGGCCTCGCCGTGGTGTTCGCAGCCGAGCAGCTCGAGGATCGCCGCAACATCTCTCCATCGCTCACGCTGGCGATGAACCAGCTCGGTCCGGGCGAGGTACAGGTTGCGCACAGGCACAACGCAGTGGCCGTGTCGCTCGCGATCAATGGCGATCGCTGCTACTCGATGGTCGACAAGGTGCGCAAGGACTGGCAGCCCTTCGTCACCATGGTGACGCCCCCGGGGAGCGTACATTCGCACCACAACACCGGTACTGCTCCAGCGAACTGGCTGATCGTTCAGGACGGCGGCTTGCACTACCACTGTCGCACGATGGATTTCCGCTTCGAGGACGCCCCCGCGCACCGTTGAGGTGTCATGCACGGACACTCGAATCAAGCGGGCGCGTCCGCACGATAAGGCGCCATCGCGTCGAGCAGCGCCTGCGGCACATCGACAGACCGGGAGTCCTTGCGGCCGATCGCGACGATGACCACGTACGCCTCCGCCGCCACTTCACCGTTGGGCTTGTGCATGAGGAACTCGAGGCGGATCGAACTGCGGCCGATGCGTCCCACCCATACCTCGATATCGAGCAGCTCGTCCAGCCGCACCGGGTTGCGATAGTCGAAGTGGAGCCTGAACCCGCGGCAGCCAGATGTCCAGTTGCTCCCATAACGTCGCATACGGATAGCCCAGGGCGCGGAAGAGCTCGGTCTCGGCGATCTCGATCGAAGCGCGTGTAAGCGCTCCAGCAGATGATGCCGCTCACGTCAACGTCGCTCCAGCGCACGTACTCCTGCACCCGATGCCGCCGGGTGATGCCGACCGGAGAAGTTGCCGCGGTTGTCGGACATGCGACCTCCTTTGGCTTACATCGTCGAAACAGCGAGCGCCGATCTTATCCTCTCGTTGACCGTCTCCTGCGTGCCTGCTAGAATCCGACGCGCCACAACTCGACACACGTCAGCCGTCATGCGCATTGCAGTCCTGGGAGGAGGTCACGGCGCCTACGCCGCGGCGGCCGATCTCGCCGAGCAGGGTCATGAGATTCGGTTCTGGCGCCGGGACGCGGGCGCCTTCGCACCGGTGCTCAACACCTCCACTATCGCGCTGAAGGACTTCAAGAACCGGCGTCTGGATACGCATCGCGCTGGCCACGTGCGACATCGGGCAAGCTGTGCGCGGCGCCGAGCTGATCCTGGTCCCGGTACCAGCATTCGCGCAGATGGATATCGCAACCGCCCTCGCGCCCAACTTGACCGACGGCCAGGTGATCTTTCTGCCGCCTGGGACGTTCGGCAGCTACGCCATGGCACGACGGATCCGCGATGCCGGCTGCAAGGCGCAGATCGCGATCGGCGAGACCGGCACGCTGCCTTATCTGGCGCGCAAGCACGGTCCGGCCGAAATCGCGATCACCATCCGAGCGAAGCGTCTACCCACGGGCGTGTTTCCGCGCAAAGAGCAGCGTGCATGCTCTGCGAAGTCATTCGCCGCGCCTATCCCTCGATCGAGCCGATCGAGGACGCGCTGTCGGCCGCGCTGATGAATGCCGGGCCGATCATCCATACGCCGCTGATCTTGATGAACGCGGGGCCGCTGGAGCATTTCGAGCGCTGGGACATCCACAACGAAGGTACGCAGCCATCCATCCGCCGCGTGACGGACGCGCTGGACAACGAACGCATCGCGCTGCGCGAGGCGCTGGGTTATGCGCCCTATCACTTTCCGCTGCGCGACCACTACAGCACGGACCAGTGGATGTACGGCAGCGCGCACGACAAGCTCACCGATTCCGGCGACTGGCGCGAGCACATCGACTTCAACACGCACCGCTACATGCGCGAGGACGTGGAGTACGGCCTCGTCGTTCCTCGTCTCCGTGGCGCAGTGGGCCGGCGTGCCCGCGCCGGTTGCGGCCGGACTGCTGGCGATCGCGTCAGCGAGTGATGGGCGCAGATCTGCGCCGCGAGCAGCCCGCGCACGCTCGAAGCGCTCGGGCTCGACCAGCTCGATCGCGCAGGACATGAGACGGCTGCTGGAGCAGGGCGTTAGCTCTGCAGTGAACACGACCCTCCCGTGATTGCCGCCCTCGGCGCCGGCCGCATGGGGCGCGGCATCGCACACGTGTTCGCGTACGCCGGCCACGAGGTATGGCTCATCGACGTGAAACCGCGCAAGCATAGCGGACCGCAACCGGCTCGAGCGCGAGGCGCTGGCCGAGATCGACTCCACGCTGGCGATGCTGTCCGCCCTGGGCGCATTCGACGATGCGCAGCGCCCACACATCCTGCGCCGCATCCGTTTCGCCGGCCGCGACGAAGCCGCGACTGCGCTGGCCGACAGCGACGTGGTGTTCGAGGGCGTGCCGGAGGTGATGGACGCCAAGCGCGAGGCCTTGGCGTTCGCCTGCGAGCACGTACGCGACGACGCGATCTCGCATCGACCACCTCGACCATCCTGGTCACGCAGCTCGCCGAACGCGGTGAAACACTCCGAGCGGTTTCTGAATGCGCATTGGCTGAACCCCGCCTACCTTGTTCCCTTGGTCGAGCTGAGTCCGCACGCCAGAACCGACGCGGCAGTGCTGGATCGATTGAAAGACGCTGCTGCAGACAATCGGCAAGGTCCCGGTGGTGTGCGCCCCGGCGCCCGGGTTCATCGTGCCGCGTCTGCAGGCGCTCGTGATGGCAGAGGCCGCGCGCATGATCGAGGAAGGGGTGGCCAGCGCCGAGGATATCGACAAGGCCACCCGCTATGGCTTCGGCTTCCGTTTCGCTTCCATCGGCGTGGTCGAGTTCATCGACTATGGCGGCAACGACATTCTCTACTACGCCTGCCGTTACCTCGCCCGCGAGCTCGGCGCTCGCTACACCGCACCTGCTATCGTGGATCGTCTGATGCACGACGGCCGCATCGGGCTCAAGACGAGGAGCGGCTTCTACGACTACGCAGGCGTGGATGAGGCCGCCTACCGCAAGGATGTCATCGCACGCACGCTGGCACTGCTCGAGCACCACGGGCTGCTGGTGCCGCCCGGCGCTGCGCTGGTCGAACCAGACCGGAAGAGTTTAGACTCGGGTTGACCCCGGTATGCGCGGGTCATCTTGCAGGGAAATCCGGCGGGTGCTGGAAGCCGCCGGCGACCTCCGAAATTGCGCCTGCGATGGCCAACAACCGCTCATCGCCCCATCGTTGCCCTACCAGCTGCACACCGATCGGGAGGCCGCGCCGGTCAACTCCTGCAGGCATGACAACCGCTGGCTGCCCTGTCAGATTGAATGGACAGCAGTGGCTGAGAATCTCCCAGTAACGGACCGGCACGCCATCTACATCAAGCGCAGCCCCCGTCTCGCAATGCTCGAAGGCGCCTGTCATCGCTGGCGGGCACAGCAGAACATCCCATTGAGTCAGAAACGCTTCCCATTCCCTGATATAGCGGTCGCGCCGATCCAGCGCGCGAAGGTAGTCGGCCAGGTTGACGAAGGGTGCCGTCGCCGCGGGGTTGAACACTCGGATCACGGTCTCCACCAGGTCCGAAAACAACTGCCGCTGCGCAGGGAAATCGATCGGCGGCAGCTTCTCCTCCACCACTGCCCCAAGGCGGCTTAGTTCGGACGCCAGTCGCTCGATGCTGTGCCGGATGTCCTGCGCCACGGGGACGTCCGGAAACGTCGGCGCCCATGCAATCCGTAAATCCCGCAACGCGCGCCCAGGCCGCTCAGACACTGGCACTGGTGGAACTTCGGTATCGCGACCATCGGCACCGGCGATGATTCGCAACGCTAATGACAGATCGGTAGCATCTCTCGCAAGCGGTCCGACCACGCCCATGATGCGCACACTGCGAGGAGCACCCGGCAGGTCCGGAATGTGGCCCGCAACGGAAACGCGGTGCTCGGTCGGTTTCAATCCGAACACGCCGCAGAAATGGGATGGGATACGGATCGAGCCGCCCAGGTCGCTCCCGATCTCGAGCGGAACGAGGCCTGCCGCCACCGCGGCCGCGGCACCTCCACTCGATCCGCCCGGGGTACGGCTCAAATTCCACGGGTTGTTGGTGCGTCCGAACAGAGGATTGGCGGTTTGCGCATCGCTTGCGAGCACGGGGACGTTGGTCTTGCCCAGGATGATCGCGCCGGCCGCACGCAAGCGCGCCGTGACGGTAGCGTCTGCGGACGGCACGTAATCCGCGAGTGGTGCAAATCCTGCCGTCGTGCGCATTCCAGCGACCGCGAGACAGTCCTTGAGCGTGAGCGGAACGCCGTGCAGTGGACCCCAGACCTCTCCGCGTGCCAGCGCTTCGTCGGCCAGCCGGGCGCGGCGCGAAGCGGCCTCTTCCTCGAGCGTTACGATCGCATTCAGCGCTGGATTGTGAGTGCGGATGTGCGCGAGATGGGCGGCCACGACCTCGCTGACCGAAACCTCGCGCCGCCGGATGCCAGCGGCGATTTCGTGCGCGGATGAGTAGACGATGTCCTGCATGAAATCGGCAAACCTCTCGGTTGGACAACTGTCCTATGCATCGAGCTCCGGCACCGACGGTCGCCGCTGTGCCCAGGGACGCGCCTGCTCGAACAGCGCGGCCGTGCGCAGGAGCAAGGCGTCATCCCCCAGCCGTCCAATGAGCTGCAGCCCGACTGGCAGGCCTTGGCTGTCCCAGCCGCAAGGGATGCTGATAGCAGGGTTCCCGGTCATGTTGAATGGAAGAGTGTAGGGGTACCAGGCCCGCCGCATCGTGTCGATCGGCTTGCCGTCGATCTCGATCGGGGCGAAAAAATCCTGGTCGATCGGCAGGGCCGTGCGGGACAAGGTTGGGGTGACGATGACGTCGGCGTGCTCGAACCAGCCCTGGACCTGCCGATACATCCGCGTGCGCAGGAAAATCGCCCGGTACAGCTCCTCCGCCGAATAGCGGGAGGCACGCTCGAGCTGAGCCACCAGCGTCGGGTCCATCCGCGCGCGATGATCTTTCAAGTGATGGCCGAACTGCGCCATCCGGTAGGAGCCGTTCACGGTCAGCCACAGCGGCTCCGGATTCTCGAAATCGTCCGGCATCTCGAACACGGCTGCGCCCAGCTCGGAGAGGACGCCGACCGCAGCGGCGCATAGATCCAGGACCTCCGCCGCGACCACCTTGTTGCCGAGGAACGGACGCCAAGCGATCTTGAGCGCATTGAGATCGCCCTGTGCCCTCGCCGCTTCGACGTAATGCTGCCGGCTCCGATTCAACGAATGCGGATCGCTGGGGTGAGGACCCGCCATCACGTCCAGCATCAGCGCGGTGTCCATGACCGTTCGGGTCATCGGCGTGACATAGGAGATGTTGCCGAACGCATCCTGCGCCGAATCGACCGGCACCACGCCCAGGCTTTGCTTGAAGCCGACTACGCCGTTGCAGGCCGCGGGAATGCGCGTCGAGCCGCCGCCGTCTGTCGCCACTCCGATCGGACCGAGGCCGGCGGCGACCGCTACTGCGGCACCGCCGCTGGAACCGCCGGGAGTTCGATCTGCGCGCCAGGGATTGCGTGTGCGGCCGAACAGCGGTGCCTCTGTGAGGCCCTTCTGTCCGAACTCGGGCGTCGTCGTTTTCCCGATCAGGATCGCGCCGGCAGCTTTCAGCCGTGCGACCGCGACGGCATCGACCGTGGGGACATGATGCTCGAAGATCCGAGAGCCGAAAGTGGTGCGCACGCCTACGGTACTAACGAGATCCTTGACCGAGAAGGGGACACCGAGCAGCGGCGGCAATGTGTCGCTACGCTTCAGCGCTTGCTCCGCGTCGCGCGCGGCGGAGAGGGCATCTTCGGCGCAGACGGTAATGAAGGCGTTCAACACCGGCTGCGACCGCTCGATGCGTGCGAGGGTCGACTGGACCAGCTGCACCGGAGAAAGCTGCCGCTGCCGGATCAGTGCCGACAGCTCGGCGGCTGAAAGGTAAGCCAGATCGTCATCGATCATATGACGCTCGGGAAACTCACGTTCCGACCCTGACCGGTGCAGACAGCTTGCGCAGCAGGGCGATCACGCTCAGCGCGGTGATGCGGCCGGTTCTGGGGTTCTCGGAGGGGATGTTCTCGATCGTCATGCTGAAGCTGGCCGAGTCGGAGTCCACCTCGATGCGGTGCGTGTTGCGTTCGACCGTCGGATCTGCCCAGATCTCCAGCACAGTGCGGTCCGGACCGATGCCTGCCAGCGACAGAGCTGCCGCCACATTGAGGTTGGCCGGAAAGCCTTTGGCCGCGTCGCGCGCAGTCCCGGAGAAAACGCGCAAGGGCACCTGCACGTTGCTGATGTCGATGTTGTTCGCGACCAGATACGGGGCGCCGAGCAGCCCGCGTGGAGGTTTGCGGGTAATCATGCGCACCGAGTGGATCGTGCCTTCGGCTGCAGCGATCACCGCGTCCAACCCGATCAGCGCACCGGTAGGCACGAGAATCTGCCCTCCGTGCCGTGCTGCGAGCTGTTCGAGGTGAGGGTTGGCCAGCAATCCGCCTACAGACAGCACGATGAGCCGCTTGCCTGCCTTGAGTACCGGCTCTGCAATCTGCGCGAGTAGTTCCGACGGTGCGCATTCGATCACGATATCGGCGTGGTCGGTGAGCGCGTCGAGAGCAACAACCTGCACCGTCCCGGATAGGGTGGCGCAGAACGCCGCTGCGTTGGCTGGATTGCGCACGGCGACCGCGGTAAGCCGTGCTCCGGGAATGCCTCCATCGAGCGCACGAGCGATCACCCGGCCGACGGCACCGAGCCCGGCGATGGCTACACGCTGCTCAGGAACCTTTGTCACACTTCGCCTCTGCAGCTGCCGCACCGGTCGTGTTGAGCGTGTTTCGACTCTGCTACGCGACGCTCAACACGATCGGGGCAGAGTCGAAACACGCTCAGCGCGAACGGGTCTTGAATCACATCCCTCCCTACTCGAGTCTTGCTACGTGGCTGGCACGGCACACCCGGCATCCCGGATGCGGCATGGGCCTACCGGGGAGCATACCTTCGATCGTCCGGTGCTGCTCCCTGTCGTTGCACCGGCCAGGACCCGCGCCCGGCTTGACCCCGGAGAGCCGCCTGCAGTATAGAATCCAGACTGAATCGGTCCGGACTGCGCATGGCCCTGCAGCGCTTGAAGAGCTGCGGGCGAACTCGACAACCCGCTCCGGTCGCTCCGCCGCAGCACTACCGAACAGGAGGAGAGCAAAGCATGAGCTCGTCACTGACGCGACGCGAATTTCTGACGCGCGCCGGCATGGCGGTCGCAGCGATCCAGACCCTCGACCATCTCGACCCCTGCTGCGCGTTCGCGGCCGATGCCAAGACGTTCCGGCAAGGAACTGTTCGAACTGAAGCCCGTAGCGGATGGCGTCTATGCCGCCATCGCCGCACCGCGCTACAAGGTCAACTGCAATGCTGCGGTGATCCTCACCAACGACGGCGTGATCGTGGTGGATTCTCACTCCAAGCCATCCGCCGCCTATGCCCTTTACCGCGAGATCCAGTCGATCACGCGGCAGCCGATCCGCAAAGTCATCAACACCCATTTCCATTGGGACCACTGGCAAGGCAATCAGGTCTATGCGGAAGCCTTCCCCGACCTGGAGATCATCTCCTCGCAGCGTACGCGGGAAAACTTGACCAGAGCGGACGCCGGCGGTGGCGGCATCCCGTACATCGAGAAACAGATCGCGGCCCTGCCCAAGGAAATCGAGAAGCTCAAAGACGATATCGTCAAGGCCGCGAGCCCCGAGCAAAAGGCCCGCCTCGAAGCGAACCTGGAGCAGACGCAAGCCTATCTCGAAGAGTTGAAGCAGCTCAAGCCGGCGCTGCCGACCCGGACCCTGGCGAGTTCGGTCAAGCTCAACGAGGGTGGGCGCGAAATCGAGATCCTGCAATTGGGGCGTGGCCACACCGATGGCGATGTGTTCATCTACCTTCCGAAGGAGAAGGTGGTCGCGACCGGCGATGCCCTGATCGACTGGATGCCCTTCATGAACGACGGCTTTCCCGAGGACTGGGTGCAGACCTTGGATGCGCTGGAGCAGTACGACTTCACGCGCGTCATCCCCGGCCATGGAGAGGTGGCACCACGGGGACAGCTGGCGTTCTTCCGCGGCTATCTGACGGATCTTATCAACGCTGTGAAACAGGCGGCTGCCGACGGCGCCAGCCTGGAGGAAATGAAAAAAGGCATCCCCGACCAATTGGCTCCGAAGTACGAACAGGGCATGTCGAAGTACCCGCTCGGACAGTACCGGGATCGCATCGGGCTGAATATCGAGATCGCCTACCAGAAGGTCATTAAGAAGGGGTGATGCGAGCAGGGACTCAGGC
This sequence comes from uncultured beta proteobacterium, assembly GCA_963741215.1. GTDB lineage: Bacteria > Pseudomonadota > Gammaproteobacteria > Burkholderiales > SHXO01 > SHXO01. The sequence goes on from CAVUHQ010000035.1 coordinate 207,092, forward strand.
TAAAGACGCGTCCTGTGCCGAAGGCGCTGTTACGACGCCCGCCACAGGTTCTCCCCCGCCTGGTGCGGTCTGGTGTAATCTGTAGGGGGGTGTTTCCCCTTATCCCGAAGCCGCAGGCCGAGTGGCCGGTGGCGCTCCAAGTTCCGAGAGATACGCGAGGTAGAGATGGCAGCCAAGAAAGCCAAGATAGAGCACGACGATGTAGATCGCATGCCGTACTTTGCAGAGAAGAGTGATCGGTACGCACTGTTCCGGGATGGCCTGGAAGTGTTCCGAGGCAGCCACGCAGATTGCTTCACTGCCCTGCTCAAGAGGCAGGCCCGCTCCACCGCCTACGCGTTGCGGTTCGGCGGCTGGGAGTGCAAGCACATCTCCCAGCTGTAGCTTCACGCCGCTGCGGTTGACGCAGCGGCGAGCGCCCGTGGGCCGGGTGGTCCGCAGCCACTTTCGGCCGCGCGAGTCGCGTTCTGGCGTTGACCCCTGCTCGCTTCGTTCAGTCGTTCGCGTCAAGCTGCAGCCGGATCACATCCTTCTCTTGGAGCCGTACCGCATCCGTATAGAGCAGGAGGCCCCGTCCGAAGCAGTGCTTGAGGCGCTGTAGAACCGCCTCGTGGGATGCGCCGTCACGCGTTTGAAAAGATACGTGGGCGTCGCCATCATGACGAAGCCATGCTGCGAAGCTCGCTTGATCTTTCTGCTGCTTGTGATGCAGGAGCGCATAGCGAACACGCGTTGGGCCGGGTAGCTGGATATCTTCGGACCCCTCCAATACCTCGGCTTCCAGGATCAGCGGCTCGGCCTGCACTGATACGGATGCGGACGCGAGAAACGCCAGCAGCCCCATTAGAGTCCTGAGCATCTGTTTTCCCTCTGGTTCACGCAATGCGCAGGGTGCGCCGTGAGCCGGCTGACATGCCAATGTCACGGCACGAAAACGAGATTCGCGCGCCGCCCCTTTAGAGGGGGCGGCGCGCGATAAAACGGCACTATCTGGAAGACTGTACACGCGCGCACTGGCTTAGGTGCGGTCTTGATGCCGCTTCGATGCAGTGTTCGTTCACCCGTTTGGCCGAGGCTGCGTTTGAATCAGGCAACCGCAGCGCGGAGCTGCTGATACCTGGCCCTGCAGCCTCCGGGCAAGGCGGGTGAGAGTACTGTCGGACAGCCGACCGCCGGCTGTGTCAGTTTTTGATTAGAGTTTTGATTGTAAGTGTTTTTTTCCGGCAAACCCCGCGTTCGGTCTCTTGCCTGGTCGCGTGGGGTATCGCGAACTGCCTCCCGTCCGCCTCCATACGTCGCCAAGCAGCGACATCCTACGTCGCTCGAAAGAACCAGAGCAAAAATTGTTAAACGCTTGCAAAAGAGCCTTGCGGAAAGACCTCACTCGATTTGATGAGGGCGATCTAGAGGAGCACGGCACGCACAGGCAAGCAGCGCCCGCGCCTTATCCGTAGGAGATTCAAACCCGCCTTCCTCGGCCGCAGATCGCGGTCAAGCTGTTTGGCATGTTCGCCGAAATCAATCTCGAGGGTGCGGCGGGCGGTGTCGACCTAGCGCTGCGAGAGCGTGTGCCGGCAGCGGAACGATCTCGGCATCCATGGTGCTCCACTCTGGCAGTCGGATCTCGCCGGCCAATACTCCAGCAAATCAGCGCGCTTGAATTTCTACCAGGATCGAGCGCGCGGCCCGCGTCGGCAGCCTGAGTTTGCGGGACAGGAAGGCCAACCGGTAGGAGCGCAGACGGGATCAACCGGATTGGGATTCGCGCGTTCAAGCAGACAGCCGGCGACGGCCAGCGTGCAAGCTTCGCGCAAGAAGTCTCCGTCCTTGAAATCGGATACCGATTCAGAACCGCAAATGCCGTCCTTCGACTGCATCCTCCGTGCAAGCCGACGCCCGCGGCGTGCGCGCAGCCAGTCCGATAGCGCCTGCGCTCTACGACCGCTGTTCGTTGCGGTCCTGATCTGCTGTCTCTGTACCGCCAGCGCGGCCGCGCCGCTTTCAGGAGACGATTTGCATGTCATCAACCGGCTCACCTACGGAGCGAACGATTCCGCCGCCGACGCGTATGCCGGGGTCGGGCGCGCGGGGTTCTGGGCGCAACAGTTGCGCGTCGTCGGCGATGAGGCGTTGCCGCCGCAGGCGCGCGCCATGGTGCGGGCGATGAGCATCAGCGCAGTGCCGGTGCGCGATGTGGTCGGAGCCTACGAGGAGGAAGCTAAGCGGCTGAAGGATCTCCCCGAAGGAGAGGGGCGCAGGGCACAGCACAAAGCCCTCAACCAACGCTACCGGTTCGTCGTAGAGGAGGCACAGCGGCGGCACATCATCCGCGCGCTGTATTCGAGCAATCAGCTGCAGGAGCAGCTCACCTGGTTCTGGTTCAACCACTTCAACGTGTTCCAAGGCAAGGACAAGGTCAAGCTGCTGGTGGGCGACTACGAAGAGAACGCCATTCGGCCGCATGTGTTCGGCCGCTTTCGCGACCTGCTGCTGGCGACGCTCATGCATCCGGCCATGCTCCTCTACCTGGACAACGCGCAAAACGCCGTCGGCCACATCAACGAGAACTATGCACGCGAGCTGCTCGAGCTGCATACGCTGGGGATCGATAGCGGCTACACCCAGCAGGACGTGCAGGAACTGGCGCGCATCCTCACCGGTGTCGGTGTGAATCTGGATTCCAAGCCGGTCCGGCTTCCCTCCCGGTTGCGCGGTTACTACGTGGCGCAGGGACTGTTCGCGTTCCATCCGCAACGGCATGACTTCGGCGAGAAGACGTTCCTGCGTCACCGCATCACGGGAAGGGGCTTCGACGAGGTCGCGGAGGTGGTGGACATCCTGTGCAGCCAGCCGGCGACTGCGCATTTCATTTCCTCCAAGCTGGCCGTGTACTTCATGGGCGACGAGCCGCCGGCGAATGTTGTACAGCGGATGCAGTACGCATTCCTGGCCAGCCACGGTGACATCTCGTACACGTTGCGCGCGATGTTCGATTCGAGCGAGTTTTGGCGCGACGACTATCTGGGCACGAAATTCAAAGACCCGGTGCAGTATGTCTTTTCGGCGCTGCGCCTCGCCTATGACGGGCGCGTGATCACCAACTACGAGCCGGTGCGCAACTGGCTGCACGCCCTGGGCGAGCCCCTGTACGGACACCAGGCTCCCGATGGCTATGGGCTGCGGCAAAAGGATTGGGCCAGTGCCGGACAGTTGACCAAGCGCTTCGAGATCGCACGCCAGATTGCCCATTCCGGTCCGAAGCTGTTCAGTGTGCCCGAGGTTCAGGAGGCGGGGGTCATGCGGGTCGATGCGACCGATGAAGTGCAGCCTGCCATAGTGCAGTCCCGGGTGTTCGCCGGAATGCAGTCGCTGCTGAGCCAGCAGACAACCCAGGCACTGGCGCAAGCGAAGGGCGACCGCGAGTGGAACGCCTTGTTCCTGTCCGCGCCGGAGTTCATGTACCGATGAGAAGACGAAAGGTGCTACAGCTCGCCGGTGTTGGCGTGCTGCTGGCACTGGGACCCATCCGACTGTGGGCTGTACCCGCGGCGCCGTCTCGGGCCAGGCTCGTGATCGTGCTGCTGCGCGGCGGATACGATGCAGTCAGCCTGCTGGTACCGTACAACAGCGTCTTCTATTACGAGTCGCGCCCGAACATCGCCATTCCCCGTCCCGGCAGCGGTAGTCCAGATGCCGCGCTCGCGCTCGACAGCTATTGGGGCCTGCACCCGGCATTGAAGGATTCGGTATATCCGCTGTATCAGCGGCGGCAAGCTCTCTTCGTCCCCTACGGCGGCAGCCAGGACCAGTCGCGCAGCCATTTCCATGCGCAAGACATCGTGGAGCTGGGGCAAGGCTACGGCGGGCGGCTGGATTACGGGAGCGGCTTCCTCAACCGGCTGGTCGAGGTTCTGGCGCGCGGCGGCAGCTTAGGCGGCGTGAGCTTCACTGACAACTTGCCCCTGGTGTTCAAGGGCAACGCGACGGTGGCAAATCTTGCCGTCAAAGGCGAGGCGAAGAACCCATTCAACGAGCGTCAGACCGAGTTGCTGGAGAAGATGTACCAAGGCACGAATCTGGGGCGCGATGTCCGCGAAGGCCTCGAGACACGCCGGCAAATGAGCGGCGAACTGCAGCAGGAGATGGTGGATTCCGCGCGCGGCGCCGTCAACGCCAAGGGATTCGAGCAGGAAGCGCGCAGGATGGCGCGCCTCATGCGCGACAACCCCTCTTACGCGGTCGGTTTCGTGGATGTGGGCGGCTGGGACACCCACGTGCGTCAAGGCGCGGCGCGTGGTGCGCTGTCAGACCGGTTGGGCAGCCTGGGCGAGGGACTGGCGGGCTTTGCGCAGGAAATGGGGCAGGCCTGGGACGACACGGTGGTGGTCGTGCTCTCGGAGTTCGGCCGTACCTTCCGCGAGAATGGCGATCGCGGCACCGACCACGGACATGGCAGCGTGATCTGGATCCTGGGCGGTGGGATTGCCGGCGGACGCATCGCAGGGGAGCAGGTCGGCGTATCAGCCGGAACTTTGTTCCAGAATCGCGACTTTGTGGTACTCAACGAATACCGCTCGCTGCTCGGTTACGTTGTGGCGCGCCTCTACGCGCTGAACTCCTCGGACATCGGTCACATTTTTCCCGGCGCAGCCGTTGGCAGGTATGCGTTCCTCTAGGGCTGACGTTGGTGGGTCGAACCGGCAGTTTGGGTTCGGCGTGCCAATATCCGTTTGTCCTGTAAACTGTGAAGGTCGCGTTTCCAAGCGGAATAGCCCGGTCATGCGTCGGTGCCTGACGCCGTTCCGGTTCCGAGTGCCAACGCCAGCAGAGGAGGTGAACGTGAAGCCGGACCAACGCTTAGTAGTACAGATGACCGTCGCTGCCGCGCTATGCCTGGGTTTGGGAATTGCGCCGAGCGCTTACGCAGCGCCGAGCTGCAAGGCCGACGTTCGAGAAGTTTTGTCCCTCGGTCCAGCCTGGCGGCGGTCGCATCGCGCAGTGCCTGAAGCAGAACAAGGCACAGCTTTCTGCGTCCTGCCAGGAGCGCATCAAGATGGTGGCCGCGCGGCTGAAGGAAGTGGCCAAGGCCTGCGAGGATGATGTGCAGCAGTACTGCGTCGGCGTAAAGCCGGGCGAGGGCCGGGTTGCGCAATGTCTCAAGGAGCACAAGGACAAGCTATCCGCAGAGTGCAAGACGCAGATTGCAGCCCTGCTCGAGAAAAAATGAAGAAAGCCACCAGTTGCGTCACCCGGTCCGAGGGCAAGGCTCAGCTGCGCGTCGCGACGTAGCTGTAGAAGTTGCTGGCGCCGAAGTACGTCCCCGCGTCGGATTGCTTGGTCAGAGTATCGACCAAGCTCTGTCAACCGCGGCGCGCCGCCACGAATGCAGCCAGGATGAATAGCAGGAACGCGACGAAAGCCCACTCCGAACCGGAAGCCCCGAGGATGCTCCAGCGCGCCTTGTCGCAGCTGCCGAAGCCCAGAAAGAATCTCGGCACGACGTCGGCCAGGGGAAGAGCGCGAACTACGGCATCGATGTTCACGCCGACCTTCGCGAAATCGAGCGGAACGTGATGCGGCCAGGATTGGTGCGCGGCCATCACAACACCAATCAACGACACTATGCCGATGCACGCGCTCATGACGATACGGACCAGCTTTCCCGAATGGATGGCGACGACGAACAAAGCGAACAACGCGGCGAGCACCAGGGCATAGCGGACCAGCACCTGTGGCCCGCAAGGGTGCAGATGCAAGGCGTACTGGAAGTACATGCCGAGCCCGAGCAGCAGGGCGCTGGCTAGCAAGACAACCAAATAGATCAGGCGACCGATCATGGGCAGGACCTCGACTGTGGAATTTCGAGGTTGATCCTGCAAGCTTCATGCTAGGTTTGCGGCAACTTACGTCACGACGTAGTGCTCGATCACGTCACGATCGAATTTCAGCCCCAGCCCGGGCCTGGCCGGTACAGTCAGTTCACCATTCGCCAGAACCGGCACTTCTTCGAACAGCTTCAGCGTCCACGGCATGTATTCGACGGTGAGGCCGTTGGGGACCGCCGCGACGAGATGCACGTGGATCTCGGGAAACAGGTGGCTCACGACCGGCAGGTTGAAGGCTTCGGCCATGCCGGCGACCTTCATCCAGCTGGCAATCCCGCCCACCCGCAGCAGGTCGATCATGACGATGTCGACGGAACGCGCTTCGAGCATGTGGCGGAAGGGCGTGATGCCATAGCCGTATTCGCCGCCCGCGGTGGGCGTCGCGAGCGCATCGGCGACCCGGGCGAGACCAGGGTAGTCGTCGTGCGCCGTCACGTCCTCCCACCAGTAGAAGTGGATGTCCTCTAGACGCCGGCCGATGTCGATCGCCTGGTGCACGCTCCAGCGCTGGTTGATGTCGCACATCAGGTCGATGTCCGGGCCGATCGCGTCGCGGACTTTGCGTGCGCGCTCGACTTCCTTCGCGGGCGAGGTGTCACCCGGCAACGCGAGCTGCATCTTCATCTGCTTGAAGCCCTTCTGGACCAGCAGTGGGGCCGCCTTGATGACGTGCTCCAGCGAGTATGAGCGCATGAGCGCGCCGCTCGCATACGTGGGCACCCGATCGCGCAGCCCGCCCAGAAGGGTGGCGAGCGGTTGATCTAGCGCCTTGCCCTTGATGTCCCACAAGGCCATGTCGATGGCGCTGAAGGCGAGCATGAAGATCCCGCCGGGACCGGCCGAGCCGGCAGCCGCATCGCGCAGCTTCTGGCCGACGGCCTCGACGCGCAGAGGATCCTCCCCGACCGTCAGCGCACCCAGTTGCTCGACGGCCTGCTTCAGGGTGGAGGTGAGCGCGGCGCCGAAAAAGGTGATGCCGAGGCCATCGATGCCGGCATCGGTGTCGATCCGAACCGTGACGAACTCGCGGAACGGCCCGCCGAAGGAAGGTCCATCGGCCAGCGGCTCATCGGCGGGTAACCGGATGATATGAGATTGGATACTGGTAATTTTCATTCAAGAAACGGGAGCCCAAAACCGGCGCGTCGCTGCGTCTCGTGCGATTCACAATGATGCCTCGAAAACGGCAATCCGGCCCGAGGCAATCACCCCTGTCTCAGGGTTTGAACATCGCGTTTATGTCAGCGAACGGAACCGCTTCGCGCGCGTAAGCAAAAGTCCCGTTCTGCTTGATCTCGCGCGCTGCACGAAGGAACGCGCCGTAGGCGGCACGCGCAAGGGACGAACCTACGCTCACCCGTTTCACGCCCAGGCTTGCCAGCTCATCGAGGGACAATGCCGCTCCCGCGAGGCCCATGATGACGTTCACGGGCTTGGGCGCCACCGCACGAACCACGGCATCGATTTCCGCGCGCGTCTTCAAGCCGGGAGCGTAAAGAACGTCAGCCCCTGCTTCCGCGAAGGCTTCCAGGCGCCGGATCGTATCCGGCAGGTCCGGGCGCCCGTGGATGAGGTTCTCGGCTCTGGCGGTCAATACGAAGGGGAAAGGCAGACTGCGTGCAGCGCCCACCGCAGCCTTGACGCGCTCGATCGATAGCTGCAGCGGATAGATAGGATCTGCAGCGCGCCCGCTAGCGTCTTCGATCGATCCGCCGACCAGGCCCGCCTTCGCCGCCAGCAGAATGGTTTCGGCGCACCTGCCCGGGTCGTCGCCATAGCCATTCTCCAGGTCTGCAGAGACCGGCAGCGAGGTTGCCTGAACGATGGTCCGGACATGCTCCAAGGCTTGTTCCCGATCGACTGCGCCTTCGCCATCCGGCTTCCCGACCGAAAACGCAAACCCGCCACTGGTTGTCGCGAGCGCTTCGAACCCTAGCGTCGCGAGCAGTTTGGCAGAGCCTGCATCCCAAGGATTGGGGATTGCAAACAGGCCGGGTCTCTCGTGCAGAGACTGGAACAAACGAGCACGTACGATTTGATCATTCATGGCGGCGACCACCTGGGTATTGGATCGGGTTCATCACCGATCATCCGAAGTCTTCTCCTGCGGTGTCACGAGGGAGAAGCAAACGGCGCAGGCGCCTGCGGGCGTCGCGCTCAACGACGGCTGGACTTGCGTATCGTCGGATTGAGCCTGTCGATATCGGCTTGAACTTGGCTGCGACTGCGCTCGTATACGATCTCGCGTCCCATGATGCTTCCGGCGTAGGCGAGCTCGTTGCGCGTTGGAGTCAGCTCGCATTTGACGCTGTGTACGCCTTCTCCAATGACAACTTGTATCCTCTCCGCCCGCTTGTTCAGAACCACGACGTCGATGGTTTGTCCGCTTTCGATACGTACCTTGATCTTCTCGTCGTTCATAAGATCCTCAGCCTGGCTGCGTGAGCCCGGAAAGTGTCCACCGCGGATGCAACTCAAAGCGCAGAATCACTGATCCGCGCGATAATGAATTGTGCGCGCTTTTCAGCGCTCGCGAAAACTATTGCGGGCCGCGCCTAGTCTAGGGAAGCTCGCAGGCAACGCCGCGTTCCAGCGCATGCCGGTAAGCCGGACGCGCATGGATCGGGAGTGACGCGTCCTGCGCCAGTGTTGTTACAGCTTCGGGTGCCGGCGATGCCAATCTGTTTCGCGCTGAAAGGCGTGCCCGGCGCTCACCAGCAGCTGCTCCTCCATATGTCGCGCGACCAGCTGGAATGCGATCGGTGTCCCTGCGCTGGTGAACCCGCCGGGCAGCGTGATGGTCGGGCTGCCCGACATGTCGAACGGAGAGGTGAATCGCATCAGGGATAGCAGCGCATCCCGGTCCTGACCGAGCGTCGCCATCTGCTTCACGGTCGGTGAGGCAATGAATTGCGCCGGGATGATCAACAGGTCGATCTGCTGAAACAGAGCCGCCACACGCCCCGCGAAATCGCGTCGTCGGAGCAGGATCTTCTGATAGTCCGTGGCCTGTATCCCCTGCGCCGACTCGATGAGGCCGGCGAGCCCCGGACCATACTCGGCCTTGCGTGCAGGATACGTGGCCGCGTGCGCGACCGCAGTCTCCACCGCACAGTTGGGCGGCCAGTCCTGAAGCATCTGGTTCACGGGCGGGAACTGGACTTGCCGTGATCTCCGCGCCGAGCGATGCGAACACCGACAGAGCGTCGCGCACAGCTCGTGCAGCGGAGGGCTCCACGCCCTCGAATGCGTAGCGCTCATCCAGTCCGATCCGCACGCTGCGCAGTTCGCGATCGAGCTCACGCAGGTAGTCCGGCACCGGCAGCTGGCTGGCAGTAGGGTCGTTGGGATCGGCGCCCGCGATGGCGCCGAGCACGATACCCGCATCGACCACGCTGCGGCACATGGGCCCGATGTGGTCCAGCGAGGCCGCCAGCTCGAACGCTCCGTATCGAGACACCCGCCCCCACGTCGGCTTGAGTCCGGTCACTCCACACGCGGCGGAAGGAAAGCGAATCGAGCCGCCCGTGTCGGAGCCAAGCGAGGCGAACGCCATACCCGCGGCAGTCGCGACAGCCGATCCGCTCGACGAAGCGCCCGACCAGTGGTCCTGGTGCCATGGGTTGACCGGCACTGTGATCGCGGGATGATGATCGGCAAACGCGCCCTCGGTGAGCTGAAGCTTGCCCAGACATACGGCGCCCGCGTCGTACAGCCGTTTCACGACGGTACCGTCGTACGCGGGCTTGAAGTCCCGCAAGATCGGCATGCCGGCCGACGTGGGTATCCCTTTCGTGTAGCAGAGGTCCTTGAGCGCGATCGGTACTCCGTGCAATGCGCCACGGTACCGATGTCCCACGATCTCCGCTTCGGCTTTGCGCGCCTGCTCCAGCGCCAGCTCCGGTGTCGTCAACGCATATGCATGGAGCCGACGCTCCAGCGTGCCGATCCTGCTGAGCATCGCCTCGGTCAACTCCACCGGTGAAACCTTCCTGGTCTGGAGCAGCCGGGCAACTTCCGCTAGTTCGAGGTAGTGCAGTTCGACAGAATTCATTTCGCCGGCTGGGTTGCAGGGATTGGAAGCACAGGCTCGTGCTTCTATACCACGACTCGCCGGCGGGCGCTGAAAGCTGAAACCTAGGGAAGCTCTGGCTTCCCTAGCGCATGCAGACAGCCTCCACGTTGTTGCCGTCCGGATCGAGCAGAAACGCGGCGTAGTAAGTGGGGCTGTAGTCGGCGCGCAAGCCAGGTCGGCCGTGATCGTGGCCACCAGCCTCGACACCGCCCGCGTGGAAGCGATCGACTGCGGTCCGATCGCGGGCGCGGAACGCCACATGCACGGCCGAATTACCGGGACCCTGAGCGAGGTAGAGCCAGAGAGCCGGCTCACCCGGAGGGCCAAAACTCGCGCCCGAGTCATCGCGAGAGCAGAGCACAAACCCGAGCGCCGAGAGCGCTCCGGTGTAGAAGCGTACGGCTGCGTCGATATCTTTTACTTTGAACCCGATGTGGTCATACATGATGATCTCCTTGGCTGGGAGATCATCATAGGGCGGGCGCGGCGAGCCGATCTTGGAGTATCTTGCGATCGCCGTGCGCCGCCCGACGAAAGCTTCGAGGGGAAACGCCCGCCGCCCGGTGGAATGTGCGAACGAAGTTGGAGATGTCGCCGAACCCCACGTCGAAGGCCACGTCGGTGATCGAGCGGGCGTCATCGGCCAGCAAGCGCGCTGCATGACGCAACCGAGAGCGGAGCAGGTACTGATGCGGGGTAACGCCGAGAACTCTCGCGAACAGCCGCAGGAAGTGAAACGAGCTCAAGCCCGTCTGCATCGCGGCGCCGTCGAGATCGATCGGCTCGTGCGAGTGAGCATCCAGCCAGAGCGCCGCTTCCACCGCGCGCCTGCGATCGCGTACCGAAACCTCCGGCGGCTTTCGCTTCTGCCCGGAGACGACCTCGACAAAGCGCGCCGCGAGCAACATTCCCAGCTCGTCGAGGCCGGCGTCGCTATTGCCTTCCGCGGCAGCCTGCGCCAGCTCGCCCCACACCATCAACTCGGGCAGCGGGGGCACGCAGGCAGTTCGCCAGATCTCGGTCCGCCAATTCCTGCTCCCTTGACCGATCGTTTCGACCAACTCCGGCGCGAGGTGGAAAGACAGGCATTCGTCGCCCCGCACGTGATGGTCATGCGTGCACATGTACTCGTCGCCGAGATGGCCGACCAGGACCGACCCGGCCACCAGCTCGAACGATTCACCCCGCGTGCGATAACCGAAGCTGCCTCTCCGAACGTAGGAAACGGAGAATGCGCCGTGCAGCTCGACGAACGGCTTCTCGCCGGGTCCGCCGCTGCACCGGTAGTCGATCACCGAAACTGATCCGCGCTGCAATACCGTCGTGGTCACCATATGCGGGCGATTTTACCCGCAGCCGCGCAGACGAGCTACCGACTGTCGCTTCCCTCCCGTCCCTCATCCTTGATGCAATACCCGTTCGCGCTGAGCGTCGCAGCTATAGCGGCAGAGTCGAAGCGTCCAGGCTATCTGCTCGCCAGCTCCACCGCGCGCCACAAGTACCAGCTCGCCACCGTGCGGTAGGGCTTCCACCGCGCACCCCGCTTTTCGAGATCTTTCCGTGCCGGCAGCTCACGCTTCTTGAAGGCAACGGCGAAACCCTTGCGGATGCCGTAGTCGTCCGCGGGCAGCACGTCCGGGCGGCCGAGGCGGAACATGAGCAGCATCTCCACGGTCCACCGGCCGATGCCGCGCACCTCGGAGAGGCGCTCGATTATCGCTTCGTCGTCCATACGATGGAGCTCGGCGAGGGTCGGGATCTCGCCGTCTCTGACCCTGCTTGCGAGATCGCGCAAGGAGAGCAGCTTGGCGCGGGAGAGGCCGGCAGTGCGGAGCTTTTCGTCGGAAGCCCGCAGGATCTGCTCCGCCGTCAGACCCTCGTGCGCTCGGGGAAAGAGCGCGCAAACGCGCGCGAAGATGGTCTGCGCGGCCTTGCCGGTGAGCTGCTGGTAGACGATCGCCTCGGCGAGCGCAACGAAGACGCTCGGCGTTCCCTTGAGCCGCATGCGAAACGGGCCAACCGCGTCGATGACGCGCGCGAGCACCGCGTCGGACGCGCGCAGGTGGTCGATCGCTACGCTCGGATCGAAACCGAGCACGCCGTCGCCATCGAGAAGGGCGCGCTGCCGGTTCGCCTGGCCTTCAATCGAGAGTAGCCGGAGCTTCGTCGCGATGCCACCGTTCGCGGAAAAGCCGCCAACCTTACCGCCAGCGGCGAGCACCCGATGGCAAGGCACCACGATCGCGAACGGATTTCTCCCGAGCGCTTGGCCTACCGCTCGGGCCGAACCAGGCGCGCCAAGTCGGACCGCGATCTCGCCGTACGAGAGGGTCCCGCCCGGAGGAATGGTGCGCGCGACCTCGTATACGCGGCGGTGGAACGGTGGCACGGAATCCATGTCGAGCGCGACGGCGGACAGATCGCTCGCTTCGCCATGGAGGAGCGCGACGATACCGTCGAGCGCGCGCTGCACGTCAATCGGCGGCGACGCCTCTTGCGCGTCCGGAAATCGCTGGAGCAGCCGCTTGCGGGTCTCGGGCTCACGCGCTTCCGGAAGCTGGACGCCGGCGACCCCGTGCTCGCCCCAGGCGATACCGCATCGTCCAATCGCCGTATCGAACAACGCAAAACCGTATGCCGTCATGGTGCGTACCATCTTAGCACCCGCCGCTGACTTCACACTTGGAGGATCTTGCTGCAGGTTCGGGAGGCTCCGATTGTCGTGCCTGAAAGGCCTGTTGCGGCCGCCTGCTAGAATTCGCCGGTCGATCGATAGGAACCAGCCATGCCACGCCACGCTTTGCCGTTCGCTCTTGCTCTGACTGCTCTCGCTTCCGCACTGCCGTCAGCGGCGCAGGACATCCCCACCATCCGCGTGGGCTGGACGATTCCCGCCGAGGAATCGAAGTACTGGCTGATGCGGCGGCCGCAGGAGTTCCCCGATCTCGGCAAGGCGTACAAGATCGAGTGGATCCAGTTTCAGGGGACGGCACCGATGGTGCAGGCCATGGCGGCTGGAGCGCTGGACTGCTCCACCCAGGCCCCGCTCTCGCTCGCGCAGGGAGCGGTGGAGATGGGTCTGCAGGCCTACATCGTCGCGCAGCACGTAGGCGAGAAGCCCGGCTCATTCTCCGTGTACTGGGCGGTGAAAGCGGACTCGCCCATCAAGACCGTGGCCGATCTCAAGGGTAAGACCGTCGGGATCAACGTCTATGGCGGCGGTATCTACTATCCGCTGGTGCTGCTGCTGAGAAAGAACGGCCTCGATCCGGAGAAGGACATCAAGCTGGTGGAGACGGGCTTTCCGCCCTCCGAGGACGCGATTCGTTCGGGTCGCGTCGATGCGGGCGTTCTGAACCAGCCCTTCGCTGCGCGCGCCGAGGCCAAAGGCGGCCTGAGGAAGCTGTTCGCCTTGTCGGACGTGCAGCAGAACATCGTCCACATTCTGGAGGTGTGCAAGAAGGAGTTCGTAGACAAGAACCCGGGGGTGGCCAGGCTCTACGTGCGCGATCTCACCGCCGGCATGAAGAAGGCGCTGGCCAACCGTGCCGAAACACTGAAAGTCGTGTCGGAGGTGACCAAGGCGCCGGTCGAGGTCCTGGACACCTATCTACTGAAGCCCAACGACTTTGCGCGCGAGCCCGGAGGCCACCCCAACTTCGCCGGCATCCAGGCCATGTTCGACCTCTACCAGAAGGCCGGGCTGCTGCGGAAGCCGCTCGATGTGAAGCAGTTCCAGCGCGACGACGTGACTGCGCCGATCGAGTGAGTCCCTCCACGCTGAGCTGCCCTACCCTCCGCCTTTCCTGCATGCAGGCGACACAACTCGTCCGCTAACAGGCCCGCAGCGTGATCGAAATCGAGCGGCTGTCGAAGTCCTTCGAGACCGCGAAAGGAACTCTGCATCCGGCGCTCGCGGACATTACGCTGAGCGTTCCGGCCGGCCGCTTTCTTTCGATCCTGGGTCCGTCCGGCTGCGGCAAGTCCACGCTGCTGTATATCGTCGGCGGGTTCATCGAGCCCTCCTCCGGGAGCGTGAAAGTGGAAGGCCGGCCGGTCACCGGGCCGGGACCGGATCGCGGCCCCGTGTTCCAGGAGTTCGCGCTGTTCCCCTGGAAGACGGTGAAGGGCAACGTGCGCTACGGTCTCGACGAGCAGGGCGTGCCGCGCGAGCGGGCCGAAGAGCGCGTCGCGCGTCTGCTCGAAATGGTGCATCTCACCGGCTACGAAAACTTCTACCCCAAGGAGCTGTCGGGCGGCATGAAGCAGCGCGTGGCAATCGCCCGCACGCTCGCCTACGAGCCGGCCATCCTGTTGATGGATGAGCCGTTCGGCGCACTCGACGCCCACACCCGTCGGATCCTGCAGAACGAGCTGCTGTCGATCTGGGAACGCGATCGGAAGACAGTGCTGTTCGTCACGCACGGTGTGGAAGAAGCCGTCTTTCTTTCCGACAGCGTGCTGGTGCTGACCGGTTCGCCTGGCCGGCAGAAGGCGCTGATCGAAGTCGACCTGCCGCGGCCGCGCGTGCGCGCCGAGCTGTTGCTGAACCGACGCTACCAGGAGTACGTGATCGAGATCGAGCGCATGATGGATAGCGGGCAAACTGCATGAGGGCACGCGCGCTGCTCACTCTTCCCGGCGTGCCGCCGCTGGCATCGATCGCTTTCTTGCTGGCGGTGTGGCAGGCAACGAGCCTCGCTCTCGCCCAGAACTCGTTTCCGCCACCGACCGAGGCATTGCGCGCTTTACCCGAATTGTTTCGCGATCGGGAAACCTACACCAATCTCGCGGCTTCGCTGGCACGCATGGCGACGGGCTTCGCGCTCGGGCTGACCATCGCCGTTCCAGTCGGCCTGGTCATGGGGCGCAGCCAGCGCGTGACGAGCTTCCTCAACCCGATTTTGACCGTCATCTATCCGATTCCGAAAGCAGCTCTGATGCCGATCATCATGCTGTGGGTCGGAGTCGGCGACATCTCCAAGATCCTGGTGATCTTCCTCGGCGTAAGCCTTCCGCTTGTCTACCACAGCTATCAGGGCGCACGCGCCGTGGACGAGAAGCTGATCTGGTCGGCGATGGCGATGGGAACCGGGCCGGCGGCGCGCGTGCTGCGCGTGATACTGCCTTCGGCGCTGCCCGAGGTTCTGCTCGGCTGCCGCGTCGGGCTGGCAATGGCGCTGATCGTCATGATCACCTCCGAGATGATCGCGCGCCAGTCGGGCGTCGGCAACATCCTGTTCAACTCGCTCGACATGGCGCTGTACGACAATGTCTACGCCATGATCGTCGTGCTGGCCGCGCTCGGATTTGCGCCTCGACCTGGTCTTCGAGCGGCTGCGGCGCCGGCTTACGTTCTGGGCCGAGACGCGGGAAGAGGGGTTGGTGGCCGCATGAGCCGCGCGCTGAAATCCACTCTGTCGAACAGCTATTCCCTGATCCTGCTGCTCGGAGTGTGGGAGCTCATCTGCCGCACAGGGTTGGCACAGGCGCAATTGCTGCCGGCACCGAGCATCGTGTTCGCCCGTCTCGCGCAGCAGCTGCTCGACCTGCAGTTCCTCCACCATCTCGCCCAGACCGTGCTGCGGCTGGGTGCCGGTCTCACCATCGCCACTGCACTCGGCGTCGGGCTGGGCCTGACCGCGGCGACCTGGCGGCTTGGTGGAAGGCTGCTCGAGCCGCTGATGCGGGTGCTGGCGCCGATCCCCAAGATCGCGCTCTACCCGGCCTTGATCCTGATCCTCGGCTTCGATCACGCCTCGAAGATCGCGCTGGTCGCGGCCGATGCGTTGTTCCCGATCCTCTTCGCCACTTACTATGGCGGCCGCATGGTGGAACGCAAGCTGATCTGGTCGGCACGCGCAGCGGGAACCTCACGTGCCGGCTGTGCATTCAAAGTGGTGCTGCCGGCCGCGCTGCCATCTGTGCTCACCGGATTTCGGATTGCGCTGGTGATTTCCTGCGTGGTGGTGTTCCTGGCCGAGATGATCAGCTCCGCCGACGGTCTGGGACATCTGCTCATCCGCGCGGCCCGCTCGTTCAAGACGGTGGACATGTTCGTGCCGCTGGTAACCATTTCGCTGCTGGGCCTGGGCCTGGATGCGCTCGTCGCGCTCGCCCGCCGGCGGCTGCTGGTGGGGTACGCGGAAGAGCGACGATAGAGACGCTTCCGCTCTCTTTGGTGAATGATCCCGATCAAGCGCCGCGCGTAATGACTTCCTGCAATGCTGGTTTCTGCACCTTGCCCAACGCGTTCTTCGGCAGGCTCTGCAGGAACTCCACGCGGCGTGGTTGCTTGAAGCGAGCGAGGCGGCCGTGCAACAGACGCATCACGCCCGCCTTGTCCAGCATGCTTCCCGGTTGTTTGACGATCGCCGCGACGACGACCTCGCCCCAGCGCTCGTCGGGCAGGCCGATGACCGCAGCCTCTACGATGTCCGCGCACTCGGCCAGAATGTTCTCGATCTCGGCCGGGTAGATGTTTTCGCCGCCGGAGATGATCATGTCCTTGGAGCGGCCCACCACCCAGTAAAAGCCCTCGTCGTCCTGGCGCGCGAGATCGCCGGTCTTGAACCAGCCGTCTTGAAAGGCGGCGTTGTCGGAGTCCTTCCAGTAGCCGCGCATCACGTTGGGCGCGCGCACCCAGATCTCGCCGACCTGGCCTGACACAACATCCAGCCCGTCGTCGCCGACAAGCCGGATGTCGCCGTGGATAGCGGCTCTGCCTGCCGAGCCGGCCTTACGCATCGCATCTTCAGCACGCAGGTAGATCGATACAGGTCCGGTTTCGGTCGCGCCGTAAACCTGCCCGAGCGGGATACCACGTGTGTGAAACGGCGGAAACAGCGCATCGGGGATCGTAGACGAGCCGGTGTAGACGGCACGCAGCGACGACAGATCGGCTGTCGGCCAGGCGGAGTGCTCGAGGACAGCTTTGATCGTTGCCGGCACCAGCAATGACAATGTCGGTCGTCTGGATTCGACATCAGCCAGCCACCGCCCCGGGTCGAAGCGCTGATGCAGCGTCACCGTGGCGCCCGCGTGCAGCGCGGGCACGGTCTGGATGCAAAGACCACCGACGTGGAACATCGGCAGCACGGTCAGAACATGGTCCGCGCTGGTCAGGTCGTGGCAGTGCACGGCGTTGGCCGCGTTCCAGATCAGGCCCTCCTGGGTGTGAACTGCACCCTTGGGCTGGCCGGTCGTGCCCGACGTGTAAACCAGCAGGACTGGATCCTTTGCCTCGCCGCACGGTGCGAGAGGTGTCGCCGGGGCAGCGAGCCACGCATTCCACGGGATGAAGCCTTCGGCAGTAAGCCCGATGGATACCATCGGCAGTGCTGGGAACGCGGCACGAAGCGGTTGTGCGGCCTTGAGAAACTCCGAGTCGACGATGATCGCGCGCGGCTCGGCCTGTTCGAGAATAGTCTGCAGCTCGGCGGGTGCCAGGCGGAAGTTGAGCGGCACCAGCACTGCACCGATGCGAGCGAGCGCGAACAACAGCACCAGCATCTCGGGACGGTTATAGCCGAGATAGGCTACGCGATCGCCTGCGGCAACGCCGAGGTGTTCGGCCAGGCTTTCGCTGGCGCGCACCATCCGCTGCGCGAGGGCGCTGTAGGAGATGTCCTCGCCCTCGAAATGTAGCGCGGTCGTGTCGGGCTGCGACTGCGCCCAGCGCTCGATGCTGCGGTACAGGCTCATGCCGGCCGCGGGACGTAAGCGCGGCAGCCCGCCTGCCGAAAGCCAAATCCCCCCCAAAACAAATCCCCCCGACCCCCCTTTTGCAAAGGGGGGAGATTCAGCGGGATTTTCCGCTGAAGCCGCCCGCCTGCGCTATTCATCCGTCTCACCTTGCTCGTACAGCGCCTCGCGCCCGATGCGGTCCAGGCACAACTCTGCGGTCCAGGGCAGCATCAGCGAGCCGCAGCGGCTGTCGCGGTACATCCGCTCGAGCGGCAGCGAACGCAGCATCGACTGGCCGCCACAGGTGCGGATCGCGAGCCGGCACAGGTCGTTGGCGTTCTCCATGATCGTGTAGTGCGCCGCATAGCAGCGCAGGCGCTCGTCCTTGCTCGGGTCGACTCGCGCCTCGCCCAGAGAGCGCAGGAACAGAGCGCGCGTCTGCTCCAGCTTGATGCGCATCTCGGCCACCGCGATCTGCTTGGTCGGGTACATCCGGCGCTTGACCGGCGGCGTGCCCGCTACTTCGCCGCGGAGGTATTGCACGGTGAAGTCGTAGGCCGCCTGGGCGATGCCCATGTAGGTCGGCGACAACGTAGCGAACATGTGCGGCCAGCGCGATGCGGCCTGAAAATAGACGCCACGCGGCATGAGCTGACCGCCGTCGGGGACGAACACGTCCTTCATCACCAGCGTTCGCGACACAGTGCCCCGCATCCCGAGCGGGTCCCAGTCGCCGACGATCGAGAAGCCCTGGGCGTCCGCGGGAATGGCGAGATAGAGCGTATCCCGCAGGCTGCGCTCCGGCTTGTCCTCGGTGCACAGCGTACCGTAGTAGTCGGCCGCGCCCGAGAGCGACGCGAAGATCTTCTTGCCATTCACTACCCAGCCGCCTTCCACCTTCGCAGCCAGCGTGCCGAACGGCGCCTTGCCCGCGGCGGCAGCGCTGCCTTCGGAGAAAGGCTGTGCGTACAGCTTGCCTTCCTCGACGATGCGCTGGAAATGCAGCTTGCGGTAGCCCTCGTGCTCGGAGCGCTGCTCGGGTGTCATGTCGAGATCGTCGGCCAGCCTCCCGGTCCACAAGGTCGAGCACACGTGCATGTTGTAGGTCAGCGCGGTGGAGCCGCAATGGCGGCCGATCTCGGCGGCGACGATGCAGTAGGTCAGCAGATCCGCGCCGGCCCCGCCGTACGATTCGGGCACGCACAACTTGAGCAGACCGGCATCACGCATGTCCGCGTAGTTTTCGAAGGGGAAGGTCGCATCGCGATCGTAACGAGCCGCGCGCGGGGCGAAGCGCTCCCGCCCGAGCTCCGAGGCGAGCTCGAGCAATTCTGCCTGCTGCGGCGTCAGGCGATAACCTTCACCGACGATAGGAGGCGCGGCATAGGGCATGCGGGACCCCTCAGAGACACGTCTTCAGGAAGCGCAGCATGGCATCATTGAACGGTGCCGGCCGCTCTACGCTGGCAAGATGGCCGGTCCGCGGCAGGCACTCGTACTTGGCGCCGGGGATCTTCTCCGCCATCTTCTGCATCACCGCAGGCGGCGCATTGGGGTCTACCTCGCCTGCCAGCGCGAGAGTCGGAACCGAAATCGAGGGCAGCAACGCACGGCGGTCGAAGCTCATCAGCGCGTGCAGGGCCTCGCGATAGGTGGCTGGCGGTACTGCGCTCATGACATGTTCCGCGAACTCCACCGCCGCGGGATCTGCATCTGGCGCCACCATGCCGCGTACCAGGCTCGACGCCAGGTCCGCCATGCTGCTCCCGGCGTCGAGCGGGCCCAGGCGCTGGCGCAGGAATTCCCCTTGCCAGGCCCCGTCGGGTCTGCCAAAGGCTGGAGTCGTACCCGAAAGAATCAGGCCTGCGATCTTGTGCGGGAACCAAGCCCAGGCTTCCAGCGCGACCATGCCGCCCATGCTGTGCCCCAGCAGCACCGCGCGCTTCGGCGCGATGCGGTCGACCAGCCGCGCAAGCGCGCGGGCGAGGT
Organism: uncultured beta proteobacterium; assembly: GCA_963741215.1. Classification (GTDB taxonomy): domain Bacteria; phylum Pseudomonadota; class Gammaproteobacteria; order Burkholderiales; family SHXO01; genus SHXO01. Next base: position 226,727 of record CAVUHQ010000035.1, read on the forward strand.
CCGGCAAAGTGTACGGCTCGATCGGCTCGCTGTCGCCATAGCCGGGCATGTCCCAGGCGACAGCCCGGTAGCCGGCGCCAGCCAACGCGTCGAGCTGCGGCCCCCAGAAGGCCTTGCCCCCGCCGATGCCATGGAGGAGAAATACCGCGGGCTCGCCTTCGCCGCGGGCAAGGTATGCGGGGATCGTTTGGCTCATCTCTCCATGCCCCAGCCTATCCTCATGCCAACTCGCCCAGCAGCTTGCCGGCGTCGACGACGGTCTTTCCGTCCAGCGCGATGGTGCAGTTTCGCAGCGGCAGATCGAAGTGCCCCAGGGTGTGGCGTCCCGCGACCTCGTTCGCTCCGGTGGAAAACAGAAAATTGCCGGCGAAAGCGCGCAGCTCAGTGCCGTTGAAATCGCGGCGGTCGTAGAAAGCCATGGCATCCCACCGCGCCTTCGGGTTCATCCCCCAGCCCACGTGCGAGACACCGTACGCCTCGCGGTCGCCCCATGCGGCGAAATACCCACGCATCATGTCCACGTCGACACCTTCGCCGTCGATGTCGGTGACGTAGTCTCCACGGACCGTCAGCGCGATCGCATCACGTAGATAGCGTTTGAAGGTGAGGTTCACGTCGCCGGGAGCCAGGATCAGCTTGCCGTCGACGCTGCCCGCAGCGGGAAACGCGAGGCACAGCCCGCCCGGCCAGTGCGCGACCGTGCCCGGCTTCGACGTGTAGCCCCACACGCCGCCGACGCGCGCGCCTTGGAGCTTGATGGTGACATCGGTGCCCGCGGTCGAGGTGACGCGCATGACCTGCGCTGTCTTCAAGAATCGCATGCCTGCGCGCACTTTGGGCTCCAGCGCGTCGTCCGGGAGCAGCCTCTCGAGCGCTTCCGGGTGCTCGTTGGAGATCATCAGAACCCGCGCGCCGCCGGCCAGGATTTTCGGCAGCTCGGCCGCGTGCAGAAGCCCTTCCACCGTAGCATCGACCACCAGCACGGAGGAGGCCAGCGCGTTGACTACCGGCGCCAGGTCCTGCAGCGCATTGCTTGCCCCGGTCGAGCGCACGGGAGCGGGAGCCGACAGGCGCGGGCTCGGGACGACCAGGTGAAAGGGGCGGCAGCCGAGCCTGAGCAGCCCCAGCTCAGACAGCTCGAGGGTGATTTGCCGTGACTGGGTCTCGGACAAGATGGCGACGCTGTCGCCCGCAACGACGCCGCACTTCGCGAAAACTTCAGCGAAGCAGTCGATCCATTTGCCCTCGATGCGCTCACGCAGCATGTGTGGTTCTCGGCGACAATCAGTGGCGCCGAGTTTCGCACAATTTTCCTTCCGAGAAGGGCTGCGAGGAATCCTGGTCCCGCGCCAGCGCAGGAGATCGGGTTCTAATCCGCCAGCGTAGCTTCGGCGTCGGTCTCGATATCCTGCAGGGACTTGATCTCGAGCTCCACGCCGAGCTTGCGCCACTCCTGCATTTCTTCTCTCAGGGCAGCGGCGGTCAACGGGTTCTCGCGCAGCCAGTCGGGCGAGAGCTTGAGACGGTAGTTGGAGCCCTTGCAGTGGGCTTCGATACCGGGCAGGTGGGCGTTGGTGCGGCTGCGGTAGAACAAGGCTGCCAGCCGCAGGGCGATGACCAGAGCAACCAGCACGTCACCTTCCAGCAGGCCGCGCATCTTGTCGAGCGAGCCGCGGTGCGCCAGCACCAGGATGGACAAGCGGTTCTGCTCCATCTTGGAGAAGCCCGGCATGTCGGCGTGACCGAGAATGTAAGCCGAATGCTTGTGGTAGCCGTTGTGCGCCACCGACACGCCGATCTCGTGGAGCTTGACCGCCCACGACAGCCACTGCGCCGGCTGCTCGTCGTCCGCGTTGAGGTCCCCGGCGAACTGACGGAACAAGGACAGCGCCAGTGTCTCGACGCGCCGCGCCTGACCTGCGTCCACATGGTAGCGCTTCATGAACTGCATCACCGTGGTGTCGCGCATGTCGTGATGATGGAAGCGGCCGAGCATGTCGTACAGGATACCCTGGCGCATGGCACCGTTGGCGACTGTCATATGCGGTACCCTCAACTCCGCGAAGATGGCCGCCATGATCGCGAAGCCACCCGGCAGCACTGGCACGCGGTCCGGGCGCAGGCCGGGGAAGGACAGTTTGCTCAAGTCACCGGCCTTGAGCATCGCGCCGCGCAAGCGCTCCAGGCCATCGGCGTTGATGCCGCCCGCGCTCCAGCCGTTCTGCTCGAGGATGTCGGACAGCGCATTCGCCGTGCCTGAAGAGCCCACCGCCTCTCTCCAATGACCGGCAGAGAACTCCCTGGCGATGGTCTGCAGCTCGATGCGCGCGGCGAGTTCCGCCTGCTTGAAGTTGCTCTTGGACAGCTTGCCGCCGGGGAAATACTTCAGGCTGTAGCTGACGCAGCCCATGTACAGGCTCTCCAGCTTGTGCGGACGGTAGCCGCTGCCGATGATGCATTCGGTGGAGCCGCCGCCGATGTCCACCACCAGCCGCTTGTCGCTGGTGACGGGCAGACTGTGCGTCACGCCCAGATAGATCAGCCGCGCTTCTTCGCGCCCGGCGACGACTTCGATCGGGAAGCCCAGCGCAGCTTCGGCCTTGGCCAGAAAGTCCTTGGCGTTCTTCGCCACGCGCAAGGTATTGGTGCCGACCGCACGCACCGACTCGGGCGGCAGTCCGCGCAGCCGCTCGCCGAAGCGCTTGAGGCAGTCCAGTGCACGCAGCTGGGAGGCTTCGTCCAGGCGCTTGTCGGGCCCGACGCCGGCCGCCAGCCGCACCGGCTCGCGCAGCGAGTCGAGCGGATAGATCTGGTCGTCCACCACGCGGGCGACCTGCAGCCGGAAGGAGTTGGAGCCCAGGTCGACCGCGGCGAGGGTGGATTCTGCCATCTCAGGCCATGATCTCCCGCTCGATCTCCTCGAGCGTGACGTGCCGCACGTCCTTGCCCTTGACCATGTAGATCACGTACTCGGAGATATTCTTGGCGTGATCGCCGATGCGCTCGAGCGCCTTGGCGATGAACAGGATCTCGATCGAGGCGGAAATGGTGCGCGGGTCTTCCATCATGAAGGTGATCAGCTGGCGCAGGATGGCGCGGAACTCGTCGTCCACGTGCTGGTCGGTGCGCACCACTTCGGCCGAGCCGGACACGTCCAGCCGGGCGAAGCAGTCCAGGGATTTGCGCAACATCTCGAGCGCCATGTTGGACATGCGCCGGATCTCGACGTAGCGCGGCTGCTGCACCCGATCGACCGAGTTGATCAGCTTGGCCATGCGCGCGATCTTGGCCGCCTCGTCGCCGATGCGCTCGAGGTCGGTGATGGTCTTGACCACCATCATGACCAGGCGCAGATCACCAGCCGCGGGCTGACGGCGCGCGATGATGGTGCTGCAATCCTCGTCGATGCCGACCTCCATGGCGTTGACCTTGTGGTCGTTGGCCACGATGTTGGCGCACAGCTCGATGTCGCCGGTCGTAAGCGCATCGACGGCCAGCGAAACCTGCTGCTCGACGAAGCCGCCCATCTGCAGCACGCGCGCGCGCAGGGATTCCAGCTCCTGATCGAACTGTTTCGAGGTGTGCTCGTTGCTGGTCATGTCCTGCCTCCTTGTACTGCGGTCGACGCGGCTGGCGGAGCAGATCAGTCTAGCCCGGCGACGTGACAGTTCCTTTGCAATCTCCAGGCCTGCTTCAGGCGGCGGTGAGCGTCTTCACCCCGTCGCTCGTGCCCAACAGCAGCAGGTCCGCGGGCCGGCGCGCGAACAGCCCGTTGGTCACCACGCCGGCGATCTGGTTCAGCTTCACTTCCATCTCCGGCGGATTCAGGATCTTCAGCCCGTGCACGATCCAGGATCACGTTGCCATAGTCCGAGGTGAAGCCCGCGCGCAGCCTGGGCTGCCCGCCCAGCTTCGCCAGCTCGCGGCCGACGTAGCTGCGCGCCAGGGGTATGACCTCGACCGGTAGCGGAAAGGTCCCGAGCACATCCACCAGCTTGCTCTGGTCGGCGATGCAGATGAACTGGCTTGCCACCGCAGCTACGATCTTCTCGCCGGTGAGAGCGCCGCCGCCGCCCTTGATCATCGTCAGATGGCGCGTCACCTCGTCGGCGCCGTCCACATAGAGGGCAAGTTGGTCGACGCTGTTCAAGTCCAGCACGCGAATGCCGAGGGCCTCCAACCGCGCCGCGGAGGCGCGCGAGCTCGACACCGCGCCTTCGATACGCCCCTTGATGCTCGCGAGCTCGTCGATGAAGAAATTGACGGTCGAGCCGGTGCCCACGCCGACTACGGAACCCGGCGGCACATAGGCAATCGCAGCGTGCGCTGCAGCCTGCTTCCCCGCATCCTGGTTCGACAACCCTTGATCCCCCGCTCGATTTGTCCCGGCGCTACGCGGCGTGCCGGCCCGGTGCCGGCGCGCTGGGCGCGTCGATGGCGTAAGGATAACGGCACGGCACCCGTTCCACAATTGATTCAGCGGCTTCCTTGCCCCGCAGTCGGCCGCACTGCTACCCTCCGAGCCAGGGAAGATCTGATCAGATCGCCGGTCGCGCATCTGCGATTTGATCAGACCTTCTCTAAACCAACCGCAGGCACGTTGCGTACGACCACATGAAAACCGACTATCTGGAACGCATCCTCAAGGCCCGGGTGTACGACGTAGCGGTCGAAACGCCACTCGAGCCCGCGCCGGGGTTGTCCGCCCGGTTGGGCAATGAGTTGCTGCTCAAACGGGAGGACATGCAGCCGGTGTTCTCCTTCAAGCTGCGCGGCGCCTACAACAAGATGGTCAACCTGCCAGTCGCCAGCCTCAAGCGCGGCGTCATTTGCGCCTCCGCTGGGAACCATGCCCAGGGTGTGGCCTACTCCGCTCAGCGGCTGGGATGTGAGGCCACCATCGTCATGCCGGCCACGACTCCCCAGATCAAGGTAGCCGCAGTGGCCGCCCGCGGCGCACGGGTCGTGCTCACCGGGGATGCCTACGACGACGCCTACGCCCACGCCATGGCGCTGGCACGGCGGGAAAAGCTGACCTTCGTTCACCCCTACGACGACCCGGACGTGATCGCCGGCCAGGGCACCATCGGCATGGAGATCCTGCGCGAACGCAGCGGCCCGATCGAGGCGATCTTTGTGGCGGTCGGCGGCGGTGGATTGATTTCGGGCATCGCGGCCTACGTCAAAAGGTTGCGTCCCGAGATCAAGATCATCGGCGTCGAGCCGATAGACTCTGATGCCATGACCCAGTCGCTCCGGGCAGGGCACCGCGTAAGGCTGGCCCAGGTGGGGCTGTTCGCCGACGGGGTGGCGGTAAAGCAGGTGGGCGAAGAGACCTTTCGCCTGAGCCGGGAGCTGGTGGATGAGATGGTGGTGGTGGACAACGACGACATCTGCGCCGCCATCAAGGACGTGTTCGAGGACACCCGCTCGATCCTGGAGCCGGCCGGGGCGCTGGCGGTGGCCGGGGCTAAGGCATGGGTAGAGCGGCACGCGGTGCGCGGAAGGACGCTGGTAGCGATCGCCTGCGGCGCCAACATGAACTTCGACCGCTTGCGCTTCGTAGCCGAGCGTGCCGAGTTGGGCGAGCGGCGCGAGGCGATTCTGGCGGTGACTATCCCCGAGCGACCCGGCAGCTTCAGACGCTTTTGCTCGCTGATCGGGGCACGCAACGTCACCGAATTCAACTATCGATACGCCGATGTCGCTATGGCCCGGGTCTTCGTGGGCCTCTCGATCCACAACCGGGAAGAGACGCGCACGCTGGTTCGACACTTGCAGCGTCACGGCCTCGATACCGAGGACTTCAGCGACAACGAGATGGCCAAGCTGCACGTTCGGCATATGGTCGGGGGCCACTCCCCTCGGGTAAAAGACGAAATGGTGTACCGGTTCGAGTTCCCCGAGCGCCCCGGGGCATTGATGAACTTCCTCGACCGCATGAGCCACGACTGGAACATCAGCCTGTTCCATTACCGCAACCATGGTGCCGACTTCGGCCGGGTACTGGTCGGGATGCAGGTGCCAAGGGGCGAGAAGGCGGCGTTTCGTGCCTTCCTGAAGCAGCTGAATTATCGGTACTGGGACGAAACCGCCAATCCGGCGTACCGATTGTTCCTGGGCCAGAGTCAATAGCGGCCCGCTACGATGATTTTGCAATTCGCCGGCCGCAACTGTGTGAAAATGGCGACAGAGTGCTAGCGCTGTGACCAGAATGAGAACAAGACTCGCGATCTTCTTGCTTGCCCTCGCCCTCGCACTGGGCAGTGCAAGCGCCTTTGCGCTCAGCGACGATGATGCCTTCATGGCCGCCCGCGAGGCGTTCCAGAAAGGCAACATCGAGCGTCTGTCGCAGCTCGCGCCCGACCTGAAGGACTATCCGCTCTATCCCTACGTCGCCTACTGGCAGTTGCGCTCGCGCCTGCCCGTGACCGGCCAACCGGTGATCGAGGCGTTCATGTCCGACTTTCGCGACGCGCTGGTGACGGAGCGGCTGCGCGCGGAATGGCTGCGCCAGCTGGGCCGCAACCAGGATTGGGAAGCCTTCGAACGCGAATACCGCGGCCTCGCGGTGGAAGACCCCGAGCTCATCTGTTATGCCTTGCAAGCCCGCCTGGCCCTGCACAAGGACAACGGTGCACTGAAGGAGGCGCGCGCGCTGTGGTTCCAGGGCAGCGCGCAGCCCGACGCGTGCGCCCCTCTGTTCGATACCATATTGCGCCAAGGGCTGCTCGAGGAAGACGACGTCTGGGCCCGCATCCGCCTGGCTCTGGAGACCGGCAACGTGACCTTCGTGCGCCAGCTGGTGGGCTATCTGCCTGCCGGCAAGCACGCGGATGCGCACCAGTTCGAAGCCGTGGCGCAACGTCCCCAGCAGTATCTCGAGCGCCACCCGGTCAAGGTCAAGACCCGCGCCGAGCGCGAGTTGGCCCTGTTCGCTGCGGTCAAGCTGGGCCAGTCGCTCCCCGCAGTGGCGGCGACCCGCTTCGAGAAGATCCAATCGCTGTTCTTCGGCGAAGAGCAGGCTTACGTGTGGGCACAGCTCGGCGTGGCCGGCGCGATGAAGCACCGCCCCGAGGCCCTCGATTGGTTCGCGCGTGCCGGCGACCGCCTCACCGATCGCCAGCTCAGCTGGAAGGTGCGCGCGGCATTGCGTCAGGAGGACTGGGGCACGGTGATCACGGCGATCGACGCGATGTCGGCCAAGGAGCGGCAGCTGCCAGTGTGGCGCTACTGGAAGGCGCGCGGGTTGACCAAGACGGGGCGCGGCGCCGAGGGCGATGCGCAACTTGCGGCCCTGTCCTTCGACCACAGCTTCTATGGCCAGCTCGCGATGGAGGAGCTAGGGACGAATATCGCGGCCGCTCCCGAGTCCTACCAGCCAAGCGCGGACGAGATAGCGGCAATGGGCGCGGCGGCCCGGCATCCAGCGCGCGCTCAAGTTCTACCAGCTGGGTCTGCGTTACGAGGGTGCGCTCGAATGGCGCTGGACCACGCGCGGATTTGGCGACAAGGATCTGCTGGCCGCCGCCGAAGTAGCGCGCCGCGCCGGCTGGTACGAGCGCTCCATAGACACGGCCGATCGCACCCAGCAGCTGCACGATTTCAGTCTTGCGCTTCCCCACGCCCTACCGGGACGTGGTAAGCAACTACGCCAGGCAGCTCGATCTCGACGAAGCCTGGATCTACGGCTTGGTGCGGCAGGAGAGCCGCTTCTCCGCCGACGCTCGCTCCAGCGCCGGAGCAGTCGGTCTCATGCAGCTGATGCCGACCACCGCCAGGTCCGTGGCTAAGCACTTCGGTATCCCCGGCGTCGACCGGGTTACTGTGCACACCGTGGACACAAACATCAGCCTGGGCACGTCCCATCTGCGGCAGCTGCTGGACGGGCTGGAGAACCATCCCGTACTCGCCTCGGCGGCCTATAATGCGGGCATGAGCCGGGCGCGCGATTGGCGCGCGGACCGACCGCTGGAGGGCGCGGTCTATACCGAGACGATCCCGTTCGGTGAGACGCGCGACTACGTGCGCAAGGTCATGAGCAACACGATGTACTACGCCCGCCTGTTTGGCGAGCCGTTCATCCCGCTCAAGCAGCGTCTCGGCCAGGTGGCTCCCAAGCCGCTGTCGAACGAGTAGGCTGGCTGTCAGGCGTCCCCGGCGGCCGCGTGCGCCGAATCGGGGTCGCGCTCTGCAGGACCTTGCAATGCAAATCCGAAGTGTTTGCGTCATCGGCGGATCGGGATTTCTGGGCCGGCATGTGGTACGCCGGCTGGCGGCGCAGGAAATCTTCGTGCGCGTGCCCACGCGGCGGCGAGAGCGCGCCAAGGACCTGATCCTGCTGCCCACCGTCGACGTGCTCAACGCCGACGTGCACGATCCGCGCACGCTCGAGCGCCTGATCGCGCCGGTCGACGCGGTCATCAGCCTGGTCGGTATCCTGCACGAGTCAGGCAAGGAAACCTTCCAACGCAATCATGTGGACCTGCCGCGCAAGATCGTCGATGCGTGCCGCGAGACAGGCGTAAAGCGGCTGGTGCACGTCAGCGCGCTCAAGGCGACGCTGGACGCGCCCAGCGCTTATCTGCGCTCCAAGGCGGAAGGTGAGAGCCAGATCCACGCGGCGCGCGCGACCGGGATCCACACCACCATCCTGCGCCCTTCGGTGATCTTCGGGCGCGAGGACCACTTCCTCAACCTGTTCGCGATGCTCGCGCGGTTGCTGCCGGTGATCGTCCTGGCCTCGCCTCAGGCACGCTTCCAGCCCGTCTTCGTGGAGGACGTGGCGCGCGTGATGACCGCCTGCCTGCCCGATCCGCACAGCTTCGGACAGAGCTACTCCGTGTGCGGGCCCAAGATCTACACCCTGCGCGAACTGGTGGAAAGCGTATGCCGCATCATGGGCGTGCGCCGGCCGATCATCGAACTGAACGAATGGCTCTCCCTGCTGCAAGCGGGGATTCTCGAGCGTCTGCCCGGAACGCTCATGACGCGTGACAATATTTATTCCATGCGCGTGGACAACGTGTGCGGCAGCGCTCTGCCCGAGCGCTTCGGCCTCAGCCCCACGCCGCTGGAAGCGGTGGTCCCCGAGTACCTGGCTGGCGCGACACCCCGGACGCGCTATCGCTGGTTTCGGTTCCGGGCGCGACGCAGAATACAGTCCACATGAGTACGCCTCGATACACCCTGGTCATCGGCAACAAGAACTACTCGTCCTGGTCCCTGCGCCCGTGGCTGCTGATGAAGCAGTCGGGTATTGCATTCGACGAGGTCCGCATTCCGCTGTATGGCGCCGGGTCCAAGGAGGAAATCAAAAAGTATTCGCCGTCGGGCAAGGTCCCCGCGCTGCTGGACGGTGATGTCACTGTGTGGGACTCGCTTGCCATTTGCGAATACCTCGCCGAGCGGCATCCCGAGCTGCACTTGTGGCCGGCGGAACCGGCGCAGCGTGCGATGGCGCGCTCGGTCAGTGCGGAGATGCACTCCGGCTTCGCCGCCCTGCGCTCGAATATGAGCATGAATTGCCGCGGCTCCTTCCCCGGGGTGGGCCGCACGGTCGAAGTCGCGGCCGATATCGAGCGCATCCAGCGCATCTGGAGTGGATGCCGCGAGCACGCGGCGAGCCAGAGCCCGTTCCTGTTCGGCGGCTTCACCATCGCGGATGCTCTGTATGCGCCAGTGGTGCTGCGCTTCAAGATCTATGCGGTGCAACTCTCTCCTGTCTGCCGGCAGTATGCCGATGCGATTCTGGCCCTGCCCGGCGTGCAGCAGTGGGTCGAGGCGGCAAAATCCGAGACCGAAGTCATCCCTGCATTCGAGCCGGCTGCGACGCCTTGAGGTTGGACCGGCTGTGAAGGTTTACCGCGTAGGCGGCTCGGTGCGCGACGAACTGCTCGGCCTGCCGGTCGCAGACCACGACTACGTAGTGGTGGGCAGCAGCGCGGAGGAGATGGCCCGCCTCGGCTTTCGTCCGGTCGGCAAGGACTTCCCTGTTTTCCTGCATCCCGACACCCATGCGGAGTATGCGCTCGCACGCACTGAGCGAAAAACCGCGCAAGGCTACAAGGGTTTCAGTATCTACGCCGCACCGGATGTCACGCTGGAGCAGGACCTGGCGCGGCGCGACCTCACCATCAACGCCATTGCCCGCGACGAGCACGGCAATCTCATCGACCCTCACGGTGGACTACAGGACCTCCGAGCGGGGATCCTGCGTCACGTGAGCCCGGCTTTTGCCGAAGATCCAGTGCGCATCCTGCGGGTGGCGCGGTTTGCAGCGCGTTTCGCCTTCGAGATCGCACCGGAGACCCTGCATCTGATGCGCGCGATGGTGCAGGACGGCGAGGTGGACCACTTGGTGCCCGAACGTGCATGGCAGGAGATCGCGCGCGGCCTGATGGAAGAGCGGCCCGCGCTGATGATCGAGGCCCTGCGCAGCTGCGGAGGGCTGGCACGCATCCTCCCAGAGGTCGACGCCCTGTTCGGCGTGCCTCAGCCGGCCGCCTATCATCCCGAAGTGGACACAGGTCTGCACATCCTCCTGGTGCTCGACTATGCCGCCGCCAGGAGATTCCCGCTGGCGGTGCGTTTTGCCGCTCTGACGCACGACGTGGGCAAAGGCACCACGCCGCCCGAGCAGTGGCCCAGCCATATCGGGCACGAGGCCCGCGGCGTCGAGTTGCTGGAGAGCATCTGCCAGCGGCTGCGCGTGCCCAGCGATTGCCGTGAGCTGGCGGTTCTGGTGACACGCCACCACGGAGAGGTGCACCGGGCCGAGGAACTGAGGCCCTCGACCATCGTCAAGCTCCTGGAGAAGGCTGACGCCTTGCGCCGCCCCGACCGTTTCGCGTTGCTTCTCGAGGCCTGCGCCAGCGATTTCCACGGCCGGACCGGGTTCGAAGCGCGCCCGTATGCGCCGGCTCCCCTGTTGCGCAAGGCATTGGAGGCGGCCCGTTCTGTCGATGCCGGGGCCATCGCCCGCAGCCAGACCGAACCGGCAAAGATTGCGGCAGCGGTGCACGAGGCGCGCGTGCACGCGGTCAAGCAAGCCCTAGGGAAGCTCTGATCAAGTCGCGCATGCGCGACTTGATCAGAGCTTCCCTAGCCGCGTGAGCTCCCAGGTCATCGCTTGGCCGGCTCAGACGTTTGAGTGTCTTGCATACCTACCCTCTGGAGAGCCCCGACATGAACAAGTTCCTGTTGATCGCCGCCAGCCTGACCTTGGTCGCCGTAACGCCGTCCCTCGCGCACAGTGCCGATTCCGGCGACAAGCTGGAGCAGGCATTCAAGAAAGCCGACAAGGACCATGACGGCAGCCTGGACCGCGAAGAAGCCAAGGCGCTGCCGCGCGTGGCCAAGAACTTCGATCAGATCGACGCCGATAAGAGCGGCACCGTCACCCTGGACGAGATCTATGCCTCCGCCAGGAAGATCGCCCAGCAGATGGAGCAACACGACAAGGCCAAGTTCGACGCGGCAGACAAGGACCACGACGGAACGCTCGACCGGCAGGAGGCAAAGGTCTTCCCGCGCATCTCGAAGAACTTCGACCAGATCGATGTGGACAAGGACGGCACCGTCTCTCCGGACGAGATCAAGGCCTACGCAAAAGCTCATCACGCCGCCGCCAAGACGGACGCGCAGAAGAACTGATCGTGTTCCGCCGCACTGACGGGTGCACGACCCTGCTCCGAGCGTCCTCCTCCTGCCCGGCAGCTTAGCGCATGACGTAGAACAGCCAGGTCATCAGCGCCGACAACAGCAGCGATGACGCGAACGGGAAACTGTACTCGCGCCCGTTGCGGACGAAACGGATGTCGCCCGGCAGCCGCCCCAGGCCGAAGCGGCGCAGCAGCGGCGTGAACCAGCCGATGAGCGACATCGCGAGCGCGAACACAATGAGCCACTTGAGCACTTCGATCTCCCTGCGAAGTCCAGATTGTAAGCGCAGTTTTGCAGTCAGGTAGAATCGCGCCTTTTGTTCTTCCGCGGAGGCTGCTTTGATCGATCTGTATACCTGGTCCACGCCGAATGGCCGCAAGGTCTCGATTATGCTGGAAGAGTGCGCGCTGCCGTATCGCGTGCATCCGATCGACATCGGCAAGGGGGACCAGTTCAAGCCGGAATTCGTGGCCATCGACCCGAACAGCAAGATACCGGCGATCGTCGACCAGGACGGCCCGGAAGGCAGGCCGTTCCCCCTGTTTGAGTCCGGCGCCATCCTGATGTACCTGGCCTGGAAAACCGGCCGCTTCTTTCCCACACGGATCACCGACCAGTTCGAGACCATCCAGTGGTTGATGTTCCAGATGGGCGGCGTGGGCCCGTTCTTCGGCCAGGTGCACCACTTCCTGCGCGCCGCACCGGAGCCCGTGCCGTACGCCATCGAACGCTATAGCAAGGAGACGCGCCGGCTCTACGGTGTGATGAACAACCACTTGGAACACCACGACTACCTGGCACAGCAGTACTCCATCGCCGATATCGCCACCTACCCCTGGGTCGCCCGCTACGACTGGCACAAAGTCGATCTCAACGACTTCCCCGCCGTGAAGCGCTGGTTCGATCAGATTGGTGCACGCCCCGCCGTGCAAGCCGGCATGAAGGTGCCGCAGGTCATCCGCTGAGGCGGACCGATTCCATCCCGGCCACGCCGCGGGCCTGCCGGACCATCAAGTTTTACGCTTTTTTGCCGATTTTGGATTTGTCGGCTGCCGCCCTGGGGCAGGGCGGGCCGAGTTGCGTGCTACGGCGCCAGACCCGGCATGAGCCAACCGCTCCCCGTTCAAATCGGTAAGTATCCTATTCTCCGCGAGCTGGGAAGGGGCGGGACCAGCGTCGTCTACTTGGCGCGCGATTCCTTCGCCAATCGCGAGGTGGCGATCAAGGTCATCCGGAGCCAGCCGGTGCTGGACACGGACCTGACGCGGCGCTATCGCAGAGTGTTTCTCAACGAAGCGGCGCTGGTGGGCAAACTCTTCCACCCGCATATCCTGTCCATCTACGATGCGTTCAGCGACGATGACGTGAGCTACATCGTGATGGAGTACCTGGATGGGTGCACCCTGGAGCGCTACTGCGATGTTGCGGAACTGCTGCCGATCAGCAGAGTGGTGGAGATCATCTTCAAGTGCAGCCTGGCGCTCGCCTTCGCTCAGCGCCACGGCGTGATCCACTGCGATATCAAACCGGCCAACATTCTGATCGCCGACGACACCAACATCAAGATCAGCGACTTCGGGGCAGCGCAGTACGACGAAGCCGAGCATACTGCCCTCCAGGGCATCGGCTCACCCGCCTACATGTCGCCCGAGCAGGTGCAGGAGAAGGAGGTCAGCTACCACACCGACATCTACTCGCTCGGTGTAGTCATGTACCAGATGCTGACCGGCAAGTTGCCGTTTCGCGCCTCCAGCAAGGCCAGCCTGCTGTACCAAGTGGTCAACATCGCCGTGCCGCCGCCCAGCACCTTCCGGCGTGAAATCTCCGCCGAGCTCGACCGCCTGGTCCTGCGTTGCCTGGAGAAAGACCCGGAGGCACGCTACGCGACCTGGGGCGACTTCTCGCGCGAGTTGACCCGTTCCTACCGCAACCTGGAGATGCCGCCCGACACGATCACGGACACGGAGAAATTCAACACGCTAAAAACTCTTGCCTTCTTCCGCCACTTCCGGGAGCAGGAGCTGTGGGAAACACTGCGCATCACGACGTGGCGCAAGTTCACGGGGGACCAGCCGTTGATCCGCGAGGGCGACAACGGCGACAGCTTTTACATCATCACTGCCGGTGAAGCGAAGGTCAGCCAGACCGGGCGGCTGCTGAACATCCTGCGCGCCGGCGACTGCTTCGGCGAGATGCTGTACTTCAGCGAGACCCATACGCGGCGCTCTACCACCATCACTTCGGTTTCCCCGATCACCGTCATCGAGATCAAGGCCGCCGACCTGTCCCAGGCCTCGGACGCGCTGCAGAAGGAAGTGAACAAGGCCTTCCTGCGCATCCTTATCGACCGGTTGAGTTGGGCCAACAACCGTCTTTCCGCAGCATAACCCGCGCGCAAGCGGGTTTGACTGACCCGCAGTCTCGGGCTCCACTGCCACAGCCAGTAGAATGGAGGCCTCTTTTCTGGAGAAGCCTTGGAAGCGTTCGTGGTGTCCACCACCCTGGTGGCGCTGGCGGAGATGGGAGACAAGACCCAACTTCTGTCGTTTGTGCTCGCGGCGCGCTTGCGCAAGCCCTGGCCCATAATAGGGGGCATTCTCGTCGCAACCTTGCTCAACCATGCGCTTGCTGGCGGTGTCGGCTATGTCCTGGCTGGCTGGATTTCGCACACTGCGTTACTGTGGATCACAGGCCTGGCGTTCATCGGCTTCGGGCTATGGACGCTGCATCCGGACTCGCTTGGCGACGATGTCAAACTGCATCAAGGCAGCGCTTTCGTCACCACCGTGATCGCATTCTTCATCGCCGAAATGGGAGACAAGACTCAGCTTGCCACGATTGCCCTGGCCGCCAGGTTCCAGGCGCCGGCGCAGGTGATCGCCGGAACCACGTTCGGCATGCTGCTCGCCGACGTCCCGGCGGTCTGGCTGGGAGGCAAGCTGGCCGGGCAGGTGCCGATGAAAGCGTTGCGCATCATCGCCGCTGTATTGTTCATCGCCATGGGAGCGGTGACGCTGCTGAGCTTGACAGGCATGGCATCGTGATGGCAGCCGCGACGGAAACTCCGGCAACGCTTTGCCCACGATGCGGCAGCGACAACAACTGCGGAATGGGCGGCGATCAACCCTGTTGGTGCGCAGTGGAGTTTGCGCCGTCACTAGCGGTGCCGAAGGCGGCGACGGCTTGCTACTGCCGCCGCTGTATGGCGGAATTGATGGAGGAACGGCGCCGCGCGGCGGCAGGGTGATGCAATAGCGTCCGCTGGAGCGTACTGCGAGGCGGGCGCTAGCTAGGGTATGTCACGAGGGACCTGACGTACCGCTACTTGACGAGCAGAACCGGCACGTCGCTCAGGCTGATGACCTTGGTGGCTACGGAGCCCAAGAGCAGGTTACCCACTGAGCTCAAACCGCGGGTCCCCATCGCGATCAGCCCGCAACCCTTTTCGCGCGCGTAGCGAGCAATGGTTTCACCCATGTCGCCTACGCGCATCTCGGCCGTGAACGGCACGGCCGCCTTGCTCAACTCTGCGCGCGCGGCGGCCAGCACCTTCTCTCCCTCCTCCTGATAGAAGCCTTTCAGGTTGCCCGGGGTCAGGAACATGCGCACTACGCCCGAGGCTACCGGCGGCTGCACGTTGAGCAGATAGATCTCGCCAACGTCCCGGCACGTCGATTCGATCGATGCGACGTGGCGCAGCGCCCTGAGGGCATTGTCGGAGCCGTCCACGGGAACTAGAACCTTCAGCATCGCTCAACCGAGCACGGTGCGGGCGAGCTTGCCGATCTCGGCCGGATTGCGCGTGACTTTGATCCCGGACTCTTCCATCACGGCGAGCTTCTCGGACGCAGTGCCCTTCCCGCCCGAGATGATGGCGCCGGCATGGCCCATGCGCTTGCCCGGCGGCGCGGTAACGCCGGCGATGAAGCCGACCACGGGCTTGCGCATGTTGTCCTTGATCCAGCGCGCACATTCTTCTTCGTCGGTGCCGCCGATCTCACCGACCATGATCACTGCCTCGGTGTGCGGGTCGTCGTTGAACATCCTCATGACGTCGAGGTGCTTCAGGCCGTTCACCGGATCACCGCCGATACCCACGCAACTGGATTGCCCCAGCCCCTGTTCCATCAACTGACCGACCGCCTCGTAGGTCAGCGTGCCGGAGCGTGACACCACGCCTACCGGACCCTTCTTGTGAATGTGGCCCGGCATGATCCCGATCTTGATCTCGTCCGGCGTGATCACTCCGGGACAATTGGGGCCCACCAGCCGCGTCTTCTTGCCCTGCATCTTGTAGCGGGTGCGGATCATGTCGCGCACCGGAATCCCTTCGGTGATGCAGATGACCAGGTCGAGCCCGGCCTCGACCGCTTCGTCGATGGCGGCAGCGGCATAGGGTGGGGGCACGTAGATGACCGAGGCGGTCGCACCGGTAGCCGCTCTGGCGTCAGCCACGGTATTGAAGATCGGGATGCCCTCGAAGTCGAGGCCGCCCTTGCCTGGCGTCACACCAGCGACGAAGCAATTCTTTCCATTCGCATAGGCGGCGCACGCGTGGGTATGGAATTGCCCGGTCTTGCCCGTGATGCCCTGGGTGATGACCTTGGTGTTCTTATCGATCAGGATCGACATTCTGCTGCTCCGTTACGGCTCGGCCTGAAAACCGGTGCCTTCTGGGTGCCCGGGAGTTCGCCGGTGCGCTCACGCCCGGGCTTGCGGTCGCTGAAGCTAGTGCGGCGCGCCGCGTGCCGCGCCAACCACCTTTTGTGCCGCGTCCGCCATGTTGGCGGCGGAGATGATGGGCAATCCGGACTCGCTGAGGATCTTCTTGCCCAGATCCACGTTGGTGCCCTCGAGCCGCACCACCAGCGGAACGGCCAGCTTCACCTGGCGCGCGGCCTCGACTACCCCGCTGGCGATCACGTCGCACTTCATGATGCCGCCGAAAATGTTGATCAGGATCGCCTTCACCTTCGGGTTCTTCAGCATCAGCTTGAACGCCTCGGTCACCTTTTCGGTGTTGGCGCCTCCGCCTACATCGAGGAAATTGGCGGGTGAGGCTCCGTACAGCTTGATGATGTCCATCGTGGCCATGGCCAGACCCGCGCCGTTCACCAGGCAGCCGATGTCACCATCCAGAGAGATGTAAGACAGTCCGAACTTGGACGCCTCGATCTCGGCTTCGTCCTCCTCGTCTAGGTCGCGCATTGCCACGATGTCGGGATGGCGGAACAGGGCGTTGTCGTCGAAGGTCATCTTCGCATCCAGCGCAACCACGCGATTGTCGCCGGTGAGGATGAGCGGGTTGATCTCGACCAGCGCTGCGTCGGTCTCGTCGAAGGCCCGGTACAGCGCATGCAGCAGCTTCACCGTCTGGGGCACCAGCGCGTCGGGCACGCCGACCTGGCGCGCGATCTCGGCGCCCTGCTCGCCGCTCAACCCCGTCATCGGATCGATGTGAACCTTGTGAATCTTCTCCGGCGCGCTCGCCGCGACCTCCTCGATGTCCATGCCGCCCTCGCTGGAGGCCATCAGTACGACGCGCTGAGAGGCGCGGTCTACCACCATGCCGACGTACAGCTCCTTTTTGATATCGGCGCCTTCCTCGACCAGCAGGCGCTTCACGATGCGGCCTTCGGGGCCAGTCTGATGGGTGATGAGGCGCATGCCGAGAATGTTCGACGCGTGCTGCCTGAGCTCATCGACGCTGCGGGCAAGCTTTACACCCCCGCCCTTGCCGCGCCCGCCGGCGTGGATCTGCGCCTTTACCACCCAGACTGCGCCCCCGAGCTGGGCGCCTGCCTGGACCGCTTCCTCGACCGTGAAACAGGGGATGCCACGGGGCGTAGTCACACCGAACCGGCGCAGCATCTCCTTGGCTTGATACTCGTGGATCTTCATCGTTCGTCGGTTCTAAGCTAACGCTCTGGAAGCCAGATATGCCCACCGGCGCTGTTCGTGTTTCAGGTGTCGGCGCTTGGATCGGGTCGGCTGGAGTGGTCTGGAGCCGCCAATAAAAGCGTCGTGGAGTATAACTCAAGGCATCCTGCGGGCTCCCAGCTCGAATGGCGGATGCCACCACATCGAGGCCGACACGGGATGACGGGTGTTTACCCCTTCCGCCAACAAACTTGCAATTCCGGCTCAGCCGGTGAAAAGCGCACGCGGTTGGAAGCGATGCTCATGATTTGCAAAATGATTGTCCTAGACTGACCTGCAGGGTCAGAAAGTGCTCAAGATCTGCCCGGCCACGCCGTAATCCCATCCGTAGCCGGTCAGGGCGCGCAACGCGCCAACCGGCTGCTGCTGAAAAGGGCTAACCCGTCCGAAAGGCGGGGGCGCAAAGTCACCGGTCTAAGGGAAGCGATTCCTAGGGCAGCGGGATTGCCGGCACGACGCGATGGAAGCGGACAGCGGCTGCACGCCACCGCGCCGACTCCCTCTCCCTGGTGATCCTCCTCAAGACCTGCGCCCGTGACGAGAGCCCTGATTTAGTCACCTCGTCAGTTCGGTTCAGGAGGATCGTATGCAGAAGACCCTGCGCGGCAGAAGCGCCCTCGAGCTGATCGAGTCCCTCTGCAGCCTGACCTTGGTCATCTTGGCTCTGCTAGGTATGACCGGGCTGGTCTTCCACGTCTTCTCCCCGGACAGCACGATCGGGCCATGGGTCGCCCGCCTGTGGGCCAATCACCCGGTATATGGATCGCTCGTGCTCATCGGGCTCGTCACCATGGCCCTCGCCGCGCGGGGACAGGTCTCCAGGCGCCGCAACAGCGATTTGTCCTTCTATCTGCTCGTGGCCTTTGGCACATTCTTTGCGGCCAGATGGCTTATCACTGGAGCGCTCTAGGCAGCACACGAATGCGATCCTGAAGGTTCTGCGGTAGCGCGACGTAACAGTCTGAAGGTCTCCTCCCCCCTGTTGGGGAACTCCGGGCAGCGGGTCTCCTCCCCCCTAGCTGCCCTCTTTTTTTGCCTGGCGCCCGCGTCTGGCCAGCGCAAATTCCCCTCAAGTCGCCGCGACCCCTGTCGATAACAGGGTTGGTCTCCTCCCCTGTTGGGGATTTTGCGGGCAGCATTCCCTCCCTTGCTGCCCGTTTTCTTTTTTCTAGCTCGAGCAAGTCTACTGAGGTTTCGCCGGCACCGGCTGGCGCTCCTGATAGAACCGCCGGATCTCGGCCGATGCTTCATCGTGCTTCTGCTGCGCCTGCTCCACCTGCGTCTTGGCTGCAGCCAAATCGCTTTTCGCCTGCTCGGCCTTCGCGCGCTCGTCGTCGAGCTTCTTTTGCTGGCGCGCCAGCGAATCTTCCGCGTCCTTCAGGCGTTTCTCCTGGGTCTTGAGCTTGGATTTGGCGCTGTCTAGTTCTTCGCGGGCATAGCGAAGCCGGGTCTGCGCAGCCGACAGCGACTCTGCGCCCGAAGTATTGGCCTGGGCCTGGGCCAGGACCGCTGGCGCCCACGGCAGCATGACGGCATGGGAAAGAAGGAATACCGCGGTGAGGCGGCGCGCCGATGCGAGCATTGTTTTCATCGAGATCTTCCTGGCGGGAATGGGTGAAGCGGGTAGTGCTGGATCCGGTGCCGGATAGAGGAGTTGAACCCCCGACCTTCGCATTACAAGTGCGCTGCTCTACCAGCTGAGCTAATCCGGCATGGGCGCTATTATGCCCTCGCCGCGCCAGCGCTGCCCCGACCGAGGCGGCACTACTTCACCACTTGCAGGCGTGGGCGGCGGCCTGCTGGTGGGTCGGGCTTGTCTCCGCCAGGTTTATCGCTCCCGGGCCGATCGGTGCTGGCCAGCTTGGCGTCGCGGCCGGGACCGTTGGTCTTGCCCGGCAGCGTGACCATCGGCGCATCGCCCGTCGGGGTGTGAAAGGCCATGCCCTGACCGTTCTCTTTGGCGAAGATACCGGCCACCGCCGCAATGGGCACCGACACCTCGCGGGAAACGCCGTTGAAGCGCGCCGAGAACTGAATCAGGTCGTTGCCGATCTTGAGGTTGCGCGTGGCGCCCGCGCTGATGTTCAGCACGATCTCACCGTTGCGCACGAACTCCAGCGGCACCCGCGTACTGCCGTCCACCTTCACCGCGACATACGGAGTCAACCCGTTGTCCCCGCACCATTCCCAGATGGCGCGGATCAGATAGGGCGTGGTGGACGTGGGGTCCTTCACTTGCGCATCACCTTTTCTGAGGGCGTTAACGCCTCGATAAACGCCGGCCGGCTGAAGATACGCTCGGCGTATTTCATCAGCGGCGCGGCTTGCTTCGGCAACTGGATACCATAGTAATCCAGACGCCACAACAGTGGCGCGATAGCCACGTCGAGCATCGAGAACTCGTCTCCCAGCATGTACTTCTGCTTCACGAATACCGGCGCGATCTGGGTCAGGCTGTCGCGGATTACCACGCGTGCCTTGTCCGCCGGCTTCTGCGGTCCCTTTTCGATGGTGTCGATGTGGCAGAACAACTCCTGCTCGAAGCGGAACAGGAACAACCGCGCCCGCGCGCGCATGACCGGGTCGGCCGGCATGAGTTGCGGATGGGGAAAGCGGTCGTCAATGTACTCGTTGATGATGTTGGACTCGTACAGGATGAGATCGCGCTCGACCAGCACCGGCACGCGGTTGTACGGATTCATCACCGCCAGGTCTTCGGGCTTGTTGTACAGATCGACGTCGACGATCTGGAAATCCATGCCCTTCTCGTACAGAACGATCCGGCAGCGCTGGCTAAAGGGGCACGTGGTGCCCGAGTACAGGGTCATCATAGGTAGATCCAGGCGTGGCGCAATCAGGAGAACGTCCTTCCAATATTCTTTTTTGAGCAGGTACACGGGGACGAACAGCACGGCCAAGAACATCAGCACGGCGTACCCGATGCGCTCGCGCGTGAGGCGCGCCGGTTCAGCCATGAAGACGAGGTAGTTGACGAGATCGGCGGTCAGCTTGTCGTAATCGCCCGGTGCCAGCTTGCCCGGCGTTCGGATTTCCAGCGTCTTGACCGGCTCGGCTCCATGCTCTCGCTTGTGCTCCGCGAGCTTCAGTATCTGTTCGCCCTGCAACTCATAGAGCACGTGGGGCATGCCCACGTTGGGGAACACCAGATTGTTCCAGCCGGTTTGGCTGCTGTCGTCGCGGTAGAACGTCCGCAGGTAGCTGTACAGCCAGTCCGCGCCTCTGGCGCGAGCGATTACGGACAGATCCGGCGGAGCCACGCCAAACCATGCCGTGGCATCCTTGCGGCGCATGGCGACGTTCATCGTGTCTCCGACCTTGGCGGTCGCGAACATCAGGTTGTCGCGGATCTGTGGCTCGGTCAGACCCAGTTCCGTCAGCCGTTGGTAGCGCATGGCTTCGGCACCGTGGCAGTTGAGACAGTAGTTGACGAAGACGCGCGCACCGCGCTGGATAGAGGCGGCATCGCGCGGGTCGATCGGTGCCCGATCAAGCTTCATCTCCTCACTCGCTGTAAGCGTTTCGAGCGGGAGCAGCAGAAACAGGATAAGGAAGGCTCTCATGATCCGGGATTTGAGCAGGTCGAGATTGGGGGCGCGTTTAGCCGGTCAAGCGCTCGGGCTCTGGCTTGGTCTTGTCCATGCGGCTGTACCAAGGCATGGCCAGGAAGAAAGCGAAGTACACCAGCGTAAACAAGCGCGCCAGGATCACCGCCACCTCGGTCTTGCCCACGCTGCCCAGGAAGTCGGTCGGCTCCGTCCCGAGCCAGCCCAGGATCAGGAAGCTCATCACGAACAGCGTCAGCGCGATCTTGTAATACGGGCCCTTGTATCGAATCGACTTGACCGGACTGCGGTCGAGCCATGGCAGGAAGAAGAAGATGAGCACCGCCGCGCCCATCACCGCGACACCCCAGAACTGAGTTTGGAGGAAGGCCGGGACCGCGCGCAGCATGGCATAGTAGGGGGTGAAATACCAAACCGGCGCGATATGCAACGGCGTCTTGAGCGGATCGGCGGGAATGAAGTTGTTGTATTCCAGGAAGTAGCCGCCCATCTCCGGCGTGAAGAATACGATGAAGCTGAACACGGCCAGAAACACCACCACGCCCACGGTGTCCTTGATGGTGTAGTAGGGATGGAATGGGATGCCGTCGAGCGGTTTGCCGCGGGCATCCTTGTGCTTCTTGATCTCGATGCCGTCGGGGTTGCTGGAGCCCACTTCGTGCAGCGCCATCACGTGCGCCACCACCAATCCCAGTAATGCCAGCGGAATGGCTATCACGTGGAAGGCGAAAAAGCGGTTCAACGTGGCGTCGGACACCACGTAGTCGCCGCGTATCCACACCGCGAGATCCTCGCCGACAATGGGGATGGCGCCGAACAGGTTGACGATCACTTGCGCCCCCCAGTAGGACATCTGACCCCAGGGCAGCAGATAACCGAAGAAGGCCTCCGCCATCAGGCACAGGTAGATCAGCACTCCGAACAGCCAGAGCAACTCGCGCGGCTTGCGATAGGAGCCGTAGAGCAGGCCACGGAACATGTGCAGGTAAATGACCACAAAGAACATGGACGCACCGGTGGAGTGGATGTAGCGGATGAGCCAGCCGCCCTCCACGTCGCGCATGATGTACTCGACCGACTGGAACGCCTGATGCGCGTCGGGCTTGTAGTTCATGGTCAGGAAGATGCCGCTCACGATCTGGATCACCAGCACAAGCAGCGCGAGCGAGCCGAAGTAGTACCAGAAGTTGAAATTCTTCGGCGCGTAGTATTCGGAGACGTGACTCTTCCACAACGCCGTGAGCGGGAAGCGCTCGTCGATCCAGGTGAGGAGGGCCTGGGCCTTGCTCATGCTTGCGCTCCTTTGTCGTCGCCGATCAGCAAGCGCGTGTCGCTCAGGAACCCGTAGGGCGGCACCTTCAGGTTGGTCGGCGCCGGCACATCCTTGAGCACGCGGCCCGCGAGGTCGAACTTCGAGCCGTGGCAGGGACAGAAGAAACCCCCGAGCCAGTCCGTCCCCAGGCCGCTTTCCGCGCCAGCCTCCAGCTTGCCGGAGGGAGAACAGCCCAAGTGAGTACAGATGCCGATCAGGACCAGATACTCTGGCTTGCGCGAGCGATATTCGTTCTTCGCGTACCTGGGCTGAACCGAGGCGTCGGAATTGGGGTCAGCGACCCTGGGATCCATCTTCTTTACGTCTTCGAGCATCTCCGGGGTACGATGCACAAGGAAGATCGGCTGACCCCGCCATTCCGCGCGGATCATCATTCCGGGTTCTACCCTGGAGATGTCCACCTCGACCGGAGCGCCAGCCGCCCTGGCACGCGCACTCGGCAGCATGCTGGCGAAGAAAGGCGCGGCGGTGGCAACGGTCGCGATACCACCGAGCACGCCGCTAGTGGCCAGCAGGAATCGCCGCTTTCCTCCGTCGATCTTGGGGTCGGTCATGCAAGAGGTCCTTCAGAGTGGCTGGAACTACAGAAACGCGCTAGTTTATCTAAAAGTCCAGGATCATTACAGCTTTTCGACGGTAAGTTTATGTTTATGAACTAGAATCACCAATTGAAGACGAGCCGTTCGAGACGCGGTCGAGGCGGCATCGCTGCAACGTAGCCGGGTGGCGTTTTTGCGGTGCGAAACGACGTTGGAACACCGACCCAGCGCTTCGTGAGGGATCGGACCAGCACGCAAAAAAAAGCGCAATCCGTTGGGATTGCGCAAACTTCCACCAAAGGAGGAGGATGGAGGAGATGTTGAAGGACCTGGTACAGCCCGGCAACTGACTTTATTTTGGTGGAAAAAAAGCTGCGATGCAAGAAGTTCTTTGTGCAGCGCAACTCTTGCAGTGCGGCGACACAGTCTCGGGCACCCAGCAATGCCCAGAAGCACCTTGAAATCAGGTCCTTGAACGGAGCAGATGATGTCGGGATTGCTCAGTGTGTGGGTGTTTCCTCCCTTGAATGGTCTGTTGCTGCTGATCGCAGGCTTGATGGTGCGACGCTGGCGGCCGCGGCTTGCTCTTGGGCTCCTTCTGGGCGGGATCGCGTTGCTCTGGTTCTGCGGGGCGCCAGTGGTGGCTGAGCGAACTCTGCGTGCGCTCGAGGTCGAGCCGCCATCCGGCCCCCTCACAGGCACGGGGGCAGGCGCGATAGTCATCTTGTCGGGTGGCACCTATGCAAACGCTCCGGAATACGGTACCGATACTGTAGGGCCCTGGACGCTCGAACGCCTACGCTATGGTGCCCGTTTGCACCGCCAGACCGGTCTGCCCGTACTCGTCACCGGGGCGCCGCCTCTGGGCGTGCATTCCAGCGAGGCGGAGCAGATGCGGGATGCATTGGAGCAGGACTTGGCCACACCGGTCAGGTGGCTCGAGCCTACCGGCACGGACACTCTGGAGAACGCGGTCGCCAGCGAGAAATTGCTGCGCGAGGAGGGCGTGACCAAAGTCCTGCTGGTCACTCACGCCGCACACATGCGGCGCGCGCGGCTCGCTTTCGAGCACGCCGGCCTCCAGGTCGTACCTGCCCCAATGGGCTTCACGACCCACGCCGGAGACAATCCCTTCGCGAGCGTGCTCCCCAGCGTGGGGGGGATGCGGATGACGCGCACCGCGTGGCATGAAATGATCGGCCTGGCGTGGTATCGGCTAAGATTCGCCTTCTCCTGATGTGCGCCAGCCAGAAAGGCAGCCCTTGAAAGTACGTATCAAGTGGATCGAGAACGTCAGCTTCATCGCCGAAACCGAGAGCAACCACACGATCGTGATGGATGGCGCTCCCGAAGGCGGTGGCCGTAACCTGGGTCCGCGGCCGATGGAAACCGTGCTGGCGGGCACCGGCGGGTGCACCGCCTACGACGTAGTGACGATCCTCAGGAAGGCCAGACAGAACATCAGCGACTGCGTGGTGGAAGTCGACGCCGAGCGTGCACCACAGGAGCCAAAGGTCTTCACCCGCATTCACTTCCACTTCATTGTCAGCGGTAAGGCGGTCGATCCCAAACACGTGGAGCGCGCCGTGCATCTGTCGGCGGAAAAATACTGCTCCGCGTCGATCATGCTCGGCAAGACCGCGCAGATCACGCACGACTTCGAGATACGCGAAGCACTAGGGGCTAGGGCTAGGAAAAGGATAGCCCCTCGATGGACGCTAAGGGCAGGTCTTCAAAGCCAGTGTGACGCCCCGGTCATCAACTTCGAAGCCAATCGCATCGCAAGCTTGATGGGGGGCCGTAACTCCTCGGCACCCTCCCGACGGGCAGCCACAGCGTGTCCGGCCTCATCGCGTTTCATCTGCTCCAGGATGGCGCGGCTACGCTGGTCATCCACGGGGAGGCGCTCGAGGTGGCGGTGCAGATGACTTTCCACCTGGCGTTCGGTTTCGGCCAGGAAACCCAGATTCCAGCGGTCACCCAGCATCCCCGAAGCCGCACCAAGAGCGAAGGACCCCAGGTACCACAGCGGGTTTAGCAGGCTCTTGCGGCCTCCCAGTTCTTCCAGCCGGCGGCCGGTCCAGGCAAGGTGTTCGGTTTCCTCGCGTGCGGCGCGCGCGAGAAGGGCTTTGACCCGCTCGTCCCGCGCTATGGCCATCTGGCCCTGATACAGCGCCTGCGCGCTCACTTCCCCGCTGTGGTTGACCCGCATAAGGCGCGCCGACAACCGGCGGTCTGCGTCGTTTAGACCGGGATCGGGGAGGTCTTCGCGCGGTACCGGCCGTGCGGATTGAGCCGGCGCGAAGAGCGTGCGCAAGGCATTGTCCAGCGCGACGATCACCTGGTCGACGTCGGGCAGCCCAACTCCACCGGACTGCAAAGCGCGGCGGCGGCTCATTTCTTTCTGAGGAAGAATACGAACTCGCCGTTCGCGGCGTCGGACGCGAGCAGAGCGTTACCGGTCTGGCGCGAGAAAGCCTGAAAGTCCCGCACCGAGCCGGGGTCGGTGGCCAGCACCTTGATGACCTGTCCGGAGCTCATGTCGTTGAGCGACTTCTTGGTACGCAGGATGGGGAGCGGACAGTTCAGTCCGCGCGCGTCGACTTCACGATCGAAATGCATGACTGCCCATAGAAAGCCCGCCGATCGCTCGGAGCCGCTGCGCTCAAGCCGGCGGGGTCAAGGGAAATCCGCTGCGCGCCCAGGCCAGAACACCGCCCTGCAGGTTGTGGACGTGCGCGAATCCTTTATCCGCCAGCCAGCCACAGGCTTGCGCCGAGCGCGCTCCCGAAGCGCAGTACACCACCGTGACCGCCTGTGCATCGAGTTCCGCATAGCGCGCCGGCAGGAGATTCAACGGGATGTGCTTGGCGCCGGCGATGATGCCACGCGCGACCTCGGCGTCGGTACGGACGTCGAGCAGCGTGACCGGGCCTTCCTGTCGCAATTGTTCGAGCTGGGCGATATCGATTTGGCTTACCGGGGTCATAGGCGTAACAGGACACGCGATGCCGCCATGATATCAGCCGCCGAGATCGGGGGCTGGGAGCTCAGCCGCCGGGAGCCGCGGAGACAGTGCCGCTGGAAGGCACGCGAGACTTCAGACGGCGATGTTGCGGTCTAGAAGCAGCTGGGACAACCGCACATCGGCGGATTCGAGGCGCAACACCAACAGCTCCAGAAAAGCGGCGGTGAAGTGGTGGCGACAGCTTTCGGTCGCGGCGTTGAGCGCATCGGCCTTGATCTCGATGACCGTGATGTCGCTGTTGGTGACCACGCTGGCGCTGCGCTTGAACTGGCGCCGTCCCAGGTACGCCATCTCGCCGAAGCATTCACCGGCCTTTAGCACGCTGAGGACACGCTCCTTCTTGGTTACTTTCACCTCGCCCGACGTGAGAATGAAGAACGAGGTGCCGGTCTCGCCCTCGCGGATCAGCATGGTGCCCGCAGGGATGCGGTGCCAGTTGGAGATATGCAGCACCTGCCAGATGTCGACATCGGAGAAGTTGTGAAAGAAGTCCACTCGGCGCAGCGTGTTGAACTTTTCCGTGTCGGGGACGGGCTGCTCGGGCGTTTGCAGGTTGTTGAACACGCGCACCAGGTCCTGCGCCAACTCGTCCCAAGTCTGATAGCGGCTCTCCTGGCGCTTCTGCAGCATCTTCTTGACGATCTGGTCGACCGGCGAGGGGATATCGGGTCGGAAGATGCTCGGGGGCGGCGGGTCCACGTTGATGATCTGGAACACCATGCTGTAGTTGTTGGTCGCCTTGAAGGGGAGGCTGCCAGTCAGCAACTGGTACATGACCACGCCGAGCGAGAAGATGTCGGTCTGGTGCGTAAGCTGGTGCTCCTGCACCTGCTCGGGCGACATGTAGGCCGGCGAGCCGATGCCGCTCACCTGGGTGGTCTCGGCAGCGATGGTAAGTGCCGCTCCGAAATCCGAAATCTTGATGTCGGTGTCCTTGGACAGAAGGATATTGGCCGGCTTGATATCGCGATGGATCACGCCATGACGGTGCGCGTAGTCGAGCGCCTTGCAGCACTTGAACACGATCTCGACGATCTTGTTCACGGCCAGCAGGCTGTCGTGCTTGGTGTGCGGCTCCAGGGTACCGCCGTCCACGTATTCCATGACCAGGTAGCTGCCCTCCTCATCCGCCACTGCATCGAAGATGGCCGCGATGTGAGGGTGGGACAGCTTGCCCGCGAGCGAGGCCTCGGTCAGGAACAGCTTGCGGAAACGCTTGCCATTCTCTTTGTCACCCAACACTTCCCTTTGCACGAGCTTGACTGCCACCTTGCGGTTGGCAAAAGGGTCCAGGCCCAGGTACACCGCGCTGGTGGCGCCTTTGCCGAGCTCCTTCAGGATCTGGTACTTGCCGATCTTCTGAATCATGCGCAGCGCAGCGGCAATATGAGTCGGGATAGTCTTGGGACGGCCATGAGTTGTCGACGCCGAAACTCTCTATAGAGTTGTTGTCAAATCAATATGATAGATACGCCTGGCAAGCGCCCATTCGGATTTGAACCGGCGACCCCTGCTCCAGTCATTGTCGGCCAGGAGGCGGGTGTCTGAAGGCGTCAGTGATGCAGTCGCAGGAAACGGACCAGCGTGGGGAGCGTTGCTCGAAAGGAGGTCTGGCGCTGGCCCTCCACGGTCCGACTGCGGGGCGGCGCCAGCATCGCCTGTCCGGACAGAGCTTTGCGGGCTTGTATCCGACCTTACTGCTGGCGCTGTTCCTTGCGCTGCTCGGCATCAGCCGCGCGCAGCTCTTTCAGACGAGCCTCCGCACTGGAGAGCTGATAGAAGTCTCCGTCCCCTGCTTTCAACCCGAGCTGCAGCTGATCGATAGCGGCCGGCAGGCTGCCGATCAGAGTGTAGGCCTCGGCCAGGGAACGATGCTGCTGCAGCTTTTGACCGAGGTGGGCGTAGCACTCGGCCTGCAGCTCGTAGAGGCGATAGTCGGTATGCGTGTAGTCGAGCGCGGCCGCTATGAGCTGCAGCGCGTCCTTGGACCGCTTGGTGTCGATCAGCAAGCGGGCATAGTCGTAGGTCAGGGCACGATTGCGCGGAAAGCGCTTGACTGCGCTGGCGTAGAGGTCGAGGGCACCGCGGATGTCGCCAGACGCTGCCCTGACCCGGCCGGCTAGCGCCAGCACGATGGCGTTGTCCGGCACCTGCGCCAGCAGTGCGTTCATCTCCCGTGTGGCGCGCGAGAAATCCTTCTTCTTCAGCAACGCCATGATCAGCCCGTAGCGTGCCGACGCCTCGTTCACCACCTTCTTCTCGGTGAGGATGTCGTCGAAGAAAGCAACCCCGTCGCGCGGACTCATTTCGCGTGCCTGTAACCGTGCGCGCACCAGCATGAAGTCGAGACTGTCGGGCACTTGGCGATATGGCACGCCCTCGACGCGGTTTTGCACGTCCGCAATCCGCTCGTAGGTCAACGGGTGGGTGCGTGCGTACGAAGGAGCGTTGGTCTCGACCAGCCGATAGGAGCGTTGCAGTCGCTCCAGGAATGCGGGCATCGCATGCGGGTCGAAGCCCGACTTCTCCAGGATCTGCACTCCCACGCGGTCGGCCTCGCGCTCGTTGTCGCGCGTGAAGTTGACCGCCGTCTGGTAGGTGGCGTACTGGGTGGCGGCCACCGCCGCCTGTGCCAGATCCGGGCTGGAGCGTGCGGCCAGGATAGCCAGCGCCAGCGCTGCCAACGACGCCATTCCCGCTTGCTTCTGCTGTGTGAACAGGCGCGCGATGTGGCGCTGCGAAACGTGGCCGATCTCATGCGCCAGCACCGCGGCCAGCTCCGACTCGCTTTGCGCCGCCACGATCAAGCCGGTGTGCACGCCGATAAATCCGCCGGGTAAAGCAAAGGCGTTGATCGTTTTGTCCTCGATCACGAAGAACTCGAACTGCTGTTCCACGTTCGGGGCGTTCGCCACCAGGCGGTAACCGAGGGCGTTGATATAGTCGGTGACCTCGGGATCGTCGAGATACTGCGGCGCAGCCCGGATCTGCCGCATGATCTGCTCGCCGAGCTGTCGCTCCTGCTGTGCGGTGATAGTGGTGCGCGACACATCACCCAGCTCCGGCAGGTCGTCGGCCAGCGCGGTGGAGAATGCGAGCGCAAGCAGGGCGTAAGCCAATGGGAGCACCAGTCTCATGATGCTATGATACCTTTCGGCGGTCCCTAGTTCTGACTACGACGACGCCCGGCGCCGCAGCAAGACATTTCGCCGGCCGCGTTGGGTTGCGTGTGCCATGAGCCAACTCACCCATTTCAATTCCAGCGGTCAGGCCCACATGGTGGATGTGGGGGAAAAGCAGGAAACGCACCGCGTGGCCATCGCCGGCGGGCGCATCGTCATGCAACCGTCCACGCTGGCGTTGATTCTCGAAGGCGGCGCAAGCAAAGGCGACGTGCTGGGCGTGGCGCGCATCGCCGCCATCCAGGCTGCCAAGCGCACCGGCGAGTTGATACCGCTGTGCCATCCCATCGCGCTCACACGCGTCGCTGTCGAGTTCGAGACAGACCAGAATACGTCCGCGGTCGAATGCCAAGTTACCGTGGAAACCTTGGGGCGCACCGGAGTGGAGATGGAAGCCCTGACCGCAGTCGCAGTGGGACTGCTGACCATCTACGACATGTGCAAAGCGGTCGATCGCGGGATGCGCTGCGAAGGCGTGCGTCTGCTGGAAAAGAAGGGCGGCCGCTCGGGGGACTGGGTTGCACTGGAAGCGCGACCGGGCCAGGGAACCGGGGGTTGAAGCGAACGCGTCGTGCCGGTCCGTGGTCTCACGCCTGTGTCCTCCCGCTTGACGCTCTGCGTTACCAAAGCATGTGCTGACAAATGATGGCGCATCGTGGCGCATACCTGCGCTGGCTGGCAGCCTTCGCGCTCGTTGCGAGCCCGCCCCTTGCCCATGCGGGGGATGCGGCCCAAGCGAGCGGACAACAGCTTGCCCACGACGTCTACAAGGGAAACTGCCTCGGATGTCACCAGATTCCGGGCGATCCCACAGCGGTCAGCCTGGCCAACATTGGACCGCCCTTGACTCACATGCGCGAGCGCTTTCCGGACCGCTGCCGTCTTGCGCAGCCAGATATGGGACTCCACGGCGCGCAACCCGGAAACGGTGATGCCCCCGTTCGGAAGACACAAGATCCTGACCGACCGGGAAATCGACCTCATCGTGGATTACCTCTATCAGTACTGAGCCGGGGGAGATGAACGCATGGATGTGACGTGCCGAGCGCTTCTGTTGCGACTGGCGCGCTGGCTCAGCGTTCCGGCGCGTAGAGTGTGGGGCACACTATCGACTCCGGCGCTACTTCGGCAGCTCCTCCGCGTGCTCACGACGCTGACGATGGCATCCGGCGCGCTGCTTGCCACAGCCGGGCCTGCGGAGGACCGCGTGCGGCTGGTCGACTTTTTCGCGGAACGCTTCGCTGGAGTGCCGCTCGATGACTACGTGTACGGGGCGCTGATCGCCAATCCCGGCGGGCGCGAACAATACGAGCAGATCATGGAGTTCCCGCCCTTCCTCGGCGACATCGACAAGGGCAAGAAAATCTGGGACACGCCGTTTCGCAACGGCAAGGGCTTTGCCGACTGCTTCCCCAACGGCGGGCGCAACGTAGTGGGGAACTATCCCTATTTCGATGCCAAGCTCGGGAAGGTGTTCACCTTCGAGAATGCCATCAACGCCTGCCTGCGCGCCAACCACGAGTCAGAGTTCGCCTATGGCGAGCGCCAGCCGATGGGAGTGTCTGACGGCCTACGCACGGACGCTGTCGGACGGCATGCGCATGAACATCCGCATCGAATCGCCCGCTGCGTTGGCCAAATACGAAGCCGGCAAGAATATGTTCTTCCGCCGCATGGGACAGCTCAATGCCGCCTGCGCCGGCTGCCACGTGTACAACGCCGGCAATGTCATGCGCATGGAGATCATCTCCCCCGCCCTCGGCCACGCGACGCACTGGCCCATCTTCCGCGGCGGCGAGGAGTTGATGACCTTTCAGGGCCGCTTCAAGCGCTGCATGGAGCAGATGCGGGCAGTGCCCTACGGTTTCGACAGCGAAGAATGGAACAACCTGGAATATTTCCTTGCTTACGTGAGCAACGACCTGCCGCTCAAGTCTTCGGTGTTCCGCAAGTGAAGATCCAAGTGTCCTGAGTGCGACCGGGGCGATTGGGCCGAGGGCAGTGGGCGAGGACGCCGTGTAGCCGGCCACAAGGAGGAGCCCCGCAGTCATCGGCCCAAATCGCCCCGGTCCTCGAGAGAGGCGAAAATTGTCGGGTTGTGTCAGGTGCGGCGCCTGCATCGTTGCGGGCCGGTGCAGCGTGGAGCAGGGGCCCCGCTTGCGGGGATGCGACCGTGGCCGGCCAAGCGTGTCGCCACGGCCTCATCGTGTCTCCGCGGCGATCCCCAGGGTGCCCGCGCGCACGTCGCCAAGGTACCTCGGCTTGCGCGGCATCGCAATTCGCCGACGAACGCGCGTCACGACTGTCAGAGCTCACTAGCGAGCCGGCTTCCGGCCCTTCGCCAACCGCAGTACCAGGCCGTGCGTGACCTCATTGATGAAGGTCTGACTGTAGCCCAGCTCCTTCAACTGCCAGCGAAATGCATTGCCCAGCTTCGCCTTACCGTAGATGCCGAGCGCTTTGTCTTGGCGGAACCTCGCAGCGTGCGCGTAGAGCCCATCGGTGATGGACGCCAGCTGGTTTTTTGCACCCTTGTCCTTGCGCGCCTCACTTTGCGGCGGAAACCGGCGGCCAAGGTCTTGCGCCAGGGCAGTGGCAAAGGCGTCGATCTCTTTTCTGCGGAACCAGTCCTGAAACACGATCATCCTCCAGCTATTGCAGGCAAATTCCGGCCAGGCCGGCACGCTCTTACCTGGTCGTCTCGGCATCCCTGGCGAAGACGCCTCAACCGGTGCAACGAGCGTTACTTTGCAGGTGGACTGCGCGCGCCGCAAGTGGCCGGCTCGCCGCATCGGAAGCACAGAGCATGCCGTTCGCCGGTATGCCGCTTGGAAACGGCACAGCCTGGGAATCTCCTCGCAACTGCCGTCTCGGTCGCGAACAGCGCACGCTGATGCTGGTCCTGCCGGCATCGTTCCTGCTACACGGTTTGTCTCGCGCGCATGAGGTGCCTAACGGTTCATGAAGATGAGTCTTCTCGCACGCCTGCTGAACAGGAAATCAATTCTCGAGTCCGGGCTGAAACCCCCGCCAGCGCAACATGCTCCGGTGGCGGGCCGGTCCTCCGCGGTCGGGCAAACGGATTCGGTGGAGGCGATAACCGCTTTGGCCAACCAGCAATTCCAGGCTGGCGAGCGGGACTCGGCGCGCGAGCTATACAAGCGCGTCCTGGAGTTGGATCCGGCCAGTGCGCGAGCGTACTACATGCTGAGCGGCCTTGCGGCGCAGGAAGGGGACATTGCTTCCGCCATCGGATTGACTCAGCGCGCCATCGCGCTCCAGCCAGCGGTCGCGGAATTTCACTTCTCTCTGGGCGGGCTCTACGTGTCCGCTGGACGCATCGGCGAGGCGGTCGCGAGCTTCCACGAGGCGTCGCGGCTGAAGCCGGAGTCGCTGGACTACAAGCGCGCGACGGCTGGCGCATTGATGGCGGTGGGGCGATACGACGAGGGGGTAGAAACCTATCGGGCCATAGCACTTGCCTCTGGAGCCGACGGGCACGCCTATCTCGAGCTCGGAAAGGCGCTGCAAGTACGCGGAGATGTCAGGGAGGCGGAAGGGATTCTCGCCCAGGCTGCCACACTCGCCCCCGACCTGGCGGAAGCCCACCTGCATTTGGCGTTGGCACGCCAGGAGCAGGATCGCCCAGTCGCGGCGGAGACGCCTGCGCGCCAGGCTGTGGTGCTGGCGCCCGACATGTATCAGAGCTGGCTGGTCCTGGCCGGCGTCCTCGCCGACCAGGGCCGTCACGTAGAAGCCGTCGAGCACTTCAGGAGAGTGCTCGCCCTGGACCCCGGCTATGACCAAGCCTGGAGCGGGATGCTGTTCTCGATGAACTACTCCGAGCAGTTCACCGCACGCGAAATATTCGCGGAGCATGTGAGATACGGCGAGCTGTTTGCGCCGGCGCCAACCATGCCGATCGATGCCGCACGCTTGTCGCCGGGCCGACGCCTGCGGGTGGGCTACCTGTCACCCGACTTTCGGAATCATCCTGTCGCATCCTTCATTGCGCCGATCCTCTCCCGACACGAGCGCAGCCGCTTCGAAATCTTCTGCTACTACACGGACAAGCGCCAGGACGAGACGACCGTCAGGCTGAAGCGCGACGTCGAGCATTGGCACCAGCTGGGCGATATCGCGGACGACGATCTGGAGCGCATCCTGCGCCAAGATCAGCTCGATATCCTGGTCGAACTGGCAGGCCATTCGGCCCGTCAGCGGCTGCCAGTGCTCGCCAAGCGAGCGGCGCCCGCGCAGGTGACTTACCTGGGTTACCCCAACACGACCGGCATTGCCGCGATCGACTATCGTATAACTGACGCGCGCGCGGACCCGCCAGGAGAGTCTGATACGCTCCATGTCGAGAAACTGGTCCGACTCCCGGAGAGCTTTCTATGCTATGCCCCACCAGCAACCAGCGGCCAGGCATTGGCCGGGCCGGCGCGGCGCAATGGGTACATCACATTCGCATCGTTCAATAAATTCGCCAAGATCAGTCCGTTCACCGTCAAGCTCTGGAGTCGAATCCTTGCGGCGGTGCCTGGCTCGAGACTGCTGATCAAGTCGCGTGGCCTGCAAGACCCGGGATTGTGCGCGCCGTTCCTGCAGCGTTTCGTAGCGCAAGGAATCGATGCGGACCGCATTACCCTGATGCAGCCCACTCCCGATTCGCAGGGACATCTTCAAACTTATGGCCAGGCGGACATCGCGCTGGACACCTTCCCCTACAACGGAACGACAACCACGATGGAGGCGTTGTGGATGGGCGTCCCGGTAGTAACGCTGGCGGGTGACCGGCACGCATCGCGCGTTGGCGCCAGCATCCTGTCCACGCTGGGCCTTGCCGACTGGGTAGCGCACAGTGAGGACGAGTACGTCAACATCGCAACTCGACTGGCGGCCGATCTCCAGGCGCTCGATACGCTGCGGCAATCGCTGCGCTCGCAGCTGAGTCGCTCGCCTCTGACCGATGGCGCGCGGTTCACAGCGCACCTCGAGCAGGCCTATCTCCAAATGTGGCAAGAGACGCTGATTCGCTCGGGCCTATCGAGGGTCTGATCAAATCGCGGGAGCGCTTCGCAACACGGCGCAGCAGCTGACGCACGCCTCGGCACTTGCTGCACAATGCTACGGTATACGTCATGGGCCTGATATCTCGACTGTTCAAGAAAACCCCGCAGGGGCAAGTGTCCGTGAGCGTTGTACCCCCGCCCGGGCCGGATCTCGCTTCGTTGGTGGCGGAGGCGAACGAGCACTTCCGCATGGGCCGAATGACACAGGCGCAGCAGTGCTACCAGCGCGTTGTCGAGATAGACCCGGCCCACGCCAAGGCGTTGTATGTCCTGGGCGGCATCGCGCTCAACGACGGCAACACGGCGGCGGCGATCGATCTCGTCCGCCGTGCCATCGATTCTGATCCGCACAACGGAGACTTCCACTTCTCGCTCGGAACCGTCCTGGTCTCCATCGGGCGATCCGCCGATGCGATACCCTGCTTCCAAGCTGCAGTTCGGCTCCGGCCCGACGTGCCGGAATGGCCTCGCCATCTGGCGGCGGCGATGCACGCGGTCGGTCGGCATACCGAGGCTGTTGCGACTTCCGTTACAGGGACGGGACAGCGTCCGACGGACGCGCAAACCTATCTTGATCTCGGAACCACGTTCCAGCACCTCGGCAGGCTGCAGGAGGCAGAGGCGGCTTTCCAGGAAGCCGTGCGCTTGGCCCCCGAGACCGCCAGCCCGCATGTCAATCTTGCGGCGACCCAGCTCGATCAGGGCCGCCCGGTAGAGGCCGAAGCAGCCGCGCGGCGCGCGACGGAGAAGGGCCCCGAGAATCCCGATGCCTGGTTCATTCTCGGCAGCGTGCTGAGCGCCCAAGCCCGCCACGTCGAAGCGGCGGAGTGCCTCAGCAAGACAATCGACCTGCAGCCCGATTCGGAGGTGGCTTGGAATTTATTCCTGTTCTCGATGAACTATTCCGACCATTGGTCCGCGCGCGCGACATATGAGGCGCACGTCCGCTGGGGGCAACGCTTCGCGCCCGCGCCGCCTCTACGGATCGAGCCGTCGCACCGCCAGCCAGGACATCGGCTGCGGATCGCGTACCTGTCGCCGGACTACCGCCAGCACCCGGTCGCTTTCTTCATCGAAGCGCCGTTGAAGTTCCACGATCGCGCTAGGTTCGAGGTCTTT
The DNA here is from genome assembly GCA_963741215.1 of uncultured beta proteobacterium. GTDB lineage: Bacteria > Pseudomonadota > Gammaproteobacteria > Burkholderiales > SHXO01 > SHXO01. The sequence continues at coordinate 262,191 of CAVUHQ010000035.1, forward strand.
TGCTATCACACGGACGGGCGCGTGGATAGCATGACCCAACGTTTGAAGCCGCTGGCCGACCACTGGCGCTGGATGGTCGCGCCTTCCGAGCAGGCGCTCGAGCAGGTGATCCGTGAGGACGCTATCGACATCCTGGTGGAGCTGTCCGGCCACACCGAAGGCCATCACCTGGGCATGCTGGCACGCCGCGTAGCACCGGTTCAGGTGACGTATCTAGGTTATCCGAACTCGACCGGGCTTGCCGCACTCGACTATCGCATCACCGATGCTCGCGCCGATCCGCCAGGGGCTGCAGACAGTCTGCATGTGGAAAAGCTGCTTCGGCTCCCTGAAAGCTTCTTGTGCTACGCACCGCCGGACAACGCGACTGCCGTTGGCGTTGCTCCCGTACGCCGCAGCGGGTCCATCACATTTGGCTCGTTCAACAACTTCGCCAAGCTCAGTCCCACAGTCGTCGGGCTGTGGGCTGCGATCCTGGCCTCGGTCCCCGACTCGACGCTGATGATCAAGACCCAGGGGTTGCAAGACCCGGGATTGCGCGCGCTGCTGCTGGATCTCTTGCAACGAGCCGGGGTCGTCCGCGAACGCATCAGGATCATGAACCCGACGCCAAGCCATCGCGAACACATGGACGCGTATCGCGAAGTGGACATTGCACTGGACACTTTCCCCTATCATGGGACGACCACCACACTGGATGCTCTGTGGATGGGTGTCCCGGTGATAACGCTCGTCGGAGACCGGCATGCGTCCCGCGTGGGGCTCAGCATCCTCGGTTGCCTGGGGTTGACGGAACTCGTCGCTTATTCCCCGCAGGAATACGTCGCCACTGCAGTGCGACTGGCAGCGGATCCAATCAAGCTGGATCAGCTTCGAAATACGTTACGCACGAGATTGGTCGCGTCTCCGCTGACCGATGGCAAGGGCTTTACCTCCCGCCTGGAGCAGGCCTATCTCCAGATCTGGGCTGCAGCGCTGGCGGATACCGGTCGTCCGGAATAGCCAAAGCAGGGCCCCCTGCGGCTTCTGCATTTCGTCCGACCACCTGCCGCCGGCAGGCTTCTGGTCTCGGGGCCAACTGGCACCGCCAAAAAAACGGGGGCATCTCTGCCCCCGCTGTAAGGTAACGGCGGCGGATACCGCCGCCGTCGATGTCAGTTTACTTGCAGCTGCTCGGCAGCCACTTGGGCAGCATACCGCCAGCATAAGAAGCCGTACCCGCAGCCGTGAAGCCGGTCGGGACCGCGCTTCCACCGCACACCCAGGCGATGTCGCCGTTAGTGTTCGCGGCGGCCGCAATGTTCAGCGTGGCAGGGCCGGCGGTCAGCTTGGAGTTAGCCTTGGTCGAGCCGTAGGTGATCGTGATGACGCCCGTCGCCTGCGTGATCGCCGAGACGTAGCTGCCGCTGACCGTATTGGTACCAAATCCAGCAGCGACCATATCCGCCGGCCAGGTACCATTGTTCGCGTAGTAATCGGCGATCGCTACTTTGAGACCTTCGGACAGGGTGGGGCCTTCCGAAACCTGCGAGCGGATGGTGTAGTCCTGGTACGCCGGCAGCGCGATCGCGGCCAGAATACCGATGATCGCCACCACGATCATCAGTTCAATCAACGTAAAACCCTTTTGAATGGCCTTCATGAAGCAACTCCTATGGGGATTGAGATGACGGTTCAAACACGCGAATCGGTGTTCGCCTTCGAAGAACGATGCAACGCGTATGCCAGTCCGGTCTGAAGATTAATAATCAATAGGTTAGTGCATCTAAACGGTCGCGAAACCGAGTCCAACGGGGTTTGCGTGGAGTGAAGTCTGAACTTTCACAGTCGCCAAAGGAAGCTGTGACAGAGACGGACCAAATCTGTCGTCTGCTTCGAAGCGATGTGACGCTGCGCGTCACTCTGAGGTCAGGAGGTCCTCAGGGACCCCCGGGATCATGGACAGGTCGACCTCATCGATCTGCTCCGGATCGAGGAACTGTTCTGCGTAGCGCAGGTAGACCTTATTGCGGATGAAGATGTCGAACAGGTCCGGATCGATATGGCCGTTGAGCTTGAACCGTCCCAGGATAGTCAGCGCTTCGGTCAGCGTCTTGCCCTTCTTGTAGGGACGGTCCTTCGCGGTGAGGGCCTCGAAGATATCGGCGATCCCCATCACCCGCGCCTGGACCGACATCTGGTCCCGCGTCAGGCCACGCGGATAGCCCTTGCCGTCCATGCGCTCGTGGTGGCCACCCGCGTACTCCGGCACGTTCTTCAGATGCCTGGGCCAGGGCAGTGACTCGAGCATCATGATCGTCACCTCGATGTGATGATTGATGATCTTGCGCTCTTCCTCCGTCAGGGTCCCGGCGCGGATGGTCAGGTTCTTGATCTCGTCGTCGGTGAGAAACGGCGCGTCCATGTTGCCCTCGGTATCGCGCCACTTGTATCCCCAGCCAATGCCAGTCACTCGATGCTGGTCGTCGGGCGCCATGCGCTCCGTGCCGATGTTGCAGAAGCGCAGAAACTCGCGGTCAGCGTCGAATTGCATGATCTCCGCCGAAAGCTTGGCCTCGAGCTCGGCCCAGGTCGACTTGTCGCTGCGCTCCAGCGACTCGAGCTTGGCTTTGAGCACGCGGATCTCGGCATCGCGCTTGAGCACTTCGAAGCGCGTATCGATCAGACCGATGCGATCGTAAATCGTCTGTAGCTTGGTAGCCTTGTCCACGACGTGCACCGGCGTGGTCACCTTGCCGCAGTCGTGCAACATGCCGGCGATCTTGAGCTCGTAGCGGTCCTTTTCGGTCATCGCGAAGCTGGCCAGCGGCCCGTCGCTGGCGGCGTTCGCCGCCTCGGCCAGCATCATGGTAAGCATCGGCACGCGCTGGCAGTGCCCCCCGGTGTAGGGCGACTTGTCGTCGATAGCGGCGTTGATGAGATTGATGAACGCTTCGAACAGCTCTTCCAGCTGAATGATGAGGAGCCGATTGGTCAGAGCGACGGCGGCCTGCGATGTGAGCGACTCGGCGAGATTCTTGTCGGCGTCCGAGAACGGCACGATTTCGCCGGTCTCCCGGTCCTTGGCGTTGATCAACTGCAGCACACCGATGATCTCGTCCTCGTGGTTCTTGAGCGGAACCGTAAGGAAGGACTTGGAGCGATATCCGGTCTTGCCGTCGAAGGTCTTGGTCCCGGAGAAATCGAACCCCTGTTCGGTGTAGGCGTCGGCGATGTTGACGGTCTGGTCGTGCAGCACCGAGTACGCAACTACCATGGAGTTGTTGGGGCTGCCGTCCTCTTCGTACAGCTTGACCGGGTGAAACGGAATTGGCTTGCCGGTGGTACCGCCCATGGCTATACCCAGCGAGTCGGTGAGCATGATCTCGAAGCGCAGCTCACTGTCTTTGTGCATCAGGTAGAGCGTGCCGCCATCCGCGTTGGTGATCTTCTTGGCCGCGACCAGGATCGCCTCGAGCAGACGCGTGATGTTCTTTTCGCGCGACAGCGCAATGCCGATCTGATTCAGCTCGGTGAGGCGCGGAAACAGATCGATCGGGGTGATGTCGTTCATCGTCGGACGGGCTGCAGCGAAGGCGCGCATGCGGACTTACTTGATGCAGACAGCGCGAACCTGATGCATGTCGGTTACCCCTTGCAGCACCTTCTCCATGCCATCCTGCTTCAGGGTGCGCATGCCATCGTTGAGCGCGACAGCAAGGATCTCGGCCACGCGGGAGTGTTCCTGGATCAGCTTCTTGACGGCGTCGCTCCCTACGAGCAATTCGTGCAGGCCCACGCGGCCCTTGTACCCCGTGCCGCTGCAACTCTCGCATCCCACCGGGTTGTACAGAGTGAACTGACCCTTGTCGTCGGCGAAGCCCTTGGACCATTCCCGGTAGATGCTTTCATAGGCGGCTTTCGCGTCACGCTTCCACGTGTCGGTGTTCTTGAGCTCCTGGCAGTACTCCTCGAGCAACAGCTTGATTTCGTCCTGGGATGCGACGTGCGGCTGCTTGCACTTACTGCACAGGCGCTTGGCCAGACGCTGGGCCAGCACGCCGAGCAACGCATCGGAAAAGTTGAACGGGTCCATGCCCATGTCCAGCAGGCGGATGATGGACTCGGGCGCGCTGTTGGTGTGCAGCGTGGCAAACACCAGGTGACCGGTGAGCGAGGCTTCGATGCCGATAGCGGTGGTCTCCTTGTCGCGCATCTCACCGACCATGATGATGTCGGGATCCGCGCGCAGGAACGCCCGCATGGCAACCGCGAAGTTCAACCCCGCCTTCGGGTTCATCTGCACCTGCCGCAGTCCCTTCTGGGTGATTTCAACCGGGTCCTCGGCGGTCCAGATCTTGGTGTCCGGCGTGTTCAGATAACCCATCACCGAGTGCAGGGTCGTGGTCTTCCCGGAACCGGTCGGGCCGCACACGAAGAACAGGCCGTAGGGCTTGGAAACCGTCTCCTTGAGGGTCTTCACGTTGCGCGCTGACAAGCCGAGCTTGTCGATGGGGATCGGCTCACCGGCAGCCAGAATACGCATGACGATGTCTTCGACGCCGCCGGCCGATGGTATGGTCGCCACGCGCAGCTCGATGTCGAGCGGACCGAACTTCTTGAACTTGATCTTGCCGTCCTGGGGCTTGCGCTTCTCGGAGATGTCCAGATCGCACATGATCTTCAGGCGCGCCACGATGGCGTTGCGGTAGCTGGCCGGCACTGAGATATACGGCATCAGGCCACCGTCCTTGCGGAAGCGGATCTCGGTCTTCCCTTTGCCGGGATAGGGCTCGATATGGATGTCGGAGGCGCCCTGGTTGTAGGCGTCGATGATGACCTTGTTCACCAGCTTGACCAGTTCGTTGTCCGCCGCCAGCGAGACGTCGTCGCTGACAACGCCGGTCTCTTCGTCCGACTCCAGCGTCATGTCGGACAGCAGGTCGCCGATATTGCCAGTGTCCGCCAGCTCGGCGCCGAAGAACTGGTCCAGCGTCAAGACCAATTCGCGCGCGGTAGTCACGCGATAAATGACGCGGTGCTTGGGGAAGATGTTGGAGACAATGCGCGAGGCGCGCACGCGCTCCGGGTCGGTGGTGACCACCATCAGCCCTTCCTTGACATCTTCCACCGGCACCCAGAGGCTGCTCTCCAGAAAGTCCCGCTTGAGGTTGCGCAGCAGATCCATGGGCTTGATGCGGTCCATCCGGTACGCCTCGTAGGGCACGCCGAAGAAGGCCGACAGCGCCTCGCCGATCGCCTGCGGCTTGACCTGGAACTCGTCCAGCAGCACGGCCTCGATGTCCAAGTCCCTTGCGACGGGCCGAGCGCAGCGCGAGTTCCATCTCCTCGGCCGAGAGCATGGCGTTGGCGACCAGCGCGTCGTACTTTCCGCGCACTGTCGCCTGGGGCTTCTGCCGCTGCTTGAAGGCGATGGCCAGGGTCTCGCACAGGTTGACGATGCCCTCGTCGGCCAGCGGCGAGAACGGCTGTCCGCTCTTGGTGTTGATCGCCTGCACCACGCCGATCAGCTCGTTGGAGCCGGCCTCTACCACCGGCGCCACCAGCATCTGCTTGGTGCGGTAGCCGGTGCGCTTGTCCACTTCTTTCAAGAACCGTAGTTGCGGGCTCAATCCGCGCAGCTCATTCTCATCGTAGACGTCGCGGATATTGATCAGCATGCGGTTCTGCCCGACGAAGCCCGCGATGCTCTGGTCGTTGATGGGAAGCTTCAGGTCCTTGAACGAGGTGAGCCCGGTCTTGACCTTGGACACGATGGAGGAGCGGTCCTCGGACATCACGTAGATGGTCAGACGGTCCGCCCCGACCAGATTGCAGATGTCCTGGCCCAGCTCGAGCATGATCTCGTCGACGTTGCTGGTGGCGTGGATCCGATTGGTGACCGCCTGCAGCTGCTTCTGGAATTCCAGCTTGCTGCTGATGTCCGCCAGATTCTGATTGGTCTGCGGTTTCGAGTCGAACACCGTGCTCATGAGAGCGATCCTCTACAAACGGGGCGCGCCTGCGCGCACCCGATCACACAATCGGTCCCGCCGCATCCGGCCTCCGGCACGAGGGCGGCAGTCTGCCGGCGCTGCTGTCCAGTACGTCCTTGAGCTTGCGGTCCCGTCAGAACTTGAATACCTGCCCGTTGAAGAGCATGCGCGGGTTGTAGGCACCGGCGATCTGCTCCACCTCCTCCATGGTCTGCGCACCCTCGCCCGGCTTGAGGTGGGTGATGAACACACGCGCCGGCCGCGTGAGCTTGGCCAGCTCGTCGGCCAGCATGGCTGGGGCACAGGTGCTTGGAGTCGATGGCGAGCTGCCGCTCGCCGTCGGAGAAGGCGGTCTCGATGATGAGATAGCGCAGATTCTCGATACGGTTGACCGCCTCCCAGAGCGCGTCGTTGGTCGTCGTATCGCCGGTGAACACGAGGCTCGCCTCTCCGCTGTCCAGCTGGAAACCCACCGCCGGCACCACATGGTTCGCCGGCAACGCGGTGACGGTGCGCCCGTCGAGGTCGGACCGGCTCCCCCACGCGGATCTCTTCGTACCGGAGGTAGGGCGCCTGCGCGCTCGGAATCTGCGTGAAGTCCGGCCAGATCTTCCAGTTGAACAGGTGCGTCTCTCAGGATATCCAGGGTCTCGCGCGTGGCATGGACGGTCACCGGGACAGCGCGCATGCCGCCAACGGTATCGACCAGGAACGGGATGCACGCGATGTGATCGAGATGCGAATGGGTGACGAAGATATGGTCGATCTGCTTGAGATCGGACAGCGTGAGATCGGCCACGCCGGTGCCCGCGTCGATCAGCACGTCGTGGTCGAGCAGCATCGAGGTGGTGCGCAAGTTACCCCCGATGCCGCCGCTGCAACCGAGTACTCTGAGCTGCATCGCTCTACTTCGTCTCGAAGGCCCAGGCAGCCGTCCCAGCCGGCGCCAGGTGGATTGACTGCGGAAATGCGCGATGCGCTCCAGGAACGTAGCGTAGAGCACGGTCCCGGGAAATCGGCGCTGCAGGTCAATCAGCTGCAATTCCGCCATGTCCCATTCCTGCGCCCGGTACTGACTGAGGGCCTGATGCCAGAGGGAAAGCTCGTCCTGCCGCGCCGCGTCGACGCTCGCGCCCGGCCCGATCGGCTCGAAGATCGCGATACCGGCTCCTTCTTGCCCTTCGGCGTCACCCGGTCCAGCTCGCGGAACAGTATGTCCGGCACGGCGCAGCGCGTGCCCTCGCCGACGATCATGTCGACGCCATAATGCTTGGTCAGCCCTTCCAGGCGCGAGGCCAGGTTCACCGCGTCGCCCATCACCGTGTAGGCGACCCGGATCATCCGATCCCATGTTGCCCACGCTCATGCGGCCGGTGTTGACGCCGACGCCGATGTGCAGCTCCGGCCAGCCGCGGCTGTGGAACTGAGGCTGCAGCGCCTTCATGGTCGCCTGCATCTCCAGCCCTGCCAGCACCGCGTTGCGGGCGTGTTGCGGATCGTCGATCGGTGCACCCCAGAAGGCCATGATACAGTCGCCCATGTATTTATCAATGGTGCCCCGACGGCGGTAGATCACCTGCGTCAGGGGCGTCAAAAACTCGTTCATCAATCGGCTCAGCTGCTTCGGGTCCAGTCCCTCCGAGATGGTGGTGAACCCGCGCACATCGCTGAACAGCACCGACATCTCGCGGCTCTCTCCCTCCATGGAGAACTTCTCCGGGATGCTTGCTCATCTCGTCCACCAGCTCGGGCGGCACGTACTGGCCGAAGCGACCGGTGATCTGGCGCTTGGCCCGCGCTTCCACCAAAAAGCCGTAGGACATGTTGAGCGCGAACAGCAACGGCGATCATCAGCACGCCGCGAGGCCAGCGGCAGCACCAGGTTGGCCCGATTCCAAACCAGCACGTTGGTGCCGAATACCGCGACCAGGACCAACGCCGTCACCAGCATTCCCCGTAGAGGACTAAGCAAAGGCAGGACCAGGGCCATGAGTACGCCGACAGAGAACAGCAGAAGCACCTCGGCCCCAAGCACGTAGGGCGGGTCGCTGCTTGATCGCGCCGTCCAGCATCCCGGCGATCAGGTTGGCGTGGATCTCCACCCCGGGGTAGACCGGGTCGACCGGGGTCGAACGCAGGTCCAGCAATCCCGGGGCCGTCGCGCCGACCAGGACGATGCGGTCCTCCAGTACGGCGCCGTCCGCCTTGCCCTGTCAGCACATCGCTGGCCGAGACGTAAGGGAAGCTGTGCTCCGGACCGCGATAGGGCACGAGCGCCGTTACCTGCGATGTCGACCGGAATGCGCAGACTCACCCACATCTCAGCCACTCCAACCCGGGTAACGGTCGCGACCACAAGGACGCGTCCGTGAAGCCGGGTACGACGGGCAGGGGAGCCCAGCAGCACGCGCACCACGGCAAGCGAGAGCGGCTTGATAGTAGGCGCCCTCGTACTCCGCGAGCATAGGCACCCGGCGATACACTCCATCGGAATCGTCTGGAATCGAGTTGAAATGACCGGCGCTCGCGGCTGCATGCTGCAGTTCAGCGAGGTTCGACGCCAAATCCAGTGTACGCGACCGCGCTGATATTGCGGCCCTGAAATACCCCTCCCGGCAGGACCGGCTCGGGCAGCATGCCGCGGCTCTGCGCACGTCGTCTTCGTAAAGTAGTAGCCCAGCACGACCGGACGGCCACGCATCTTTTCCGCGAACAGGCGATCGAACTGCAGCATCGGCGCGATGGTCTTCAAGGCAGATTGGAACTGCGCGATCGTCTTTGAGATCGTGCTCGCCGATGGTCTCGAGCACCTTCAGGCCCGAGCTCTCGTCCTTCTCCGCGAAGACCACGTCGAAACCAACTATCTTGACCTTGTAGTGGTCGAACAACTGGTCCAGGAACTGCCCCAGGTGGTCGCGCCGCCAGGGCCAACGCCCTTCTTCCGCCAGACTTTTCTCGTCGATTTCGACGATGACGATCACGGGGATCGACCCCCCGTGGCATGGTCAGCTTCAGGCGGAGCGTCGTAGGCGATCGCTTCGAGGTTGTCGACGAACGGGATGCGATACCAGTTGGCGGCGTGCCCGATGAAAAGCAGCCACCACCAGAAGCCCCAGCGCGATTGCGCACGAAGTGCTTCTTCACCCGCCTGCCCTCGGTCATTGCGAAGCTTCCGCGCTGCGTTGTACGCGGCCCGGAGACTGCGCGAACGCGTCAGCCGGCGTGCGTTGGAGGCTTCGAGCGATGTACCGGCTACGACGCCGGCTTGAGGTAGAACTCCATCTTGACGCCCGCCAGCTCGATCACGTCGTGATCATTCAGCGCATGGGCCTGCGCATCCAACTGCTTGCCGTTTACGACCGGGAAGGTTGCCGCCCTCCACGTGCGTGATGAAATAGCCCTGCGGCCGCTTGGCGATGACGGCGACTTGCACCCCCGGCTTGCCTAGGGTCGTGAGCGCCTTGGACAGCGGCAGCTCCTTACCGGCACTGGGTCCGGAAAGGATTTGGATCGTTCCCTGGATCTGTCCTGCGGCCAAGGGCACTGTCCCGGTCGTCGTGGTGGTGGCCGCCGCTGCGCTGGCGACGGCCGACGGCGCGACAGCAGGCGCCGGAGGAGGCGCTTGTGCAGGCGCCGGCGCGGGCGTGGGAACAGCAGCCGATGCGGCGGCAGGAGCGGGAGCGAGGTGGGGCTGGGGCTGCCGCCGGCTCACCCGCCGCAGCGGCCTGGCGCGCAGCCTCGCGCAAGCCGGCCCCCTGGGTCTGCATGATGTCGGGTTGACCACGGTGTCGCCGAAGTTCTTGACGGCAGCAGCGCCCGCCTCAGCCTTGGCCGGTTCAGGCTTGGCGACCGCCTGCTGGGGCGCGCAGCACCATGGTCTTCTCGAAATCCGCCGGACTAGCCTGGGCGCCGGTGGCCTCGGTCACGTACTTGAGCTTGTACTTGCCGAGCTCGACCACATCGTTGTTCTGCAGGAAGTGCTTCTTGATCGGCTGGCCGTTGACCAGCGTACCGTTGGTGCTGCCCAGGTCCTCGAGGAACGAGTCGTTGAGGATCGTCATGATCATGGCATGCTCGCCGCTGATCGCGAGATTGTCGATCACGATATCGTTGTGAGGTTTGCGACCGAGCGTCGTGCGCTCCTTGGTGAGCGGATATTCCCGGATCACCATGCCATCGAGGCTCAGGATCAGCTTCGCCATAAAATCAATCCTCGTTTCTCATCTAAACCATGCCTTCAGCCGGCTGAGCAGACCGCGCTCGGCCGCGAAAGATCTCTTCACTCGGATCAGGATCACGGATATGTTATCGCGACCCCCGTTGTCGTTCGCCATCTGCACCAGCTGGCGTGGCCGCGAGCGGAAGGTTGGCGGAGAGCGAGTTCAGGGTGAGGTGGATGTCTTCGTCCTCCACCATGTCGTTGAGCCCATCCGAGCACAGCAGGAACATGTCGCCTTCCGTCACCTCGAAGGTGTTGACCTCCGCCTCCACGTCGGGCTCGATCCCTACGGCGCGCGTGACCAGATTCTTGTTCTGGGACCGCCGCGCCATTTCCTTGCTGATCATCCCGCTGTCGATCTGCTCCTGCAGCAGCGAGTGGTCGCGCGTGAGTTGCTCCAAGCTCGCCGTCGCGCAGGCGGTACAACCGCGAGTCGCCGATGTGCGCCACGCTGATGTGGTCGTCACACAGCAGCGCCACCACCAGCGTCGTACCCATACCCGCGTACTGCGGCTGGCTGTTGGCAGCCTGGTAGATCGACGCGTTGGCCTTGGCGATCACGTTGCGCAGTATCCGGGTGGCCATCGGCTCGCCGGTCTCGCCGTCCGCCTCATAAGGCGGAATGCGCAGCACCGTCTCGCGCGTTTCCTTGGTGATCAGCGCCACCGCAATGCCGCTCGCGACTTCGCCCGCATTATAGCCCCCCATGCCGTCGGCCAGCACCGCGAGCCCGATGGCCGCGTCGGTGCCGATGCTGTCCTCGTTGTGGGCACGCACCATTCCGGTGTGTGTCGCCGAGGCCATTTCGATGGATTTGGAAAGGTCCATGTCGACTCGGTCACCTACAGGACCACGTCCACGATGCTCATCGACGCCGTGCGCTCACGCATCGCGTGCGTCATCTCGTCGCCACTGCGGTGGCGGTCTTCGTTTGTCTTGGCCAGGACCTGGTGAAGGACAGCGACCGCGCGATTCGGCTGGGCCGGGTGGAACGCTGCCGATTGTTCCTGGCCTGCGGAGCCGAGCAGGCCGTAGAACTCTCCACGCTTGTTGACGTAGTGCATGCCGGTGATCACTTTGACTTGCCCGGCGGCCGGCTTCTGCATCAGTTGCGCGCGAGGGCCCGACGAGCAGGACCAGCGCCCGAGGTTGGCAATGGTGGGGGCGTCGATGGCGATACGCTCGCTTGGATTGCGGCCCGACGCCCGCACGCCTCCGTCGTAGGCCCTGCGCTCGAGGCTCTTCACCAAGTCGGCTTGCGATAGGGAGGCCACCGCGAGCGCAGCGATCACGCCGAGGAACCAGTTGGACTTCCAAAAATCCTTCCTACCCATGCTCGCGCACCACTATGGGCATTCCGGTCAGCGGCACAGACGGCTTCGGCTGCGGGATTCTCTTGTTTCTTAGTAGGTTAGCCCGCATCAGTTAATAATTCTACGATATTCGTGCCTAAAGTATATGATTTTTTTCCAAAAGCCAACTCCAACAATGATGCCAGGCCACCCTTTCTTGGCCGTCTCAGCAGCAAGCTGGGGTAGGCGAAAACGGGAGTTGAGCGGACTCGTGCCGAGGCCCGTCTGTCAGCGGTTGCTTTGGCGCTGGGCCGATTCTGGACGCGATTGGGCTGCTTGTGACGTCCCTCCTCCCCTGCACCACCTCACTTCGCCAACCATGCAGGCCCGCGACGCCGGGCTTTCAGCGGGTAAGCGCCGATGCAAGGCCTATGCCAAGGAATTGTAGGCCGGAACGCATCAGAGCATGCCTTGCTTGACGCCCTCTACGAACAGGACACTGCCGGTGGAGGTACGCAGGCGGATCTGCTTGGCAGGAGCATACTCAGGCGAATCGTAGAAGGCGCGCGCCTGATCCACACTCTCGAATTCCACCACGACGATCCGTTTGGGGCGCCAGTCGCCTTCCTTGTGCTCGATGTCGCCTCCGCGCACGACGAACTTGCCGCCGTACTTGGCCAGCGCCGGCGGGACCAGCTTCTTGTATTCCTCGTAGCCGGCGGGGTCGGTGATCTCGATGGTGGAAATCAGATAGGCGGGCATACGGCGAGTCTCCCTATGGTTACCGGAGTGTATTGTGAGATCTTCAGCCCGGCTGCTCCCCGAAGAGTATCCAGAACCGAGGACCAAACATCGAGGTCGGCTCGCGGACATTATAGGTTGGGCGACAGAAGACTAGCTTGCGCGTCTTCTTGCGATGGCTTCGGCATCTTCCCCGCGTGCCTTAGGGTAAGGTGCAAGGTCGGCGCCGTACCTCAGACCCCTCGCCGACACCCGACGCCAAGACTGGGCCTAAGCCGACGCGGAGTCGCTCCGCGTCGCGAGCGAGTTCGCTATCGACTCAAACGGTGGCCACGGTATCGACGAGCGCACTTCCTGGTGATGCAGCGGCAAAAGACGGCTGGCTACACGCTCAGACGGATCTTTGGACGATACCTCATCCCATGCACACGGCATGGGGGGCCTCGCCTGTATCCGCCAAGCCCCGGAGGGCCAGGGCGAACTCCTCCACCACTTCGCCCCAGTCGATGCGCTCGGCCGCGAGCCGCGCGTTGCGACCCAGCTCGGTTCGCAATGCGCTGTTCACCGCCAGCTCAGCCGCCAATCGCGTGAACCTGTCCGCATCGTCGAAGGGCGCCAGCAAGCCGGTCTCACCGTGCACCAAGTGCTCTCGCGCCGCCGCGTAGTCGTAGGCCAGAATCGCAAGGCCACTCGCCATGGCTTCCACGGTGACGTTGCCGAAGGTCTCCGTCAGGCTCGGGAACAGGAACAGATCGCCCGAGGCATAGTGAGCGGCGAGATCCGCCCCGCGCCGCATCCCGACAAAGACGTGCCGAGGATAGCGCTGCTGAAGCTCGGCCCGCTGCGGGCCATCGCCTACCAGGACCAGCCGCGACGATGGCAGGCGACGCTGGATTTCATCGAAGGCAGCCAGCACCAGCGGCAGGTTTTTTTCCGGCGCGAGTCTGCCGACATGGATCACAACCACGTCGTCATCCGAGGCCCCCCAACTCTTGCGCATCTCGCTGGAGCGGCTCGCCGGGCTGAACAGTCCCGTATCCACACCGCGCGCCACAACCAGCAGCTTGCGATAGCCCTCGCCGCGCCAGTTGCCTCTGCAATTCGCGCGTGGGCACGAACGTGCAGGCGGCGCGGTTGTGGAAGCGCCTCAGATAGCCCGCGATGAGCGGCTCGAGCAGCCCGAACCCATAGTGCTTACTGTAGCTGTGGAAGTTGGTGTGGAAATCGGAGCTGACAGGAATACCCAGCCGGCGCGCCGCGGACAGGCCCGAGGCACCCAGTGGTCCCTCGGTCACGATGTGAACGATATGCGGCCGGTCTTTCTCCCACAGGCGGGCAAGCATCCGCGTGGCGGGTAATCCCATCCTTAACCCATAGTAGCGCGGCAGCGGCACACCGCGCACCAGTACCTCGCGCAGTCGACTGGTGGCCTGGGGCCTGTCCTGATCATGCTGCCGCGGGCGTATCAGCTGAATGTCGTGGCCGCCGCGCAACAGTCCGTCGAGCATGCGCCCGATGGTCATGGCCACTCCATTGATCTCGGGCGGGAAGGTCTCGGTTACGATCGCGATCCGCAACCCCCCCAAGCCTCCGGCTGCCTGCGTCAAAGCGGTGGCCGTAGCGTTCATGCCCGCGCAGCCTGCCCGGACATGAATAAGCCGTGATTAAGCTTTGGTGATGGTTTGATTACAACGCAAGCAGGGCAAGGCCGCTTTGCTCGAACACTGACGGTGATCGCCGTCAACCAAACAGCACTAGGCCCCAGATGACCGCGACGTTGACCAAGCTCAGGAACACTGCCGCGCTGCCGATGTCCTTGGCGCGCTTCGCCAGTTGATGGTTCTCGAGCGAAATGCGGTCGACAGTGGCTTCCACAGCGGAGTTGAGCAACTCGACGATCAGCACCAGCAGCACGCTGGCGATCATCAGAGCCTTGCCCATGCCGCCGACCGGCATGAAGCAGGCCGCCGGCACGAGAATCAGCGCGAGCAGGCACTCCTGCCGGAACGCGTCCTCGTGGCGATAGGCTGCCTTGAAGCCTTCGATGGAATAGAACATCGCGTTCCATATCCGGCGTAGACCAGTCTTGCCCTTGTGCGGGCTGGCATCGAGTTCGTCGCTCACTTTTTCCATGTCAGGTCCAGTTCGCGCGCGGCCTTGACGTCGTCCAGCCGCCGCACCGGGGTGGTATGCGGCGCGTTCTTGACCAGCTCGGCATTCCCGCGCGCCTCTTCCAGGATCTCCTTCATCGCCGCGACGAAGGCGTCGAGCGTCTCCTTCGATTCCGTTTCGGTCGGCTCGATCAGCAGGCACTCGGGCACCAGCAACGGGAAGTAGGTGGTCGGCGCGTGAAAGCCCTTGTCGAGCAGACGCTTGGCGACGTCCATGGCGGTGACGCCGGTCTGCTCCTTCAGCCCCTTCAGCGTAACGATGAATTCGTGGCTGGCGCGCCGGTTCGGGAACGCGACATCGAAGCCGACGCGCCGCAGCTCGGCCATCAGATAGTTGGCGTTCAGGGTCGAGTATTCGGCCACGCGCGGCATCCCTTCGCGACCAAGCAGGCGCGCGTAGACGTAGGCGCGCAGCAGCACGCCGGCGTTGCCCATATGCGCCGACAGCCGGCCGATGCTCTGCGGACGTTCCGTCTCCGTCAGCCAGCGATAACCGGATCCGTCAGCGACGACGATCGGAAGCGGCAGAAAGGGCTCGAGGTGCGGCGCGACACCGACCGGCCCCGCCCCCGGGCCGCCGCCGCCGTGCGGCGTGGAGAAGGTCTTGTGCAGGTTCATGTGAATGACGTCGAAGCCCATCGCGCCGGGCTTCACCTTGCCCAGGATCGCGTTCAGGTTGGCGCCGTCGTAGTACAGCAGCCCGCCCGCGCCGTGGACGATGTCGCGAATGTCGAGGATCTTTCTCTCGAACACGCCTAGGGTCGAGGGATTGGTGAGCATGAGCCCGGCGGTGCGCGGACCCACTGCTGCGCGCAGTTGCTCCAGATCGACGTTGCCGTCGCGATCGGTCGGAATCTCGTGCACCGTGAAGCCGCACATGGTGGCTGTGGCCGGGTTGGTGCCGTGCGCCGCGTCCGGCACGATGATCTCTGTGCGTGCGCTATCGCCGCGCGCGCGGTGATAGGCGCGGATCATCGCCACGCCGGCAAACTCGCCCTGCGCGCCGGCCATCGGCGTGAGGCTTACCGCCGCCATGCCGGTGACGTCCTTGAGCATCTCCTGCAGCTCGAACAGGCAGGCCATGAACCCCTGTCCGCGTTGCTCCGGCGCCAGAGGATGGCGAGCCAGGAACTGCGGCAGCAGCGCAGCCGCGTTGCAGGCACGCGGGTTGTACTTCATGGTGCACGAGCCGAGCGGATAGAACTGCGTGTCGATGGAGAAATTGCGCTGCGACAGGCGCGTGTAATGGCGCACCGCGTCCAGCTCCGACACTTCGGGCAGCAAGGGGGGTACGACGCGGCGCAGGTCCGCCGGTATCTCCGGCACACGCGCCGTCGCTGCCGGGGCGTGAGCGTGGCTGACGCGACCGGGTTGCGACAGCTCGAAGATCAGCATGGGGAGCTCGTGCCGTCCGGATGTGGTCGCGAGAGCGTGCAGGCTGCGCGAGGCTAGGCCGCCAGGGTCACCGTCGGTGTCACTTGAGCGCGGCCAGCGCTGCATCGTAGTTCGGCTCGTTGGCGATCTCGGGCACCAGCTCGGCGTGGATCACCTTGTTGTTCTCGTCCAGCACCACCACCGCACGCGCGGTCAGGCCCTTGAGCGGACCGTCGGCGATGTCCACACCGTACTTGCCGTGGAAGTCGTGACTGCGGAAGGTCGACAGGGTGACGACGTTGCTCAAGCCCTCGGCGCTGCAGAAGCGCGACATCGCGAAGGGCAGGTCGGCGGAGATCACCAGCACCACCGCGTTGCTCATGCTGCTGGCCTTCTCGTTGAACACGCGCGTGGATTTGGCGCAGGTGGGCGTGTCCAGGCTGGGCACGATGTTGAGCACCTTGCGCTTGCCGGCGAAGTCGGCGAGCGCAACGTCCTTCAGGTCTTTGTTGGTCAGGCTGAAGTCGGGCGCGGAGGCACCCTTGCTCGGGCAACGTGCCGGCGACGTTGACGGGGTTGCCCTTGAGGGTGACTGTTGCCATTCGGTTCTCCTGTTGTCGATCAGTGGAGTAGCGGTAAGTCTGTGGCGGTGCAGGGGGCGGCAGCACCAGAGCTTCGCAGCGAGCGCCGCGTCCAGGCTGCGCGCATAGCGATCGAGGTCTGCCGCGCTCTTGGTCTCGGTGGTGCAGACCAGGATTGCGTCTCCGAGTTCAGGATAGTGGCTGCGCAGATCGAAGCCAGCCAGCAGGCCCTCGCCGCGCAGCCGGTCGAGCACTCCGGCAGCTGGCGCGCTCAGCGACAGCACGGCCTCGTGAAATACGCGGCGAAGAGAAGCGACGCGACACACCGGGTACGCCCTTCCAGTCGATCCAGCAACGCGAGCAGATTCGTATGGCACGCAAGCGCCACGCGCTCCAAGCCCGCCGGCCCGAGGATCGCCATGTGGATCGTCGCGGCAGTGACCGCCAGGCCCTGGTTGGTGCAGATGTTGGAAGTCGCCTTGGAGCGCCGGATGTGCTGCTCGCGCGCCTGCAGCGTCAGCGTGAAGCCTGGCCTGCCGTCGACATCCACCGTGCGGCCGACGATGCGACCGGGCATCTGCCGCATGTAAGCCTCCTTGCAGGCCATGAACCCGAAATAGGGGCCGCCCGCCGCCAGCGGAACACCTAGCGGCTGGCCTTCGCCCACCGCGATGTCGGCACCAGTGGCGCCCCAGCGCCCCGGCGGTGCCAGCAGTGCCAGCGCGACCGGGTTGACTACCGCGATCGCCAGCGCGCCCTGCGCATGGGCCCAGTCCGTCAGCGCGTGCACGGCCTCGAGCGCACCGAAGAAATTGGGCTGCGGAATGACCAGCGCCGCGAAATCCTCGACCCTGGAACCGCCCTAGCGATTCGGGCAGGATCGTGCCTGCCTCCGCGCAGTACGGCAACTCGATCAGCTCGATCTGCTGATTGCAGACGATGCTGCGCACGACTTCGCGATAGACGGGATGCACGGTGGTCGGCAGCAGCACGCGGCGCGAGGACTTGTGCACCCGCACCGCCATGAGCACCGCCTCGGCCAGCGCCGAGGCGCCGTCGTAGAGGCTCGCGTTGGTCACGTCCAGGCCGGTGAGCGATGCCATCATGGTCTGGTATTCGTACAACAACTGCAGCGTGCCCTGGCTCGCCTCCGCCTGGTACGGCGTGTACGCCGAGTAGAACTCGCCGCGCGTCGCGAGCTGCCAGACTGCGGCGGGAATGTGATGCTCGTAGGCGCCGGCGCCGATGAAGTTGAGGTAGCGGCCATCGCCTTCCGCCCGCTCCTGCATCAGGCGCATCACCTCCATTTCGGTCAGTCCAGGCGGCACCTGTTCCAGTGCAGTGGCCTTGAGTTCCGCGGGGATCTCGTCGAACAGATCCTCCATGGACGGCGCGCCGATCGCCTCGAGCATGGCGCGGACCTCGGCTTCGGTGTGGGGAATGAAAGGCATGATGATGGAGGGCTATGGACAGAAGCTACAGGCGCTGCGAGAGCGTTCGTCTCGCCTTTCGTCACGCGACCGTGACGCTCGACGATCCGGCGCATCGCCTGATGTCAGTGCCCTTCAGCCGCCACCAATTTCTCGTAAGTCGAGGCGTCGAGCAGCGCATCGATTTGCTCGAAGTCGCTCGGTGCCAGCCTGAACATCCAGGCGGCGTAAGGGTCCTGGTTGATCTTCTCCGGGCTGCTGGCGAGGTCCTCGTTGACCGCGACCACTTTGCCGGCAATCGGGGCGTAGATGTCGGCGGCAGCCTTGACCGATTCCACTACCCCGCACTCCTGGCCCCGCGCGAACAGCTTGCCGGTCTGCGGGTTCTCGACGTAGACCAGGTCGCCCAGCCGATCCTGGGCGTGCCAGGTGATGCCGACCGTGACCGTGCCGTCACCTTCCAGCCGCAGCCACTCGTGGGTCTCGGTGTACTTCAGATCGGCCGGCACATTCATCTGGAATTCCTCGCAGCGGACTTTGGGAACGAAGACACTACAACAAGCTCTTGCCGTTTCGGACGAACGGGTATCTTACTACCTTGGCCGCAAGCCACTTCTCGCGGATCTGCACCTCGACGGGATCACCCGCCGCCACCCCCACCGGCAGCCGGGCCAGCGCGATAGAGCAGGCCAAAGTCGGAGAAAAGCTTCCGCTGGTGGTCATGCCTTCGCCGCGGGCTGCACGCACCGGCTGGTGGCTACGCAGCACGCCCTTGTCCAGCAGCACAAGTCCCACGAGCGCGGCGCGGGGTGGGGTGCGGACCAGCGCCTGTCGGCCGACGAAATCGCGCCCTTCCGACAGGTCCACGGTCCAGCCCAGGCCCGACTCCATCGGTGTGACCGATTCGTCCATGTCCTGGCCGTACAGATTCATCCCGGCTTCCAGCCGCAGAGTGTCGCGCGCGCCCAGCCCACAGCAACCTACACCGGTCGCAATCAAATCGCGCCACAAAGCCACGACCTGATCTGCGGGCAAGATCACTTCGAAGCCGTCCTCGCCGGTATAGCCGGTGCGTGCGACGAACATGCCCTCGGCGTTCGCACCCTGGAACACCGCCAGGCCCTCTGTTGCGGCGCGCGCCGCCGGCCGCGCCTGCCAGAATCGGGCGCGCGCATTGGGCCCCTGCAGCGCGATCATTGCCAGGTCGCGCCTTGGACGCAGGACGACGCCCGGAGCAAATCGATCGCGTTGCGCTGTGATCCAGGCCAAATCCTTGTCCGCAGTTCCCGCGTTTACCACCAGCCGGAACAGCTCCGGCCCCAGGTGATACACGATCAGGTCGTCCAACACTCCCGCCGCATCGTTCAGCAGGCACGAGTAAAGCGCCTTGCCTGGAACCTTCAGGCGGGCCACATCGTTGGCCAGCAGGTGTCGGAGAAACGCACGTGCTGCGGCCCCTTCGACATCGATCACCAGCATATGCGAAACATCGAACATGCCCGCATCGCGTCGCACGCGCTGGTGCTCATCGATCTGGGAGCCGTAGTGCACGGGCATCTCCCAGCCGCCGAAGTCGACCAGGCGGGCGTTGAGCCTTCTATGCTCCGCTGCAAGTGGCGTCTGTTTCAGCATCGCGCTGTCTCCTACGCGAAGAACAGGTACAGGCGGTATCCCGATGGCTTGATGTCACCGGTGTCGAGATAGAGCTTGATCGGGATCTCCTGGTTCGCCTCGATCCCCTGCTCCTGGGCCTGCGACTTGTCCACATAGTCGGCAGGATAGAACACCTTCCGCACCGCAGTCTGGTTGAGCGTGTCGGTGAGGGTGAGCTCGATGAGCGGCAGTTCCTGCGTCACCGCGGCGCGATTGCGGATAGTGGCTGTCAGCAGCACCTCGCCCGGCCGGGCGGCGTTGAGCACCTGGAGATCGGAGGCTTCGATGAAGAGCTGGTCGGGCATGCGTGGCAACGCCACGATACAGCGCAACCAGCGGCACGCTTCGGTGATTTGCGGGCGGAATTGGGGGAGGCGTACAGCGAGCTCGGTGCCGAAGAAGAAGAGCCCCTGCGCTAGAAGTGCCAGGGCCAAAGCAATGCTCCCTAGCGCCCACGGCCAACGGCGGCCGGGGTGAGGCCGCGGCGCACCCGGGCCGAACAGGTCGTCCGGCAAAGTGAGTATCTCCGGTTCAGTCGCGTCCGAACTGGGCGCTGCACCGGAGACCGGCAATCGGGTTGGCTGGGGGGGCGCATCGGGCTGCACGCGCAGGGGATGGGGAGCGCCCGGTGCCGCCGCGGGAAGCGGCGCCGACTCCGTATCCCGAGGCGAACTGGAAGCGGACGAGGAAAGGGGAGGCGCTTTTGCGCTGCTCGCGGCCGTGGCAGGCAGCTCCGAGGTCAATGTGGCGAACGCGTCGAACACGCGCTGGCAGCGGCCGCAGCGGACCTGACCGCTGGACGCTTGCAACTGCTCGCGCGCCACCCGGAAATAGGTATCGCAGTGCGGGCAGCGGGTATACATGCTCATCGGATTCTTGCTCGGATGTGAGAGCTATAGTCTTCGCGTCGCCGCCAGGCAAGTCCAGCCCTCGCGCAGATGGCTACTCGTGACATCGAACCACTGTAAGTATGCCTCGCGCACGGCGTTGGCCTGGGCGTCGAGGATCCCGGCCAAGACGAGGCGGCCCGCCGCGCGCGTGTGTGCCGCCAGCAGCGGGGCGAGCACCTTGAGCGGGTTAGCCAGGATGTTGGCGACTACGACATCGAAGCGTTTGTCGGACAACGCGTCGGGCGACACGAATTCCACCGCCGCCCCATTCTCCGTTGCGTTGTATCGGCTTGCCTGCAGCGCATTGGGGTCAATGTCGGTACCTGTTACCGGCCCGGCCCCGAGCTTCCTAGCCGCGATCGCCAGGATGCCGCTGCCGCAACCGTAATCCAGGACCGACTCTCCCGGGCGCAAGTGCTGGTCAAGCCAGCGCAGGCACTGCCATGTGGTGGGATGGCTGCCGGTGCCGAAGGCAAGACCAGGATCCAGGTTCAGCACGATCGCGCCGGCAACCGGCGGCTCGCACCAGGAGGGCACGATCCACAAGCGCCGGGAGATCTCAATCGGGCCGAACTGCTGCTGAGTCGCGCGCACCCAGTCCTGGTCCGAAACAACCTCGATATCGATCGGATCCGGCACGGGAATCCCGACGGTCGCGGATGCGTAAGCCAAAGCACGCCCATGCTCTGCGCCGGCTTCGAACAGTACGCTCAGCCGGTTGCGCGACCAGAGCCCGTTTTGCTCTCCGCCCGGCTCCCGGAACAAGGGTGCCTCCCGAAGGGTTCCGGCCTCAGCATCGGTGATCTCCACCGATACTGCGCCCGCTTCGAGTAAGGCGTCTCCAACAGCGTCGGCGCACGCCGCTTCGACCTCGAAACTTACGCAGACCCAAGGCATCGGGCGCTAGAGCAAAGGGACGGGTAAACCACTCCCTAGTCCGGGCGGTTCTGCTTGGACAGCTTCCCTTCCAGGTAGTGAATGTTGGTGCCGCCGCGCAGGAAGGCGGAGTCCAGCATCAGCTCCTGGTGCAGGGGCAGATTGGTCTCGATGCCCTCGACGATCATCTCGGACAACGCGATACGCATCTTGGCGATAGCTTGCTCGCGGGTGTCGGCCCAGGTGATGACCTTGCCGATCAGCGAGTCGTAGTTGGGCGGCACGAAGTAGTTGGCGTAGACGTGCGAGTCCACACGGATGCCCGGGCCGCCAGGCACGTGGAACTGGATGATGCGGCCCGGCGAGGGAGTGAACTTGTAGGGATGCTCCGCATTGATGCGGCATTCGATGGAATGTCCACGGAACTGGATGTCCCGCTGCCGGAACGGGAGCTTCTGGCCGGAGGCGACACGAATCTGCGCCTGCACGATGTCGATGCCAGTGATCATCTCTGTCACCGGATGCTCTACCTGCACCCGGGTGTTCATCTCGATGAAGTAGAACTCGTCTTTCTCGAACAGGAACTCGAAGGTGCCCGCACCCCGGTAGCCAATCTTGCGGCAGGCCTCGGCACAGCGCTCCCCCATGCGAGCCTTGAGCCGCGGATTGATGAGCGGGGCAGGCGCTTCCTCGATGATTTTCTGATGGCGCCGCTGCATGGAGCAGTCGCGGTCGCCCAGATAGACCGCGTTCTTGTGCTCGTCGGCCAGCACCTGGATCTCTACGTGACGCGGATTCTCGAGGAACTTCTCCAGGTAAACGGTAGGATTGCCGAAAGCGGCCTGTGCCTCCGAGCGGGTCATGCTCACAGCGTTGAGCAGCGCTGCTTCGGTATGCACCACGCGCATGCCACGACCGCCGCCGCCGCCGGCAGCCTTGACGATCACCGGATAGCCCACGACCCGGGCAATCTTCACGATCTCGTCCGGCGACTCCGGCAGTTGGCCCTCCGAGCCCGGCACGACAGGCACGCCGGCCTTGATCATGGCGTTCTTGGCGCTCACCTTGTCACCCATCAAGCGGATGGTCTCGGGGCGCGGGCCGATGAACACGAAGCCGCTCTTTTCTACGCGCTCGGCGAAATCGGCGTTCTCGGACAGAAATCCGTAGCCCGGGTGGATGGCTTCGGCATCGGTGACTTCGGCTGCGCTGATGATGGCGGGGATGTTGAGGTAACTCTGCTGCGACGGCGGCGGGCCGATGCACACGGACTCGTCGGCCAGGCGCACGTACTTGGCGTCGGCGTCGGCCTCGGAATGCACCGCGACGGTCTTCACCCCCAGCTCACGGCAGGCGCGCTGAATGCGGAGCGCAATCTCGCCCCGATTGGCTATGAGGATTTTTTCGAACACGTCAAACCCAAATTCCGTGACCAAACAGGGACCAGCGAACCGGGAAAGAAGCTCGAGACTGCTCGCCGGACAGGGGTACACAGGCCGCACCGCATCTTCGCCGCGGTCCGCGCCCTAAAGACGTGTCTCCGGCTCGCTGCGTGACTCGAGCTGTCTAGACGATCAGAAATAACGGCTCACCGTATTCGACCGGTTGGCCATTCTCTACGTAGACCTCCTTCACGACACCGCCCTGGTCGGCTTCGATCTCGTTGAGCAGTTTCATCGCCTCGATGATGCAGAGGGTATCGCCGGAATTGACACGGTCGCCGACCTCCACGAAGGTCTTGGCGCCAGGCGAAGCGGCACGATAGAAGGTACCGACCATGGGCGACTTCACCACATGCCCTTCCACCGGGGCGGGCACCTCGGCGGCTGCGGCAGCCACTGGAATCGCTGCCGCCGCGGTCGGGATGGCGAGCGCTTGCGGCTGGACCATCGCCGCACCTTGACCCACGCGGCTGATGCGCACTTTCTCCTCGCCCTCGGTGATCTCCAGTTCCGCGATGCCCGATTCCTGGACCAGATCGATCAGCTTCTTGAGTTTTCGCAGATCCATGGTTTGAGAAGCTCACCTCCGTGTAGTGGTCAGCGCGTGCTCCAAGGCCAGCTCATAACCCTGGGCCCCGAGCCCGCAGATGAGCCCCACTGCCAAGTCGGTGAAATAGGAGTGCTGGCGGAACGATTCGCGGGCAAAAACGTTGGACAGGTGAACCTCGATGAAAGGCACCTTGACCGCCGCCAAGGCGTCCCGCAGCGCGACGCTGGTGTGGGTGAAAGCCGCCGGATTGATGATGATGAAATCGGTACCGTCCTGGCGCGTTCGCTGGATGCGCTCGATCAACTCTCCTTCGAAGTTGCTCTGGAAGGTCGACAAGCTGGCGCCACTCTGGCGTGCGCGTGACTCCAGGCGCACGTTGATCGCTTCCAAAGTGTCGGCGCCGTAGATTGACGGTTCCCGAGTGCCCAGCAGGTTGAGGTTCGGACCATGCAGCACCAGGATCTGCCGCGCCCCAGATCCCCCTTCCCGCGCCTGGTTTGGGGTGGTCATGACTGCAAGTTTGCCGCAGTTTGCGAAAAGATGTCCAGGTTTTTGAGAACTTTGAAGAAGTTAACCGAACTCGGAACGAGATTCATACAGGCAATCCGACGCCTTGCAGCGACGGATGAATGCTAACTCAAGTGAGGCTGATGAAGGAAGACCTAAGCCTACGAAGCTCGGCACTGTTCGGCGCCCGTTTGCCGAACTTGAAGCCAAACTAGCCCAAATATCGGATGGACAGCTACAGAAGAGGTTGAACGAGGGCTGTCAGCCTCTGCTCATTGATCCCACCGAGCTGACTGTGAACGGCTGTGCCCTTGCGGTCGAACACCACGGTGAACGGGAGCCCGCCCAGCCGGTTCCCGGCCTGGCGCGCAAGATCGATGGCTTCGAGGTCGCCCACCAGAATTGGATAGTTGATCCTCATCTGCGCTGCATAAGGCCGGACCTTGTCTTCCTGATCGACGGCGATCCCTACGATTTGCAGCCCTTTGGCGCCCAGCTTGTCCTGCACCTTGATGAAGGCGGGGATCTCCTCGCGGCACGGCGCACACCACGTGGCCCAGAAGTTCACGACAAGCACATTTCCGCGCCACTGCTCCAAGCTGCGGGGCCGGCCCTCGAGGTCGGGCAAGCGAGCCGTCATCAATCCGGTCGCGGCCGCAGCGGCAGGCATGGTCGTATCGGCCGGTCCCCGCCCGCCCACGTGGAGCAAAACGCCAGCGGTCGTCGCCAGCGCGGCAACCGCGATGAAGACTGCGATCTGCTTGGCTCTGCTCATGACCCGGTAAGGGCGGCGTCCAGGGCGCCAAGGAATTTCTCGGCAGGCTGAAAGCCGATCACCCGAACGTGCTCGAGTTCCTTGCCTCCGGGCCCGAAGAACAGAATCCCGGGCGGCCCGAACAGATTGAAACGCTTGAGCAACTCAGCATCGGCATCGGCGTTGGCGGTTACGTCGGCCTGCAGCAGGACCATCCGTCCCATGCGCGCCTGCACCTGCGGATCGCTGAAAGTGAACCGCTCCATCTCCTTGCAGGAGACGCACCAGTCCGCATAGAAATCCAGCATTACCGGCCGTCCAGCGGCCCCAGCGATGCGCTGGTCTAGCTCGGCCACGGAGCGAACGCGCTCGAACCTGGGATGGGCAGCGGCTTCGGTAGCTGCAACGCCCGCGCCGCGCAGCCCGGCCAACGGCTGAAGGATATCGCGGCCGCCGGAGAGCGCCCCCACCAGCAGCGCGACCCCGATCAATACGGCGATGACGCCTACGCCTTTCCACAGCTTCCGAAAGCCGGACGCGTTCTGGGGCAGCGGGTCGATGGCATGCAGATAGATGGCAGAGACGATGAGCAGTGCCGCCCACAGCAGCATGTGTACAGCCGCCGGGATCACCGGGGAGATGATCCATATGGCCAGCGCGAGCAGCATCACCCCGAACAGGTTCTTGACGGTTTGCATCCAGGCGCCTGCCCGCGGCAGCAAGGTGCCGGCGGACAGGCCCACAGCCAGCAGCGGCACTCCCATGCCCAGGGCCAAGGCGAACAGCGCACTGCCCCCGAGCACCGCGTTGCGTGTCTGGTTGATGTAGAGAAGTGCGCCAGCCAGCGGTGCGGCAACACACGGACCGACGATCAGCGCCGATAGCACACCCATGATGAAGACCCCCCAGAACGTGCCCCCCTTGACCTTGTTGCTCGTGTCCGAGAGCTTGCTCTGGAGCGCTGACGGAAGCTGCAGGTCGTAGAAACCGAACATCGACAGCGACAGCAGCACGAACAGTCGCCGCGAAGGCGCCCAACACCCACGGGTTCTGAAGGGCGTTGGACAGCAGCGTCCCCGACAGTCCGGCACCAATGCCCGCCAGAGCGTAGGTGATCGCCATACCGATCACATAGGCCACAGAAAGCAAGAAAGCCTGGCGCTTGGTCATGTGATGCCCTTGCCCAACGATGATCCCGGACAGGATTGGCACCATGGGGAGCACGCAAGGGGTGAAGGACAGCAGCAGGCCAGCGCCGAAGAAGCTGGCTACGATCAGCCAGAAATTGCCTGACTTGAACAGGCCGGCAACCTTGGACGACTCGTTCTGGGGGGATGATGCTTCGTTGCGCGAGGATACTTCGTTCCGAATCGCGCCGTCGTTTCTGGACGAAGTCACCGTCTGCGGCGGATTCAACGCGGCGGCTGGCTGATCGGCCGTGACCTGCTGCGGATGCATCGCAGTTGCGCCCGCGCTCGCGGGTGGAACCGCTGTGGCGGCGGCGGGCTGCCACGCCGCCAACGTCAGGTCGAAGCTCTTCTTGGCGGGCGGGTAGCACAGGCCCTTCTCGCTGCACCCCTGATAGCGGGCTTCGACCGACAGGCGGGCGCTCTCGCGCGCGTTGCCGCGGTCAAGCGTGATCACGGCCTGAACCGGTTTGTGAAACACCTCGGTGTCGCCAAAGTTGGGGTCGGACTTCATCTCGCCGCGCGGCAGCGAGACCTTGGCGATGGCGATGCCCGAGTCCTTGGGCGCGTCGAACGCGATCTTGTCGCGGTATAGGTAGTACGTGTCGGCCGGCGTCGAACTCGGCGACAAGGGTGTGCGCATCCCTCACCTTCACGTCGACCTTGAACGCCTTCTCGACCGGCAGGAAGTCTTCCTCGCCACTGCGCTGCGCCAGTCAGCGTACGCAGCTTCGACATGCACGCCGCCCGCTATCGCTCACGGACGCCGACTGCGCGGTGTCGGCAGCGGCGAGAACGAGCTGCGCTGTCTGCTTGACCGGCGTGTAGCAGACGCCGACGTCGGCACATCCCTGCGATTGCGCCTGCAGGGTGAACCCGCCGTCGGCCTTGACCGGCACGCGGATCGCCACTTCGTCGCGATAGGTCTCCACCTTGCCGAAGAACTCGTCCTCCTTGATCTTGCCGGCGGGAAACTCGGGCTTGCCCAGCACCACGGTCGCGGGTTGCGCCGAGAAGCGGAACTTGTCCCGGTACATGTAGTAGCCGTCGGCGATGCGCTAGCGCACCTCCGACGTTGCCCGCGTCCACCACGCGGGCGGAGAACTTGAACGCCTGATCCGGCGGCAGCAGATCATCGTCAGCCAGCGCCCCGCATGCGAGACGCGCAAGGCACAACGCGAGGCAAGCCGACAGCGCGCGCCGGGATTCGAGTTTCAACCAGTGTGTCATGTCTGTTCCATGCCGCTCGCGGCAGCCGGCCGCGTCTGCTTCCGCGACCCAGGCGAGATACGAGGCGAGCCCGCCGGCCAGCAGGGAGCGCGATCACCTCCGGAAGCTCGTAGGGATGATGGGCTCGGATGAACGCCTCGACCTCCGGATAAAGCGCGCCGCATGTCTTGATCAGCACGCGGCACTTCCGAGGCTGTTTCCACCGCCCCTTTCCATCGGTAGACCGAGGTGCAGTCGGCCATGACGTTGACGCAAGCAGCCAGCCGCGCGGCGACCAGCCCATCGGCGAGACTGCGGGCAGACTCGCGATCGGGCAGGTTAGTGAGCACGAGCACGACCGGATCCATAGCGCGCAGCTGGCGAATTTCGGGGGGCGGATGATGCCATATACGGCGGGCGCTTGTGGGATAGATAGCCGGCGCGACTGGGATCAGGACGGTAGTACCGTTTGCAGCCTGGCGGCCGCGGCCAACCCCTGGTGCACGGTCGGATAGCGCAGCCGCACCCGCAACTCCTCGCGCAACCGCCGGTTGGAGAGACGGCGCGACTCGCGCATGAACGAAAGCAGCGCCTCGGGCACACGCTGCTCCGCCTCCTCGCGCGAGATGCGCGGCGGAAGCGGCAGCCCGAAGCTCTCGGCCACCAGGTCGAAGTAATCCCCCATTTTCAGCCAGGAGCCGTCGGCCGCATTGTAGACACGGCCCGCGCGTCCGCGCGAGAGCGCCGCCAGCACGATGCGCGCAAGGTCGTCGGCGTGAATGTGATTGGTGTAGGCATCCTCCGGCTGCGCCAGCGCCGGCGTTCTGCGAACGAATGCGCTCGAGCGGAAGCCGGTCCGCGGCATAGATACCCGGCACGCGCAGGATCATCACGCTCACGCCGCCTGCGCGGCCCCAGGCCCGCAGCATGCGTTCCGCATCCACGCGCCGACGCGCTCGATCGCTCTGCGGCCGCAACGGATGCGCTGCTCGTCCACCACCTCGCCGCCGCAGTCTCCGTACACGCCGCTGGTACTGATGTACACCAGGCGCTGTGGTATGCTCCGGCCCCTTCTGAGGGCCTGAATCAGGTTGCTGGTTCGCGAATCCAGCGGACCCTGGCTCGGCGGCGGCGCAAAGTGCAGAATGTCGTGCGGAAGCCCGGCCAGGCGCGCGAGAGTCGTCGGGCTCGTCCAGATCGCCGGGCAGCGGAACTGATCCCATGCTGCACGCAGCAGGTCATAGCGTTGCGCCGAATGAGACAGTGCGTACAGGCGATAGCGTCCGCGCAATAGCCTCACCATGCGCAGGGCCACGTCGCCACAGCCGACGATCAGGAGTCTTCTCATCCCGTCATTCTAGTGGAACTGGGGGAAGCGCCGGCGGGTCGTAGCGCAATCTCCGGTGGAAGGTTATCGCATGTCCTTTCAGGTCACCATCAAGCCGAGCAATCGCACCTTCACCGCGGAGCGAGGACGAGGTCGTGCTCGAGGCGGCCCGGCGCAATGGGATCATCCTGCCGTACGGCTGCCGCAACGGCGCCTGCGGCGCGTGCAAGGGTAAAGTCCTCGAAGGGCAAGTGGATTACGGCCAGTACGCCGCCCACATCCTTCCCGAGTTCGAAAAGAAGAACGGCTTCGCGCTGTTCTGCCAGGCCAAGCCGCTCACCGACCTGGTGATCGAAGCGCGTGAGATCAACGCGGCGGGCGAGATCCAGATCAAGAAGCTGCCCTGCCGCGTGCAGAAGATCGAGCGTCCCTCGCACGACGTGGCGGTGCTGTATCTGAGCCTGCCCGCCAACGAGCGCCTGCAGTTCCTCGCCGGTCAGTACGTCGAGATCATCATGCGCGACGGCAAGCGTCGCGCCTACTCCATGGCCAACCCGCCGGAGGACGATGCGCACATCGAGCTGCACGTGCGCAACATGGCGGACGGCGCCTTCACCGACTACGTGTTCAACAAGATGAAGGAGCGCGACATCCTGCGCTTCGAGGGGCCGCTCGGCACGTTCTTCCTGCGCGAGGACAGCGACAAGCCGATCATCTTTCTCGCCAGCGGCACCGGCTTTGCGCCGATCAAGAGCATCGTCGAGCATGCTTTCCACATCGGCGTGACGCGGCAGATGGTGTTGTACTGGGGCGGCGCGCGTCAGGCGCGAGCTGTACATGCTGGACCTGGCCGCTGAAGTGGCAGCAGGAGCACGACAACTTCAGCTTCGTGCCGGTGCTGTCCGATGCGCCGCCCGAGGACAACTGGGACGGGCGCACGGGCTTCGTGCACCGCGCGGTGATGCAGGACTTTCCCGATCTGTCCGGCTACCAGGTCTACGCCTGCGGCGCACCGGTCATGGTCGAGGCGGCGCACGCCGACTTCACGGCGCAGTGCAGGCTGCCCGAGGACGAGTTCTACTCGGACGCGTTTACGCCCTCCGACGGCGCCAAGCTGGGCTAGCAGCTTGACGCTGTAGCAGCATAGTCGAAGCGTACCGGTCGCTGGTCTGCTGGTCGGTTATTGGTGGCGTCCTGGCCGCCAAAACCTAACCGCTGTTGCGCAAGCCCGCGGCGATGCCGTTGATGGTCAGCAGAATCGCGCGCTTGACCTTGTCGTCCTGCTCCCCGGCCCGGAACCGGCGCAGCGACTCCACTTGCAGGTGATTGAGCGGGTCGATGTACGGGGAGCGGTTCCTGAAGCTGCGCGCCAGCGCGGGGTTGGATTCCAGCAGCTCGCGCTGCCCGGTGATCGCCAGCAGATGGTTCACCGTCAGCTGCATCTCGGCCTGTATCCGCCCGAAGATCCGGTTGCGCAACTCCTCGTCCGCCACCAGCTCGGCATAGCGCGAGGCGATGTGGATGTCGCTCTTGGCGAGCAGCATGTCCATGTTGGACAGCAGCGCCTGGAAGAACGGCCAGGTGCGGTACATCTCCTTGAGCGTAGCCAGCCCTTGCTCGCCACGGCGCCGCACCAGACTGGTCGACCGCGGTACCGAAGCCATACCAGCCCGGCAGCATGATGCGCGCGAGCGACCAGCTGAACACCCAGGGAATCGCGCGCAGGTCCTCGATGCGGTCGGACTTGCGGCGTGCTGCCGGCCGGCTGCCGACGTTGAGGTCGGCGATCTCTGTGATCGGCGTGGCCGTGCGGAAGAAAGTCACGAAGCCGGGCGTCTCGTACACCAGCTTGCGGTACGCCTTGAACCCTTCCGACGACAGCTCGTCCATCACCTCGTGATACAGGCCGGATGGCCGGGTGCGGCGCGCACCAGCAACGTCGCCTCTAGCGTGGCCGCCACCAGCGTTTCCAGATTGCGCCGGCCGATATCCGGGTCCGAGTATTTGCTCGCAATCACCTCGCCCTGCTCGGTGATGCGGATCTGTCCCTGCACGCTGCCGGGCGGCTGCGCCAGGATGGCCTGGTAGCTCGGGCCGCCGCCGCGGCCGACCGTGCCGCCGCGCCCATGGAACAGGCGCAGCCTCACGCCGTGGCGCTCGAACACTTCCACCAGCTTGAGCTCGGCCTTGTACAGCTCCCAGTTCGACGTGAGATAGCCGCCATCCTTGTTGCTGTCCGAATAGCCCAGCATGATCTCCTGCACGCCACCGCGGCTCTCCAGCATGCGACGATAGTCGGGTATGGAGAACAGCGCGTCCATGATCGGCCCGCAGCCGCGCAGATCGGCGATGGTCTCGAACAGCGGAATGATGTTCATGGCCAGGCGCGGCGGCGAGCCCGGCTGCATGAGCCCGGCTTCCTTGAGCAGCAGCGCCACCTCCAGCACATCGCTCGCGCCGTTGGCGTTGGAGATGATGTAGTTGGGCATCGCCTGCGGTCCGTAGCGCCGTTGCAGGTCCGCCGCCTGCATCGACGATGTGCAGCTCCTTCAGCGTGTCCTCGGTGTAGGTCACGAAGGGCGAGCGCAGCGAGCCGGGGTACGGTGAGCTCGTCCAGCAGCCAGCGCCGCCGTTCCTCCTCGGGGAGCTGATCGTAGCCCTCGCGATGCGCGCCGCGCAGAAACAGCTCGGCCACCACCTTCTCGTGCACGCCGCTGTGCTGGCGCATGTCCAGCGGCGCAAGATGAAAACCGAACACCTGCGCCGCGCGCTTGAGGCTGCGCAGGCGTCCGCGAGCGATGCGTGCCGAGCTGTTGCGCTCCAGCGATTGGGATATCACTTCCAGGTCGCGCACGAACTCGCTCGCGTCAGCGTAGGTCGGCGCCGGCGCGACTTCCACGCGTTCCGGCGGATGCTCGTCCAGCTGACGCGACGTGGCAGCCAGTCGGGCGTACACACCGATCAGCGCGCGCCGGTACGGTTCGTCGCGCCGGTGCTCCGAGACATCGGGCGCACGCGCGGCCAGTTCCTCCAGCTCTGGACTTACGCTCGACCATGCGCGGGGACTGCGACAGCTCGGCTCCGAGTTGATGCACTTCGCTCAGGTAGAAATCGAGCGCGGTGGAGGATTGCCGCTTCAGCGCGTAGCGCGTTACGTCCTGTGTAACGAACGGGTTGCCGTCGCGATCGCCGCCGATCCACGCTCCCATCCGCAGGATCGGCGCCAGCGGAATGTCCGCTTCGGGCCATTGCGCCTTGAGCTGGTCCTCGATCTCGGCGTACAGGCGCGGCACCTGGCGCAGGAAGGTGTAGCGATAGTAGGACAGGCCGTTCTCGATCTCGTCGTGCACCGTCAGCCGCAGCTCGCGCAGGATGCGCGTCTGCCACAGGCGTGAGAATCACGCGCCGCAAATTCTCTTCGCTGATCGCGCGCTCCTCGGCCGTCAGGTTCAGGCGATCACGCTCGGCGAGCAGCCGCGCGATCTCCAGCTGGCAGTCGAGGATGCTCTTGCGCTGGACTTCGGTGGGATGGGCGGTCAGCACCGGCGAGATCAGGGCCTCGCGAAAGAACGCGGCCACGGCGGTCGACCCCAGCCCGGCCTGCGCCACGCGCGACAGGGCGACAGCCAATGCTTCCCGCGGCGGCGAGCCAGCCATCTGATGGGCTCTGCGGCGCCGGTTGCGATGCAGATCTTCGGCGATGTTGGCGAGCTGGGAGAAGTAGGTGAATGCGCGGATCACAGCGACGCTGTCGGCGTCGCTGAGCCGGCTCAAGACCGATTCCAGTTCGGCGCGCGCCTGGGTATCGCCTTCGCGCCGGAAGCGGATGGCGGTCTGGCGGATGCGCTCGATCAGGTCGAAAGTGTCGTCGCCCTCCTGCTCGCGCAGGGTGTCGCCGAGTATACGCCCGAGCATGCGGATGTCCTCCTTGAGCGGGAGGTCCTTGTCGAGAGCCGCGTAGGCGCCTTCGTTGCTGTTCATCGCGCTGCCTTCCTATGGTTGATCAAATCGATGGTTCCGGTATCGGGGCTCCCTCCTCTCTCCCTTGGCAGCGGTTGATTGAGATTGTAGTTATAAGGCTACTCGGCGGCGGCCGCCGGTGCTTTCTTTGAGCTGGCCGAGCGCCAACTCCAGACCGTTACGATACACCTGGCTTGCCTCCCCCGGCTTGCCGATGCGCTCGAGCAGCTTTCCGAACTGCACATAGGCGGTATGACTGGGTTCTATCGCAAGGCTCGCTTCGAGGTAGCTGCGCGCCTTGCCCCACAGCTCCTGTTGCATGCATAGCTCGCCCAGGGCAAGCAGCAGCGCGGGATCGCCCGGGTGCTCCTGCAGCCAGCTCTCGGCGCGCTCCAGGTGGCGCCGCGCGTCGCGCGGCAGACACTCGACGTACAGCGGAAGCAGGGCGGAGTCCCAGTGTGCCTCCAGGCTTTGCTCGACGATACCGTGCGCCTCATCGCAGCCGCCGAGCGCGATGAAGCGTCTGCGCCGCGGCCGCCGCGATGCGGCCGTGCTTGCGATCCTCGGACGGCAGCTTGTCCCAATATTCGCGCAGGCTCTTCGCGTCGAGCGCCTTGCGCTTGAGGTTCTCGGTCTGCGCATAGCGTTTGAACTGTTCCAGCAGGGACGGCTCGAACACCTTGCGCTTCTCCAACTGCGGCAGCAGCACCAGCACCTGATCCCAGTTCCGGGCCGACTGCTGCGCCTTGAGCTCCAGGCGCAGCGCCGCGGTGTGCTTGTCCTGCAGCTGGGACAGCGCCTGCAGCGCATCGTGGTAGCGGCGCTCGTCGAGCAGCAGCTCGGCCTGGGTCATCAGGCGCAGGTAGCTGTCCTGCGGCGCACGGCTCTCCATCTGCTGCAGGTAGCTCGTCGCGCGCCTGAAAAGACCTTAGCTCATGGGCCGAGCGCGCGGCAATGACGAGACTCAGGCCGCTCGCCTCGTTCTGCTGCAGAGCCTGTCGCGCTGCGCGCTCGGCACGTCCGAAGCGGCCCTCGAAGTAAGCGCGCAGCGCCTCTTGAAACGCGCGCCGCGCCCGCGCCGTTGCTGCTCGCGACGGAACTCCGCGGCACGCGCCGGCATTGTCAGGGTCAGGGTCAGCGCGCGTACCAGGAGATAGGCCACGACGAACCCCAGCGCGAGCAGCACGATGGCGAGGTTCAGCGAGACTTCTACCCGATGAGAGGGCAGCACCAGCAGTACGTAGCCCGGGCTGTAGCGGGCGGCTACGGTCAAGCGCCACGGCCAGCGCGAACAGGCCGACGATCCAGAGCAGTGCGCGCATGCGAGGAGTCTAGCGACCGCGATCACTCATTGGCGCCCACCCAACCCAGGACCCGGGAGCGGTGGAGCGCGCTGCGCACGCGCGGGACAGCGGGTGAGGCCTCAACGCAGCCCCCGCTCGCGCACCAGCTTGGCGTTGCGCACCGCCTCCAGGCTACCGGAGATGTCGGGCACGTCGATGGTGACCTCGGCGGCAGTGAGCTGCTTGAGCGTGGCCAAGCGCCTCGCCGACCTTGCGATCCTTGGTAGAGAAATAGCGCCGCAACCAGTCGCTCGCCGCGCGCGTGTCGGCCTTGAAGCTGTCCTCCTCGTGCGCCAGCAGCGCGACGCGCGCGCTCATCAGGCGCAGGCGCAGATTCTCGCGCAGGAAGAACGCCTGCGGCGGCGAGATCAGGGGCACGTCGTCGCGGTCGACGCGCTGGATGCGGACCAGGCTGCGGACATCCTGCCACGCTTCCCGCGCCAGCCGGGTCATCGCGTTCTCGTCCGGCCGCGCGGCGGCGGGCTTGTCCTCGGCTGGACGCTCGTACATCGCCAGCGGGAACGCATCGACTTCGTGCTCGATCGCGTCGAGGCGCAGGCTCATGCCGGCCACGTCCACATAGGGGGTCGACTTCAGCCGCTCGGTATCGCGCCGGATGGCGCGGCGCAGTCCGGTGAACTGCGCGCTGTCGGCGCGTTGCAACCGGCTGTCTGCCGATTCCAGCGCGATCAGCGCGGCCTTGACGTTGCCTGCGAGCTGCAGTTGCTGGCTGGCGATGAGCAGGATCTGCTCGACCTCGGCCAGCACCCGTTCGTCGCGGCTGCGCGTCAGCTCCAGGTACAGCGCTTCGAGGGCGAGCCGCTGGTTCTGCGTCTCCGCCACCCGGCTTTCGATCACACCCAGGCGGTATTCCAGGTCACGCACCGTGTCGCGCGCCTGGCCGGCGACCTGCCGGCTTTCCTTGTTGTAGTCGTCCGCTTCGGCCAGCTTGCGGACCAGTTCCTGCTGCAGCCCATGGATCTGGTTGCGCGTATCGATCCAAAGCGCCGCAAGCAATCCCAGCCCGACCACCACCATCAGCACGCGCGCGTTGAAACGGCTGCGAAACCAACCGGCCCAGCGCTGCCGGAGCGGGAACGATCGCGCTGGCTCGGACGGCGCAGGCTCCCGCGGTGGGGTGGGCTGGTTTTCCTGGGGATCCATATCGGAAAAATGACTGCGGCGCCAGGGACGGCGCGAGAGCAGAGTTTACCTTACGTCACGCTTGTGGGACCCGATGGGAGATTTCTTAGCGCGAGAACCAGGTGCTCAAAGCGCGCAAGATACCCTCGTCGCCGGGCGGCGTGATGACTACCTCGGTCAACCCCAGACGCGCGGCGCGTTCGGCGATATTGACATGCGGCATGAACAGCGGCGTGCCATGCAGGAATTGACGGCCACGCTCGCCGAGCATAGCCCACAAGTTGTCGAGGGTTTCGCCGCTCATCACCGTCACCGCGTGCAATCCGCCCTGCTCCCAGCGGGCGACGATGGCAGCGGGATCGGTCTCGGGGCGGACGCGACGATAGCATTCGACGTAACTCGTCTCCGCGCCCCGCCGCACAAGCGCCTCGGCCAGCAGTTCACGCCCGCCTTCGCCGCGACAGATCAGCACGCGCTTACCGCGCAGGTCCTGTAGTTGCGGCATGGCGAGCAATGCCTCGCTGTCCGCGCCGTCCGCAGGCACGATGACAGTTGCGGTGCCGGCTCCAGCACTGGCCCCGACAATGTGGCGGCGCAGAGCGGCCGCGGTGCCCTCACCCAACGCCGCGACCGGCAGCCCCGCTGGCCATCGGCCTTCGACCAGCTCGAACGCACGCTCGACTGCATTGGGACTGACGAAGACCACCAGATCCGCGGACGGCAGACCAGCCAGCACCGCCTTGACTTTCGCGGCATCGGCGGGCGGTTCGATAGCCAGTGCAGGAAACAACACGGGTTCGCCGCCCGCCGCTCGGATCAAACGGGCCTGCTTGTCCGATTGCTCGACCGGCCGCGTAACGAGTACCGCGCGCCCGCGCAAAGGCCGGGTGGTATCACTGTTCATGCATCAGGGCGGCGAGGATCTCACGCGCCCCGGCCGCCGTGAGCTTTTCGGCCAGCGCCTGTCCGACTTGCTCGGGATTCGCGCCTGGGTACCGCGCCCGCTCCTCTGCCGACACATAACGCGTTCCGTCGGGACGGGCCACGAAGCCGCGCAGGTACATCCCGCTGTCCAGCCGTTGCGCGAAAGCACCGATCGGAACCACGCAGCTTCCCGACAGCGCACGGCTCACGCTGCGCTCCGCCCGCACGCACCACTCGCTCTCGGCATGATTGAGTGGTTGGAGCATTTCCAGCAGGTCGGTACGCGCCTCCCGGCATTCGATCCCCAGCGCTCCCTGGCCCGCGGCCGGCAGGCTGTCCTCCGGTTCCAGCATCGAGGTGATGCGCGCGGCCAGGCCCAGACGCTGCAACCCCGCGGCGGCCAGGATGATCGCCGCATACTGACCTTCGTCCAGCTTGCGCAGACGCGTCTGGACGTTCCCGCGCAACGGCGCAATCGCGAGTTGCGGGTAGCGCGCGCGCAACTGGCTTTCCCGCCGCAAGCTGGAGGTGCCGACCCGGGCGCCCTGCGGCAAGGAGGACAGCCGCTGATACTGGTTCGAGACGAACGCGTCGCGTGGATCCTCGCGCTCGGTCACGGCAGCGATGGTGAACCCCGGCGGCAGGTACATCGGCACGTCCTTCATGGAGTGTACTGCGATGTCGGCGCGCGCATCCTCCAGCGCCGTCTCGAGTTCCTTGACGAATAGCCCCTTGCCGCCGAGCTTGGCGAGCGAGGCAGACAGCATGCGGTCGCCCTGAGTGGTCATGCCCAGGATATGGACCTCGAGGCCGGGATACAACGCGATCAGGCGGTCGCGTATGTGATTGGCCTGCCAAAGGGCCAGAGCGCTCTCGCGAGTGGCAATGGTGATGCGGGCGGGGAGAGGCAACGCTCGAGTCGCTGGAATGAGTGCGTCCGTGCGGACACATGGTAGCCCTGAGCCGATTCTAGCACGTTGACGCGAAGGGACTTTCCTGGCGTCCCGCACAGCGCGCGCTGGCGTGGCGCTGGCTCTGGTTGGAACTTGGCTTCTCGACTCGTGCTATCCGCCACCGAACTTGCGCATGGAAGGAGCGATGGAGACTGCGCCGGTCGCGGTCGGTCTGCCGCGCCAATCACGAATGCGCAGGGCCGCAGATCTGCACCTGATGAGAGTTCGACGTGAGTGTCGATAGGCAGACTCTTCGGCTGCATCGTTCATTGCACGATTCCTGGATTCCGAGAGGCAAGTCCTTGAAGGATCTGGAGCCCGCGGCGATGGCACGCGATTCGCAAACGCAAGGGTGAGAAAAGCAGCTGGACGCGACAGGATTCATCCGCGGACGCTGCCGGTGTACAGCGCAGCTTGCTGCGCAACAGCGGGCGCCTTGGGTGTTGCGCCGTTCGTCAGGCTGCAGTAAGGAATGAAGGAAGAAAGACCATGCAAAGAAAACCCTCAGGCTTCACTCTGATCGAGATCGCCATCGTCCTTGTCATCGTCGGGCTGCTTCTCGGCGGTGTGCTCAAGGGCCAGGAGTTGATCACCGGCGCGCGCGTGCGCAATTTGATCTCGCAGCAGGACGGTATCAAGGCCGCGTTCTTCGGTTTCCAGGACCGCTTCCGAGCGCTCCCTGGCGACTACGCCACAGCCGACGTCAACATCAGCTGTTCGCCTGCTTGTCTTGACGGCAACGGCAACGGACGCATCGAGAGTAATTCGACCGGCGGGTTCACTCACGAGGAGATCCTGGCATGGAACCACCTGACTGCCGCCGGCTTTCTCAATGGCAGCTATTCGACCAGCAGCGGCGACGCCTCCCCGAGTGACATCAATACCCCGAAGAATCCGTACAGCTCCTATCTTGAGATCATCTACGACGGGACCTATGGGCTGTCCAGCACTTCGCCTTCGAAGCACAATCTAAAGACCGGCGCCCAGATCCCGGTGGAGATCATCGCGGAGGTCGATCGCAAGGTCGACGACGGCAATCCTCTGACCGGTGCATTCCAGTTCTCCACATACGACGGCGGTACCGGTACAGCGCCGGTGACGAACCCGAACGGCTGCCTCACGTCCAACACCGCCTCGGCTCTGTGGGACATCACGGGCGGCAACACGAACTGCGGAGGCGCGAGTCTATTCTAGGGAAAGCTTGATCGATTAGCTTGAAGCGCGTTGCGGCAACTCAGGCGGTTTCATCCGACCAGCGTCGCGACCGCTGGTCATTGCCCGGAATGGCTGGCACGAACACGCATTCCGCCAGTTCGACGATACGCAGCAGTTCGAGACCCGGGCGGCTGCGCTCATAGTCGTACACGGCGCGCAGCAGCCCGAGAAACCGCGCGTCATCGGGAGAGGTGGTGGCGACCTCGATCAGGACCGTCTTGGCCGCCTCGTAATCCCGCCGCCAGAGAATAGGGCGAGCTTTTTTCGCGAACACCTGGCGGTCATTGCTGCCCATGAAGCGTCTCCCCTCCACCGAGTTCGAGCACCGCTCGCCACCGGATTCGTGCGCCGAGCGTGCTATCGACAGCGTTGTAGCGCCAAATGCAGCGCGTGTCGAAAATCGTCAACGGAATGTGTGAAGCGAGGAGGGATGCTGACTGAATGCTGCGATGAAGCGGCGCACCGTCCGCGGTGAGCCCGGCATCGATCGGCACCCTACAGGATGCCTCCCCTCGATGCGAAGGAGTGGAGCGTGATTCAGGGGAACGGGATGATGCCGGGGCGCGCCGAAGCACTGCGAATGTCAGGCCCGGGAGATGCTGCGTGCGATCGGAGCCCACGTCCGAAACGCGGCTGCCGACTCGAATCTTGCGCGGCTGCGTGCTTGCCTTGATTTCTTCCGCGAGGCGGGCGACGACCTGCTCGATGTCGGGGATGTCTTTGAGCAGCAATATGCGTTCCGTGAATCCCACCTCGTGTGTGATGCCGCGCGTGGTGATCTGAAACTCATGCAAGTCTTGTGTGCACGTGTAATCCACTTCCGCGCCGAGGATTTCGGCCCCGAAGCGCTCCAGGATCGTGCACGCCTTCATGTCGATGTCTACGCTCATGTCTGCCCAGTTCACAAAGAATGATTTTAGGTTGAATTCGGCTATTGACGTTTCCTTGCCCCAATGGACGCAGAAAGCGTTCCCACGCCTCTAGATGTGTGCCTATCCTGTTGATACCGAAGGGCAAACCCGGGGTTGTCCGCATCAACACGGGGATTGGCTGGCGCTCGCCATCTGACCTTCTCCGGCCTGGCCGCGCAAGCCAGGTACCGATGGCCACGGAGCTTGCAGGAATCGTTAACTTCACGGCTCAAGTGAACGCCCGGTCAGTCGATAAAGCGCTTCCTCGCCGTGCGTGTTGGTCATCCCTCGCACGTCAGGGGATGCGTCTGCGCTCGTTGGACGGACCGCCGTCGACCGATGGCAGGCGACCCCAGCAGGAACCGGGGAGCAAAACCAACAGCGGGCGCCGATTGGCGCCCGCTGTTCTTGTAGCAAGCAAAAGTACGCGCGCTACGAGCCGACGGCCGGCTCTTGCGCTGGGCCTACATGTTGTACGCGCGCTCGCCGTGCTGGGTCTCGTCCAGACCTTCGCGCTCCTGCTCTTCGGTCACGCGCAGCCCGATGACGATGTCGACGATCTTGTAGGCGATGAACGCCACCACGCCCGACCAGACCAGCGACGTGCACACCGCCCACAGCTGGCTGATGACCTGCGCGCTCATGTCGTAGTCGCCGACCTTGTTGGCCACGTAGTCGTACACGCCGGTGCCGCCCAGGCTCGGGGCGCACAGGATACGCCGGTGCCGATGGCGCCGATGATCCCGCCGATGCAGTGCACGCCGAACACGTCGAGCGAATCGTCATAGCCGAACTTGCCTTTCAGCCAGACCACCGCCCACAGGCACACCAGGCCAGCCACGATGCCCAGCACGATGGCGCCCATCGGACCGACGAAGCCGCAAGCCGGCGTGATGGCAACCAGGCCAGCGACGGCCCCGGAGGCTGCCCCGAGCATGGTGGGCTTGCCGCGGAAGATCCATTCGCCGAACATCCACGCGCATGGCCGCTGCAGCCGTCGCAAAGTGGGTGTTGCAGAAGGCCATCGCGGCGGTGCCGGTGGCTTCGAGGTTGGAGCCGACGTTGAAGCCGAACCAGCCCACCCACAGCAGCGCGGCACCGATCATGGTCATGGTCAGGCTGTGCGGGGCCATCGGCTCTTTGCCGTAGCCCAGTCGTTTGCCGAGCACCAGCGCACCCACCAGGCCGGCGATACCGGCGTTGACGTGCACCACGGTTCCGCCCGCGAAGTCGATGGCGCCCTTCTGGAACAGGAAGCCTGCCGTCAGCGGTGGCCTTGGCACCCGCATCGGCCGAGGTGTAGGCGTCCGGGCCGGCCCAGTACCACACCATGTGTGCGATCGGCAGATACGGAGAAGGTGAACCACAGCACCATGAACAGCAGCAGCGCGGAGAACTTGATGCGGTCCGCAAAACCACCCACGATCAGGCAGGGAGTGATGGCCGCGAAGGTGCACTGGAACGCGATGTACACGTACTCCGGGATCACCACGCCCTTGCTGAAGGTGGCCGCCGTGGAGTCCGGCGTCACGCCGCTGCAGGAACAAGTCGACTGAACCCGCCGAAGAAGGCGTTACCCTCGGTGAAGGCGATGCTGTAGCCGTAGATGGCCCATAGCACCGACAGCAGCGAGAACGTCGCGAACACCTGCATGAGCATCGACAGCGAGTTCTTGGTGCGAACCATCCCGCCGTAGAACAGCGCCAGCCCGGGAATCGTCATCAGGATGACGAACGCCGTGGCGGTGATCATCCACGCGGTGTCGCCCTTGTTCGGTGTCGGCGCGGCAGCGGCGGGCGCAGCCGGCGCGCTTCCGCGGTTTGGCGGCATCGGCCGCTGGCGCGGCCGCAGCCGGCGCGGCAGCCGCGGGCTGTCGGCCGGCTTGTCTTCTGCAACGCTCGGCGCCGTGAACCCCACAGCGGCGCAGAGCGCGATCAGCGTAACGTATTCTTTTCATCACGTGTCTCCCTATAGCGCTTCGGCGCCGGTCTCGCCGGTGCGGATCCGGATCGCCTGTTCGAGTTCGAAGACGAAGATCTTGCCGTCTCCGATCTTGCCGGTGTTGGCGGACTTCTCGATGGCCTCGATCACCTGCTCGAGGAGGTCTTCTTTGATGGCGACCTCGATCTTTACCTTGGGCAGGAAATCCACCACGTACTCGGCGCCACGATACAACTCCGTGTGCCCCTTCTGCCGGCCGAAGCCCTTGACCTCGGTGACGGTGATGCCCTGCACGCCGATCGCGGACAAGGCCTCGCGCACCTCGTCAAGCTTGAACGGCTTGATGATTGCGGTCACGAATTTCATTGCTCTCCCCTTCTGTGGAGTGAGATTTTGATGTCGTTGTCGGCGGCGCCCAGGCGGGTCGGAGCGCCGCCTTGCACTGCTAGAACGTGCGCCCAACAGTGATGTAACCGGTCGCTGCCGCCAGGTTCTTCGTGTCGCGAGTTGGCGAGCGATGCGGTGTTGTCGTAGTAGTCTGTATTGTTGGTACCGACGTAGTACAGCGCCCAGCCGTCCAGCCGTCCTTCCAGACATAGCTCACGCCGAGCTTCCAGTCGACATAGCTTGGATTGGTCATGACCACCGTTGACGTCAGGAGCGGC
This sequence comes from uncultured beta proteobacterium, assembly GCA_963741215.1. Taxonomy (GTDB): domain Bacteria; phylum Pseudomonadota; class Gammaproteobacteria; order Burkholderiales; family SHXO01; genus SHXO01. The sequence goes on from CAVUHQ010000035.1 coordinate 303,424, forward strand.
CAAGGTCAGCAGAGTAGTGGGTGTAGCCAACGTGCCCGATCAGCGATAGATCCCTCGACCTGGGCGAGAGGGTAGGCGACGTTCAGCTGCAGGGTAGTAGGTTCCGCTGGTATCGTCCTCGAAGCCCGTAGTCTTGCTTGGCACCGAAGTAGTCGCTGAAGGCGTAGGAGAACTTCAACGTCAAGCCATTTCCAGGTGGCAGCCAGGTTGCCTTCGAAGGTGTTGAAGGTCTGGCTACCGAGCAGCCCGACGCGCGGCCTTGATCGAGGTTCGCGCCCGGATAGTAGTATTCGATACAGACCGCGCCTGACGGTTATGTCGTCGTTGAGCTTGTAGTTGTAGCCGCCGTAGAAGTCCCACTCCATGGAACCGCCCGGCATACTGGTTGCCACTCACGTTCGACGCCCACGTGCCCAGGTAGATGCCGGAGTCGTGGACGAAGTCGAAGCCGCCTTGAATGGCAGGCTTGCCCCACGTCTGCGTGATGACCGCGGAAAAAGTAGTCCGAAACCAGGAACACGTTGGCGCTCAGGGTATATGGAGCTTTGGGCGGTTCTGGTGCCTTGGCCGGTTCGGGTGGCTTGGCCGCGTCCTGTGCCAGTGCTAGACCTGGCAGCGCGAAGGCGGCAAATAGTGCAGCGACGATGAATTTCCGGTTGAGCATAGGTCTTCCTTTTCTTGCGTCTCTAGTTAATGGCGAGGGGAGGAACAGCGTGCAACCGCGTCAGCATTTCCTATGCCAATCAAATTCATCACATATTAAACATATAGTTACGACTGTTTAGCTGCCACGCAATGGATTTGTTGCACCAGTGCGATGCGGCTTGCCTCAACCGCGCACCGTTCGGGTGCGACAGGCAATCCCTCGCAGGGAGGCAGGCCCTAGCACATTGGGAAGACAGGACCGTTGGAGAGTTTGTTAAACTTGACCGCCCTACAATACTGGCGGCTGGAGACAAGCGATGCTCAACGAGAAGCTGTTCCAAGACGTGAGCGCGCGGTTGAGCGAGCTGATCGCCAACAGCCCGGCCCGAGACCTCGAAAAGAATGCGCGCGCTCTGCTTTCAGGCGTTTTCAGCCGCCTCGATCTGGTGACCCGCGAGGAATTCGACGTGCAGACCGAAGTCCTCCGCCGTACTCGCGAAAAGCTGGAACAGCTCGAGGCCAAGGTTGCGGAACTGGAAGGCCAGCGAGCACCTCAGTCTGGGAGCTGAAGGCAAGCACCGCTGCAACGTGCAAGCCGTCCGGGCGACTGCATGCGCCCTCCAAGACTTCGCCGTCGGAGCCGCTACTTCAACGTAACTGACTGACTCGGTCAAAAACGCTATCGTTGCGCGCTGGCTCGCTTTGCTAGACTCCTTGACCAATGAGCAGAACCATCCTGATAGACACCGTCACCGGGAGCATCGAGATGGCACCTTCGCGTTCCGCTCTGGCGGTGTCGAAGTCGGGTTGCTTGGGTGTCGGTTGAGCCGGTAGCTGGCCGCTATACCTCGGCCGCCATTACCTTCCACTGGCTCACGGTGGTGTTGATCATCGCGTCGGTGAGCCTCGGCCTCTACATGGTCGAGCTCAAGCTGAGCCCGCTGAAGCTCAAGCTCTATTCCTGGCACAAATGGGTAGGCGTAACTATCTTTCTGCTGGTGGCGGCCCGCCTGATCTGGCGCGCGTTGCATCCGGCCCCGCCGCTGCCCGCCGGCACTCCCCAATGGCAACGTGTGGCGGCCGCCATCAGCCACTGGCTGCTCTATGCGCTGCTGGTCTGCATCCCGATCTCGGGCTGGCTGATGAGCTCGGCTTACGGCGTGACCGTGGTGTACTTCGGCTTGATCCCGCTACCCGACCTCGTGGCGAAGAACAAAGAGCTGGCGGAAACCCTCAAAGTGCTGCATGAGGCGCTGGTGTATACGATGCTCGCACTCGTCTTGCTGCACGCGGCCGCCGCGATCAAGCATCACGCGGTAGACCGCGACGATGTCCTGCATCGTATGCTGCCGCTGATCAAACCTCGCCGCTGAGCTGGACTGTACAAGGATGTTTCGCATGACTCGATTGCTGCGCCGATATGTGCTGTGTGCCGCGCTCGTCGCGACTTGGCTGGTGAGCGCCGAGGCGCACGCTCAGCGCGTGACTGCGGTGAACCTGGACAAGAGCGCCATTACATTCGTCGCGCGGCAGATGAATGTTCCGTCGGACGGCAAGTTCGGAAAGTTCGCCATGCAGCTCGCTGTTCGACCCGGCCAAACTGAACGAGAGCCGGGTGCAATTGGAGGTGGACCTGGCCAGCATCGATACCGGCAGCGCAGAGGCAAACGATGAAGTAAAGGGCAAGGCGTGGTTCGACGTGAAGAACTATCCGAGCGCCAAGTTCGTTTCCACTGCGGTGAAGAGCCTCGGCGGCAACCGCTACGAGGTAACCGGCAAGATGACGATCAAGGGCCGCACGAAGGATGTTACCGCTCCTTTCAACTTCAAACCCGACGGCCAGGGCGGCCTGTTCGAAGGTGCTTTTGCATTGAAGCGCCTGGACTTCGCGATCGGTGAAGGAGCGTGGGCGGATACCGACACGGTAGCCAATGAGGTGCAGGTCAAGTTTCGTATATCGGGGACATCCGGGCGCTAGCCCGGTTTCGAGCAACTCAACTGAAGGAGATCTGAATGCAGAAACTCAACGCAGCTGTCGTGGCGCTCGCCGGCGGACTTTTGTCGTTATCGGCCCTGGCAGCCGACTCATACACCATTGATCCAGGCCATACGCATCCCAGTTACGAGATCAGCCACTTCGGCTGGTCGATCCAACGCGGCCGGTTCGACAAAGTCAGCGGGAAGATCACCCTCGATCGTACCGGCAAGACCGGGAGCGCGGACGTTACCATCGACGTGAGCTCCATCAGCACCGGCGTAGCCAAGCTGGACGACCACCTCAAGAGCGAAGACTTCTTCAATGTGGCGAAGTACCCGACGCTCACCTTCAAAGCGTCCAAGATGGTCTTCAACGGCGATGCGCCTGCTTCGGTCCCCGGCGAGTTCACCATGCTGGGCGTAACCAAGCCGGCGACCTTGGCCATCCAGCAGTTCACCTGCGGCATGCACCCGATGCTCAAGAAGGAGGTGTGCGGCGCCGAGGCCACCGTCACCATCAAACGCTCCGATTTCGGCATGACCAAATACGTGCCCAACCTCGGCGACGATGTGAAGCTGGAGATCAACGTCGAGGCGTTCAAAGACTAATCTGTCTCTCCCCGGGGAAAAAGGGGCGCTCTCGCGCCCCTTTTTCGTTTCGTCTATCCTGCTGACATGTCGGTCGCCGTTCTCCACAGCCGCGCCATCTCGGGCATGGATGCGCCCGCCGGTGACGGTCGAGGCGCATCTTGGCCAACGGCTTGCCCAGCTTCACCATCGTCGGGCTGCCCGAGACCGAAGTGAAAGAAGCCAAGGATCGCGTGCGCGCAGCGCTGCAGACTGCGCGCTTCGAGTTTCCCGCGCGCCGCATCACCGTCAATCTCGCGCCCGCCGATCTGCCGAAGGAAAGCGGCCGCTTCGATCTGCCCATCGCGCTGGGCATCCTCGCTGCGTCCGGACAGATGCCGGCCGACAAGCTCGCGCGATACGAGTTCGCCGGCGAGCTGGCGCTGACCGGCGAGCTGCGGCCGATCCGCGGCGCGCTCGCGATGACCTATTCCGCGCATCGGTCGGGCCGCGCTTTCGTTCTGCCCGAGGTCAACGCGCCGAGGCGGCACTGGTACGCGATGCCGTGGTCTATCCTGCGCAGCACGCTGCTGCAGGTCTGCGCGCATCTCACCGGCACCGAGCCGCTGCAGCAGTGGTCGCAGCCGGCCGAGGCAGCTGCGACGCCGTCTACCCGGATATGTGCGAGGTCAAAGGTCAGGCGCAGGCCAAGCGCGCGCTCGAGGTGGCGGCTGCGGGCGCATCACAGTCTGCTGATGTCCGGGCCGCCCGGCACCGGCAAGACCATGCTGGCGGAGCGCCTGCCGGGCATTCTTCCGCCGATGACCGACGAAGAGGCGCTCGAGTCGGCCGCGATGCAGTCGCTGGGATCGAGCGGATTCGACGTGCGCAACTGGAGGCGACGGCCGTTCCGCGCTCCGCATCACACCGCCTCCGGCGTCGCGCTGGTCGGCGGCGGCAGCTTGCCGCGGCCGGGCGAGATCTCGATGGCGATGCATGGCGTGCTGTTCCTGGATGAGCTGCCGGAGTTCAGCCGCGACGTGCTCGAAGTGCTGCGCGAGCCGCTCGAGTCCGGCCGCATCACGATCTCGCGCGCCGCGCGCCAGGCCGACTTCCCCGCGCGCTTCCAATTGGTGGCGGCGATGAATCCATGTCCCTGCGGCTACCTCGGCCACTACACCGGCAAGTGCCACTGCACGCCCGAGCAGGTGGCGCGCTACCGCCGGCGCATCTCGGGGCCGCTGCTCGATCGCATCGACATCCACATCGAAGTGCCGGCGGTGCCGCCCGAGGAGATGGCCGGCGCGGCCGACGGGCGAGGCGAGCGAAACGATCCGCTCGCGCGTCGGTCGCGCGCGCGACGCGGCAGCTCGCACGTCAGGGCAAGCCCAACGCTCAACTGTCGTCGCGCGAGATCGACCAGCACGCGATGCCGGACGAGCGCGGCGAGCAATTGCTGAAGCAGGCGATCAGCCGGCTCGGACTCTCGGCGCGCGGCTATCATCGCATCCTCAAGGTCGCGCGCACGATCGCGGACCTCGCGGGCGAGCCGCGTGTGCTTCGGCGCACGTGGCCGAAGCGATTCAGTATCGGCGGATGGATAGGAGTTGAATGCAGCCGTACGTGCTCCGCGGTCCGGCGGGCGACCCGGATCGCCCGGTCGCGCATGTATCGATTGATCGGACCGTCCTCAGATGAACGAACTGAGCAATTGGGAAGAGGAGCAGCGCTCGGCCTATCTCTACCGCGCACTCGCGCAGATCGAGAAGGGTACACCGCGAGAGCGCCTGTTCACGGAACTGGCGCGTGAGGCCGAGAGCCAGTCCGGCATCTGGGCCGAGGCCACACGCAAGCGCGGCGGCACGGTGCCCACTGGTCTACCGCCCGGATCTGCGCACGCGCATCGTCGAGAGACTCACCCGCCGTTTCGGACCGCGGCACATGCGCTCGGTGCTCGCCGCGATGAAGGTGCGCGGCATGTCGGTCTATTCCAGCGTGGATCCTGGACATCCGATGCCCGAGGCCACCACGGGAATGGAGCGGCGCCATCGCGGACTGGCGAGCGGCGGCAACCTGCGCGCAGCCGTGTTTCGGAGTCAACGACGGGCTGGTGTCCAACGCCAGCCTGATCCTTGGCGTAGCCGGGGCCAGCTGCGGAACCCGGCGTGATCCTGCTCTCCGGCGTCGCGGGGCTGCTCGCAGGTGCGTTCTCGATGGCCGCGGGCGAATACGTTTCGGTGCGCTCGCAGCGCGAGATGTACGAGTACCAGATCGCGCTGGAGCGCGAGGAGCTCGGCGAGTACCCCGAGGAAGAAGCGAAGGAGCTGGCGCTGATCTACGAGGCGCGCGGCCTGCCGCTGGGAAGAGGCCAAGCGGCTGGCCGACTCCATGATCGCCGACCCGGAGCGCGGCCTGGACACGCTGGCGCGCGAGGAACTGGGACTCAATCCCGACGAGCTGGGTTCGCCCTGGGGCGCAGCGACGTTCTCGTTTCTGTCGTTCGCGATCGGTGCGCTCATCCCGCTGCTGCCGTTTCTGTTCGGCACGAGCGCCGGCGCGCTATTCATGTCGCCATCGGACTGACCGCGATGGCGCTGTTCGCGGTCGGCGCAGCACTCAGCCTGTTCACCGGGCGCGGCGCACTGGCGCGGCGGGTTGCGCATGCTGCTGATCGGCGGCGGCGCGGGGACACTGACTTTCTTGATCGGCCGACTGCTCGGCGTCGGTTTGGGTTGACCTGGCTTTTCATAGATTGACACCAAGCCGACAACCCGTTATCGTTCATGGGATTGCGCCGATTTGATCGCAGCTTGCGGGCGCTTAATAAATGTCGCTAAAGCGCGGGGAGTAGGTAGAAACCCGTCCGCGCTTGCGGCCGGGTGTTTTTGTTTTTATGTCTCACGATCGCACCACCTTCTTCATCGCCTGCTCGAGGAGCGCATCCTGATTCTGGATGGCGCCATGGGCACGATGATCCAGACCCATCGGCTGGATGCGCACGCCTATCACGGCGATCGCTTCCACGATCACGGCTGCGACCAGAAGGGCAACAACGACCTGCTCACGCTGACGCAGCCGGCGCATCATCGCCGGCATCCACGCCGGCTATCTCGAGGCCGGCGCGGACATCCTCGAGACCAACACCTTCAACTCCACCCGCATCGCCATGGCCGACTACGGCATGGAGGAGCAGGTGCACGAGCTGAACTTGCGCGGCGCGCGCCTGGCGCGGGAAGCGGCGGACGAGTTCACTCGCCGCACGCCGGACAAGCCGCGCTTCGTCGCCGGCGTGCTCGGCCCCACCAACCGGACCGCCTCGATTTCGCCGGACGTCAACGACCCCGGCGCGCGCAACACGCATTTCGACGAGCTGGTGGAAGCCTACTCGGAGGCGGTACGAGGGCTGGTCGAGGGCGGCGCCGATCTGATCATGGTCGAGACCATCTTCGACACCCTGAATGCCAAGGCAGCGCTGTTCGCCATCGACGAATACTTCGAGCGCAACGGCGTGCTATCTGCCGGTGATGATCTCCGGCACCATCACCGACCGCTCGGGACGCACGCTGTCCGGTCAGACCGTCGGCGCGTTCTGGAATTCCATGTCGCACGCGCGGCCGTTCTCGATCGGGCTCGAACTGCGCGCTCGGCGCCAAGGATCTGCGTCCGCACATCGAGGAGCTGTCCGGCATCGCCGACACGCATACTTCGCTGCATCCCAATGCCGGTCTGCCCAACGAGATGGGCGAGTACGACGAGTCGCCCGAGTACATGGCGGGCATGCTGCGCGAGTTCGCGCAGGCCGGGTTCCTCAACATCGTCGGCGGTTGCTGCGGCACCACGCCCGCGCACATCCGCGCCATCGCCGAGGCGGTGCAGCCGTTCGCGCCGCGCCAGGTGCCGCAGATCGAAAAGAAGCTGCGGCTGTCCGGCCTCGAGCCGCTCGACCATCGGCGACGACTCGCTGTTCGTGAACGTCGGCGAGCGCACCAACGTGACCGGCTCGAAGGCCTTCGCGCGCCTGATCCTGAACGGCAACTACACGGAGGCGCTGAACGTCGCGCGCCAGCAGGTGGAGAGCGGCGCGCAGATGATCGACGTCAACATGGACGAGGCCATGCTCGACTCGAAGGCCGCCATGGTCACCGTTCCTGAATCTGATCGCGTCCGAGCCGGACATCTCGCGCGTGCCGGTGATGATCGACTCCAGCAAGTGGAGGGTGATCGAAGCCGGGCTCAAGTGCGTGCAGGGCAAGCCGGTGGTCAACTCCATCAGCATGAAGGAAGGCGAGGCCGAGTTCATCCGCCAGGCCCGGCTGCTGCGCCGCTACGGCGCGGCGGCGGTCGTGATGGCCTTCGACGAGCAGGGCCAGGCCGACACGCTGCAGCGACGCATCGAGATCTGCACGCGCGCCTATCACCTGCTGATCAAGGAAGTGGGCTTTCCGCCCGAGGACATCATCTTCGATCCCGAACATCTTCGCCATCGCCACCGGGATCGAGGAGCACAACAACTACGCGATCGACTTCATCGAGGCGACGCGCGCAATCAAGCGCGCACTGCCGCACGCCAAGGTGAGCGGCGGCGTGTCCAACATCTCGTTCTCGTTCCGCGGCAACGATCCGATTCGCGAGGCGATCCACACCGCGTTCCTGTATCACGCGATCAAGGCCGGCATGACCATGGGCATCGTCAACGCCGGCCAGCTCGGCGTGTACGAAGAGATCCCCAAGGATCTGCTGGAGCGGGTCGAGGACGTGCTGTTCAATCGCCGGCCCGATGCCACCGAGCGGCTGGTCGCAGTTCGCGGAAACGCTACAAGAAGGAAGGCAAGCAGGCGGTCGAGGACCTGGCCTGGCGCAAGGGCAGCGTGCAGGAGCGCCTCACGCACGCGCTGGTGAAGGGCATCGATACCTACGTCGTCGAGGACACCGAGGAGGCGCGCCAGCAGTTCGAGCAGCCGATCCAGGTGATCGAAGGCCCGCTGATGGACGGCATGAACGTGGTGGGCGATCTGTTCGGCGCCGGCAAGATGTTCCTGCCGCAGGTGGTGAAGTCCGCGCGCGTGATGAAGCAGGCGGTCGCTCATCTGATCCCGTTCATCGAAGAAGAGAAGCAGCAAGTCCGGGCGGAGTGCAGAAGCCAAGGGCAAGATCGTCATCGCCACGGTCAAGGGCGATGTGCACGACATCGGCAAGAACATCGTCTCGGTCGTGCTCCAGTGCAACAACTTCGACGTGGTCAACCTCGGCGTGATGGTGCCGGCGGAGAGGATTCTGCAGACGGCGCGCGACGAGAAGGCCGACATCATCGGCCTGTCCGGTCTCGATCACGCCCTCGCTCGAAGAGATGGCGCACGTCGCCAAGGAGATGGAGCGGCAGGGTTTCAAGCTGCCGCTGCTGATCGGCGGCGCGACCACTTCGCGCGTGCACACCGCGGTCAAGATCGAGCCCAACTATTCGGGCCCGACGATCTGGGTGCCGGACGCCTCGCGCAGCGTGGGCGTGTGCACCAGCCTGATGAGCGACGAGCTGCAAGCCGGAGTACGTGCGCAAGGCGAAGGAGGAAAACGAGCGCACGCGCCAGCAGCACAAGGGCAAGAAAGGCCAGGGCCCGCTGCACAGCATCGCCGAGGCGCGCAAGCACGGTCTGAAGACGGACTGGACAGCTATGTACCGCCGACCCCCGCCTTCCTCGGCGTCAAGGTGTTGCACGACTATCCGCTGGCGGAGATCGCCGGTTCATCGACTGGACGCCGTTCTTCCAGACCTGGGAGCTGTCCGGCCGCTATCCGAAGATCCTGCAGGACGAAGTCGTCGGCGAAGCGGCGCGCAATCTGTTCGCCGACGCGCAGGCGATGCTCGAGCAACATCATCGAAGAGAAGTGGCTGAGCGCCAACGCGGTGATCGGCCTGTTCCCCGCCAACAGCGTGAATGGCGATGACGTCGAGATGTACACCGACGAGTCACGCACCGAAGTGCTCGAGCACGTTCCACTACCTGCGCCAGCAGACGGTGAAGCCCGAGGATCGCTGCCAATCATTGCCTGGCGGATCTGGTCGCGCCGAAGGAGTCCGGGCGTCAAGGACTACATCGGCTGCTTCGCGGTCACCGCCGGCATCGGCATCGATCCGCGGGTCGAGGCCTATCGAGAGCCAAGCACGACGACTACAACGCGATCATGCTGAAGGCGCTGGCCGACCGGCTGGCCGAAGCGTTCGCCGAGCTGATGCATCTGCGCGTGCGCCGCGAGTTCTGGGGCTACGCGCCGGACGAGCCTCTGAGCGTCGAGGAGCTGATCGACGAGAAGTATCGCGGCATCCGGCCGGCGCCGGGCTACCCGGCTTGCCCCGATCACACCGAGAAGGAGCCGCTGTTCGATCTGCTGGACGCGCCCGAGAACGCCGGCATCACGCTCACCGAGAGCTTCGCCATGCTGCCCACCGCTGCGGTCAGCGGCTTCTACTTCTCTCACCCGCAATCGCACTACTTCGCGGTGGGCAAGATCGACCGCGATCAGGTGCAGGACTACGCGCGGCGCAAGGGCATGCCGCTGGAGGTCGTGGAGAAGCTGGCTCGCGCCGGCGCTGGCGTACGAACCGGAGGAGAGCGACCGTGGTGCCGGTAGCCGGCGTGACTAGCGCCCACCGGACAATGCCGCATGAGCAACGCTCACCTCACCGCGAGCAGCTCGAACAGTTCGGCGCAACGGGGCTCGTCGATCGTGCCGCAGCTGGTGACGCCCGCCCGCGTCTCCGAACTGCGCGATGTCGCGCAGGCGCATCTCGCGGCGAACACCGGTCCCGCCGAGTACGAAGCCGACCTGCACTACCCTGGCGCGCCGCCTTCGCGCGAGGCTCCGGGCGGGACACACCGTCCGCCGACTGCTGCAGGCGTACGCGCGACATCCGGTGTTTCGAGACTGCGCGTCGTCGCCCGCACTGGTCGGGCCGCTGCGGCAGCTGCTCGGACCCGCAGTGATGCTGTCGCAGGCCCACCACAATTGCGTAATGACCAAACAGCCGCGCTTCAGCAGCGTCACCGGCTGGCATCAGGACATCCGCTACTGGTCGTTTCAGCGGCCGCAGTTGATTTCGGTGTGGCTGGCGCTCGGACGCGAGTTCCCCGACAACGGCTGCCTGTCCTTCCTCCCGGGTACGCACGTGATGGAGATCGAGCGCGAGCGCCTGGACGATGAGCTGTTCCTGCGCGAGGACCTGCCGCGCAATCAGGCGTTGATCGCGAAACGCGTGACACCCATCCTGGAACCGGGCGACGTGGTGTTGTTTCACTGCCGTACTTTCCATGCGGCCCGCAGCAATCGCACCGACGAGGTCAAGCTGTCGCTGGTGTTCACCTATCACGCCGCGGACAACGGGCCGCTTCCGGGCACCCGCTCGGCCTCCATGCCGCCGATAGCGGTGTAAACCGTCGCCGCTGGTGGCAGGAGCGTGAGGCTAGCTGCTATTCTTGTACGCGACTCAACGCATCGGCCCGGGCAGGCCGCAACCAACTTCGATCGCAGGCCGCACACCTCATGAGCAGGTCCGTTCGATCCTGGACCAGCGCGCATAGCGCGGCAGGCCTCATCGCACTGATTGTGATGGCCCTCGTTGCGCCCGCTAATGCCGCGACCACACGGCTCCACCGATACACTGGTCGCCGTCGACGAGCAGCTGTCCACCATCCGGGTGCGTGCCTGTTTTGCCGGGAAAGCGCCGCACCGACTCATGGCGGAGTCCCTGGATGCCGCCGGTGCCCTCGAGAAAGCCGTGGTGCAAGGAGGGAAAAAGACCTTCGATCCGAATGGCACCGAGCTGCGGCTGGGCCAGCTGCCCGACGACTCTTGCATCGCCTATACGCGTGAGCCTGACCTTGTTCAGCGGCAGGCATGAACACGGCGGCAGTCCCACGCGCCATGTCGGCGGCGACCTCATCACCGACCTCGGCATGTGGTTCTGGCGTCCCGATGCGCTGGAGCCGGACGAAGACATCGAAGTGGTCTTCGATCTGCCTGCCCGGCATCGCGGCCTCGGCGCCCTGGCAGGTGATCGACGCGCCGGACGGCCGCCAGATCTATCGAGTCGGTCACGGCCCGTTCGACTGGCCGGCAGCGGTGGCCTTCGGGCACTTCACCGAGCGCATCGTCGAGGCGCCGGGCGTGCCGCCTGCGTGTCGCCATTCTCGATGGCCGGCCGAAGGTGGACGAGACACAGATCGTCGGCATGGCTGCAGCGCGCAGCTGCCGCCGTAACCATGCTGTACGGACGCTTCCCGGTGCCCACTGCCCAGGTCCTGGTGATCCCGGGGGCGCGCGGCGACGAGCCGGTACCCTTGGCCTACGTGCTGCGCGGCGGAGGACCGGCGGCGCACTTCTTCATCAACCAGCGCCGGCCGATGGAGGAGTTCCATGCTCGACTGGAGCGTGATCCACGAGCTGTCGCACCTGCTGCTGCCGTACGTGCAGTCCGAGGATGCGTGGCTGTCGGAAGGCATCGCCAGCTACTATCAGAACGTGCTGCGCGCACGCGCCGGCATCATCGACCCGCACGAAGCGTGGAAGCGCATGCACGGCGGGTTCAAGCGCGGGATGGAAAGAGTCGGCGGGCGTGACCCTGGCCGATGCCACCGAGCGCATGTATCGCAACGGCGCCTTCATGCGCGTGTACTGGGAGGGCGCCGCCATCATGCTGCTGGCGGACCAGCGGTTGCGTGCGCGCACCCAGGGACGGCAGTCGCTGGACACCGCGCTCGATCAGCTGCAGCGCTGTTGCCTGTCGCCCGAAGTCGGGTGGCGCGGCCGCGACTTGTTCGCCAGGCTGGACGAGCTGACCGGCACCACGGTGTTCTCCGAGCTGTACGAGCAGCATGTCGGCTCGGAAAAGTTTCCCGACATCGCCCAGGCCTACAGCGCGCTGGGGCTGCGCATTGGCACGGGCGGTGACGTGATCCTGCTGCGATGACGCTCCGCAGCGCGCCGCTCGCGATGCCATCATGTCCGCCACTCAACGTGTCGAGGACATCGGCGCGGCGCCTGAGCGCGCCGCCACTGAACCGCCGTCCGACGCCAACTGACGTGTCCTGACCGATGGAAGTCGCGATCGCCTATCTGCACTTCGTCTCCATCCTGGCCGTGGCCGCCTTTCTGGTCACGGAGTTCTTTCTGTGTACTCGCGATCTGCAGCCTCCACAGGTGAAGACTCTCGTCCGCATCGACCTCTACTACATGATCGCCGCGATCGTCGTGCTGATCACGGGACTGCTGCGGGTATTCGCGGTAGGGAAAGGCGCGGGCTTTTATCTGCACAACCCGGTCTTCTACATCAAGCTGGCGTTGTTCCTGGCGGTCGGGCTGGTGTCCATCCTGCCGACGCTGCAGTTCATCCGCTGGAACCGTGCGCTCAAGGCGCGCGAAGAGCACATCCTGCGCGACAATGACATCGTGACCGCGCGTCGCTACATCGGCCTCGAGCTGCTCCTGCTCGCTTTCATTCCGCTCATGGGCGTGCTGATGGCGCGGGGGATCGGGCTGCAGCATTGATCCTCCGGGCCTTGTCACCGGTCGTTTTTTCGAACTCGAGAACCAGTCGATCATGCCTGCTGCGCTCCACAAATCCGAGCTCTGCTTTGCCACCGCAACCGACCTGGCCGGCCGCATCCGCCGCCGCGAAGTGTCCTGCGAGGAGGTGATGCGCGCCCACATCGAGCAGATCGAGCGCGTGAATCCGCAGGTCAACGCCATCATCACCTTCCTGCCCGAGCAAGCCCTGGATGCGGCGCGGTCGGCGGACTCCAGACTCGCACGTGGTGCGGCGCCTGCCCCTGAGGTCGCGCCGCTCTACGGACTGCCCGTGGCGCACAAGGACCTGGTGCTCGACCAAGGGCATCCGCACCACCTTCGGATCCCCTCTGTATCGCGACTTCGTTCCCAAGCAGGACGCTCTCATCGTGGAGCGGCTCAAGGCCGCCGGCGCCATCACGCTGGGCAAGACCAACTTGCCGGAGTTGGCCGCCGGCTCACAGACCTTCAATCCGTTGTTCGGGGCGACCCTCAACCCCTACGATCCGACCAAGACCTGCGGCGGGAGCAGCGGCGGTGCCGCGGTAGCGCTCGCGTGCGGCATGGTGCCTATCGCCGACGGCACCGATCTGGGCGGCAGCCTGCGCAACCCGGCCAGCTTTTGCAACGTCGCCGGTTTTCGGCCCTCACCCGGCCGCGTACCCGCCTGGCCGGCGCTGAACCCTTGGTATCCAGCGCCCGTGTCAGGCCCGATGGCGCGCACCGTGCAGGATCTTGCGCTGCAATTGACTGCGATCGCGGGGCCCGATCCGCGTGCGCCCACCTCCATCGACTGAACCCGGCTCGATCTTCCGGCAGCCGCTCGAGCGCAACTTCAAGGGCGTGCGCCTGGCCTGGAGCCGCGACCTGGGCGGGCTTCCCGTCGACCCCCGCGTGACCGCCGCGTTGGAGGCACAGCGGCATGTGTTCGAGGAGCTGGGCATGATTGTGGAGGAGGCGCAACCCGACTTCACTGACGCCGATGAAGTGTTCAAAGTGTTGCGCGCCCACGACTTCGAGCTTACTTATGGCGCCTTGCTGGAGACCAGACGCGATGAGATGAAGGACACGGTGGTGTGGAACATCGAACAGGGTGCCAAGCTCACCGGGCCGCAGGTCGGCCGCGCCGAGCGCAAGCGTACCGAGCTGTACCATCGGGTACGCGGGTTTATGGAACAATACGCGTTCCTCGCGGCGCCGGTGGTGCAGGTGCTGCCCTTCGACGTGAATCAGCCGTGGGTCACCGAGATCAACGGGCAACGCATGGAGACCTACCTGGACTGGATGAAGTCCTGCTACTTCATCACCGTGACCGGGCTGCCAGCGATCTCGGTGCCTTGCGGTTTCAGCGCGGAAGGGCTGCCCGTAGGCCTTCAGATCGTCGGGCGGCATCAGGACGACTTCGGCGTGCTGCAGCTCGCTCACGCCTTCGAGGCGCAAACCGGCTTCTGGAAGAAGCGGCCCGCAACCGCCGCCGGTTAGAGCTTCCCTAATCAAAACAAGAGAGAGTCATGGCAGACCAGCATCGCTTGGGGCGCGTCTTTTTCGCGCTCGTCGTTTCAGCCGTGCTCGCCGCATTCGCGCCGGCGCACGCGCAGGACAAATCCGTGGGGGAAGCTTCCGCCGACCAGGATGGCGCAACACCCCGGCCTCGCCCCTTACGCAAGGGGCGGGTGTTCGTGTGGGATCTGCAGGGCACGTGGATCTCGAAGGCTTACCTGGACCAGTTGAAGACACTCGCATTCCCCGCACGCCACAGCGCGACGCACACCCGCGCTGGTGATCAAGATCGACAAGCAGGAGCGCAGCTTCCCGATCCTGGTCACCAACTTCCAGGACGCTACGCTGGGTTTTCTGATCGAGGTCGAACCTGACGCCAAGCCCAACTCCTATCGCATGGTGACCGCGCCGGAAGACGGTGTCGTCAACGCCGCCGACGTGACCTATATCTACTTCACCGGCGTGCGCAATGGGGAAGGCAAGTTCGACACGCTGTCGATTGCGGACCCCCACTTCGCCAAACGCAAGTTCTTCCCCTTCGTCCGCCTGCCCGACAGCCTGGATGCGGTCGTGAACCGGTTGACCATCGCGGGCAAGTACACGGACGCGCAAGGGCGTCCTTACGAGTTCACGGAAGGCGGCGATGCGCATCCTGCCGGAGCGCAAGTTCGCCTACGAGGTGTCGCTGGATCCCCGCGCCGCCACCTGCGAAATGTTGCAGAGCCACCGGGAACGCGAGCCGGAGGGTCAGAACCGGCTGGGATTCGCCTGGGCCGCCGGTCGGCTCCAGTTGTTCGACGTAAGGAAGGTGAAAAAAGATCGCTACGCCTGCGACAGCAAGCCGTTCGCTGTGCTGACACCTGCGGGGTAACTTCGAATTCTTTGACGAGTTTCGCCCGGTTGGGCATATTGCGGCGACGACCATCGAAGTCGGACAAACGAACGGAGGAGACCAAAATGCTGAAACTCATGTTTCGCGCCCTGTGCGGCTGCGCCATCCTGGCTGTCGTATCGGGCAGCCCCGCCTTTGCCGAGGATTGCAGCGGCACCATCACCGCCGACGAGGCGCTGCGCGCAGAGGACGCGCGCTATGCAGCACAGACCGGCGGCGATTTCTCCGCCATGGAGCGGATGATCGGTGACGATCTGGTCTACATCCACTCCAGCGCCATAGTCGACGACAAGTCCGCTTATATCGAAACCCAGCGGGCCGGCACGGTGAAGTACCGCTCGATGAAGCGCAGCGACGTGAAAGTGCGCACCTACGGCTGCCTGGCAATCATTACCGGACTGGGTAACTTCGATGTCACGGTCAAGGGCCAGGACATTTCGGTGGAGTTGCGCTTTCACAGCATCTGGGCCAAGCGCGCTGGCGGGGTGCAGTTCGTGTCCTGGAACGCCACGCGGCTGCCGGCCAAGCAGTAGAGCAGGTGCCCGGCAGACGCAACGGCGCGGGTGGGGCGTTCGGCCCCGCGCCTGGTTCGCTTCCGGGCCGATCCACAGTCTGACCGTATCCGCTGCGGGCACTGGCGTGATCGTCGCGCACTGGCGTGATCCTCGCTTTGTGTCTTAGCTCCCCCGCCCGAGGTTCCCGTGGCCGAAGTCCCGATGCCGGAAATCGAGGAGTCCAAGGTCCAGGAGAGCGTGCAGGACACGCTCCACCAGATCGTCGAGCTGCTCGAGAAGCAGCAGCTCGTGGAGGAGCTCGTCCATAGGCAGGAAGGGCCGCGCCACGACCTGGTCGAATCGCTGGTGCACAAGCAGCACGTGGTGGAGCTGCAGAAGCGGCTCGACTCGCTGCATCCGGCCGACATCGCGTACATCCTGGAGGCCCTGCCCTTAGCCCAGCGCCTGCGCGTGTGGGACCTGGTCAAGGCCGATCGCGATGGCGAGATCTTGCTGGAAGTCTCCGAGCCGGTGCGCGAGACCCTCATCGCGCACATGGAGCCGGAGGAGCTGGTCGCCGCGGCCGAGACGCTCGACACCGACGAGCTCGCCGACCTGGCGCCGGACCTGCCCGACGACGTCATGGACGACGTGTTCAAGGCGCTGCCGGTGGAGGAGCGCGAACAGTTGCGCGCCGCCATGTCCTACCGCGAGGATGCGGTCGGTGCGCTGATGGACTTCGACCTGGTCACCATCCGCGACGATGTCACGCTGGAAGTGGTGCTGCGCTACCTGCGGCGCCTGGACGATCTGCCCGATCACACCGATCAGCTGTTCGTGGTCGATCGCACCGAAGTGCTGATGGGCGTGCTGCCGATCAATCAAATTGCTGGTGACCGACCCCGAGCTCCTGGTGAGCCAGGTGATGAAACCAGACCTGCTGGCGCTGCACGACAACGACGAGGCACAGGAAGCGGCCCAGGCGTTCGAGCGCTACGACCTGGTGAGCGCGCCGGTCACCGACGCAAACGGCAGGCTGGTCGGACGCGTAACGGTAGACGCGGTGCTCGACTTCATCCGCGAGCGTGCCGAGGCCGAGCGGCTCAACCTCGGCGGCTTGCGCGAGGAGGAGGACATCTTCTCGTCGGTCTGGGCGAGCGCGCGCAACCGCTGGACGTGGCTCGCGATCAATCTCGTGACCGCCTTCGTTGCCTCACGCGTCATCAGTGTCTTCGAGGGCACCATCGAGAAGCTGGTGGCGCTCGCCGCGCTCATGCCCATCGTCGCCGGCATCGGCGGCAATTCGGGCAATCAGACCATCACGATGCTGGTACGCTCGCTAGCGCTTGGCCAGATCAACCCGGCCAACGCGAAGAAGATGCTGATCAAGGAAATCATCATCAGCCTGCTCAACGGCCTGGTGTGGGGCGGGATCATCGGCGGGTTCGCCATGCTGCTCTACAACAGCGTCGCGCTTGGTCTGGTGATGACCGCGGCGATGACGCTCAATCTCCTGGTGGCCGCAATGTTCGGGGTGCTGGTCCCGATCGTGATGGTAAAGTTCGGCCGCGATCCGGCCGTCGGCTCGAGCGTGCTGATCACGGCTATTACCGACAGCGGCGGCTTCTTCATTTTCCTGGGCCTCGCTACCTTGTTTCTGCTTCGCTCGTAGTCTGCACGGTGCATCCAACGCGGGTTGGGCCACGTATCCAGTGGACTTGACTGCGCGCAGCTGCGGGATGGGCGGAAGCACGTCGGCGCTCGACAGAACCGACACTGCTCCAAGCGGTCAAACCGGCCGCTGCAGATCCGACGCCCTGCCGAGGCAGTAAAAAGAGTGTAATTTAATCGCACTCACTTCGACCAACTTTGCGTGACCCTAAGCTCTGGAGCAACAGTATGCTGATCAAAAAGCCCGCCGATATCCGCCCTTCCGAGATTACATCGCGGAGTCTCTACCTCAACCGCCGCGAGTTCATCCGGGCCGCTGCGGGAATTGGAGGTGCGGCGGGTTTGACGGCCGCCGGCATCACCTTGCCAAACGCGGCTCACGCTGGTGTCAAGCTGCAGAACGTGCGCAAGAGCGCGCTGTCCACGACCGGCGAGGAGCTCACTCCGCTCAAAGACATCATGACTTACAACAATTACTACGAGTTCGGCACCGGCAAGGAGGATCCGAGCCAGACGGCGCACAAGCTGCACCCCAACCCCTGGTCCGTTTCGATCGAGGGCGAAGTGAAGAAGCCCAAGGTGCTGAGCATCGAGGATCTGCTCAAGCTCTCCCCGCTGGAAGAGCGCGTCTACCGGATGCGCTGCGTGGAAGGCTGGTCCATGGTCATCCCCTGGGTCGGTTATTCGTTCTCCGAGCTCATCAAGCGCGCCGAGCCTACTTCCAAAGCCAAGTACGTGGAGTTCGTGTCCCTGGCGGACGAGCAGCAGATGCCCGGCGTGAAGCTGCCGATTCTGGACTGGCCCTACTTGGAGGGCCTGCGCATGGACGAGGCGATGCACCCGCTGACCATTCTGTGCCTGGGACTCTACGGTGAGACGCTGGCGAATCAGAACGGCGCGCCGGTGCGGGTGGTGGTCCCGTGGAAGTATGGCTTCAAGAACGGCAAGTCCATCGTCAAGATCCGCTTCGTCGAGGAACAGCCCAAGACCACGTGGATGCTCGCCAACCCGCAGGAGTACGGCTTCTATTCCACGTCAACCCGCGAGGTGGACCATCCGCGCTGGAGCCAGGCCAAGGAGCGGCGAATCGGCGAGTTCGGCAAGCGGCCGACCCTGATGTACAACGGCTACGGCGACCAGGTCGCCTCGCTGTACGCGGGGATGGACCTGCGCAAGTACTTCTAAGATTGAGACCCATACAGAGAAGCTCCAACCGCGCTTGAGTGACTCAGGCGAACGCGGTGACGACTCGCGTTACGTCTAAATCGGCAAGTGAGCGCTTCGTTCTTGCCCCTCTCGGCGTTTTAACGGTATGCCATGTTCCTAGCGAAACTCAAACCTGAGCAAGTGCAGTGGATCAAGGCAACGGCGTTCGCGCTGTGCCTGATCCCGTTTGCGCGCCTGGTCTGGCTGGGCACGCATCACGGCCTGGGCGCGAATCCGATCGAGTACATCACTCGCTCGACCGGCTATTGGACGCTGGCGTTTCTGCTGATCACGCTGAGCGGTGACGCCGCTGCGCCGGCTCACCGGCTGGAACTGGCTGCTGCGCATGCGGCGGATGCTGGGGCTGTTCGCGTTCTTCTACGTCTGTTTGCATTTCACCACGTATATCTGGCTGGACCAGTTCTTCGACTTCCCTGGCATGTTGAAGGACATTGCCAAGCGCCCTTTCATCACGGTCGGCTTCAGCGCCTTCCTGCTGCTGATCCCGCTGGCCGCGACCTCGACCAACGCGATGGTGAAGCGCCTGGGCAGCCGCCGCTGGCAGCTGCTGCACCGCCTGGTCTACGTGATCGCAACGCTCGGCGTGCTGCACTTCTGGTGGCTGGTGAAAAAGGACATCACCGAGCCGCTCATCTTCGGCGCCTTGCTCGGCATGCTGCTGCTGGCACGTCTAGTCTATGCCGCGCGCAAGGCCACGCCCTCTGCTCCTCCCGGCGCACGTTCGCAAACTGCCTGAGGCCGCTCCGCCTTGCCGTCTGTTGAACCGCCGGTTTCCGGAGCAGTCGAACGGCCAAGCGTGCATTAGGAGCGAGCCATGCTGATCGGCCGTCCCCAAGGAAACCAAAGACCACGAGTACCGCGTCGGGCTCACCCCGGCAGGGCGCCTACGCCCTGGTGCGACACGGACACGAGGTTCTGGTGCAGCCCGGGGCCGGCGCGCAAGTCGGGTTCCCCGATGACGCGTATCTGGCGCGTCGGCGCGCGGGTCGCGCGCGACGCTGCCGAAGTGTGGTCGGCCGAAATGATCGTGAAGGTCAAAGAGCTGCAGGAGGCCGAGTACGGTCTCGTGCACCGGGGCCAGATCCTGTTCGCCTACCTGCATCTGGCTCCCGAGCCCGCCCTGCTCGACGCGCTGCTGCGCTCGGGCGTCAGCGGCATCGCCTATGAAACCGTTACCGACGCGAGCGGCGGGCTGCCACTGCTCGCGCCGATGTCTCGCATCGCCGGCAAGCTGTCGATCCAGTTCGGTGCCTGGGCACTGCACGATGGCCAATGGCGGCAGCGGCGTGCTGCTCGGCGGAGTGCCCGGGGTCGCACCCGGCCGAGTGGTCGTAATCGGTGCGGGCGCCGCGGGCGCCAACGCAGTCCGCGTGGCTACCGGGATCGGCGCGGACGTAACCGTCTTCGATCTGAACACGGCGGTGCTGGCGCATCTCGAGGACTTGTATCAGGGCCGGGTCAAGACCTGCTACTCGGAACCGCTCACGCTGGCGGAGCATGTGACCGGCGCAGATCTCGTCATCGGCGCCACGCTCACACCCGGCAAGCTCGCGCCGCGGTTGCTGTCGCGCGCTCTGCTGAAAACGATGCGACGGGGATCGGTGCTGGTGGACATCGCCATCGACCAGGGCGGCATCGCGGAGACATCGCGCCCCACGACGCACTCGCACCCGACCTACGTCGAAGAAGGCGTAGTGCACTACTGCGTGGCGAACATGCCTTCCGCGGTGGCACGAACCGCGACTCTCGCGCTCACGCAAGCTACGCTGCCATACATCGTCCAACTGGCGAGTGAGGGGTTGAACGCCGCACTGGCGCGCGATGCCGGGCTGCGCGCCGGCTTGCAAGTCTACGCGGGACAGATCACCCATCGAGGACTGGCCGAAGACGTGAAGCGGCCGTGGATACCGTACGAGGACGCAGGGCTGCGCAGCGCGTAGTGCAGCGGTTCCGGAAGCCAGGTTCAGCGGCTCCCAGTAGTACTCCTTCCAGCCGCCGCGCCAGCTGCGCTACTGCCGCGCTCGCCTCGCGCCGCGAGGTAGATCCCCACCAGCAGCAGCACGAAGCCGGCGAGCTGCACCGGCGCCAGACGCTCGCCGAAGATGGCCACTGCCAGCAGCGCGGAGCCGACCGGCTCGCCGAGGATAGACAAGGCGACGAAGGTCGCGGACAAATGCCGCAGAGCCCAGTTGAACGCGGAGTGGCCGATCAGCTGCGGCCCCAGCGCCAGCCCGAGCAGCGCGGCATAGGCGAGCGTGGAGTATCCCGATAGCGTCGAGCCGGTCGCCCCGACTGCGAGCAGCAGCAACACCGCGGCGGTGCTGTACGCCAGCCAGATGTACGCCAGCAGCCCGATACGCGCGCGCAAGGCGCGGCCCACCAGAAGGTAGCCGGATGCTGCCACCGCACCCAGCAAGGCGAGCAGGTTTCCGAGCAGCGGGTCAGGTTGAACCCCAGCATTCTGCGCAGAGCTGTCGCTCACGAAGATGAGCGCGCTGCCGGCCAGCGTCAACGCGATGCCCGCGATGGTCGCGCGGCTGAACCGCTCGCCGAGGATCAACACCGAAGCGAGCCCGACCCACAGCGGATTGGTCGTGACCAGCGCGGTGCTGCTCGCCACCGAGGTGTAGGCCAGCGAAGCGATCCACGACCAGAAGTGCACGGCGAGAAAAGCGCCGGCGAGCAGCGGGAGCGCCAGATCCCGGCCGCGCAGTCGCAGCAGCTCGCGCGACGAGCGCGCCCACACCAAAGGCGTGAGGATCAGCGCGGCCAAGCCCAGCCTAACCGCGGCGATAGCCAGCGACGGGACCCCCTCGCCTTGGGCGAAACGGATCAGGATCGAGGCGGTGGAAGCGACCGCCACGCCGCAGGCGAGGACGAGATAAGGCGCAGCCGAGCGCGGAGCCATCGCGCTCTTATAGCACAGCGGCGCAGTCGGCCTGCAAACCGCGCGGCATCGCGCTACCATCCGCCCGCTCACAACCACAGGAGGAGAACGTCATGAGCCGAATCACGCGGGTGGAAGTGCATGTATTCCAGTTCGACGCCGCGAACCTGGGGGTAGCCGGAGGCGGAGGCGGTGTGGGCGCGCTGAGCTATGCACGCGGAGCGAAGACCCGGCTGACCAAGTACGCGGTGGCGATCATGACCGACAATGGCTTGCGCGGTGAGTACGTCACGCACTGGGTCGGCTCCGCTGCCGCGCTCGGGCAGACGCTGATGCTGGCGCCGTCCCTGATCGGGCGCGAGGCGGAGGAGCGCGAAGGGATCTACGACGATCTCAAGCGCGAGGCGCGGCAATTCGACCACATGGGGCACGGCCCCATCGACATCGCGTTGTGGGACCTGGCGGGCAAGAAGCTGAATGCGTCGGTCTGCGAGCTGCTCGGCGGCTACCGCAAGCGCCTGCCGGCCTACGCCAGCACCTACCACGGCGATCACAACGGCGGCCTGCACAGCAAGGAGGCGTTCGCGGACTTCGCTCAGCAATGCTACGAGATCGGCTACCGCGCGTTCAAGATCCACGGCTGGCACGAGGGGAACAAGCGTATCGAGGCCGAGAACCTTTTGTTCGTGCGCCAGAGAGTGGGTGATCGCATGGAGCTGATGATCGATCCCGCCTGCGAGCTGCGGACTTTCGCCGACGCGCTGTATGTCGGACGCGCCTGCGACGAGGCGAATTATTTCTGGTACGAAGATCCGTTCCGCGACGCCGGCACCTCGGCCTTCGCCCACAAGAAGCTGCGCGAGATGATCAAGACACCGCTGCTGCAGACGGAGCATATCCGCGGCGTGGAGCCGAAGGCGGACTTCATCATCGCCGGCGGCACCGACTTCGTGCGCGTGGATCCCGAGTACGACATGGGCATTACCGGCGCGATGAAGATCGCGCATTTGGCCGAGTCCTTCGGACTGGATGCAGAGGTGCACGCCTGCGGCCCGGCGCACCGGCACTGCATGGCGGCCATGCGCAACAGCAATTATTACGAGGTCGCTTTAGTCGGTCCGGATTGTCCGAACGCAGTGCCGCCGGTGTACAAGGACGACTACACCGATCAGCTCGACTGCGTGGGCAAGGACGGCTGCGTGCCCGTGCCGCAGGGACCGGGGCTCGGCGTGCAGTACGACTGGGGATTCATCGAGAAGAACCGCATCGCGCTGCACGAGTTCAAGTAGCGCGCTACCGGCAAAGCTCAAGGCGTCAGTGCAGGCGCTCCGGCGGCACCGGCGCCAGGGGCAGCGCGACGACTTCGATACCCTCTTCGCGCAGTTCCTCGACCTCCTGCCTGGAAGCCTGGCCGCGGATGGCACGCTCGGGCGCCTCGCCACTGTGGATCTGGCGCGCCTCCTCCGGGAAACGCTCGCCCACGTCTTCGGTATGCTTGAGAGCGTACTCGATGACCTTGGCGCGCAGCTTGGCCATGAAGTCCGGGCCGCCGGTGACAGCGGTCTCTTTTTCCGGCTCGGTCCGCGGCAGGTTCACGTAGGGCGCGCTGGGCAATTTCGCGACGGCAGAAGAGCCACACACGGGGCAGAACACGTGGCCTCCCGTGTGTTGATGCTGAAACGCCTCGGGCGAGGCGAACCAGCCTTCGAACTCGTGCGCGTTATCGCAGGAAAGGTTGTAAACGACCACTTTGGGAGCGTCTCCCCTAATAGAGCAGGTGGGTCAGCCCGGAGTCTAGGGCGATGGCGCGGCTGGCGCAAGCCCAGACAGTAGTTGACAATCCGACCGGCAAGGAGATCATGAGTTCGGCCCCGGCTAGATCGACCGGGTTACAACGGTAGCCTCGGCCTGCGGGTTGACATCAAGCGGCGCGTCCGTTCAGGATTTCTTCTTGATCAAGCCCACGATCCAGATGAGGATAATGGCGCCGACGGTAGCGGTGATCAACTGCGCTACCAATCCCAGCGCAACGAATCCGAGTAGCTCGAATACGACACCGCCGATCAACGCGCCGACGACGCCGATCACGATGTTGCCGATCACTCCAAAGCCGCTGCCCTTCATGATCTGTCCCGCGAGCCAGCCCGCGATGGCACCGATGATCAGGAAATAAATGAACCTCATGCCGCGTCTCCTCTCTTGCTCTGCCCTGTGGGGACGCACCGGTATCGGCGCACCCGGTGGGGATTCTCTCGCAACGCGGTAGCGGAGGGAACCCACGCTGCGCAAATTTTCATCCCATGTTGCTCGCTGAGCTGGCCGCAACGTCGCGCCGAGTGGCTGCCACCAGCAGCCGCCTGGAGAAGATCGGCGCGCTCGCCGATTGCCTGCGCCGCCTCGCCCCGGAAGAAATCGCGATCGCGGTCGCCTTTCTGTCTGGCGAAACCCGGCAGAACAAACTCGGCGTGGGGCCGGCTGCCATCATGCAGGCGCGCACCGCTATTCCCACGTCATCGCCCGCTCTGAGCTTGAGCGACGTCGACGGCGCGCTGGAATCGATCGCCCAGACCAGCGGCCCCGGCTCGACGGCCGAGCGCAAGCGGCTGCTCGCGGAGCTTCTCGCCCGCTCCACCGCGCAGGAACAGGAGTTTCTCGTCCGTCTGCTGTTCGGTGAGCTGCGCCAGGGTGCGCTGGAAGGTGTAATGCTGGAGGCGATCGCGCAGGCCGCGCAGGTGCCCGCGCGCGAAGTCCGGCGCGCCGCGATGGTGGCAGGCGGGCTGGCGAGCGTAGCACGCGCCGCGCTGACCGCAGGCGGCGCAGGTCTGCAGGGGTTTTCGCTGCAGTTGTTTCAACCCTTGCTGCCCATGCTGGCGCAGCCGGCGCAGGACGTGGAGGATGCGCTGAGGCAACTCGGAACGGCGGCGCTGGAGTGGAAGCTCGATGGCGCACGGGTTCAGACTCACAAGTCGGGCGACGAGGTGCGCGTGTACAGCCGCGGGCTCAACGACATCACCCTCGCGGTGCCCGAGATCGTCGAGGCGGTGCGCCTGCTGCCATCCCGGGCGTTGATCCTGGACGGCGAGACCATCGCGCTGCAGCCCGACGGGAGGCCGCATCCGTTCCAGGTCACCATGCGCCGCTTCGGACGCAGACTGGATGTGGAGAAGATGCGACAGGAGCTGCCGCTCAGCGTGTTCTTTTTCGACTGCCTGCGCGACGAGGAGCGAGGATCTGACCGGCCGCCCGGCAGCCGAACGCTTCGCTGTGCTGTCCGCGACGCTGCCCGAGCGAACTGGTTATCCCACGATTGGTGACTGACGACGTGGCCGGCGCGCAGGCATTCTTCGATGCCGCGCTCGCGCGCGGACACGAGGGCATCATGGCCAAGTCGCTGGCTGCGCCCTACGAAGCCGGCGGCAGAGGAAGCACCTGGCTCAAGATCAAGCAGGCGCACACGCTCGATCTCGTCGTGCTCGCCGTGGAATGGGGAAGCGGCCGCCGCAAAGGCTGGCTGTCCAACCTGCACCTCGGCGCACGCGACACGGCGAGCGGCGGCTTCGTCATGCTGGGCAAGACCTTCAAGGGCCTGACCGACGAGCTGCTGGAATGGCAGACGCAAGCGCTGCTGGCCCTGGAGACCAGACGCGATGCCTATACCGTTTACGTGCGACCCGAGCTAGTGGTGGAGATCGCGGTGAACGAGATCCAGGAGAGCCCGCAGTATCCGGGCGGACTCGCGCTGCGCTTCGCTCGCGTCAAGCGCTACAGGACCGACAAGCGGCCGGAGGAGGCGGACACCATCGATACCGTTCGGCGGCTGTTTGGAGGGCACGGCGAGGGCATCCGCTCCGCGTAGATGCAAGCCCGTTCGCATTGAGCGTGCGCATCGAGAATCACTCGGGGAACGCCGCCAGCAGTCGAGCGAGAAAGCGCGTCGTGATCCCACGCGTGCTCGCCACGGCTGAGGCCCAGACGCACCACCACCAGCTGGCGGCTCGGTATGACGCTCACGAACTGGCCCTCGTGCCCGACGGCATGGAACGTATCTGAGGGAAGTTGCGGACGCGGAGTAAGCCACGCTGTCGAAAGGCGGCGGCACTTTGACCCACAGATGGGCACCGAAGTCCTTGCGCTTGGACTGCGGCGTGAGCGTGGCCATGTACCTCACCCAGCCCTCCGGCAGAATGCGCTCACCGTTCCACACCCCGTCCTGCAGCAGAAGCTGACCGAAACGCGCCCAGTCCCGGGCAGTCGCATACATGAACGAGGACGTGACCAACGTGCCGGAGCTATCCGGCTCGATGACGGCGCATTGCGCATGCCGATGCGATCGAACAATGCGCGCCGGGGAAACGCAAGGTAGTCCTGCTCGGTTCCGCCCACGGCGTCACGGATGATCCGGGACAGAATGTTCGTGGTGCCGCTGGAATATTGCCACCGCGTTCCGGGTGGGACCTCGAGCGGCTTGTCGATGGCGTAGGCCGCGCCGTTGGCGCGCGCGAACAGCATCAGCGCCACGTCCTCCAGCGGATCGCCGTAGTTCTCGGTGAATCGTAGTCCGCTGGTCATGCGCAGCAGCTGGTCCAGCGTGATGTCGGCGCGCGGATCGCCGGGAGCGCGCCACTCCGGCACCAGCGCTCTTTTGCTCGAGCGAGAACTTGCCTGTCTGGACCAGGGTGCCGACCAGAACACCGGTCACCGTCTTGGTCATCGACCAGCCGAGCATAGGCGTATCTGCAGAGAACCCCGGTGCATAGCGCTCGGCGATAACGCGGCCGCCCTGAACCACGATCACCGCACGCGAGCGGCGCAGGCGTGCGGGATCGGGTTCGGCGAAGGCCCAGTCGATGGCGGCTTGCAGCTTGGCCGGGTCGACATTTTTCGCTGGCGCCCCTACCGGCAAGCCATCGGCATGGCCGGCAGCGCTCGGAGGTGCGGAGGTTATCCCGGTGTCTACCGCGACCGCGAGCCTCGCCGGCATCGTCCCGACGACGATGGTGCATCCCAAACCCGGGCGATAGGTGGCCTCGCGCTCTGTCATCCCGAGGAAGGTGGCGGTCGCGATCCCGCGAGTCGTATCCGCGGCGGGCTGAATCAGGTGCAACAGCGGATGGTTGTCCGCCATCAGGTCTTCGCGGACCACGTCCTCGACCGCCCGGCCAGAGACGAACACGCTCGAACACAAGACTTTCGCGGCATACGCGGCGCCGATCGGCGCGAGTTGCGAGAGCATGTATGCGCCGTAGCCCAGACCCGTAACCAGCAGCACGGCAACACCAAGCAGCACGAACTTGAGGGGACGAGCGAATCTCATCGGTCGCCGCAGGTTGACGCTATCCCCGCCGTGGTTGGCGGTGGAGGATGAGATCAACCCATCCTCCGCGCCGCGAGCGCGCTAAGGTACAACGAGCACGCTGGAACTGACGGATACCAGGCCCGCGCCCGTCTGGCTACGCAGCCTCCTTCACCGACGGCAAGCCTGCCAGCGCCATCGCCAGTTCCTTCTCGTCGTAGTTCTGATCGACCAGCTTGCCGGCGAAATAGTCCGTGTAGGCCTGCATGTCGAAGTGGCCGTGGCCGCATAGATTGAACAGAATGGCGCGCGACGTGCCTTCCTGCTTGCAGCGCATTGCCTCGTCGAGCGCGCCCTTGATGGCGTGGTTGGCCTCGGGCGCAGGCACGATGCCTTCGGTACGCGCGAAGAACACGCCGGCTTCGAAGCAGGCTTTCTGGTGATAGGCCTTGGCGTCGATCAAGCCCAGCTGCTTGACGTGCGATACCAGCGGGGCCATGCCGTGATAACGCAAACCACCCGCATGGAAACCGGGCGGGATGAACGTCGACCCGAGGGTATGCATTTTCACTAGCGGCGTGAGGTGACCCGTGTCGCCGAAGTCGTAGGCATACTTGCCGCGTGTGAGGCTTGGGCAAGCGGCCGGCTCCACCGCGATGACCTTGACTTTCTTGCCGCCGCGCAGTTGCGCGCCGATGAAGGGGAAGGCGATGCCGGAGAAATTCGACCCGCCGCCGGTGCAGCCGACGATGATGTCGGGATAGTCGTTGGCCATCTCGAGCTGCTTGATGGCCTCCTGCCCGATGATGGTCTGGTGCAGCAGGACGTGATTGAGCACCGAGCCGAGCGCGTATTTGGTGTCGTCGTTCTTGGCGGCCACTTCCACCGCTTCGGAGATGGCGATGCCCAGGCTGCCATTGCTATCGGGCGTGGCGGCCAGGATCATGCGGCCCACGTCCGTTTCCATGGACGGGCTGGCGATACAGCGCGCACCGTAGGTCTCCATCAGCGCACGGCGATAGGGCTTCTGATTGAAGGAGACCTTCACCATGAACACCAGCACCTCGATGCCGAACAGCGCGCCGGCGAAGGCGAGCGACGATCCCCACTGGCCGGCCCCGGTCTCGGTGCTGATCTTCTTGATCCCCGCCTCCGCGTTGTAGAAGGCCTGTGGTACGGCCGTGTTGGGTTTGTGGCTGCCGGCCGGGCTCACGCCCTCGTACTTGTAGTAGATGCGCGCCGGCGTGTCGAGCGCTCGCTCCAGGCGCCGTGCGCGATACAACGGGCTCGGACGCCACTGGCGGTAGACCTGACGCACCGGCTCGGGGATCTGGATCTCGCGCTCGGCGCTCACCTCCTGCATGATCAGCGACATCGGGAACAGCGGCGCGAGGTCGTCCGGGCCGATCGGCTGGAGCGTGCCCGGATGCAGCACTGGCGGAGGCGGCGACGGGAGATCCGCCATGAGGTTGTACCAGTACTTCGGGATCTGCGTCTCGTCGAGGACGTATTTGATGGTGTCGGTCATGGAAGTCTCCTAGTTCTTTTGGTGGCGGTGGCCTTGTCCCCGGACGACTATTTTTTCATTCTGCGCCCGCCAGCCGCTACCGGCGGGGCCAAGCCAGGGTCGTGGCCCATTATAGGCAAACAGGGCAGCGGCGGGGCTGTGGGACTGCGGGTCTGGTTATCCGCGTTTATTCACTGAGTCGACTTGCGCTTCCATTCGATTTCACAACGCAACATTCTCTCCCCACCGCTTGTGGCCCAATTGTGAGGCAGCAGTGAAATGCAACGGACCTGTGGTTGCGGAAGCTGGGCGTCGGGATGGGTGATCCGCTCGCTGTATGAGCGCCAGTACGCTCGCGAGAGGTGTCGTGCTCGCGAATGAGAGCGGATCCAGAACCCCGGTCTAGGACTTGCTTCTCTCGTCGCGCGCTGCGCGAAACGGCCGCCGTCCGCCGATCACATCCTGTGCGGCCACTCGACGGCAGCGCTCGCGAGCGGGCTTCTCAATGGAGAGATGAACTCATGGATCTCAGAACAGCGGCGTATATCCTTTGCGCGCTCGCATGGCTAGCAGTTCCGGCTTCGGCGGCCGGGAAGTCGATGTATCGATGCGGGAACAGTTACCAGGATACGCCGTGCGAAGGTGGCACAGAGGTCAAGCGGACCGGGAAAGCTACCACAACGGTGAGCGCGGAGACGCAGGCGGTGGACGCCGAGTGCACATCCCGAGGCCAGGCGTCCCTGAAGATCGTCTGGGCACGCGAAGCCGGAGCCACCATGGAACGACAGCTTGCCGACGCGAAAGCAGGGGAGCAGCGGCGACTCGTTGCCTCCGTCTACGAGAAGCGCGGCTCTGCACCTGCTATCCGCTCGCAGATCGAAGCGGAATGCCAAGCGGAACAGGACAAGATGCGACAGGTGCAGGCCCTTGCCGCGGCTGCCGCCAAGTTGCAAGAAGGTCTGCCACGGGACGCGCCCGCATCCAACGCAGGTGCCCCTCAGCAAAGCGCGCCGGAGACTTTCGCCGAACGTCAGAGCGCAGCAGCGAGCGCGGCGAGCAAGAAGGCTACTTGCGCGCGGCTCAGCGAATCGATGGAATCACTACGCCAACAACAGCGCGCTGGCGGTAGTACGGCAGCGATGGACAGGATGAATCAGCAGAAGCGCAATCTCGAAGCCGTATTGCGCAGCAATGAGTGCTAGCCACGCGGGATACTGGTTCATTCAAGAGCGCAGGCCGACGATCGTCATCTGGCCCAGATCCGTGTCATCCTAAGTAGGACGGGCCAGGGCGACCTGATGAAGGCACCGAACGACGGCTTTACCTTGATCGAAATGGTGGTGGTACTGGCGATCATCGCTATCCTGGCGCTGTTTGCGATCCCCAGCTATCAGAGCAGGATCGTCAGAGGACAAGTTCTGGAAGCCGGACCACTGATCGAACGTCGCGAAGAAGCAAGTCGCCGCCGCGTGGGGGAATGCACACACGCTTCCGCTCGACAATCCCAGCGCCGAACTGCCCGTCCCGGAAAAAATGGTGAGCAACGTGGTTGCCTCGGTGACGATCGAGGCCGGTGCGATCCATGTCACGTTCGGCAACCGCGCAAACAAAGTCCTGCAAGGCAAAGTCCTTACGCTTCGTCCGGCCATCGTCGAAGACGCACCTATCGTTCCGGTCGCATGGGTGTGTGGATATGCTCCCGTGCCGGGCAGCATGACGGCCAAAGGCGAAAACCGAACCAATATCCCGGCTAACTACCTGCCTCCTAACTGCCAAGCAGGATGAGCAGGTCGAGACGCCGAGCTCCGCGAACTGGTGATCCTGTGGACCCCGGCGAACTGGCGCGGGCACGCGGTGGATCAACAACGTCACGCGGGTGCTCCCGGCTCTGAGCTTTGCCGACGAAGGTCCGGTATTCTTTAGTTCGACGAAGTCGGCTGAAGGAGATGGATCAGATGGGCGGCGAGGTTATGGATGTCGAGGTCCTCATCGTCGGAGCTGGCCCGACCGGGCTGATGCTCGCGAATCAACTCGGTCGGCGCGGCGTGCGCACGCTGATCGTAGACCGGCACGCCGGCCCGTCTCTCCAGACGAGGGCGCTGGGCGTGCAGGCGCGCACCCTCGAGATCTACGCGCACCTCGGTATCGTGGAGCGCGCACTGGAGCTTGGGAAACGCGCCACTGGAGCCAACATCTGGGCACTGGGCCGACGGGCCGCGCGCGTGCCGCTAGGTGACATAGGGCGCGATCTGAGTCCTTATCCCTTCCTCCTCATCCTCGGCCAGGACGATAACGAGCGACTGCTGGGTGAAGCCCTGCGCAACTGGAGCATGGCGGTCAGTTGGAGCACGGAACTGGTCGGCCTCGCGCAGCAGCCCGGTCAGGTCACCGCAACGCTCAAGCAGCCGGACGGCACGCAGCGTGATATCACGGCCGCGTGGGTCGCGGGATGCGACGGCGCGCATAGCGCGGTGCGCAGCTTGAGCGGAATCGCCTTCGAGGGCGCACCTTACGAGCATGTGTTCTTCGTCGCGGATACGCAAGCGACAGGAGCAATGGTGCCGGATGAGCTCAACGTGTATCTGTGGCGCGAAGGATTCCACTTGTTCTTCCCGATGCGCGGAACCAATCACTGGCGGGTCGTCGGGATCGTGCCACCGGCGCTGCGAGACAGCGCTGATCTGAACTTCGACGCGGTGGTTCCCTCGATGCGCGAGGAAGCGGGAGCCGGGCTGACCTTTCAGGCTTGCAGCTGGTTCTCCACCTACCGCATCCATCATCGCCGTGCCGCGCGCTTTCGCGACCGCCGCTGCTTCCTGCTGGGCGACGCTGCGCACATACACAGCCCGGTCGGCGCGCAAGGCATGAACACCGGCTTGCAGGATGCATACAACCTGGCATGGAAGCTGGCCCTCGTCGTGTCGGGCGCGCGGACGCACGTTTGCTCGACTCCTACGAGAACGAGCGCATCCCGGTCGCCGAGCGGTTGCTGAGCACCACCGACCGGGGCTTCTCGCTCGTTGTCTCGGACAATTGGCTAGCCGGACTGTTCCGCACGCGAGTCCTGGTGAAGCTCATGGCTTTCGCAATGCGCTTCGAGAGAGTGCAGAAACTCGCATTCCGCACCATCTCGCAGATCGGTATCCGCTACCCCGACAGCCCGCTCTCGGAAACCCTCGCAGGCCTGCCCGACGCCGCGCCGCGCGCCGGTGATCGCTTTCCGTGGCTACGGCTCAAGCTCAGGCCGGATGGCCCGATCGAAGATCTGATTGGCAAACTGGACGACACCCGGTTTAGTCTGATCTTGATCGGGCAGTCCGCGCCTGCGGGTGGGGTGCCGGGCCTGGACGAGCTGCTGCGCATTCTCGCGCTACCCAGCGATCCTTCCAACGACCGGGAGCTCGCGCGCGCACACATTCCCCAGCGCTGTTTCTACCTTCTGCGACCCGATGGCCATGTAGGCCTTGCCGGGATCGACCTGGACGCTGCGGCTGCGACGCGCTACGTGTCGGAACGGCTAGGCATTGGATAGAAAGCCGGTGACCCGCGTCAGTCCGTCGTGCGCGGAGCGCGAGCTGTCCGCGCAGTATCCAGCACGCCGGGTCCAGCCGGGGTTCGCCGCCGTCTCGACCGCATCCGCAGCCACTCCTGGAAGCGCTCCATGTAGATGTAGATCACCGGCGTGATGTAGAGCGTCAGCACCTGCGACACCAGCAGACCGCCGACCACGGCGAGGCCAAGCGGCATCCGCGCTTCGGCTCCCGCACCCAACCCGAGCGCGATGGGCAGCGTGCCCATGAGGGCGGCCATGGTGGTCATCATGATCGGGCGGAAGCGGATCAGCGCCGCCTCGTAGATCGCCTCACTCGGGGCTTCTGCCGTGCTTGCGCTGCGCCTCGATGGCGAAGTCGATCATCATGATCGCGTTCTTCTTGACGATGCCGATCAGCATGACCAGCCCGACGAAGCCGTACATGTCGAGCTCGATATGGAACAGCATCAGGGTCAGCAGCGCGCCGAGCCCGGCCGTCGGCAACCCCGACAGAATCGTCAGCGGATGGATGAAGCTCTCGTACAGGATGCCCAGGATCAAATAGATCACGAACACCGCCAGGATCAATAGAATGCCCATGCCGGACAGCGACGCCTGGAACGCCTGCGCCGAGCCCTGGAAGCTGGTGTTCAAGGTACCCGGTGCGCGCAGGTCCGCCATCACCTTGTTGACCTCGGCAATGCCCTGACCGAGCGCCACGCCGGGTTTCAGGTTGAAGGAAATGGTCACCGCCGGGAGTTGCCCGAGATGGCTGATGATCAGCGGGCCGACGGCCGGCGTCATCTTCGCGACGGCGCCGAGCGGAACGAGGTTGCCGCTGGAGCTGCGGACGTACAGCAGCGACAACGCGGAAGGATCGAGCTGGTACTTGGGCATCAACTCGAGGATCACCCAGTATTCGTTGGTGGGCGTGTAGATGGTCGACACCTGGCGCTGGCCGTAGGCATCGTAGAGCGCGTTCTCGATCTGCTGCGCCGTGACGCCCAACGCCGAAGCCTTGTCGCGGTTGATGTCGAGCACCACTTGCGGGTTCTTGATCTGCAGATCGCTGGTGACGTCCTGGAAACCGGCCAGGCTGCGGATCTTCTCCTCGATGATCGGCGCCCAGTGGTACAGCTCGTCGGCGTCCGAGTCCTGCAGCGTGAACTGGTACTGGCTCTTGGTGAGCACGCCGCCCAGCCGGATAGTCGGAAGATTCTGCAGATAGACCTTGATCCCCGGCAGCGACTGCAGCTTGGGCCGCAGTCTCTGCATCACTTCGTCCGCGGTCGGGCGCTCGCCGCGCGGCTTGAGCCGAATGAGGACGCGGCCCAGATTCATGGTCTGGCTGGAGCCGGTCGCTCCGATGAAGGACATGGTGGCGTCCACCGCCGGGTCGGTGCGGATGATCGCGGCCGCCTGTTGCTGCAGCTCGTACATGCCGTCGAAGGAGATGTCCTGGCCGGCCTCGGTGAAGGCGAACAACTGCCCCACGTCCTCGCTGGGCAGAAAGCCTTTGGGCATGACGTAGAACAGATAGCCGGTCAGCGACGGTGATGCCGAAAAACGCCGCAACGCACACGCGCGGAAAGGCGAGCGTCAGCCGCAGAGTCCGGTCGTAGCCGTTACGGATCGCGTCGAACATCCGCTCCAGCGCCATGTAGACGCGCCCGTGCCGCTTGTCGTGCTCGGACCGCAGCATGCGGCTGCACAGCAGCGGGGTGAGCGAGAGCGACACGAAGCCGGAGACCAGAATGGCCGCGATGATGGTGACGGCGAACTCGTGCAGCAGCCGGCCGAGCACGCCGCCCATGAACAGGACCGGGATGAACACGGCGGCAAGCGACACGGTCATCGACACGATGGTGAAGGCGATCTCCCTCGAACCCTCGAAGGTGGCCTGCAGCGCGGACTTGCCCATCTCCAGATGCCGCGTGATGTTCTCCAGCATCACGATCGCATCGTCCACGACGAAGCCCACGCACAAGGTCAGCGCCATCAGCGACAGGTTGTCGAGGCTGTATCCCATGAGGTACATCACCGAGAAGGTGCCGATGATGGACATGGGCAGCGCCAGATTCGGGATGAGCGTGGCCGACAGGTTGCGCAGGAACAGGAAAATCACCATCACCACCAGCGCCAGCGCGAGCAGCAGGGTGAACTGAACGTCGCGCACCGATTCGCGGATCGACTCGGAGCGGTCGTAGACGATGTCCACGTTGATCCCGGGCGGGATCTGCTGGCGGAATACCGGGAGCAGCTTGCGAATGGCGTCGACCACCTCGACGGTATTGGTGCCCGGCTGGCGCAAGACCGAGATGAGAATGCCGCGCTTGTCGTTGTACCAGGCCGCCTGCTTGTCGTCCTGCACGCTGTCGATCGCGTTGCCGATGTCTTTGAGCCGCAGCGGCGCGCCGTTGCGATAGGTGACGATCAGCTCGCGGAAGCCGGCGGCGTTGACGAGCTGGCCGGTCGACTCCACCGACACGGCGCGCTGCGGACCGTTCAGCGTGCCAGTCGGGAGATTCACGTTGTGCAGGGCGACGGCCTGTTCCACTTCGTCGATGCCGACGCCGCGCGCAGCCATGGAGTTGGGGTCGACCTGGACGCGCACGGCGTATTTCTGCGAGCCGTACACCAGCACCTGGGCCACGCCGCTGACGGTGGACAGCCGCTGGGCGATCAGGGTCTCGGCGTACTCGGACACCGTCGACCTCAGGAAGGTGTCCGAGGTCAGCGCGAGGTAGAACACCGGCTGATCCGCCGGGTTGACCTTGCGGTACGACGGCGGAATCGGCATGTCGGGCGGCAGGTTGCGGCGCGCGAGCGCGATCGCTGTCTGCACGTCCTGCGCGGCCGCATCGATGCTGCGGTCGAGCGTGAATTGCAACGTGATCTGCGACGTTCCCTTGGCGCTGGCAGAGGTCATCTGCTCGAGCCCGGCGATCGCCGAGAATTCCTTCTCGAGCGGCGTGGCCACCGCGGAAGCCATGGTCTCCGGGCTCGCCCCCGGCAGTCCGGCAGTGACCTGGATGGTCGGGAAATCCACGTTGGGCAACTGCGCCACCGGCAGCTGCCGGTAGGCCAGCACGCCGAAGGTGAGAATGCCGATCATGACCAGGATGGTCATGACCGGGCGGCGGACGAAGATCTCGGAGATGTTCATGGCTTCACCCGGCCTTCGGCGCCACCTTCGCGCCCGGAGTGAGCCGGATCTGCCCGCTGGTGACCACCGTCTCGCCTTCCTTCAGTCCGCTGGCGATCACCGCCTCCAGGCCATCCATGCGCTCCAGGGTGACGCTGCGCATCTCGGCGCTCTGGTCCTGCGGCCTGACCACGTATACGTACTGGCCGTTGGGGCCGTTCTGCAGCGCCTGCGAGGGAATGACGATCGCATCGGACTGCTGGCGCAGCATCAGCGTCACGTTGGCGAACTGCCCTGGCCACAACACATGGTCTTTGTTGGGGAAGGTGGCGCGCAGGCGAATCGTGCCGGTCTGCGCGTCCACCAGGTTGTCGATGAAGCTGAGCCGCCCGTCGGTCTCCGCGGTTGCGACTCCCGTCGGAGCGGCTTGGACACCGAGCGATCCCTTTGCCATGAAAGCGCGGATGTCGGACAGGTACTGCTCGGGCACCGCGAAGCTGACATAGATCGGCACCACCGCATTGATGATGACCAGCGATTGCGTGTCGTTGGCCTTCACCACGTTGCCGATCTGGATCATGATTTTGCCCGCCCGCCCGGTGATGGGCGAGACGATCCGGGTATAGGACAGCTGCACGCGGGCGGATTCCAGTCCGGCCTGGTCGGCCTGGACGTTCGCCTGCGCCGCATCGAGGTCGGTCTTGATCTGGTTGTACGCGTCCGCCGAGATGAACCCCTTCTCCAGCAGATCGGCGTAGCGCTTCTCCTTGGCCTGGTTGTTCGCGACGATCACTGTGTCGCGCTGGAGATTGGCCTGCAGCTGCTTGACCTGCGCCTGCAGCGCGCGCGGGTCGAGCTCGAACAGCAGCTGACCCTCTTTCACGTCTTGCCCGTCCTGGAAGCGCACCGCGGTGATCTGGCCGTCGATGCGCGACTTCACCGCCACGGTGGTATACGGTTCGACGTTGCCGATGGCCTGCAGTTTGACCGGCATGGTTTTGCGCACGACCGGCGCCGTGACGACGGGAACGCCGGGAGCGGCCTTGCTCTTGGCGGCTTCCTGGGCGGCATCATTCTGGGAGCAACCGGCGGCCGACAGCGCGATCACAGCCAGCCCGATCACGCTCGCCGCTATGAGTCTATGGATCTTCGCGGCAAAAGTACGGGTGCCAGGTGCCTTCCGCAGAAGGGGCGTTCAACGGTTCTCCTCCAGAGCCTCGGCGCGAAGGTCATTTTATTTTGGGCGCCGGGATCATCTTACGCCGCGTCATGGCGGTTTTGGGCCGCGTGCGTGCTACTAAGACAGTCACCGACAGCGGCTAGTGCCCTGCTGCGCCGCAGTGCCAGCGGCAGGCGGCCGCGTCCCGAGTAGCGCTTGGCTGGCAAGGGATCTGCCCCCTGGGCCACACGCTCACCGACGAGACGTGCCTATTACATAAGGCCGCCCAGTTCGCTCGGCCGCAAGCGAAAGTGCGCCTCGCTGCCGTAGCCGGCGTCGGCCTGGAAAGCGCTCCGCGGGACCCTGCGCGGCAGTCCTTGGATGGTCGCGGCGGGTCGGGTGGGCGCCCACCGGTCCTGGTCGGCATCCGTGTCGAGTATCGTGAGGAGGAACTTCGGCGTCGGATCAAGGCGGCGGGCGGTGGCTGCCCGGACAGCGCCTGTGGGTGGTTGCTCTGACCTTGGCGCGGGAGCTCGATGTCGCGGAGCGGGCGGTGGCCGTGCCGGGTGCGGCAAATGCGACTCAGGTTTATAGAGAGAGCGGCTCGAAACCGAACGGCCAAGGTTAATACCGATACCAACCTCTCGTTTATGCCGATATCAACTTGCTCATGCCGGCATAAACTAGGTCGGCGGAATCTGGCAGGTTTATCATGAGGTCTACTTCTAGTTGGGCGCTCTGCGGCAGTTAGCAGCGCTGCGAATGTTCAGCAACCAGTATGGGGGAGAAGAAAATGAGAGCTGGCGCGATACCGCTCGCAAGTGTCAGCTGGATGAGTGAAAAATCACTACCAAAAGTCGGCTTCTGGGTTGTTGCAGGCGCGCTTACGAGTTGGCCCAATCGGGTGATCATGGGACTTGTTGGAACTCGAATCCAGAGCCTCCGCCAAAGCTCGACAACGTCAACTCATTTTCATCGATGAAGCAGTATCGCGCACTGTTGTCATGTTCGGTTGGCGCTCAACCTAACAACCGCATTTCTGACGTAGTTGTCGACGCAGGATATACGCCACCCTTTAACAAGTCGAAGCTGGACACACGCCTCCGAAGCGTCGCGCCTATTCCCGATGACCCAAACTTCTACCCAGGGGAAAGCAGTCCGTTGTCGGGAGTCGTCAGCGGAAAGCTGCATCAATGTTCGACATTGTCCATTCCCCGCGGGTGCGACGTTCTTCTGAGTGCTTTCATCAAATTCCGCGCTGGTCAGCACACGGACACCACTGGCACTAGGGATGCGAAGTCCCCTGTTCACGTACCATGGGTATGGTCTGAGTATGCTCTGATCTCGTGCGGAGCTACCATGCACTGATGTGCAATGGCTCGGTATTTCCATCACATGCGTGGTACGTTCGCGGTCAACAGGTGGCGAAACGCCTGCAAGATCCAATCTCTACCTCCGAACACGATGCGGCCATATCGACCGGCCAGCCTGCATCCCATCCTCGGACGCCGGCTGAGACTGACAAGAGCACGGGCTCCATTGTGGGGACACCAGTACTCGATTGGCGCGGGAAAGCAAACAACTGTTGACGTAACTTCTCTCTCAAAATAGGCGTGCGAGTAGGCGCGCCCAACATCGCAACGCACCGGAACGCCAACAGCCGGCTGCGCCGCCTGTCGCCGTCCGGTGATCGCGGGCGGTTGGGCGTCTTTTGGGTGACCCACGGACATAGCGCTTTTGCTATACTCACTAGGTGACCTGGACTGTCACCTTCTATAGCTCGGCCGTAGAGCCTGAGATTCTGGCGTTGCCAGCAGGTTTCGTCGCACGCTTCGTGCGGTATGCAGAGTGGATGGAGGTGTATGGCCCTGACCTTGGTATGCCTCACACTCGATCCATGGGAGACGGATTGTTCGAGCTTCGTCTCAAGGCGGCGGAAGGTATCGCTCGCGTTTTCTACTGCACGTTGGTTGGCCGCAGGATCGTGATCCTGCATCAATTCGTGAAGAGACGGAAAAGACCCCGCAAAGGGAGTTGGAGGTGGCTCGGAGACGGTTGAAGGAAGTCAAAGATGTGCTAGTCTCTTCCAAGATTAAGCGCAAAGCGTTGGCGAAGCGCGGTGTAAAGGAGGCCTATGACGCACTGGACGACGAGTTTGCTTTCTTGGATGAAGTCCTGAAAGCCCGTGTGAGTCTGGCCTGACCCAAGCTGAGGTGCCGAGCGAGTGGGGACCACGCAATCGGCAATTGCGCGCCTTCAGTCCGCCGCGCCAAAGCACTCCCCTCTATTGCCACGCTCCAACGTTACGCGAAGGCCCTGGGATATAGGCTCGAAGTCCGCCTTGTGAAGGAGCAGCGCCCAGGTCGACGACGTTGATCTTGCGACATTGCTCTGGTCGAGAGTCCGCCGCACGGTTCGGTAGATCCAGGCCGGGCTTCGGCCGTCGGCCTGAAACCTGTCGCAGAGGAATCCCTGGTCTGATCAAGTCGCGTATAGCGGGGGCTTTATCGGAACTCCCTCAAGGGAGAATGCGCTCCGCCGCAAAAAGCTCCGCCACCGACTCGCGAGCGCGGATGAGGTGAAGCTGGTTCCCATCCACCATCACCTCGGCGGCGCGCGGGCGGGTGTTGTAGTTGGAGCTCATGGCCATGCCGTAGGCGCCGGCCGACATCACGGCCAGCAGGTCGCCCGGCTCCAGGGCCAGGTCACGCTCGTGGCCCAGGAAGTCCGCGCTCTCGCATATCGGGCCGACGATGTCATAGCGCCGGGCAGGCATGGAGCGGGGCCGGACCGGCCGGATATCGTGCCAGGCCTCGTACAGCGCCGGGCGTATGAGGTCGTTCATGGCCGCATCGACGATCGGCGAAATCACGCTCGGCGCCGTGCTTGAGGTATTCCACCCGCGTCAGCAGCACGCCGGCATTGCCGACCAGGGCGCGGCCAGGCTCCAGCAGGACCTGCTGCGGGCGATCCTCGCAGCGCCTGCAACAGCGCGTCGATGTAGACCGACCGGCGCCGGGGGCTCCTCGTCCCGATAGCGAATGCCAAGGCCGCCACCCAGATCGAGGTGATGGATCTCGATGCCTTCGTGCCGCGAGCTGATCCAGCAGCCCGAGCAGCTTGCCAAGGGCGTCGAGGAACGGCGCAATCTCGGTGATTTGCGAGCCGATGTGGCAGTCGATGCCGGTGACCTGGATGCCCGGTAACCGGACGGCCTCGCGGTAGAGCGGGAGCGCAGCGTCGAACGGCACGCCGAACTTGTTCTGCTTGCGGCCGGTGGAGATGTAGGGATGCGTTTGCGCGTCCACGTCGGGATTCACCCGCAGGCTCACGTTGCGCGGTCTTGCCGGCGGCGGTCGGCCAGCTCGCTCAGGCGCCGCAGCTCACGCTCGGACTCGACGTTGAAGCACAGGATGCCCGCTTCGAGCCCCTGCGCGAATTTCTTCCGCGCTCTTGCCCACACCCGAGAACACGACCTTGCGCCGGATCGCCGCCGGCAGCCAGCACCCGCGCCAGCTCGCCGCCGGACACGATGTCGAAGCCGCTGCCCAGACGCGCGAACAGATTCAGGATCGCGAGATTGGAGTTGGCCTTGGCCGCGTAGCAGATCAGGTGCGAGCGCATGCCGAAGGCCCGGTCGAAGCTCTGGAAACGCGCTGGTCAGCGCGCTGCGCGAGTAGACGTAGCACGGCGTGCCGAACTGCTGCCCCACATGCGCCAGCGTAACGTCCTCGACGCACAGCTCACCGCTGTGATACGAGAAGGGGCTCGAGGGGAATCGGTCCAACGTTTTGCCTGAATGTTGTTAAGGATGCGCGCAGTGGGCTCGCGGAATCGCAACCCAGTCGCCGTTCGCTATGGCTTAGCGTCACCCGGCGTCGATGTCTGCTGTTGCTGGTTCGTTCCTGTGCGTTGGCTGTCCGGTTGCTGGCCTTGTTCCCTGCTGTTGCTGCGGCTGCTGCTGTCGCCATGGTTTTGACGGCGGTGGCGGCTGCTCCTCCTGCTTCTCGCGCTCGGTCCGCTCCTCCAGCAACTTCTTGCGCTCGGCCATCTCCTGCTTCTGCGCGGGAGTTGGCAGATACAGCGGACCCTTCAGGCCGCAGCCCGGAAGCAAAGCAGATGCGAGCAGCAGAAGGACCAGCGGACGCATGGATCATGCGAAGTCGAAGTAGCAAGGCAGTTTAGCACGGCGTTCCGGGAGCGCCGGGGCGGCCGTCTGGTGCTGAACGGTCAGCGGCTAGAGCGTCATGTAGTGCTGCCCCATCGAGTCGAGTTCGGTCCGCGCCGCCGCATAACCGGGGCACAGGCGTTCGACGATGCGCCAGAAACGCGACCGAATGGTTCATCTCCTTCAGGTGCGCCAGCTCGTGCGCGACCACGTAGTCGACGATGTGCGGCGGGGCCTGGATCAGGCGCCAGTTGAGTCGCACCTCGCGGTTGGCATTGCAGCTTCCCCAGCGCGTCTGCGCGCTGGAAATGAACACGCGCGGCGGATCGATCGCGAGCAGCGCACTGAAGTGCTCGACGCGGCCGCGGAAGTAGCTCTGCGCATGACGCCGATACCACTTGACCAGGGCAGCGCGCACGCTCTCGGGCTCGTGCGGCTCCGGCAAAGACAGTTGCAGCACGTCGTCATCCTTGAGCTGCGCGAGCGCGTAGTACTGGCGCTGGAGTTCCAGGCGCAACTGCCGTCCGAGGTAGTCGATCCACTCGCCGTGCTGCCACAGCCGGGGTTTGGGCTTGCGCGACTCCCAGGCTTCGAGCTTGCGCAGGACCCAGGCGGCCGAGTCCTGCAGAAAACGCACGATGTAGCGGTCGGAGGTGCGCCAGGGGACACTGACGACCAGACCGCGCTCGTCCACCGTGAGGACGGCACGCCGGCGGTTGGCACTGCGCTTGAGAAGGAAACCGATATCGCGCTCGCCCAGGCGAATGGTCCTGGGCTCCGAGACGAGACGCGGCTCGTCGAACAGTCCTAGCTGCTGCGCAAGGCGGGAAGCCGCGCCACTTCGCTTTCGATCCAGTCCTCGACTCTCCTGTTCAACTCTTCCGGCTTCAGGCCCGCCGGATCGATGGGCTTGCCGATGCTCACGGTGATGGTGCCTGGGAACTTCAGGAACGCGTTCTTGCGCCAGAGGTTGCCGGCATTATGGGCGATGGGGACCACCAGCGCACCGGTCTTGGCTGCGAGCCACGCGCCGCCGACCTGGTATTTGCCTTTCTGGCCGGGGGAAACGCGCGTGCCCTCGGGGAAGATGATAATCCAGAAGCCCTGCGCGAGCCGGTCGCGTCCCTGCTCGAGCGTCTGCTTGAGCGCCTGCATGCCCGCGGTGCGGTCGATGGCGATCGGACTCATCATCGCCAGGCCCCAGCCGAAGAAAGGCACCCGCAGGAGCGATCTGCGCAGCACCCAGACCTGCGGCGGCAGGAACACCTGAAAGGCGATGGTCTCCCACGCCGACTGGTGCTTGGCCAGCACGATGCTCGGGCGCTGCGGGAGATTCTCCAGGCCGCGCACCTCGTAGCCGACGCCGCAGATTGCCTTCGCCAGCCACACCACGATCCGCGACCAGAGCGTGATGATGCGGTAGCGCGTGATGGGCTGAAACGGGAAGGTCAGCAGCGAG
This sequence comes from uncultured beta proteobacterium, assembly GCA_963741215.1. GTDB lineage: Bacteria > Pseudomonadota > Gammaproteobacteria > Burkholderiales > SHXO01 > SHXO01. The sequence continues at coordinate 345,105 of CAVUHQ010000035.1, forward strand.
ATGATCGACCAGACGATGGTGAGAGCGGCCTGTATAGGAAGAAACACGATCGAGCGCAAAACAGCCAGCGTCCGGCTCATGCGATGATGGCCCGCACGGCCTCGGCGAGATCCTGGTACACCTTGGTGCGCTCGGGCAACCCCCCTGCCGCCTCGGTCTTCACCCCTTTGCCAGTGAGCACCAGCACGGGTTGCGCGCCGGCTGCGGACGCGGCCTGCACATCGCGCAGCGAGTCGCCGATGCTCGCCACCCCGGCGAGGCTCATGTTGAAGCGCCGTGCGATGTCCTCGAACATGCCAGGCTTGGGCTTGCGGCAGGTGCAATTGGCCTCGGCCGGGTGCGGGCAGTAGAACAGCGCATCGATGCGTCCGCCGACCTGGGCCAGCGCCTTGTACATCTTCTCGTTGATGGCGTTGAGCGCGGCCATGTCAAACAGCCCGCGCCCGATGCCGGACTGGTTGGAGGCAACCACCACCCGATAGCCGGCGTGGTTCAGCCTGGCGATAGCGTCCAGGCTTCCGGGGATGGCCTTCCACTCCTCCGGGGTCTTGATGAACTGATCGCTGTCGACGTTGATGACGCCGTCGCGATCCAGGATAACGAGCTTCATGACAGGTGCCGCCGCATTGCATTCGCAGGCCGGAAATGTTACCCCACACCGGGATGATCGGGCAGGGCATCGGTCAACCCACTCCCCGGCTGCGCGTTGACGCCCGGAACGGGTGCTGGAACGGATTCTGCTCTAAAAGCGTGAGCCCGACGACCGTCCTCTCCTGAGCGACTGGTTTAGGGGTTGCCGATACAAGACCATATGAGCGTAGACAGCGATCTCAAAGCAGGTTTGATCCTCGAAGACTTCGGCAGGCAGCTTACGGACGCGGTAATCGACTACCACTTCGCCAGCGGCAACCACGAGTTCAAGATCCAAAGAGGCAATATCACCCACCAGGTGGACTTTCCGGAACGGGTGCTTCTGGAGCACCAGATCCGAGACCTGGAGAAGGTCGTCCCGCAGATCATCCACCAGCTGCTGAGCGCCCGCGGGCCGCAGCGCATCAAGGTCGGAGATGACGGCGTAGGGTTTCGAACCTAGTTCGAATCTCGGCGTAAGCCCAGCGACAGGGGCCAACGTCGGCGAGGGCAATCCGGCTGTCACCCGGCCCCGGCCGGCCAAGCCATCTCTCGAGATAGTCCAGCCTTCGGCCGACCCATGCCGACCTTTCCAGCGACCGCTGGAATATTTTCAATCTCGAGGTCAAGAACCGCAGCTTAAGCCCTGATGCGGCACCGGGCTGTCTTTCCACTTTATATAACTTTCACAATAATTCGCTTCCTGCCACTCCACCACTAGACTGACGTTCTGAACAGGTCCATGGCACCATTAAGGCTTGGTGGGCTTCGCAAGGCAGGGGGGATGCATGTTGAATTCACGGATAGGTCAGAGGTGGATCTTTCGGTCCAACTCGGGATGGCTCGGCGGCAACCGGATCACGGACCTCTCGGTCCTGAGCGCGTGCTCGGCCTTCGTGCTGATGGGGATGCTGATGCTGACCAATGTCCTCAACAACACGGTGCAAGCAGACGCGGCGGCCGATTGGCCCACTACCGTGGGCACCATCGTTTCGGTCCAGATCGACGAGTTGGAGTACGGCGCCGAAACGCACTGGGCCCCGCGGGTAGCTTATCAATACAGCGTTCACGGACGGACCATGGTCAACACCCAGCTCACGTCGGGGCAACAACCTCACTGGCGGGACCGAGCCGAGGCGCGGCGTTTTTTCGAGCGTTACGTTTCGCGTTCGCGCGTGGTGGTGTACTACAACCCCGAAAACATCGCCGACGCGGTGCTCGAACCAAGGCAAGGCGGACGCACGCAGCCAACGCTCGGCCTCGGCCTCGCGCTGGTGGCGCTGGGGTTCTGGTGCCTGGTGATCTACGACTGGCTGCGCTAGCTGACGCGCCTTGCGTCAGGTGCGAGACCAGGGCCTCCTAGAGCTCACGCCTCGGCCTGCGGGCCGTAGACGATGATGGACAGGAAGTGAATGGGCAGCTCGAGCAGCCGCTCGGGTCCGTGCGGGACATCACCGCGAAAAGTCAGCGCATCTCCCGGCTCCAGCAGGTAGGTCTGCTGGCCGTGGCGGTACTCGATCTTGCCTTTCAGCATGTAGATGAACTCGGTGCCGGGATGCTCGAAGCTGGGAAACACCTCGGACGCGTCGTCCATGGTGATGAGAAATGGCTCGAAGCGTCTTCTTCGGCCCCTTGTCGTAGGCGAGCAGGTGATAGGTGTGGCCGCGCCTGGTGCCGCGGCGCACGACCTCCATGCCCTCGCTGCTCTTGACCAGCTGCGCCCCGCCGGACGGAATGTTGTAGTGGCGGAACAGGTGCGCGAGCGAGACGCCCAGCGCCTGCGCGATGCGCGACAGCGCGTCCAGACTGGTCGACGCCTGGCCGGTCTCGATCTTGGACAGCATGCCGCGGCTGATGCCCGGCCTGCGCCGCGACGTCGGCGATGGTGAGGTGGTCCTTCAGGCGCAGCTCGCGGATGACATTGCCGAGATAGCGTTCGAGCGAGCGGCTTCCCGCCGTCGGCCGGCTGCGCTTTGCGCACTGCTTCTCGATCGACCTTTGGCCCGGCAGCGCGATGGCCGGCAGCTTTGGCAGGAGCCACGTCCGTTCTCCAGGATCGATCTGACGCGCTCGGCCGATGGTCCCCGCGCGGTCACAGCTCGCCCGACCAGCCGGGGATCCAATTCGTCCCCGCCAGCGGAACTCGCGCCATCGCCGCGGCCTCCAGCGTCAGCGCCACCAGATCTTCGCGCTCGAGGTGGTGCACGTTGGACTTGCCGCAGGCGCGCGCCACGTGGTCAGCTCCATGTTCATGGTCTTGACGTAGTTGCGCAGCCGCTTTGCGCCCACGTCGGGCTCGAGGCGCTGCTCCAGCACCTCGTCCTGCGTGGTGATGCCGACCGGGCACTTGCCGGTGTGGCAGTGATGGCAGTAGCCCGGCCGCGTGCCGAGCTTCTCGTAGTCGTTGATGGCCAGATGATGCTGGCCGTTCTGCACGTAGGTCTCGCTGTTGCAGCCCAGGGCGAACAAGCGCACCCTGCCCGATCGACACGGCATCGGCGCCCAGCGCCAGCGCTTTGGCCACGTCGGCGCCGGTGCGGATGCCGCCGGAGACGATGAGCTGCACCTGGCCCTTCATGTTCATGTCCTCGAGCGCGTCGACCGCCTGGCGCACCGCCGCCAGCGTCGGGATGCCGACGTGCTCGATGAACACCGTCTGCGTCGCCGCGGTGCCGCCCTGCATGCCGTCGACCACGACCACGTCGGCCCCCGCGTGCACCGCCAGCTTCACGTCGTTGAAGGTCGCGCGTCGCGCCGATCTTCACGTAGATCGGCACCTTCCAATCCGTGATCTCGCGCAGCTCGTTGATCTTGATCACCAGGTCGTCGGGCCCGGTCCAGTCGGGGTGGCGGCAGGCCGAGCGCTGGTCGATGCCCGCGGGCAGCGTGCGCATCTTGGCCACGCGCGGGCTCACCTTCTGGCCCAGCAGCATGCCGCCGCCGCCGGGCTTGGCGCCCTGGCCGATCACGACTTCGATGGCGTCGGCCTTGCGCAGGTCGTCGGGGTTGAAGCCGTAGCGCGAAGGCAGGCACTGGTAGACCAGCGTCTTCGAGGATTGCGCGCTCCTCCCGCGTCATGCCGCCGTCGCCGGTGGTGGTGGTCGTGCCCAGCTCCGTCGCGGCGCGGCCGAGCGCTTCCTTGACGTGGGCCGACAGCGAGCCGAAGCTCATGCCGGCGAAGGTGATCGGGATCGCGAGCTCGATCGGCTTCTTGGCGAAGCGCGTGCCGAGAACGGTCTTGGTCGTGCACTTCTCGCGGTAGCCTTCGAGCGGATAGCGCGAAGCGGAACCGGCGAGGAACACCAGATCGTCGAAGTGCGGGACGTGCCGCTTGGCGCCCAGCCCGCGGATCTCGTACAGGCCGGTCGCAGCGGCGTGCTGGATGTAGTCGATGATGCTGCGGTCGAAGCCCGCGCTTTCTTCGAGCTGCAGGTGGTTCGGGCTTTCTGGTGCGGTCATGCGGACCTCAATGCGCAACCAGCTGTTCAGTACTCCTGATTCGCATCCGCATTCCAGTGATACAGCGTCCGGCCAGACGCGACGCGCTTGAACTCCTTCGGGTCGTGGCCGAAGCCCGGCGCGTTTCAGCAGCGCGCTCGAGCTTGTCGTGGTCGGCTGCGGTCATGGGCTCGACCCTGGGCATCGGCGCCGAGCGATTTGATCTTGCCGCGCACATAGATCACCGCTTCGTACAGCGAGTCGCCGAGCGCATCGCCGGCGTCGCCGCACACCACCAGCGTGCCGGCCTGCGCCATGAACGCGGAGAAGTCGCCCACCCGGCCGCCGACCACGATGTCGATGCCCTTCATGGAGATGCCGCAGCGGAGCGAGGCATCGCCTTCGATCACCAGCAGGCCGCCGTGTCCCGTAGCGCCGGCGGACTCCGACGCGAAGCCCTTCACGCGCACGCTGCCGGACATCATGTTCTCGGCCACGCCCCAGCCCACGTTGCCGTGGACGGTGAGATCGGCGAACTTGTTCATGCCGCCGCAGTAGTAGCCGGCGTGGCCGCGGATGTCGACCGACAGCGGCGCGTCGATGCCGACCGCGATGCTGTGCGCACCGTCCGGATTCAGCACCTCGACGTGCTCTACGCCGCTTCCGGCCAGACCGTTGTGCAGCCAGTCATTCAGCGTGCGCACCGGGACCTGCGACAGGTCGAAGACCTTGCCCAGCCGCCACGGTTCGCTGCGCGCTACACTTTCCATACGTACAGCTCCTCGGGCATGGGTTCGAACAGCTTGGCGTTCTTCACGTCCGGCAGCTTCGCCAGCGAGCGAAACTCCGACGCGATGGCCACGTAGTCGTCGGTCTCGGCCACCACCGCGGGCTTGCACGCGAACGCATCGCGCACCAGGGCGAGCTTGTCGCGCGTGCCGATCAGAAACGTGTAGAACCCGTCCAGCTCTTCGAAGCCTTTCTGCAACGCGCCCTCCAGGTCGTCGCCCTCGCGCATGCGCCACTCGAGAAAGCGCGTCGCCGCCTCGGTGTCGTTGTCGGTCTCGAACTCGATGCCGAAATGCTCGAGCTTGCGCCGGATCATGTAAGGGTTGGAGATGGTGCCGTTGTGAACCAGGCAGAAGTCCTCGCCGGCCGTGAATGGATGCGCGCGGTCCGGCGTGACCGCCGATTCGGTCGCCATGCGCGTGTGCCCGACGACATGCGTGCCGCTGAGCCGGTCGAAGTCGTAGCGCTTGGCCACATCCGCCGGGTGGCCGATGTCCTTGAAGATGTCCATGGCGCGGCCGGCGGACAGCACATGCAGCTTCGGGAAGCGCTCCTTGACCCAGCGCTTCACCTGGCGCCGCCGTCTGCGTCGCAGGTGAGCACGGCGTGATTCCTTTCACGCGCCAGCTGGTCGCCGCCTGTGCCACGTCGCTATGCGCACCTCGGAAAGCCGTGCTGCGCGACGGGGACGAAGCGCTTGATGAACTCGGCCTCGAAGCCGGCCCAGTCGTAGTCCCAGACTCGGCGCATGCAGGCTGTACTTGCGCTCGCTCTCCGGCAGCTCCCCTCTGAACACCGCCAACCCGGCCGACTCCGGTCCGCGCGCGCCCATCTCCACCAGCATCGGCGTCATCAACTCGCCCAACTGGTCGCGCAGCGCCGGGTTCTTGATCAGCAGTCCTACGATTCCGCACATGTTGCAACTCCTGCTTCGATCACAGCTTAGAAAAACTCCAGGTACCGCTCGACCTCCCACGCGGACACGTGCCGCGAGTACTCGACCCACTCCATCCGCTTCAGCCGCACGAACTCCTCGGCGAGATCCTTGCCGACCGCCGCGGTCAGCACCGAGTCCGCTTCCAGCGCGTCCAGCGCCTCGTTCAGGTTCTGCGGCAGCACGCCGATGCCGGCTTTCTCGAGCTGCTCGGTGGCTCCATTCATACAGGTTGGTGTTGTTCGGCTCGCCCGGGTCCAGCTTGTTTTCGACGCCATCCATGCCTGCGGCGAGGATGCCGATGGTGGCGAGATACGGATTGCAGGAGCCATCGGGCAGACGCAGCTCGAGCCGGCCATAGGGCACGCGCACCGTGCAGGTCCGGTTGTTGTCGCCGTACGTGATATACGCCGGCGCCCAGGTCGCACCCGACAGCGCGCGGCCCACCACCAGCCGCTTGTAGGAGTTGATCGACGGCGCGCACAGCGCGGTCAGGCCGCGTGCGTGCGCCAGCAGCCCACCGAGGAAGTGGTAGCCCATCTTCGACAATCCGAGACGGCGCTTGTCCTTGTCGTCGTGGAACAGGTTCTTGGTCTTGCCGTCGCCGATGGACAGATGGAAGTGCGCGCCGGTCCCGGTGCGGTTGGCGAACGGCTTGGGCATGAAGCTCGCGATCAGGCCCATCTGATGGCGATTTCGGAGGCCGCCATCTTGAAGAAGATGTAGCGGTCGGCCGTGGTGAGCGCGTCGCCGTAGGTGAAGTTGACCTCGAACTGGCCGTTGGCGTCCTCGTGGTCGATCTGGTAGACGTCCAGGCCCACCGCCTTGACCGCATCCACCAGCCGCTCCAGGAATGCAGCGCTGCGCGCGAGCCCCTTGTAGTCGTAGCAGGGCTTCTCCAGCGCGTCGCTGTCGTCGGCCGGCGCGACCGAGCCGTCCGGCTTTGCGCTTGAGCAGCATGAATTCCGGCTCGATGCCGGTGTACAGCGTCAAGCCCTTCTGCGCCAGCTTGTCGAGCTGGTTCTTGAGCGCGTACGCGCGTGTCGTAGGCGTACGGCTTGCCGTGCACGTGGCCATACGTAGTCATGCGCGCGAAGCCCGGCATCCATGGAATCAGCGTGCAGCGTGGACAGGTCGCCCACCGCCATGTAGTCGGGCCCGTGCGGCCCCATGCCGAAGCCCCACAGCGCGAAACCCGCGAAGCCCGCGCCGTCGGTCAGCACCATGTCCAGATGCTCGGCCGGAACCGCCTTGGCCTTGGCCGCGCCGTGGATGTCCACGAACTGCGCCAGGATGAACTTGATGTTGTTGTCCTTGAGGAATTTTTTGGCTTCCGCCGGGGTCATGTGGTTCTCCTGAACGTTCGAACAGTGTCGTCTACTGCGATTGCCGTCGTGATCGGCGCTCGGGCAAGACGGCGCTCAGTCCCACGGCGCCGCCGCCGAGCTCGGCTGCGATCTCGAGCAGCGTGTCCCAGAGATAGGCGCCGTAGGTGCCGTCGCACCAGATCCGATAGCAGGGCGCCGTCCAGGCGAAGCAGTCGATGACCGTCACGGCCACGCCGACCATCATGGTCAGCGTGACGGTCCGCTCTTGCGGCGGAATGGCGCTGAAATCGATGCTGCAGGTCTGCGCGAACAGCTCGTGCACGCCTTCACCGCGAACCAGCAGAGCCGCGTCCTGGCGCAACACCGGATAGACGCCCGACGCACCGGTGCCAAGCTCGGCTTGAACGGTGACAGCGGAGTCGCCGCGCGGGCCGTCCTCGACCAGGAACTCGCTGCGCCCAAGCCGCGCGACCAAGCCCCCGTCATGGAGCGGACTCCAGGCATTGGGTCGCGACGGCACCGGCACGCCGTGCGCATGCAGCCAGTCGGCGGCGCCGGACCCTTGAGCCCCGCGCGGCGCAAGGCGGACAGATCGGCCAGCTCGATGGCAGAGCCGCGCCGCTGTTGCGAAACGTATCGCGCGTCGCCATCCAGTTGAGCTCGCCCCATACTGGGCGCAACCGCGCCAGGTTGTCGTGCAAGCGGGCTCTGCGCGGGTGGCCTTCATGCCGGCAGCGCCTCCCGCTGCGGCGCATGCGCGGCCAGCTTTCTGGCGCTCACCGCCGCGATCGTAGAAGGGCATGGGCGACCACTCGCGCTTCGACCACTGCGCCGCCGTCGACGCGAATCTGAAGCGCGTGCCCTCGCGCGGCCATCTCCGGTGCGATCATCGCGAGACCGATGATGTGTCCCAGCGTCGGGCTGTACGCGACGCTGGTCACGCGGCCGGCGATCTGCCCATCGCGGATGATCAGATGGCACTCCTTGGGCGCCGATCCGCGAGACGAGGCGGCCAGCGCGAATCCGATCAGTTTCTGTTTCAGCGGCCGCTTCTCGATGCTGCGCAGGCTGCGCTGGCCGACGAAGAACGGCTTGTCCATCTTGACCGCCCATTCGCAGCGACGCCTCGAACGGCGTGGTGAGGCCATCGGTGTCCTGACCGATGATGACGTGGCCTTTTTCCAGGCGCAGCAGGCGCTGCGCTTCGACGCCGAAGGGACGGATGCCGAACTGCGCTCCGGCCGCCATCAACGCATCCCACACGTGCGCGGCGTTTTCCGCCGGCACGTGGATCTCGTAGCCCAGCTCGCCGACGAAGCCCACGCGCAGCACGCGCGCCGGCACGCCGGCTACGTGGCCTTCGCGCACACCGAGGTAGGGAAACGCGGCATCGTCCAGCGCGATATCGCGTCAGCGCTGGCGAGCACTGCGCGCGAGCGCGGACCGGCGAGGTTCATCGCCGCCATGGCACCGGTCAGAGTTGACGAGGCCGCACGTCGAGGCCGCCACATGCGCGTTGCAGCCGCTGCATCTCGCGATACACGAGCGCCGAGCCGGTCGTCGTCGTCGTGAAGTAGAAGCGCTCCTCCGACGAGCCGCGCAACCACGCCGTCGTCGATGATCACGCCCGACTCGTCCACCATCAGCGCATAGCGCGTCATGCCGACTTTGAGGTTCTGGAAGCGTCCGGTATACATCGCGCTCCAGGAACTCGCCGGCGTCCGGTCCGCTCACCTCGATCTTGCCCAGCGTGCCGACGTCGATCAGCCCGACCGCGCGGCGCACGGCGAGCACCTCCTCGCACTACCAGCTCCGCTCTTGCTCTTGCCGGTCGCGCGCGTAGTACTCGGGACGCAACCACACGCCGGCCTGCATGAACACCGCGCCGGCGCGCTCGTGGCTGCGAGTGCAGCGGCGTGCGGCGCTCGGGTGTGAATCCGCGGCCGGCCAGATGGCTCAGCGGCACCGGATGAAAGAACGGCCGCGCGGTGGTGGTGCCGAGATCGCCGATCGGCTGGCGCCGGATCCGCGCCAGGATGCGCACTGCGTTCATGTTCGAGTGCTTGCCCTGCGACGGCCCCATGCCGACCGTCGTGTAGCGCTTCAGCAGCTCGATGCTGTCGAAGCCTTCCTGCACCGCGTGGACGAAGTCTTTGAGCTGCAGGTCCTCGTCGAAGTCGACGAAGTTCTTGCCTGCGGATGCTCGACGATCGGATAGGGGTGGGACGGGCAACGCGTCTCGGCGGGCACCGCCGGCTCGGCGCGAGCCAAGAGGCAGCCCCAGATGCCGCAGCGCCAGGGACGCTGCGCGCTCGCCGTCGCTGCAGCCGATTGGCGAGGTCGTAGACCCCGTTGACTCGCCCGGCGGCGAAGACGCCGGCGGGCAGCGTGTCCGGGACGAACTGCTGAGTGCGCTCGTCGAAGCGCATGCGTGCGCCGGCCTGATGGAGCAGCGCATTGGCCGGCGCGAAGCCGACGCTCATCACGACTCCGTCGCAGGCGAAGTCAGTGACCCGTCGTGACATCCGCGCCGCCCGTCGCGCTGAAGCCGGCACACCATCGCACCCTCGACGCCCATGCAGCCCGGCGGCGGGCATCGCTTCGTAGACGCAGGAAGCGCGGCAGGACCTGAATGCCACGGCTGCGAACTTCCTGCGCAGCGGTCGACTCGTCGATCCGCGGTGCGCAGATCGACGACGGCCGGCGACTTCCACGCCCGCGTCCAGCAGGTCCAGCGCCGCGGCGTAGCCTTCCGCGTTGGCAGACAGCACGACCGCCCGCTGCATCGGCTGGACCGCGTAGCGATAGATCAGCCGTTGTGCCGCGGACGCGAGCATCACGCCGGGCAGGTCGTTGTTGCGGAATACGGCCGGCTGCTCGAACGCACCGCTCGCAACCACGATGCTGCCGGCGCGCACCTTGATCATCTTCTCGGCATCGATCAGGGCGACCCAGTGGTCGGCGTAGCACCCGGCGGCGAACGTGCCGGTGCAGCACCCGGATCGCTGCGACTCTGTTCTCGAGCTGCCGGTCGAGCTCCTGCAGCAGCGCGTGGCCTTCGGGCGCGCCGCCGCGTGCATAGGTCAGGCTTCCGCCGACGCGAGCGTTCTCGTCCACGAGCAGGACTTTGGCGCCGGCGCGCGCCGCGGCCAGCGCGGCCGAGATTCCTGCGGGCCCGGCGCCGATCACGAGCACGTCGCAGAAATCGTAGCGCTTCGGCGTACGGACACGCGGTGCGGCGAAATCGGGCGTGCCCAGCCCGCTCACCTTGCGGATCAGACGCTCCCAGTAGCGGGAACAGCCAGCTTGGGACGGTGGAAGGTCTTGTAGTAGAAGCCGACCGGCAGGAAGGCCGACAGGCGGTCGAGGAAGCGCGCCCGGTCGCTGTCGACACCGCCGAAGGTGTTGACCGCGCGCCAGACGCATGCCGGATTGCAAGCGCTGCGACGTCGGCGCGCAGGTGTCCGAGCTTGCCGTCCTCGACCAGCGCGTTGACGTCGTGATTGGCGAGCGACAGGACGCCGCGCGGCCGATGATACTTGAAGCTGCGCCCGAGCACGTGCACGCCGCTGCGCCCACAGCGCGCTGGTGATGGTGTCGCCGGCGAAACCCCGTGTGGCTCGGCCCTCGAACTCGAAAGCGAGCGGGGCGCGCGCGATCGATCCACTCGCCGGGCACCGGCGACAGCCGTTTCACTGGCCGGGCCCCTCGCCGAACAGATAGGTCCGTGCACGACATCCGCCTGCACATCGCGCTCGGCGATGAACCAGGTGCCGCTCGGCACGTGATACCACCACTCCTTCTTCACGCCCGGCACGCTGGCGCGGTTGAAGACGTAGTCGGCCCATTGCGCGTCGGTGGCCGTCGCCGGGTCGGGCATCTCGCGGAACTCGCCGCCGTAGACGAACTCCGAGACCGGTCGCGGGCCGTTGATGGGACAGATGAGGAGCTTCACAACCGCTCGCTCATAGAGGTTTGGCCAATGGCTCGCACGTTCAGTGCCCGACCGCAGCCGCGCCCTTCTCGCCGGTCAGCTCGTAGTTCGCGAAGCGCTCGAGCGTGAAAGCGCGAATCAGCGGGTGGTCCTCGTCGCTTGCGCCACCGTATGGCCATCGTCTTGCCGCACACGGGCGTGGCCTTGAAGCCCCACGTGCCCCAGCCGGCGTCGAGGTAGAAGCCGTCGATCGGCGTCTTGCCCATGATCGGCGAGAAGTCGGGCGTCATGTCGGACATGCCGGCCCATTGGCGGTTGACCTTGACGCTGGACAGGAACGGGAACAGGTCCAGCATGTGATCCGCCAGCCCCTCGGCGAAGTCGAGCGTCGAGCGCGTGGAGTGCAGCTCGTACGGATCGAGCGAGGCGCCCATCACCAGCTCGCCGCGCGCGCTCTGGCTGACGTAGACGTGCAGGCTGGCCGAGACGATGATGGGATCGAGCCACGGCTTCAGCGGCTCGGTCACGCATCGCCTGCAGCGGATGGATGGTGATCGGCGAGCGCAGGCCGACCATGTCCAGAATCCGCGGCGTGGAACCGGCGACCGCGGACAGGACCTTGCGCGTGGCGATGTTGCCACGGCTCGGTGTGCACGCCGACGACGCGGCCGTCCTTGACGTCGATACCGAGTACCTCGGTCTGCTGGTGGATCTCGACGCCGCGCCGGTCGGCTCCGCGGCCGTAGCCCCAGGCGACGGCGTCGTGACGCACGATCGCTCCGGGCGGGTGGAACAGCGCGCCGATCATCGGCGCGTGCCCGCCGCAGGTCAGGTCGATCTGCGGGCACGCCTCCTTCACCTCCTCCGGCCCGACCAGTTCGCTGTCCACGCCCAGGTGCTTGTTCACCTCGGCGCGCCAGCGCATGGTGCGCACGTGCCGAGTCGGTGTGCGCGAGCGTGAAGTGGCCGCGCGTGGAATAGAACAGATTGAGGTCGAAGTCCTGCGACAGGTCCTGCAACAGGCGCACGCTCTCGTCGTAGAAGGCGACGCCCTCGGGCGTCAGATAGTTGGAGCGGATGATGGCGGTGTTGCGGCCGGTGTTGCCGCCGCCGATGTAGCCCTTCTCGAGCACCGCGACATCGGTGATGCCGTGGTCGCGGGCCAGATAGTAGGCCGCCGCCAGCCCGTGCCCGCCGGCGCCGATGATCACGACGTCGTAGGTCGGGCCGGAGCTGCTCCGGCTGACGGAACATGCGCGGCTCGGTGTACTCGGAACTGAGCCCGATTCGAAGCAGGCGGACCGGCATGGAGGTGCGAAGGGGTTCACAGGAAGAAACTAATGTTCACATGGTGAACTGGCGGCCCGCGCTCTGTCAATCGGTCGAGGACTGCGTGCTTCCGCGTATGCCAGGCAAGGCCGGCAAGTTTTCGGGGGAGCGGTGATAGAATCCGGCCAACGCTCGCAATCCCTGGCGATGACCCTCCCAATAATCACGGCACAAGCCGACCGCTTCCTGGAACTGGAGACAGCAGATCCTGGGCGCCCAACCTGCCATCGAGCACTGGCTGCGCAGCCAATGGCTGCGAGCACGCCGCCCCGTTCTACGCTTCGGTGGATCTGCGCAACAGCGGCTTCAAGCTGGCCCCGGTCGACACCAATCTGTTTCCCGGCGGCTTCAACAATCTCAACCCCGAGTTCCTGCCGCTGTGCGTGCAGGCGGCCATGATCGCCCTGGAGAAAGTGTGCCCCGAGGCGCGCGGCGCGCTGCTCATCCCCGAGAACCACACGCGCAACACGTTCTACCTGCAGAACGTGGCGGTGCTCAAGAACATCCTGCGCCGCGCGGGCATGAAGGTGCGCATCGGCACGCTGATCCCGGAGATCACCGCACCCACCGAGATCGCCGCTGCCCGACGGCGGCACGCTGCTGCTCGAGCCGCTGGTGCGCAAGGGCAACCGCATCGGCGTCGACGGTTTCGATCCCTGCGTGGTGCTGCTCAACAACGATCTCTCGGCCGGCATCCCCAAGATCCTGGAGAACCTCGAGCAAGCCGGTGATCCCGCCGCTGTATGCGGGCTGGTCCACGCGGCTGCAAGTCGCAACCACTTTGCCGCGTATGAGAAGGTCGCCGAGGAGTTCGGCAAGCGTGATCGGCATCGATCCCTGGCTCGTGAATCCGTATTTCGGCGCCTGCGGGGAGATCAATTCCAGGAGCGCCAGGGCGAGGATTGTCTGGCCGGCTACGTGGAAACGGTCCTCGACGCAGGTACGCAGGAAGTACGCGCGAATACAAGATCGACCTGGAGCCCTTCGTCATCGTGAAGGCCGACGCCGGCACCTACGGCATGGGCATCATGAGCGTGAAGAGCCCGGCCGACGTGCGCGATCTCAACCGCAAGCAGCGCAACAAGATGGCGGTGGTGAAGGAAGGCCTGCAGGTGCACGCAAGTGATGGTGCAGGAAGGCGTCTACACCTTCGAGAGCGTCAACGACGCGTTCGCCGAGCCGGTCATCTACATGATCGACCATTTCGTGGTGGGCGGGTTCTATCGCGTGCACACCGCGCGCGGCCAGGACGAGAATCTGAACGCACCCGGGATGCAGTTCGTGCCGCTCGCCTTCGAGGACACCTGTCTGCGCCCGACCTGGAAGGCAGTCCGGACTGCGCGCCAACCGCTTCTACGCGTACGGCGTGGTAGCGCGTCTCGCGCTGCTCGCCGCCGCGCGCGAGCTGGAGCAGATGGCGGAAGCGTACGAGGCCAGGACAGTCGCGCACAGCGGGGCACCCAGCAGCCGTTCAAGGTTGCCGGCGCCTGAGGATCGCTGAAGCGCGCCTGCCCTCCGACCGCTTTCAGGGCGAAGGCCGGCGCGAGGATGCAGGCTCACTTCCTCCGCAGCAGTCCGTCACGTTCCTACAGCAGCAGCCACCGTGAAGCTCGCCTTCGTCCTCGATCCGCTCGACGACATCAAGACCTACAAGGACACCTCCTACGCCATGATGGAGGAGGCCGCGCGGCGCGGGCACGAGCTGTTCGTGCTGCACCAGGAAGGCATTCTGTGCCGCGACGGCGTGGTCCACGGCGATCGCTGCGCCGATCAGGCTCACCGGAGACAAGAAGAGCCTGGTACGAGCCGGGCGAGAAGCGCGAGGCGCCGTTGTCCGCATTCGACGCGGTGCTCATGCGCAAGGATCCGCCGTTCGACATGGAATACGTCTACAGCACCTACCTGCTGGAGCTGGCGGAGACGCAGGGAGCGCGCGTCGTCAACCGTCCGCGGGCGCTGCGCGACAACAACGAAACGTTCTCGATCACGCGTTTCGCCCGCTTCACCGTCGCCCACCCTGGTCACCCGGCTGGAGACGCGAGATCCGGGCATTCCTCGAAGCGCAGGGCGATATCGTGCTGAAGCCCCTCGACGGCATGGGCGGTGCATCGGTATTTCGCCTGCGACCGCCAGGACCCCAACATCGGCGTGGTGATCGAGACGTTGACCCACTACGGTCGCCGCACGATCATGGCGCAGCGCTACATACACGAGATCGCAAGGGCGACAAGCGCATCCTCTTGATCGACGGCAGGCCCGCGCCCTATGCGCTGGCGCGCATACGCCAAGCCGGACGAGACCCGCGGCAATCTCGCCGTCGACGGGCGCGGTGTCGCGCAAGCGCTGTCGCCCCGCGACCGCGAGATCGCCGAGGCGATCGGGCCGATCCTGGCGGCGGAAGGGCATGCTGCTGGTCGGGCTGGATGTGATCGGCGACTACCTCACCGAGATCAATGTCACCAGCCCGACCGGAATGCGCGAGATCATGGATCAGACCGGGTTCAACGTCGCCGGCATGATGATCGATGCAATCGAGCGGGGGAGTCAACGGATGAACTCGCCCGGAGGTGAAGGGTGAACACCCGCGCCCCGCCCTCGCCCTTGTGAAAGGGGGCGGCGAGTGTTCTTTCACTCCGTCACTCTTCACTCGCTCAGCGCCGTCACTCCTCGGAGTAGAATTCCTCAGAAGTAAGCAACTGGAACACTCATGGTAGGAATACTCATCGTGGCCCACGGCACGCTGGGCGAGAGCCTGATTCACTGTGCCAGCCACGTCCTCGGCAGCCGGCCGATGCAGTTGATGCAGATCGGCGTCACCATCCACGACGATCCGCAGCAGATCCTGCCGCAGGCGATCGAAGCTGGTGAGGCAGCTCGACCAGGGAGACGGCGTGCTGGTTCTCACCGACGTGTACGGTGCCACGCCCTCCAATATCGCCGCCAATCTGCTCGACCCCGGCCGCGTGGAAGGCGTCGCGGGCGTCAACCTGCCGATGCTGGTGCGCGCGCTGACCTACCGGCAGGAGCCGCTCAAGATCGTGGTCAGCAAGGCCATCTCCGGCGGGGTCGAAGGCGTAATGCAAATGCCGCCAGCGAGCCTGAGAAATGCAGCAACTGGAAGTTGAAATCGTCAACAAGCTCGGACTGCACGCGCGCGCCTCGGCCAAGCTGACGCAGCTCGCCGGCAAGTACCAGAGCGAGGTCTGGATGTCGCGCAACGGACGCCGGGTCAACGCCAAGAGCATCATGGGCGTGATGATGCTGGCGGCGGCCAAGGGCACGACCGTCACGATCGAGACCAGCGGTCCGGACGAGGACGAAGCGATGGCGGCATTGCTCGAGCTGATCCGGGATAAATTCGGAGAATCGGAATGAGGCGATAGGCGTCGGGCCTCAACGCCGCGGTTGTGCCCTGCACGGTTGCACCGCATAGCCAATAGCGTATTGCCCATGTCCTTCACCATCCACGGCATCGGCGTCTCCGGCGGCATCGCCATCGGGCATGCGCACCTGTTGAGCCACGCCCAGCTCGAGGTCGAGCACTACACCATCGCAGAACGCCGAGGTGGCGCAGGAGCAGGCGCGCTTCGACACCGCCATCGCCACCGCACGCGCCGAGCTGGCCGCGCTCGCCGAGCACATCCCCGCCAATGCGCCGCCCGAGTTCGAGGGCTTTCTCAATCTGCATCTGATGATCCTGCGGCGACAGCACGTTGTCCGAGGTGCCGCGCGAGCTGATCGCGGCGCGCAAATGCAACGCCGAGTGGGCGGTGTCGCAGCAGGCCGAGGAGCTGATCGATCAGTTCGAGCGCATCGAGGACGAGTACCTGCGCGAGCGCAAGGCCGACGTCGTGCAAGTGGTGGAGCGCGTGCTCAAAGCGCTGACCGGCCAGCCGCGCCATATCCCGGCGCCGCGCCACAAGGAAGAAGACAGCATCCTGGTGGCGCACGACCTCTCGCCGGCTGACGTGATCCTGTTCAAACAGCATCGCTTCGGCAGCTTCGTCACCGATCTGGGCGGAGCCACCTCGCACACCGCGATCCTGGCGCGCAGCCTGAACATCCCTTCCATCGTCGCCCTGCATCACGCGCGCGCGCTGATCCGCGAGAACGAGCTGCTGATCGTGGACGGCAGCAACGGGGTGGTGATCGTCAACCCGGACAAGTCGGTGCTGGCCGAGTATCGCTTGCGCCAGGAGCAATGGCAGCTCGAACGGCAGAAGCTCAAGCGCCTCAAGACCACGCGCGCCGCCACGCTGGACGGCACGCGCATCGAGCTGCACGCCAACATCGAGCTGCCGGAGGACGTGCACCAGGCCAAGGAGAACGCCGCCGCCGGCATCGGTTTGTTCCGCAGCGAGTTCCTGTTCCTGAGCCGCGACGAGCTGCCTTCCGAAGACGAGCAGTTCGAGGCCTACCGCAAGGTGGCGGTGGAGATGAAGGGGCTGCCGGTGACCATCCGCACGCTGGACCTCGGCGCGGACAAGCACCTGAACGGCGCCGAGCGCGTCCGCGCCCAATCCGGCGCTCGGGCTGCGCGCGATCCGGCTGTGTCTCGCGGAGCCGCAGATGTTCCGGCGCGCAGCTGCGCGCCATTCTGCGCGCTTCGCACTACGGCAAGATCCGCATCCTGATTCCGATGCTGTCGACCGCGCACGAGCTGACAGCAGACCATGCAGCTTGCTGCAGGAGGCCAAGGACAGCCTGGACGCGGACGATATTCCTTACGACCGCGAAGTCCAGGTCGGCGGCATGATCGAGATTCCGGCGGCGGCGCTGTCGCTGCAACACCTTCACGCGCCGGCTGGACTTCCTCTCGATCGGCACCAACGACCTGATCCAGTACACGCTGGCCATCGACCGGACCGACGACGCCGTGGCGCATTTGTACGATCCGCTGCATCCGGCAGTGCTGCAGCTGGTGGCGCATGTCATCCGCGGCGCCAACAAGGCGGGCGTGCCGGTCGCGGTGTGCGGCGAGATGGCCGGCGACGAACGTCTCACCCGGGTGCTGCTGGGCTTCGGCCTGCGTCAGTTCTCGATGCATCCGGCCCACCTGCTCACGGTCAAGCAGCAGGTGCTCAAGTCCGATCTGAGTGAAGTCACGCAGCTCGCCAACCGGATGCTCAAGACCGACGACACGGACAAGCTGCAGGGGCTGCTGGAGCGGATGAATACGTGAGTTGACATGCGCATCGACACCGAGCAGCTCGCCCAGCATCTCACCCGCGGGCTCAAGCCGCTGTACACGATTCACGGCGAAGAGACGCTGCTTGCGTTGGAAGCCGCCGATCTCATCCGCCAGCGCTGCCATCAGGAGGGCTACGGCGAGCGTGAGGTGCTGACTGTCGAATCCGGCTTCGACTGGTCGCGACTGGCCATGAGCGGCAACAGCTTGTCGCTGTTCAGCTCGAAACGGCTGCTGGAACTGCGCATCCCGAGTGGCAAGCCGGGCAACGAAGGCGCCGAAGCGCTGCGCGCATACGCCGTGAAGCTCGCACCCGACACGGTCACGCTGATAGCGCTGCCGAAGCTGGACCGCTCGCAGCTCTCCAGCGCCTGGTTCACGGCGCTGGATAACGCCGGCGTGGTCGTGGCGGCCAACCCGGTAACGCTCACACGCTTGCCGCAATGGCTCGCCGCGCGTCTGGCTTTGCAGGAGCAGCAGGCGGACCCGGAAACGCTCGAGTTCCTGGTTGGCTGCGTCGAAGGCAATCTGCTGGCGGCCCACCAGGAAGTGCAAAAGCTCGCGCTGCTGTTCCCACCCGGCAAGCTCGATTCCGCGCAGGTCAGGGACGCGGTGCTCGACGTCGCGCGCTATGACGTGTTCAAGCTGGGCGAGACGCTGCTCGCGGCGAATGCGGGGCGCTTCGTCCGGATGCTCGAAGGCCTGCGTGGCGAGGGTGTGCCGCCGCCGTTGGTGTTGTGGGCCCTCGCCGAGGAGGCTCGCGCGTTGTTGCGTGTGAAAAACGGCCTCGCCGCCGGACGTGCATTGGCCCAGTTGATGCGCGACGCGAGGGTATGGGGGGTGCGCGCCGAGCTCATGCCCAACTCGGTGCGACGATTCACTGCGCGCGAGCTGGAGGACGCGCTGGTGCACGCCGCGTCGGTCGACCGCATGATCAAAGGTCTGGCCCGGGGCGACGTGTGGGACGAATTGCTGCAGCTCGGGCTCCGCATGGCCAAACCGGCTGCCGGCGCAGGCGGCAACGCGCCGAATCGCGGTAGAATCCCCGGTCAACCGGCAGCGGGATAGATCGTGGACATCCAGTCGTACATGCACAGCGTCGGGCGCGAAGCGCGCAAGGCCTCGCGCGCCATGGCCAAGGCCGACAGCGCGGCGAAGGACAAGGCGCTGCTGGCCATGGCCGCCGCCATCGAGCGCGACCCGGAGCGGTTGCTGAACGCCAACTTACTCGACGTGGAGGGTGCGCGCGCGAAGGGTCTGGCGCCCGCCATGGTCGATCGGCTGACGCTCACGTCGAAGAACGTGGCCGCGATGGCCGAGGGTCTGCGCCAGATCGCCCAATTGCGCGACCCCGTCGGCGAGATCACCGATCTCAGCTACCGTCCTACCGGCATACAGGTGGGCCGCATGCGCGTGCCGCTCGGCGTGGTCGCCATCATCTACGAAGCGCGTCCGAACGTTACGGCGGATGCCGCCGGATTGTGTCTCAAGGCCGGCAACGCCGCCATCCTGCGCGGCGGGTCCGAGGCCATCCACTCCAACCAGGCCATCGCTGTCTGCGTGCACGAGGGGCTGCGCATTGCCGGCTTGCCCGAGTCCGCAGTACAGGTGATCGAGACCACCGACCGCGCTGCGGTGGGCGAGCTGATCACCATGAAGGACTACGTCGACATCATCGTGCCGCGCGGAGGCAAGGGGTTGATCGAGCGCATCTCGGCCGAGTCGCGCATCCCGGTGCTCAAGCACCTGGACGGCGTGTGCCACGTGTACATCGACGATCGCGCCGACCTCGACAAGGCGATCCGCATCGCGGACAACGCCAAGACCCAGCGCTACGGGACCTGCAACACCATGGAGACCCTGCTGGTGCACAAGGACATCGCCGCGACGGTTCTGCCGCCGCTGTGCGAGATCTACCTCGACAAGGGTGTGGAGTTGCGCGGCGATGCAGGCGCGCGCGGCAGTCGGAGCTGTCCTCGCGCCCCGGATCAAAGCAGGCCACCGAGGAAGATTGGTACACCGAGTATCTGGCGCCCATCCTCGCGATCCGCGTCGTGCAGGACCTCGACCAGGCCATCGAGCACATCACTGCCTACGGCTCGCAGCATACCGACGCCATCGTCACCGAGGACTACACGCGGGCGCGCCGCTTCTTGAGAGAGGTGGACTCGAGCTCGGTATTGGTCAACGCTTCCACCCGCTTCGCCGACGGTTTCGAGTACGGCCTTGGCGCGGAGATCGGCATTTCCACCGATAAGCTGCATGCGCGCGGCCCGGTGGGGCTGGAAGGCCTCACCTCGCAGAAATTCATCGTGCTTGGAGACGGCCAGATCCGCGAGTAGGTGAGCGTGCGGTGAGGCAACGTTCTTGGACGGCGGGCGGCGGCAAGGCAACCCGCTTGGCATAGCCCGTTTCGAGAGGCCCGGACATTTCAGGACGACCATGAGCAGCGTGATCGAGGTGAAGGTCCCCGACATCGGGGACTACAAGGATGTGCCGGTGATCGAGGTGCTGGTCAAGCCTGGCGACAGCATCAAGAAGGAAGACTCACTGGTCACCCTGGAGTCCGACAAGGCGACCATGGAAGTGCCGGCGCCCGAAGCCGGCGTGGTCAAGGAGCTGAAGGTCAAGCTCGGCGACAAAGTGTCCGAGGGCGTCGTGCTGCTGCTGCTCGAGAGCGACGGCGCCGCACCCGCAGCCACAGCGCCCGCGGCAAAGACACAGGCGCCTGCGGCAAAGACAGAGGCTCCTGCGCCCAGAGCGGAGGCGCCAAGCCTGCCGTCTGCATCCGCGTTGCCGCCCGCCGCTCCGGCCGCGGTCCCCAGCGCCCCGATCGTCAAGGGCGACTACCACGCCGATGTCATGGTGCTCGGGTCCGGCCCGGGTGGCTACACCGCGGCTTTCCGCGCAGCCGATCTCGGGAAGAAGGTGGTGCTGATCGAGCGCTACGCCGATCTGGGCGGGGTCTGTCTGAACGTGGGGTGCATTCCGTCCAAGGCGCTGCTGCATGCCGCGCGCGTGCTGTCGGAAGCGGAGGAAATGTCCCACTTCGGCCTCAAGTTCGGCAAGCCGGAGATCGATCTGGCCGCGCTGCGGACCTGGAAAGAGAACGTCGTGGCGAAAGGCACCAAGGGGCTTTCGGGACTCGCCAAGCAGCGCAAAGTACAGGTGGTCACCGGCGCGGCCAAGTTCACTGGCCCGCACCGAGTCGAGGTGGAAACGGCGGAAGGCAAGAAGAGCGTTTCCTTCGACACCTGCATCATCGCGGCCGGCTCGCAGGTGGCCAGGATCCCCGGCTTCCCCTATGACGACCCGCGCCTGCTGGACTCGACCAGCGCGCTCGAGCTGAAGGACATCCCCAAGCGGCTGCTGGTCATCGGCGGCGGGATCATCGGCCTGGAGATGGCAACCGTATACGACGCGCTGGGCTCCAAGATCACCGTGGTGGAGCTGCTGGACGGGTTGATCCCCGGTGCGGACCGCGACATCATCCGGCCCCTGCACAAGCGCATCGAAAAGCGCTACGAGGGCATTTACCTGAAAACCAAGGTCACCAAAATCGAGGCGGTGCCCGAAGGGCTGAAGGCCACGTTCGAGGGCGAAGGCGCGCCACAGCCGCAGGTCTACGACCGCGTCTTGCTGTCGGTGGGACGCCGGCCCAACGGCAAGGCTATCGATGCGGAAGCCGCAGGCGTGCTGGTGAACGAGCGCGGCTACATCCCGGTGGATCGGCAGATGCGCACCAACGTGCCGCACATCTATGCTATCGGCGATATCGTGGGCGAGCCCATGCTGGCGCACAAAGCCAGCTACGAGGGCAAGCTCGCGGCGGAAGTCATCGCGGGTCACCGCGCCGCGTTCGATGCGCGCACCATTCCGTCGGTGGCCTACACCGATCCCGAGGTCGCCTGGATGGGGCTGACCGAAACCATGGCCAAAGCGCAAGGCACCGAAATCGAGAAAGCAGTATTCCCCTGGGCCGCCAGCGGTCGCGCGCGCGCCACCGCGCGCGATGAAGGACTCACCAAGCTCATCTTCGACAAGAGCACGCGGCGGCTGCTGGGCGCTGCGATCGTCGGGCCCAACGCCGGAGAGCTCATCGCCGAGACTGTGCTGGCGTTGGAGATGGGCGCGGACGCCGACGACATCGGGCTCACCATACACCCGCACCCGACTCTGTCGGAGACGGTCTTCTTCGCCGCCGAGATCGCCGAAGGCAGCATCACCGATCTGTACATGCCCAAGAAATAGGGCGTGAATCGCGAAGGGGTCGGGCGATGGGGAATCGAGTAGATGTCTGACCCGTTCGTGGCCCTGGTCACCGCGCCGGAAGCGCTGAGCGAGCCGGCGTACTGGTTCATTTTCCAAGGCAACCAGATCCTGGTACGGCGCGAAGAGGGACGCGCCTCGATACCGCTCGCGCTAGACGTGCGCGATCTCGGCCTGAGTCCGTTGCGCACCCAATACCTGGGGATGCTCGGTACCCGCCATTGCTTCTCCGCCGAGTGCGCTCCGGATATACCCGCACCGGAAGGCTTTGCCTGGTCCGGCTTGCGCGCGCTGTTCGGGCTGTTCGACGATGTCATGTTCGCGCTGGCCGGTCGTGCCATCCAGATCGTGGACTGGGACCGCTCGCACCAATACTGTGGCCGCTGCGGCACGCCCACTGTATTGAAGCTTGGCGAGCGGGCGCGCCAGTGTCCGAACTGCGGTCAAACTCACTATCCGCGCATCGCGCCAGCGGTCATGGCCCTGGTGCAGCGCCATGACCAGCTCCTGCTGGCCCGTTCGCCGCACTTTGCGCCTGGGATGCACAGCGCGCTGGCCGGCTTCGTCGAGCCCGGCGAGAGCCTGGAGCAGTGCCTGGTCCGGGAAGTGAAGGAAGAGGTCGGCGTGGACGTCACCAATCTGCGCTACTTCTCGAGCCAGCCGTGGCCCTTTCCCCACTCGCTCATGATCGCGTTCAACTGCGACTGGGCCGGTGGCGAGATCCGGCCCGACCCGACGGAGATCGAGGCGGCAGGCTGGTTCGATCTCGACCATCTGCCGATACTGCCTAACAGAGTCAGCATCGCGCGTCGGCTCATCGACGCCACCATCGCGAGGATAAAAGCCGGCACACCGGTGAGCTGACGCCAACCACAACCATAAGACTCAAGGAGGAGGCAAATGCTCAAGATCTGGGGACGGAACAATTCCGTCAACGTGCAGAAGGTGCTCTGGTGCTGCGAGGAGCTGGGGCTCAAGTACGAGCGCCTCGACGCCGGCGGCAGCTTCGGCGTAGTCAACACGCCGCAGTACCGCGCGCTGAATCCCAACGGTCTGGTCCCCACCATCGAAGATGGGCCGTTCGTGCTGTGGGAATCCAACGCCATCGTGCGCTACCTCACCGCCAAGCACAGCAGCGGGAAGCTGTGGCCGGAGGACCACAAAGTCCGCGCCGAAGCGGACAAATGGATGGACTGGCAGAACAGCATGTTCTGGCCCGTCTTCCGGCCGCTGTTCTGGAACGTCGTGCGCACGCCGGCCGACGAGCGCGACGCTGAACGCGATGGAGGAATCGCGCCTCAAGACCGCGGAGATCCTCGGCTATCTGGACACGCACCTCAAGAACCGCCTGTATATCGTCGGCGAAGACCTGACGATGGGCGACATCCCGATGGGCTGCGCCGTCTGGCGCTGGATGTCGTTGCCGGTCGAGCGGCCCGTCCTGGCCAATCTGCAGCGCTGGTTCGGTACGCTGCGCGAGCGGCCGGCTTACCAGCATACCGTGATGCTGCCGGTAACCTGAAATGGCGTTCCAGCCACAACGAAGGGCTCTCGCACGCAGGGCCCTTTGTGTTTTTGGGCGAGGCGCCCTGCGCACGCCTTACGCCCGCGCCGCAGCAAAAAGTCGTGCGGGCGCACCCGTTTACTGATAATCTGCCGCCGACGGGCTAGCAGGTCCGCTCGACACAGCCCCGTAGAGATCCTTCAATAGATAAGCGGATCATCGGGTATCGCTCGGGACGATTCTCAGGAGATCGTAGTACCGAGCTGGAACCGTCGCTACGGCGCGCCAGGGAGGACCCGCAGCTGCAATCCACTGCCTTTCACGCAGTCCCCAACCCCACGTCGTCTCGCGCACCTCTGGCCATCCTGCTGGAGGTGTATCGTCACATGCTGACGGCGCGCGAAGTGGACCGGCTGGAGCAACAGTTCACGGCACGGGGCGAGGCCTTCTTCCATGTGTCCGGTGCCGGGCACGAAGCGGTTGCGGCGCTCGGTCCCCATTTGAAACCCGAGGACTGGCTGCACTGCCACTATCGTGACAAGGCGCTGCTCCTGGCGCGCGGCGTGACGCCGGAAATGTTCTTCGCCAGCCTGTTCTGCAAGGACGGCTCTCACTCGCGCGGTCGTCAGATGAGCGCGCACATGAGCTGGCGCGCCGGTCAGGTCCTGAGCCTGTGCGGGCCGGTGGGCAACAATGCGCTGCAGGCGGTGGGGGTTGCCGCGCAGATCGCCGGCGGCGATGGCTCGCCGTTGGTGCTGTGCGCTCTTGGCGACGGCACGACGCAAGAGGGCGAGGTGCTGGAAGCCATCGCCGAGGCCGTGCGCGAATCGTTGCCGGTGCTGTTCCTGATTGAAGACAATCGCTTCGCCATCTCCACATTGACCCGCGGCAGGACCTTCTACTCCCTGCCGCACGCCGAGCCCGGCTCGTTCTACGGCATCCCGATCCGGCGCGTGGACGGTCGCGATCCGGCCGCCTGCTATGCGGCGTTCGGCGAAACCGTCGCCAAGCTTCGCCTCACGCGGGAACCTGCATTGGTAGTGATGGACGTGGAGCGACTTGGCGATCACACCAACGCCGACGACCAGAGCGTCTATCGCGACGCAGAGGAGATCCTCGGCTCAAGCCAGGGGGCCGATCCGATCCTGGCCCTGGCGTCGGAGCTTGGTGCGCTCGGTGTTTCCTCTGCACAACGCGACGAAATCGCCGCGCAAGTCCGCGCGCTGGTGCAGGAGGCTGCCGCGCGTGCACGAGCGGGCGCCGAACCGCGGGCCATGTTCGACGCCAAGAAGCCGCTCGCCCCCGAGCTGCATCCCGTACGGCGCGAGTATCGCGGCACCGAGGCCGGCCGCGAGCTCACCATGATCGCGGCCATGCAATCCGTGCTGCGCGAGCGCCTGCGGGAGGATCCGCGCGTCACTCTCTACGGTCAGGACATCGAAGACCCGAAGGGCGATGTGTTCGGCATCACGCGCGGATTGTCCACGGCATTTCCGGGACGCGTGCGCAATTCTCCGCTGTCCGAGTCCACCATCGTGGGTACGGCTATCGGACGCGCACTGGCGGGCGGGCTGCCGGTCGCTTTTCTCCAGTTCGCCGATTTCCTTCCATTGGCGCTCAACCAGATCGCCTCCGAGCTGGGCAGCATGTACTGGCGCACCGACGGAGCGTGGGAGTGTCCGGTCATCGTCATGATCCCCTGCGGCGGTTATCGTCCCGGGCTGGGGCCGTTTCATGCACAGTCGCTGGAGTCATTGGCGATTCACGTGCCCGGCATCGACGTCTTCATGCCATCCACTGCCGCCGATGCCAGCGGGCTGCTCAATGCCGCCTTCGATTCCGGCCGGCCGACGCTGTTCTTCTATCCCAAGGCGCTGTTGAACGATCGGAGCCTCGCCACTTCGTCCGACGTGCGCCGGCAATTCGTGCCCATCGGCCGCGCACGGGTGGAGCGGCGCGGTGATGACGTCACATTGGTGGCTTATGGGAATGCGATGGAACGCTGTCGTCGCGCCGCCGACGCGCTGGCTACCGCGGGCGTCAAGGCCGAGCTGATCGACCTGCGATCGTTATCGCCCTGGGACGAGGACACCGGTGCTCGCTTCAGCGCGCAAGACCGGTCATTTGCTCGTCGTGCACGAGGACAACCACAGCTGCGGCATGGGCGCCGAGGTTCTGGCCACGGTCGCGCAGAAGGCCGGCGTACCGGTGCGCATGGCGCGCGTCACGCGGGCGGATACGTTTGTCCCGTGCAACTTTTCTAATCAACTCGAAGTGCTGCCCTCGTTCAAGGAGGTGCTGGCCGCGGCGGCGTCTCTGCTCGAGCTGGAGCTTGAATGGCAGGCGCCGACACAAGTGGAGGCCGGACTGTTCACCATCGAGGCCGTAGGCAGCAGTCCATCGGACGAGTCAGTGGTGATGGTGGAATGCCGGGTGGCTGTGGGCGACGCGATCCGCGAGGGAGATCTGCTCGGCAGCTTCGAGACGGCCAAGGCACTCATGGACCTCGAGTCCCCCGTCGGCGGCACCATCGATCAGCTCTTCGTGAAGCCGGGCGAGACGGTCAAGATCGGCGCCCCGCTGATGAGTGTTCGACTGCGCGACAGCAGCGCGCCGACGGCGCGTCAGGTCATCGTGGAGAATCCTGGAACACCGGTGCTACGCCGGCGGCGCCAGGAGCAAGCGGCGCCGGCGAGCGTGATCGTACCGCTGCGCTCGCGGCGTGAGCTGCTGCCGGTCGGGATCGCTGCGATCGGCGTGGCGCTGGGCTCGCGCGTGGTGGAGAACGAGGAGCTGGTGCCGCACTTCCCGGACAAGACTGCGCAGGACGTCGTGCAGGTCACCGGAATCGAGCGGCGGCGCCGTGTCGGGCCAGACCAGGATGTCGTTTCTCTCGGTGCCGAGGCGGCGGCACACGCGCTGGAGCAGGCGAATCTCAGCTTGTCGGACGTGGACATGATCGTGTGCGCGACCGGCACACCCGGGGTCATCACGCCGAGCGTCGCATGCCGCATTCTGTATCGCCTCGGCGCAGTGGGCACCGAATGTCAGGCACACGACATCTCCGCTGCCTGCTCGGGCTATCTGTATGGCCTCCAGACGGCATTCGATTTCTTGCAGTCGCGGCCGGGCGCTCGCGTGCTGCTGGTGACCAGCGAGGTCCTCTCTCCCATGCTCGACAACCGCGACTTCGCCACCACCTTCATATTCGGCGATGCCGCTTCGGCGACGATCCTGTACGGCGAGGCCGGCCTGGCCGGCTGCCGCTTGCGCCTGAGTCGCCCCGAGCTCGCGGCCGAAGGGGAGCCGGGGCGCTATCTTCGCGTGCCCGCGTCCGGCTCGGGCGATCCGATTTACATGGATGGCGTCAGAGTCTTCTCGGCAGCCGTGAGGAGGATGACAACCGCTTTGAAGCGCGCCTGCGAATCCCACCAACTCACTGTGGCCGATCTCGATCTGATCATCGCGCATCAGGCCAACCAGCGCATCCTGGATGCCATCGGTCATCGGCTGAAGCTGCCGCCCGAGCGGCTGTACAGCAACGTGCGCAACTTCGGCAACACCTCGTCGAGCACCATCCCGATCTGCCTGTCGGAGGTGTTTCCAGGGGTTCGCTCCGGCCAGAAGATCGGGCTTGCCGCCTTCGGAGGCGGGTTCACCTTCGGGGCCGCGCTGCTCGAAGGCATCTAGATCCGGCATTCGATTCGCGTGCGGCGTATGAGTGGGGCGGCTCCGGGCTGGCTGCGCCGAGCCTGGTTGGCGGTCGGCTGGGGTGGCGTCGCCGGAATCATCGTGCTTTCGCTCATCCCCGAGCCCGCCGGATCTGATTCCAATCGAACAGGGCGACAAGGCGGAGCACATTCTCGCCTACGGCATGCTGATGTTCTGGTTCGCGCAGATCTATCTGCGGCTGCCCGGGCGTGTAGTCGCTGCTGCGCTGCTGGTCGCGCTCGGCATCGCGCTCGAGTACGTGCAGGGCTGGACCGGGTGGCGGGAATTCTCCTACGCCGACATGACCGCCGATGCGGTCGGCGTGGGGCTGGGCTGGCTGCTCGCACCCCCGCGCACCCGCAATCTGCTAACGCTTGCCGGCTCGTTGCTTTTGCGCAGGTTGAGTTGAGCCGGGAGTGTCCTCTGGCTGTGTCCGCGCCGCGTCCAGCGTGCCTCGCAATGCCTCCGCCATCACCTGCGCCTGCGCATCCGTGACGCGGTCTTCGAACAGCTCTTTGATGCCCTGCGCGTAGACCGGCCACATGCGCCGGCGCATCGCTCTGCCTTCCGTCGTCAGCACCGCATAGGCTCCGCGCCGGTCTTCCTCCGAGCGCTCGCGCTGGACGAGGCCGGCATCCGCGAGCCGGTCTACGAGGCGGGTCAGGTTGCTGCGCGAAAACACCACCTTCTCCGCCAGCTCGCTCATGCGCAGTCGCTGGTCCGGCGCGCGCTCCAGCCCCCACAAGACGTCATACCAGGCCAGCGGCGGCATCCCAGCCTGCGCCAGCCGCGTCTCGATCTGCTCCACCAGCACCGCATGCGTGGTCAGGAACAGCGCCCAGACCGAACCTTTTGATGTTTCGAGGGACTTTCCCAAGTGAGCCTCCAGTGCAAATTGTAGTTGCATTTTCAATTACCATCAAGTAGATGTAATTGCAGTTGCAACTATTGTATCTTCAACTTACTGATCAGGAGGCTCACCATGAACACCATCGACCGCGACGAGCTCAACCGCCGTATCCAATCCGCCAACCCGCCGCTGCTGCTGGAGGCACTGCCAGAACGCTACTACGCGCAGAAGCATCTCCCCGGCGCGCGGCTGTTCCCTCACGACCAGGTGGAGCAACTCGCACCGGCAGTGGCGCCCGACAAGGGAGCGGAGATTGTCGTCTACTGCGCCAGCCGCACCTGCCAGAACAGCCACATGGCGGCATATCACTTGGTGCGGCTCGGATACACCAACGTCACCGTGTACGAAGGCGGCAAGCAGGACTGGGAGGCGGGTAGCCTTCCATTCGAGTCCCGCATAGCTGCGGATGCGGTGGCCTGACATCAGACGGACGGGCGGAGGAGGCAACGCCTCCTCCGTCGTGCCATCATTGCAGTTGCACTTTCAGTTCACTCCGACACATCGAGGTAACGCTTGTGTGTAGAAACATCAAGACCCTGTTCAACTTCGAGCCGCCGGTGACGGACGAAGAGATTCGTGCGGCCTCACTGCAATTCGTGAGAAAAGTGAGCGGCTTCAACAAACCGTCGAAAGCGAACGAAGCGGCATTCCTGGCGGCTGTCGACCAGGTAGCGGCCATTTCGAAAGGCCTTTTGAGCTCGCTCGAAACGAACGCGCCACCGCGGGACCGCGCGGAAGAAGCTGCGAAAGCACGCGCACGTGCTGCTCAGAGGTTCGCCACTTGAATTGGCGGAGCGGCGCGTGACGATATACTCGTTTTGATTGTCGTTTTCTCTGGGAGAGGATCATGGCAAAGAAGTTCATCAACCCGCCCGGGCTCAAGGCTTTGGGCATGTACTCGAATGTGACCAGCGTGAGCGGCGGCACCATCGCCTTCGTCAGCGGACAGGTGTCTGTCAACAGCGAAGGAAAAGTCGTCGGTGTCGGTGATATTCAGGCGCAGGCGGTGCAGGTGTTCGAGAACCTGAAGCTCGCGCTCGCGGGTGTCGGGGCGACATTCGAGGACGTGATCAAGTTCACGATCTTCATCGTCGGACTCACGCCGGAGAAGCGCAAGGCAGTGATGGAGGTGCGCTCCCGCTACATCTCCCACAAGAACCCGCCCGCTGCGACCATGATAGGCGTGAACCAGCTGGTAGAGCCCGAATTGCTGCTCGAGATCGAGGCGGTTGCAGCCGTCGATTGAAGGAATACCCTCTGCGAACCACCCCGTCGCTCACGCGCCACCCCTCCTTGAAAAAGGAGGGGAGAGAAGTAAACTTTCCCCTCCTGCCGGAGGAGGGGTGCCCGCGTAGCGGGCGGGGTGGTGGGAGCCTGCGCCACCCTCTTCCCCAGATCCGCTAGTTCGCCTTCAGCCCAACGACGTTGAAAGTCGGAACCGGCTTGAGCAGGCCGCGCAAGGACAGCTCGCCTACGGGTTCGCTGTCTACTATCCCCTCGACCGCGGTGATCACACGGCGTGACACCAGGATCTGCCCTGGCTTCGCCTCGCTGCACAGACGGAAGGAGAGGTTGGTGACGGTGCCGACGGCGCCGTAGTCCCAGCGCCCTTCGAAGCCGATCGCGCCGATCGTGGCGTAGCCCTGGGCGATCCCGATGCCCAGATCCAGTTCGAAGCCGAGCTTGCGCCACCTGTCGGTCAGCTCGCGCGTTCGCGCCTGCGCTGCGACCGCCAAGCGCACCGCGCGCTCGGCCGGGTTGGCGATGGGCACCGGGTCGTTGAAGAAGACCATCATGCCGTCGCCTGCGAAGCGCTCCAGCGTTCCCTCGTGATCGAGGATGAGGCGGCCGAGCTCCCCGTGATACTCGCGCAGCACGCTCATGACTTCCTCGGGCTCCGCGGTTTCGGCAAACGAGGTGAACCCGCGCAGATCGAAGAACACGACGGTCAGCTCGCGGCGATGGCTCTTCAGCGGGTCCTCGGCGCCGCCCTTGAGGATCAGCTCCGCGAGTTGCGGCGAGAAGAAGCGCTTGAGCCGCCCCAGCCGCTCGAGCTGGTCGACCTGCTCGCGCACGCGCGCCTCGAGCGTCCGGTTGGAGTCCTCCAGTTGATCGTATAGCGACTTGATCCGCAGGAGCGAGCGGACCCTGGCCAGCAGTTCGGGCTGGTTGATCGGCTTGGTGATGAAGTCGTCCGCGCCGGCTTCGATGCCTTTGATGCGCTCGGTTCCCGGGTCCAGCGCGGTGACCATCACCACCGGCAGCGTCGCGGTCGCCGGGGTCTCGCGGATGCGCCGGCAGACGTCGTAGCCGCTCAAGCCCGGCATGACGACGTCGAGCAGCACGAGATCGGGCTTGTGCTTGGCGATCTGCTCCAGCGCCTCGGCACCCGATGCCGCCGTCGTCACGTCGTAGCCCTTGACGCCGAGGAAATCGCCGAGCAGCTTGACGTTCTGGGGCGTGTCGTCGACGACCAGGATCTTGGGTGACGGGCTCATCGTGGTCAGCTCACGGGTCTCGTCTCAGCGCAGCGTCGCCCGAACCGCTTCGGTGTCCGCCGACGGGCTGGTGCTCAGCACGATGGACAGCATGTCGCGGCAACGGCGGTAGACCTGCAATGCCTCGGCGGTCTCGCCCAGCTCGCGATAGACGATCATGAGGCGCCGATATAGCGCCCTCCGCCAGGTTGTCCAGCTCCAGGGCGCGCGAGTAGAGCGCTGCGGCCTGGTCCCACTCCTTGCGCTGTTCCAGACCTGCGCCCAGTGTCGTGACCGCGCGCACGAACTTCGCCCGCAGCCTGTCGCGGGCGGCCACCGCCCACGGCTCCTGCGACTCCTTCTCGATGAAATGTCCGGCGTACAGGCGCAGCAACTCCTTGACCAGCTCGGCGTGATGCACGTCATCGGCGCCTCACGGACGGTCCGGCCGTGCGGTCGATGCGGGTCACCAGCTGGTCGAACGCCCATACGTCGACCCAGCAGCGCTCGGGGTCCAGCGAGAGCCTGCCTTCCGACAGCACCAGCATGTCGTCGATGTCGATCAGCTTCCGCAAGCGGTGCAGATTGCTGTCGAAGGCCACCTTGGCGGCATCGCCCTCTGCGTCCGGCCACATCGAACCGATCAGGGTCGCGATGTCCGTCCGCACCCCGCCGTTGGCGATGAGCACTTTCAGCAGGTCGAGTGGCCGCCTTTGCACCTTGCGGCTGAAGACCACGGGCTGTCCGTCGCGCAGCAGTGCTGAACTGCCCGAGCGTGTAGATCTTCAGCGGCCAGACCCGATCGACCTGCTTCGCACCTTGGGGCTTGAGGCCCTCGATGCGGTAAGCGTGGCCACCGGGCGGGCGAAGCCGCCCAGGTTCACCTGCTCGGCTTCCTCCGCATCCACCAGCGGCTCGACCAGCTCGTATACGGGCGCGCTCACCAGAATCTGACCGGGTCGGGCTTCGGTGCTCAGGCGGGCCGCAAGATTGGTCACGCGCCCGATCGCGCCATAGCCGACCCGGGCCTCGTAGCCGATCGCGCCGATGGTGGCGTAGCCGTGCGCGATGCCGATGCCGAGCGAGATGTCATGACCGCGCATGCGCCAGGTCGCTCATCAACTCGGTCGAAGCGCGCCTGCATCTCCAGCGCCATGCGCACGGCGCGGCCGGCCGGCTCCTCGATGATGACCGGATCGTTGAAGATGATCAGCATGGAACCGCCGCTGAATTGCTCCAGCGTGCCGCCATGCGCCTGGATGAGCTGCCCCATGACCTGGTGATAGCGGCGCAACAGGCTCATGACCTCCTCGGGCTCGGAGGTATCGGCGAAGGCGGTGAATCCGCGCAGGTCGAGGATGACGACGCTGATCTCGCGCCGGTGCGTGGCGAGCGGATCGTCCACGTCGCCGGCCACGATGCGCTCGGCCAGATGCGGCGGGAAGAAGCGCTTGAGCTGGGCCAGGCGTTGCAGCTCGCCGAGCTGCTCCTGCACGCGCTTCTCGAGGCCGGCGTTCAGCTCGGCCAGCTCCGACTGCCTGCGCCTGCACGGTGTCGTGGAAGGTCTTGACCGCAGCGAGCGACTTCACGCGCGCCAGCAGCTCTGGCGCGTTGATCGGCTTGGTCAGGAAATCGTCGGCGCCGGCGTCCAGCCCCTTGACGCGTTCCTGCGCGGGTCCAGCGCCGTCACCATCACGATCGGCAGACGTCCCGGTAGACGGGATCCGCGCGGATGCGCGCGGCACACGTCGTACCCGCTCAGGCCGGGCATGACGACGTCCAGCAGGACGAGGTCGGGCCTCACGCTCCTGGATCTTCGCGAGCGCCTCCTCGCCGGATTCGGCGGTCTCGACGGCGTAGCCCTTGCTCGCCAGCAGATCGGCGAGCAGCTTGCGGTTCGGGGCCTGGTCGTCGACGACCAGCACGACGGGCTGCTCCCTCATGTGGGCAAAGACGAGGCCGACTGCCGGTCGAGCAGTGCGCGCATCTTGCGCAACAGGCCGACGATGCTGACCGGCTTGGACTCGAGCGCGTCGAAGCCGGCGCGCAGCACGTCGTTCTGCTGTGCGCCCATCACGGAAGCCGTCACGGCGATCACCGGAATCGCACGCGTATCGGGGTCACCGCGCAGGCTGCGCAAGCGCTTCGAACCCGCTGATGCCGGGCATCTGGATGTCCATCAGAATCAGTGCCGGCCGGCGCTCGCGCAGCGAGCTGCAGACCCAGCTCGCCATTCGCCGCCTCCGCTGTCTCGTAGCCTATCACCTGCAATGAGCGTCGCGCAGCAGCTTGCGGCTGTTGTCGTCGTCTTCGACTATCAGTATTAGTTCGTTTGCCATGGCTGCTCCGCCAACGTAAATGTAAATGTCGATCCTTTGCCCGGCTCGCTGTCCACCCAGATACTGCCGCCGTGCATCTCCGCCAGGCGCCTCGCCAGCGCCAGACCCAGCCCCGTGCCTTCGCGCTTCGCGCCGTCCTCGCTGCGCACCTGCTGGAAGGCCTGGAACAGCAGCTGCTGATTCTCCTTGGAGATGCCGATGCCGGTGTCGCTCACCGCGATCTGCACGCCCGTCATCGGTCGGCAGCGCCGCGACCGAGATCCGGCCTCCCTCGGGCGTGAACTTCACGGCGTTGGACAGCAGGTTGAGCAGGATCTGCTTGACCCTGCGCTCGTCGCCGGCGAAGGAGTTCAGGCGCGTGTCGACCTGAACGTTCAAGCGCGATGCCGTGCCGGTTCGCGCGCTCGCGCACGAAGGCCAGGGCGTTGTCGATGGTGGTGGGCAGGTCGAACTTCGCCACCGCGAGCTCCATGCGCCCGGCCTCGACTTTGGACAGATCGAGAATATCGTTGATCAGCGAAAGCAGATGATGCCCGGAGGCGTGGATGTCGCGGATGTACTCCTCCTGCTTGGGTGTGAGTTCGACCGAACAGGCCGTCCTTCAGCACCTCGGAGAATCCGATGATGGCGTTGAGCGGCGTGCGCAGCTCGTGCGACATGTTGGCCAGGAATTCGGATTTGTGCTGGCTGGCGGCCTCCAGCTCGCGATGTGCCTGTCCCAGCTCGTCGCTCATCCGGTTCAGGTCGGCGGCCAGTGCGCCCAGCTCGTCGCGGTTGGGCACCTGCACCTGCTTGGAGAAATCGCCGGCGGCGATCTCCGCCATGCGCGCTTCCATCTGCTGCACCGGCCCGACGATGGAGGAGGAGATCGAATAGCCGAGCAGCAGCGCCAGCAGGATGCTCGCCACGACGAAGGCGATCACGGCGTGGCGCGAAGTCGATGTAGGCGTCATGCGTCGCCTCGATGCTCGCCACCATGTCCGACTCGGCCTTGTTCACCAGCTCGTTGGTCAGACGCTCCAGCCGGTCCGCCAGCGGCGTGGCGCGCGCGAGCTGCAGGTCGCGGCCTTCGGTTGCCCTGCCGCTGCGTATCAGCTCGACCACCTGCGTCACGATCCGGATGAACTCCTCGTAATCCTGGCGCACGCGCGCGAACAACTCCTTCTCGTCCTGGGCCACGAACTGCAGCCGGTCGAGGTCGTAGCCGAACTGGTTGAGCTGGCGCAGGGTCGCTTCGAGCGTGCGCTCGTCCGGTTTGAGCAGCGAGGAGGCGACGCTGTAGAGCTGTCCGATGGTGTCGTGGTTGAGCTGGCGATAGGCGGCGATCTTGCGCTGGAGCTGCACCATGTCCTCGGCGCGCGTGTTCACTTCGCTCAGCGCGCGCAGCCCGACCAGGCCGGAAGCGAGCATCATCGCCACGATGGCCAGGAACGCCACCAGCAGCTTGGTGTAGATCGAAGCGCGCGCCCGCGCCACCAGCCGGGGCAGCCAGCCGGCCAGCCGCTTCATCATCGTGGCGCCTCCGCGAGCAGCGACTTCAGGTCGCCGAGGAACTCCTTCGGATCGAAGCGCACGCCCAGGTACTGCACGCGCAAGGTACCGGCCGGGTCGACGATCGAGGTCAGGAAGGTGTGGTCCACGCTGCCGCTCGGCTGCTTCTTCTGGAAACACGGCGTAGCGGCGCGTCACGTCGTCGATCTCGTCCAGCGAGCCGGTCAGGAAGGAGAAGCGCGAGAGATCGGCGGAGTGCGCCTGCGCGTATTTCTTCAGCACCGGCGGCGTGTCGTTCAGCGGGTCCACGGTGATGGCGGCGAAAGAAGACCTTGGACTGCATCCGGTCCCAGACGCTTGCGTTGGATTCCGATGAGCTTGGCCGTGAGCAGCGGGCAGGTATCCGAGCAGGTCGTGAAGATGAACGTTACCACGGCGACCTTCCCGCGGAGATCGCGCAGCGAGAACGGCTTGCCGTCCTGGTCGGTCAGCGTGAACTCGGGCGCAGGGCCGATCTTCGGCAAGCGGGCGTCCTTGCCGGCGTTGTGAGCGAAAACGCCGCACGGCAGCGCGAGCGCAGCGAGGAACGCCGCAACCAGCATCGTTGGCCTACCACTCCAGGTAGAGAAAAGATCCCTCTCCCTCCGGGAGAGGGCAGGGTGAGGGAAGCGTCTTCCCTGCTGGCGGAAGAAGGTAGGAGTAAGTTGCATCACGCCTTCAGCTCCTTCTTCAGCTCGTTGAGGAACCGCAAGTCCGTGCCTTGCGCAATGATCTGCTGCGGGCTGCTCTTGATCGCTCCGACGTCGTGCATCCGCAAAGCCCAGAAACGCAAGGAATCGGCCACGTCGATCTCTCGCCACTTTCCGAACGGTAGTTCGCGCAGCCCCTGGAGCGTCATGTCATAGCTCCCCAACCCTCGGTCGGCCATGAAGCGTGCGACTCGGCTCTGGGTCGGCGGCGCACAAGTCGACGCTCTTCAGGATCGCCCGCAGGGCCCGTTTGGTGGCCACCGGATTTCTGCGGACGAACTCCTTGGTGCTGGCGATCAGGCAACAAGAGTACTGAGACCAGGGCTTGTCGGTGGTCGTGTTGACCAGAGCATGCCCGATCTTCTTCTGCCGCAGTTCCAGCGACATCGGGGGACCCATCATGAAAGCGTCGATCTTCCCTTGGGTAAACAGTGGCACCCAGTCGCCCGACGGAATCGGAACCCAGTTGATGTCCTTCTCGGGGTCCAAGCCAACGTACGCCGCGAACATCGAGATGAAGACTTTCGTATCGGTGTCTATGCCGACGGTCTTACCTTTGAGGTCACGCGTGGAGCGAATGTGGTTGCTCGCGACCAGTTCTACGCAGCCGGTGTGGGCTGCCGCCAGGATCGCGACCGGCGCTCCTGCATCGATGAATCGGATGTCGGTAGGCGTGAACGAAAACGTCATGTCGACTTCGCCGGCAAGAAGATCCTCCGGCGGCCAGTGCTGAGTGTCCTTCAGGTACCTGACGTATTGCACGTCTGTGAATCCCTCGGCGTGCAGCAGCTCCTGCGCGACGATCTGCGGTGCAAGACAGGTAAGCGGGTTTTCGTGGATCCTGAGCTTAGTCGTCTCGGGCGGCGGCTCGGCAGCTGCGCGACCTGGCAGCGCAAGCAAAGACGCCGCCCCGAGCGACAAGCCACCCGCGATAAAATCGCGGCGGCTGAGCTCTCGATTCGCTGACTGACCCATGCTGTTCCCCTTCGAGTACGTTAGGTCAAGCCTTCAGCTCCCGCTTCAACTCGTTCACAAACCGCCAGTCGGTACCCTGAGCGATGAGCTTCTGCGGGTTCGACTTGATCATGCCCACGTCGTGCAGGCGCAGAGCGTAAAAGCGCAGGGTATCTTCCGGGTTATAGGTGCGCCAGCGGTTGTAGGAGAGCGATCGAATCACTTCCAGAGCGATCTCGTAGCGCGGTTCGTAGCCTTTGGCCACGATGTAGCGAGCGACGCGCTCCGGCTCCCGCGCGCAGATGTCGGTGGCCTTGAGGATCGCGCGCACCGCACGCTTGGTGGCGACCGGGTTTCTACTCACGAACTCCGGACGGGCGGCGATCATGCAGCAATAGTACTGCTCCCATGGCCGGTCCTGTGCAGTGTTGACGATGACATGTCCGATCTTCCTCGCTCGCAACGTCTGTGGTTGCGGCGGAAATCCAAGGAAGGCATCTGTCTTTCCTTCGACGAACAGGGGCATCATCTCGGCGGAGGTCTTCACCTCGACCCAGCGGATGTCCTCGCGCGGGTCCATGCCGACGTATGCGAGCAAACTGGCAATCCAGAAATAGTCGGGCGATGCTCCGATCTTTTCGACGGCAACGCGCTTTCCCCTCATGTCCCGGACTGCACGGATTGTCTCATTCCCGAATAGTTCGTAGCAGCCACCGTGAATCCCAGCGAGCGCGACAATGGGTTTCCCGGCATCCAGCGACGGGAGCAGAGTCGGTGGCGATTCCACGGTAATGTCGGCTCGATTCGCTACCAGCATGTCGCCGGCCAGGCTCACGTCCATCTCCACATACTCTACATCGGTGAATCCTTCGAGCCGCAACAACTCTTCGGCGAGGTACTCTGGCGCCAGACAGATCGCCGGGACTTTCACCAGCCGGATCTTCGTTGTCTCGGGCGGGGGCTCGGCCGCTGCAGTCCGCGGGAGACCAAGCAACGAAGCAGCACCTAAGGCGGACGTGTTGGAGAGGAACCTGCGACGGCTGAATCCGTCAGCACTCTTGTCACTCATTGTCTTCATGCGTTACCTCTTTTTGCCATGACCACTCGTTCGACGGACCATGCGCTATGGACTACGCGCGCTCACGCCTTCAACTCCTTCTTGATCTCCTTCAGAAACCGCCAGTCCGTGCCCTGGGCGATGAGCTTCTCAGGATTGGTCTTGATCATTTCCACCTCGTGCAGGCGCAGGGCATGGAAGCGCAGGGTGTCCTCCGGATTGGCTTCGCGCCACCGGTTGTACGGAAGCTTCTTGAGGACTTCGAGCCCGATCTCGTACCGTGTCTCGTAGCCCTTTGTTGCGAGGTATGCGGCCACTCGCTCGGGCTCCTGTGCGCAGATGTCTGCCGCCTTGAGGAATGCGCGAACAGCCCGCTTGGTGGCGACTGGATGCTTTGCGACGAACTCCCGGTTGGCGGCCAGCATGCAGCAGAAGTACTGTGACCAGGGCCGGTCCTGAGCTGTGTCGACGATCACCCGCCCGATCTTCTTCGCGCGAAGCTCCTGCGGCATTGGGGGAAACCCCATGAACGCATCCGCCTTCCCGTCTATGAAAAGGCGCATCGCTTCCAGGGACGTGTTGGCACTGATCCAGTTCACGTCCTTCCGGGGGTCCATGCCGACGTAAGCCAGCATGCTGGCAAGCAAGATGTGGTCGGGGCCACCGAGGAGATCAACCGCAATCGTTTTGCCCTTGAGGTCGCGGATCGCACGAACGCGCTCGTTTCCGAACAGCTCATAGCACCCGGCATGAATCCCCGCTAGCGCAACGAGGGACTTCCCTCCATCCATTGTGTAGACGACGGTTTGGGCCGGAACCATACTCATGTCCGCCCGAGCGGACTCTATGATCAGGCCAGGGTTTCCGATCGGCGTTTCGACGTACTCGATCTCCGAGAACCCTTCCAGACGCAATAGCTCTTCCGCCACGTATTGTGGGGCGAAGCATATCGCTGGCGCATGGACAAGGCGGATCCTGCTCACTTCGGGTGGCGGCTCGGCCATGGCGTGGCGGGAGAGGCCAAGAAGCGAAGCAGCGCCCAAGGAAGAGGTGCTGGCGAGGAACCTGCGACGGCTAACCCCGTCAGCAGTCTTGTCACTCACTGTTTTCATGCGTTACCTCTTTCTGTCATGCCCACTCGTTCGACGCACTGTCCGCTTTTCCTCTCAACCTTCCTTCCGCCGATCTCTGCGCGCTATTTCGTGGCCTAGTCAGTAGCTTGCTTCTCGCGCAATGCGAGCCCTCACGCCTTCAGCTCCTTCTTGAGTTCGTTGAGAAACCGCCAATCGGTTCCTTGCGCGAGGAGCTTCTGTGGACTCGACTTGATGATTCCGACCTCGTGCAGGCGCAGCGCGTGAAACCGCAAGGTGTCCTCGGGATCGGCATCACGCCATCGGCGATAGGGCAGGTCCTTCAGAACTTCCAGCGCCACGTCGTAGCGGGGCTCGTAACCCTTTGCGACCAGATAACGCGCCGCCCTCTCGGGTTCCTGGGCACACAGATCCGCTGCCTTTAGCACTGCGCGGAGCGCGCGTCGCGTAGCGACCGGATACTGCTCTACGAACTCACGGCGTGCATTGAACATGCAGCAGAAGTACTGCGACCAGGGACGGTCGTGCGTGGTGTTCAGGATGACGCGGCCGACCTTTTTCGCCCGCAGCTCCTGCGGTTGCGGAGCGAACGCGAGGAACGCATCCGCCTTCCCCTCGATGAAGCTTTGCATCGCATCAGCCGCGCTGGGTGTGGTGATCCATTGAATGTCGCGTGGATTCACGCCCACGTAGGCGACGATGCTCGAAACGAATAGCCGCTCAGTCGAATCTTCAGTGGTGATCACGACGCTCCTGCCCTTGAGATCCTTGATCGCCGCAATCCGCCCGTTCACGAACAGCTCGTAGCAACCAGCATGGATACCGGCCAGGGGGACAACGCCCCTGCCCACATCCAGGGCAGCCACTACGTCAGGCGCCGCGCCCATGGTCATGTCGGCGCGGCCGGCTTCCACCAGGGTCAAGCCTTTGGCGACGGGCGTATCGACGTACTCTATGTCGGAGAAGCCTTCCAGCCGCAGCAGCTCCTCTGCAATGTATTGAGGCGACAGGCAGATCGCGGTGGTATGGACGAGACGGATCTTCTTCACCTCGGGTGGCGGCTCGGCTGCCGCTGGGCGAGAGACTCCGAGCAAAGAAGCGGCGCTCAATGCGGATGCATTGGCGAGAAACCTCCGCCGGCTGAATCCGTCGCTCATGGTGTCAGTTCGTTCAGTCATAGGTTTACCACTTTGGTGAGGTGCGGGGACCACGCTTTCTTATGCGCTGCGCCCTCACGCCTTCAGCTCCCTCTTCAGCTCGTTCAAGAACCGCAAGTCCGTGCCCTGGGCGATGAGCTTCTGCGGGTTCGCCTTGATCAGCCCCGCCTCGTGCAGCCGCACGCCGTAGAAGCGCAGCGAATCCTCTATGTCGTAGGACCGCCAGTTGCCATACCCGAGCGACTTGACCGCCTCCAGCACCACCTCGTAGCGCGACTCGTGTCCTCTGGCGATCAAGTAGCGGGCCACCCGCTCTGGCTCTTGCGCGCAGATGTCGGTGGCCTTGAGAATGGCCCGAACCGCGCGTTTGGTGGCAACCGGATGCTGCGTCACGAACTCCTTGCGCGCCGCGATCATGCAGCAGACGAACTGGCGCCAAGGCCGGTCCTGCCCGGTGTTGACGAGCGTCCGGCCGGCCTTCCTCATGCGTAGATCGTAGGGCTGCGGCGGGAACGCCAGGACCGCATCGACCTTGTGTTCGACGAAGGCGTCCATCATGCCGTCGTAGCTGGAAACGACCCACTCGATGTCCTTGCGCGGATCCACGCCGACATAAGCCACCATCGCCGCGATGAAATAGTATTCGGCCGAACCGATGGCGCTGACCGCGATGCGCTTGCCTTTCAGGTCCCCGATCGTGCGGACGCGCTCGTGGGCAAACAGCTCGTAGCAGCCGCCGTGGAAGCCGGCGAGCGCGACGAAGGGCTTGCCGGCGTCCAGATCGGACAGCAGTCCGGGCGGCGTCCACGCGGTGATATCTGCCCGGTTCGCCAGCAGCATGTCCGGCGCGGTGTTCTGTCGCATCTCCACGTACTCGACCTCGGAGAACCCCTCCAACCGCAGCAACGCCTCGGCTACGTACTCCGGCGCGAGGCAAATTCCCTTGAGGTCGACAAGACGGATCTTCGTGACCTCGGGAGGCGGCTCTGCGCTCGCAGCACGAGACAACCCCAGCAGCGATGCGGCGCCGAGCGCCGACGCGTTACCCAAGAACCTGCGACGAGTGACCCGATCGAGCAACAGATCCGACATATCGACCTCCTTATGCCTTCAGCTCTTGCCTCAACTCGTTCAGAAACCGCCAGTCCGTGCCCTGCGCAATGAGCTTCTGCGGAGCGGACTTGATCATGCCCCCCTTCGTGCAGCCGCAGACCATAGAAGCGCAACGAGTCCTCCGGATTGTGGGTACGCCAGCGCGTATAGGAAAGCGACTTCAGCGACTTCGAGCGCGATCTCGTAGCTGCGGCTCGTAGCCTTTGGCGACGATGTATCCGCGCGGCTCGCTCGGGGTCTCGCGCACAGATGTCGGCGGCCTTGAGGATCGCACGCACGGCGCGCTTGGTGGCGATCGGATACTGGCTCACGAACTCGGGTCGCGCGACGATCATGCAGCAGTAGTACTGTTCCCACGGACGATCCTGCGCGGTGTTGACGATGACCCGCCCGATCTTCTCGTTCGCGCAGATCTTGCGGCTGCGGGGGAAACGCGAGGAAGGCGTCCACCCTTCCCTCGATAAAATCCCGCCTCATCCCGTCGAAGCTCTTGGAGTCCACCCACACGATATCCTTGCGCGGATCCAGCCCGACATAGGCCATCATGCTGGCCAGGAAATAGTACTCGAGTGAGCCGATTGCGCTTACGGCGATACGCTTGCCCTTGAGATCGCGAATCGCACGGACGTGCTCGTGCACGAAGAGCTCATAGCAGCCGCCGTGAACACCCGCAAGGCACACGATTTCGGCTCCGGCGTCCAGTGCCGGCAGCAGCTCCGGGGGCGCGGTAGCTGTCATGTCGGCCAGGTTCCGAGTGATCAGCTCATGGGTTATCGAACGATCCGACTCGACGTACTCGATGTCCGTGAAGCCTTCCAACCGAAGCAGCTCCTCAGCCAGATACTCCGGCGCCAGGCAGATCGCCGGAATCTTGACCAGGCGAATCTTCGTGACTTCCGGTGGCGGCTCGGCAGCCGCCCGGCTCGGGATTCCGAGCAAAGTCGCGGCAGTCAACGCCGACGCTCCAAGCATGAACTCGCGGCGGTCGATCCGACGCTTCGTCGAAGAACTCACGTGAAAACCTCCTCCGGCGCCTGCCGCTGGGGCCCGTGCCCCATCCAGGCTACCGCTCATGCCTTCAATCCCCGCCCTTCTCACCATCCTAGTCCACCTCTGCGCCGTCGGCCGCGCACGATGCATCGCACCACCGACGCGCGCGCCGGTGGCCGTAGGCTGAAGAGTAGCCCCTCCTCTCTGACACCGGGCATACGGATTGGCCTGCATGCCGGCACACGCGTGCTCCAGCGGCCCCCAGAGCCTGGCTTCTGAGTGCAATTTGAACGCTATGCCGCTTCGGTGAGGCGGGCCCGCGGTCGAGCCGATCGAGGCGATGTCTCAATCTGTATGTCCCCTGTGAGGGCCTGGCCTGTACCATGTCGGTGCCTCATCGCCCGTTCAGACCGGGCGATTGAGGAAGGAGGGTCCGATGAGTGCCCATCACACTGGAGTTTCAAGCCGGCGGAGGTTTCTGGGTGGCCTGGCGCTGGCGGGAGCGGCGGGGTTCCTTGGCCTTGGATCCAGGCCAGTCGCCGCCGAGCCACCACCCGAGACCAGAAGGCTCAGGCTGGTTCAGATTCCCAGCATCTGCCAGGCCCCCCAGTACATAGCCGAGGAGTTACTGCGGAGCGAAGGCTTCGACGACGTGCAATATGTGCAGAAGCAAGGGGGCAAAGGGATCGAATCGGCCCTCGCTTCGGGAGAGGCCGACATCAACATGCACTACGCCGCGCCGACCCTCATCCGGTTGGATGCGGGAGATCCGATCCTGATCCTTGCAGGAGGTCACGTCGGCTGCTTCGAGCTGGTCGCGTCGGAGCGGGTGCGCACCATTCGGGACCTGAAGGGGAAGACCGTCACCGTACCCGAGCTGGGAGATGCAACTCACGTCTATCTGGCCACCATCGCCGCATACGTCGGACTGGATCCGCAGAAGGATATCGCCTGGGTCGCGCATCCTGCGGCCGAAGCCGTGCAACTGTTCACCGACGGCAAGATCGACGTAGTCATGGCCTTTCCACCAGTCGCTCAGGAGCTCCGCGCCAAGCGAATTGGGCACGTGCTGGTCAATAGCGCGGTGGACCGCCCGTGGTCTCAGTACTTCTGCTGCATGGTGATCGGAAACCAGGAGTTCGTCCGCAGGCACCCGGTGGCGACCAAACGGGCACTGCGCGCCATCTTGAAGTCCGCAGACTTTTGCGCACTCGAGCCGGAGCGGGCCGCGCAGTTCATCGTGGACAAGGGGCGTGCTAAGCGCTACGACTATGCCCTCGAGGTGATGAAGGATCTGCCTTACGGCAAGTGGCGCGAGTACAGCGCCGAGGACACCCTGCGTTTCTATGCCCTGCGCCTGCGCGAGATCGGGATGGTCAAGTCAAGCCCCCAGAAGCTCATTGCGCAAGGCAGCGACTGGCGCTTCATCGACGAGCTCAAGAAGGAGCTCAAGGCGTAGCATTAAAGCGTCGTTTCGGGCGCAGTCCATGCGAGTCAGGGTCGCTGCTTGTCTGCCCTGCTGAGGCTTGCGGAATTCCCTAACGCCACGCCACACCACCCCCGGCCTGAAGGCCGACCCCTCCTCGTGAGAGGAGGGGAGAGAAAAATCTTCCCCTCCTGCCTGAGGAGGGGTGCCCACGAAAGTGGGCGGGGTGGTGGGAGCCTGCCGAGGACGGGTGCCCACGAAAGTGGGCGGGGTGGTGGGAGCCGCGCGAACCACCCCGTCGCATTCGCGCCACCCCTCCTTCGGAAGGAGGGGAGGAATCGGGCGCCGGGCACCGGCGTTTATTTACTGGCCAGGAACAGGCGCGCCTCTAGCACTTCCTTCCGCTCGCCGTCCGCATGCTGGCAGACCGCCAGCAACTGGCGGTAGTACATCGCGGCCTTGCCTTGATCGCCTGCGAGTGCCGCGGCGCGAGCGGCGCCATAGAGGCCATTGAAGCGATTGGGGCTCAACCGCAGCGAGGCTTCATACTGAACCAAGGCCTGCTCGGGCTGATTGCAGTTCGAGCAGCAGATCCGCCAGCAGCTCTCTGGCCGGGAGCAGTTGTCCTGGGGTAATGGGATGCTTGTAGGTCGATTCCTCCAGATCGGCGGCGGCGCGCATGAGCTGCAAAGCCTCAGCAGGCTTTCCATTTGCCCAGGCCAGCCAGGCTTGTGCGGTCTGCTGCTGCACCTCGACCTGCTTGGCCCAGTAGTCCTGCTTCGCCTGCACGAGGGCATCGTGCACCCGCGCCAGCTCCTTGACAGCAGCGGATGCATCATCGATCGCGCCCATGTGCGCCGCACCCAGTGCACGAGCGTAGTAGGTCAGCGCCTGGGTAGCCGGGAAGCGGGTCGGCAGCGGGGCGAGCGCCGCGGCATCGGCCCAGCGCCGCTGCTCGAGCACCAACCGGGCGGGCGCGGCCGCCAGGGCATAGTCCGCCGGCATGGTGTGCGACTTCTCGTCGACGTTCACTTCACGAAGCTGGTTCAGAACACCCGTTGCGGCGTTCACCTGCGCACCCTGCAGGTAGGCGTAGACCAGGTAATCCAGCGTGTGCAGTTCCTCCTGCACCCAGCCGAATTTTCTGGCGGCGGCACCGGCGCTCAGATTCGACTCGATCGACTCCGGCCACATGCCGACCGCGATGAAGGTGTGCGACGGCATATGCAGGGCGTGCGGCATCGCCGGCGCGATGTGCCCATAGTGACGCGCGGCGTCGAGCGCTCGCGGCGCGAGCTCCGGGTAGTCGTAAGCGTGGATGAGGTAGTGCGCCGCTCCAGGGTGATTCGGTTGCTCGGCATACACCTTCTCTACGATTGCCGCGCTCTTGA
This sequence comes from uncultured beta proteobacterium, assembly GCA_963741215.1. Lineage (GTDB taxonomy): Bacteria > Pseudomonadota > Gammaproteobacteria > Burkholderiales > SHXO01 > SHXO01. The sequence goes on from CAVUHQ010000035.1 coordinate 389,304, forward strand.
GCTGACTGGTATAGGTCTTGTCGTTCGGGTTCGCGGTTGCTTGCACCACCAAGGCGTAGAAAAGCGCGGCTTCGCGGTCGTCCGGATAGCGGCTGTGCACGCGCTCCATCTCTCGCTCATACATCAGCACGCGGGACTTGTGGTCAAGCTTGTCGAAATCACCATAGAACATCGCGATCGCAGCAATGTAATCGCGTTCACGCTCCGTTTTCGCACCGATTTCCTGGGCCTTCGCGACGGCCGCCTGGCCTTGCAGGAAGGATTCCTTGGTGGGGGGATACCACAACGGATACCACCAGCTCATGGCGACGCCCCAGTACCCCATGGCGCAGGTTGGATCGATCTCGGTGACCTTGGTGAAGGCCTTCGCTGCCTCGGGATAGAAAAAGGAATGCAGTATGGCCACCGCCCGATTGAATTCCTTCTGGGCCGCCGGGCTGCACGAAATGGCAAAGCTCACTTCACCGACGCGGTCTGGCGCGCCGGTCGGCAACTGCTCGTCTTCATGGGCGGATGCGTCCAGCGAAGCCACAAGGGCCGCGGCCGCAACCCCGACAATCAATGATCCGTACTTCATCTCGTACCTCGCTTCGCAATTGGTGATAGTGACCACTCCGCTTTGACGGCCGCGCAGCAAGCTCTTTCCGGCTCATCGTAGTGCCCACGGCGCCTCCGCCTCGTGCACGCGTGGCTGCAACGCTCAGAGTAACGCTTCCCGGCTGACAGCGGGCATACGGATTGGCGCTCAGGACCAAAGTGCTGAGCGAGCGGGCAAGCCACGTCCCCGTGCGCGCGCGATCCCGCGCGAAACGTTAGCGCTGAGACGGCTTAGCCTTTCATGCCTTCAGCTCCTTCTTGAGCTCGTTCAAGAACCGCCAATCGGTGCCCCTGGGCGATGATCTTCTCTGGATTGGACTTTGATCATGCCCACCTCGTGCAGACGCAGAGCGAAGAAGCGCAACGTGTCCTCCGGGTGGACTTCGCGCCAGCGGGTGATAGGGAAAACTATTCAGCACCTCGAGCCCGATCTCGTAGCGCGGCTCGTAGCCTTTGGCGGCAAGGTACCTGGCTGCCGTTCAGGATCCTGGGCGCAGATGTCCGTGGCTTTCAGGAACGCGCGCACGGCGCGCTTGGTCGCGACCGGATAGCGGGCAACAAACTGCTGATTCGCAGTCAACACGCAGCAGTAATATTGAGACCAGGGGCGGTCCTGCGCCCCGTTCACGATGACGTGCCCAATCTTCCTGGCCCGTAGTTCCTGCGGCCGCGGAGGCGGAGCCATGAATGCGTCGGCCTTGCCGTCGACGAAGAGGCGCATCGCATCGTCGTACGATGACCCGAGAACCCAGTTGACGTCCTTTTGGGGATTGATGCCGACGTACGCCAGCATGCTGGCAACAAGGGTGTGATCCACGTCCAGGAACACGACGCTTTCGCCATCCACGTAGCCATAGATGGCAATGTTCTTCCCCTTGAGGTCCCGAATTGCGCGGACGCGCTCGTTGCCGAACAACTCCCAGCAGCCGGGATGAATGCCAGCCAAGATGACGATGGGGTTCCCAGCGTCGAGCATCGGGAGCAGGGATGGTACGTTCCACATTGTCATGTCTGCTTTGCCTTCGCCAAGAGGGTTGATACCTGACTCCTCGGAGCTCACGTACTCAACCTCCGAGAAACCCTCCAGATGCAGCAACTCCTCCGCCAGGAACTGGGGCGCCACGCAGATGACCGGAGCGCTAAAAAGCCGGATCTTCCTTATTTCGGGCGGCGGCTCGGCCGCGGCCATGCGGGGAAGGCCAAGCAATGGAATAGCGCCCACCGCCGATGCGTTGGCGAGAAACCGGCGACGGCTGAATCCGTCAGCACTCCTGTCGCTCACTGTAGTCATGGTTGCCTCCGTTATGTCGACAGACTCATATTCGCATCGCATCTTTGACACTCTAGTGCATACAGCTTCATCTCACGCCTTCAGCTCCCGTTTCAACTCGTTCAAAGACCGCCAGTCGGTGCCCTGCGCGATGAGCTTCTCCGGCGTCGATTTGATCATCCCCACCTCGCGCAGACGCAGAGCGTAGAAGCGCAGCGTGTCCTCCGGGTTGGCTTCGCGCCAGCGGGAGTACTGCGAACTCTTCATCACTTCCAGTCCGACTGGGATAGCGCGTCTCATACTGCTTGGCCACAAGAAATCGGGCAACGCGCTCGGGGTCTGTGGCACAGATGTCGGCTGGCCTTGAGGATCGCGCGCAGTGCACGTTTGGTCGCGATCGGGTTGCGCGCCGCAAAGTCCCGGTTCGCGATGACCATGCAGCAGAAGTACTGGGACCAGGGGCGATCGTGCGCCGGTGTCGACGAATCACCTGCCCGACCTTCTTCAAGCGCAGCTCTGCCGGCTCCTGAGCGTAGCCGACGAAGGCGTCGGCCTTGCCCTCTGCGAACAGATCCATTGCGTTGCGCAGATCGCGGCCGGTAATCCAGTTGACCTCCTGCCGCGGGTCGATGCCGACGTACGAAAGCATGGTCGAGAGCAGCACGTGGTCCCCGCTCCCGAAGTAGTGGATCGCGGCTGTCTTACCCTTCAGGTCGCGTACCGCTCGCACGCGCTCGCCTGCCGAAGAGTTGGTAGCAACCGCCATGCACGCCGGCGAGGACCACGATCGGCTTGCCAGCGTCCAGATGGGGCAGGAGTTCGGGCGTATTCCACATGCGCGATGTCGGCCTGCCCCGCCGCAAGCCCTTCGAGGCCCCGTCCTCGTCCCCAGCGGAACGTAGCTCCAGTCCGTGAACCCTTCCAGCGGTAGAAACTCTTCGGCGAGATACTGCGGAGCGACGCAGATAAAGGGCCCGTGTACGAAGCGGATCTTTGTCGTCTCCGGCGGCGGCTCGGCGACAGCCGACCGGTGGTAGAGCGCAGCCAAGCCTGCTGCTCCCAACGCCGAGGTGCGCGTGAGGAACTCTCGCCGGCCAAGGTCAAGCATTCTCGGTCCATGCATATCATGCCTCCTGTCCGAGTGCGTCGTTTCACGTCTCGTGCGCGATCACTTTCCGGTCTTGCGCTGCGCGCTCAATTCCTGCAGGAATGCTCTGATGGCTTCACCCAGCACTTGCGTCGCATTCGGGTCGGCGTTGGCAGCCATCAGGTGCCCGGCAATCGAATCGATCCACACCACCCGCGCACCGGGAATCGCGTTCACCATCGTTTCGTAGTACGGACTTGGGCACGAACTGGTCACGAGGGTTGGAGAGAAATAACGTCTTGGCTTTGATCGAGCCCAGAATCGCATTCAAGTCGCCGTTGAATCCTGGCGTATCCCCGACCCATCCACGCCAATCTGCTATCTCCCGATAGTAGAGGTCGCGTGCATCCTGGATGTCGAGGTAGTACTCGCCCTGCGTGTTGCGCCACTTCGTATACGCCTCGGGCGCGTCGATGTATTGTTCCCACCACTCTCGGGTGTAGAAGAACGGAATGTAGACCGAGAGGGAATTGGAAGCGCACCGCTTGGGATTCTCGTCGTAGTTGCCGCCGTTCCACCCCGAGCAGGATTCGATGATCGACTGCATGAGGGGTCCGAAGGAGAACCCTTGGGTCGTGTACAGACCCCCGCCCGATATCGGGAAGATGCCGTCCATGAAACCGGGATAGCTGACCGCCATTTGCACGCTATCGTCCGCCCCCGAGGAAAGGCCGGTGACGGCAAGCAGATGGGGAATTCCCAAGGCCTGCGTGACCAGCAAGTACTGGGTCTTGACCCTGTCTCTTTCGTTGTACTGCGGGAAGTTCATTTTCAGCCCGCTGTTGGTGGGGCTGGTCGAATGCTCGAAGGTGGTCTGCGGGCTCCCCAGCTCGTCGGGGCAGATGATGAAGTACTTGTCGGTGTCGAGCGGTCTGCCCGGTCCGATCAGATGGTCCGCCCAGTGGTGGTTCGCGGCGAAACCATGCAGCGCCAGGACAGCGTTGTCCTTCGCGGCGTTGAGCTTGCCGTGCGTCACGTAGGAGATCCTCAAGTTCTTGATGACTCCGCCACCCTCGAGCTGGAGATCGCCCAGGTAGGCCATCTGGTGCGCGCGGCTGGCCGGGCCAGTGGGCCTCAGCCGCCGCCACATGAGAAAGCAGAAGGGCGACCAATGTGACGCGGAGTCGTTGCATCGACCTCATCGTGGTGGTGTGCATCTGCTCGCTCCTCGCCGCTTGACGATGCCTCGAAGAAGAAACGGCCACTCGCCGACATCACCGTCCGACTTCCCGCGTAGTTTGCCCGGGTGATGCTGCGGCGCGGCAACGGCCGCCGGGTGGCGCCTCAGCAAAATGCAGGTTAGCAGCGAGGGGCTGACAGCTTACATACAGATTACATCGGCGCTGCGCCACTCGACCGAGCGGCGAGGTCTACGCATATCGCCGAATCCGTGTTGAGTGGGGTGGCCAACGTGCATGGCGCACTGCAGGCGGGGCGGGTGCGCGAAATCCGACGGCTGGCGACGGCCGACGGATTCGGTGTGGTGTTGACGGAGGCGGGGAAGGCAGCGCTAACGCTGGCGCGGTGGGTTGACGCCTGCGCGCGCCGTGGCCCTCACCCAGCCTTCAGTCGGCTTCGGCCGGGACGATCTCCCGCTCGATGCGCTTGGCGTTCGCGATCTCCGCGACTCGCAAGTCATAGGCCGCCTGCAGGTTCAGCCACGAGCGCGCATCACCGCCAAGGTAGCGAGCCAAGCGCATGGCCGTGTCTGCCGTGATGCCGCGCCGCTCGCGCGCAATATCGTTGATCCGCCGCGCCGGTACGTTCAGGGGCTTCGCCAGTGCGTTGGCACTCATCCCGAGCGGCACCAGAAAATCCTCGCGAAGCACTTCGCCGGGATGTACCGGCCGCATACCGTTCTTGGACAGTTCTCTGTTAGTGATAGTCCACCATCTCGACGTCTTCAGGGCCGGCTTGAGTTCCAGCAGCGCCCCGCACGCTCAGGCCTTCAACTCTTTCTTCAGTTCATTGAGGAAGCGCCAGTCCGTGTGCTTGGCGATGAGTTTGTTCGGGTTCGACTTGATAAGACCCGCTTGGTGCATCCTCAGCGCGTAGAAGCGAATGCTGTCCTCGGGATCGTATTCCCGCCAACGATTGTAGGGGATCTCCTGCATCGCCTGCAGCGCGTACTCATAGCGTTGAGTGTAACCTCTTTCGACCAGCAGTCGCGCCACTCGCGCGGGCTCGGACACGCACAGATCGGCCGCCTTAAGAATCGCGCGCAACACGCGTTTGGTGGCCACCGGATGCTTGCGGACGAACTCCGAGTTGCCGGCGAGCATGCAGCAGAAATAGTGGGACCACGGCCGGTCCACGGCCCAGTTCACGATCACATGCCCGACGTTCTGCGCACGCAGTTCCTGCGACTCGGGCGGAATCGCAAGGAACGCGTCGATCTTGCCTTCGGCCAGAAGTTGCGCAATCGGAACGGAGCGATCGATGATCTCGATCCACCTTATGTCCTTGACGGGATCGAGGCCAACATAGCTGGCCATGCTGGCCACGTACCACTTGTCCGCACCCGCCGAGCGCAGGCCCACGGTCCTGTGCTTGAGGTCCGCGATGCTACGGATGTTCTTGTTCGCGAACAGCTCGATGCACCCGACGTGCAAGCCGCTTAAAACAGTGATCGGCACGCCTGCATCCAAAGTGAAGGCCAGCTGGGCGGTATTGATGATCGTGAAATCCGCGGCGCCGCGGGCGCTCATCTCGGCACCCGGAGATGTGTTGGCAGCTTCGGCTCTGCGTGCGTCCGCCTCGGTGAAATCTACATAGCGGATATCGGTAAAGCCCTCGAGACGCAGCAACTCCTCGGCGACCCATTGCGGCGCGACGCAGATGATGCCGGCGTCCCAATTCACAATGCGGATCGTGGTCGTTTCCGGCGGCGGCTCGGCCACGGCCGGACGGGGTAGACCGAGAAGCGACGCAGCACCCAAGGCGGACGCCTTGGCGATGAAGCTGCGACGGCTGGATGTGCCACTACTTTCGTCAGTTACTCTGTTCATGACTACGCCTCCTTCGTCGATAAGCAACTCTCTCAACGCATTGCGGGTTCTACTCCTTTCCTCATGACTTGACTGGGCGCTTCTATCCACGCCCGCGACTCGCTGCAAGCTAAACGCTCGGCGTAACCGGGCGCCGGCGCGCGAAGCGCGGCGGGAACCCATACGGCGACGCCGTTGGGCGCTCCGGTTCAGCGTGTTGTCAGCTTGCACTTAACCCGCTGCGCGCAATCAAGCCTTCAGCTCCTTCTTCAGTTCGTTCAGGAACCGCCAGTCAGTCCCTTGAGCGATCAGCTTGTTCGGATTTGTCTTGATCATGCCTGCCTCGTGCAGTCGGAGTCCGAAAAAGCGCAACGTGTCCTCCGGGTTGTGCGTGCGCCAGCGAGCATAGGAGAGCGACTTCACTACCTGCAGCGCGAGGTCGTACCGCGAGTCAAGCCCCCCGCCACGATGTATCGAGCGGCTCGCTCGGGCTCGTTCGCACAGATGTCAGCGGCCTTGAGAATGGCACGCACTGCTCGCTTGGTAGCGACGGGATAGCTGCTCACAAAATCTGGCCGAGCGGCGATCATGCAGCAGTAGTAATCCACCCAGGGGCGGTCCTGCCCGGTGTCGAGAATGACCCGCCCTATCTTCCTGGCGCGCAGCTCTTGTGGTTGGGGCGGAAAGCCAAGAAACGCATCGGCCTTTCCGTCTATGAATAAGCGCATCGTTCCGTCGAAGGTCTCCCCCAAGACCCAGTCGATATCCTTGCGGGGATCCATTCCGACGTACGCCATCATGGCGGCGATGAAGTAGTACTCGGTCGATCCGATTAAGCCTACGGCGACGCGCTTGCCCTTCAGGTCGCGCAACGCGCGAATGCGCTCATTGGCAAACAACTCGTTGCAACCGCCATGAATCCCGGCCAGCAGCACCAGAGGTTTGCCGGCATCCAGAGCCGGAAGCCCCTCCGATGGGGTACACGCGGAGAAGTCCGCCCGGTTCGCGACCAGCATCGCCGGAGCATCGTTGCGATCCAGCTCTACATACTCTATCTCGGTGAAGCCCTCCAGCCGCAACAGCTCCTCCGCGAGATACTCGGGTGCCAGGCATATGGCCGGGACCTTGACCAGTCTGATCTTCTGTGTCTCCGGCGGAGTCTCGGCCGCGGCCGTGCGCGGAAGGCTAACAAACGACGCAGCACCCAACGCCGACGTGTTGGCAAGAAATCTGCGGCGGCTGAATCCGTCACCACTCCTCTCATGCACGGTCTCTCATAGCTCTACCTCCTTCGGCGGTACCCATTCATTCAACGGACTGCGTACTATCTCTATCTCCCTCCATCCCGCATCGTGCAACCCTGGAATCCCCCTACGCCAGCAACCGGGTGCAAGCTAACCGCAGGCGTCGGCAGCCGATATCGGCCGTTCGGCACGATTTTCCACTCAAGCATCATCGCTTTGCGGGAAATTTGATCGTAGATCGGACTTGGTCTACATACTCGACGTCGGGGAAAACGGCCACCGGCGCGCGAAGCGCGTCGGAGATGAGCTGCGGGGCAAGGCAGATGCCCGGGGCGGTGGGGATTCGAATCCTGCGCGTTTCCAACTCAGCGGCCGCGGCATGTCCCTTCACACCGAGGAGGGTCGCCACACTTAATACCGAAGCGCCCGCTAGAAAGTCACGCCGGCGGGTTTCATGATTTAGTGTCTTCCTCATCTCGTTGACTCCTTTTGCCCTCAGCCGCAGTTGGTAATCTCCAACGCATAACGCCTTTTACCCTTCCCCTCCCTCTTCACCGCTACCACTGTCCTCGGCAATGCGACTGCGTCAGGCGAGAGCGCCCGGCGTCAGGGGCGCCGGCACCAAGCCACCAAAGCGGAACCACGTTGATCAGCGTCCCTGCATGCCGCAGTTAGCTTGCTGATTGCGGATGCTTATGCCTTCAACTCCCTCTTGAGCTCGTTCAAGAATCGCCAGTCGGTCCCGTTCGCGATCAGCTTCTGCGGCGCCGTCTTGATCATCCCGACCTCGTGCAGGCGTAGGGCGAGGAAGCGCAACGTGTCCTCCGGATTCGCCTCGCGCCAGCGACGATAGGGCAGCCCCTTCAAAACCTCGAGCGCCATCTCGTAGCGAGGCTCGTAGCCCTTTGCGACCATGAAACGAGCCACGCGCTCGGGCTCCCGTGCACAGATGTCGGCGGCTTTGAGGATAGGCGCGCAAGAGCACGCTTCGTGGCGACCGGGTATTCTGTCGACGAACTCCCGATTGGCGACGAGCATGCAGCAGAAGTACTGCGACCAGGGCCGGTCCTGCGCGGTGTTCGATGATGACCTGCCCGACCTCCTTCGCACGCAGCTCTTGGGGTTGCGGAGCGAAACCCAGAACGCATCCGCCTTCCCGTCGACGAAAAGGCCCATGGCATCCATGGCCGCTTTGCACTATCCAGGTGACGTCCTTTCGCGGGTCCATGCCAACGTACGCCAGCATGCTCGCAATGAGAGATACTCGTGGGCGGGATCCGCCGAGGCCATAGACGGCAACCGTCTTCCCTTTCAGATCGCGAATCGTTTGCACGCTTCGCGTTTCCGAACAGCTCGTAAGCAGCCCGCATGCACTCCGGCGAGCGCGACCACGGACGTCCGTCCGTCCAGTCGCGTAGACCAGGTCACGGAGCCGCGCTCCATGCTCAGGTCTGCGCGACTCGTCCGCATAGAGCACGTCATACAGGCTCTCCGCTTGCAATCTTCGACGTAACTCCACCTCGGAGAACCCTTCCAAGCGCAACAACTCCTCCGCGAGATACTGCGGCGCCAGGCAGATCGCCGGGACGTGGACGAGGCGGATCTGCTTCATCTCAGGAGGCGGCTCGGCCGCGCCGTCCGCGGGAAACCGCGAAGAGATGATGCAGCACCCAATGCGGACGTGTTGGCGAGGAACGGTCCGCCGATTGAATCCGGAGATCTCTGTGTCAGTCAGTTCGCTCATAAGTCCCCCTCTCGTGAGGCGCGCGGTGCACGCCTATGAACTATGCGCGGCTGGGTGCGGTTTTCGAGGCGGTCGGCCGGCTACGCCGCGATCGCTCACGCCTTCAGCTCTTTCTTCAGCTCGTTCAGAAACCGCCAGTCGGTGCCCTGGGCGATGAGCTTCTGCGGGGTGGACTTGATCATCCCGACTTCGTGCAGGCGCAGGGCGTGAAAGCGCAGGGTGTCCTCCGGGTTGGCGTCGCGCCAACGGCGATAGGGCAGCGTCTTTATGATTTCGAGCGCGACGTCGTAGCGTTTCTCATCGCCCTTGTCCACGACGTACCGGGCGGCGCGCTCAGGCTCGTTCGTGCAGATCTCCGCTCCCTTCAGGATCGCCCGAATGACACGCTTGGTCGCTACCGGGTTTGCACGCACGAAGTCCCGGTTCCCAGCGATCATGCAGCAGAAGTACTGCGACCAGGGCTTGTCCTCCAACAGGTTGACGATGGCGTGGCCGATCTTCTGGCTGCGCAGATCTCGCGGTTCGGGATCGAATGCCATGAACGGCGTCGGCCTCGCCCGTCGTGAACAGTTTCATTCTGCCCTTGAGGTCGGAGCCGGCGACCCAGGTTACCTCGTTCTTGGGGTCGATCCCGACATAGGCCAGGATGCTCGAAATGAAGATGTGGTCACCGTTACCCATCGCGGTCACGGCGATCCGCTTACCCTTCAGGTCTCTCACCGTGCGGACCCGTTCGTTGGCGAACAGCTCCTGGCAGCCGGCGTGAACGCCGGCTAGGAACAGGGTCGGAGCTCCAGCGTCCAGCATCGGGATCATCGCGGCCACATCCCACTGCGTGAAGTCCGCGCGGCCGGCAGCGACCAGGTTAGGGCCGACCTCCGCTGTGGAGTTGACGTACTCCACCTCGGTGAATCCCTCCAGACGCAGCAATTCCTCGGCGAGGCGCATCGGAGCGGTACAGATGACGGGCGCCGGGGCCAGACGGACTTTGGTGGTCTCGGGCGGCGGCTCGGCCGCGGCCGTGCGTGGAATGACCAAGAAACGAAGCAGCGCCCAAGGCAGACGTGTTGGCGAGAAACCGGCGCCGGCTGAATCCGTCAGGACTCTTGTCATTCACTGTGTTCATCGCTCTGCCTCCTTCGGTGATGTCACCTCGTGCAACGAACTATGCGTCCTCCATCTCAACCTCGAACTGTGCAACCACGGGCCCTTCTGTGCCAGCGACCGGCTGCAAGCCAACGCAAGCTAGCTAGCCTCGCCTGCACTGCGCGCGCTCATGCCTTCAGCTCCTTCTTCAGCTCGTTCAGAAACCGCCAGTCGGTGCCCTGGGCGATGAGCTTCTGCGGGGTGGTCTTGATCATCCCGACTTCGTGCAGGCGCAGCGCGTGGAAGCGGATCGTGTCCTCCGGATTGGCCTCTCGCCAGCGGTTGTACGGCAGGCTCTTCACCACTTCCAGCGCCGATCTGGTAGCGTGGTTCGTAGAGCTTGTCCGACAGGAAGCGTGCGACTTTGCAGTGGCTCGCTGTCGCAGAGGTCTGCCGCTTTGAGAATCGCGCGCATGGCACGCTTGGTCGTCACTGGATAGCGCTGCACGAATTCGCGGTTGGCGCCCAGCATGCAGCAGAAGTACTGCGACCAGGGTCGATCGGTGGTGGTGTTCACGATGACTTGCCCGATCTTCCTCGCCCGCAGTTCTATCGGTTGCTGAGCAAATCCGACGACATGCATCCGCCTTGCCCGTCGCGAAAGCATCCATCGCATCCAGCAGAGAAGCGGTCCCAGGCATCCAGTTGACCTCTCTGGGGTTCGATCCCCACGTAGGCCAGCATGCTCGATAGAAGGATGTGGTCCCCGCCCCCGAAATACATGATGGCGACGGTCTTTCCCTTGAGGTCTCGAATGGAACGTACGCGTTCGTTGCCGAACACTTCGAAGCAACCGGCGTGAATACCGGCAAGGACGACAATCGGTTTGTTGGCGTCCATGTACGGAATGAACTCCATGGCGTTCCACATCGACATGTCCGCCTTGGACGTGGCGAGCGCCTCCGGGATGTATCGCGTCCCGAAGGGGACGTACTCGACTTCCGTGATCCCTTCGAGGTGGAGCAGCTCCTCCGCCAGGTACTGCGGCGCATGGCAGATCGCAGGGACATGCAGCAGGCGGATTTTCTTGATTTCGGGTGGAGGATCCGCAGCGACGGCGCGGCCATGGAGTCCCAGACAGCCGCTGCCGCTCCCATCGCGCCAGCTGCGTGCCAGCAAGTGTCTGCGCTCCGGATCGAGCGATCGAGTGGCACGCATGTCAGTCCCTCCTCTCGACCGGACTGTTCCCGGAGCGCTCAGTTCGCGCAGGAACTCTCTGATCGCATCGCCCATGCGACGCGTAGCGTTCGGGTCGGCGTTGCAGCAGATCAGGTGGCCGGCGACCGAATCGATCCACACCGCGCGCGCATTCGGGATCGCCTTCACGTCGGCTTCGATGTAGTGCGGCGGAAAGAATTGGTCCTGCGGGCTGACGATGAACAGCGTCTTCGCCTTGATCGAGCCCAGCGCCGCGTTCACATCGCCGTTGAAGCCCGGGGTATCGCCGACCCAGCCACGGCCGCACGCCATCAGGCCGGTAGTACAGATCCCGCGCATCCTGAATGTCGAGGTAGTAGTCGCCCCAGCTGTTGCGCCACTTCGTGTACGCCTCGGGCGTGTCGATGTACTGCTCCCACCAGTCGCGGGTGTAGAAGTAGGGAATGAGCACGGAGAGGGCGTTCGTCGCACACTCTTTGGGGTTCTCGTCGTAGTTGCCGCCATTCCATCCTTCGCAGGACTCGATGATCGAACACCATCCAGGGCCCAAAGAAGGATCCCTGGGTTGTGAACGGCGCGCCGCCAACGATCGGGAAGATGCCGTCCATGAAATCCGGATAGCTCACGGCAAACTGAATGGTATGGATCGGCCCCCGACGAGATTCCGGTCACGGCCAGCAGGTGGGGAATCCCCAGCGCACGCGTTACCAGCAGGTACTCCGCCTTGACCCTGTCCCGTCCGTTGTACGGCGGGAACGCCATCTTCAGCCCGCTGTTGGTCGGGCTGGTCGAGTGCTCGAACGTGGTCTGCGTGTTGCCCAGCTGCGTCGGTGCAGATGATGAAGTACTTGTCGGTGTCGAGCGGCTGGCCCGGTCCGATCAGGTGGTCGATCTGGTGATGGTTCAGCCCGAAGCCATGCATGAACAGGATGGCGTTGTCCTTGGCGGCGTTGAGCTTGCCGTGAGTGACGTACGACATCTTGAGGTTCGGGATCATCCCGCCACCCTCGAACCGGAACTCGCCCAGGTTGGCGATCTGATGCGGCGCCTGGTCCGGCCAGTGGGCCCAGGCTGCAGATGGCGAAAAGAACAGAAGGGCCGCCAGCCAAGAGGCCAGTCCGGCGACCCACTTCATATCGAAGCTGCGCATGCATCCCCCTCATTCTCGCCCCTTCCCGCGAGCCGAGAAGGGACGTCCCCGTCTTTCCACACTGTGGGACGCTTCGAGCGTCCGTCTCAGGTCTCCCCGGAGGTTGCGGTGCTGCTCAAAACCGCGACTGGGGTTGGCCGTGTGTACATGGTATTCCGGGCAGACTGACAGGCTGCATACGGATTCGAATGGTGCCTGGTCGAAGACCAATGGAACAGGACTGACAGGCAGCATACGGATTGGGCGCCGGCAAGACACACCTCTTGATCTGTATGTCCTATGCCAGGCACGGCTCGGTAGGCTTGTCCACGAGTGCACCGAACAAGGAGGCAACCCGATGAGCGAGGATGGCTGGTTCGGGCCCGGGGAGTTGTGGCACCGTCTTTCGCCGTGGGCGGTCGACCACGATGAAGTGCTGACTGCGGTCCGTTCGTACCTGAGCGAGCCCGCTGTGCAAAGCGAGCTGGACAACTGCGAGCGCGAGCATCGCTATCCGACCCAAGTCCGCCAACGGCTCCACGATCTCGGGCTGTGGACGCTGTTTGTCGATCCGCCCGGCGGCGAGTCCAGCGCACACAGCAAGGCGACATTCGTTCACCAGTCCTCCCTGTGCCAGCTCATCGCGGTGGTGAACACCAGTCTGGCGATTAGCGTAGGCGTCACGCCTTTTGCCTTTCTTGCTATCTATATCGCCGGCAGCGCGCAGCAGCGTGCATGGCTGTACGAGCGAGTCAGGCTCGGAGCCTTCGGGGCAGTACTGCTCAGTGAGAAGGACCGCGGCAGCGACCTGCTGAGCAACCGCGTCGTCGCCCGGGTTGGCCTCGTGGATGAGGCCGGTGTGTTCCAACCTTCGGAAACGGCGCTCACACACTATCAAGTTTCGGGACGCAAGGACCTCATCAATGGAGGCAGTCGGCACGAGCTGCTCACGGTGCTGGTACGCACACGCGGCGCGGCGGCGGGCACCGCGTCCGAGCGAGCCGGCGCTCGCGACTTCAGTTTGCTTGTGGTCGAGCGCGATGGGACAGTGTCCTCGCCGCAGAGTTGGGAAACCTTGCCAGTACCGGCGGTTGATGTCGCGAGTGTCCAGTTCGACGGCACCCTGGTCCCCGTGGCTCAGCGTCTGGGGCGCGAGGGCGAAGGCTTCGGACTGGTGCAGAAGATCATGGGAATTTCGCGCGGCGGTGTGTCGGCGTTCGCGGCGGGCTTGGCCAGCAGGGCGGTCGCCCTGGCCACCCACCATGCTGCGGAACGCCGGCTGTACGGCGCGCCGATCGGGAAGCTCGGAGCAATCGCCGATCACCTGCTGCGCATGCGCGCGCTGGAGCTTGTCGTGTCTGCGCTGTCGGTCAAGGCGGCCGCAGCGGTCAACTTCGCCGGGCCGGGGGCGTCGCATCAAAGCGCTCTGGCCAAGTATCTGTGCGGCGTCCTGACGGAGGAGCTGGTGGCAGAAGGCCGCGTGCTGCACGGCGCGCGCAGCCTGCTCGCCGACCACCCGTACCATCGGCTCAGCGCCGACGCTGCACTGGTCAGCACCTTCGACGGGACCACGCATGTGGTGCTGGAAAATATCCGTTGGCGCCTGGCCCAGCTCGCCGCGCTCGAGTCTGCCGATCTCGACGGGGCCGCCACGTTGCGCGCGATGTACGCCGCCGCGCCGCAGAGCCTGGCTATCGCAGCACGCCGCGCCAACGCCCTGCTCCTGTCCCCGATCGATTGCCTGCGCGCGCTCGTCATGTGTCCAGGGGACCTTCCGCTCGCGCCGCTGATCGAACTGTGCCAAACGTTGCTCGCGCTCACGCGCAGGCTGCGTGACAGCGGACGCTGGGAGGAGGACCAGGGCACGCGGCTGGATGCGGCTGCGCTGCTGGCGCAGGTCGAGGGGCTGTGTGCACTGGTGGAGCTGGCGGATGCACCGCGACGCGAATCGCTGGGCCTGCCGCCTCTGCCGGCCCCGCAGGCGCTGCGCAGCGTCGTGGCTTACGCCTACGGCTGGCTCGGCGGCCGCGTTGCCGCTGGCTTGCGTGCGCTGAGCGCCCGGGCCGGTCTCGAGGCACCGGACTCGGTGGCCGCGGCGGAGCGTGTGCTGCTGCCCCTGTGCGCCATCGGTCGCGACCGATATCTGCAGCGATCCACGGCGGCGGCATCAGAGGCAGAAATGGCACAGCCACCCACGGCTGCGCCGATGCGGCCGGCATCGTCCCGACTTACAGATCCGGCAACGCCATCCGTATGCGCGCTGTCAGACAGCAACCCGTAAGCTTTCTTCCGCGGCGCAGGCATCAAAGCGCCTAGCCGATTCCAACCAAAAGGGGAACGATCCATGGACTTCACAGCGAGTGTCAAGCAGCAGCTGGCCACTATCTGCGCGGTGCCGGTGTCGCGCATACGCGACGACGCCTTGCTCGTCGAATATGGACTGGACTCCATCCGCAGCTTCGATCTGGTGATCGCGATGGAGCAGCGCTTCGGGATCGAGATCCCGGACGCGGCGATGGAAAAGCTGCGCAAAGTATCCGATGTGATCGACTTGATCGAAGCGCAATTGAACTCGAGGAGCTACGCTGATGCTCACCCGCTTCCAGTCGCTGCCTGAGGCGTTGCAGGCGGCCGCGCGCGACGCCGCCTCGGACAGGGGTTACACCTTCCTGGACGGAGCCGCGCCCGAGCATCTGTCCTTCGCCCGGTTGTATGAGCAGGCGCGCCGGTATGCCGGTGCCCTGCAAGGCCAGGGGGTGCGAAAGGGGGATTGCGTGTTGCTGGATCTGCCCACCAGCGCGCGATTCGCGGCCATTCATCTGGGCGCGATGCTGTGCGGAGCGGCGCCATGCGTGCTGTCTCCGATCGAGGGCATGCAGGAGCGCGACGAGGCACTGCGCCGGGCGCGCAGCGTGGCACGACAGGTCGATGCGAGGCTCGCCGTAGTGTCGCGGCGCGAAGCCTACGTGGAACTCGGGCAGTCAGGCGCTCTGGCGTTGATCGATCCCGCCGAACTGGAAGCTCAGCCGGCGACGTTCGAGCCAGTGCAGATCGATGCTGATGAGATCGCAGTCGTGCAAGCCAGTTCCGGCACCACCGGAACGCCGAAGTGCGTCGCCCTGTCCCATGCTAACGTGCTGGCCAACCTCCAGCAGATCGGCGAGCGCGTAGGTGCCGGCAACGAGGACGTGGTCGTGTCCTGGTTGCCGATGTACCACGACATGGGTCTGATTGGATGCTTCCTGTGGCCGCTCTACTGGCAGATGCAGGCGGTGCTGATGACACCGTACCGCTTCCTGCGCCGCCCCGCGGCTTGGCTGAAGGCCATCAGCGAATTTCGCGGCACCATCTCGCCGGCACCCAACTTTGCCTATGCGCTGGTCAACAACCGTATGTCGGACGCAGAGCTGACTCAACTGGATCTGTCCTCATGGCGCGCCGCATTGTGCGGTTCCGAGCAAGTGGATGTCGGCAACCTGCTGCGCTTCGTCGAGCGGTTCTCGGTGTGCGGCTTCGACGCTCGCAGTCTCACGCCCTGCTACGGCATGGCCGAGGCGTCCCTTGCCCTGACCATCCACCGTCCCGGTGATCAGCTGCGGTTCGAGCGTGTATTGCGCATGCCACTGGCAAGCGAAGGCCGGGCCGTGCTCGCGTCGGAAGCGCAGGGGGAAGGCGCCACGATGGTCTGCGGGTGCGGTTCCGCCCTTCCCGGGGTGCGCTTGAGCGTGCGTGACCAGTCCTGCAACGAGTTGCCCGAAGCAATGGTGGGTGAGATCTGGATTAAGAGCCAATCGGTGATGGCAGGCTACATTGGCGACCCGCAGCGCACGCGCGCAAGCCTGCGCGACGGCTGGCTGCTCAGCGGAGATCTCGGTTACCTGCGCGATGGCCACCTGTTCGTCACCGGGCGACGCAAGGAGCTGATCGTGATCCGCGGCCACAACTACCATCCGGCGGACTTCGAGTGGGCGGCTGCCGAAGTGCCTGGTATGCGTAGCGGGAAGGTGGTCGCTTTCGGCGCCTATTCGGTAGAGCACGCCACTGAACAGCTTTACGTCGTGTGCGAGCGGCCGCAGGGCTCGCAGTGGACCGACGATTCGCTGACCGAAGCTATTCGCGCCCAGGTTGCCCGTCGTACCGGCCTGCTCCCGGCCGTCGCACTGCTGCCGCGTAACGCGATCCCAAAGACCACCAGCGGTAAGCTGCAGCGGGGCAAGGTCAAGGCGCTGTTCCTAGATGAGACCACAGCATGAACGCACCCGAGCTCACGGCTCAGTACGGCTCGGAAGGCCGCGAGGCTTTCCGCACGCACCTCAAACCGTATGTGTTCAAGCTGCTGGCCGCCATCGGGCTCGACCTCGTCTACAGCCACGCTGAGGGCGACACGCTCTACACGGTGGACGAGACGGGGCACGAGCGCGCGGTATTGGACATGCTGGGCGGCTTTGGCGCTGCGCTCTTCGGTCACAACCATCCGGAGCTGCTCCGCTGCGCCCACGCGGTGCTCAACGCCAGGCGCCCATTCACCGCGCAGGCCAGCATCCGCGCAGTCGCCGGGCTGCTCGCGCAGCGTCTGTCCGCAATCGTGGGTCGCACGACCGGGCAGCAGTACATCGTGACCTTGGCCAACACCGGCACGGAAGGCGTCGAGGCCGCGATCAAGCACGCCGAGCTGGAGCGTACGCGCCGCACCGAGGCGATCCTTGCGTCGCACAAGCGCATGTTCAGGCACCTCCGCCGTGAGGCGAGGTGCGGGCGCCTGATCGTCCCGCAAGGCTTGTTCGCCTCCGCCCAGCACGCGCTGAGCGCCATCGGGATCCGTGACCTCGAGTCGCTGGAATCGCATCTGATGCGCTTCAACCAGGCGCAGCTCGAAACGCCAAGCCGCTTCCTTGCGATCCGCGGTGCCTTTCACGGCAAGACCACCGGCGCTCTCAAACTGACCCACAACGCCGAGTTTCGCGAGCCGTGGCACCGGCTGGGTCTGGATGGACGCTTCGTTCCCGCTGATGACGAGGACGCGCTGCGCCACGAAGTCGACGACGCGCGCTGTGTTTACTACGAGCCATCGTTGAGCGAAACAGGAGAGCTGCGCCTGGAGCCACGCCGCGCGTCGCGGCTGTGCGCATGCCTGATCGAGCCGATCCAGGGCGAGGGCGGCATTCGCGAGATCTCGGCGGCGTTCATGCGAGCATTGCGGGCCGTGGCCACGGCCGAAGGCTTCCCTCTGGTCATCGACGAAATCCAATCCGGAATGGGGCGCACCGGAGAGTTCCTGGCCTCTTCCGCCAGCGGGGTGGCCGGCGACTACTATGTGCTGTCGAAGTCGCTGGGCGGCGGGCTGGCGAAGATCTCTGCGCTGCTGGTTCGGTCCGACCGCTACCTCGAGGACTTCGCCTACCTGCATACCTCGACCTTCGCCGAGGACGACTTCTCCTGCGCTATTGCACTGGCCGCGCTGGATCTGGTCGAGCGCGACGAGGGCACACTGATGCGGGGCTGCCGCGAGAAGGGGGACTACCTGCTGCGGAAGCTGGGTGAGCTACAACAACGCTATCCCCAGGTGATCAAGGACGTGCGCGGCCGCGGGTTGATGATCGGCGTGGAGCTGCATCCGCAACTATCCTCAGGCTCGTCGCTGCTGCGCGTGGCCTCCGAGCAGCATCTGCTTGGGTTCCTGCTCTCGGGCTATCTGCTCAACGAGGAAGGCGTACGGGTCGCGCCGACTCTGTCCGCCACCAACACCGTCCGCCTCGAGCCTTCTGCTTACATCGCATACGGGGATCTGGACCGTACGTGTGCGGCCTTCGAGCGCGCGACCGTGCTGCTGGCCCGGGCCGATGCGCACGGCTTCCTGCGCTTCATGGTGCGCGGGCCGCGCTCGTCGGCAGCGAGCGTGCCCCCAGCGGCCGTGGAGCGGCCTCTGCTGGGTGCCGTGCAGCCGGAGCGGGGCGAACCGGAGGCCACACCGTCGCGCCGAGTCGGCTTCATCAGTCACCTCATCAACCCGCTCGACTTGCTGCATTGGGATCCGTCGCTCGCCCCCCTTACCGAGGACGAGTGCAGTCGTTTGCTGGACACGGCCGGCGAAGTGCTTGAGCCCTTCGTTGGAGACAAAGCCATCGTTCGCTCGATCCATGCGGGCTGTGTCGCACTCGACGTAATCGTGCTGCCGATGACCGCGCAGCAGTTCATGGCGCATCTGCGCGGCGGCCGGCAGCAGTTTCTGCTGGACCAGATCGACCAGGCCGTCGAGATTGCACGAGAGCTGGGCTGCACGCACCTTGGTTTCGGCGGTTACACCTCGATTGCTACCGACAACTGCTGCAGCCTCGCCGAGGACGCCATCGCGTTGACCAGTGGTAACTCACTGACGGCAGCGGCGGCCATCGAAGCGACGCACCGCGCAGCCAAGGACATGGGCATCGACCTCGCGACAGCTCAGCTCGGGGTGGTGGGAGGACTCGGCAACATCGGTCGCGTGCTAGCGGAGATCGAAGCGGAGGAAGTCGCCTCCATCGTCCTCGCGGGGCGCCCCGGCGCGGAGCGCCGGCTCGAACGCGTGGCCGACAGCCTATACGAAGCGGCGTGGCAGCGCGTATTGCGCGGGGATGCCCAGCGCGGACTTGCATGCAGCCTGCTGGCACTGCGCGTTCTCGACCGCCTCGACCTCACGCAGCCGCGCAACGACGTTGGTGCGATGATCCGTCGGGCGTGCGCCGAGCTGGGCGAGGTCGCACCCATTCGCATCAGCACCCAGATGTCGGCGCTGGCCGAATGCGACCTGGTGATTTGCGCCAGCAACGCGCCCGAGCCCATCGTCCATCCCGAGCACCTGGGAGCGGGGCGCAAGGTCATCTGCGACGTTGCTGTCCCCGCCGACGTGCATCCTGCGGTGGCCGAGGAGTGCGAGCAGGTGCTCGTGCTGAAGGGCGGGATCATACAACTCTCAACGGAGCGGCCGCTGCGCATCGGCGGCATGGCCTTACCGGGCGGCCAGGCCTACGCGTGCATGGCTGAATCCGTGCTGATGGGGCTGGCGAATGTGCGCGAGCACTTCTCTTACGGCGCACTGGAGGCGGCGCGGGTGCGCGAGATCCGCAGGCTTGCGGCGGAGCATGGATTCGAGGTGTTGGTTAAACCGGCCGGTCAGCGGGCGCTAACGCAGGCGTGAGCCTGTGCGATCCTCGCCGACGCCCAGGCTCAGAGGGAGACCGCCACGATGGAGCGCCGCGAGCTCTCCGAAGGCGCGCTCACCGCTCGGCTCCTCCGCGTCGATGCTTCGCGCCGGCCAGGCTCGGTTCAGGAGTCGCTCGAGGCCGAGCGCCAACGCGCCGTCGACGCTGGATGGTGCGGCCGAGTCATGATGCAGTTCAAGTGCGGTCAGCGCGACGATGGCCGCGGCGTGTAGCCAACACTGCTGCTTGGTACGCTCATAGAACCCGCGCGACAGACCACCACCGGGCATGATCCATTGCTGAGAACGCCGCAGCGCCTTGAGCTTTTGCGCTATCGTTACTGTTTCCGTGGCCAATGAGTGAAACTCAGCCCCGCCATGGTTGGCGTCATTGCTCGCAAGCTTCCGGTCCAGTAGCAGCCCAGGCTCCACACAGTTCCGGCTCGCTGGCGAGAGTGCGCTCCAGTCGAACGGCGGCAAGTGGACACCGAGCGTGAATGTGCTGTGCAGATCACCTTCCGAGATAGGAGTCGCAGACAAGCCCCTCATCATTCCCACTGTCTGCAGCAGCTGGAATGACCCGCCGTGAAAGATTCTGACCACTGCGTGGTCACGAACCACCTTCTGAAACATTCCGTGGCAATGCTCTTCGCGCAGGTAGGCCCGGGCGCCTAGCAGTTCTCCAAGGAACTTCAGAGCTTCCTCCACCACCGCTGGGATAACGAACTTGGACACCGCCGACCACAGGCGGAGGCTGTCCGGCAAGACGTGACCGCTCCGAACCACCGCACGCTGAAGGGCCTCCATCGCAATAAGATCGGCGAACGCGTCGGCGAGCAAGCTGCGCACGTAGGGGAGCGACAACATGTCGCTGCGGTAGAGTGTCCGGCTCGAAGCAAACGCCAGCACCAGTTCCATCCCAGCCTCGAGCGCGCCGAGAGAGAGCGAGGGGATGACTGCTCTGGTAACTTGGAACGCTGTCAGCGTCTGGGCCAAGCCTGCCGCCTTGCCGCCGACGACAGCATCTGCTGGAATGGGACAGTCGTGAAACGAGACTCCACTGAAGTCGACGCCACGTACGCCCAAAGGTTTCGTGCGGGGTAGATGACCGAAGCGCCCGGATGGCAGGTCCTCTTTGAAGAGCAAGAGCACGGCCCCCTCCGGCAAAGCCTGCCGATCTTCGCAACTCGCGAACAGGGAGAGCGCAACCGACTCGGTCGCCGCATTGACCAGCCACTTCTCGCCGGTCAAACGAAGGCCGTCGGCCGTCTGGCGAATCGTCGTATCCGACGCGAGGAAATCGCTGCCATGATTCTTCTCATGATAGGCCAAGGCGACGAGCCCTCCTCGACGCACCACGCCGGCAAGACGGCGCTTCTGCCCGTCCGTCCCAGCAGCCCACACATGCACGCAGCCAAGAAAGCTGATGCCATGACCGATCGCCACCGAAAGGTTGCGGCGCGCCACTGCGCGCATGAGCGACGACAGCGTCTCCAGCGAGGACAGCTGCCCGCCGTGGGTCGCGGGCACGTAATGCTCGGCGAGGCCCCACGCATTGAGGCGGTCGTACTGCTCGTTGGGACGCTGCTCCGTCTCATCGAGAGCAACAGCGGTCTTATAGGCAAAGGGACCGTCCTCGCGCATCGGATCGCCGAGGAACTCTTCGAAGCGCGACACAAGGTCCAATTGGAACGCTCCTTGAGGCATCGGAGTCATCTCGTGGCGAGATCCCATATCGCGGACAAGTACCGGCTTGGCGCCGCCCTCGTCAGGCCTTTAGCGCTTTTTTGAGCTCGTTCAGAAACCGCCCAGTTGCTGTTCTGGGCAGGACCCGCTTGGACGCGACCAGATACGATTGCACGGAGTCGCCGCAAGCAGCAGAAGTACTGCGAGCAGCGTGCCCTCACGCCTTCAACTCCTTCTTCACCTCGTTCAAGAACCTCCAGTCGGTGCTTTGCGCAATCAGCTTCTCCGGGGTCGTCTTGATCATCCCGACCTCGTGCAGGCGCAGCGCGTAGAAACGCAGCGTGTCTTCGGGGTCGACCTGTCGCCAACGGTCATAAGGCAGGCTCTTGATGACTTCAAGCCCGATTGCCTGGCGCGGCTCGTAGCCTTTCTTGGCAAGCAGCCCTGCGGCGCGCTCGGGCTCTTGAGCGCAGATGTCGGCAGCCTTTAGAAATGCCCGAAGAAAGCGCTTCGTAGCCACGGGGTACGCATGCACGAATTCCCGCCGGGCGATCGCCATGCAGCAGTAGTATTGCGACCACGGTCGGTCCTGTGCCGTGTCGATGATGACGTGCCCGATTTTCTTCGTACGCAGCTCCTGTGGCTGCGGGGAAAGCCAACGAACGCGTCCGCCTTGCCATCGACAAACAGAGGCATCGCGTCGGTTACCAACGGACCGGCGACCCAGTTGATCGCGGTGCGCGAATCCATGCCGATGTAGGCGAGCATGCAGGAGAGCAGGACATGGTCTCCGAGGCCGAACGCCCGGATCGCAACTGTCTTTCCCTTCAGATCCCGCAGGCTGTCGATGCGGCTGTTTCCGAACAGCTCCCAGCAACCGACGTGGATTCCCGCCAGGACAACCACCTGGTCTCCGGCGTCTAGCACGGGAAGCGTGGACTGGATATCCCAGACACCAATGTCCGCCAGCCCTTGGGCGATGGCGCTCGCGCCCAGCACTCGACCCGGCTTGATGTACTCGATCTCTGTGAACCCTTCGCCGAGCAGCAGCTCTTCGGCGATGAGTTGCGGCGCCCTGCAGATTGCCGGTCCACCCAACATTCGGAGGCGTCGGATCTCCGGGGGAGGTTCGGCTGCCACCCGACCAGGGAAAGCGAGGAGAAAAGCAGCGCTCAATGCCGACGCGTTGGCTAGAAATGTCCGTCTGTTCAAGGCACATCGCTGTGTGTCAGTTCGCTTCATGTCCTCCCTCTCAGCGGTGAGGCTCACGCCTTTAGCTCCTTCTTCAACTCGTTCAAGAGCCGCCAATCGGTGCCCTCAGAAGGACGAGCGGCTTGCGTGCATCCAATTGCTGCATATTGTGCAGGACGTCCAACATGGTCAGATCCACCTTGGCTGCCGCTACGGCAGCAGGCCCTGTCTCCACCGGTGTCGCATCTCCCGCGACATATTCCACCTCGCGTCAATCGCCGTTGACGCCTAAGGTCAGCCTTGGTTATACTTTTGGTATGAAAACGGCGGTGTCTATTCCAGACGAGGTGTTTCGAGGCGCAGAAGAGCTGGCGCGGCGCACCAAGAGGTCGCGAAGCCAGCTCTTCAGCGACGCATTGAAGGAATACCTCACCCGGCACGCGTCCGACGAGATCACCGAGGCAATGGACCAGGTCTGCGCTGAGCTCGGTGCTCCGCCAGACGAGTTCGTGTCGTCCGTCGCACGCCGCGTTCTCAAGCAAAGCCAGTGGTGATCTCGCAGGGTGAGGTCTGGTGGGCCGATCTTCCCGCGCCGAGCGGATCCGAACCCGGCTTCCGGCGGCCCGTTGCGGTCGTTCAAGGCGACCCTTTGAATCGAAGTCGCATCGCCACCGTCGTATGCGTTCCGCTGACGAGCAATCTTCGATGGGCGGATGCCCCAGGGAACGTGTCCTTGTCGGCGCGGTTGACCGGGCTACCGAAAGATTCGGTCGCAAACGTATCTCAGATCGTGACCCTGGACAAGGGCTTCCTGACAGAGCGTGTGGGGAAGCTCCCCCGCGCCAAGATCGACCTTCTCTTCTCCGGTATCGATGTTGTGCTCGGACGATGATCCCGAGCGACGCACCGTCCAAGAACACCCGGCGGCTGGATCGGTGAACACGTAACCCGCTCATCATCGATTGTCCTTGTCGGCAGCCGGCGCGTGTAGCGCGACGAAAGTCAAACAGCGCTGCTGTTTGGCGCTCCGGTTGACGCCGATATTAGTTTGCAGTTTGTCCAGTCGGGTCCCTACGCTTTCAACTCCTTCTTCAGTTCGTTGAGAAACCGCCAGTCCGTGCCCTGGGCGATGATCTTGTTCGGTGTGGACTTGATCATCCCTACCTCGTGCAGGCGCAGGGCGTAGAAGCGAAGTGTGTCCTCCGGATTGGATTCGCGCCAGCGGTTGTAGGGAAGCTCCTTGAGGACTTCGAGAGCGACGTTGTAGCGCGGCTCGAAACCTCGGTCCACCAGCATACGCGCCGCCCGCTGCGGGTCCTGGGCACAGATATCGGCCGCCTTGAGAAACGCGCGCAACGCGCACTTGGTGGCATTCGGATACTTGGCTACGTACTCTCGATTCCCGACGACTACGCAGCAGAAATACTGGGACCATGGCCGGTCCACTGCGATATTGACGATGACGCGTCCGGCCTTCTTCGCGCGCAGCTCATAGCCTTGAGGAGCGAACGCCAAGTACGCGTCGGCCTTCCCCTCGAGGTACAGCGCAATGGCGTCGACTCCGGTAGGCCCTGTTATCCATTTGACGTCCTTGTCTGGATTGATCCCCACGTAGGCAAGCATGCTCACCAGCAGCATGTGGTCAGGTGACCAAAGCGATGGAACGGCGACGGTCTTTCCCTTCAAATCCCGGATCCCCTGGACGCGCTCGTTGGCAAACAGCTCATAGCATCCGATATGCATGCCGGCGAGCGCGATCGCCGAGCCTCCGGACTCCACCGACGGGAGAAAGGTCCACGCCGAATCCTGGGTAAAGTCTGCTCGATTTTCGTTGACTGCCTTACCGGTATAAGTGGTCCAATCCTTTACATACTCCACCTCCTTGAATCCCTCCATGCGCAGGAACTCCTCGGCCAGGTATTGAGGTGCGAGGCAGATTCCCGGAGCGTGTACCAGGCGGATCTTGGTCGTCTCAGGTGGTGGCTCGGCGTGGACCGAATGGTGATGCAGGCCGAGGAGACCTGCCGCCCCCATCGCGGAGCCGTGCCGCAAAAACCGGCGTCTTCCGTAGCTGCTTCCCCTTGAGCTGCTCATTGGATTGCCCCCAACTGGTTATGCGATGGATGGCGCTGGCTAACCTCTCCCCTGCCACGACGCTGATTCGCTCACGTCTTCAACTCTCTCTTGAGCTCGTTCAAAAACCGCCAATCCGTGTTCTGTGCGATAAGCTTCTGCGGCGTTGCTTTGATCATGCCCACCTCGTGCAGGCGGAGGGCGTAGAAGCGGAGGCTGTCCTCCGGGCTGTAGCTCCGCCAGCGGTCATAGGAGAGCGACTTCACCACTTCTAGCGCAGTCTCGCGGCGCGCCTCATAGCCCTTGGCAACCATGTAGCTGGCGGCGCGCTCGGGTTCTCGTGCGCAGATATCGGTGGCCTTGAGAATCGCACGGACGGCCCGTTTGGTGGCGATGGGATACCGCGCGACGAACTCCTGCCGCACGACGATCATGCAACAGAAGTACTTGTTCCACGGACTGTCTTGAGCGGTATCGATGATCACCCGCCCAATGCCCCGCGCACGCAGGTTCTGCGGCTGGGGCGGATAGGCGAGGAATGCATCGGCTTTGCCATCGATGTAGTGCTGCATCATGGAGTCAACGTCTTGTGCGTCGACCCACTCGATATCCTTGCGCGGATCGATGCCCACATACGCCAGCATCGCGGCGGTAAAGTAGTACTCGCTCCCTTGGAAGCCACTTACTGCAACGCGCTTGCCCTTCAGATCTCGGATCGCACGCACGCGCTCGTTGACGAACAGCTCATAGCAGCCACCGTGAACACCTGCAACAACGGTCAGTCGCCTGCCTGCATCCCAGGAGGGAATAAGCTCAGCGGGCGCATCCATGGTGAAGTCCGCTTCGTTCGCAACCAGCATTTCGTGGCTGCCGGTGGTTGCTCTCGGGACGTACTCCACCTCGGAGAAACCTTCCATCCGCAACAGGTCTTCAGCGAGGTAAAGCGGCGCGAAGCAGATGGCTGGGATCTTGACTAGCCTGATCCTGTTCACCTCGGGCGGCGGCTCAGCAGCGGCTGTGCGATGCATTCCAAGCAGCGAGGCTGCGCCCAGCGCTGATGCGCCGGTCACGAAGGTTCGTCGGCTGTGTCTGTAGCTTTTCATGGGAGCCCCTTGGTCCATGGTTGCCTACTTTGATGCTGCGCCGAACTGTGCGACTTGATTGGGACGCCGGTAGTAAGCTGTGACTCACCCCTTCAGCTCTTTCTTCAGCTCGTTGAGAAACCGCCAGTCGCTGCCCTGGGCGATGATCTTCTGCGGGCGTGGTCTTGATCATGCCCACTTCGTGCAGGCGCAGCGCATGAAAACGCAGCGTGTCTTCCGGATTGGCGTCGCGCCACCGGTTGTAGGGCAACTCTGTGATGAGCGCCAGGGCATACTTGAAGTCTTTGACGTAGCCCTTGTCCACCATGTACCGGGCAGCGCGGTTGGGATCTCTCGCACAGATGTCCGCAGCTTTGAGGTAGGCGCGCACACACCTTCTTCGTGGCTACGGGATATTTGCGGACAAACTCTCGATTGCCCGCGAGCAAGCAACAAAAGTATTGAGACCACGGTCGGTCGGTGGCGGTATTGAGAATCACCCGCCCGATCTTCTTGGCGCGCAATTCCTGCGGTTCCGGTGGGAAACCGATGAATGCATCCACCTTCCCCTCGACAAACAGCTGCATGGCGTCGGTCGACGTGGGTGTTGTCACCCAGTTGATGTCCTTGCGCGGATCCATGCCGACATAGCTCAAAATGGCAGAGATGAAGAGGCGGTCGTCTCCGTATTGGGTTCCGGCGACCGTCTTGCCCTTCAAGTCCCGTATGGATTGCACTCCGCTATTGGCGAAGAGCTCATAGCAACCAACATGAATCCCCGCCAAGATAAGAAGTGGTGCACCGGAGTCTATTGCCGGTGGGTACCACACTACCCCGCCCATCGAGAAATCCGCCAAACCTTCTGCAATGATCCCAGGTAGCCACAACTGCGTGTACGTGCCGGCCGGTGCTTCAAACGGAACGTACTCGACTTCGGCGAATCCTTCGGCGCGCAGCAGGTCCCCGGCAATGTACTGGGGCGCCAGACACATCGATGGGGCGTGAATGAGCCGAACCTTGGGCGTCTCGGGTGGCGACTCCGCGGCAGCAGAGCGTGCCAGGCCAAGAAACGAAGCAGCACTCAAGGCGGACGTGCCAGCGAGGAAACTGCGACGGCTGAATCCCTCACTACCTCTGTCACCCAACGTCTTCATGGCTTTGCCCCCTCTGATGGTCAGGCCTTCAGTTCCCTCTTCAGCTCGTTCAGAAACCGCCAGTCTGTGTTCTGCGCGATGAGCTTCTGCGGCGTGGATCTTGATCATGCCCACCTCGTGCAGCCGTAGCGCGTAGAAGCGCAGGGTGTCCTCCGGATTCGTGTCGCGCCAACGGTTGTAGGGGAGCTTTTGAGGACCTCCAGCGCCATTGCGTACCGCGGCTCGTAGCCCTTGGCTACCAGGAACCGAGCTACCCGCTCGGGCTCGCGGGCACACATGTCAGCAGCCTTCATGAAAGCGCGCAATGCCCGCTTGGTGGCGACCGGATGCTTCGCCACGAACTGCCGATTCGCCGCAACTACACAGCAGAAGTACTGCGACCACGGACGGTCCAGCACTGTGTCGACAATGACGTTCCCGATCTTCTTCGCTCGCAGTTCCTGGGGCTGCGGAGGGAAGGCGAGGAAGGCATCTGCAGTGCCCTCAGTGAACAGCCGCATGGACTCGGCGTAGGTCTTGGTCATCGCCCAATCGATGTCCTTTCCAGGGTCTACGCCGACATACGCGAGCATGCTCGCGACAAACAGGTGGTCACCTGCCCCGAGCCCGCTCACCGCAACGGTCTTGCCCTTGAGGTCACGGATCGCGTGAACGCGATCGTTGCCGAAGAGTTCGTAACAGCCGATATGAATGCCGGCAAGCACCACGACCGATTGCTCGCTATCGAGTACTGGCAGAATGTCGAAGACACCCAGGATCTTGATGTCTGCCGCTCCGGTGGCCAGAACGTTCGTGCCCGCGGCGGCGGTTGGCACCTTGGCGTACTCGATCTCGGAAAAACCTTCGAGACGAAGAAGTTCCTCCGCGAGATATTGGGGCGCGAGGCAGATCGCCGGATCTTGGGTCAGGCGAATTCGCGTTGTCTCCGGAGGCGGCTCGGCTGCCGCCTCTCGGCTAGAGCCGAGCACCGACGCAACACCGAGCGCGGATGCGCCGGCCAGGAAGCTGCGGCGGTCAAATCGGTGAGGCGACGATCTAGACATCTCGACCCCTTGTTCTGTTGCGGCTCCTTATCGTGCCCACGGCTCGTCGCGGCACTCGCCGCCAGCGCCCGTTGCCACAGTATCCAGACTAGCCCCTCCCTGCTGACACTGGGCATACGGATTGGCGTCGCCGCCCGGGGCCCGCATTGCCGCTCGCCAGATCCACCAGTCTCGGGGAGTGTATGCCGCTGTCAGGTCAAGGGATAGTCGCGCACCTCCACCCAAGCACCTATTGAGGATCGCGCAACTGACTGACGCTCTTTCCCCTCACCCCCAACCCCTCTCCCGGGGGAGAGGGGCGTTGACGTTCGCTTTCCCCTGGGAGAGGGCGGCGCATCGCGCCGGGTGAGGGAAGACTGCGGCTCGCGTGCTAGCCATTTGCGCGAGTATCAGTAGGGCACTGCCTTTCGCCTGGCCGCTCGATCGCGGTTACGCGCTGGCCGCGGCGCGAGTCTCTCTGAACACCGCCGCTGCTCAGCGCCAGCCTCGAATCGCCCATCTGTATGCGCTCTGTATGGCAGCAGTCCCTACTATCGATCGCACCAAATCAGAACTCAATGGACTGTGCCGCGTTTTTGTGAAGGTGTGTATCTGCCGGATATCGCACCACGCGAGGCGCGGGACGGAAACTCGAACCTCTATCCGGCAGCTTTACAACTGGAGATTGATATGCAACCTACTAAACGCCACGCCAATCGCCGCGACTTTCTCGGGCTCGGCGGCCGCAGCAGGTCTCGGTGCCGCATTGCCCATCGCCGGAGCAGTTGCCGCTGCCGGCGCCTCCAGCACCGACTTTACCCGCTGGCTCGACAGTATTCCGGGGAAGTACCGTCAGGTCTACGACATGCCCGAACTGAACAACGGCATGGGACTCGCCTGGTCCTGGGTCTTTCTTCTGACCGGCCAGCAGGGCTATGGCGTACCCGAGAGCGATCTCGGCGTCGTGATCGTGCTCCGGCACGACGCCATTCCGCTGGCGTTGCAGGATTCCGCCTGGGCGAAGTACAAGCTGGGCGAGCAGTTCAAGATCGAGGATCCGGACACGAAGGCGCCCGCACTGCGTAATCCCTACTATCCCAAACCAGGGGGCCTTCCGATCCCCGATGCCGGGCTGCATCAACTCATCGATCGGGGCGTGAAAGTCGCAGCCTGTGACATGGCGCTCACCTTCTATAGCGCTGCCGTCGCCAAGAAGATGGGGCTGAAGCCCGAGGCGGTGAAGAAGGATTGGGTCGACGCCGTTCTGCCAGGTATCACGGTCGCCCCTTCGGGAGTGCTCGCATGCAACGGAGCGGTCTCGCGCGGGTGCGTTTACGTATTCGCGGGGTGACCCGGCCACGACAATCGTTCTTGAGCGTCTCCCGTGCGTCGTCGCGCCGTAGGCGTGGGCTTGGCTCCCATCAATCGCGAACGGCTCCTTGCGTCAGGATCCGTTCGCGAGTCTGCTCGCGTTCCTGGTAGCCGGAAGGCGGCACGCTCCGAATCACCGCGGACCCTGGTTGCAGTTGTCGGCATCGCGCTGCTCGCCAGCTGTTCGCTGCCGGTGATGGCGCGCCCCACCATCGAAGAGCTGAAAGCCCGTAGCTACCTCGACGACTACGAGAGCAACGTCGTCTACGGCTACAACATCGTGATGGATACCGGACGTTACGCAGCGCGCTACGCCGGCAATCGCTTGAGGTGCAGCAACTGCCATCTGAACGGCGGCACCACGCCGGATGCGCTGCCGCTCAACGTCGCCGGCATCTACCCGAAGTGGAGGTCCAAGAACGGCGTGAGAAATGGCGTCGAGCTGCGTATCCGCGAATGCTTCGTGTATAGCCACAACGGGGTGATGCCGCCCGCGGATGCGCCCGAGGTGCTCGCCGTCGCGGCGTACATCAGCTATCTGTCGGAAGGTGAGGTGATGGGCCGGCCGCCGGCGCACTGGGGCGTGCCGACCCTGCCGGACACCGGCATGGACCCGAATCCCGCGAGGGGCGAAGCGGTTTACAAGCGCGTGTGCGCGCTGTGCCACGGCCCTGAAGGTCAAGGCATGGACTCGGTTCCGCCGCTCTGGGGCCCGGACTCGTACAACGCCGGCGCGGGCATGCACAGCATCCAGAAGGCCGGCGGCTTCATCTGGGCGAATATGCCGCCCGGGAATGAGCGCAGTCTGACGCATCAGGAAGCGCTCGACGCTGCTGCCTTTCTGCACACTCAGCTCCGCCCTTTCGATCCCAGAGAGGGGCGGCTGAAGAAGCTGTTCGAGCAGATCATCCACCGCTTGAACGCGCTCACTGGGAAGGGCGAGCGTTGACACTGCGCGCCTATGCCGCGGTATTGGTCCGTGAGGCGCTGCCGGATTTTTCGTGGTGGCGGACGGTCGACCTGCGCCGGGATCTTTACGCCGGGCTGGTCGGCGCCGTGCTCGTGATCCCGCAGGCCATCACATTCGCCTATCTGGTTGGCCTTCCCCCCGAGTACGGTCTGTACTGCGCCATCTTCGTCGGCTTCTTGGCGAGCCTGCTGGGAAGCTCGTCGATGGTCAGCGGACCGAACACCGCCGTGTCCATTCTTCTGAGCGTCACCCTGATCCCGTTCGCCGGGCGCGGCAGCCCGCTCTACGCAGAGTACGCTCTTGTCCTCAGTCTGATGGTGGGACTGATCCAGCTCTGCATCTGGCTCGCGCGCGGCGCGCAGCTATTCCGATATTTCAGCCCGGCCGCGATCAGCGGAATCAAGATGGGGGTCGGGATTCTCCTCGTCAGCTCCGCGCTGGACGGTGCGCTTGGCCTGTCGCCGCTGACGACCCAGTTCTTCTATGAGAAGTTCTACGTCGCCCTCGCATCCTGGAGCGAGATCGTCAACCCGTACGCGGCGACCATCAGCGGCGTCACCTTGGTTAGCGGCTTGGCGCTGAAAAGAATCTGGCCGCGCGCCTACATCGTCGCCGCTCTCGTGATAGGAGGCGCGGTCGGCGCAACCATCGAAGGCGTTCTCGGACCGGTCAGATCTCAGGTCGAGCTGCTGGGTCGCATCCCGTTTCAGGCGCTGCCGCTGATGCTGCCGCGCATCGCCCCCGAGCACCTGCTGTTCATGGAAGCAGTATTGCCGGACGCGATCGCCATCGCCGTGCTCGGCCTGGCTCAATCTCTCGTGATCGCGCGCGACCTCAGGACTCACGCAGCCACGCATGTGAATCTGGGAAAGGAGGTCTTCGCGCAGGGGGTTGCGAATACGCTGAGCGCATTCTTCTCGACCTTCGCGGGCTCCGGAAGCTTCAACCGCACCAGCGTTGCCGTGGAGATGGGAGCGAGAACTCCACTGTCCGGCATGGTAGGCGCCTGCGGCGTCGCGATCATCGCGTGGGCGCTGGGTTCGTTTCTCACACACCTGCCGATACCAGCCGTCGCCGGTGCGCTGGCGCTCGTGGGAATCGGGATGATTCAGGCAAAGGAAGCGCGGCGGCACTGAGCAGCCGAATCGATGGAGCGGTCTTCCTGATGACAATCCTCGCCGTCGCGCTGCTCGGGTTGGAGGCCGGCCTGATCGTCGCGGTGGTCGCGTCGGTGGGATTCTTCGTAGCGGGCGTGTCGAAGGTGAACCTCGTGATCAGCCGGGAGCCCGCGCTGGAGCGCATCGCCGTGAGCGGCAATCTGTTCTATGCATCGCTCGATCGGCTTTCCAATCATCTGCGCTGCCGACCCCACCGCGCACACCCTCCTCGACTTGAGCCGGGTGTCCTATTGCGATTCCGCGGCGCTGAACATGATCGAGGCGATCCGGGGTGAACGGCAGCAACGCGGTGGACGATTGGAGCTGACTGCGGCGGCATAGGCAAGCCGATCCGGGCGTGCTCTGCCTCGGCTACCTATCGGTTCCTCCGTCTCCCGCGAGTGGCATAATGAGCGTGTAGCCTTTGGAAGTATTCCCATGCTGACTCACGAATACACCCCCGTCTCCGAAGACGAATACCTGCGCCTCGAGGCGCAAAGCCCGATCAAGCATGAGTACGTGAACGGCGAGATGTTCGCCATGAGCGGCGGCACGTTGCGGCACAACACGATCGCTCTGAACATCGCGGCTGCCCTGAAAAGCCATCTTCGCGACACGCCCTGCAGGGCGTTCATGAACGATGTCCAGGTGCGCATCGAGAAGACGCATTCCTACTACTACCCCGACCTGCTGGTGAGTTGTGCGCGCGGTGCGCAGACCATGGATCTCAGCGCCGTGACGGTCGACAATCCCGTGCTCGTGATCGAGGTCCTTTCGCCCAGCACCGAAGCCACGGACCGGAGGGAGAAGCTTCTGGCCTATCGGACCGTTGCCTCCCTTTCAGAATACGCGCTCATTAGCCAGGACGAGGCTGGTGTCGAAATCCATCGCCGGCGCGGCGATATCGGATGGGAAAAGATCGAGTATTCCGGCCCGGAAACCGTCGAGCTTGCTTCGGTCGGTCTCCAGATCGGCATGCGCGAGATCTACGACGGCGTGCCGATCGAAGCGCTGAAGCAAGACCTCGGTCTATCCTAGGCTAGGGAAGGCGTCTACAACTCGCGCGCATTCCGGCGAACCGATCCGCGCAACCGTTGCGCGAGCCGAGCAGTTGCAACAATGGGTGACGGTGTGCATCTCGGAACGGGAAGTCACGCCTTCAGCTCCTTCTTCAATTCGTTCAAGAACCGCCAGTCCGTACCTTGGGCAATGATCCTGTTCGGGTCCGATTTGATCATTCCCACTTCATGCAGCCGCAGGGCGAAGAAGCGCAGCGTATCTTCTGGGTCGTAGGTGCGCCACACGTTGTACGGGACCTCTTTCAAGGACTGCATGGCGTAGTCGGGGCTGGGCACATACCCCTTCTCGACAAGGAAGCGCGCAGTGCGTTCCGGATCCTGTGCGCACAGGTCGGTAGCCTTGAGGATGGCGCGCATGGCCCGCTTGGTGGCAATCGGGTGCTTGCGAACGAAGTCGCGATTGCCCCCCAGCATGCAGCAGAAGTACTGAGACCAGGGCCGGTCGGTGGAGGTGTTCACCACCACATGACCAACCCGCTTCGCCCGTAGCTGCTGCCCGAATGGCGGAAACGCCAGGTAGGCATCGACCTTGCCTTCGGCAAACAGCCGCGCCGATTCCGCAGGGGGATGTACTTCCCATCGAATGTCCTTGCGCGGATCGAGGCCCACATACGCCGCCATGCTCGACAGGAACACGTATCCGGGAGCCTCCAATCCGTGCACCGCGACAATCTTGCCCTTGAGGTCGTGTACCACGCGCACCCGATCGGTCCCGAACAGCTCGTAGCAGCCGAGGTGGACGCCTGTCAGGACGAGCACCGGATCGCCCGCATCCAAGTGATAGGCGATTGACGGAGCGATGGTCATCCCCAGGTCTGCGTCGCCGGCGCCAAGGTGCCGAGTTGTCGCGCCGTCGTCGAACCTGACGTAGCGCACATCCGTGAAGCCTTCAGCCTTCAGAAGCGCTTCGGCCACCAGAACGGGAGCGATACAAATCGACCCGTCGTCGATTAACCTGAGCGTGCTGGTCTCCGGCGGCGATTCGGCGCACACATGGCGGGGAACTCCGAACAACACTCCCGCTGCCAATGTCGACGTGTGAGCCAGAAACCGCCGTCGGTTGAATCTGCAACTCGCTATGTCGGCTATCGCGTTCATAGATGGACGTCGTATGATGAGACGGGCGGTCCACGCTTCCAAAGCTCTGCGCGGTCAAACGTGATCCGTGATTAGACCTTCTGGCGCAATGCGCTCGCTCACACTTTTCGTTCCTCTTTGAACTCGATCGTGACTCTGTGGTTCAAGCCTTCAGCTCCTTCTTCAACTCGTTCAGAAACCGCCAGTCGGTACCTCGCGCGATGAGCTTCTGCGGGCTGGACTTGACCATGCCGACCTCACGCAGCCGCAACGCGAAGAACCGCACGCTGTCTTCCGGGTTGTAGTCACGCCACTTCCGATAGGGCACGTCGCTCAAAGTCTGCAGTGCGTAATCGCGGTTCTGCACATATCCTTTGTCGACCAGAAACTGCGCGGTGCGCATCGGCTGGGTGGCGCACAGGTCGGTGGCCTTCAGGAGCGCCCGCAAGAGCTCGCTTGGTCGCCACGGGATTGCGCCGCACGAACTCGCTGTTGCCGATGATCATGCAGCAGAAGTACTGAGACCACGGTTGGTCGGTGCTGCTGTTGAGCACGACGTGCCCAATCCCTTTCGCTCGCAGCTCCTGCGGGTCGGGCGGGAACCCGAGGTAGGCGTCGACCTTGCCCTCAGCGAGCTGCCGCATCCCATCCTCCCGCGACAGCGCGACCCAGGAGATCTCGCGGCGCGGGTCCAACCCCACGTAGGAGGCCATGACGCTCAGGAACAGGTGGTGCGTCGACCCGATACCCGGGACGGCGACCTTGCATCCACGCAGGTCGCGGATCGATCGCACGCGCTCCGTGGCGAATAGCTCGTAACAGCCGGTGTGCACTCCACCGAGCATGACCACCGGCTCGCCCGGCCTCGACACGGACAAGCGTAGTCAGGCCGAACGACATGTTGAGATCGGCGTCACCGGTCGCGACCAGCTTCGATGTGCCGATCTCCCGCGGGTCATCGTCGAGATACTGCACATCGGAAAAGCCTTCGCGGCGCAGCAGCTCTTCTGCGACGTAGGCTGGCGCAGTGCAGAGTGAAGCCTTCATCAAGCGGATGCGTGTTGTCTCTGGAGGAGGATCGGCCAGCAAAGGAGCGAGGGATGTCGCAGACAGACCCGCAGCACCTAGCGCCGATGCTCTCGCCAGAAAGTCTCGCCTGCTCCGCTGTTCACGCACTGTGTTGATCCCTCCCATCGTAATTCTGAGGCTCAAGCCTTCAGTTCCTTCTTCAGCTCGTTCAGGAAGCGCCAGTCCGTTCCCTGCGCAATGATCTTGGCTGCTTGATCATCCCCACGTCGTGCAGGCGCAGCGCATGGAACCGCACAGTATCTTCCGGATCGGACTGCCGCCAGCGATCGTATTGCACGCCCTCGAAGACCTCCAGTGCCAGCGCGTAACGCTGCTCGTAGCCTTTGGCGCTGAGGTATCGTGCTACTCGCTGAGGGTCCTGGGCGCAGATATCCACGGCCTTCAGCATCGCACGCAGTGCGCGCTTCGTAGCCACCGGGTGCTCCTGCACAAAGGCCCGATTGGCGGCGATCAGGCAGCAGAAGTACTGCGACCACGGCCGGTCCTGCGCCGTGTTCAAAATGACGCGGCCAACCTTCTTCGCGCGTAGCTCCTGTGGCTGCGGAGGAAACGCGAGAAAAGCATCCGCCTTGCCGTCGATGAACACCTGCATTGTTTCGGGGATGGTTCGTGCCGTGACCCATCGAATCTCAGTTCGAGGATCGATACCGACGTACGCCAGAATGCTCGAGATGAACATGTGCTCGGTCGTGCCAGGTCCGCGCGTTACGACAGCCTTGCCCTTCAAATCTCTCACTGCGCGGATCTGCTCGTGTCCAAACAACTCCCAGCAACCGGCGTGCACCCCGGCGAGAAGCACGATGGGTAATCCTTGCTCGATCTCGGGCAGTGTCTCAGGAGCCGTCAGAATGGTGAAGTCGGCCTGCCCAGCGACAAGCGTCCTGGCCAACGACGGATCGGTTCTCTCGACGTACTTGATGTCGGAGAATCCCTCCAGCCGCAGCAAGTCCTCCGCAAGGTATTGCGGAGCCGTGCAAATCGCGGACGAGCGCACGAAGCGAATTCTGGTTGTCTCAGGTGGCGGTTCGGCGTGACCGTCGCGAGGGAGCCCTAGCAGCGATGCCACGCCGAGTGACGAAGCCCGCGCGAGAAACTCGCGGCGGGTGAGGGGCCAGCTCCGTAGTCGGTTCAGTGTCACGCTCATGCTTTAAGCTCTTTCTTCAACTCGTTCAAGAAGCGCCAGTCCGTTCCTTGCGCGATAATCTTCTGGGGCGTGGACTTGATCATGCCGACTTCGCGCAGGCGTAGCGCATGGAAGCGCAAGGTGTCCGATGGATCGAGACTGCGCCACTGATCGTAGGGAAGGCTCCGCAGGACCTCGAGGCTTAAGTCATAGCGCGATTCATAGCCCTTTGCCTCGAGAAAGCGAGCGGCGCGCTCAGGATTCTGCGCGCAGACGTCGGTCGCTTTAAGGATCGCCCGCAACGCTCGTTTGGTCGCAACGGGATGAGACTCGGCGAAGTTGCGGTTGGCCCCGAGCATGCAGCAGAAGTATTGTGACCAAGGGCGATCGAGCGTGGTGTTCACAATGACTTTCCCCACCTTCTTTGCCCGGACTTCTTGCGGCTGAGGTGGAAAGGCCAGGAATGCATCGACCTTGCCTTCCAAAAAAAGGCGCTGAGACTCGGCGAGTTTTCCGGTCTTCACCCAATTCACCTCCGTGCGTGGATCCATTCCGACGTAGGCCATGATGCTCGAGAGCCATATGTGCTCCACAGAACCGTTCGCGATTATCGCGATGGATTTCCCTTTGAGATCGCGAATCGCACTGACTCGCTCATTGCCGAACAACTCCCAGCATCCGATATGAATTCCGGCGAGCGCGACTAACGGCATTCCGGCATCGATCGGCGGAATGATGCTCGGGCCACCGAACATAGCGATGTCCGCGAGACTAGCCAGCGTCTCCGGCATAGTCCCGTCGATCTTGACGTACTCGATTTCCGAGAATCCTTCGAGACGTAACAGTT
The DNA here is from genome assembly GCA_963741215.1 of uncultured beta proteobacterium. Classification (GTDB taxonomy): domain Bacteria; phylum Pseudomonadota; class Gammaproteobacteria; order Burkholderiales; family SHXO01; genus SHXO01. The sequence continues at coordinate 425,824 of CAVUHQ010000035.1, forward strand.
CCTCAGCCAGATACATGGGTGTGAAGCAAATGAAGGGGCCGTGGACCAGACGCAATTTGGTCGTCTCAGCCGGCGGCTCGGCGAGGGCCGCTTGACGATGCAAACCTAGAAGCCCAGCCACTCCAATTGCCGAGCCGTGCCGCAGGAACTTGCGCCTTCCGTACCCACCCCCACTCGAATTCGTCATTGGATTGTTCTCTCCGTATGTCGCGCGATGGATCGAATCGATCAGGCCTTCAGTTCCTTCTTCAGCTCATTTAGAAACCGCCAATCGGTGCCGTGGGCGATCAGCTTCTCTGGATTCGTCTTGATCATCCCCACCTCGTGCAACCGAAGGCCGTAGAAACGCAAGCTATCCTCCGGATCGTAAGTACGCCAGCGGTTGTAAGAAAGTGCCTTGACGACGTCTAGCGCGAGCTCATATCTCGGATAGAACCCTCGGGCAACAAGCTGTTTGGCCGCGCGCTCCGGGTCAGACCTGCAGATGTCAGCGGCTTTGAGAATGGCACGTACCGCACGCTTGGTCGCGACAGGATACCGGTGCACAAAGTCGGATCGCGCGGCAATCATGCAGCAATAGTATTGCTCCCAGGGCCGGTCCTGCGCGGTATTCACGATGACCCGTCCGATTTTCTTCTCGCGCAGCTCTTGCGCGTCGGGCGGGAAAGCGAAGAATGCATCTACCTTCCTCTCGACAAAAGCCTGCCGCATGCCTTCGAAGCTCTTCGCGTCGAGCCAGTCGAGGTCCTTGCGCGGATCCATCCCCACGTAGGCGACCATACTGGCCAGAAAGTAGTACTCGAGTGATCCGATCGCACTTACGGCCACACGCTTGCCTTTCAGATCTCGAACCGCTCGCACATTCTCGTGCGCGAACAGTTCGAAGCAGCCACCGTGAATCCCCGCAAGCCCTAGGATGGGAAACCCCGCGTCCAACGTAGGCATGAGGTACGGTGGCGCCAGGGCGGTCATATCAGCCAGGTTTTCGGTGAGCATCTCGTAGTCGATCGTGCGATCTATCTCAACGTAGTCGATGCTGGTAAACCCCTCCAATCGAAGAAGATCCTCGGCGAGATACTCCGGTGCCAGGCACAGCGCTGGGATTTTGACCAGCCGAATCTTCTTGATCTCCGGCGGCGGCTCAGCCGCGGCTCGGCCGGGAATCCCCAGCAGAGCCGCCGCGCCCAGCGCGGACGCGCCAATCATGAAGTCACGACGATCGATTCGCTCCTTCGTTGAAGATCTCATTTCAGACCCTCCTGTGGCCGTTAGCACTCACACCTCGATTCGATCCGACTCACGCCTTGAGCTCCCGCTTCAGCTCATTCAGGAAGCGCCAGTCGGTTCCACTGGCAATAATTTGCTGCGGCGTACTCTTGAGCATCCCGACATCACGCATACGTAAGGCGTAGAAGCGCAGCGCGTCCTCCGGGTTATAGTCTCGCCACGTCCCGTAAGGGACCTCCCGCAGTGTTTGCAGGGTGTCCTCATAGCGAGCCAGGCCGTTGGCTGCCATAAGCCCGGCGACTCGCTCGGGCTCGAACTTGCACACGTCGGCCGCTTTCAGGATTGCGCGCAGCGCTCGCTTGGTCGCCACCGGATTCTTGCGTACGAATTCCCTTGTGGTAGCCACCAGGCAACAGAAGTACTGACACCATGGTTTGTCGGTCGTCGTATTGACCAGCACGCGCCCGATTTTCTGCGCTCGAAGCCGCTGAGAAAGCGGCGGGCCATTGAAGAGCGCGTCTATCTGCCCCGACCTGAAGAGCGGCAGGTGCTCTGGCCAGGGGTGGACGACCCACTTGATATCTTTGCGTGGATCGAGGCCTACGTACGCTGCAAACATAGACATAAAGATGTGCTCGTCCGAGCCCAACTGCGAGACCGCCACGGTCTTACCCTTCAGCTCCGGCGTGGACCTGACGCGGTTCCCGCCCACCACCTCGACGCAACCGATATGGCTCCCGGCGAGGATAACCACCGGGGCCCCGGCTTCGATGCGAAGAATGTCCGTTGGCGGGAAGGAGAGGCTGATGTCCGCCTCCCCAGAGAGAAGGCTGTCCGGAGGCCAGGAGGAACTGTTATCGACCGGTTCGACGTATTGCACGTCGGTAAATCCCTCGGCGCGAAGGAGCAGGTCTTGAGCTGCATATACCGGCGCCACGCAAGTAACCACACCTCCTCCGCCCCATACCCTAAGCTTCGTCGTCTCCGGTGGCAGCTCGGCAGCAGCGCGCCCCGGAAGCCCGAGCAGCGATGCCGCTCCGAGCGACAAGCCGCCTGCGAGGAAATCGCGGCGGCTGAATGTTCGAAACCTGGACTCGTGCATCGTAACCTTCTCCTCTACAGCGGTCTGTCCCTCTTCCCACGTGTGGAAGATGGTCAGGTGTGGCGTTTGGTCTCGCTGCGGGTCACCGTCTTCACGCCTTCGGCCCTTCAGGAACCGCTAATCGGCCCCATGAGCGATCAACTTCTCCGGATTGGTCTTGGCGATCCGTTGGGGTATTGTTGTCGCGATGAAACTCTCTATCCGCGGTGGGTGCCCGGGGCGCCTTGGAAGCAATCGACAAGACCAGTACAATGCGACCATAGTCATCTGGAACCGACCATTGTGAAAACCATCCCTGCAGGTGAATTCAAGACCCATTGCCTGCGCATCATGGAAGAGGTGAGCAAACGCCGCCAACCGGTAGTCATCACGAAGAAGGGTGTGCCCGTGGCAAAGCTGGTCCCGGTGGAGAAAACCGAGCGAGACATCGTCGGATGCTTGGAAGGTGTCATGGAGATCGTCGGAGACATCGAGGCTCCGCTTGTCAAGCCCGAGGCGTGGGCGCTCGACTGACATGATCCTCCTGGACACCCACGTATGGGTGTGGCTTGCGATCGACTCCAAACGGCTTTCTCGGGCGGCGCTTGCCGCAATCCGACGCGCGGTCGAGTCTGGCGGCATTTGCGTCGCATCGATAAGCCTGTGGGAGCTCGCAGCGCTGTTCGACGCGGGACGCATACGAGGACCAGGTACCATCGAAAGCAGCGTGCGTTCGGTGGTCGAACAGACGTCGGTTATCATCCATGAGATCACGCCTGAGATCGCAGCTCTGGCGACCGCATTCCCAGCCGACTTCCCGTCGGATCCGGCGGATCGGCTCATCGGCGCCACGGCCCGTTCCCTTGGTCTACCGCTGGTGACGCGCGACCAGCGCATGTTGGAATCCGCGCTATTGAAGACGATCTGGTAGACAGTCACGCTTTCAGCTCCTTCTTCAGCTCATTCAAAAACCGCCAGTCTGTCCCCTGCGCGATAATTTTCTGCGGAGTCGACTTGATCATTCCCACATCGTGCAAGCGCAGCGCGTGGAAGCGGATGGTGTTCTCCGGATCGTACGTGCGCCAGACGTTGTATTGCACTTCTTTCAGGGTCTCCAGCGCGTAGTCGTAGCGATCCGCAAAGCCCTTGTCCACCATGATGCGAGCCGCGCGCTCCGGTTGCAGTGCGCACAGGTCGGCGGCCTTGAGGATGGCGCGCGCCGCTCGTTTGGTTGCCACGGGATGCTTCTGCATGAATTCGCGGTTGACGTTCAGCATGCAGCAGAAGTACTGCGACCAGGGCTTGTCAGTCGCGGTGTCGACGATGACGTGCCCGACTTTCTTGGCCTTCAGCTCCTGCGGCTGCGGTGGGAAAGCCATGAAGGCGTCGACTTTGCCTTCCGCGAGGAGCTTCATCGATTCCTCGGACGGGTGCACGGCCCAGTTGATGTCCGTCCGCGGATCGAGACCGACATAAGCCACCATGCTGGACAGAAGAACATGCTGGGCCCCGCCGAACCCGTCGATTGGAACGGTCTTTCCTTTGAGGTCGCGAATCGCCCGTACGCGCTCGGTTCCGAACAACTGGTAACACCCGAGGTGGACGCCGGCAAGCACGACCAGAGGGACGCCGGCATCTAGATAGGTAATGACTTGGGCTACGGCGCCCATGTCCATATCCACTTTCCCCGAACCAACAAAATTCCCGGTTACCTCGCTCTTGAGGTACTGGACCTCGGTAAACCCCTCGGCCCGGAGCAGCGCCTCGGCGATGTACTGTGGGGCGATACAAGTAATCGGGAATGCATCCAGCCGGATCGTCGTCGTCTCCGGTGGCGGCTCTGCCAACGCCGGCTCCGGGTCCCACCCCCAGAGTCCGAGGGAACCGGTTAGCGCCGCCAGTCCCGTCAATGCCTCCCTGCGGCTCCAACCCGGTGATGATCGGGTTGGTGCGGGAGAGTCGCACGCCGCCGAAGCTCGTTGCAGTGCCATTTCGACCTCCATCGATCCCATCGGATCGGCTCCGCAAGCCATGATGCAGCAGGCGGGCTTGCACCGGACATACAGATCCAGCTTCAGTTCACGTTGTACGTCGCCAACTCGTAGACATCGGTATAGGCACAGATCGCCTTCGAGGCCTCGAAGCGCCGCACCATCTTCACGGTCCGCTTGATGTCCGGGGCGTACCAGAACGTGAGCCGGAAGAACCCGTCACCCAGATCGGCCCACCGATGTGAATCCGATACGGCTTCCACCTTGAGCGCCTCGAACTCACCTGCTGGCACTCGGACCCGTTCCGCGCCCGCGATCTTCATCTTGAGGTGCCAGCTTTCGCGAGTCTTACTTGCGATCGTGACGGTCAGGCTCGCGGAAATCCCGTTCCATTCCCTGCCGATATCGCTGCGAGCAGGAGCGGCGTAGGGTGAGAATTCCGCCAGGAAGAACCTCCCGGGCAGCTCGGTTTCCTGAAAGCCGTTGAGTGGGTCGAAATTCAACCCGAACACGCGTTCGGCTTTGAAGGTCCCGGACTTGCCCTCGGTCAGAGTCTCGGTGATCTGAGTCGCAGACGCTCCGGCGACGGCAACCGTCAAGGTATCGACGGTGCGGCCGCCGTTGAGCACGTTGTAGGTCCAGCTGTCGCCGACTTTGGGCCAGGCGGGATCCGTGGCTGACGCGCTGATGCGGCTCGGCGTCGCCAACGCGACCGCAGTCTGTCCATCAGCCGAGGGCTGCGGGATGTTTGCGGCGGCTGCCGCCTCGGCGCGCGACGCAACGCCCACGCTGAGCGTCGGCGCCGCAATTTTTGCGCTGTTCTCCGCTGTCATACCCGGCCGTGCGGTCGAGTCGGCAGGACAGCTCTCGGATGGGAATGCGGCCGCTGTACGAAAGTGTGGGTAGTAGGCTGCGCTCGGCAGCGAAACTAGCTGATTCGGGAATCCGTTGCGGCGGTACCACGCAGGATCGATCACCGGGGGCCCGGGGGGAAACGCGCCAACGGAATCGATCGAAAGAGCGCCACCGTTGTACGCGCCGGCCCACTCTGTGACTCGAGGCCGGCCCTCGAGAGTGAAGTGCGCGCGCACGGTCCAGGCGTAGAGCTCACAGGGTGACAGCGGCATTTCCAGCGAGTAGGTCGGAGTGCTAAGGCCCGAACGGACAAAGGGGGTTGGCGACAGCACCCCGATAGAGCCTGAACTCGTACGTGACATCCTGGATCCCGCTGTCCCGCTCGAAGCTCGCGGGTAGAGGTTCCCATCGGAATACGGGCTGCAGATCGAGTAACCGCCGCCGTGCCCAGCCTCCCGTGGTCGCTTGATCGTTGCCGGGTGGGAGGGCATTCTCGGCCGGCGGATAGATCGGCTGCAGCGTGTAGTCCGGAAACGGAGCAGCGTTGGAACTGTGACCGTCGGCGGCCTGGTTCAGTGATCCGGCCAGCGCCGCCTGCTGCGCTGTATTCCGCTTTCCTCGATAGACGAGTACCGATTCCTCGAATGCAGCCTCCGCGATCTCGCGATACGCAGACGCCAGATCGACGTCGACGGCGGTTGATACCGCCTTGCTGACTGTTGTGTTGGTCGGAAACCGGCTGACCGAGTAGGTATCCAAGACCTTGCGGCTCGGGAGGGCAATGACGCGAACGCGCGCTTCCACCGCCACTCCGTCTCCCTGCAACGTGGCTCCCGGCGCGACGGCGATAAAGCGGACGACCGTGACCTCGAGCACCATGTCGGCGGGAGGTTCGACGGGCACCGTCTGCTTGGTTGGCACATTGCCGCCGGAGGCAACAGCCTTGCTGGACACCCTGACGGTGGATATCCCATTGGCAGCCGCGGATTCCTCGAGGGCCTTGAGCAGATCGTTCTGCGCGGTGGCGGTGGAACGCTGGACTGCCGTACGCAAATCGTCCGGCATCCGAACGGCCGGTTCGACTCTGTTGCTGTAGGCGGACACGCCTCCGATGGTTCCGCCGACCACGATGGCAACCGGCTCGCAGAGCACCAGCCAGACGAGTGCGGCGAGTCCAGCGCCCTGACCTCCACCGAAGCCGCCCGACACGTTGAGGCAGGAGAGAGCACCCTTTCCTGCACCCTTGAGCGTGCCCACTGCGACTTGGCTGTCCACCGAGGACCCAGGCTTCTGGCCGGTATCGAGCTCTGGTGGCGCGCTCCCCACAACCAGGCCGATGGGGCGCACGGAAGTGTGCGCTTCCGCCGCAGGCGCGCTGGCCTTGGCAGTGGTTGGGTTCGGGCTTTCGTCGTGCGCGATCACCGGGACGCCTGCAGGCGGCGCGTTGCTGCAGGACCACTGCACGACGAGGAGCGCCAGCAACAGCCAGACCCGGCCTGGTGTGGCGGTCCGGTCTCTCTTCACTTCAATCCCTCCCTCCGGGACGTCTTTGCCCGTGCAGCCTCTCGCTGCAGGACCTTGGGCTTAGTCTAAATCGATCGGGAGGATCAGTCATGATAGGCACGCCGGGCCGCAGGGACACAGCGGCACGCGGCACCGGTTGCCAAGAGCGAATACTGCGGGGGCAGGACTGGCACACGGCTTACAGATTGCGGATCCGATCACCGGGTTCTGTGCGGATGCAATCCGGCTTCAGTGGTGGACAACCTGCTGACATGCCTGGAAAATGTGCCCGCGCTACGTCAGACCCAACATGGACCCCCGCCACCCCGACCTCGAGCTGGACTTTCTCGCTACCGTCTTCGAGGTCGCGCGCACCGGCATTTGCATCGTGGACGAGACCGGGATGTTCGTGCGGGTCAATCCGGCTTTCTGCCAGCTGGTGGACTACTCGCCCGCGGAACTGGTCGGCCGCCACTACGCCATGTGCGCCCCGCCCTCCGTGGCTGAGGTCAAGGACAAATTCCTCGACGCCCTGCTGGGCGATTCGCCCAAAATCCCGCGCGAATGGCAGATCCGGCGGCGCCAGGGTGAGCTGTTCGATGGGCTGGTGAGCTTCCGGCCCATCACGCGGCCGGACGGACGGCGCTTCGTCGTCATCACCTTCTCCGACATCACCGACAGCAAGCGCGCCCAGGCCCAGATCGAGGCGCTGAATCGCGACCTGGAGCAAGGCATCCGCGAGCGCACCTCCGAGCTGACCGGGAAGATCGCTGAGCTGGTCGACAGCGAACAGAAATACCATCGGGTGATCAACCTCACGCGCGAGGGCTTCTGGCTCATCAACGCGCGCAACGAGACCATCGAGGTCAATGCCGCGCTGTGCCAGATGCTGGGCTATCGCGAGGACGAGATGCTGGGGCGCACACCGCTCGAGTTCGTGGACGACCGCTACCGGCACGTGCTCGAGCAGCGGATGGTGCCGATGCCGGTGCCCGCTCAGGCTACCTACGAAGTCGTGCTGGTGCGCAAGGACGGCCGCCCGATTTCGGCAGCCTACAATGCCACGGCGGTCATGAACGCGCAGGGCGAGCGCGAGTTCTCTTTCGCCTTCATCACCGACGTGAGCGAGCGCAAGCGCTTGGAGGAGGATCTGCTGGAGACACTCGCCCGCGAGAAGGAGTTGAGCGAGATCAAATCACGCTTCGTCTCCATGACCTCACACGAATTCCGCACGCCGCTCGCCGCGATCCTGTCCTCCACCGAGCTGCTGGCCGATTACGGCGAGCGCCTGCCTGTGGACGAGAAGCAAGAGCTGACCGACATGATCAAGGCATCGGTCATGCGCATGACGCACATGCTCGACGACATTCTGCTGATCGGCCGGGCGGACGCGGGACGGCTCGAGTTCTCGCCGCAGCCGCTCGACTTGCGCGCGTTCTGCGCTCGCATCCTCGACGAGGTAGGCAAGGGCAACGAAGGCCGGCATCAGATGATCCTGCGCCATCGCGGCACGGTGCGTCCCGTCAATGTCGACGAGAAGCTCCTGCGCCACATCCTGATCAACCTGGTCGGCAATGCCGCGAAATACTCGCCGACCGGTGGTCTGGTCGAGTTGACCGCCACCTGTGGCGAGTCCGACCTGCAGTTGGAAGTGGCGGACCAGGGCATGGGGATACCACGGGAGGATCTGCCCGGGTTGTTCGAGACGTTTCATCGTGGGAGCAACGTCGGGAACATCCCCGGGACCGGACTTGGGCTCGCGATCGTCAAGAAGGCGGTCGATCTGCACGGCGGCACCATCTCGGTGGAGACACAGCTCGGCAAAGGCACGCGTTTTACCGTCACTCTGCCGGAAGTGCCAGGAGCTCAGGTTGGCTAGGATCCTCGTCATCGAGAACGAGACGGCGATACGGACCAATCTCGCACGTTTGCTGACGCTCGAACACTTCGAGGTCCTCACCGCTGAGGACGGTCTCCAAGGACTCGCCCTCGCCAGGACACAACGGCCGGACCTGATCTTGTGCGATCTGCTCATGCCGGGCATGAGCGGCGACGCGGTGCTCGCTGCCTTGCGCGCCGAGCCCTCTACGCACGCAGTTCCGCTCATCTTCCTCACCGCCAGCGCCGACAGCTCGCAACGCGAAGAGCGGCTGGCGCAAGGGGCCAACGACTACCTGGTGAAGCCGGTGGACTTCAAACAACTCCTAGCCACCATCGAGCGTTGGCTTGCCAACGACGCCGCGAACCGATGACCGCAACCAGCAAAGCCCGCGTCCTGGTAGTCGACGACGACCCCAGCCTGCTGCGCGTGGTGTCCATGCGTCTGGACAAGGAGGGCTATCAAGTGTTCACCGCGGAAAGCGCGCAAAAGGCCCTGGCGCAACTGGATGCATCCGGCGCGCAGCTGGTCCTGACAGACCTCAAGATGGCAGGGATGGACGGCCTGGCTCTGTTCGAAGCGGTCGCGCGCCGGTACCCGGGTCTGCCCGTCGTCATCATGACTGCGCACGGGACCGTGCCCAATGCGGTAGCGGCCCTGCGCCGCGGCGTGTTCGGTTATCTCACCAAGCCGTTCGAAGCGCAGGCGCTGGTGGCCGAAGTCGAACGCGCGCTGGCGTCGGGCGGGTCCACGGGTGCACACAGCGGCGAAGACGGCTGGCGCGATCAGATCGTCACACGCAGCCCGCTGATCCAGACGATCCTCGGAGAAACCGCGCGCGTGGCCGTCACCGACGCCAGCGTCATGATCACCGGCGAGACCGGCACCGGGAAGGAGTTGCTCGCCCGCGCCATACATCGCGCGAGCCAGCGTGCCACGGGCCCTTTCGTTGCGGTCAACTGTGCCGCCATCCCCGAGCAGCTGCTCGAGTCGGAGTTGTTCGGCCACAGGAAGGGTTCCTTCACCGGCGCTACCGGCGATCACATCGGCCTGATCCAGTCGGCGCAGGGCGGCACGTTGTTCCTGGACGAGATCGGCGACATGCCGCTGCCGCTGCAAGCGAAGCTGCTGCGCGTGCTGCAGGAGCGGGAAGTGCGGCCGATCGGCTCGACCCGGTCGCTTCCGGTGGACGTGCGGATCATCTCGGCAACTCATCGCGATCTGGCGGCGCTCATTACGGAGCAGCGCTTTCGCGAGGATCTGTACTACCGCCTCAAGGTGGTGACCTTCGAGCTGCCGCCGCTCGATAGCCGGAGGGAAGACATTCCGCTGCTGGCGCAGCGTTTCCTCGCCGACATCTCGACGCGCTACAAAAAGCGCGTCACCGTGTTTGCCCCGGACGGCCTGGAGTTGCTGGTGAACGCGAGCTGGCCGGGCAACATCCGCCAGCTCTACAACGTGGTGGAGACGGCGGTCGCATTGGCGACGGCGGCGATCGTCCCGTCTTCCCTGGTGGAGCGAGCGCTGAGTCCGGACAAAGCGGAGCTCGAATCGCTGGACGATGCCAAGCGTGGTTTCGAGCGTGAGTATCTGGTCAACTTACTGAAACAAACGCAAGGCAACGTGACACAGGCCGCGCGGCTGGCGCAGCGCAATCGGAGCGAGTTTTATTCCCTGCTACACCGCCACGACCTCGATCCCGCGCTGTTCAAGGCTCCGCGCGAGTAACGAGCGTCACTCCGGCGCTGGCAACGCCCCGGCCGGGATCTTACCTTCGGCCAGCCCGCGAAAATACTCGTAGATGCCATCCAGGTTGTCGACCACCCTGCCAACACTTTTGTACGGTGGCATCCCACGCTCGACGTTGCCCTCCAGGATCACGCGCGTGAAGTCGTCACGCGTGCGGGACTTGACCGCATCGAGCAGCGACGGGCCAACGCTGCCGCGATAGTCGGCTCCGTGACAGCGCGCGCAATCGAGTTGACGCACAGCGCGCCAGCCATCGTAGACGCGTCGATACGCCTGCGCTTCCTTCACCACCTGCTCGAGACCATCGGTCGCGGCTTCCTGCGCCGAACAGATCGCCGGCGCGAAGCTCAGGATGAGCGCAGCAGCGACTCGCGCAACGATCGCGACCCAAGCGTTGGGCTGGCCCAACAATGCAAACCGTTGTGCAGTTGGTGCTTTGCCTGCGGGTCCGCGCGAGACCGTTGTGGGGCCACAACATTCCGATGCTCATGGGATCCCCCGCATCTGGCGTTAACTGGCTGAGCCGACAAACAAAGAATCCACTGGCACGGCGGCTGCTGAAGGGACTGCGGGGACGGGTCAGCCGGCCCGCACAGCCTAATCCACGAAAGAGGGGGAGTACCATGAAAACGATTCTCGTCGCAACGCTCGCCGCAACCGCATTGCTCTTGGCCCATCCCGCCGCAGCGCGCGACCAAGGCATCATCAATCAGGCTGGTCCCTACGAAGCCACCGGCAAGTTCTACATGCACCCGGCGCATTTCTTCTGGAGCAGCGAGGCGCCGCACCGGAACGGTCAGCATCCGGCAGTCCTGGTAAAGCGGAACGACAATCAAGAAAGTGCGCCGACCGCGACGATGCCCAGCCACCCGGCGCTCGCTCGCCGCGCGCACGTGGTGCTGGCCAAGGCACCTGCGCACCAGTGAAGTAACTGTGCAGCGCGAGGCTGTTTAGCACTGCTTCGACTGGAGAGCACCGCGCCCATACGCGGCCCTCGCCACCTCTGGAGGCAGCGTCAGGATGGGAGCGCCGCGCTCCTCACGGGACGCGGTCGGGAATGCGCGCGACGTCGGCCAGCCACACCGTCGCTTCGCTGTCGCTCGGCGCGCGATAGTCGCTGCGCGGCGAGAGCGAGCCGCCGGAGCCCACCTTGGGCGCGTTCGGAATCGCGCTGCGCTTGTACTGGGCGAACTGGAAGAAGCGGCGCACGAACACCGCGAGCCACTTCTTGATATCGCCGATCGCGTACTGGTTGCGGTGGCCTTCGGGAATGTCGGGCCAGTTGCCTACCCGCCGGTCGCGCCAGGTGCACCAGGCCATGAAAGCGACCTTGGTCGGCAGATAGCCGAAACGCAGGATGTAGTAAAGGGTGAAATCCTGCAGCTCGTACGGGCCCGACCACCGCTTCCGTGCTCTGCCCCGGCTCGACTTCACTCTTGCCCGGGACGAGCTCGGGCGAGATCGGCGTGTCCAGCACGTCCGATAGCACCGCGCTCACTTCGGGCCCGAGCTGATTGGTGCGCGCCACGTAGCGGATCAGATACTGGACCAGCGTCTTCGGCACGCTCGCGTTGACGTGGTAGTGGGCCATGTGATCGCCCACGCCGTAGGTGCACCAGCCCAGCGCCAGCTCGGACAGATCGCTGGTGCCGACCACCGGCGCGTTGTGCACGTTGGCCAGCCGGAACAGATGGCTCGTGCGCTCGCCCGCCTGCACGTTCTCGAACGTCACGTCGTAGACCGGCTTGCCGTCCGCGAACGGATGGCCGATGTCCTTGAACATCTGGATGCAGCTCGGCCGGATGTCCACCTCGTTGGCGGTGGTGCCCACTGCGCTCATCAGGCGGCGCGACTGGTCCAGCGTACGCTCGCTGGTGGCGAAGCCCGGCATGGTGTAGGCGAGGATGTTGGAGCGCGGCAGCCCCATCACGTCCATGGCGCGCGCGCACACGATCAGCGCTTGCGTGGAATCCAGCCCGCCGGAAATGCCGATCACGACTTTGTCGGAGCTCATCGCGCGCAGCCGCTTGACCAGCCCCTGCACCTGGATCTCGTACACCTCGTGGCAGCGCTCGTCGCGCGTCGCCGGATCGTCGGGCACGTAAGGGAAGCGCTCGTAGCTGCGCTCCAGCGGCAGCTGCGCATCCTGCGGCAGCGGCAGGGAGAAGCGAATGCTGCGGAAGGATGACACCGCATCCGCGTGGCGCGCGGCCGACTGGCCGAAGCTGTTGGTGCGCATGCGGTCCTGCGCGATGCGGTCGAGATCGACGTCGCCCGTGACCAGATGAGACTTGTAGGCGAACCGCTCGGTCTCGGCCACGCGCGAGCCGTTCTCGTAGATCATGCCGTGGCCATCCCACGCGAGATCGGTGGTCGACTCGCCGTAGCCGGCGGCGCAGTAGAGATAGGCCGCGACGCAACGCCCCGACTGGTTGGACACCAGCTGGCGCCGGTACTCGTCCTTGCCCACGGTGATGTTGGACGCGGACAGGTTGATGAGCACCGTGGCCCCGGCGAGCGCTGCCTGCGAAGACGGCGGAATCGGCGTCCACAGGTCCTCGCAGATCTCCACGAAGAAGCTGAACAGCGGCTGGTCCTCGGCCTGGAACAGCAGGCGTGTGCCGAACGGGACGTCGGTCTGCCCGCACAGGTCGACAGCCTCGCGCGCACAGAAGTCGCCGGGCGTGAACTGGCGCAGCTCGTAGAACTCGCGGTAGTTGGGCAGGTAGGTCTTCGGGGCCAGCCCGAGAATCTTGCCCCGCGAGATCACGGCCGCGCAGTTGTACAGCAATGCGTCGACCTGGAGAGGCAGGCCTACCACAGCAACCAGCGGCAGCTGGCGCGTAGCCTCCAGCACTTGCTCCAGTGCCGCCAGCGAGCCGTCCAGCAGCGCCTGCTGGTGGAACAGGTCCTCGCAGGAATAGGCCGAGAGCCCGAGCTCGGGGAACACCGCGAGCACGGCGCGCTGCTGCGCTGCCTGGTTCATCAGCGCGACGATCTGCGCCGCGTTGAACGCGGGGTCGGCCACGCGCACCTCGGGAATGGCTACCGCGGCGCGGATGAAGTTGTGGTCGTACAGATTGAAGAAAGACACGGGCGGCTCAAAGGGTCAATTCCGGATTGTGCCTGAAGCGGCCGGGCGGCTCAAAGGTGCAGCAAGCAACCCAAAACCCCGTTCGCGCTGATGCTTCGACTCTGGACGCTGCGCGCCCTACGCTCAGGACGAACGGATCAGCGGCGCGAGCTGCGAGGCCCGAAGCGTGAACGTGTTTCGACTCTGCTTCGCGGTCGCTCAACATGAAGCGGGCGCAGCTGCAGAGCTCGAGCTTCGGCGTCTGGTCTACAGCGAACTGACTAGATGCCCGCCGTCCACCACCAGCACGCTGCCGGTCATGAACTCCGAGGCGTCCGATGCCAATAACATCAGCGGTCCGTCCAGGTACTCCGGCTTGCCGATGCGCCGCTGCGGGATGCGCTTGACCAGCGTCTGGCCCGCTTCGGTGGCGAAGAACTCGCGGTTCAAGTCGGTCTCGATGTAACCCGGCGCGAGCGCGTTGACGCGGATGTTGTAGCGTGCCAGCTCCAGCGCCATCGCCTTGGTGAGCTGGATCAGCCCGGCCTTCGAGGCGACGTAGGACGAGATCGCCGCGGCGACCCGCAGCCCGGTGATCGAGGCGATATTGATGATGCTGCCGCCCTGGCCGTGTTCCCGCATGCGCTGCGCCACCGACTGCGCCACACGCCAGGCCCCGGTCAGAGTTGACGTCCACCACGCCGGACCACTCCTCCTCGGATACCTCGAGGCAGGGCTTGGTCGTCGCCACGCCGGCGTTGTTCACCAGAATGCGGATGGCGCCGAGCTCGCGTTCGACTCTAGCGACTGCGCGCGCCACGCTGTCGGGGCGCATCACGTCCATGCGGACCACGATTGCCTCTCCGCCATTCGCGCGGATCTCCGTGGCCAGCTTCTTGCCACCTTCGACGCGCCGTCCGGCCAGCCCGACCTTGGCGCCGGCCCCCGCCAGCGTCAGCGCGAAGTGGCGGCCAAGCCCGCTGAACGCGCCCGTGACCAGCGCACAGCGGCCGCTGACCGAGGTGTTGTCCACGGGCTACTGCTCGGACCGCGCCGGGCCGGTGTAGAACTCCGGCCACTTATCCTTTACCACCGGTCCGTCGGAGCGATAGGCGTGACAGGTATCGAGCAGTGGCGGCTTGCCCGCCTTTCGACCGGCACCCTCGCGTTTGGCGCGAGCCGGGTAGACGGTTTGGAACGCGGTGGTCGCGACCGGGCCGAGCAGCTCGACCAGGTGGGTGCAACCCTTCACACCGCCGAGCAGCTCGCGCGTTTTTTGCGTCCATCCGGCTGCGATGCGCAATCCGACCAGCGCGCGGAAATTGTCGGTGATATCTCCGCACAGGCTGTAGGGTCCGAAGTCGGTCTTCGCCTCGACTGCGTGCACGACGAGATCGGTATCCACGGTGAGGCGGATCCACATCTCGTGCAAGTGCTCGCCGGCGCGGATCGTTCCTCCGCGGTCCGGATTGGGGATGTCGTACGGCTTGGTGTCGACCAGGTGACCTTCGATATCCCACATGCCGTCATCGCGCAGGTATCCGCGGCAATCGACACGGCGGTGGTGCATGGGCTTGCGTGGCGCGTGAGGGGTCAGCGGCATGATGCGAAGTCAGTAGAGAGAAGAAATATTCGAGGCGCAGCGAGCACCGTATGCTCTCTGCGCCCTCTTGTGGCTGGCGGTTCAGGGATTTGCGTCGCGCAGCGAGAGCCGGCGCGCGGCAACGCGCTCGAGGGTGGCGAGCTTCTCTCGCGGCGTCATCTCCATCCATTCGGCGATCTCCTGCAACGTCCGCCGGCAGCCCTGGCACAGGCCCGATTGCGGGTCCATCTGGCACACGCTGATGCATGGCGAAGGAACGTGGACAGGAGGCAGGCTCATGCGGCTGCATTTTCCTTCGCGGCCTTGCGCGCCGCTTTGCCCGCCAGCGCGCGTCCGGCGCGAGAAGCCGTCGGGCGTCCCAGCGCCCCGCAGATAAACTGAGCGGCTGCCAGCAGCCGCGTCATGTCGACGCCGGTTTCGATGCCCATTCCGTCCAGCATGTACAGCACATCTTCGGTGGCCACGTTGCCGGTTGCTCCCGGCGCATAGGGACAGCCGCCGAGGCCGGCGACGGAGCAGTCGAAGACGGCGATTCCCATCTCGAGCGACGCGAGGATGTTGACCAGCGCCTGGCCATAGGTGTCGTGGAAATGCCCGCCGAGTTTGTCGACGGGGACACTCCGCGCCACCGCCTCGAGCATGCGCCGGATCTTGCCCGGCGTCCCGACGCCGATGGTATCGCCGAGCGAAACCTCGTAGCAACCCATCTGATACAGGCGCTCCGAAATGTCCGCCACCGCGGCCGGCGTCACATCGCCCTCGAACGGACATCCCAGCGCGACAGAGACGTAGCCGCGCACCTTCAGACCGGCATCGAGCGCCGTCTTGCACACGGGCGCGAAGCGCTCGAGGGACTCGGCGATCGAGCAGTTGGTGTTGCGCTGTGAAAAGGCCTCGGTGGCCGCGGCAAACCCCGCGATCTCCTGGACTCCTGCCGCCATGGCGGCCTCGAGCCCTTTCAGGTTGGGCACCAGCACCGGATAGCTGACACCAGGCTTGCGTCGAATGCCCGCCATCACCTGTGCGTTGTCTGCCATCTGCGGCACCCACTTGGGCGACACGAAGCTGGTGGCCTCGACCACCGGCAGCCCGGCATCGGCCAGGCGGTCGATGAGCTCGATCTTGACTGCGGTAGGCACCACGCCAGGCTCGTTCTGCAGGCCATCGCGCGGACCCACGTCCACCAGTTTCACCCGCTCGGGCAGCTTCATTGGCATGTACTCCTTCTCGACCTCGAAGGCGATGAGCTGATCGCCCTCCCGTACCTGGTCGCCTGGCGCGAAACGCACCTCGGCCACGCGACCGGCCACCGGGGCCAGGATGGTGTGCTCCATCTTCATCGCCTCGATGATCATCAGCGCATGTCCCTTGGCGACTGTTTCGCCCGCTTTCACCAGCACCTCGATCACGCTTCCCGGCATCGGTGCCGTCAGGCGCCCGCCCGCTTCTTCATCCTGGACCGTCTCGAACTCCCGCAGTTCCAGCCGATGACTCGTCCCGGCCGCGAACACCGTCAGTTCCGGACCTCGCCGCACTACAGTAGCGTGGATCCGATCTCCCGCGAGGTCGGCGACGAGGCCACCGTCGGCAGAACGTTCGCCACGCGCCAGCAGCCGCGACCCGGGAAGCTCGAGCAGCAGGCCGTTCCTGCGATAGTGCGCCGTGACGGAGACCTCGCGGCCGGCATCCAGAAACACGAAGGTGTGGTGATTGTCCTCGTTCAGCCGCCAGCCGTCTCGCAGGTTCCAGGGCGACCACGGATCGGTGGAGGCGCGGGCCGTGACCTGAGCGTCCTCGTCGATGCGCATCAACTCCGACAACACCGCGACGGCGAGCGTTCTGTCGCTGGCGGGAGCTGCCTCCGGGAATAGCTCCGCGCGATAGCGCTCGATCAGACCGGTGTCCAGCAATCCCGGCTCGCGGTCCGCCTGCGCAAACGCCCGATGCGCCGTGACCGCCGCAAGGAACGACAAATTCGTGGTCGAACCCGGCCACCTGGTAGTCGGCCAGCGCCGCACGCAGCCGCCGCAGCGCCGAAGGCCGGTCGAGATCCCAGCAGATCAGCTTGGCGATCATCGGATCGTAATGCACGCCGATCTCGTCGCCCTCGTCGCACGCCGGTATCGATGCGCACGTGCGCCGAAGACGCTGGGCTGCCGCAGATGCGCGATGCGGCCCGCGGCGGGCAGAAAGTCGCGCACCGGGTCTTCCGCATAGATGCGCGCCTCGATGGCGTGACCGTTGATCGCGACCTGCTCCTGCGTCAGCGGCAGCGGTTCCCCGGCAGCCACGCGCAACTGCCACTCGACCAGGTCGAGGCCGGTGATCATCTCGGTCACCGGATGCTCGACTTGCAGGCGCGTGTTCATCTCCATGAAGTAGAAGTTGCCGGTCTCGTCGGCGATGAACTCGACCGTTCCCGCATTCACGTAGCCGACCGCGCGCGCCGCGGCCACCGCCGCCGATCCCATCTGCCGGCGGCGCGCGGCCGTCATGCCCGGGGCTGGCGCTTCCTCCAGCACTTTCTGGTGCCGGCGCTGCACCGAGCAGTCGCGCTCGAACAGGTGGATCGCGTTGCCGTGAGCGTCCGCGAACACCTGCATCTCGATGTGACGCGGACGCGTCGAGATACTTCTCCAGCAGCACGCGATCGTCGCCGAAACCGGCAGGCCGCTTCGCGCTTCGCGACCGGCCAGCGCATCCTTGAGCTGCGCAGCCGACTGCGACGATGCGCATGCCCTTCCCGCCACCGCCAGCGGACGCCTTGATCAGCACCGGATAGCCGATCTCGTCGCGCTTCGCGCGCGAGCGTGTCGAGGTCCTGCGCCTCGCCGTGATAACCGGGCACCAGCGGCACACCCGGCCTTGCCCATGATGTCCTTCGCCGCGCTCTTCGAGCCCATCGCATGGATCGCGCTGACCGGCGGGCCGATGAACACCAGGCCCGCCTTGGCACAGGCATCGCGCGAAATCGGCGTTCTCCGACAGGAAGCCGTAGCCAGGATGGATCGCCTGCGCGCCGCTGCGCTGCGCCACATCGATGATGCGATCGGCGCGCAGATAGCTCTCTCGCGCCGGCGCCGGACCGATCAGATAGCGCCTCGTCGCACGACGCGACGTGCAGCGCGCCGGCATCGGCTTCGGAGTAGACGGCGACCGTGCGGATGCCGAGCCGCTTCGCGGTGCGCGCGACGCGGCACGGCGATCTCGCCGCGGTTGGCTATGAGGATCTTTTCGAACATCGAAGCCGCTTGAGCAGCGTGCCCCAAGACTCCGTTCGCGCTGAGCGTCGCAGCGAAAGCTGCAGAGTCGAAGCGTGCGGGTGGCCGATCTGCAGACCTTCCATGTTTCGACTCCGCTTCGCTACGCTCAACACGAACGGGTTCTTGGGATTCTGGATCACGCCGTTAGCCGCGGAGGCGCTGAGAACGGCAGCGTCTCTGTGGTTCATGTCTTGGGCTTGGTCCAGCTCGCCGGGCGCTTGTCGAGGAACGCCGCGATCCCTTCCTGCCCCTCCGGGCTCACGCGGATCTGCGCGATGCGCGATGCGGTCTCCTCCGCCAGCACCTGGTCGATCGGGTGCCCGGCCACGTGCGCGATCAGATTCTTGGCCGCGGCGATCGCTTGCGGACCGCCCTTCAGCAGCTCGTCGAGCACACGGGACACAGCGGCGATCCAGCCTCGCCGTCGCTCGACCACGCCGTGCACGAGGCCGATGCGCAGCGCTTCCTGCGCGTCGAAGCGCTCAGCCGTCAGAAAATAGCGCCGCGCGTTGCGCTCACCGATGGCGCCGATCACATACGGACTGATGACCGCAGGGATCAACCCCAGCCGGACCTCGGACAGCGAGAACACCGCGGCGCTGTCCGCCACGGCGATGTCGCAGCAGGCGACCAGCCCGACACCGCCACCGAAGGCGGCGCCCTGCACGCGTCGCGATCGTGGGCTTGCTGTGATCCGTTCAGCGCACGCATCAGACTCGCCAGCGCCACCGCGTCGCGAATGATTCTCGGCCTCCGAGTAGTGCGGCCATGCGCTTCATCCAGTTGAGATCGGCGCCGGCCGAGAAACTCTTGCCCGTCGGCGGCGAGGACCACGCGCACGGACCGAGGCGTTGTGTCCAAGCTCCCGCAGCTCGTGCGGTCAGCTCGGCGATCAGATGATCGTCGAAAGCGTTGTGGACCTCGGCCGATTCAGCGTCAGCGTCGCGACCCCGCGCGCGTCGATGATCAGCCGGAGTCGGATTGTTCGTTCATTCTAGTCAGTAAACGCAGATCGACAATCTCAACGCAGAGGCGCAGGACGCGGAGGTCGCAGAGGAACAAGAGTAGTCCGTGGCAGGTCCGAAGTCCGTGCGCATCTGACCTCAAAGCTCCTCTGCGAACTCTGCGTCCTCGCGCCTCTGCGTGGTGTTGCATTCAACATCAAGCGGGAAAACGCTTCGCCACTTCTTCCAGCATCACCTCGGTCGCGCCGCCGCCGATCGCCAGCACGCGCGCATCGCGGAACAAGCGCTCGATGGCCGTCTCGCGCATGTAGCCCATGCCGCCGTGAAACTGCTGACAGGTGTACAGCACCTCGTTGACCAGCTCGCCGGTGAGCGCCTTGAGCATCGAGACCTCGCGCACGCAGTCGCGCCCTTGCGCTGCCAACCACCCGCAATGGTAGAGGATATTGGCGCGCCGCCTCGGTCTTGGCCTCGCAGCATCGCCAGGCGCTGGCGAATCACCTGCTTGTCGAACAGCGACTCCGCCGAAGGCCTTGCGCTGCCGGACGTAGTCCCAGCGTCAGACGCAGCGCGGTCATGGCGTGTCCGACCGCCATGGCGGACAAGCGCGATGCGCTCGGTCTGAAAGTTCTGCATCACCGCGTAGAAGCCCCGGTTCTCCTCGCCCGAGCAGGTTCTCCTCGGGGATGCGGCAGTCATCGAACACGAGTTCGGCGGTATCCGAGCACAGCCAGCCGGTCTTCTTCAGCGCACGGCCGACGCGAAAGCCCGGTGCGCCCTTCTCGACGATGAACATCGAGATGCGCAGCGCGAGCCTTTCGCATTCGGATCGGTCCGCGCCGCCACAAAATACAGATCGGCGTGCACGCCGTTGGTGATGAACATCTTGCTGCCATTGAGCACCCAATGGTCGCCATCGCGCCGCGCACGGGTGCGGATGCCGCGCCACGTCCGAGCCGGCATCGGGCTCCGTGATGGCAACCGCGCGTAATCGCCTCGCCGCGGATGACTCGCGGAAGATAGCGCTCGAGCTGCGCTTTCGACCCGGCGTGCACCAGATGCGGCGATGCCATATCGGTATGCACCAGCACCGTGACGATGAATCCGCCAAAGGTCGAACGCGAGAGCGCCTCTGCGAAGACCAGCGAGGTCAGCGCATCGGCCTCCGCGCCACCGTACTGCTGCGGATAGGTGATGCCGAGCAATCCGAGCCCGCCCATCTTGCGCAGCACTTCGCGCGGCACGTAGCCTTGCTCCTCCCAGGCCTCGCCGTGCGGTTCGACTTCCTTGGCGAGAAAGCGCGCGACCTGCTCGCGCAGAGCGACGTGCTCGGGCGTGATGTAGATCGACTCCATGCCGCGTGTCGAGGGATTCGCATGTCCATCGTCTACATCCTGAACACGCCGAAGGTCGTCTTCTCGATCGGCGCATTGAGGCTGGCCGAGATGCCCAGCCCCAGCACGCGCCGCGTCTGCGGCGGGATCGATGACGCCGTCGTCCCACAGCCGCGCGCTGGCGTAGTAGGGATGGCCTTGCATCTCGTACTGCTCGCGGATCGGCAGCTTGAACGCCTCTTCCTCTTCCTTGCTCCAGCTCTTGCCTGCTTTCTCCAAGCCCATCGCGGCGCACCGTGGCAAGCACGCTGGCGGCCTGCTCGCCGCCCATCACCGAGATGCGCGCATTGGGCCACATCAACAGGAACCGCGGGCTATAGGCACGGCCGCACATGCCATAGTTGCCTGCACCGAAGCTGCCGCCGACGATGAACGTGAACTTCGGCACCTTGGCGCAAGCCACCGCGGTGACCATCTTCGCGCCGTCCTTCGCGATGCCGAGCGCCTCGTACTTCTTGCCCACCATGAAGCCGGTGATGTTCTGCAGGAACACCAGCGGAATGCCGCGCTGGCTGCACAGCTCGATGAAGTGCGCACCTTTCAGCGCCGACTCGGAAAACAGGATGCCGTTGTTGGCGACGATGCCGACCGGATAACCGTGAGATGTGCGCGAAGCCGCATACCAGCGTGGTGCCGTAGAGCGGTTTGAACTCGTCCAGCTCGCTGCCGTCGACGATGCGGCGCGATGATCTCCCGGACTTCGAACGGTTTGCGCGCATCGATCGGGATGACGCCGTGCAGCTCGGCCGGATCGAGCAGCGGTTCGCGCGGCTCGCGCACCTCCAGGCGGAACGGACTTGGGCCGATTCAGATGCGCGACGATGCGGCGCGCCATCTGCAAGGCATGCAGATCGTTGAGCGCGTAGTGATCCGCCACGCCGGAAATGCGCGCGTGCACGTCGGCGCCGCCCAGCTCCTCGGCCGGTCACCATCTCGCCGATCGCCGCCTTCACCAGCGGCGGTCCGGCCAGGAAGATGGTGCCCTGGTTGCTTCACGATGATCGCCTCGTCGGACATGGCCGGCACATAGGCGCCACCGGCGGTGCAGGAGCCCATCACCACCGCGATCTGCGGGATGCCCAGCGCCGACATGTTGGCCTGGTTGTAGAAGATGCGACCGAAGTGCTCGCGGTCGGGAAACACGTCGTCCTGATTGGGCAGATTGGCGCCGCCCGAATCGACCAGATAGATGCAGGGCAGGCGGTTCTGCTGCGCGATCTCCTGCGCCCGCAGGTGCTTCTTCACCGTCATCGGGAAAGTAGGTGCCGCCTTTCACCGTGGCATCGTTCACCACGATCATGCATTCACGCCCGCTGACGCGGCCGATGCCCGTGATGAGGCCGGCGGCTGGCACCTGGTTGTCGTACATGTTCCAGGCCGCCAGCTGCGACAGCTCCAGAAACGGCGAGCCCACGTCGAGCAGCGTGCGCACGCGTTCGCGCGGCAGCAGCTTGCCGCGCGCCAGGTGCTTCTCGCGTGCGGCCTCACCGCCGCCCTGGCTCGATGGTCTCGATCTTCTCGCGCAGATCGGCGACCATGCTGCGGTCATCGCCGCGGCGTTGGCCTGGAATTCCGCGCTGCGCGGGTTGAGCTTGGAGTTGAGGACCGGCATCGCGATCAGGTTCAGACAGTCTCCGAGTGAGCCACGCTCGATCGCCGGCGCCGATACTCGCGCCATGGCGTCGAGCAGCGCGCTCGGGATCGGACTCGGTAATGACCATCGGCGCGATTGCGCGGATCGCAGAAAGCTGCTCGGCCGCCGCGTGATCGAACATCGCCAGCAGGTGCTCGTAGTAGCCCTTGACGTTCAGCAGGCCGCAGGGCTTGGTGTGCATTCCGAGCTGTGCCCAGGTGACGATCTCGCAGAACTCCTCGAAAGTGCCGAAGCCGCCCGGCATGCGCGATGAAGCCGTCGGACAGGTCGGCCATCAGTCTGCTTGCGCTCGTGCATGGTCTTGACCACGTGCAGCTCGGTCAGCTCCTCGCTGGCCAGCTCCCTGCGCTCGAGCGCCTCCGGAATCACGCCGATGACCTTGCCGCCGGCGCCCAGCGCCGCATCGGCGATCGCACCCATCAGGCCTACGCGACCGCCGCCGTAGACCAGCGTGATGCCGCGAGCCGCCAGCACCTCACCCATCTCAGCGCGGCGGTTCGCGCATAGACCGGATCGCTCCCGGGATTGGAGCCGCAGAACACGCACAGATCGGCGGCACAGCACGGATCACTGGCGGTTCCACTCAGAATCCGCCGTCGCGAGCCAGCGTTCGACCTGATCGAACCGGTCATGACCCCAGAACGGCTCGCCGTCGACGATGATATAGGGTGAGCCGAATACACCGCGGTCGATGGCCGGCCTGAGTCTCTTGCTTCAGACGCTCCTTGATCGCGGGATCCCCCAGCGCCGCCAGCACCTTGGCGCGCTCGAGGCCTAACGTCGCCAGAACGTCGGCGGTGGTCTCCGGGCTCGAGATGTCCTGATCGTCGACGAAGTAGGCGCGGTAGAGCGCCAGCACAGCGGCCTCGATCTGGTCCGGCGCCTGCTGTCTCGAGCCAGTAGACGGCCCGCGCTGGCGCCTGCGTGCTGACCGGGAACGGGTCCGGAAGCTTGAACGGGATGTCGAGAAAGCGCGCGGTGCGTGCCATGTCCCGCGTGCTGTATGGCCCCTTGAGCGGCAAGCGACGGCAACGGCGCGCTCCCGGTCACCTTGAACACGACACCGAGCAGGATCGGCCGCCACACCACGCGCGACCGTACTTCGCGGCGAGCGCAGAGATTCGAGTCGCCGCGAAGTAGCCGTACGGCGAAGAGAAGTCGAAGTAGAAGTCTATGGGCGCTGCCATGTTCTCTCTCGTGTGTCCGCTCAAGCGCGTCCGAGCGGATAATCGTCCCGGCCGCTCCGTGCGCTGACAGTCGTGCCGCGAGCGTCGCGCGGTCACCTCGATCTCGATCTTCATCTCCGGCTCGACCAGGCCGCAGACGACGCGGTCGCCGCGGGCCGCGCCTTGCCGAGGTACTCGCCGAAGATCGGTGCAACGCGCTTGAAGTCGCCGTGATCGCGCCAAGTAGTAGTGGACGCGCACAACATCGTCGAGGCTCGCGCCGGCCTGCTCCAGCGCGCTGGCGATGTTGCGAAAGGCCTGCCGCGTCTGGCTCTCCAGGTCCGGCGCGATCGTCATGGTGAGTAGTCGTACCCGGTGGTGCCGGAGACGAAGATCCAGTCGCCGTCCACGACCGCCCGACTGATAGCCGGCGACTTTCTCGAAGCTCGACCCGGACGAAATCAGTTTGCGCTCGCTCACGCTCGCTCCTTATGGATTCGGTTCATTGTCTTGGGGGCGGGAATTCGACGCCGTTGATCTTCGCCTGCGCCTCGAACCAGCGAAGGCGACCAGGTGACTCCGGGCCGCCGAAACCCAGATTCATCGCGGCCAGCAGCGTCTGCATCGTCGCCGCGGCCATCGGGCCGGATACGCCGTTCTCCATCGCCAGTCTGCGTGTAGTAGCGCACATCCTTCGCGGCGTTGGCGAGACCGAACTTCATGCCCTTGAAGTCACCCTCGATCGGCCTGGCCGGCCATCATCTGGAAGATGCCCGAGTTGGCGGCACCCTGGCTGACGAGCTGGAAGTAGCTTCTTCGGATCGACGCCCAGCTTGGCGCAGGCAGTCAAGCGCCTCGGCGATCAGCGCCATCTGACCGATGGCGGCAAAGTTGTTGATGAGCTTGATCTTGTGACCGGCACCCGACATCGCCGACGTGGAAGATGTTCTCGCAGAACGCCGTGAGCGACGGGCTCGATCTCCTCGAACGTCGCCTGGATCGGCACCCACCATGGTGTTGAGCCGTCCCTGTTCCGCTTCGACCGGTGTGCGCGTCAGCGGTGCGTCGACAAAGCGCGCACGCCTTTGGCCTTCAGCTCCGCCGCGATCTGGAGGGTCGAGCCGCGGCTGGCTGGTCGAGGTGTCGACGACGATCTGGCCGCTTCGCGCCGACTCCAGAATGCCGCCCTTGCGGTAGACGAGATCTTCCACCTGCGGCGAGCCGGTGACGCAGAGGAACACGATGTCCGACGCCGCGACCAGCCCGGCCACATCCTTGGCCTCCTTGGCACCGCGCTTGACGAGATCCTCGACCGGCTGTCGGTTCGCGATGGCCCAGCACCGTCAGCGGGAAACCCTTCTCCGTGCAGGTTCTTCGCCATGCCGTGGCCCATGAGGCCGACGCCTATGAAGCCGATTCGCTTATTCGCCATTGGATTTCCTCAAAACAAATCTCAACGCAGAGGCGCAGAGGACGCGGATGGTCGCCGAGGAAATCAAAGTTAGGTTCCCAGCCCCAGTCTCCGATGGCCGCCGCACTTCTCTCCCGTGCCGTTCTCTGCGTCCTCCGCGCCCTCTGCGCCTCTGCGTTGGGTGTTATTGCATTTCGACCGCCATCGCAGTCGCTTCGCCCCCGCCGATGCAAAGCGAAGCCACGCCGCGTTTGAGCCCATACTTCTTGAGCGCGCCGAGCAGCGTCACCAGGATGCGAGCGCCCGAGGCACCGATGGGATGACCCAGCGCACAGGCACCGCCGTGCACGTTGACCTTCTCGAGCGGCAGGTTGTGCTCCTTCATCGCAGCCATGGTCACCACGGCGAAGGCTTCGTTGATCTCGTACAGGTCGACATGCTTCGGCGGTCCAGCCGGTCTCTTCGAAGAGCTTGCGGATCGCACCCACCGGCGCAGTGGCGAACCAGCCCGGCTCCTGTGCATGCGTGCGTGTGCCCGACGATGACGGCCAGCGGCGTCAGTCCGCGCTTCTGCGCGTCGGAGCGGCGCATCAGCACCAGTGCGGCGCGCGCCGTCGGAGATGGAACTCGAGTTGGCGGCGGTCACCGTACCGTCCTTGCTTGAACGCCGGCTTGAGCTGAGGGATCTTGTCGAAGTTGGCCTTGAACGGTTGCTCGTCCTTGTCGACGAAGCGGTCGCCCTTGCCGGACTTGAGCGCGACGTGCACGATCTCCCAGGCGAACCAGCCTTCGTTGTTGGCCTTCTGCGCGCGCTCCAGGGATTTCACGGCGAAGGCGTCCTGCTCGGCGCGGGTAAAGCTGTACTTGCCGGCGCAGTCCTCGGCGAAGCGCCCATCAGGCGGCCTTTGTCGTAGGCATCCTCGAGGCCGTCCAGGAACATGTGGTCGATGCACCTGCTGGTGACCCATGCGATAGCCTGCGCGTGCCTTCGGCAGCAGATACGGCGCGTTGGTCATGCTCTCCATGCCGCCGGCGACCATGATCTCGTTGGTGCCCGCGAGCAGAAGATCGTTGGCCAGCATCGTCGCCTTCATTCCGGAGCCGCACATCTTGTTGACCGTGGTGCAGCCCGTGGCAAGCGGCAACCCGGCACCGATGGACGCCTGCCGCGCCGGCGCCTGACCCTGCCCGGCCGGCAGCACGCAGCCCATGATGACCTCTTCGACGTCGGCCGGCTGCAACCCGGCTCGCTCGACCGCCGCGCGAATCGCCACCGCGCCCAACTCGGGCGCCATGAAGTCCTTCAACTCCCCTTGAAAGGCGCCCATCGGCGTTCTCGCAGCACCCACAATCACAACGGGATCAACCATGGTCATACCTCTTACGAGATGCGTATCAAGTAGTGGCTTTGCCGACCGCGTGCCGCAAACTCGCAACTCGCTCGATCGCCTCCAAGGCCTCGCGCTCGAGCGTTTGCAGCAACTCCGCCGCCGGCATGCGTCGCGACGAGCGACACAGCCTGACCGGCCCACAGGGCGAGGAAGTCCGGCGCGCCGGCTTGAGCCGCAGCGGTGCGCAGCTTCGACGTAAGCTGGCTCTGGGCCGGGAACGGAAGCTTCGGGAAATCGGCACGCGCCGATTCGCGTATGAAGCGATTGCGCAGACCACGCGCGGGTTTGCCGCTGAAGCGGTCGGTCAGGGTCGTGTCGTCTTCCGTGGCAGCCAGCAGTGCCGCACGATAGGTTTCGGTCGCGCCGCTCTCGGGACACGGGATGAAGGCCGTGCCGATCTGCGCGGCTTGTGCACCGAGCGACAGCACGGCGGCGATGCCGGCTCCGTCCATGATTCCACCCGCCGCCACGACCGGCAGATTCACCGCGCGCACCAGCATGCGCACGAGCGCAAGCGTACCCGTCAGCGCCGAGTGGGGGTCGCGGGTCCAGGTTCCGCGGTGACCACCGGCTTCACCGCCCTGCGCGACGACGAAATCCACGCCGAGTGACTCCAGCCGTTTGGCTTCGGCAACGCAGGTGGCGCTGCCGCCGACGAGGATGCCCGCCGACTGAAATTGCCGGATGCGCGCCTGCGGCAGGTCGTTCAGGTGGAACGTCACCACGGCGGGGCGCAGTTCCAGCGCCAGCGTCGAGTTGTGCGTCCAGATCGGGCGCGTAGGGCGACGCCACCGGCGCGGGCTGCGGCAAACCGAGCTCCCGAAAGTAGCCGGTGACAGCTGCGATCGCGTCGCCTTGCGCCGCGGCAGGAACGGGTTGTGGCTGCGGCGCACAGAAGAAATTGAGCTGGAAAGGACGATCGGTCATGGCCCGCAGCGCGGCCACCTCTCGGCGCATCGCATCGGGCTGCATGTAGGCGCAACCGAAACCGCCCAGGCCGCCCGCCTTCGAAACCGCGGCCGCCAGCGCGGCGGTGGTCACGCTCGCCATCGGCGCCTGGAACACCGGGATATCGAGCCGCAGCCGCTGCGAGAGCGGTGTCTTCAGTCGTGTTGCCATGCTATGCGTCCTTCAGGTGACCGCACCGAACCGACGCCGGAAGCGCGCCGACTCGGGATAGGGGAAACACATCCGCGATGTGCCCTGCGGCGATACGCGCCTTGGTCTCGTTCCAGAAATCGGGCGTCGAGCAGATCGCGATGGTATTCGAGGAAGTGCGCACGCACCTTCTCGCCCGACAGCAGGAACGGACCGAACTCTTCCGGAAACACGTCGTTGGAAGCGACAGGATACCAGGCCTCCGCCGACATTTCGTCCTCCGGCGTGCGCGCCTGCGGGATGCTGCGGAAGCTGATCTCGCTCATGTAGGCGATCTCGTCGTAGTCGTAGAACACCACGCGCCCGCCGCGCGTGACGCCGAAGTTCTTGAACAGCATGTCGCCCGGGAAGATGTTGACCGAGGCCAGCTCCTTGATGGCGTTGCCGTACTCGTTCACCGCCTGGCGCACCTGCTGCTCGTCGCCTCGGTCCAGGTACAGATTCAGCGGCGTCATCCGCCGCTCGATGTACAGGTGCTTGACGATCAGCGTGTCGTCTTCCTCCTCGACGAGCGAGGGCGCCTCGCGCCTCGAGTTCGTCGAGCAGCGCCGGTCGAAGCGCGAACGCGGGAAGGCCACGTCGGTGTACTCCAACGTGTCCGCCATGCGCCCGACGCGGTCGTGCCGCTTCACCAGCATGTATTTGTCCTTGACCGTCTCGGCGGTCGACGTTCTTGGTCGGCGAGATCTTGTCGCGGATCACCTTGAACACGTACGGGTACGACGGCAGCGTGAACACGATCATCACCAGGCCATTGATGCCGGGCGCGATGACGAAGGCGTCGGTGGAATGCTTGAGGTGATGCAGGAAATCGCGATAGAACAGCGTCTTGCCGTGCTTCTGCAGGCCCAGCGAGGTGTACAGCTCGGCCCTGCGGCTTGCCCGGCAGCATGCTGGCGAGGAACTCCACGTACGCCGACGGCACCTCCATGTCCACCATGAGATAGGCGCGACTGAAGGCGAACAGAACGGCGCTATCTCGCGCGGATCGAGCAGGCATGGCATCCAGCGCACAGCCCCCCCGCCTCGGTCGTGCACGATCGGCACCGCGAAGGGCTGTTCGAGGTTGCCGTTGATGAGCTTGCCGATGAGATAGGTGCGCTTGTTGCGGAAGAAGAGCGACGACAGCACCTGGATCTGGTGATTCGCTTCCAGCCGCAGCGGCCGCGGCAAGCACGTCGCGTACCGCGCGCAGCACGTATCGCACGTCGCGATCGAGAGTCGCGAACGGGCGTTTCAGATCGAAGTCGACTGAAGAGTCTGCTGCAGCACTGCAGCGCAGCCCATCCTTGAGCGGATAGTAGCTGCGATAGGCCGGGGGATCGGACTCGAGGTACTCGGTGGACACGGCCGGCCGCACGAAGATGAAGTCGTTGTGGATAGTAGGTCCGGTGCAGGATCTTGCAGCTCACCGAATTGAAGAAGGTCTCGGCCAGCTCCGGCTGCTTGTGATTGGTGAGCAGGCCGACGTACTGCAGCTTGATCTCCTGCCACAGCGCATCGGGCAGGGCGCTCGGTGTCGAACTCGCGCTGCAGACGCTCCACCGCCTCGGCCTCACGGTCGTCGTAGAACTGGATGCGCTCGGCGTGAGCCTGACGCACCGCGTGCCATTCGGCGCGCTCGAAACGCGCCTTGGCTTCGCGGCTGATCTGCCGGAACAGGCGGTAGTGCTTGTTGAAGCCCTCCAGCAGCGCCTGCGCAATGGCCGACGCGACGCCGGTTGCGGTGCTGGTGGGGGGATGAAGGAGCTCGGTCATGGTGTCTCGTTGCGCCCGGCAGACGGCGGGCGGACTGTTTCCTCCTTGAGTTCAGATGAAGTAGCGCACCGCCCTGAAATCCCCCCTGCCCCCCTTTGTCAAAGGGGGGTTCTGGTCCCCCCTGCCGCCCTCTGTCAAAGGAGGGTTCTGATCCCCCCTGCCGCCCTTTGTCACAGGAGGGTTCTGATCCCCCTGCCGCCTTTGTCAGAGGGGGTGCTGGTTCTCCTGCCCCCTTCCGAAGGAAGGCTCTGACTGCTCCCCTTTGACAAAGGGGGATCGAGGGGGATTTGGGGATCG
Source organism: uncultured beta proteobacterium (assembly GCA_963741215.1). Taxonomy (GTDB): domain Bacteria; phylum Pseudomonadota; class Gammaproteobacteria; order Burkholderiales; family SHXO01; genus SHXO01. The sequence goes on from CAVUHQ010000035.1 coordinate 455,242, forward strand.
GCGGGGATCTATTTCCGCGACGCGATCATCCGCCTCATCTCGTCTCGTCGAACAGCTCGCGCCCGATCAGCCACCGCCGGATCTCGGAGGTCCCGGCGCCGATCTCGTAGAGCTTGGCGTCCCGCCACAGCCGGCCGGTCGGGTACTCGTTGATATAGCCGTTGCCGCCCAGGCACTGGATCGCCTCGCCCGCCATCCAGGTCGCCTTCTCGGCGGCGTAAAGCACGGCGCCGGCGGCATCCTTGCGCAGTGCACGCTCGCCGCGGTCGCAGGCTCTGCCAACAGCGTAAACGTAGGCCTTACACGCGTTCATGGTGCTGTACATGTCGGCCAGCTTGCCCTGCATGAGCTGAAACTCGCCGATGGGCTGATCGAACTGCTTGCGCTCGTGCACGTACGGCACCACCACGTCCATGCACGCCTGCATCAGGCCGAGCGGCCCGCCCGCCAGCACGGCGCGCTCGAAGTCCAGCCCGCTCATCAGCACCTGCACGCCCTTGCCCACTTCGTCCCAGCACATTCTCCTCCGGCACTTCGCAATCCTGGAACACCAGTTCGCAGGTGTTGGATCCGCGCATGCCGAGCTTGTCCAGCTTCTGCGCGGTGGAGAAGCCCTTGAAGCCCTTCTCGATCGATGAACGCGGTGATCCCTTTGGGGCCGGCAGCTCACATCGGTCTTGGCGTAGACCACCAGCACGTCCGCGTCGGGCCCGTTGGTGATCCACATCTTGTTGCCGTTGAGAACGTAGCGGTCGCCCTTGCGGTCCGCGCGCAGCTTCATGCTCACCACGTCCGAACCGGAGTTGGGCTCGCTCATGGCCAGTGCGCCGACGTGCTCGCCGGAGATCAGCTTGGGCAGGTACTTGCGCTTCTGTGCCGTCGCTGCCGTTGCGGCGGATCTGATTCACGCACAGGTTCGAGTGCGCCCCGTAGGACAGTCCCACGGCAGCCGAGGCCCGGCTGATCTCCTCCATCGCCACGACGTGGGCGAGATAGCCCATGCCGGTGCCGCCGTAGTCTTCCTCGACCGTGATGCCGAGCAGCCCGAGCTGGCCCAGCTTGCGCCACAGGTCCATGGGGAAGGCGTTGTCGTGGTCGATTGCGCCGGCGCGCGGGGCGATCTCGACGGCAGCGAAGTTGCGCACGGTTTCGCGCAGCATGTCGATGGTTTCGCCCAGCCCGAAGTTGAGGGCCGGGATGGGCCGAATGCCTTGGGCGTCGGTGAGCTTCATTGCCAGAAGCCTCCTCAATTGCAACCGCCTCATTATAGTCGCTGGCCGGCTTTCCTTCCGCGTGGATCCGGACGCGTCGAGGCAGACTCGCTCTGCAACTTTGCCGATGTCATGGAACTGCTGCGCTGCTCGTCTCGAAGGAACAGAGCACCCGCCGACGCTCAACCCGGGAGCAGCGGTATGGTTTAAGATTGCTCGACCAGTCGGGAGGCCGGTACGGAGCCGAAGTCCCGCCGCTCATCCGCTCCCTCGAACCATGAACCAACCCAATCCGCCCCTGGCTATTCGATCACCCGGCGACCCGAGCCTGACCTTCCCCTTCGCGCAAGCTCCAGCCGGCGGCACCTGGCAGGAAGTGGCGCCCGGCGTGTTCTGGCTGCGCATGCCGCTGCCCTTCGCGCTCGACCATATCAACCTGTGGGTGCTGCGCGACGGCGACGGCTGGACTTGGTGGATATGCGGGCTCAACACCGACGCCACGCGCGAGCTGTGGGACCAGTCGTTCGACTCGATAGCCTCGCGGGCCTGCCCGTCCGGCGCGTCGATGGTGACGCACTATCACCCGGATCACTTCGGCCTCGCCGGCTGGCTCACGCAACGCTTCGACGTCGAGTTGTGGATGACCGAAGCCGAGTTCGTCACCGCACAGGTCGTGTTGCGCCAGTTGCCCGGCCACGCCAGCGAAGCGATCGCCGCGCTGTTCGCTCGCCACGGCCTGGACGAAGCACGACCGGCAGGCGGTGCGCGAGCGCAAACACTCCTACCGCAGAGCCATCAGCGAGCCGCCCGCGCACCTTCCGGCGCATGCTGGACGGCGATGTGCTCCACATCGACGGGCGCGAGCTGGCGTGTGATCGTGGGTTACGGACACGCGCCGGAGCACGCCGCGCTGTATTGCGAGGAGACTCGGCGTGCTGATCTCCGGCGACATGGTGCTGCCCAAGATCAGCACCAACGTCCGGTATGGCCAGCGAGCCCGAACGGCGATCCGCTGGAGTTGTTCCTGCGCTCGGTCGCGCACTACGCCGAGCTGCCGGCAGAACCTTCGTGCTGCCCTCGCACGGGTTGCCGTTCCACGGGTTGCGAGCGCGCGCAGCCGCCCTGCGCGGAACATCATCGCCTGCGGCTGGACTGAGCTGCTGGCCGCCTGCGATCGCCCGGTAAGCGCCGCGGATGTCGCTGCCGGTGCTGTTCCGCCGCCAACTCGACAGCCACCAGATGGTATTCGCGATGGGCGAAGCCATTGCCCATCTGAACTCATCTTCTGCTACCAAGGCCGGATCGTGCGGAAGCCAGGTCCGGATGGCATCCTGCGGTTCATGCAGGCACCCGTCGCATAAGAAAACAGTCGCACGCCGGGCTCGGTGCGCGCCCACTGGCAGAGGCGACCACGGCCCACGCACCGAGACTCCTCCCACACCGCAAGCCGCCCGATGTCAACGAGATCGCGAAGTCCTTCGCCCAAATCGCCGAGCGCAGTCAGAACATCGTCAACGAGTATCTCGAGCGCCACCGCGAGGGAAGACTGCCCTCGCGGTCAGCGACGATCTCGGACTGACCAACGCCTTCATCGATCTGGCGCGCCAGCCTGATGGCCAACCCGATGGAAGCTGGCCGAGACGCAGATGCAGATGTGGCAGGACTATCTGCGGCTCTGGCACAGCTCGATGCAGCGCGCGGCGGGCGAGACAGCCGGCGCCGGTGGCCGAGCCGGCCAAGTCCGACAACCGCTTCAAGAGCGAGCTGTGGCAGAACAATTTCCTGTTCGACTACATCAAGCAGTCCTATTTGATCGCCGCGCAGAACATCCAGAAGATCGGTGACCGAGGCGCAGGGCCTCGACCCGCAGACCGCGCGCAAGGTGCGCTTTTTCACACGGCAGTTCGTGGATGCGCTGGCGCCGACCAATTTCGTGTTCACCAATCCGGAGGTGCTGAAGGCGACGGCGGAAACCGGCGGCAAGAACCTGGTCGACGGCCTGAATCATCTGCTCGCGGACCTGGAGCGGGGCGACGGCCAGCTCGCCATCAGCATGACCGACTACACCGCCTTCAAGCTGGGCGAGAACGTCGCCACCAGCCCGGGCAAGGTGGTCTTCAGAACGATCTGATGCAGTTGATCCAGTACACTCCGTCGACGGAACAGGTGTGTCGTACGCCGTTGCTCATCATTCCGCCGTGGATCAACAAGTACTACATCCTCGATCTGCGCGACAAGAACTCCTTCATCCGCTGGGCCGTCGCGCAGGGTCACACCGTGTTCGTCGTGTCCTGGGTCAACCCGGACAAACGGTACGCCGACAAGGGGTTCGACGACTTACATGCTGGAAGGCGCGCTGGCAGCGCTGAACGCCGTCGAGCAGGCCACCGGCGAGCGCGAAGTCAATGTGATCGGGTATTGCCTGGGTGGCACGCTGCTGACCTGCCTGCTCGCCTGGCTGGCGTCCAAAGGACGAGCAGCGCGTCAAGAGCGCCACCTTCTTTACCGCCATGATCGACTTCACGCGAGCCCGGTGAGCTGGGCGTGTTCACCGACGAAACCGCGCTGTCGAACCTGGAGAAGAAGATGACGGAGCGCGGCTATCTCGAAGGCTCCGAGATGGCCGGCACTTTCAATCTGCTGCGCGCCAACGATCTGATCTGGTCGTTCGTGGTGAACAATTATCTACTGGGCAAGGACCCGTTTCCGTTCGACCTGCTGTACTGGAATTCGGATTCGACGCGCATGCCGGCAAAGATGCACACGTTCTATCTTCGCAACATGTACATCAAGAACCTGCTGACCAAGCCGGGTGGTATCACGCTGGCCGGCGAGCCCATCGACGTGTCGAGCATCAAAACGCCGTCCTGCTTCGTGTCGACGCATCGAAGATCACATCGCGCCGTGGAAGAGCACCTACATGGGAGCGAAGCTGCTGGGCGGCCGGTGAAGTTTGTTGCTGGCCGGCTCCGGGCACATCGCCGGCGTGGTGAACCCGCCGTTGGCGAACAAGTACTGCCATTGGACCAACGACGACCTGGCCGCGACCGCCGACGCGTGGCTGGCGAGCGCGCAGCGTCACGACGGTTCCTGGTGGCCGGAGTGGGATGCGTGGGTCAGCGGGTTCGGCGGCGACAAGGTGGCGGCGCGCTTGCCGGGCGATGGCGAAGCTCGCGGCGCTCGAGGACGCTCCAGGATCCTACGTAAAGGTGCGTCTCGAGCCCGCATCGGGGACTGCATCTTCCGCTGCCAAACAGAATTCGCCGGCGGCGCCATCTCCATCGGGCGCGCAGCGAGGCGCACAACCGACGCCTGGCACAGCCACTACAGGGGTTGATGCTCCCTCTGCCACATCGGGCCCGCGGCCGCGTAAAGCAAAGGAAAAATAGAGGGCGCCGGGCCTCGAGCCACAGCCGCTGCGTCATGGTGAACCGAACTACTCTCACGTATCACCGCTACTGCTAGCGGCTTGATCCAAACCGTCTGTCACCACTTGAGGACGAACTGGAACTGGAACACCACGGCGGGCCCCGCGTCCGGATTGAATGCCGGGTTCCAGATCAGCTGCAGGTCGGGCTGCAACTGGCTGGTGGGCGTGAGTTGCAGGGTATAGAAGGTCTCGAAGACGTATTCGTTGTCGTGGTACACGGTCTTCGTTGTCGCCGAGGGTTGGCTCCAGACGAAGCCCACGCCGAGCAGGTCGTTGGTCAGCTGCGGAGCCCATCCGGCATATTTGAGTGGTGCCTGCATGATGAACCCGGTGCCGACCTGCGCTTTGGCGCCGCCAGTCACCTGCGAGCCACCGAAGCCGAAACGCCCGAACCAGCCGAACGGCGAGTGGCGGCCAAGTTGCTGCTGCAGGTTGAAGGACAGGCCGCCCTGCACCGTGCCACCGCCCCGCGCAACGAATGGCTGGATGCGGTAGACGCCGGGACCCATGCCCAGGAAATCGCCTGGCGCATAACCGATCTCCCACTCCAGCGACCAGCTGTCCCAACTGAAATTCGTCCCTGGCGAATCGCCTGCGCCGGCATTGCCAACCGAGTAGCCGAGCAGCGTGTACCAATCGCTGCTCGGCTGCCACTGCAGGTTCACGCCGTAGTTGTACGCCGGCAGCGGCAGCACCTGGCTGTTGACCAGGGCCGAGTTGATGAACTGGCCACGGCCGGTGTTGGCGTAGGTGTTGGCGTCGATGTAGTTGCCCTGGTTGACCACGCCCGCGAGCACGACGGCCTTGCCGGCAAAGAAGGACTGCTGCCAGGCCAGCTCCGGTACCCGGAACCCGCTGTGGGTTGACCAGAAGGTCGTCGGGTTGGTCAGGCTGCCGATGTTGGTTTGCGCGGTCTGACCCTGGGCACCGCTCAGGGAGGTCTGGTACTCGATCTGGGTGCTGATCCAGCCGGCGGTGCCCGCTCTGTTGGCGTCGAACACCGCCCACTTCGCCGCGAGGTCGAGGTTGTAGTTGCCCAGATTGTTGTCTCCCTTCACCACATCGGTCATGCCGGCGTAGGTGACGGTCTGTTCGAGCGAATAGCGCAAGCCGTATTTGGATAGCCAGGATTTTGCTCCCTGCGACTTGCGGTTCAAGCGGCGCGACGTCGATGAGCGCGCCCGGGCCGGACGGCCGTGTTGCCGAATTCGTCATTGCTGTACAGATACGACATCAGGCGCGGCGGCGACGGCCGGAAAGAACTCGAACTTCGGCAGGTCCGCCCAGAGCGCCTCGAGTTTCTCCAGCACCTCGCTCGTCAGCTTGACGCCCTTGTGCGTGTGCGGAGTCTGATGTTTCAGTCCGAGCGCCGGAGTGGGCCGCAGACTCTCCGGCACGCTCTCGACGGGCGCCTTGACGGCGTGTCCCAGATCGTCGGTGAGCAGCATCTCCCCCGTCGCAGCAGCGGGGGGACCGGGATCGGCTGCAGAAGCAGACAAAGCCGCAGTCAGGAGCGATCCCATGATGAGTCTTTGCAGGCGGTCCGCTATGGCCTTTCCCCTCGCTGCCTGGCTCTTCTTGATCTATCCGCACCGCGGCGGGACGGCAGGATGATAACCGAGTAAGCCAAAGGGGCCTTTTACGCGACGGCGCGGGTGAAACCCGCTGCCCTTCGAGCACGCGTCGCGCCGGCCTCCCGTCCCCAGCTCTTTGCCCCCTTGGAGCCAATCGAGCGGCTGAATGCATTGACAGGCGCGCGTCAGATTCCGTAGCATAATGATAATCACTCCTATTCTCAGTACTGAGCGCATCCCGCCATGGGCGAGTTGGCTTTGCAGGTTCCTCACTCCCCCGGTGCGCTGGCTAGCGTCGTCGCTGCTCACCTGGTCGGAGCGTTTGCCCTGATCCACCTGATGCAACGGCCGCCGATGATCGAGCCGGCCCCGATCGCGGTAACGCTGGTGGATGCGCCGGTGCCTTTGCCGCAAGGCGATGAGCCTTCACGGCGGAGCGAGGCGCCGCCAGCTGCCTGAGCCCGCGCCTGTGCCGGTGAGGACCCCAGTGGCACAGCTCCCGCTCCCGCCGGAGCACAAGCTGGTCGAACCGATCGAACCGACCGCCGCCGGTGACGCCTCCCGAAGAGCCACCGCCGCCGCAGCCGGCGGCTGAAGTGCCCACTGCGCCGCCGCCAATGGAGCCCTCACCCAACGCGATAACGGCGCCGCCCCCCCAACCGCGGTAGCTCAAGCGCCCCCTGCGCCACCGGCCGCAGCGACGAGGACAGCGCCGGCGCAGGAGCCGGAGGTCGACAGCGGCCCACTGTTCACCGCCGCGTACCTGCACAACCCCAAGCCCGAATACCCGGCGCTGTCGCGGCGCATGGGCGAGCAGGGCCTGGTCCTGCTGCGCGTTTTCGTCGGTGCATCGGGCGAGGCACGGACGGTGGAGCTCAAGCAACCCTGCGGCTATCGGCGCCTGGATGAAGCCGCGCTGGACGCCGTGCGGCGGTGGAAGTTCGTCCCGGCCAAGCGCGGCGAGCAGACGGTCGACGCCTGGGTGGTGGTGCCGATTCGATTTTCTTTGAAAGGATGAGCGTCATGAATGGCGACAATGCGTTCGGGTTGATCTCGTTTTTGTCCCGCGCCGATGGCATGGGTCTGGCCGTGCTGGCGGTGTTGTTCGTAATGTCGCTGGCAAGCTGGTATCTCATCGTGGTAAAGGCCATGCGCAACATGCAGATCAAGCGGCGCGCGAACGCGTTCCTCGAGCAGTTCTGGGATGCGCGCTCGATGGAGACCGTGGGGGAGAAGCTGGTGGCGCATCCCCCGGATGAGCCGTTCGGACGGCTCGCCGCAGCCGGAATCAACGCGGCGTTGCATCACCGGCGGCCGTCGGGCGCCAGCCTGGCGGAGGCAGGTGGGCCGGACGAGTTCGTGACGCGCGCCATTCGCCGCGCGATCGCGCGCGAAGCGGCTGGCCTGGAGTGGGGGCTCACCGTGCTCGCCTCGGTCGGCAGCACGGCGCCGTTCGTGGGACTGCTGGGGACCGTCTGGAGCATCTATCTCGCGCTCACCAGCATCGTGGCGGGCAGCGGCAAGGCAACGCTCGACGCGGTGGCGGGCCCGGTTGGCGAGGCACTGATCATGACGGCATGCGGCCTGGCCGTCGCGATTCCCGCAGTGCTGGCCTACAACGCCTTCGTCCGCGCCAACCGTCTGACGCTCTCCGAGCTCGACGGCTTTGCTCACGACCTGCATACGTTCCTCGTCACCGGGGCCCGGTCCAATGAGCGAATTGCCAGGCGGCAGAGCGCACCGCTTGCTGCGGTGCAGGGCGAAGCGCGTCCGGGAGCGGCGTGATGGCCTTCGGTGGGTTCAACAACGAGGGGACCAGCCAGCCGATGGCGGAGATCAACATGATCCCGCTGATCGACGTGATGCTGGTGCTCCTGGTCATTTTCATGGTGACCGCGCCGCTGCTCACGCACGCGATCAAGATCAATCTGCCCAACGCAGTCACGGACGTGAACCAGGAGAAGCCGCAGACGGTCACGTTGTCGATCGATGCGGCCGGCCAGGTGTACTGGAACGATGTCGGTGTCGGCAAAGAGGAGCTCGACGCCCACCTGGCGGCGGCCGCTCACCAGGAGCCCCAGCCGGAAGTGCACTTGCGCGCCGACCAGACCACGCAGTACCAGAAGCTTGCCGAGGTGCTGGCGGCAGCGCGCAATGCGCGCATTGCAAGGATCGGATTCATCACCGAGCCGAACCGAAAATGATCGAGCGCGAAACGCCGGCAGTCGTGCCACCGGACGCGCCGCGGCAGCAGCCGGACAACAAGGCGCTGTCGGCACGCGGCCGCCGCATCGTGAAGAGCAGCGAGCTCCTCGTTGCCGGCCAGGTGCTGCTGATCGACCACGGCGGCGAGATCTATTCCTTGCGCGAAACCAGCAAAGGGAAATTGATCCTCACCAAATAGCACCGGCAGCGTCACCACAATAACCACAGGCGGAGGCGCCGTAGAGCGATCCCCCGAGGCAAGACCATCCGTTCTGACTCAGCCAGCAACCCAATCCCCATTGGTAGCCAGCCATAACTCGTCGTGCCTACCAACTGGGAGAAAAGGGATGAACACAAGATTCAAGCTGCGGCCGATCGCGCGGATGCTTGGCAGCGGCGCGGGCCTGTACGACTCGCGCCGCGCGCCTCGGCTGGCACTCGGACACGCGCACGCAGCCGCAGCGCGATCCGTTTCTGCTGCGCACCATGCTCACGTGCATCGCGCTGGCGCCGGGATTCGCGCAGGCGCAGGAATCAGCAAAGGCGGATGCGACGCTGCCGGAAGTGAAAGTCAGCGAGACCTCTTCGGCCGGGGACTACAACCCGCCAACGTCGACCATCGGCGGGGGCGTGGCAACACCCATCCGGGATATTCCGCAATCGGTTACCGTGATCAATAGCGCGCTCATGCAGTCTCAGGCTGCATACAGCCTGGCCGATGCGTTGCGCAACGTGCCCGGCATCACGATCGGCGCCGCGGAGGGCGGCTCGATCGGAAACAACTTCAACCTGCGCGGCTTCTCGGCCCGCACCGACCTCTACCTGGACGGCATGCGCGACCGCGGGCAGGTCTACCGCGACGTCTTCTCGCTCGACGCGGTCGAGGTGTTGCAGGGCCCATCGTCGATGCTGTTCGGCCGCGGCTCCACCGGCGGCGTGATCAACCAGGTCAGCAAAATGCCGTCGCTGGTGCGCTCGGGAGAAGTGTCGGTTACCGGCGGTACACAACCCTTGGGCCGTATCACGGCAGACTACAACCAGCCGATCGACGACACGTCCGCGTTTCGCGTCGCGCTGATGGGCCAATACGTCCATTCCACGCGCGACGTGATGCAGAACCACGATTACGGCATTGCGCCGTCGCTCCGATTCGGCATCGGCACGCCGACCGAGGTGACGTTCTCGGCGCTCATCACCCATTACAACGACATGCCGGACTACGGATTGCCGCCGGTCAACGGCCAGCCGGCGCAGGTGAATCGCAAGAACTTCTACGGCGTGACCGATGACCGGACCATCCAGGACGTCCTCAACCTGAATGCGACAATCAACCATCGGTTCACCCCTGACGTGACGTTGCGCAATCAGACGCAATACTTCCGCTACAGCATCGATGCGCGCGAATCCGGACCGAACAACGTCGGGACCGTTTCGACCGGCGGGATCTATACGGCGTTTCCCGCGACCAACCTCGCCAACACGACAACCTTGCCGCAGAGCTCGCTGTTCGTCGGCCTGGGCAGCCACGACCGCAACATCACCGACACCTCGGTCTTCAACCAGACCGATCTGATCACCACGTTCGCGACCGGCCCGATCCAGCATCTGCTGCTCACCGGATTGGAGCTCGGCCAGGAAACCAACAACGTCCAGAATTACTCGCGCAACACCGCCGGCACCAATTTCTTCAGCGTCCTCTCGCTGACCGATCCCGCCTACAATTCGGGCTCGAATCTGACCGAGGTCCCGGGCAACCTGGTGCAAGCCAACGCCACCGACGTAGCGCCCTACATCAACGATACGATGTCGTTCGGGAAACAGTGGAAGGTCGTGGCCGGCGTGCGCTACGACAGCTACAACGCCAGCCTGACCAACTCGACCAGCCTGCCCGCGTCGGCTAGTCAGAATATCGGCTTTACCAGCGTGCGTGCCGGGGTGATCTATCAGCCCACCGAGGTGCAGTCGTACTACGTCTCGTACGGCACGTCGTTCAACCCATCGCTCGAAACGCTGACGCTGGTCAACGGCCAGCAAAGCCTCGATCCGGAAACGAGCGCTCAAGTCGAGCTCGGCGGGAAGTGGGACTTGATGAACGGCGCCCTGTCGCTCACCTCGGCGATCTTCGAGATTCAGAAGGACAACACGCGCTCGCAGATCTCCCCCGGCGTCTACGAGCTGACCGGAAACATACGCGTGCAGGGGTTCCAGGCGACCGCTGCCGGCCGGATCTTGCGCAATTGGCAAGTGTTCGGCGGCTACACGTTTCTCAACGCCGAAATCGTCTCGGCTTCGACGCTCGACGGCACGCAGGGAAAGGTGCCGGCGAACACACCGCGCAACAGCGCCTCGGTGTGGACCACCTACAACTTCACCGAGGAGTGGCAAATTGGCACCGGCGTCGCCTACATGTCGGACCGGTTCACTTCCAACACCAACGCAGTCCAGGTGCCCGACTACCTGCGCTGGGACGCCATGGTCGCGTATCGGCAGCCGCGCTATTCGATCCAGCTCAACGTGCTCAACCTGACGAACCGGCTGAACTACGATGCGCTGATTCCTTCGGACAAGGGCCGTTCGGTGCCTGGCACCGATCTCCAGGCGATGCTGACGTTTACCTACAAGTTCTTCTGACCCCCGAAGCATGTCTCGCTCCCAATGCTGATCCGCATCCCCAACGTGTTGCCTGCCGACCAGGTGCGGCTCGTGCGAAGCCAGCTCGACGCCGCTGGAGCCGCTTGGGTAGACGGTCGCGCCACGGCTGGGCATCAGGGTGCGCAAGTGAAGCACAACCTGCAGATCGCCGAAGACGCGCCCGTCGCCGGCGAGCTGGGCGCGATCGTTCTCGCCGCGCTCGAGCGGCATCCGCTGTTCCTCAGCGCGGCGCTGCCGGCCTTCATCTACCCGCCGATGTTCAACCGTTACGACGGTGCGACCGGCATGCATTTCGGGACGCACGTCGACGGTGCGGTCCGGCTGGTGCCCGGCACGGGGATGAAGATCCGCACCGACATCTCGGCCACGCTGTTCATCTCCCCGCCCGAGGAATACGACGGTGGCGAACTGCAGGTCGAAGACACCTATGGGGCGCACAGCGTCAAGCTTCCGGCCGGCGATCTGGTGCTCTACCCGGCGTCGAGCCTGCATCGCGTCACACCGGTGACGCGCGGTGCGCGCATCGCTTCGTTTTTCTGGATCCAGAGCCTGGTGCGCGACGATGCGCAACGGGCGCTGCTGTTCGACCTCGACATGGCGGTCGTGCGCCTGACGCAGGCCGCGCCGGGGCACGAATCGCTGGTTTCACTGACCGGCTGCTATCACAACCTGCTGCGTATGTGGGCGGAGCCCTGATTGGACATTTCAATGAATAATCCGAAGCGGGTCCGCCTGCGCGGCGTCTGGGTGCAGATCCACCTGTGGCTCGGCCTCACTCTTGGCGTGCTCGGTGTGTTCATCGGCCTGTCCGGCAGCGTACTTGTTTTCGACCGCGTTCTCGATGCGCGGTTGAATCCGCAGCGTTACGCGATTTCCGGCGCGCAGATCGCGCTGCCGCTTTCCGCGTACGCCGAGCGCGCCGCGCAGGCGCTCGACGGCCCCGCTCGGCCGACGGCCATCCGCCTCCCCGACGGCGAGGACGGGCCGGTCGTCGTGTTCGCCCGGGCCGGTGCAGGCCCGTTCCAGCGCGTCTATCTCGACCCGCCGACAGGGCGCGTGCTCGATATTGCGTCCGCGCGCGATCCTCTGCTCTGGATACGAAGCTTCCACGACTCGCTGACGCTGCGCGAATACAGCGGCCGGGAGATCGTCGGTGTCGTCGGCATCGCGATGCTGATCTCGTCGTTGAGCGGGATCTATCTGTGGTGGCCAGCCCGCGGGATCGGTCGCGAAGCGTTCGGGTTTCGGCGCGGCTTCACGCTCTTGCGCAACCTGCACTACACGGTCGGCTTCTGGGGCGCACTGGTGCTGGCCACGCTGTCGTTCACCGGCATCTTCATCGCGTTTCCCGACGCGGGCCGCACCGTTGTCGCGGCATTCGGCACGCTCTCTCCATCGCCACGCGGCATTCAAGCGCCCGAGGGTACGGGCCGGCCCATTACGCCCGACGAGGCGGCTGCGGTCGCGAAAGCGCAATATCCGGACGCGTCGGTCATCGGGCTGGGATTTCCGGCAGGCCCGCGCGGCGTCTATCGGATCAACCTGCGCGAAGCAGGCGACACGAGCCCGCGTTCGGGCACCATGCTGCTCATCGACCCGCGCTCCCGTGCGATATTGCTGCGCGCGGACCGCACCACTCGCACGGGCGGCGACGGCTTCATATTGTGGCAGCGCATTCTCCACGAAGGCAGCGCGTTTGGACTTCCGGTGCGCATCGTGACTTCGCTCGGTGGCTTGCTTCCGCCGGTGCTGATGGTCACCGGGCTCTTCATGTGGCTGCGCCAGCGGCGGGCGCGACGTGACGTCCTGGCAAGCTCGCTTCGATCGCTGCCGTCAGAGCCAACGGCCAACACCAGCACCGCGCGCGCCCAGGATAGCCCGGATGCAGCGTGAGGATGGTCGAGCTGGCTTCCTTCGCTCATAGCTGAGTGACTGCTCGTAAGCTCTAACCGCAGGTCCGCCGAGCCGCGCGTACTGGACGTGCGCGGAAGCAGCGGCCTCTGTCGCGCACAAACACGATCTAGACCTCCCTCACTGCGTTGCTCGACGGCGGCCGAGCTATGGCATGCTAGCCGTATGATCGCGCTGCTCAAGATCGCTGAGGTGCGGCTTACCGGCACCTGCGGTTCGTCGCCTTCTCGCTGCCCTCGTCGTCCGCCATGAAAAGCAACACGGCAGATGGCTAGGCTCAACCGCAACATCCTGGCGAATTTTTCCGGACAGGCCTGGAGCATGGGCCTGTCGTTGATTTTCACGCCCATCTACCTGCATGCCTTTGGTGTCGAGTCCTACGGCCTGATAGGGATCTACCTGATGCTGGCGGGGCTGGTACAGGTGTTCGATTTTGGCCTGGGCGCAACCATAAACCGGGAGCTATCGAGCCGCCTTCACCTGACCCATGAGCGTCCCGGGCTCAAGACGTTGCTCAGGACCGCCGAACTCGTATACGCGCTCTTTGCCGTGTTCCTGGCGGCGCTCCTGGTACTGGGAGCTGATGCAATCTCCGGATCCTGGATCAACGCGGGTGGGTTGAGCCGAGACAAAGTGCAGCACGCAGTGATGTTGATGGGCGTGCTGGTCGGTCTGCAGTGGCCGATTGGGCTATATCAAAGCGTGCTGATGGGGATGCAGGAGCAGGTAACCGCCAATCTTATCAACGGCTCGTACGCGACAATCGCAAATGTCGCGGCTGCAGCACTGATCGTGACCACGCATTCCGGCGTAGACGTATTTTTCATTTGCGTCGGCGTCGTGAATGTCTTCCAGTTGCTGCATCTTTGGATAGTCTGCTGGCGAAAGCTCGGTACTCATAGCGATTCCGAGCCGTTCCGGCTCGATGCCCTCACCAAGTCGTGGGGCTTCACGGTGGGGGTTGCGGCGATTTCCGTGATTTCGGTGCTGCTGACCCAGCTCGACAAGGTGTTGCTCAGCAAATTGCTTTCACTAAGCGAGTTTGCTGTCTACGTTCTGGCAGGTACGCTGAGCAAGGCGCTCTACGTGCTGATAACCCCGGTCTTCAATGCGGCGTTTCCCAGATTCTCCTCTGCAATAGCGCAGGGCGATTCGTCCTCCGCCATCAAGATCTATCACTCCACAGCTCAGCTGATGTCGGTTCTAGTGTTAAGTGCCGCGTTTTCTCTTGCAGTCTTCTCCCATGATGTGTTCCTGCTCTGGCTTCGTTCCGAGTCGATGGCGCAGAATGTGGCCCCGGTTGCGTCCGTCCTGGCATTTGGCACCGCAATGAACGGGCTGATGAACGTTCCATACGCCATGCAACTCGCGAAAGGCTTCACGCGCGTCCCGTTTCTCACCGCTTTGGTCATCGCGGTCCTGTTTGTACCGTGCATGGTCTGGGCGGCAAGGTCTTATGGGCCGATCGGAGCGGCGTGGACCTGGTTTGCCCTGAATCTTCTATACCTGATCATCGGGGTGACTGTTACACACCTGCTGTTTCTGCCGGGCGAGCTCCGCCGTTGGCTGGTTCGGGATACGGGTACGCCTCTGTTGGCAATAGCCGGCGCGACCGTGCTAGTCGCCTATGTAGATAGTTTTCTGGTTCTCGGTCTGGTCGGAAAGCTCGCCGCGGTGTTGATCGGTTCAACCGCGATACTTCTAGCTGCCGTATGCTCTGCTCCAGAAATCCGTAGCTTGGTACGCCACCAGGTTCACCAAGCCATGCTCAGCAGAGATCGCTCCGCGTGATGCTCCGGCACATCAAAGATGCGCTTCGTGGATGGTTGGCTGCATCGGGGCGAGCGCTGTTCTACCTGAGAGCGGAAGGACGCGACATCGCCGACACGTATCTGCTGACGAAAAAGCGGAAACGCTCCACCCCGTGGGGATTTGTGCTGGTCGGAGGTAGCTCGCAGCATCATCTTGCCATGCAAAATGGCTCCTTTGAGCCGGAGGAAACGTCGTTGTTCATCGATTGCCTGCGGGACACCGACGTTTTCCTGGATGTGGGAGCCAATATCGGCTACTACTCTGCCATCGCTCGTCACTCGAACAAGCACGTGATCTGTGTGGAACCCCTCGCGGCCAATCTGGAGTTTCTGTATGCCACCCTGGCAGAGAACAAGTGGAATGATGTCGAGGTCTTTCCGATGGGCGTCGGAGAGAGCCCGGGCATCGCGAACTTGTATGGAGCATCCGGGACGGGAGCCTCCTTGATGCAAAACTGGGCCGGCTCCTCCGGTTTGTTTCGCAGGGTGATTCCGCTCACGACTGTCGACATTTTGCTGGCGGCCAGGCTGGAGACAGAGCGCTTTCTAGTAAAGATAGACGTTGAGGGCCTCGAGTATGAAGTCCTGCTGGGAGCACAAAAGATCTTGCGGAGGAACCCCAAGCCGACCTGGTTGGTGGAGATCACCCTCGATGAGTATCATCCGCGGGGGATGAATCCACACTATCTGCAGATCTTCGAGTTGTTCTGGACACACGGCTATGTGGCGACAACCGCAGATTCAAACCGGAGAACGATCAACCGTGGGGACGTGGAGAAATGGGTGCGCCAAGGAAAAGCAGAATCCGGAGTAATTAACTACGTATTCTCGCCGGCGGCATAGCTCGCTACGGGTCATCGATCTTCTTCTACAGCTTAGGAACAACTGGAATGGGGACGTCTGTGCTTCAGAGCATGGGGCAAATTGCGGAAGCTCGGACTCAACTATCCGTGCAGGGTCTGGGGTGGAAAAGGAACAAGCTGAGGGAGGTGCTGTCGAGGCTGCGCTTACTGCCGCCCCAGGCCGACATCGGCGACGAGCTGAAAAGCTGGGACGTATTGAAGACCGCCCAGTTTGCGACCGATAACCTGAGATTGACCGACCCGGTGCTGGATATCGGGGCCTTCGCGTCCGAAATATTGATAGTCCTGCATCGGGCGGGTTTTTCGAGCCTGACCGGAGTCGACTTGAACCCCTCGCTCCGTTCCATGCCCTATGCGGGCAAGATCCGATATGAGGTGACGGATTTTCTCAATACTCCTTTTGCTGCCGCTTCGTTCTCCCTGGTGACGGCGATATCTGTCATCGAACACGGCTACCAGCCCGAACGACTGTTTGGCGAGGTGGGGCGGCTGTTGAGGCCAGATGGATTCTTCGTCGCCTCGTTCGACTATTGGCCGGAAAAAATAGCCACTGATGGAATCAAGATGTTCGGGATGGACTGGAAGATCTTTTCCAGGCAGGACGTGCATGATCTGATCGAGACGGCGAGGACGTATGGGCTTTCTGTTTACGGTGAAGTTGACCTCAACGCAACAGAGCGGCCCATCTCCTGCATGGATCGTCACTATACATTCGCCTGGATTGTGTTGAGGAAGACTGGATGAGCATGCGAATTCGTCATGTCTTTGGCTGTGCTAGAAGGCCGGTACTTTCTTCGTGGCAGCCGTCTTCCGGCAAGGTCCTTGCGGTCGAGCGATGCAGCGAATTCTCATAGTAAGCGGCTCCTATCCGCCCATGCACTGCGGTGTCGGGGACTATACTTCGAGCTTGGCGAATGCGTTGTGTGATTCGGGAAAAGTGCAAGTCGGAGTCTTGACTGGGCAAGACGGGCTATCTAGCCGTAGCGAGGTGGACCTTATTCATGGCCCTGGATGGCGGCTTCGATCCGCTATTGAAGTACTCCGCGTCGTTGCCGAATGGAAGCCCGATCTGGTCCACGTGCAGTATCCGACCAGAGGATACGGCGGGCATCTGCTGCCGTGGTTCCTTCCCCTGTTGCTGCGAGTGGCGGGATTCCGAGTGGTTCAGACCTGGCACGAGCTCCTCCCCATGTTCGCGCATGCATACAGTTTTTTGCTGGCTGTTGCCGCCAAGACTGTGATCGTGGTGCGACCGCATTACACAGAGAATATTTCGTCGTGGTACCGATGGCTGACGAGAAAGGTCAACTTCGCCTATCTTGCCGGGGCGGCGTCCTTGCCTCGAACTGACCTGTCGGAATCGCAGCGCAGTCAGCTTCACGCTGAGCTCGCGATGGGGTCAAAGAACGTCGTGACTTACTTCGGCTTCGCGACCCCGAACAAGGGGATGGAGCAGTTATTCGCAATCGCCGATCCAGCCCGTGATCGACTCGTTCTCGTTTGCGATCTGCTGCGGGCAGACGAATATCAACGGACGATACTCGAGGCTGCTGCCGGTCCCGCTTGGAAAGGCAAGGTCACCATCACGGGATTCTTGCCTGCGCGCAGAGTTAGTGACGTGCTCGCGGTATCGGATGCGGTGGTGCTGCCGTTTCCAGGCGGCGGCGGGGACTGGAATTCTTCCGTTGCTGCCGCTCAGGAGCAAGGCACTTTGGTAATAACGACCTCCGGGTCCAAGGAAGGCTATGATCCAATAGACAACACCTTCTATGGCAGGCCTGGAGATGTAGAGTCGCTGGCGCGAGCGCTGGCCACCTACGCGGGACGAAAAACCGAGGCTGTTCTCGACAGGGTCAACTCTTGGGCGCGGATAGCGGAGGAGCACGTTCGAATCTACGACGGGCTTATCCGGGCCAACAGCGGGGGATAGACATGAGCCCACGACTGTCTATCTGCATACCGACGTACAATTTCGGCGAATTCATCGGAGAAACGCTGAGAAGCATCGTCGAGCAAGCTTCGACCGACGTGGAGATTGTGATCGTCGACGGCGCATCGACCGATAACACGGAAGAGGTAGTCGCTAGCTGGAGGAAAGTATTTCCATCGCTTAGATATGTCCGCCTGCTAGAGCGAGGTGGAATCGATCATGATCTGGCCAAGTCGGTCGAACTCGCTTCCGGTGAATACTGCTGGCTGTTCAGCAGCGATGATGTGATGAGACCGCACGCTATCCAGCGCCTGCGCGAACGCCTGAACCATGGACACGACTTGTACGTTTGCGAGCACTCGATCTGCGACAGGAGTATGCACAAGCTGCACGATCACAGGATCTTTTCCGACGATCGGGTGAGAGTGGTCGAATTCAGCGATGCAAAGCAGCGCCAAGCGTGCCTGGCAGCGGGGAAGAATACCGAGGCGCTGTTCAGTTTCATGAGCGGCTTGATCGTCAAACGAGCCAGGTGGCTCTCCATCGAACCCAATACTGAGTTTCTGGGTAGCTGCTGGTGGCATGTCGCCCGCTTGCTGGAACTTGCCCGCGACCGACTCGAGGTTTGCTACGTGTCCGAAGTCTGGCTCGACAAGCGCGGAGACAACGATTCCTTCCTGGAGCGCGGAGTAGTCAACCGTCTCAGAATCGCGGTTGACGGGTTCGTCGGGATTTCTACTCATTTCTACGGTCCCAAGTCGAATGAGACAGATAACGTGCGTCGGTTTCTCAGAAATGAGTTGTCGTTGCTGTCTTTTTTCTACGCGAGAGATCGCGCCATCCAGTCGCCGCAGGTAGAAAGCAAAGCCGAGCTCGATCGCATCTTCGACCTGTGCTACAGCGACTGTGGTTTCCGTGGTTGGGTCGCGCGCATGTCGTACTATTATCTGCCGGTCAGCATCTATCGCCGCTTGAAGTCCCTCTACAAGCTGATGCGTGGTGGAGTGCGGTGGGCAAGAAGTCGAGCGAAAGAAATCAAGCATGCCTGAGCGCATTGCGCGAGCACTCGAGCGTCGATCGTAAGAATGCCAGCCGACCGTATCTCCCTCTCGATTTGCATCGCCACCCGGAATCGAGGGCAGTATATCGGCGAGACCTTGGGCAGCATCCTGGGACAATGTGCTCCGGATGTCGAGATCGTGGTTGTGGACGGCGCGTCTACCGACAACACCGGTTCGGTGGTGTCTGCTCTTGCCGCTGCGCATGCCTGCCTCAGATACTTTCCGCAGACGGCCAACTCGGGGGTTGACGGAGATTTCGACAAGGCAGTCGAACTGGCCCGTGGCAGCTATTGCTGGCTGATGCCCGATGACGATCTGATCGTCCCAGGAGCGATCGCCAGAGTGATCGAAATCTGCAGTCGAGGTCCGGACGCGGTGATCGTGGACGCCGAGGTGCGCACCGCGGATCTGACCGAACGCCTGACCTCAGGCCGGCTCGGCTTTACCGGGGAGCGTCACTACACCGAAGCCGACGCGAATCGGTTGCTGGCGGATTGCGGACAACATCTGACTTTTGTCGGCGCAGCCGTGGTTCGGCGCGAGCTCTGGCTCAGCCGCCAGCGGACGCCCTATTACGGGAGCGAGTTTCTCCATGTCGGGGTACTTTTCCAGTCGCCTTTGCCGGGTGGCGTCATCGCTTTGGGCGAACCCTTGGTGCTTATCCGCTACGGCGTTGGCAACTGGACCAGTCGTTCATCTCAAGTCTGGATGTTCAAGTGGCCCGCCTTGATCTGGTCGTTCGGATGGTTGTCGGTCGCGTCACGCGCCGCCATAACCCGGCGCGAACCCTGGCGCAGCGTCTCGGTTTTGCTGCTGTATCGGGCCAAGGGATGGTATTCGTGGCAGGACTTTATTCAGCTCGTATGGCCGCAGGCAAAGTCCCGCTGGCACGTTTTGATGCCGGCAGTTGTCGCTCTCATCCCGGGGCAATTGCTTAATATGGCGGCTCTGGCCTGGCTGCGGCTGCGCAGTCAAGACCACCGCGGTGGAGTGTACGACCTCAAGCGCAGCCCGTATTTCGTGGGCCGGCGATAGCATGGCGGAGACTGCTTCCAGGACTGCTCTCATTACCGGCATCGGTGGGCAGGACGGCTGCTACCTCGCCGAACTTCTGCTGGCGCAAGGCTACAAAGTGATTGGGACCTCGCATCGGGAGGATGCCGCGACATCGATCCGCATAGCAGGCAGCGAAGTGCCGACTGTCCATCTCAGCCTCACCCGCACCGACGAGATCAAGGCTTTACTCGAGACGATACGACCCGACGAGATCTACAACTTCGCTTCGCGCTCTTCCAGTGCGCAGCTGTTCGATGATCCGATCGCTACGTCCACCATCAACGGGCTCGCGGTCGTCGCATTTCTCGAGGTGCTGCGCGGCACCCTGCCGCGGGCGCGTTTTTGCCAGGCATCGAGCAGCGAGCTGTTTGCCAATAGCAAACAGTCGCCGCAGGATGAGAACACACAGATGCTCCCAAGGAACGCTTATGGCGCCGCAAAGCTGTTCGCGCACACGATGATCGGGGCCTATCGGGAGCAGTTCGGTGTGTTCGCGTGCTCGGCGATTCTTTTCAATCACGAAAGTCCGCGACGTGGACCCGAGTATGTCACCCGCAAGGTGACCTTGGCCGCCGCCCGCATAGCTGAAGGCCAGGCCGATGCTCTGCGGCTCGGAAGTCTCGACAGCCGCCGTGACTGGGGATTTGCCGGCGACTATGCCCGGGCAATGTGGCTCATGCTGCAACAGGATGCCGCGGAAGATTTCGTCATCGCCACGGGCCAAACGCATTCGGTCAGGGATCTGTGCGAGGTTGCTTTTGCCCGTGTGGGACTGGACTATCGCGATCACGTGAGGGTTGATCAAGACAAGGGACGCAGACCCGAAACGATAGAGTTACGGGGCAACCCCGCCAAGGCGATGGCGAAACTGGGGTGGCGCCCAAGCGTTTCGTTTGCCGAACTGATCGGGATGATGGTGGATGCTGATCGTGCAGCGCTTGGCCGCGATCCGGTGGCCAACTAAACAAAGAGAGAGAAGATGTACAGCAAGAATACAAGCTGCCGGATTTGCGGTAACTCCCGGCTGACGGAGGTTCTCGATCTTGGAGTTCAAGCACTCACAGGGGTGTTTCCTTCGACACCGGATCAGGCGATCACGCGAGGGCCCCTGGTTCTCGTCAAGTGTGTCGGCGACGACGCTTGCGGTTTGCTGCAGCTTGGGCATTCGTACGATCTGGGCGAGATGTACGGCGAGAATTACGGCTACCGCTCGGGGCTGAATCCGAGCATGGTCCGTCACCTGCATGGCAAGCTCGCGCGCATTCTCGGCATCATAGACCTGGCCGGAAGCCCAATCGTATTGGACATCGGCAGCAACGATGGAACAACGCTCGCCGGCTACCCGGAGAACTCGTGCACGCGCGTTGGCATGGATCCCACCGCCGCGAAATTCCGCGAGTACTACCCCAAGGATGTAACCGTCGTTGCGGATTTCTTCTCGGCCGAGCGCTTCCAGGCAGCCTTTCCGGGGAAACGCGCCCGGATAGTGACGTCGTTTTCGATGTTTTATGACCTCGAGCGACCGATCGATTTCATGCGCGAGATCTCCGAAGTCCTCGAGGATGACGGCGTCTGGGTATTCGAGCAGAGCTACATGCCGCTCATGCTCGAACGCAACTCATACGATACCGTATGCCATGAGCACCTGGAGTACTACGCTCTCAAGCAGATCAAATGGATGACCGATCGGGTCGACTTCAAGATTGTCGACGTAGAGGTCAACGAGATCAATGGCGGCAGCTTCTCCGTGACCGTCGCCAAGAACAACGCCCCTTACCCGGAGTTTGCCGGGTTGGAAGCGTTTCTCCGCCGCGAAATCGAGCTCGGGCTCGATACCTTGATACCGCTGAACGCGTTCGCCGATCGAGTGACGGCAAGCCGTAATGAGCTGCGTGGCTTTGTCGAGAGGGCGCTGGCCGAAGGCAAGCGCATCGCGGGGCTGGGGGCTTCAACCAAGGGGAATGTTCTGCTGCAATACTGCGGATTCGGTGAGCATGAATTGTTCGCCATCGGTGACGTGAATCCATATAAGTTCGGCCGCTTTGCTCCGGGTACACTGATCCCCATCGTTGCCGAGAGCGAGCTGCTGGCCGACGAGCCCGACTACCTCTTGGTCCTGCCTTGGCATTTTCGGCAGTTTTTCCTGGAGAAGTACCGGCTCAAGAAGGCCAAGATGGTATTTCCACTGCCTGTACTGGAAATCATCTGAGCGGATTCTGGCTGCGTCGCGGGGCACGGCGCGGCCGATGGCTGACCGTGGCCGCGGTGCTAACGCGTCACCATGAACCTGAGCATGCTGGCGAGGTGCCAGCGCAGGTGCCGCAGGCTGCGGCGGCTTTCGCGGCGCGCGTCGTGTACCGCGCTGACGGAAGGAAGCAGGCGAACATCGTAGCCGCGCCTGCGCAGTCGCCGGCACAGGTCGACGTCTTCGTAGTACAGGAAGTAACGCTCGTCGAAGCCTGCCAATTCGGAATAGACCTCGCTGCGGAACAGCATGAAGGTGCCCGCTACCCAGTCAGGCGACAGCGCCGTCTGTTCGGGCCGGCTTTGCGAGTCCCGCGGTCGAGTGGAACAGCTTGCGCACGATGAACCAGGGCGTCGGAAAGCGGCGGGCGCTGGGTTCGATGTTTCCGAGCGGGTCGAGTATGCGCGGCGCGACCACACCGACCTTCCGGTTGCGCAGTGTTTCGACCAGTTGCGGAAACGGATTCTCGCTGATCCGGATGTCGGGATTGAGAACGCAGAAATAGGCGCTCCGGCAGTGCTCGAACGCGGCATTGTGGTTGGCGCCGAAGCCCTTTTGCGCCTCATTCCGAATGAGCTCTACAGGGAACGGATAGGCGCCCTCGCCCATCGTTACGGACTCGGAGATGTTGAGCGTGAGGATCACGCCGATGTCCCGCCCGCAGTGCGTTGCCAGGTCGTCAAGCAGAGACGAGACCAGGGAACCATGGCCGTGGCTGACGATGGAGACCGTCACCTGCGCGGAATTGTCCGCGGACGAGGCGTATTCCGGCATCAGACCAGCGTCAATGGAAAAAAGACAGCAGAACCGCGAGCCATATCGCGGCAACGCCGACCGCGAACGCCCATCTGGCCGGAACGATCTTCTCCTGACCTTCCCGCTCCACTGGAGTGGTCACGATCCAGGACACCAGGCCCAGCGACGCGAAGCCAATCAGCGCCAATGCCGCGACGAACTTATCCACCAATGCCCATCGTCCGGCCTCCGTAAAGCCCCAGAACCCGAGGAACGCCATGCCGAGAGAAAAGATGGCGGCGGATGCGGAACAAAGACCGGTGACCGAACCCTGAGGCGCGCGCATATCAGCAGACTCCGGCGTGTTGGCTGAACAGGTGCAATCCTGATGTCATCGCAACGGTCAGCTCGGTTTCGGTTTCGCCTTCTTCTGTCCAGAGGATGTGGGCGGCTTCAGCTGACACGTGGTAACCACGATACTCTCGTCCGGGAAGACTTGTGTTTGACTATACGGCTCTCCATTGATATTGGCTCGCCCAGACCGCTCCAGCCATTCGCCGGAGCATGCAGGGAATGATTTGAGGTCCAGAGCCTTGAACCGTTTGTCGACCCACAGGTAGTGGATCTCGAAGCGCTGGCCATCCAGCGTCGTGCCGAACTTGTAGGCATGCAGGCCGCGCTTGCGGGCAGAAAGGTTTGCGAGAAAAGTCTGCCCCTTTAGCCTGAAGGTCCCGTCGGACAGCTGGACTCCGGACAGCGGGGTGCCGACCTGGCTGGGCTTCAGTGCGAGGAGGTAATTGCGAACGATCGGTACATTCACCGTCTTCCACTGATCTGCAGGCACTTGCTGCGCAACTGCCAAGCTCCATGCGCAACTTGCGAGCACCGCACACCACGCAGTGACCGCCCAGCGCGTTTGCACGAACTTGCCTGTCAGCAGACACGTCAATGATCGCAGAGATCCTCGCATTACGGCAATCCTCCTAAGAGCTCGCGGCCCACGCATCGGGTTGGAGTGCATTCCATAGACATCCAAATCTAGAGAAGCTCTGATCAAGTCGCGCATGCGAGACTTGATCAGAGCTTCCCTAGATAACGGTAGCCAGGTTGGCAACTTTACATCCGTCTCGGATCATCGGTTGCCGCGCTCTCGAGGTTTGATCAGGGCTTCCCTAGTCTAGGCAGGAGCGAGGTAGCTTTGTCGCAACGTCTCCTTGATGAATGACCGCGCATCCTCGAGCACGAAGGGCTCGCCGTCTGCGAGTTTCTCCGCGTACTCGAAGAAAGGCAGGAACAACTGACCCTGGTCCACTGGCTTGCGCAGTTTGAACTGACTGTCGCGCCGGATGACGTTCTTTCCACGCTGCGCGAACTTCGGCCCAGAACGGTTCGGTCTTGTCGAAATAGTCCTTGCCCGCAGTGAAATCGAAGTTCTTGATGCGCTCATAGCGGGCCACGCCGTATTCGCGTGCCAGATAGGGCATGGCTGCCCGCGGTTTTCCGGCCTCATCCAGCGCCAGCTTCAGATTGTTTTCCTCCTGCATCCAGCCGGTCGGCGTGATGGTGTGGCGATTGGTTCCCACCAGAACCTGATAGTCGTTGCGCACGCTCCATTCGCGCCGCGGCAGCGGTCGCCAGGTTTCATCGCTGATCCAGGTCGAGAAACTGTCGCTGTGCTGCCAGCGGCCCGGCGCGGCATAGCGCGGCGAGTCGTCGACCTGATATACCGACTGCACCCATGCGCCACGACGCTGGTCTTCCGGGATTGGTCTGAGTACCCAGGCATTCGATCCTTGATACACCAGCGCGGCATCGGCCTGATAGCGCCATTCCTGGCGCCAGTGACGGGTGACGAAGGGCTCGCTCTCGCTGCCGTCCTGCTGCAGCACGCGCATCACCAGAACGTGTTGCAAGGCGATGAAATCCCCGCGATCCTCGCTGACGAAAACATACTCGGTTCCCCAGCTCTGGTACGGCGCATCCGGCTTCAGCGCCGGATCGAACCTCGCCACCTCGAGAAAATCGAAGCTCACGCGATACGGTCCGGCCATTGCGAGGATCGCGCGACGATCGCGCTCGAAATTGCTCAGCCCGGGCGCATGCAGACGTTTCCATTCTTCCGCCGGCTCAGTGTCCAGCGCAACCGCTGCACCCTTCGTGCTGGAGCCGCGCGGTTTGAGCATGCCTTCGCCGATCGGCCAGGCAAAGGTATAACGGCCGCTCCCGGCCGGCTTCCGGCGAACCGGATTCATAGGCGTGAACGGCGAGGAGGCAGCAGGGCAAGAGCGAGCAGGATTGCAGGCAGACGCATGGCGGGTACTCGACAGGAGACGAACCGCCCCATTCTAGATGATTGACGTCGTCGAGGACGGATGGTCGCCGGTCAACGCATCGACATGGTGCACCGATCAGTCTCGTGACAGATGCAACTCGAGCGCGGCGCCGCGGTCGAATGGACGGCTTGCGGGAGTCATTCGGAGCCACGTGGCCATTTGCGCTTAAGAGGAGCAACAAGACATGAAGTTCAATTCTGGAATTGCTGCGGTGATCGTGCTGAGTTTTGCCGTCGCGGGACTTGCGGCTTGCGAAAAGGGGCCGGCTGAGCGGGCGGGCGAAAAGATAGACAACGCGGCGAAGAAAGTCGGCGACAAAGTGGAGGATGCCGGCGACAAGATCAAGGACGCCGCCAAGGACGCAACAAAGTAGACAGCGGTCAGTTCGAGCCGGCAGGTCCCGCATTGGAGTCTGCCGGCGGCAGTACCGATACTTCAAGGGTATCGTCTGGCAGACGAGAGGTCGACCAGTGACCGCCCGCTTCTGAACCCGGGCGGGCTGTGCCCGTCAGGACCGGCGCCCGCGGCGATCGCGCTTGAGCGGGATCACTTGCACTCGAGGTGCGTGCCCGCAAATTTGCAGTCGCCAGACTTGCAGCGGTGGCCGACGCCCAGCTCTCCCACTTTTCCGCAGGTTTCGCCCTTGTTGAGCTTCGGCTTGCAGGTGTTCTCGTGCGTATCCGCACCGGCGTCGCACCACTGGCCGGAGCCGCAATCCACATCGTTCTTGCACACGCACTTCTTGTTCGAGTTGCACTTGCCCGTCTTGCACTCGAGATCGATGAGGCAGCTGTCACCCGCCGCTTTGGAGTCGGGCGTGAAGCAAATCCCGCTGATCTGCCCGTCTTGCGGACGCCACTCCGAGCAGCTTCCGGAACTGCACTGGCCGGCCCCGGTGCAGGCCCTGCCATCGGCCAGTTTGGCCTCGCAGATGTTGCGGCCCAGATCGGCCAGCCCCTTGTTGCACCAGCGGCCCGTGCCGCAGTCCGGGTCGGCCATGCACTCGTTCGCAACGGCGCATTTCAACGCGGAGCACCGCCCGGAGGAGCATTCTTCGCCGCGCGTGCAAACCTGGCCGAGCGCCTTCACCTCCTTGCACTGATTGCGGCCGACACCGACCGTACCGGTGTCGCAGTAGCGGCCGTCCTCGCAGTCGGGATCGGCGTCGCAGATGGCCTCTCCCGCCAGACCTTTCAAGCGGAAGTAGTTGGTCTTGCCGTCATCCGTCATGTAGGTGTAGCGCTGGTTGGCCGCCCGCTGCTCCTGGCAGGTGTTCAGGAACTCATTGTTCTTGGTGCTCGTGCAATAGTCCATGATGTTCGCCGGACCCTCGCACTGATCGGGGTTCGCATCGGCGTCGTAGAGGACGCGGCCGTTCGCGCACGAGTTGCACATGCCGCCCGGTTTGCCCTTGGGCCTGTAGTCGTCGTTGCACTGGGCGTTGAACCCGATATAGGGCTCGAAAGTGTGCTTCAGCCCGAACACATGCCCCAGCTCATGCGCGAAGGTGTGCTCGTCCTTGTTGGAGACGAGCGTGATGCCGCGCTTGCTGCTGAACGGGTTGACCCAATGGGGAAAGTGCCCGTATCCGCCCCAGCAAATCGGTTTCTTGGTCTTGTTGTCGGTGCCGATGCACAACGCATCTGTTATCAGCACGGTCAGATGTCCCTCCGTTTTGGTGACGGCTACGTTGTCGAGGTTCTGATCCATGAACCTGGCGTACGCCGCGTTCGACTCGAAGATCATCTGGGACAGGTCCTGCCCTGCCTTCTGCGTCTGCCGGACCACGGTGTAGGCGATCTGCAGCCGCGGCCTGCGCTGGTAGACGCGCTCGGCTTCCGTCACCCAGGCCTTGATCTTGTCGTCGATCTCCTTCTCGGACTTCACCTTCGACGCATTGACGAACTGCACATCGAGTTTCCAGTCCGCGAAATCCTGCTTCGCAGCGCCGGCAGGCAGGGCAAGAACCAGCCACAGCCCGAGGCACATCACTCCACGCATCATTGCAACCATGACGGCACCCTCTCGATCGTGCTCGAAGTTCGCGCGGGGATCGACCCACGCCGTATGGTTCAGATCGTAGGCAACTCGCGCGCCGCTCACAATTGACCGAACGGGCACCGCCGCCCGTTCCGAAGGGCACCTATAGCTATCGGCGGATACCGCGCATTACCCTTTGGGGTATGCTCTACGAGCGGGGTGCGCATTGAGATGACGAAGATCCTGATCCTCGACGACCATCCGCTCTACCGCGAAGGCGTAATCACGGCACTGAGCGGCCCTCCGCTGCGCGCATGCGTCATCGGCGCGTCTTCTGCAGGCGACGCCATCAACCTCCTCGACGACGATCCGACCTTCGAGCTGGCGCTCGTGGACCGCAAGCTGCGCGGAGAGGACGGCCTCGAAGCGCTCCAGCAGATCGGGCTCAAGCATCCAACCGTCGCGCGCGTATTGATATCGGGCGAGCTATCGACGGGGATCGCCGCGGCCGCGATGCGAGCGGGTGCGCAAGGATTTCTCCGCAAGTCGCTCTCGATCCGGGAGATGGTCGCGGCGTTGGACGAGGTGCTCCGGGGCGGCACCTATTGGCCAGCGGAGGAGCAGACCAACACGCACGCGGCCGTTGGTGGCGCACCGGCCGCTTCAACATCTGGTACGACAGCACCACAATCCCTGACGGCTCGACAACTGCAAGCGCTCGAGCTGCTCGGGGAAGGCAAGTCGAACGCCCAGATCGCCGTCGAACTTGGAATCTCCGAGCGCACGGTCAAAGCGCATCTCACCGGCGTATTCAATGCGCTCGGCGTCGACACACGGGTCAGAGCTCTAGTCCGCGCCAGAGCGCTCGGGCTGGTGAGATGACGAATGCGCGAGTCGCCGACGCCCTGGCCGGTGCCGTCGAGCCGGACAGGGAGCTCGTAGACCGGGTGAGCTCGCTCTACCGCCAAGCCCCCGCAAGCGGCTGGGGCTCGGTGGTGGTCGCTCTTTGCCTCGTCGCCGTGATGTGGCGCTGGGTGGCTCCTGCGACCTTGCTCGGGTGGCTGGCGCTGACCTTGCCCATCATCGCAATTCGGATCCCGCTGATCCGCGGCTTTCGCGCACACCGTCTGAGCGCCGCGTCCGCGGTCATGTGGGCGCGCCGCTACACGCTGATGGTTTCGGCGATAGGCGTGTCCTGGGGACTCGCCGCCTTTCTGATGCTGCGCCCGGGCGACCCGCTGGCGGTCGCGTGCTTTCTCATGGTCCTGGCGCTGATCTCGGCCGGCAACATCGCATCGCAGTCCTACTATCTCCCCGCAGTCCACACGTTCCTTTGCCTTGCCCTGGTTCCAACCGCGCTGCGCCTTGCCCTGTTCGGGGAGGCGCACTACGTGGCGATCGCCGTGACGGTCGTGCTGTTCTTCTCCTTTCTCGTCGCGTACGCCCATGTGCAGAGCAAACAGATCGGCGAAGCGATACGCCTGAAGCACGAGAACCTCAACCTGATCGAAGCGCTCCGGTCGGAAAAGGAGCACGCTGAAATGTTGCGCGCACTGGCCGAGCAGGCGAACCTGGCCAAGTCCCAGTTCCTGGCCGCCGCCAGCCACGACCTGCGCCAACCGCTGCACGCGCTGGGGCTGTTCAGCGCTTCGCTGCATGAAATGGCGATGGAGCCGGAGAAGCGGATGGTGGTGGACAACATCTTCGCCAGCATCGACGCGCTGGAGTCGCTGTTCAGCGAGCTGCTGGATCTGTCCCGGCTGGATGCCGGGCACATCCAGCCCCGGCTTCGGCATGTGCCGCTGGGCGCTATCATCGACCGCCTGCGCGTGCGCTACGCACCGCTGGCCGAGGTCAAAGGCCTGACGCTGTCCATGGGCTCGAGTGTCGCGATCGTCTACAGCGACCCCGTGCTGCTGGAGCGAGTGCTGGGAAACCTGGTCGCCAACGCTATCCAGTACACTCAGCGCGGAACGGTGAGCCTGCACACCAGTGCGACCGAGAGCGACGTGATGGTGGAGGTGCGCGATACCGGGGCGGGCATAGCCGAGGAGTATCGCGACCGCATATTCGAAGAGTTCTTCCAGATCGGGAACATGGAGCGTGACCGCAGGAAGGGTCTAGGCCTCGGGCTGGCCATCGTCCGGCGCATCTCGGGCATGCTAGGCCATCCGCTGTCGCTGCAGTCGCAGGTTGGGAGCGGGTCGTGCTTCACCCTCCGCGTCCCACGCGGCAATCCGGCCGCGATCGAGTCCGAACCGGATGTCCCTGCGGCGACTGGCGATCTCCTGACCGGCAAGACCATTCTCGTTGTCGACGACGAAGCCAGCGTGCTGCAGGGCATGCGTGAGCTGCTCGTGCGATGGGGATGTGAAGTGCTGGCAGCGCCGGAGCCCGGACCGGCCATCCAGGCCGCACGCAGCCATCCGCCGGATCTCATCGTAGCCGACCTGCGGCTGCGGTTCGGGTCGAGCGGAATGGACGCCATCGAGGCGGTGCGCGATGCCCTGGGCCGGACCGTGCCCGCTTTGATCATCACCGGCGACACCAGCGTGGACGCGCTCAGGCAGGCTCGCATTCACGGCTATCCAGTGCTGCACAAGCCGGTGCGCCCGGTGAAGCTGCGGGCTGCACTCAGCCAGCTGCTGGCGGGGCACGGCACGCCGACATCGCGTGCCGCCGCCGACGTGGGGGCGCGAACCGTAGACTAAGCTAGCTGTTGCCGGAACTGCCGCAGGTAAGCAAGCCCCTGGATCGCGCGGCTGCCGTACCAGGACGTCATGGCGCCGTCGATGAGTGCAACGCGGGTACGGGCGCCGGGCGGCAGCAGGTCCAGGACCTCGACGCAGTGCCGCTCGCGGAAACTGTAGGGCTCGCTGGAGAGCAGGACGAAAGCCACATTATCGAGCAGCGCCGGCGTCAGCGTGAGCGAGGGATAACGCGCTTCACTCTTCGCCTCGTAGCTGTCCCAGCCTACGGTCGCCAGCATGCGCGAGATGTAGGTGTCCTTCGCCACCGTCATCCAGGGCGACTTCCAGATGAGATACAGCACCTTCTGGCGCGGCCAGCTCGCCACCGCCGACGCCGTCTCCGCATAGCTTTGCTCGAAGCGGCGGCACAATTCCTCGGCCTGCTCCTCGCGCGAGAAGATTCCTCCGAGCAGGCGATACAACCGCAGGTTGTCCCTTGGATCCAGCGGATGGGTGACCACCACGTGCGGGACGAACTTTGCCAGCTCCTCCACCGCGGCCCGGGGGTTTTCGTCGATATTCACGACCACGTGTGAGGGCGCGAGGCGCTTGATGCGCGCCACCTCGATGCTCTTGGTCCCCCCGACCTTGGGCACGCGCTTGACGCGATCCTTGGGGTGCACGCAGAAGCCGGTGCGCCCGACGATCTGCGGGGCAAGGCCGAGGTCGAACAGCAGTTCGGTGATGCTCGGCACCAGCGAGACGATGCGTGCCTGCGCGCCCGCGATGTCATGCCGCTTGCCGAGGGCATCGATCAGTTCGCGTTCGTTGGTAGGGGTCAGGGACATGACGGTTCACCCGCGGGCAGCGGCGCGTTTGTCTATTTTAGTAGGTCCGCCTTCAGGCGGACAAGCGCGAGGCCGCGGTCACGTTTCTCATCGGTCCGCGGCAATGCCGACCACAGACTTCTCTCAACGGCGGCGAGATACGGGGAGTCGTTTCTCGGGGGGCGTGCGCCGAGGCTTGGTTGCGGTGGCGGGCGAAGATGCCGTGCCCTTCGACCCGACCGGGGTAACCGGTGCGGTCGCCAGTGGAATCAGGCTTTCCTTGAGCCGGCGCAGAACGAAGCTCGACTTGCTGTGCCGGATACCCGGGATACGATAGAGGCGCTCCCGAAGCAGGCGCTCGTAGTCCCGCGTGTCCCGTACCGCGATGCGGATGTAGTAGTCGTAATCCCCGGAAACCAGGTACGCCTCGAGCACTTCGGGGATGCCTTCGAGCGCTTTGCCGAACTCGAACAGCGTCTCGTCCGTGTGGCTCTCCAGGGTCACTTGTACGATGACCGTCTCGGTAAAACCGATCGCAGCCGCATCCAGGCGGACGGTGTAGCCCTGGATCACGCCCTCCTTTTCCATTCGCTTGATCCGCGACCAGCACGGCGTGCTGGTCAAGCCGACGCTTGCGCTGATCTCCTGCAGGCTGGCACGCGCGTCGCGCTGCAACATGGCGAGGATGGCGAGATCGAACTTGTCTAGTGGCATTCCTAGTCTTCTCAGAATGTTTTTCTTTCGCTAAATCCATACCAAGAAGTTTATTCTATCCTACCCGCTTGGTTTCAAAAAATACAAAACCTTTTCTGGACGGTCCCCTGTACGATTTTCTTCCATGAACGACCTTCTTTCGCCTGCCCCTCCGTCGCCGTAGCCACGTTGCGCACAGCGTCCACGCTGAACGGCGCTCAGGCCTTGATCGACGCTCTGGTCGAGCTCGATGTCCAGGTCGTGTTCGGTTATCCGGGCGGAGCGGTGCTGCCGATCTACGATGCGCTGTTCGCCGAGCACCGTTTGCGGCACGTGCTGGTGCGGCATGAGCAGGCGGCGGTGCACGCTGCGGAAGGCTACGCGCGGGCGACCGGAAAGCCCGGTGTCGTGCTGGTAACCTCCGGACCCGGCGTCAGCAACACCATCACGGGTCTGCTCGACGCGATGTCCGATTCCGTTCCGGTCGTCTGCATCAGCGGCCAGGTCGCCACCCGCCTGATCGGCACCGACGCCTTCCAAGAAGCCGACGCGCTCGGACTCTCGCGTCCGGTGACGAAATGGAACGGGCAAATCCGCAGTGCCAACGAAGTCCCCGAGCTCGTGCGCAAGGCCTTCGCGGTCGCATCCCAGGGACGCCCGGGACCGGTGTTGCTCGATTTCCCGAAAGATATCCAGCTCGCGCCGGTTTCCTCGCCGGCGCCGGTGGGGTTCATGCGCCCCGCCGACGAGCGCAGGCGCAACGTACCGCGCAATCGAGTGCAGGAAGCGGCCGCCTTGATCGCCGAGGCCAAGCGCCCCATCTTCTATGGTGGTGGAGGCCTGATCAATTCCGGTGTCGCGGCATGCGAGTCCTTCACTCGGCTCGTTCGGCACACGGGCGCGCCCTGCACGCTTGACCCTGATGGGCTTGGGGGCGTTTCCGGCTTCGGACCCCCAGTTCGTCGGCATGCTCGGCATGCACGGCACGCTCGAAGCGAACCTGGCAATGCATCACGCCGATCTGGTGGTCTGCGTCGGCGCGCGCTTCGACGATCGCGTGACCGGCCGCCTCAGCGACTTCTGCCCGAATGCGAAGAAAATCCACATCGATATCGATTCGTCTTCGATCAACAAGCTGGTCAAGGTCGACGTCCCGCTGGTTGGAGATTGCCTGGAGATCGTGAACGCCCTGCTCGCAGAGCTGCAGGACATGGTGTTGAAGCCGCAGCGGCTGGACGCCTGGTGGTCGGCGATCGGCGAGTGGCGCGCGCAGGACTCGCTCGGTTTCGAACAGCGCGACGATTGCATCCTGCCGCAGCATCTGATGCAGTCGCTGCAGAGCGCGCTGACGGGCCGCGACACCATCATCTCGACCGACGTGGGTCAGCATCAGATGTGGGCCGCGCAGCATCTGAAGTTCGACCAGCCGCGCCGCTGGCTGACCTCCGGCGGCGCCGGCACCATGGGCTACGGGCTGCCCGCTGCAATCGGCGCGCAGATCGCCTACCCCGACAAGGTGGTGGTCTGCGTGAGCGGGGACGCCTCGGTGCTGATGAACATCCAGGAGCTGTCCACCGCGATCCAGCACCAGGCGCCCGTCAAGCTGGTCCTGTGCAACAATGGTTACATGGGTATGGTGCGCCAGTGGCAACAGCTGAACCACGCAGGCCGCTACAGCCACAGCTATACCGCGGCGCTGCCGGACTTCGTGGCGGTCGCAAAGGGTTTCGGTTGGGGTGCGCGCAGAGTCACCGATCCGGCCGCGCTCCACGCAGCCATCGACGAATGCCTGGCGTATCCGGGTCCGTTCTTTCTCGACGTGGTCGTCGCCGCGCGGGAGAACTGTTTTCCGATGATCCCGTCCGGCTGCGGGCATCATCAGGTCATGCTCGACGAACGGAGGCTCTACACACCGCCGCCAGTCGAGTAAAATCGCACCGCATAGCGAGCGCAACGACTTACCCCGTCCGCGCGCTCCAACAGGGCGCCGCCCAACCCAAGGCGGAATGCCCTGCGTCGAATCCTACAGGAGTCAGACATGCAAGCAGTCACGTTGGACGACAAGTACGTTTCCGACACCGGCCGCATTTATCTGACCGGCATCCAGGCCCTGGTCCGGCTGGCGCTGGTCCAGCGGCGGCGCGATCGCGCCGCCGGCCTCAATACCGCAGGCTTCGTTTCCGGCTATCGCGGATCGCCGCTGGGCGGGCTCGACGAGGCCTTGTGGAAGGCGCGCAAGCATCTCGACGCCCATCACATCAAGTTCCAGCCCGGGATCAACGAGGAGCTGGCCGCGACCGCGGTGTGGGGCACCCAGCAGATCCATCTGCTCGGCGCGTCGGACTACGACGGCGTCTTCGCCATGTGGTACGGAAAGGGCCCGGGCGTGGACCGCTGCGGCGATGTGTTCAAGCACATGAACTTTGCCGGGACATCCCGCCACGGCGGTGTGCTGCTGGTGGCCGGCGACGATCACGGAGCCTATTCGTCGACGCTGCCGCATCAGAGCGATCACCTGTTCTCCGCCTCGATGATCCCCGTGCTGTATCCCTGCAACGTCCAGGAGTACCTGGATCTCGGTCTGCACGGCTGGGCCATGTCGCGCTTCTCCGGTTGCGCGGTCGCCTTCAAGGCGCTGGCCGATACCGTCGAGTCCTCGGCTTCGGTCGACGCCGATCCATTCCGCGTCGATATCCTGCTCCCCGAGGACTTCGTCATGCCCGAAGGCGGCCTCAACTCGCGGCTGTTGAGCGACTTCGTCAGCGTGCAGGCGCGCAAGCAGGAAGCGCTGATGCAGGACTACAAGATCTACGCGGCGCTCGCCTACGCGCGCGTGAACCGCCTCAACCGCACGATGATCGATTCGCCCAATGCCCGGCTCGGCATCATTGCGTCGGGCAAGTCTTATCTCGACGTGCTCGAGGCGCTCGAGGAGCTTGGCATCAACGAGAAGCATGCGGCCGAGATCGGCATCCGCGTGTACAAGGTGGCCATGCCGTGGCCGCTCGAGCCGGACGGCGTGCGCGAGTTCGCCCGTGGCCTGGATGAGATTCTGGTGGTCGAGGAAAAGCGCCAGATCGTCGAGTACCAGCTCAAGGAGCAGCTCTACAACTGGCGCGCGGATGTGCGGCCGCGCGTGATCGGCAAGTTCGACGAGAAGGGCGAATGGGTACACCCGCGCGGCGAATGGCTGCTGCCGCCCACGGCCGACTTCTCGATCGCGCAGATCGCACGGGTCATCGCGGGGCGGATCGCGCGGTTTCACTCCAGCGACCTGATCAAAGCGCGCTTGAGCTTCCTGGAGGCCAAGGAGGCCGTGCTCAAGAAGGCGGTGAACACGCCGCCCCGGCCGGCGTACTACTGCTCGGGCTGCCCGCACAACACCTCGACCAAAGTGCCCGATGGCAGCCTGGCGCTGGCCGGGATCGGTTGCCACGTGATGGCGACCGCGATCTATCCCGAGCACACCAAGACCACGACACACATGGGCGGCGAGGGTGCGCCCTGGATCGGGCAGGCGCCCTTCTCCAAGCTGAATCACATGTTCGCCAATCTGGGCGACGGCACCTACTTCCATTCCGGCTCGCTCGCGATCCGCGCCGCGATCGCGGCGAACGTCAACATCACGTACAAGATTCTGTACAACGACGCCGTCGCCATGACCGGCGGACAGCCCATCGACGGCACCATATCCGTGCCCATGATCGCGCAGCAGATGGCGGCCGAAGGCGTCAAGCGCATCGCGCTGGTGACGGAGGACTTGACGCGCTACGCGGACCGGTCGCCGCTGCCCGAGACCGTCACGCTCCACGACAGGAGAGATCTCGATGCGGTGCAGAAGGAGCTGCGCGACTGTTCAGGGCGTGTCGGTCCTCATCTACGACCAGACCTGCGCGGCGGAGAAGCGCCGTCGCCGCAAGAAGGGCGAGTACCCGAAGGCGACCGCAGCGGGTGTTCATCAACGAAGCAGTGTGCGAAGGCTGCGGCGATTGCGGCGTGCAGTCCAACTGCATGTCCATCCTGCCGCTGGAAACCGAATTCGGCCGCAAGCGTGCGATCGACCAATCCTCCTGCAACCAGGATTACTCCTGCATTCAGGGCTTCTGCCCCAGCTTCGTGACGGTCGAGGGCGGCACACCGAGGAAGTCGCGGGCGGGCAGTCAGAAGCTCGCTGGCGCGTTCGAGCCCCTCCCCGAACCGCCGGCGCTGCCGTTGCAAGACGGCGCCGTACAACATCCTGATCACCGGCATCGGCGGCACCGGAGTCATCACGATCGGCGCGCTGCGTCGGCATGGCGGCGCACCTGGAAGGCAAGGGCATCTCCGCGCTGGATATGACCGGTATGTCGCAGAAGAACGGTGCGGTCACCTCGCATGTACGGATCGCGCCTCGGCCCGAAGACATCCGCGCCCAGCGCATCGCCACCGGCGAGGCCGATCTGATCCTCGGCTGCGACATGCTCACCGCCGGCGCGCACGACGCGATCTCCAAGACCAGGCCGGGGCGGACGGTGGCGGTCATCAACACCTATCAGCAGCCGCCGGGCCAGTTCGCCAGACAACCCGACTGGCAGTTTCCGGCTGAGCAGATCCGCGCGCTGATCGACGAATCGGTCGGCGGGCGCTCGCACTTCCTGGACGCGACCCGCCTGGCCACGGCGCTGATGGGCGACTCGATCGCCACCAATTTGTTCATGCTCGGCTATGCATTCCAGAAGGGGCTGATTCCGTTGCGGGAGACCTCGCTCATGCAGGCGATCGAGCTGAACGGCGTGGCGGTCGACGGCGAACAAGCAAGCCTTCCTCTGGGGACGGCGCGCGGCGGTGGACCTGAGCCAGGTCGAGAAGATCGCGAACCCTGGCCAGCCGGTGGTCGTGCAGATGCCGCAAGGTCTGGATGCTCTCATCGCGCGACGCGTTGCGTTCCTGACCGAGTATCAGGATGCCGCGCTACGCCCAGCGCTACGAGGAGCTGGTCGAGCAGGTGCGCAGCGCCGAGGCGAAGCTGACTGCGCGGGGATGCGTTGACCAGGGCGGTGGCCAAGTCGCTGTTCAAGCTCATGGCCTACAAGGACGAGTACGAGGTCGCGCGTCTGTACACCAACGGCGACTTCGAGAAGCGCCTGAACCAGGCGTTCGAAGGCGACTTCACGCTGAAGTTCAATCTCGCGCCGCCGATGCTGGGCCAAGCGCGACGCGCCAGGGCCGGCTGATCAAGGCGCAGTACGGCGCGTGGATGTGGCAGGCGTTCAAGGTGCTCGCCCGCCTGAAGTTCCTGCGCGGGACGGCACTCGACGTCTTCGGCCGGACCGAGGAGCGCCGCCTGGAACGTCAGCTCATCGAAGACTATCGAGCGCGTCCATCTCGGCTGCGTTGAGCACGCTCAGCCGCCGACAATCTTGCGCTCGTGAGCGAGCTGGCGAGCCTGCCCGAGCAGATCCGGGGCTTCGGTCACGTGAAGCTCGCGAGCATCCAGAAGGCAAAGGCGCGCTGGCGCGCCATCGAACAGGCGCTGAACGGAAGCAGCGGCGAGCCGCCGGTACAAAAGCAGGCCGCCTGAGCGCCCGGCCGCACTACAATATGCGCTCTCCGGCAGAACCGGAGACTGGCTAACAGGAGTTCCGGATGACCGACCTCTCCGTGCGTCCCGCGTCAGCGTCGCAGCATGCCGAGCGCAGGCTGCGCTTCGTCACCGCCGCCAGCCTGTTCGACGGCCACGACGCCTCGATCAACATCATCCGCCGCATGCTGCAGGCGAGCGGCGCCGAGGTCATCCATCTCGGCCACAACCGCTCGGTCGACGAGATCGTCACCGCGGCGCCTGCAGGAAGACGCGCACGGCATCGCCGTCAGCTCCTACCAGGGCGGCCACATCGAGTTCTTCAAGTACATGATCGACCTGCTGCGCGAGCGCGGCGGCGAGAACATCAAGGTCTTCGGCGGCGGCGGCGGCGTGATCGTGCCGGCCGAGATCCGCGAGCTGCGAAGCCTACGGCGTCACGCGCATCTATTCGCCCGAGGACGGCGCGCAGATGGGGCTGCAGGGCATGATCGACGACATGCTCAAGCGCGCCGACGCCGACCTGTGCGCCGAGCTGCCCGGCGACCTGGACGCCCTGCTCGACGGCGACCGGCGGGCGCTGGCGCGCGTCATCACTGCGCTCGAGGGGCACGGCGCTGCCCGAGGTCATGCAGCAAGGCGCTGCTGGCGCGACGCCGCCAAGCGCAGCAGGTCCCGGTGCTCGGCATCACCGGCACCGGCGGCTCCGGCAAGTCTTCGCTGACCGACGAGCTGATCCGCCGCTTCCGCCTCGATCAGGACGACCGGCTGCAAATCGCGGTGATCGCCGTCGATCCGTCGCGGCGCAAGACCGGCGGCGCGCTGCTCGGCGATCGCATCCGCATGAACGCCATCAACAGCCCCAACATCTACATGCGCTCGCTCGCCACGCGCGAGCGCCGGCAGCGAGATCGCGGCCTGCCTGCCCGACGTCATCGCCGCCTGCAAGAGCGCCGGCTTCGATCTGGTCATCGTCGAGACTTCGGGCATCGGTCAGGGCGACGCCGCCATCGTTCCGCACGTGGACTTCTCGCGTCTACGTGATGACGCCGGAGTACGGCGCGGCCAGCCAGCTCGAGAAGATCGACATGCTGGACTTCGCCGATTTCGTGGCGATCAACAAGTTCGACCGCCGCGGCGCCGACGACGCGCTGCGCGACGTGCGCAAGCAGTTTCAGCGCAACCGCCAGGCCTTCGGCACGCCGCCGGACCAGATGCCGGTGTTCGGCACCATCGCATCGCGATTCAACGACGACGGCGTGACCGCGCTGTACCAGGCGATCGCAGCCAAGCTGACCGACAAGGGCCTCGAAGCTCGCAGCCGGGCGCCTGCCGCCGCGTGAACGTGCGTGCGTCGTCCGCGCGTCACCAGCATCGTGCCGCCGCAGCGCGCGCGCTATCTCGCCGAGATCGCCGAGACGGTGCGCGGCTACCACAAGCACGCGTCGCGGAGCAGGTCGCAAGCTCGCGCGCGAGCGGCAGCAGTTGCTCGAGGCGAAGCGCATGCTGGCGAGGCCGACATGCCCGGAGACCATACCGCCAGCGCTCGACGACGCTTGATCGCCGCGCGCGAAGCGCAAGCTCGATCCGCGCGCCAAGAAGCTGCTCGACATGTGGCCGGACATGCAGAAGGCCTATTCCGGCGACGAGTACGTCGTGAAGATCCGCGACACGCGAGATCCGCACCGCGCTCACCTACACCAGCGCTGTCCGGCACCACGCATCCGCAAGGTGGCGCTGCCGCGCTACGAGGACCACGGCGAGATGCTGAAGTGGCTGATGCTCGAGAACGTGCCCGGCTCGTTCCCCTATCACCGGCGGCGTGTTCGCCTTCAAGCGCGAGAACGAGGATCCCGACGCGCATGTTCGCGGGCGAGGGCGATCCGTTCCGCACCAACAAGCGCTTCCATCTGCTGTCCAAGGACATGCCGGCCAAGCGGCTGTCCACCGCCTTCGACTCGGTGACGCTGTACGGCTTCGACCCCGACCTGCGGCCGGACATCTACGGCAAGGTCGGCAACTCGGGCGTGTCCATCGCCACGCTCGACGACATGAAGGTGCTGTATTCGGGCTTCGATCTGTGCGATCCGTCGAACATCGCGTGTCGATGACCATCAACGGACCGGCGCCCACCATCCTCGCGATGTTCATGAACACCGCCATCGATCAGCAGATCGACAAGTTCCGCGCAGGACAACGGCCGCGAGCCGACCGAGGACGAGGCCGAGAAGATCCGCGAGTGGACGCTGGAGAGCGTGCGCGGCACCGTGCAGGCCGACATTCTGAAGGAGGACCAGGGCCAGAACACCTGCATCTTCTCCACCGAGTTCAGCCTCAAGGTGATGGGCGACATCCAGGAGTACTTCATCCACCACAACGTGAGGAACTTCTACTCGGTGTCGATCTCCGGCTATCACATCGCCGAGGCCGGCGCGAATCCGATCAGCCAGCTCGCCTTCACGCTGTCCAACGGCTTCACCTTCGTCGAGGCCTACCTCGCGCGCGGCATGCACATCGACGACTTCGCGCCGAACCTGTCGCTTCTTCTTCAGCAACGGCATGGATCCCGAGTACACGGTGATCGGCCGCGTGGCGCGCCGCATCTGGGCGGTGGCGATGAAGAACAAGTACGGCGCCAACGAGCGGTCGCAGAAGCTGAAGTACCACTGCCAGACCTCCGGCCGCTCGCTGCACGCGCAGGAGATTGCGTTCAACGACATCCGCACCACGCTGCAGGCGCTGATCGCCACCTACGACAACGCCAACTCGCTGCACACCAACGCCTACGACGAGGCGATCACCACGCCCACCGAGGAGAGCGTGCGCCGCGCCATGGCGATCCAGCTCATCATCAACCGCGAGTGGGGGCTGGCCAAGAACGAGAACCCGAACCAGGGCAGCTTCATCATCGAGGAGCTGACCGATCTGGTGGAAGAAGCGGTGCTGAAGGAGTTCGAGGCGATCAGCGAGCGCGGCGGCGTGCTCGGCGCGATGGAGCTCGGCTACCAGCGCGGCAAGATCCAGGAGGAGTCGCTCTACTACGAGCACAAGAAGCACGACGGCTCCTACCCCTCATCGGCGTCAACACCTTCCGCAATCCGCACGGCGATCCGATGCCGGAGAAGCTCGAGCTCATCCGCTCGAGCGACGAGGAGAAGCAGAGCCAGCTGCAAGCGGCTGCACGACTTCCACGAGCGCAACAGCGCCGCCAGCGGCCCGATGCTCAAGCGCCTGCAGCAGGCGGTGATCGACAACCAGAACGTCTTCGCGGTGCTGATGGACGCGGTGCGCGTGTGCTCGCTCGGGCAGATCACCCACGCGCTGTTCGAGGTGGGCGGGCAGTACAGGAGGAGCATGTAGCAGCAGGCAGGAGTAGGCTGCGGTCAGAGCGAATCAGGTGTCGTGCCTGAATGCAGATACGGAGATAGAGCCATGTCCATCATCACTGCTCCGCTTCATTCGAGTCTCGGCGCCGAGATCGGTGGCGTCGACCTCACGCAAGCAGTCGCACCGGGGGTGTTCGCCGAGATCGAGGCGGCGCTCAACCGCTATGCCGTCCTCGTCTTCCCGAACCAGGCCGTCACGGACCAGCAGCAGATCGCGTTCAGCCGGCTGTTCGGCCCGCTCGAGACCACGCCGATCTATACCGGGGATGGCCGGCGGCGGCTGCAGCAAGCCGAGCTCTCCGATATTTCGAATCTCGATCCCGACGGGCGCGTGATGGCGTCCAATGATCTGCGCCGCCTCTACAACCTCGGCAACCAGCTCTGGCATACCGACAGCTCGTTCAAGTACGTACCGGCGCGCGCGTCGTTGTTGTCGGCGCGTGAGATTCCACCCGAAGGTGGCGAGACCGAGTTCGCTGACCTGCGTGCCGCCTACGACGCGCTGCCGGCAGACAAGAAGCGTCGGCTCGACGGGCTGGTCGCCGAGCACAGCATCTTTCACTCGCGCAGCCTGCATGGCTTCACGCGAGTTCAACGCCAACGTTCGCAGCGAGCTGCCGCCGGTGCCACAGGTGCTGGTGCGGACGCACGCCGGTTCCGGCCGCAAGACCCTGTATCTCGCCTCGCACGCCTCGCACATCATCGGCTGGCCGGTCGAGGAAGGACGCGCCCTGATCGAGGAGCTCGTCGCTTTCGCCACGCAACCGCGGTTCGTCTATCGCCATCACTGGCGCGTGGGCGACCTCGTCATCTGGGACGATCGCTGCACTATGCATCGGGGCAGGCCCTACGATGAAGCGAAATACCGCCGGGTCCTGCACCGCACGACTGTCTCCGACGAGATCAACTCGGTCGAGCGGGAACGTGGGGCACAGAGCGCTGCCTGACGCGAACGCTCGAACCACCGCACATCGCAAACTTTCACCTCCTCACCATGAAAAGCACAATTGGCCTCGCCGCCTGCGCCCTGCTTCTGTTTGCAGCCAATCAGCCTTCCTACGGCTTCAATACGCTGTTTGTGGACAAAATGCCGATCGGCCGCATGACCACGGAGGATATCGACATCTTGATGGCCGCCGCCTATAAGGCACTCGACGATCTTCCCGACGGCGCAACCAGCCATTGGGAGAATCCCAAGACTGGCGCGGGCGGATATTTGACGCCACGGGCTACCTACCGGGAATCCGGCCTTGCTTGCCGCGATATGCAGGTCGAGAACTCGGCCGGCGGATTGAGCAATCGCAGTGTGTTCAGTATGTGCAAGCAAGCCGACGGCACGTGGAAGATTATTCGGTGAACGGGCATTGTCTTGCCCGGTCGGTGTCCTCCGCGTATTTCGCTGCGTAAGCTTCCCGCCCAAAACTCTACAAGACTTGCCTCAGGTGTCCTTGCGAGCCCTCGCGCCCGCGCTCCGCGCGGCGCTTTGGATGTCCGGTGCGCTGGTCTCCTTCATGGCGATGGCAATAGCGGGCCGCCAGCTCTCGGTCGAGCTGACGACGTTCCAGATCCTCTTCTTCCGCAGTGTGGTCGGACTTGTTGTCGTGGTGGTCCTGCTGCAACGCGCGGGCTGGACGCAGGTGAGGACGAGAATCTTCGGCACGCACCTCGTGCGAAACCTCACTCACTTCGGCGGCCAGTACGGCTGGTTCTACGGCATCGCCCTCATCCCCTTGACGGAGGTGTTCGCCATCGAGTTCACGGTGCCGCTCTGGACCGCGGTCCTGGCGACCGTTTTCCTCGGCGAGCGCATGAGCGGGCTGCGCGCCCTCGCCGTCGCGCTGGGTTTCGCCGGCATCCTCGTGATCCTGCGGCCCGGTATCGCGATGGTGAGCCCGGCGGCCCTGGCCGTCCTGGGTAGCGCGGTGGCGTACGCGCTGTCCCACATTTTCACCAAGCGCCTCTCGGCTACCGAGACTCCGCTGGCGATCCTGTTTTACATGACCGTGATCCAGCTCCCGCTGGCGCTGGTGCCGTCCCTGTCGGGCTGGGTCTGGCCATCAGCCAGGTTGTGGCCGTGGGTTGGTGTTGTCGCAGTGACCGCACTGTCGGCGCACTATTGCCTGACTCGCGCCTTCCGGCTCGCCGACGCGACCATCGTCGTGTCGATGGACTTCCTGCGTCTGCCCTTGATCGCGATGGTCGGATTCCTGTTCTACGGCGAGCCGCTGCAAATCTGGGTGTTGGTGGGCGCGCTGATCGTCTTCGCCGCGACCTGGCTCAACTTGAGGAGCGCCCCGAATACCGGCCGCGCGAGCGCCGAAGCGAAGGCGGAGGCGGCGTCGTAGAGCGTGGCGCCAACTGTCTTCGTTTTGCGGACCGGACTCGCCGCTTGGCGGTCGAAAAGCTCCCGCGCCGGGCGCACCCTTTCAGCGTAGCGAACGATTCTCGATGACGCAGACAGCGCAGATCGCCGGGAGACGCGGAGCGGTGAGCCATCGTGCGATCCTCGCGATCGCCGTGCCCATCATGATCTCCAATGTCTCGACGCCCCTGCTGGGAATCGTCGATACCGGCGTAGTGGGGCAGATCCCCGATCCAGCGTACATCGGTGCGGTGGCGCTGGGCGCGCTCGTGTTCAACTTCGTGTTCTGGGGCTTCGGCTTCCTGCGCATGGGCACGACCGGACTGACCGCTCAGGCGCTAGGCGCCGCCGATGCGCTGGAGATCCGCGCCAGCCTCGGACGCGCTGTCCTGATCGCGCTTATCGTCGGCGCCGCGCTCATCGCACTGCAATGGCCCATCCGCGAGCTGGCTTTTGCGCTGATCGGCGGCAGCCCCAAGGTCGAGGCGCTGGCACGCGACTACTACGACATTCGCATCTGGGCCGCGCCCGCGACGCTGCTGAATTACGCGCTGCTCGGCTGGTTCGTGGGCTTGAGCCAGGCACGGGTAGCGCTGTTGCTGCAGCTGGTCCTGAATCTCACCAACATGGCTCTGGACATGTTGTTCGTGCTCGGCCTCGATATGGACGTAAAGGGCGTGGCGCTGGGAACGGTCATGGCCGAAGTCCTGGCGGCCACGGTCGGGCTCGCCATCGCCGCGAGACATCTGCGTGGACTCGGCGGCCGCTGGGACTTCCAGCGGCTTGCGGCACCGCGGCGCATCGGGCGCACCATCGCCGTGAATCGCGACATCATGATCCGTTCGGCTGCGCTGATTTTTGTGTACGCGTGGTTCATGGCCCAGGGCGCGAAGCAGAGCGACGCGTTGTTGGCCGCCAACGCCGTGCTGATGCACTTCCTCGCCATCGCAGCGTACTTTCTGGACGGGCTCGCGTTCGCTGCCGAGGCGCTGGTTGGCAAGGCAGTGGGTGCCGCCGATCGGGCTGGATTGGCCGTTGCGGCGCGCATGACGACCTGGTGGGCGGCCGGGATCGCGTTGCTGGCGTCCTTGTTCTTTGCGCTTGTCGGCTCCGCGTTCATCGATCTGCTCACAGCCGACGAAGCCGTGCGCGCAACTGCACGGGTCTACCTGCCGTGGGCGGCCGCTGCGCCTCTCGCCGGTGTATGGTGCTTCCAGCTCGACGGTATCTTCATCGGCGCCACCCGCACCGCGGACATGCGCAACGCGATGCTCATGTCGCTTGCGATCTTTCTGGTCGGCTGGTGGGCGCTGACGCCGTTCGGCAACCACGGCTTATGGGCATCGCTCTATGTTCACTACGCCGCGCGGACCGGGACGCTCTTCTACTACCTCCCTGCTTTGGTGCGCTCGGTGCCTGCATCCCGGCCCCTTCCGTCCGTCTCGGCTTAGCCGGTACACTTCAACCAATCTGGAAAAGGAGCTTGAGCCATGCCACGCTGGTCCGAACGCCGTGAGCGCTTCCGCGCCATTCTTTCAGGGGCGAGGTGCGTCTATCCGGGATCGGTGTTCGATCCGCTATCCGCGCGCATTGCGGAAGACCTCGGCTTCGAAGTCGGCATGTTCGCCGGGTCGATCGCCTCGCTCACGGTGCTTGGCGCGCCCGACATCATCGTTCTCACTTTGACGGAGTTCGCCGACCAGGCGCATCGCATCTGCCGGGCTGGAAGCCTGCCCCTTCTATGCGACGCAGATCACGGCTATGGGAATGCGCTCAACGTGATGCGCACCGTGGAGGAACTGGAGGCCGCCGGA
Organism: uncultured beta proteobacterium; assembly: GCA_963741215.1. GTDB lineage: Bacteria > Pseudomonadota > Gammaproteobacteria > Burkholderiales > SHXO01 > SHXO01. Next base: position 499,571 of record CAVUHQ010000035.1, read on the forward strand.
GTCGCCGCGCTCTCCATCGAGGACACGGCCTTGCCGCAGCCCTTCGGCAGCAAAGGCAAGGCTCAGCTCCTGTCGATCGAAGAAGGGGTAGGCAAGATGCGCGCGGCGATCGAGGCACGCGCGGATCCGGGGCTGGTCATCGCCGGCCGTACCAGCGCTGCGTCGATCACGAGTGTCGCGGATGCCATCGAGCGCGCGCAAGCTTACGCGGCGGCTGGTGTGGATGCGATCTTTCTGGTCGGCGTGAAGACGCGGTCCGACCTGGATGCGATCGCCGCCGCCATCAGCTTGCCCCTGATCCTGGGAGGCGCAGGAAAAGAGCTCCTCGATCTTGCCTATCTCGCCGAGCGCGGCGTGCGCGTTTGCCTGCAAGGGCATCAGCCTTTCATGGCCGCCGTGCGTGCGGTCCACGATACGTTGAAGGCGCTGCGTGAAGGCACGCCGGCGGAGCGCCTCGCCGGCGTCGCGGACGACGCAATGATGAAGCGCCTGATGCGAAACGACGACTACGCGCGCTGGGCGAAGGACTGGTTGTAGTGCAGTGAGCGCTGCAGAAGTTTGTATTACCATGGCAGCGGGCGGAGCAACTCGATCAACTTCAAAGAGGAGCTGCTGAAATGAAGCTATTTCGAGACAACCGCAAGCGCGTTCACCGCATCGATGCACCGGTCGTGACCTATCTGTCGCGAGAGGAAGCGATCGGCCTGGCACATCTGGCGACCGAGGGTGCCGGGCTGCGCTGGGATGAGCCGGTTGCATCGGGCGCCTCACGCGATGAGGCTGCATCCGCCGTGGTGTGGACCGTAGTCACCAACGCGTTGAATCGAGGCGCGCAGGTGCGTGTTCGAATCGACGACACCACCGGGACCACACTCGAAGTGCGCAAAGTGTTGCGATAGCCGCGGCTCGGCGTCGCTCTCGGGAGACGAAGGCGGCGCTATCGAGCTGCGGGCTTCAACGCATGCGCCAGCGCGAAGCCTGCCCCTGCTGCAGCCAAGTGCTTCAACGCATGGCCTGCAACTATTCCGGAAGTCGCGGTCCAGATGAGTCGGTCGGCGCTTTCGAATCCTTTGGCGACGCCGTACCAGATGAGGACCTGGCCCCAGGGTAGCGTATCGCCGGACCCCCTCACCACCACCAGCAGGCCGAGCAACGCCAACATGCCCCCGAACTGGATCAGAACGTAGGGTGAGAGGCTACCGCTTTCGGCCCAAAACAAGACGCTCCCAATTCCCGCACCGAGCAATAGATACAGGATCGGCGTCGCAAGGCGCTCGGATATCCGCTGCGAGACCGCCGCAGCGATCACCCCCGCGAAGGATACGGTCATGGTCAGCCGGTCCCAGACCAGCGTCCGATCGCTGGGATGCAAGTGATACCAGCCGGAACCGAAACCGGTGAGCACCAACCCGGCAAAGAACACGCACAGCGCACGCTGGGTGGTTTCCGAGAGATCCGTCCCTGCGCGTCGGAGTCGATCAAGCCCAAGCCATCCCGCCGCGATGAAGGCGAGATTGGACAGCACGTCGAGCGCATTTGGAATCCCAAGCCATCGTCTCGTGTCGGCGAATTGGTGATAGGCCTGATCCTGCTGGAGCGCCGGCAGGAAGGGCCAAGCCGCGAGCAGCACGATCGCCGCCACGACAGTGACCGCTTCACGCCTCGATGGACGCGAGAGAACTTGCATGCGCGCAGTGGAATAGGAGCGAGGGAGCGGATTGGCGGCGTCGAGGCTTCGCCCCGCGTTGCAGCCGGAATCACCGTTGCTACGGTGGCGGCTGTCCCCCGCGAAGGGAGAGCAAGATTGAGAAAAGAACGAAACGGAACTCCTGTGTACCCGCACTGCAGGCGGACTCCGTTTTCTCCGAGGCAGCAAGAGCCGCCCCTGCTTCGCATCATGCGACTGCCTTACCAAGCGAAGCCTCAAACGCCTTGCATGGATTGTGCGCCCATGGCCGCCACCATGCAAATGCCCGCGGTGGGTGGCACCCCTTAAGCCTGGGCCCGATGCGCGCAATGGACACAGCGGGGTCTTCGGCTGTCGAGTGTCCGCTTACTCCCTGATCCTTTGCCGCTTGCCGATCAAGATGCGTCGTTATACGCTCAGCACCTGTCCCGTCGAACACAGGCGGGCGAGGGGGAGCGCTGCGTGACGTAAGAGCATGCGATAAGAAGAAACGATCTCAATGAGGGAGGACGAATCATGAACCACATCCTGAAAGTGATGCTGGCGGCGCTCGCTTGGGTCGCGCCTCACGCCTTCGGCGCGGAAGCTAACGAGCTTACGGCACGCCAATCGATCCGCATCAACGCGCCGCCAGCGGCGGTCTGGGCGGTGTTGGGAAACTTCAACGGTCAGCCGCGGTGGCTGCCGCTCATCGAGCGTAGCGAGATCGTAGTCGGCAGCAACAACCAGGTCGGTGCGATCCGGCTCATCACGCGGCGCAACGGCACCAAAGTCACCGAGCGCCTGCTCGAATACGATCCCTATAACATGCGCATGGCCTACACGTATGTCGATGGCGCGGTAATGGCCAGCGACTACTTTCCGGTCGTGACCGTGAAAGATGGCGGCGCCGGGACCAGCGTGGTGGAGTGGAGCGCGCACTTCAAGCGCCTCGACTACTGGATGGACCCGCCGCCGCCCGGCCAGGAGGATCAAGCGCTCATCGATCGCTACAACGGGCTCTACAAAACCGGGTTGGAAAACCTGAAGCTCGTCGTCGAAGGCAAGCAGTAGCCGGTCGCTTACTCAACTCCCGCGAGAATAGCGCATGCAGCCCGAGCATCCTGAACCCAACGCCGCTTTTGCACCCGCATGGCAACCGAGCCAGCGCTACCCGGATCCTGCCGTCCAGATCCTCGATCAGAGCTTCGCCAAGTACCGCCTCAACCTGGCATCGGTGGAGCGGATCGCTCACGGTTTCCGCTGGTCCGAGGGCCCGGTCTGGTTTGGCGACGGGCGCTATCTGCTGTGGAGCGACATCCCGAACAACCGGATGATGAAGTGGGAGGAGGAAACCGGCGCGGTGAGCGTGTTCCGCAAGCCTTCCGCTTTCGCCAATGGCAACACGCGCGATCGGCAAGGCCGGCTGGTCACGTGCGAGCATGGTGGACGGCGCGTCACGCGCACCGAGTACGACGGCACCATCTCGGTGATCGCGGATCGCTACGAGGGCAAGCCGCTCAACTCACCGAACGACGTAGTCGTGAAGTCGGACGGCTCCATCTGGTTCACCGACCCGCCGTTCGGCCTGCTGGGCTACTACGAAGGCTACCTCGCCAAGCAGGAACTGCCGATGAACGTGTATCGCGTCGACAGCACGACAGGCGAGATGACGGTTGTCGAAGGTGAGGTCAATCGCCCCAACGGGTTGTGCTTTTCGCCCGACGAATCCCGCTTCTACCTCATCGAGTCGGGCGGCACGCCGCGCAACCTGTATGTGTACGACGTCGTCGACGGCGGCAGGAAGATCGCCAACAAGCGCAAGCTCATCGACGTGGGAGCAGGGACGCCCGACGGCATGCGCTGCGATGTGGACGGCAATCTGTGGATGGGCTGGGGCATGGGAGATGCGTCGCTCGACGGCGTGAACATCTACAACCCCGACGGCAAGCTCATCGGCCGCATCAACCTGCCCGAGCGCTGCGCCAATCTGTGCTTCGGCGGCACCCACCGCAACCGCTTGTTCATGGCGGCGAGCAAGAGCGTCTACGCCCTCTACGTCAACACGCAGGGCGCGCGCGGCGGCTGAGCCGATCAGCGCTCGATCGCATCGAAGATGCCTCCAATACCTGCCGCCGCTGGCGATCTTCCAATTGCGGCGAAGCGTGTATCCTGACACCTTCATGCTCCTGAAATCGGATGCATGATCTTTCAGGCATTTACCGGTAAGTTCCTCATGCGCGTTATTGGTCGTCATCGCGATCGCTCGGAGATCGAATTGGATCCGGTCCAGGCGTATCGCCGCGGACGCGATCCTGGACGCAATGTTGCGCTCGGCTCTACCAAGGCCGAAGCGCGGCGTCTATCGTGGCACGTTCGACGCGTTTGCTCGGATGGACGATGCACGTATGCTCGAAGCAGCGCGAAAGCTGAACCAGACATGACTGGCGAAGACCTGCTCCTCAAACTCCTGGCGCGATTCAAGGAGGAGGGGGTCGAGTACGTTCTGGTCGGTGGACAGGCGGTGCGGCTCAATGGGTTTCTGCGCGCAACCGAAGCGATCGAACTACTGCTGAGAGCAACCCGCGCGAACGGCGCAAGGGTGAAACGCGCACTGGCTTTCCTTCCCTCCTCGGAAGAGCTCGACCCGGACTGGTTCGAGCCCGCGGCTGGCGAGCCCGAGAACATCCGTGTCGCCGACGATCTGCTCGTCGATCTTCTCTTCGCTGCAAACGGCGAGACCTACGAGTCGGTGCAACCCTTCGTCCGTGAGATCGTGATCGAGAATGTGCCGATTCGCGTGCTGAACATCGACGGGTTGCTTCGGACCAAGACCGACTACCGCGAGAAGGACCTGCTGGACAAGCGGGTTCTTACGCGGATCAAGGAAGGGCTCGGGGACGAGCCGGAGAGAGGTAGCTAGTCGGCGCCGGAGGACGGCTAACGCCGTCCCGGTGGCGCCAGGATGCCTTGCGGCCGGAAGATCATCAGCACCATCAGCGCGAAGCCAAACACCAGCAACCGGTAAGCCGCGAGGTCCCGGAACAGTTCCGGCAGCGCGACGATCACGACGGCACCGAGGATCACGCCCAGCAGACTCCCCATGCCGCCGATGATCACCATGGCCAGCACGTTGATCGACTCGGTGAACAGGAAATTCTCGGGGAACACCGACCTCTGCCATGAGGCGAGCAGCGCGCCCGCGAAACCAGCGAACGCTGCCCCGATCGCGAAAGCCTGCAGCTTCGCCACCGTGGTGTTGATGCCCATCGCCCGCGCGGCGAGCTCGTCTTCCCGGATCGCTTGCCAGGCCCAGCCGATGCGCGAGTGCTGCAGCCGGCGCGACGCGAGCAGCGCCGCCGCCAGCACCGTCAAGAACAAATAGTAGTACTGGGTGTTGCCGCTCACGACGTGGCCAAGCAAGCCCGGCGGGTCGATGTCGATGATGCCGCTGGGGCCGTTGGTGATGTTCACCGGCCGGTCCAGGTTGAGCAGGAGCAGATAGGTGATCTCGCCGAACCCCAGCGTCACGATGGCCAGGTAGTCGCCGCCGAGGCGCAGAGTCGGCGCGCCGATGAGGATGCCGAACAGCGCGGTCCCCGCGACGACGATGGGGAGCGCGAGCAGGAACGGCAGGTGCACGCCGAAGTGCGGTGAAGCAAGGAAGGCGTACAGATAGGAGCCGATGCCGAAGAACGCGACGTAGCCGATATCCAGCAGGCCGGCAAAACCCACCACCACGTTCAACCCCAGCGCAAGTGTGGCGTAGAGGCAGATGCGCGCCAGCACGCCGACGACATAGTCATTGGGGGCCACCAGCGGTGCGACGAGCGCGATCGTGCCCAGCACGATGGCAAGCGAGAGCCTCCGGTCCGTCTTCGGCATCGCGGTCACACCTTGTTGGTCTGGGGCACGCTCTCGCCCAGCAGCCCGGTCGGACGGAAGACCAGCACGAGGATCAGGACCACGAAGGCGACCACGTCCCGATAGGCGGGGTTGAGAAAAGTCACCGCCAGGCTCTCGATCAGCCCGAGCACGAGGCCGCCGAGCATGGCGCCTTTCAAATTTCCGATGCCGCCCAGCACCGCCGCGGTGAACGCCTTCAGCCCCGCCGAATAGCCCATGAAGAAATCGATCTGCGTGTAGTACAGGCCGACCAGCACACCGGCGGCCCCACCCAGCGCCGAGCCGAGCAGAAAGGTGAGCGAGATGACCTGCCGCACGTTCACACCCATCACCGCGGCGACCTCGCGGTCTTCCGCCACCGCCCGCATGCAGCGTCCGAGCGTGGTGCGCTGGACCAGCAAGTTGAGCAGCCACATCAGAGACAGGGCCACCGAGATCATCACCATCACCAGGCCGGAGATGCGCACGCCCCCGATGTGAACGTACCAGTTGCGCGGAAACAGCAGATTCGTCATGTAGACCTTCATGCGCGCACCCTGGGTAAGCATGATGGCGTTCTGCAGAAAGATCGAAGCGCCTACCGCGCTGATCAGCGGACCGAGGCGGGTCGCGCCGCGCGTGTAGAGCGGGCGGTAGGCGAAGCGTTCCAGCGTGACGCCTAGCACACCGGACACCGACATCGCCATCAGCAGGAGCAGCGGCAGCACCCAGATCGGATGCAAGCCGCCGAGCTGCGCGTTGATCAGCCAGACCAGCACGCCCCAGCCCACGTACGCGCCGATCGTGAACAGCTCGCCGTGTGCGAAATTGATCATCAGCAATATGCCGTACACCATCGTGTAGCCGAGCGCGATCAGCCCGTATACGCTGCCGAGCGCGAGGCCGAACACGAGTTGCTGCGGGAGGATTCCGAGCGCGTCCACTGTCAGTCTTCCCCGAGGTATGCGCGCCGGATGTGGTCTTCTTTGAGCAAGGCGGCGGCCTCGCCTTGCATCGCCATGCGGCCCCCTTGCAGAAGATAAGCGCGATGGGCGATGGCGAGCGCCACCGCCGCGTTCTGCTCGACCACGAGCACGGTCGTGCCCTAGCGCATTGATGGTCTGGATGATCTCGAACACTTGCTCGACCAGCACCGGCGCGAGGCCCATGGACGGCTCGTCCAGCAGCAGCAGCCGTGGCTTCGCCATCAGCGCGCGCCCGATCGCGAGCATTTGCTGTTCGCCGCCCGACAACGTGCCGCCATGCTGATCGGCCCGCTCCCGCAAGCGGGGAAACAGCGTGTAGACGCGCTCCAGGTCGGATGTCACCTCTTGAGCCGGCGCAGCACGGCGCGTGTAGCCGCCCATCGCGAGGTTCTCCCACACGGTCATGCGCGCGAAGATTCTGCGCGACTCGGGCACCAGCGCGATGCCGCGCCGGACGATCTGCTCGGTGGGCAGGCGGTCGATACGTTGTCCGTCGAACTCGATGCTGCCCGCGGTGGGCCGTACCAGGCCCAGGATGGCTTTCAGCGTGGTGGACTTCCCCGCTGCGTTGCCGCCGAGCAGGCAGACGATCTCGCCGGGCTGGACCTCCAGGCTCACCTCGTGCAGGACGCCGATTGCCCCGTAGCCGGCCACGACGCCGGCGAGCCTAAGCATGCCGCCGTCCCAGATACGCGTCCAAGACGGCTGGGTTGCGTCGCACCGCGCTGAACTCTCCTTCCGCGATCTTGACGCCGTGGTCGAGCACGACTACGCGCTCGCAGACGCCCTGAATCAGCCCCATGTCGTGCTCGATCAGCAGCACGGTAACGCCGCGGTCGCGGATGCGGCCGATGTCCTGCATCAGCTCGCGCTTCTCGGTCGGGTTGGTGCCGGCGGCCGGCTCGTCGAGCAGCAGGAGCTTCGGCTCGGTGGCAAGCGCGCGCGCGATCTCGAGACGGCGCCGATTGGCGTACGACAGGGCGTCGGCGCGATCCTGCGCGCGCGGCAGCAGGCGCTCGCCGAAGAATCCGAGCAGCTCCAAGCCGCGTGCGATCGACCGGTCGCGTTCAGCGCGCGCGCCAGGCAGGGCGAGGAGAGCGCCCGCCGGCCCGGTGCGGGTGCGGCAGTGCATCCCTACCAGCACGTTTTCCAGCACGCTCATCTGGTTGAACAGGCGCTGGTTCTGAAACGTGCGCGCGACGCCCAGTGCGGTGATGGCGTGCGGCGCCCGCCCGACCAGGTCGATGCCGCTGTCGTCGAAAGCGATGCGGCCCGAACGTCGCGCGATAAAGCCCGCTGATCAGGTTGAAGACCGTGGTCTTGCCGGAGCCGTTGGGGCCGATGAGACCCACGATCTCGCCGCGCTGGACGATGAGATCGAGCCCATCGACGGCACGCAGTCCGCCGAACGCCATCGACAGACTCGACACCTCCAGCAGCGCCATGATCGGCGCGTAGGCCCTGGCCTCGCCCAACCGAGGCGTCACTTCACCACGATGGTCTTGATCTGCTCGAAGCCGAGCCCCTTCACCTGATAGATGAAAATGACACCGCCGGCGACATCGCCCTTGTCGTTGAAGGTGATCGGCACGCCCAGCACGCCGCGGTAGTCCCGCGTTGCACGCACTGCGTCGCGGACCGCCGCCCGGTCGGCCTTGCCGGTTTTCTTGACCGCCTCCAGGATGATATTCGCCGCCTCGTAGGCAAGCGGTCCGTACGAGCTGAGCGGCCCATACTTCGCTTCGAACGCCGCTACGAACTTGGCGGCTCCCGGAACCTTCTTCATGTCCGGCGCAAGGAACGTGACGTAGTTGCCATCCGCCGCGCCGCCGGACGCCTCGATGTAGTCCTTCGGCTCGAACTGGCCGTCCGGGCCGATCATCCTGACATCGAGGCCGACGTTCCTGCAGTTGCTTGGCGATCAACGCGGCTTCCGGCGCCCACAGGCTCGCGTAGATGGCGCCCACATCCTTCGGCATGGTGCCGAGAATAGCCCGGAAGTCCTTGTCGCCGGCGCGCACTTGATAGCGCAGCACTTGCGCACCGAGCGATTTCGCGCGCTTCTCTACTTCGTCGGCCGCGCCTTTCGGGCCCGTGGTGCCGTCGTCGAACACGGCGATCTTCTTCGCCTTCAGATCCTGCACCGCGAAGATCGCACCGGCGGGGCCCTGCGCGTCATCGCGTGCGCAAACGCGATTGGTGTTGTTGAGCCCGCGGTCGGTCACTCTCGGGTTGGTGCAGCCCGGGGTAATGAGCACAAGATTCGATTTTTGCAGGACCTCGGAGACCGGTATGCAGGTCACGCTGGTGATACCCCACACCGCGCCGACGATCGCTGCATCGGCCGCGACTTTCTCCGCCGCCGCGACACCGACCTGCGGGTTGCCTTGGTCGTCCGCCGCGACCACCTCGATCTTCTTGCCCAGCACTCCGCCCCTTGCGTTCCATTCCTCGGCGGCGAGCTTGACTGCGTTGGCCACCTCCTGGCCCTGCTTGGCCAGCGGGCCGGTGAGCGGTGCGCCCACGGCGATCTTGATGACGGATTGCGCCGCCGCGGGAACAGCCGCACCCGCAAACAGCAGGGCCGCGAAGACGATTCGTTGTATCTCGCTGCGCATGATGGTTCCCTCTCCTTGTCAGCCTCTATCGAATCAAACTCGCGCCGGCGCAGCTTGTTCCGCACTCCGTTGCCGCCGCAAGATCGCGCGCGGGAAGCGATCGCCGCGGAACGGCTCGAACAGCGCCGGGCGCACCCCGGTCGCGATCATCTCGGCCATCGCCTCGCCCGCCGGCTGCGACAGCGTCATCCCCAGCATCGAGTAGCCGGTGGCGATGAATGCGTTGCGGTAGGGTCCGGCCCAGTCGAGAATGGGCAGCCCGTCCGCCGTCATCGGCCGCAGCCCGGCCCACGGCTCCTCGTATTCGGCGCGCTCCACCTCGATGTACTGGCGGGCGAGGCGGAATACGTTTTCCAGCCGCGCGCGGTCGACCTCGAGATTGTAGCCGGAGAATTCCATCGTCCCGGCCAGCCTCAGGCGGTCTCCCAGCGGGCTCGCGCCCACGTGAATGTCGCCGAACAGGATGCCGTGGCGCGGCATCACCTTCGGTTTGATCAGAAACGAGTATCCCTTGCCCGGTTGCATCGGGATGCTCAACCCGAGCTTGCGCACCAGCGGCGCGGTCCACGAGCCGGCGGCCAGTACGAAGGCATCTCCGGCAACTGCGTGCGTGCGGGTGAGTGCCGCCTTGACTGCGCCACCGGCCGTAGCGAATCCCTCCACGTGCGCGGCTTCGCGGATCTCGACACCCAGCTCGCGCAAGCGCCGCGCGATGCCCGCGGTCAGCGTAGGCGGGCGCACGTGCCAGTGCTCCTCCACATAGAAGCCCGCGCGCAACCGTGGCGACAGTGCCGGTTCCAGGCGCTGCAGGTCGTCGCCCGTGATCAGCTCTTCCGGCAAAGCGAAGCCGTGGCGCCGCATCGCCTGCAGGCTGTGCAGGATCTTGCGCGCCTCCTCGGCGGTCTGCGTAGCGCACACCATGCCGAACTTGTACAGCTCGAACTGGATGCCGTCGCGCGCCATCGCGTCCACCAGCTCGAACGTCCGCCGTCCCAGCGCGGCGAGCGCGGCTGTGCCGTGATCGAAGTCGCGCCGGTTGCAATAACTCCAGAAGCGGGTGAGCCAGGGTAAGAGTTGCGGCAGGTAGCTCGGCTTGAAATAGAGCGGGGAGTCGGCGCGCAGGAGCGCTCGTAGACCGAAAAGCGTGAGTCCAGGCTCCGGCAGCGGACCGGCCTGAGCCGGACAGATCCAGCCGCCGTTGCCCCACGATGAGGCGGCGCGCGAGCCGACCGGCTCGCCATCGAGCACCACGACGTCGAGCCCGCGCCGGCGCAGGTAGTACGCGCAGCACAGCCCGGCGATGCCGGCGCCGATCACCACGACGCGCCTGGGCGCGTTCACGGCTTCGCCCCCGCGCGCCGGGCCGGGCGCGTCAGCATCGCCTCCGCGCCGTCGGCAGGGAAGTTGCGGTGTGGTGTCTCTGTGTGGTGTCGGTGCGCAAGCTCGCGCACCGACGTTCGAAGATGAAGCTCCAGGCCATCGCTCCCCCTGGTAGAAGGCCTGAACGGCATACCCCTGCACGCACTCTAGGCTCCCCCAGAGGGAAGCGTCAAGGAAGACCTATAGAGGGCGGCCGCCGGTCCGCCCAGGGCTGCGCCGCCTCGAGTTGCGCCGCCAGACGAAAGAGCGTCGCCTCGTCGCCGAATCGACCGACGAACTGCACCCCCACCGGCAAGCCCGCCGCTGACCAGTACAGCGGCACCGACATGGCTGGGTTGCCGGTGGTGTTGAACGGCGAGGTGAAGGCGATATCCCCGAACAGGTCTTTGTGGAAGGCGTCGCTATCCGTCCGCATCAGACTGATCACTCCCAGCTTGTGCGGGGGCGTGCACATCGTGGGCGTGAGCAGGACGTTGTAGCGCATGAAGAAGCGCGTGAGCGAGACGTCGTAGCGCATGAAGAACGGCCGACATCGCGGCCCGTGCGATGCAGGACATCGATCGCCGCGGCATAGTCGGTGCCGGAGAATTGGCGCGCGTACTCGGCGTATCCCCAGGTGATGGTCTCTACATCTTCGGCTGTCGCCGGGCGGCCGAGAACCGTTGCCGCCCGCTGGAGCGAGGCGCGAGTTTGAGAAGTCACGATGACCCCGACGGCCTTGCCGCGTGCTGCCTCGTCGATTGCCGGCCATGCCTCCTCCACGTAGTGACGAAGGCTCTCGCAGAGTTTTGCCGTCGCGTTCACGGCGGCGACGCATTCCGGATCGACGGCGTGGCCGTTCCATGCCTTGGTAGCAACAGCTATCCGAAGGCGGGGCGGGGGGAACCCAACCTCGAGCAGGTAGGGGCGGCTCGGCGGGGGCGCCCAGTACGGGTCTCCTACGTCCGGGCCGGAGGTAGCATCGAGCAGAGCGGCGCTATCGCGCACCGAGCGCGTGATGGCGTGAGCGCAGCCCAGCCCGCTCCACCGTTCGCCAAAATCCGGACCCATCGAGGTACGCGCCCGTGTGGGCTTCAAGCCGAACAACCCGCAGCAGCTGGCGGGAATGCGGATCGAGCCACCGCCGTCGGTGGCATGCGCCATGGGAAGCATGCCTGCCGCGATTGCGCTCGCCGAGCCTCCGCTCGAGCCGCCCGCACTGTATTCGGGATTCCAGGGATTTCGGGTCACACCGAAGAGCCGCGACTCGGACGAGGTGGACAGGCCGAACTCCGGGCTGTGGGTCTTGCCGAAGATGACGAGGCCGGAGCGCTTCAAGCGCACGACCATCTCCGAGTCGTGGTCGGCAACAAAATTCCGAAAGGCACTGGAGCCGGAAGAAGTAACGGTGCCGGCGTACAGGACGCCGAGATCCTTGAGCAGGTAGGGCACGCCGGTGAACGGACCCGAGGGCAATCCCGCGGCAACCGCTGCCTGCGCCTGGTCGTACATACGGTAGACGACCGCATTCGACGCGGGATTACGCAGGTCGACGCGCTCGATCGCTGCTTCGAGCAACTCCTGAGCGCTGACCTGGCGCGTCTTCACCAGCTCGGCGAGGCCGATGCCGTCATAGCGTTCATAGTCCGGCAATGTGGTGCTCTGCGTCGCCGCCGCACGGGCATCGTCGCGACCGAGGGTGAGGGCGCCGCCGGCCGCTGCAGCGGCGAGCAACCCGGTGTTGCGCAAGAACTCCCTGCGGCTGACATTGTTCGCGTCCACAAAAATTCTCCCGTTGGGCTAGCCACGCTTCGATCTTGCGTGCAAGGTACACCTTCCCAGGCGGTTGCACCTTGCCTCGACCTAGCAGGGGATTTTGAGGCGACGCGGCATCACGGCCGCCGCAAGTACTGAAGACCTTCGACGATGGAGAAGCTCGCGGCGCCACCACGGAGTCGAAACACACTCAGCGCGACGGGAGCAGTAGGGGCGGTATGGACTAGCTAACGCCAAGGAGTGGCCAGCATCCCGACCACGGTCTGGTTCCGCGGCTGATCGAGTTCATCCAGGCCGATTCTGTCTGGCACGACTGTGGCCTTGAAGCTTCCGAAGACGCGGTCCCACACCGTGAGCAGAGTGGCATAATTGCTGTTCGTCTCTCGCTGAGCCCGAGAGTGGTGAACGAGATGCATGCCGGGCGTCACGATCAGCCAGGCGAGCATGCGATCCAGCGACGGCGGAAGACGGATGTTGGCGTGCTGGAACACCAGAATGGGAAGCTGGACCACCGGCTGCAGGAGGACAGCCAGCGGAGAGATGCCGAAGGCGACCACGGCTGCGGCCAGAAACGCTGGACGCAGCAGGATCTCCAGTGGGTGGTTACGCAAGCTTGTAGTTACGTCGACGGCGAGATCGGAATGATGGACGCGGTGCAGGCGCCAGAGCACCGGGAGCGCGTGGCTGAGCCGGTGGCGCGCATAATCCGTGAGGTCGAGCAGCAGCACTCCCGCCACGGTGGCGGCCCACCGCGGCGGTTCAGCCAGTGCCAGGAGGCCCCAATGGCTGCTTGCCGCGAGGTTCGAGAGCCAAAGCACGGCAGTGCCGCTGACAACGGCGACCGCAATACAGATCACGGACAATGTCAGGTTGCGCCCGCGTCTACCCGGTTCGCCCGTGCGCTGGCGCGCCGAGTACAACGCTTCCCAACACCAGAAGAGCGCGTAAGCGGCGACGAGGAGCATGGGAGGCAGCCGTGATATCAGCTCTTCCATGGTCATCCGTTCGGATCGTCATTGCCAATACTTCTGCCGATGGACCTCGTCCTGCAGTTAGCCGAGTAAGCTATCCCGCCGGAGGACCGGCGGCAAGTCGGCCACATGGCCGACAGAGACTCGTCAACGAATGAGCGCCCGCCACATCCGCGATCGAGTTGCAGACGTTGCCGCCGCCGCCCAACTGCTGTGCGATGCGCAGACGTTGCTCGACCTTGCGGTCGAAGCGGTGGCTGCCGCCTGTCCGCAGGGTGCGGCTCTCGCGTTTACCCGACGAAGCGACGGGACTCATGGACCTGCGGCCACCTGGGTCGACGGCGGCACCATCCCGTTGCGTTCGCTGCGCAGTCGTGGTCCCGTCCCGTGGGTCGTGAACCTCAATCGCGTGCCGGAATGGCAGCAAGACAGCTGGATCGAACCGCTGCACGCCGGCGTACACGGCCTGGACTACTTCTCGAGGACTCACCCGATCAGGGGCCTGATCGGTGCGAGGATGCAGCCCGACTACGGACGTATGATGGTCTGCCATGACGCACGGATGGTGGCGTGGGTTGGCGTGTATGTCGATGCCAGGCGCGGCTTTCGCGCCTCGGAGCAAACGGCGCTTGCCGAGGTCGCGGCGCAACTCGCGATGCCGCTGCGAGTGGCGGCCGCCCTCGATTGCGATACCCCGCGCATCGCCTTGGCGCCGCGCCAGTACGACATCGTCTCGCGCGTCGCCCTCGGATGGACTAACAAGCGGATTGCCTTGGACCTCGGCATCTCACCCGCGACGGTGAAAACGATCCTGGAACGGTTGTTTCGGATGTCCGGTGCCGCCAACCGAACCGCGCTGGTCGAGTGGTGGCGACGGGCGCTGCGCAGCGACTGAGGAGAACACAAGAATGGCAAACTTCAAACGCATCGGGCTCCAGCGCAGACGAGCCGACCTCACGCATGAGCAGTACGTCGCCCACTGGGTAAACGTCCACGCGCCGCTCGCGAAGCGATTGCCCAAGCTGCGGCGCTACTCGATCAACGTGATCGACCGCAGCCGCTATCCCAGTTTCGGATACGACGGCTTCTCCGAGCTCTGGTTCGATTCGCAGGCCGACTGCGAGGCGGCGTTCAACAGTCCAGAGGGTGTCACGTTGCTGGCGGATCTGAAGAACTACGTGGAGGGAGTAGACCCCGTCTTCGTGGAGGAGCACCAGATTGTCTGGCCATGAAGGATGGTGGCAGCATCGCGGGCGATTGAGCTTTAACAGCGGCCCCCCGAGCGGAGTAGACTCGTTACCGTCGCGCAGGAAATAGTCATGGGAAGCAGCCGCCCGGCTTGTCCTCAAGTCTCACAGCCGTCCGGCTGATCCCAGGGAAGCTCTGATCAAGTCGCGCATGCGAGACTTGATCAAAGCTTCCTTAGATCTCACGTTGGGGCCGCAGGGCCCGTTCTTTCGGTACAAGTCTGTACCCCTCTGCAAGGTAGCCAGGGACTCGCGCGCCGGCGGGGATGACCGTCATTCGGCTTTGCTGGCGTCATGCCGGCGCGCCGCTGACCTCCGTCGGTCAGGTATGACCTGAATGAAAAGGAGAATTGACATGCCACCAGGAAGATTCCCTTCGCAGGACCTGTCTCTCGCCGAGCCGGTCGCGGGCAACGGACTGCTCGACCGTCGCTTTTTTCTCAAGCAGGGTATCGCGCTGCTCGGCGCTGGTGGTGTCGCCGCAGTGTCTGCTACCACGGCCGATGCGGCCGATCCGCCCAACATGCCCCCATGGATGCAGTTCCCAGGGGCACCGATGAGTGGCTACGGCAGTCCAGCCAGGTACGAGAGCAAGGTTATACGCAGCCTCATCCAGTCAAAGCCTGGCACGACCGGCAGCGGCGCTTCGCGCACGCCGCTCGAGGCGCTGGACGGCATGATCACACCGAGCGGTCTGCATTTCGAGCGCCACCACAGCGGTGTCCCGGAAATCGATCCGGACACGCATCGCGTGTTGATCCACGGCCTGGTGGAGCGCCCGACTGATCTTCACCGTGGAGGCACTGCTGCGCTACCCGATGGTCTCACGCATCCACTTTCTCGAATGCTCCGGCAACAGCCTGGTCATGTACGGTGCGACACCACCTGACCTCACGTGTGGGCAGGTGCACGGCATGGTGTCGTGTAGTGAATGGACCGGCGTGCCGCTTCGGCTGTTGCTGGAAGAAGCCGGTGCCGACCTGAATGCCCCGTGGCTCCTCGCCGAAGGCGCCGACGCCGCCAAGATGAGTCGGAGCGTGCCGATGGCCAAGGCCCTGGACGACGCGTTTCTGGCGCTCTATCAGAACGGCGAACGGCTGCGTCCGGAGAACGGCTACCCGGTGCGCCTGTTCCTGCCAGGCTATGAAGGCAACATGAACGTGAAGTGGCTGCGGCGCCTCAAGGTCACGCCGACGCCAATCATGACCAAGGACGAGACATCCCGCTACACCGACCTGCAGGCTGACGGCAAGTCGCTCATGTTTACCTATCCGATGGACGTGAAGTCGGTCATTACCCGGCCGTCCCCTGGTGTGACACTGCGGGAGCCCGGCATCTACGAGGTCTCCGGCATCGCCTGGTCCGGTCATGGCACCATCAAGCAGGTCGAAGTGTCGGCCGATGGCGGGCAGACCTGGGCTGCAGCGGCGCTGTGCTGCTCCGGTGCTGCCACGGGCCCTGACGCGCTTCCGCATCGCCTGGAAGTGGAACGGGGCTCCCACCGTGCTGAAGAGCCGCGCCACCGACGACAGCGGTGCGGTCCAGCCAACGCGCGACGCCCTGGTCGGCGCGCATGGCACCAACGTCATCTTCCACTACAACGCCATCCAGGCGTGGCAGATAGCGACAAACGGTGAGGTGAAAAATGTCTACGCATAGCTTGGCTGCTGTCGTAATCGTGCTCCTTGCTCTGGCTGGACACACTCGTAGCATGGCCCAGGAGACCCCCAATCTCGGGCGCCCGGCCACGCCGGCCGAGATCGCCGGATGGGACATCAGCATCCCGCCCGACGGCACCGGGCTGCCCCCCGGGAACGGCACGTCGGAACAGGGAGCGGTCGTCTACACTCAGAAGTGCCAGTCGTGCCACGGCGAGAAAGGCGCCGGGAAGCCGAACGACCAGCTGGTCGGCGGGCAGGGCACGCTCACCAGCAAGAGCCCGGTGCGTACCATCGGGAGCTACTGGCCCTATGCGACCACCGTGTTCGACTATGTGCGCCGGGCGATGCCATATACGCAGTCGCAATCACTGACCAACGAGGAGGTATACGCCGTGACGGCTTACCTCCTGCACCTCAACGGCATCATCGGGGCCCAGGACGTGATGAATGCGCAGACGTTGCCGCAGGTGAAGATGCCGAACCGCGACAATTTCATTGTGGTCTACCCGACCAAGCCGAAGTAAATGCGAAGGGGCGTCTTTTGCTACTTTCCGAGTTGAGCAGCGACCTGGTTCGACCTGAAGACAACGATACTGGCGCGCGGATGAGGTGATTCGGTGATCGCACGTCTGCTTCTGCTTGCTGTTGCTTTCAATTTCGCTCTCGCAACGACATCCGCGCCTGCGCAGCAGGCGAATAGATTTCCGACCGTGGCCTACCTTGCGGGCGCCGGCATTGATCAGATCAGACCGGCTATTTGTCCAGCCACACGTCTTCGTAGCGGTGTCCGTTGTAGATGCTGTTGATCATGATGGTCACCCCTTTGACATACGGCTGCCAGCAGGTACCTGCCCGGCTGTGCAAGATGATCGGGCGCGCCACGTCTTCCTGCAGCTTCTTGTCGATCTCCCAGACCAGGTTTCTGCGCTTTTCAACATTGGGTTCCATGGACTGCTGGTCGAACAGTTTTTGCAGCTCCTTGTTGCAGTAGTTAGTGTAGTTGCGCTCCGAGCCGCAAGCGTAGTTTTCGTAAAAGTCCTGGTCTGGATCGTCCACGGCGCCGCCAGTTTGATTCAGGCCGACCGCATAGTCCCGGCGCGCCATCTTGGAGAACCAGTTGGCGGTCTCGATTACGTCGAGCTCGCCGTCGATGTAGATCTCCCTCAGCTGGTCAACCAGGATCACCGCTGAATCGCGAAATGTCGCGAGATTACGAGTCGATACCTTGATCTTGAGTCGCTTGCTGGGTCCGTAGCCGGCTTTCTGCATCAACCTTTGGGCCTCTCCGCGATTCTTCTTGACGTCCGGACCGTAGCCTGGAATTGTCTTCAGGATACCCGGTGGCAGCCCCCAGTTCCCTTGGGGCGGCGGCAGCATGGAGCCGCCGATATCCGCTTGTCCCTCGAACAGGATGTCGACAAAGGCTTGGCGATCGAGCGTCATCGCCATCGCCTTGCGTATGTCCGGGTTGTTGAACGGCGAAGAATCGCGATTGACGATCAGATTAATGCTTACGTTCATCGGTGCCACCTCGCAAATCGCTTTTGGTGCCTGGCTCTTGACATCCTTCAGCAGCGGAATCGTCACCTGGTACGGGAGGGTCATGTCGAACTTACCAGCGATGAAAGCGAGGATGGCTGTCGAACGGTTCTGGATCACGATGAATTCGAGCCCATCTAGATACGGCCGACCGGTCTTCCAATAGTCCGGATTGCGCGTCAGCTTAATCGATTCGTTGGTCTTGAATTCCGCGAGCTTGAACGGCCCGGTGCCAATCGGATGCGTGCGCATGTCCCCTGGCGAGACATGGCAGGGATAGACCGGTGTGTAACCCGAGGCAAGCAAGGCCAACAGGGCCGGCTGACGCCGTCTCAGGTTGAACGCAGCTTCGAAATCGCCGTTGGTGGTGACCTCGGTCACGTTGTCGTACCAACTCTTGTCGCGGGTTTTTGCGGAACTTGACGCTCGACTTGTCCATCAGCAAGTCAAAGGTGCATTTGACATCCCTGGCGGTAAAGAGCTTGCCGTCGTGCCACTTGACACCTTCACGCAGCTTGAGGGTGAGCTTAGTACCGTCCGCGCTCCAGGACCAACTAGTGGCGAGATCGGGCACGATCGTGTCCAATCTGTTCTGTGCAACGTCCTGTTTGTACATCACCAGATTGTTGAAAACACCCATGAAGGGCATAACGGTCGCGAAGGTCGCTTCCTCGTGGATCGAGGCGCTCGGAGGACTGTCCACATGGTAGATCTTCAGGATGCCACCATGCTTCTGGGCGAACGCCGGATTGGTGATGAACATCCAGAGCAGCAGGCCCGCCGCGGCGGCGAGAGATCGACAGATCCCGTGCATTGCTGTCTCCGCCCTTTTCGAATGATTTAGCTTGGCGCTACGAGTGCTTCATCAAAAGCCTCGCATTCATTCTAACGCCAATTCCTCACCGATTACTCGTCGGGCCGGCCAGGTGCTGCGGTATCTGCAGCACCGTATGATACGCGTGAGCTTGCCATTCGATGCGGCGGCTAACCAGGGTCGCAGCACCGGGAGCTTCGCATCCGCTTGTTTCGCCGAGAGCGGCACCTAACAGGCGCTGCCCAGCTGGCCAAACTCGCGGAATACAAGTCGAATCGCCTCACCAACGCGCTCATCGGGGATCCGAATGGAGGTGTTCCAATGCCCAACCTGGCCCATCTGACGTTGCATTCAATGCAGGACAAGGTGTCTCCAGCCGAATGGAAAACCCGGGTGGACCTCGCTGCATGCTATCGGCTTGTCGCGCACTACGACATGTCGGACATGATGGCCAATCACATCTCGGCCGCAGTGCCCGACGAGGGGAACGCGTTCCTGATCAATGCGTATGGGATGCTGTACGAAGAGATCACTGCGTCCAGCCTAATCAAAATCGATGTCGATGGAAACATTCTGAGCAAGCCTGACTTTGGAGACCTGAACTACGGCATCAACAAAGCCGGGTATGTGATCCACGGCGCGATCCATCGCGCGCGACATGACGTCGCATGCGTGATCCACACGCACACCTGGGCCGGGATGGCCTTGTCCGCGCTCGATTGCGGTGTTCTGCCCATTACCCAAACCTCGATGCGGTTCCTCAAAATCGGATACCACGACTACGAAGGGGTGGTGCTCGATAAGAACGAAGAAGCGTCCCTCCTGCGCGATCTCGGCGATGGCGAGGCGTTGATCCTGCGTAACCACGGGCTGCTCACGGTGGGAAAGACCATCGGGGAGGCATTCAACTGGATGCACCGCCTCGAGCTGACAGCGCGCTCCCAGCTCGCGGCGATGGCAACCGGAGCCAAGTTGCGCCCTGTATCTGAAAAGGTCCTGGATGCGACCTACATGAACTACCAGCCGCAGACACGACGCCCCTACGGAGTGATGGAATGGCCTGCACTGCTCCGTAAGCTCGATCGGATGGATCCGAGCTACAAGGAATAGCGGGCGGGCGAACGTGCCTTGCTGGCCCGCAAGGCTCTCCGGGACCCCGCATAAGGTGTTTCTCGAGCTTGGCGACATTGTCACGCCCGACACGCCGGTGCACTGGCACCGGTAACTGCGGGTATCACGGCGCACCCCGACGCAGGCATGCTGCAAATCGCCAGGAACCTCACCGACAAGCCGCCGCGAGCACCCCTGGTGCACGAGTGTCGCGGCGTCTACATCAAGCGGTAGAACTTCCCGGCGTTTTCGCAGGTGATCTTGTGCACGACGTCGGCCGGCAGGTGGCCGAACTGCTCCTCGATATACTTCGACGACTCCGGCCACACGCCGTCGGCGTGCGGATAGTCGGAGCCCCACATGAGCGACTCCACACCCATCTCGTCGATCAGCTTGCCGCCGATGCGATCGAACTGGAACGTGCCCTTGCACTGGCGCCGCCAGTAGTCGCTCGGCTTCATCTTCAGGCCGAGGTCGCGGAAACGGTCCTCCCACTCGAAGTCCATGCGCTCGAGCGCATAGGGAATCCAGCCGATGCCGCTCTCGCCGAACGAGATGCGCACTCTGGGATAGCGCTCCAGCACGCCGGCGCCGATGACGGCGGCCAGGATGTTGACCAGGTTCATCTGGAAGCCGGAGACCACGGTGAAGAACGCCGCGCGACGTGTCGGCCCGAATGCCTTGTCCAGCACGCTGGGCGGCACCGCCGGGAACGTGTGGAAGTGCAGCGGCAGGTCGACCTCGTGGATGGCCTGCCACAGCGGCTCCCACATGGGATGCCACATGGGCTCCATGTCCCACGAGCACGACAGCTCCACGCCGCGGAGCCCCAGCTTCGCGACTCGATGGATCTCCTTCACCGCCGCGTCGATGTCACCGTAGGGCAGGCAGGCCAGCCCGATGAAGCGCGCCGGATCGTGCTTGCAGAAGTCCACGAGCCAGTCGTTGTAGATGCGGAACATCTCGTTCGCCGCCACGGGATCGTTCAGCCGCGTCGCCGCGCCGAGGATGCCGAAGATCACCTCGGCCTGCACGCCGTCGCGGTCCATGTCCTTCGCGCGCAGGACCGGATCGGTCGGGCGGCGGTGGCCCTTCTTGCCGTCCTCGTAGAACCCCGTCGCGGCCATGACGTCCACGCGGTGGTTCTGCCCGGGCACCAGCTTTTGTCCGGACGGCCCCACACCGTTCAGCAGCCCGAACGAACCCCCGTTTTTGCAGGTCCAGTACGGACCGTCGGGACCTTCGGTGACGTAGGGCATCCTCTCCTTGAGGGCTGCTTGAGCGTTGGACGTGAACATGTCAGGCGCGAGCATCGGCAGGTCAATGTGGCTGTCGGCGGAGATCCTGGTGTAGTTCATCGTTTCTCCTTGAGTCGGAGATCCTCGAGAGGCGTCGTCTCAAGGATAACTCGGAAGCCTCACACACCGGCGCGCTTCAGCACCTCGACGATGTTCTCCGGGGCCTGCTTGCGCCGGCCGGTTTCCACGTCTCTGACCATCTCCACGGTCGCCTCGGAGACCGGGGTCGGCACGCCGGCGGCCTTGCCCTGGGCCACCACGTGGCCGTTCATGTAGTCGATCTCGGTCGGGCGGCCCTTCGCCACGTCCTGGGCCATCGAGGCGCGCCAGTTGCGGCCGGTCGCGGATTTGGGTGTGAGCATCGTGTCGAGCAAGTCCCACGTCTCCCGCCGCGCGGAGTCGGCCCAGCGCTCGACGCTCTCGCCGTTGAACTTCGGCACGCGGTAGCCGAGCGCGATCCCGACCCGCGCGGACTCGCCGGCGAGATGGATCGTGATGGCGCGGCCGACTTCGCTCGAGGCGGTCTCGAAGGAACCCAGACCCGACATGCCCGTCACCGGGTTGCCCATCGCGTTGGCGCAGAGCTTCGACCAGCGTTCGCCCCAGAGGTTGTCGGTCACCTGCGAGCCGTCGATCACTGACAGGATCTCGGCCAGTTCCTTGGCGCGCGGCGTGATCCGGCCGTCGTGCTCGCCGACGCGGAAGACGTCGTGCCCCTGGCCCTGACCCTTCTCCAAGCCACGCTCGACCTCGCCGGGCTTCCACAGCGCTACGCCGATCTTCGACATGATGAGCCCGACGGTGCGCTGCGCGCCCGTCACGGCGGCCACGATCGGGTCGGGCCAGCAGTTCTGGGAGGACACGATGAGGCCGTCGGGTGCGGCGTGGCGCAGGGCGAGCTGCGCGGCCCAGGCCGTGTCGTAGGCCTTCATGGCGATGAAGACGATCTGGAAGTCCCGCGGCAGCCGCTGGG
Organism: uncultured beta proteobacterium; assembly: GCA_963741215.1. Taxonomy (GTDB): domain Bacteria; phylum Pseudomonadota; class Gammaproteobacteria; order Burkholderiales; family SHXO01; genus SHXO01. Next base: position 521,474 of record CAVUHQ010000035.1, read on the forward strand.
ACTCGTGCAGATGCATGGCCTTGGGCCGTGCGGTGAACGGATCGTGCGGACCGGTCACCGCGATTCCCTGGCGGCGGATCGCCTCCACCTGCTCGGCCCACGCGTCGACCAGCGTCACGTCGTGCCCGGCGCGCGACAGGAACGCGCCGATGTAGCTGCCGATCGCCCCGGCTCCGACGAAAAGGATTTTCTTGCTCATGGGCCCCTCCTGAGGTGCAGCAGTCGGCGGCTATTATCGCGCCGTCTGCTTCTGCCTCGTTACGCGGCCACCATCGGTGTCCTGACGTGTGTGTGCAGCGATTCGGGGCGAGCCTGCCAATCTACGATGAATCCAACGGCGGCTTTCAAGCAAAGAATCTGTGCTGGTCAATAACGGAAAATGGCCGGCCCCTACCGATGGCGGTCCCCGATGGCGGACATTCCGGTGAGCGTCTGCTTTAAGCGGTAGAAATATTTTTCGTCGACCGCGTTATACACCGCCCCTGCGCAGCTCCAACACCATAGACCCCGTCGAGCACCAGGCAATGCAGATGGATGTTGAGATTGGCGGCGGAACCGAAGCGCTGGATGAGCCTGACCGCACCGGTGTGAGCCTGGCTGCGTTGCAGTCCCGATTGTTTGATCAGAAGGTGGCAATGACGCGGTGAATGCACTGCAACAGCGGCGAGAGCAGCTGCGGATGGGCGGCGAGCAGGATGCGCAGGGGGATCGGAAACGAGAGCACCCATTGGCGCACCGGCACGCGCGGGATGATGCAGTCGACCAGGTGCGCAGCGCTCTGCGCCATGCGCCGCGCCCCACAGGAGGGGCAAAACCCGCGCCGCTTACAGGAGATGGCCACCAGCTTCATGCGCGCACTCGGGGCAACGCAGGCAGCTCGACCGCCGCTGCATAGCCGCAGGCGAGGCGGGCATGTCGGGGCCGGACGCCGCCGGCGGCCGACGGACGAAGCTCGACTGCCGCGCGCGTGGCCGGAATCCGGCGCATGTCCGGGAAGCCGTGGGCGAGGATGCCGCATTCGAGAAAGGCATCGAACTCGTCTTGGACAAACTCCGGTAAGCTCGCGCCGGTCTCAGCGAGCCTATGACGAGCTGCGCGCCGCCCGCTCGCGTTCGATCAGCACACGGCGCAGGATCTTGCCCGAAGCCGACTTGGGAATGGCATCGATGAACTCGAGCCGCCGGATTTTCTTGTATGGTGCGACGCGCGCGGCGACGTACGCCACCACCTCGTCGCTGGTCGCCTGACCTTTGAGTACAACGAAAGCTTTCGGCACTTCGCCGCACTCCTCGTCGGGGCTGGCGATCACTGCGGCGTCGGCCACTGCCGGATGCGTAACCAGCACGGCCTCCAACTCCGCCGGCGCCACCTGGTATGCGTTGTACTTGATCAGCTCTTTCAGGCGATCGACCACGAAGACAAAACCGTCGTCGTCGACGTAGCCGATATCGCCGGTTTTGAGCCAGCCGTCCGGTGTGAGCGTAGCCGCGGTTGCGTCGGGCTGGTTGAGGTAGCCGCTCATCATCGACGGAGTGCGAATCCAGAGCTCGCCTTCGGCTCCGGCCCCACAATCCTGTCCCGAATCGATGTCGACGACGCGCGTTTCGCAGCTCGGGACGGCGATGCCGACCGAGCCGGTCTTCATGGCTTCCTCCGAGCTGACGTAGCTCGCGCCAGCCAGCTCGGTCATGCCGTAGCCCTGCCGCACGGGCACCTTCAATCGCTCTTCGCAGGCGCGCTGCAGCGGCCCGCCGAGCGGCGCAGCACCGCAGAAAATCACGCGAAGAGAGAAGAGGTCATAGCGCTCCACCAGCGGGTGCTTGGCCAGAGCGAGCACGATCGGCGGCACCAGTGGAGCGCAGGTCACGCGGAATGCCTGCAGCGCGGCCAGGAACGGCTCGAACTCGAAGCGAGCCATGGTGACGACCGTAGCTCCGAAGTAAGGCCCCGCATTGAGGATCAGCGTCAAACCGTAGATGTGAAAGAACGGCAGCACGCTGATGACTACGTCGCTCTCCTCGAAAAAGCCGACTTCTTCCACCTGGCGCAAATTCGCCGCCATGGCACGCGGCGTGATCATTACGCCCTTCGCCACTCCGGTCGTCCCGCTCGAATACGGCAGGACGAGCAGGTCATTGCGCGCATCTACCGGTACCTGCGAACCGCTCGCGTCCCCGTCAAGCAATTCGGCGAACGGGATCGCTCCGGGCGCCTCACCGAACACATAGACACTTTCGACTTGCGTCGCCTGCGCGCCGGCCTGAGCATTTGCCAGCAACGGTGGAATGGTCAGGAGAAATCTCGAGCGGGAGTCCTCGAGCTGGCGACGGATCTCATCAGGTGTGTACAGCGGATTGATCGTGGTGCAGATCCCGCCGACTGTGGCCACTGCATGGAATGCGATGGCGTACTCGGGGACATTCGGGCTCAAGATGGCCAGGACGTCGCCCTTTCCGAAGCCACGCCGCTTCAACCCTGCGGCAGCACGGCCGATGTCGCGCGCGAGCTGACCGTACGTGAGCGTGCGGCGTGACGCCGCGTCGATGAATGCTGGCTTGTCCGCCAGCCGCTCTGCATGACGCAGGACCAGCTGCGTCAGCGGGACCTCGGGAATGGTGATGTCCGGGTAGCGGCTGCGAAAGATCATGGCTTTCCCCTGCAGGCCGATCGCGACGGCGCCCCCACGCAGTCAATCTGGAATGGTACCTCCGATCTCAGATGGTACCCAGCACCCGCTTGAGCCCTCCCGCGACACGTGATACGGTTGGAATTGCTATCCTTTGATACGGTTGGAATTCCTATCCCTTCCTGGAGCCAGCCATGAACTACCGCATCCATTGCGCAGCCCTGCTGCTCGTCACCGCGCTGGCGCCGGTTTCGGTGTCGGCGGCGGATGAACTCGGATTTTCCGATGTCGATCTCAGCGCCTTCGCCGGCTTCACGACGCAGCTTCAGCCGGCGAAGAGTGACTCCGATGCCGACATCGGCCCTTACCGTGGCGACAGCGTCGTCAGCGCGAATGCCCTGGTTCGTGCAGGGTCGATCCCGTTCCCGAACCGGCCCACCAGCCAGACCCAGGCCTTCGCGTCCGCGGCAGTGAACAACTTCGGGATCGGCGCGGTCGGCGTAAGCGGGTTCTTCTTCCAGAACTCGCTTCCCCGCAATGCCTTGGTGGCCGACGCGTCGGCCACGTTGAGCGTCACCAACACCACCACCCGTTCCCAGACCCTTCTGGCGGACTTGCTCATCCCCGCACCGACCTTCCAGTTCTTTGGTATCGGCGATAGCGTGCCAAGCGAACCGGCGAGGGATGTGACGGCGGTCGTGAGCGGCAGGCTGCTGAGCAGCATCACCCATCCCGATGGCAGCGTGGTCGAACACACCGCGCTCGACTACGGCATGACGACATTCCGCGATCCGAATTTCGGTTCCCTTTTCGCGATCCCGACCCGCGACGCCGAGGGGAACGTCACGAGGTTCGAAGAGCCCGACGGCTCCTTCGGATTCGAGCTGAAAACGCTGGTCCTGATCGATTTCCTGATCGCCGAACTCGGGCCCGGCGACGTTCTCGAGTTGACCTTCGACTATCTCGCCTCGGCCAGCACCGGCTTCGGCGAGACCGGCATCTTCGCCGCCATCGGCGACCCGTTCGACCTGAGCGCGAACGACGCCCAGTTCGATCTGCACTTCGGTACGCCGGTACCGGAGCCCGCCGCCTGGACACTGCTGGCCGCCGGACTCGTGGTCCTCGGGTGGCGTGCGCGCGACTGCGCAGCCCGCACGGCCTAGCAACCGCCCGCGGCGCGGGGGCGCGCCGGACATCCGGGCTCGCTGCATTCGAGACCCGGGCCTGGAACGACATGAAACTGAACGCCCTGCCAATGGCTCAACGTCAGGTCCGGCCAGCTCTGCCTTCGTCCGGGGCAGCTTCGGACGCACCGACGCCGATCAGACGCGAGACGCGGACCGGCACACCCGATCGATTCAACTGGATCACGCGCTCTTGCAGTTCCCGCTCCGTCACGGTCATACGCGAGCGCTGGCGCATGTATTCCGCCCACGAGGTGATGACGAAGCGCTCGACGAAACGCCCCGCGTCTTCGAGATCGCGGAATACGCGCCAGCTGTTCGCGCCGTTGCGCCGCCGGATGGCCTCGATCTCACGGATGGCGCGCAGGAACGCGTCGACATTGCCGGGATCGATCCTGTATTCGACTTGAATCAAGACCGGACCGTCGTCGGGATTCGGCTCGACGGCGATGGACAGCTCCGGCGGCTGGACGCCCATGGTGACATCGGCTTCGTTCCCGAGCGCCACGCGGACGCGGCGGCTCAGCACCAGGAGCAACATCAGGACTCCCGCGGGAACGATCAACGCGACGCGTGTCCCCGCTGCTGAAGCGAGCGCGCCCCAAACCACGCTGCCGAGCGCGAGGCTGGCCTGCATCGCGATCAGGTTCGTCGCCACCGCTCGCGCCCTGACCCAGGCCGGTGCGGCGCTCTGAGTCCCGGCCGACAGGCTGGCGAGCACGCTGACCCACGCGGCACCAGCGGCGCAGGTCCCTGCGATAGCGACGATTACCGCCGGAGCGAAGGCGATGACCAGAGCGGCAGCCGACCACAGCAGCATCCCTCCGGTCACCACTGTATTCAGCGACACCTTCTGCAGGTGCCGCGGTATCCATAGCGCGCCGGCGATCGCCCCGGCGCCGAAGAAGCCGAGCAGCACGCCGAAGCCGCCGGCGCCGAGCTCCAGCTGATCCCTGGCGATCACCGGCAACAGCGCCCAGAGCGCGCTCGCGCATACCGTGAACGTGAGATTGCGGATCACGAACGCCCGCAGCGGGGGCGAGTGCCGCAAATAGCGCAGGCCGCTTTGCACGCCGGAGAGCAGCGTCTCGGGAACTCCAGGAATTGCGCGGACGTGGCTCGGCCAGCGGCGCAGCGCGACAATCATCCACACGAAAAACAAGGCGCTCGCCAGCAACGCGCTGCCCGAGCCCAGCCACGCCGCGATCGCCCCTGCCAGTGCCGGCCCCACCGCGCGGGCAACATTGAACGCCACCGCAGAGAGCGTCACCGCACGTGGCAGCTCCGCGCGCGGGACGAGATCGTTGACGAGCGCTTGCTGGGCGGGAATGTAGAAGGTGAATCCCACACCGATCGCAAACGTCAATGCGAGCAAAGAGATCGGGCCGACGATCCCGGCGATGGTGGCGAGCCCGAGGGTGAGAGTGGCCGCCAGCAGCAGGATCTGTGTAAACAGAACCACTCTGCGCCGGTCGACGATATCGGCAAGACTGCCGGCCAGCAGACCGAGCAGCAGCGAGGGCGCGGTGCTGGCGGTCTGCACCAGTGCCACCATCAGCGCCGACGGGGTCAGCGTGGCCATCAGCCACGCCGCGACGGTCGCCTGCATGGTGTAGCCGAGCGCCGTGCCGACAGACCCTATATAGAACAGCCGGAAGCGCTCGTGCCGCAGCGGCGACGACCGGAGCAAGCGCGGAACGACCGATGAGATGCTCGCAAGCAAGAGAAAGGACGGGTGGTCAAACTGTGCGCAGCCGACGGGCTGCATCCCACTTCAAGCAGTGGGGCAACTGGTATGCAAGCGGTACCGAAACCGACGCCGCTGTTCGGAGGCTCGGGGCCGGTCCGAGCCTTCGCAAACCTGGATCGGGCGAGAGGCCTCGCCGGCTACTTCTTCTTGCCCGGCCCGCCGGCGCCAGACTTGGCCTGCGCTGCGGCGAAGGAGGATGCCGGAACGCCAGGCTTCGGCTTGGGTTGCTTGGGCTTCTTCGGTTCCTTGTTGCTTCTCAGTTGTCCCTTGGCCATTCGAACTCTCCTTGCATCGGTTGCTTGGTTGGAAACGACTCCTTCAATCGCTCGAGACGGCGCCCTTCGCCCGCGCCGCCCTGCGTTGTTGAAGTGCACCCAATTGTGACCGTAACGGCTCTGGTGTCAAGAGGCCCACGTAGCCGGCCGTAGGGCGGAAAAATCAGATCCAGGCTAGCGGTTCACCGCCCGCGCCGCGGCAAGAATCTCATCCTCGGCTGGAAGGCGGCCGAGCTGATTCGGATTCTCGGGCGCTTCGACATGCGCCCAGCGGATGATTCCCGCGGGGTCGATGAGAAAGTGTCCGTCGATCTGCGTACCGTGCGCCGCGTGGGTCTGCTTGTCCACTTCCGTCAGCTCATAACCATCCCTGGTGTTCAGCAGTTCCGCGGCTGCGGAGAGATTCATCGGCTCGGGTAGCTCGCCAGTAGGATTGATAGATGTCGCCAACAACTGAGCCATAGTGCTGGTCTGCGGCCAATGCAGCTCGCGCGGATCCGTGGAGTCCGGAACGATCACCACCTGTGCTAACCCAAACGCTCGATGCGTCTGCACGTCCGGATCCGAGGCCAAGGCCATACGGGTTGGCCGGTATTGGAAGTACTGGCGGGCACGGTCGAGTGGCGTGTTGACGATCACCACCGTTTCCACACCCTCCTGCGCGAGCTTGTCTCGCGTGATGGCGAGACTCGCGATCTGCCGCCGGCAGAAGGGGCAGTGAAGGCCGCGAAACAGGCCCACCATGACGGGCTTTCTTCCCCGGTAGTCGGCGAGAGACACGGTGCCTTGGTGGCTTACCGCTGGCAGCTCGAAGTTCGGTGCGGCATCGCCAGGCCTGAGTGCACGGTCGGGGGCTATGGTCATGTCTTGCTTCCTCCTCGTTGCATTGCTACGCCAGCCAATAAACGGCGCTACGCTAGAAAGGGCAGCACCGTCAGCGCATCGGGGTCCAAGCCCGCGCGCTCACACGTATCCGTGGCTTTACGCATGTAGTGCTCGGCCTGTGCGGAATCGTCGAGGTCGAGGTACAAAGTGGCGAGACCGTCGTAACAGGGAAACATCAGCTGAGGCTCTCCGGCTTGCTCGGCAAGCGCCACGGCTTCTCCATAATAACCCAGCGCCAGCGTTGGTTCGCCGTGACACTGATAGATCTGAGCCAGGACGATGAGCGACACGGTCAGCTGATCGAACTGCCGCACTCGCCGGTCGATCTCGATCGCTGTTCTGGCCGCTCCGATGCCCCGGTCCTCGCAGCGGTTGGTCAGCGTGCAGTACGCCACCGCGAGGTTGGCATATAGCCGGGACTGCAGCCCCAGATCGCCGATGCGCTTGGCGGTCTCCAGCCCGCGTTCACATGCCTCGATCGCCCGTTTTGGATCGTGCGAGCTGTAGAGCACTCCGAGATTGGCCAGCCCGCGGCACTCGGCCTGGAGCAGGTCTGCCTCGCGCGCGACCGTTACGCTGCGCTCCAGCCGACTGACCGCCTCCTCCAGTCGATTCAACCGCGCCAGCGCCACGCCCTGAGTATTCAACGCAGCCGAGATTGCGCTGGCAATGGAGCCGCGCTCTTCCTCAGCGGGCGTCGCGGGTGCCAACGCCAGGCGCTCGACCTGAGCCAGGGCGCGTTGTGTCCATTGCAAGGCGCTCTGGTTGTCGCCACCGCGATACTCCTGTTGCCCCATCTCCTGATAGAGCTGGGCTCGCTCGATGTGATCGGCGCCGTCGTCGATGAGCGCGAGCCCTGTCTGCACACAGCGCTTTGCCTCGGCCCGGCGTCCCGCCGCCCAGTGCGATACGCCAGTCTTCCGCCACAGGCGAGCCTCGGCGAAACGATCGCCGCAACGTGCATAACCCGCGCGCGCCGCATCCAGCTGATCCATCGCTGCCGAGCGCTCACCCACCAGCGCCAGCACATCGCCCAGCCGCTCGTGCACGGCTAGACGCTCCGCGTCGCAATCCTTGCAGGCTTCGAGGGTCCCGAGCGCGAGCTCATATTGGCGAATCGCATCGGCGTTCGCATATACGGAGCGTGCCCAGTCGCCGGCTAAAACCAAGTACCGTGCACCCTTCGGCTTGTCGCTGCTCAGTCGGAAGTGATGGCCCAGGACGGCAAATTGCTCGACGCGCTGCGCCGTCGCCTCGCACAGGGCTTCGAGCGCTTCGCCGATGCGGGTATGCAGCTCCGTGCGGCGGCGCCCCAGCAGATTCTGATACGAGACTTCATGGAACAGCCCGTGCCGAAAGCGGTACTGCCGGCTTGATGCTATCGATTCGCCCGTGGTCGAGTGCACGTGCTCCGACACCAACCCCGCATCGACCAGAACAGCCAGCGCTTCGTCGAGTGTCCCGGGCTCCGTCGCTACTTGACGCAAGAGCTGCCTCTCGAACACGGGGCCGATGACCGCGGCCTCCTGAATCGCGCGGCGTGCGCGGCCCGGCAGCCGGTCGATCCGCGCCAGCAGCAGCCCGTGAATGGAACCCGGCACGTGCACTTGTGCGGCAACCGGGCGGTAGATCCATTCATGCCGCTCCTGTACCAGCACCCCGTCTGTGATCATCCCGCGCACCATCTCCTCGAGAAAAAGCGGGTTGCCGCCGGCATGCTCGACGATCCGCGCGCGCAGCTCGTCGGGAAGACGCTGCGTCGAAGAGCCGAAGAAGGCGGCGAGCAGCGTCTCGCTGTTGTCCGCCGACAGCGGCTGCAGTCGCACTGCAGTATGAGCAGTCTCGCCGGCCGTCAGCTGCGCCAGCTCCGCCGCCGGGCGATGCGAGACGAGCAGCATGAACTGCCGGTCCTGGAGCCGGTCGACCAGAAAGCGCAGCAGCTCGACGGATGCTGCATCCGTCCAGTGCAGATCCTCCACGATCAGCAAGAGCGGGCTGTGCTCGAGCCGGCGTTCGATGACGGCCAGAACGGCGAAGAAGATCTGCTGCTTGAGCTGCTCGGGCTCGAGGTAGCGTGTGCGCGAATCGTCGGTTTCGAGCCCTAGCACATAGCCGAGGAATGCCGAGACGCGCTGCGTCTCCTGCTGATCCGCGCCCAACGCGGCGAGAGCAGACGCGATCTTTTGTCGAACGACGCTGGGCGGATCGCTCGGCGTCACGCCGGACGCATCGCGTAGCAGCGCGGCCGGGACGGCGTAAATGCTCTCGCCCACCGAAGAGCACGCGGCGTTGCGCACCGCTACGGTCGCAAGACGGCCTGCCGCCCGCAGCTCACCCAGGAACTCCGACAGCAGGCGGCTCTTGCCCGCGCCCGCTTCGCCGACGATGCTGACCAGTTGCGTACGTCCGGTGAGCATTCGCTCGAATGCTGCCGTCAGCTCGGTCAGATCTGTCTGCCTGCCCACCAGTGGAGCGGCCAGCCCGAGCTCTCGCAGTCCGCGCGTGGGGCGAGGAATCGACAAAGCGTCGTCAACGCGATATGCGGCGACAGACTCCGCCTTGCCTTTGAGCGCTACCATGCCTAAGGACTCGAAGCGGAACGCGTGCTGCGTGAGAAGGTAAGTCGAATGGCTGACCAGAATCTCCCCTGGGGCCGCCTTGCTTTGCAAGCGCGCTGCGACGTTCACAGTATCGCCCGTCACTGCATACGCGGAGTCGCGGTTCGATCCCATGTGCCCCGCGACCACTGGGCCGGTGTTGATACCGATGTGGAGCGACAATGGCTGCCCCAGACGCTGCACCCAGTCTCCGCTCAGCGCGGCAACTCTCTCCCGCATGGTCAGCGCGGCGCGCACCGCTCGCTCCGGATCCTCGTCGTGCGCTACGGGAGCGCCGAACACCGCCATCACGGCATCGCCGACGAACTTCTCGACGAATCCATCGAAGCGCTGCAGCGTCGCGGACATCTCTTTGAAGAGATCGGTTTGCAGTGCACGCACATCCTCCGGATCAAGCCGCTCGCTCAACGTGGTGAAGCCGGACAGGTCGGCAAACAGGACGGTCACGGGCCGGCGGTCGGCTTCCTCGGCTGCTGCCTCGCTTGGAGACGATCCGGCCGCATACGCAACGCCCGCTGCGGCGGCACCGGAGCCGGGCGCGGCAAGCTTATGGCCACATTTCGGACAGAAGGCGAACTCGGGCGAGGCTTCGAATCCGCACGCAGCGCATGCCATCTTCGTCGGCTACGCGGCTGGTGATCGCGCAAACGGCGAGGTGGTAGGCAGCAGCAGAGGGATGCAATCTGCTTCGAGCACGCGGATCTCCAAGTACCCAGAGAAGAAAGGAACTTCGCTATGGTACCGTACGAGCGCTTGGAGCCGGTATGTGGTCGCAAAAGCTACTGGCAGAACGACGCAGTGTCAGTCGTCCCCTTCCGCCTCGCCTGGTGCAGCCCGACGGGACGGGTACCCCAACGCGCGAGCGCCCGCAGGATCAGCGGAGCCGGTCAGGCGGCCGGCGACTCGATGTCGAGCGTCGTCACACGCCGCAGCTCGCGGCGATGCTTCGCGTCGTCGAAGGCCCGCGCGCGATGCATCGTGGCGCGGTTGTCCCAGATCACGAGGTCGCCGGCACGCCAGATATGGCGGTAGACGAACTCCGGCTGGGTCGCGTGCTCGATCAGATCGCGCAGGAAGAGCCGTCCCTCCGGCACCGGCCAGTCCATGATCCGGGAGGCGTGCGACGCGAGATAGAGCGACCGGCGGGCGGTGCGCGGGTTCGTGCGCACGAGGGGATGGATGGCACCTTTGAGCTTCTCCTGCTCCTCGTCGGAAAACTCGAACCCGAGCGTTTGCCGGGAGTAGGCGATCGAGTGGTGTGCGCGCAGCCCTTCCAGCTTCGCCTTCGTCTCGGAGTCGAGCGCGTCGTAGGCCGCCCGCATGTCGGCGAACTCCGTGTCGGCGGACACTGGCGGGACGACCCTGGCCGACAACATCGAGTAGCGGCCCGGCGGGTCCTGGAACGACGCGTCGGTGTGCCACAAGCGATTGCCGAGGGCGTACATGCGGCGGCGGTCGTCGGATTTCAGGATCTCGCCGTTCTCGTCGACGTTGGAGATGTCGGCGAGTGCTTCGGTACCGAGACGGCTCTTGCCGATGCGCGGCCGCCCCGGTCTTTGTGTGCAACTCGCCATCCAGGCGCTGCGCGAACGCGGCCTGCTCTTGGTCCGTGAACGGCTGATCGTGAAACACCAGCACGGCGTATTCGTCCATCCCTGCCCGGATCGCATCCAGCGTTTCACGATCGCGGATGCGGCCGAGGTCGATCGCGTTCACCTCGGCGACGAAATGTGGATGAAGCTTGCGGAACATCAGCGCCATCGCCAGATTCCTCGGGAAGGAGCTTCTCGCTCGTATCCCGTATCCAGGGAAGCATGACCCAAGTCTCACATGACCACGATCTGGGCTTCTCGCCCGATCATTATGACCTAACAGGCTGTTGAAAAACACCGTTCGCGCTGGTCCTTCGACTCCGCTTCCCGAAGCCTGTTCCAAAGCGCAGGTCGAAGGGCTCATACACCGCAGCTTCCCCCTTTGGAAAGGGGGACGGGGAGGGGGATTTGCCGTCGTCGGGTGATGCGGCACCGATACAAATCCCCCTAACCCTCCTTTTCAAAGGGGGGAACCGTTACGGGTTTGGAGGTGTTTTTCAACAGGCTGTTAAGGCATCAGGCCTATCTCTCTCAGGTAGCGCGCGACGCCTGGATGGAGCATGTCTGGGCGCGGCGCGGCGGCGATCGTATTGGTCACCGTGGTCTCTTGCGCCGGGGCCAAGCGCTGTCCCAGCGCGGGCTGCGCGCGGTCCAGAGCTCGGGCGAAACGGTAGGCGAGCTCATCGGGAAGCCCGGGCCGCGCGAGAATCAGGCTCCATGAGCCGACGGTGGCGATAGCGCGGTCTTGCCCGGGATAAGAGCCGGCGGCGACGGTCATGGCTTTCAGAAAGGGATGCCTCGCCTGGACGCGCGCGATGTCGTCGCGCTCCAGCCCGATGAAGCGCGCGCCCTCGCGGCCGCGTGCGACCGCTTCGAAACCCGGCCAGCCGATGCCGCCACCCCAAAGCGCGGCGGCGTCCCCGTTCAACACCATCGGCGGCCCGTCCTTGGCGCTCTTCAGCAGCACCGCGTCGAAGTCCTTCTGCAGGCTCAGACCCAGGCCATCGAGGACGTAACGCGCGAGCACCACCAGGCCCGACCCCTCCGCACCGAAGACTACGCGCTGACCCTTCAGATCGTTGATCGACCGGTAGGGCGAATCCGCACGGACCACGAACATTCCAGGGCTCGAGTACATCGCCGCAACGATGGAGAGATGCGCCGGCGAGCGCCCGATCCCAGTCAGCGCTTCGTGGGCAATCGTGCCTTCCACGACTGCGAGATCGAGCTTGCCCGCCTCGAGCAGCGGAATGTTCTCCGCACTCCCCTTGGTCGCTCGTAGTTCGATGCTCAGTCCGGGATCGGTCTCGGCGAGCGTCTCCATCACGGCTTGACCGTAAACGGCAAAGCCGCCGCCCGGCGTAGCCGTCCCGAACAGCAGAGGGGAGGCCTCTTCGCCGATCGCGGTGGAGTTGGCTATCATCGCCACAGTCCAGATCAGTGCTGCACGTGGGAATAGCATGGCGCTGAACATACCGCTCGCACTGATCCTTCGACTCCGGACGCTGTGCGCCCTACGCTCAGGACGAACGGATTAGTGGCGTCGAGTCACAGAGTCGAAGTGCTGGCAACGCTTCGACTCCGCCCGGCCGGGCTACGCTCAGCGCGAACGGGGTATTGGTGAACATGCGATCATCCCACCGCTTCACTTTGCGGCCACCGGCTTTGCCGCGCGCGGCTCGAGCGCTTTCCGTGTGTCGGTCGCGCGCGTGGCAAAAAAACAGATCACGGCGGACAACAACGCGCACGCCGCCAGGAAATACAAAGCCATCTCGAAGCTCTTCGTGCTGTCCTTGATCCAGCCCACGATGAAGGGTCCGACATAGCCGCCAAGGTTGCCGATGGAATTGATGAAGGCCATGCCGGATGCGGCCGCTGCCCCGGTGAGGAACAGCGAGGGCATCGGCCAGAACGAGGGCCGCGACCCATAGATGCCGACGGTGGCGATCGAAATGGCGACGACTGCCCAGTAGGAGTGGCTAAACCAGCCTGCGGAGACGATCCCTACTGCAGCGACGGTCGTCGCGATGATGAGGTGCCAGCGGCGTTCGTTCAGCCGATCGGAGGAGTAGCCCCAGACCAGCAGGCCGATGGTACCGATCGTATACGGGATGGCCGTTACCAGGCCCGTCGCCATGTTCGACAGACCCAGCCCTTTGATGATCTGCGGCAGGAAAAAAACGATACCGTAACTGGCGGTGACCCCTGTGAAATAGATCATCGCCAGCGCCACGACGCGCAGGTCGGTGAACGACTGCAGGAGGCTGATGTGGCCGGCACTCTCGACTTTGGTGCGTTCCGCCTGCAGCTCCGCTTCGAGCCAGTCCCGCTCCTCCGCGGTGAGCCATTCTGCGACCGCTGGGCGCTCCGTCATCAGCCGCAGAACGACGAAGGCGAGCAGGACTGCCGGGATCGCCTCGATGATGAAGATCCACTGCCAACCGGCGAGGCCGAGCACGCCGTCCATCTCGAGGATGGCGCCGGAGATCACCGAGGCGACGGCGTTCGAGACAGGAATAGCGACGTAGAGGATCGAGATGGCACGGGCGCGGTAGACGGACGGGAACCAATAGGTCAAATAGAAAATAATGCCCGGGAAAAAACCAGCCTCGGCCACTCCCAGCAGAAAGCGCAGCACCAGGAAGCTCACAGGGCCTGTGACGGTGGCCATCAGCCCGGAGATGATCCCCCACGTGATCATGATGCGCGCAATCCACAGGCGCGCGCTGGTTCGCTGCAGGACGATGTTGCTGGGCACTTCGAACAGGGCATAGCCGAAGAAAAAGATGCCGGCGCCCCAGCCGTACAGGTACGGGCTTAGACCCACGTCCTTGTTCATGGTGAGCGCCGCGAAGGAGACGTTGGTCCGATCGATATACGCGACTAGATAAGCAAGGACGATCAAGGGCAGCAGCCGCCACGAGACCTTCAGGATGGTTTTGCGTTGGAATTCGGGCGTAACTGCGGTGGACATGCTGATCGCCTCCCTGATCGATGAATTTTTTCTTGATTACGTTCGAGCTTCGGCCTGAGTTACGTCAGGCCGAGCGGCTATAACCACCCCGTCGCTTCGCGCCACCCCGCCTTGAAAAGGAGGGGAGAGATTAGATCCTCCCCTCCTGCCAGAGGAGGGGTGCCCCGGAGGGGCGGGGTGGTGGGAGCTCGCTCGAGGTTGGGCGCTGCGGCGGTCACGACCTGGTCCCGAAGCGATCCTGGATCATCCGCAACACGCCCTCCAGATTCTCAACGACATCTCGATTCTCGAACCGAAGGACGGTTATGCCAAGCGATTCGAGGTAACGCGTCCTAGCCTCATCACGTTCCGCAGCGAGCTCATGATCGTGCGCTGCGCCGTCGAGCTCTACCGCGAGGTATTCCCGTGGGCAATAGAAGTCGAGGACGTAGCGTCCGACGCTGTGCTAACGTCTGAACTTACGACCCGCCAGTTGACGGTTCTGCAGTTGCTTCCAAAGTCGTGCCTCCGCTGGTGTCAGCGTAGTGCGCAATTGCCGGCGCAGCGGTTTGAGCGAAGGGTCGTTGCTCAGCTTCATGTGCGTGACCTGCAGGCTTTGCGATGAATCGCCAGTGTAACCACCCCGTCGCTTCGCGCCACCCCGCCTTGAAAAGGCGGGGAGAAAAAGCTCTTTCCCCGCGCAGCGGGTGGGGTGGCGGGAGCGCGCGCCGGAGCTCAACTCGATTTCGGGAAACCGTACAGGACTTCTGGATTCTCGACCAGTATCCGGCGGCGCGTGGGCTCATCGGGCGCCCAAACCGCCAGGAGATCGAACATCACGGCATCGTCGGGCTTATCGGTTTTTTCCGTCGGGTGCGGCCAGTCGGTTGCCCACACCATGCGCTCCGGCGCGGCTTGCAGGTACGCTGTTGCCAGCTCGGTCACATCGGCATAGCTGGGCGGTCCGACCTTCGTGTTCATGTACGCGCCCGACAGCTTGACCCAGGTATTGCCTTTGTCGATCAGCTTCCGGGCGACCGCGAATGCGGGGTGCTTCACGCCGCTGCCTGGAGGCAGGCGGCACATGTGATCGAAAACAATCGGCGTTGGAAGCCGCAGCAGCAGATCCTCGATCTGCACGATCTGATCGCCGAGCATGTGGATCTGCACGTGCCAGCCGAGATCGTTCACCCGCTTCGAGAGCGGCTCGATCATGTCGACCGAGGTAGCACCGGCCTGCACCAGGTTGAAGCGAATCCCGCGCGCACCCAGTCCTGCCAATCGCTTCAACTCGGCGTCCGAGACACTGGTGTCGACGACCACTACCGCGCGCGCCGTGGGCCCGATCCGAGCCACTGCGTCGAGCGTGCACCGGTTGTCAGTGCCGTAGGTCGATGGTTGCACGATCACGTTGCGCGTCGTGCCGATCCGCTTCTGGAGCAGGCGATAGTCGTCGACGTGTGCGTCCGGCGGCCGCAGAGTAGCCGTCGGCGCCACAGGAAAGCGGCTGTCGTAGATGTGCATGTGACAGTCACAGGCGTTGGGCGGCGCCTTGAGCTTGGGGGGCTGGGTACCGGACGAGTAAGGCACCTGTTCTTCGGCGCAGCTCGCGAGGGCGCGGAGTCCACCGGTCGCGGCGAAGGCCGCCAGCCCTGCTCCTTTGAGAAAAGTGCGCCGGTCGATCTTGTCTTTGCTCATTGGGTCTCCTCCCTTGGGCGGTCCTTCAGATTGTATGGCGAGAAAGGGAGAGCGTGGGCACCGCCGGAAACTAAGATCACCGCGCCGTAAGGGTTCAGGCGTACCATTGACGCTCATCTTCATGGACGGTCCAGCACATGTCCCAAAGCCCTAAAGCGCTCGCCGCAGATCCGGTTCTGGACTTGGCGGCGAAGATCTACATAGAACTGATCTGCCGCCACGTGGCTATCACCGACAGCGCAGTTCAGACGAAGTCGAAACCGGAAAACCTGGCGAAGGTCAGCTTCGAATTTGCGGAGGCGTTTCAGCGCGTGACGGTGGAACAGAACCGGCGCGACGCACCCAAGAACGAGGGTTTCGATGTCCAAGGCATCGATCTCGACAGTTGGAGCACACCGAAGCCCTGATGCTTGCAAGAGCGGGAACGCTACGGCGCTGATAGCGGGGCGTTTCGACGCCTGTCGGTGGCGGCCGGGACGATCCCGCGCGCAGATGCTACGCTTGGCTCCCCCACGGAGGAACCGAACATGGCGCGCGTCCCCTACCTTGAACCGTCCGATCTGGCTCCCGAGAACCGGGACTTGCTGGCCCGCAACATCAACCTCTATCGGGCGATGGTGCACAGCCCCGAGGGCACGCGCAGTTTCGTTACGCTGGCCAAATACATCCGTTTCCACAGCCGTCTCGATCCGAGACTGCGCGAGATCGCCATTCTCCAGGTCGGTTACCTGACGCGATCGCCCTACGAGTATTCGCACCACATCAAGATCGGTCGCGATTTCGGCGTGACAGACGACGACATCCGCGCGATCGAAGCCGAAACGAAAGGACAGCCGACCAACCTTACACCGTTGGCCAAGGCGGTGTTGCGGGCAGCGCGCGAGTTGACGGTCCAGCCCAGCCTGTCGGACGGCACTTTCATCGAGCTGAAAAAAGGCCT
Source organism: uncultured beta proteobacterium (assembly GCA_963741215.1). Lineage (GTDB taxonomy): Bacteria > Pseudomonadota > Gammaproteobacteria > Burkholderiales > SHXO01 > SHXO01. The sequence continues at coordinate 537,995 of CAVUHQ010000035.1, forward strand.
CGACAACCAGCAGCTGGTCGATCTGCTGATGACGATTTCCTTCTACGCCGGAGTGGTGCGGCTGCTGGCTGCCCTGCAAATCGATGTCGAGGACGATTACATGCAGTACCTGCAGGAGTTTCCACTGCCGGCGTGAGCGCGGAAGCAAGCTTTTCGCTCGCGATCTGCTACCGGAGCGGGCGAGCCCTGGAGCACTTGCCGCGCGGCCGAAGTCGAGCAAGAATCGTGGCGTGTAACACGAATTTCCGGGAGGAAGGTATGACGAGAACGAAGACCGTGCTGCTGCTGGCTTGCATCGGACTCGTAGCGGCGTCCGCCGCGGTCGTATCGGCGGAGGATGCCGAACAGGCCTTGCTGGAACGCGCACGACAAGTGTTCAAGCCGTTGCCCCCCGACGCGAGCACTCCGGAACGCCCGATCACTCCCGCGCGCGTGGCGCTCGGAAAGGCCCTGTTCTTCGAGCCCAGAGTGTCGGCAGATGGCGGAGTGAGCTGTGCCAAGTGCCACCAGCCGACGTTGCACGGCACCGATGCGCTGGCACGGTCGATCGGGAACAACAACAAGCTGATCCCGCGCAATGCGCCGACGGTGTTCAACACGGCGCTCCAGTTCGTCCAGCACTACGGCGGCAACCGGAAAGATGTCGAAGAGCAGGCAGTCAAAGCACTGATCAGCCCGCTGGCGTACGGTAATGCGGACTATGCCAAGGTCGAGGCAACCCTGCGCTCGATTCCCGGTTACCGGCCCCTGTTCGAGCAAGCGTTCCCCGGCGAAGCCGAGCCGATCAACGTCGAGAACTGGGGTAAGGCGATCGGCGCGTATGAGCGCATCTTGCTGACGCCGGCGCCGTTCGACCGCTATTTGAAGGGCGACACCGGTGCACTGAGCGCGCAAGCCAAGCAAGGTCTCGACAAGTTCATGTCGTTCGGTTGCTCGGGTTGCCACAACGGCGTCACGGTTGGCGGCCAGATGTATCAGAAGTTCGGCCTTACGCAGGACTACTGGACGTTGACCGGAAGCGTGGAGATCGACGTGTTCAAGGGACGGGACAAGGGGCGGTTCCAGGACACGAAGAACGAGGCCGACGCGTTCATCTTCAAGGTCGAGCAACTGCGCAACGTCGCGGTGACGCCGCCCTACTTTCACGACGGCTCGGTCGCCGAGCTGGGGGACGCCGTGCGGATCATGGGGAAGCTTCAGCTCGGGCGCGACCTCGGCAAAGAGGACATCGCCGACATCGTCGCGTTCCTCGAGAGCCTCACCGGCGAGGTGCCGGCGCAGTTCGCAACCGTGCCAAGTCTTCCGCTAGGACCTTATCGCAACTAGCGCAGGGACCCCGCGCCCGGGCCGGGTGATTTCGAGCGATCGTATTCGGAGCGTGGGCGGAGAGGGTCAGCTTATGCGGTAGCGCCGAATCACTTCCGGGTCGGGCTCAATGCCGAGACCCGGACCCTGCGGCACCGCGAGCGAACCTTCTTTCGGCAACACCGCGTCTCCATAGAGGCATGCTTCCAGATCGAAGTAGCGCCACTCGACCAGCGAGCCCTGGCCCAGCGCCGCATTGACGTGCACTCCGGCGAGCAGGCCAGGCCCGTCGTAAAAGGTGTGCGGCATGACCGTCACGTTGTGAGCCGCGGCCAATGCGTACACTTTGCGCAGCTCGGAGACTCCGCCCATCTTGGTCGGGCTGGGCTGCACAAAATCCACCGCGTGCGCATCGAACAGGTGCTGGAACTGCAGCAAGGTGGCCGCGTTCTCGCCCGCCGCGACCGGAATGCCACCTTTGGCCCGCACCTCCGCGAGCCCGGCATAGTTCTCCGGCGGCCACACCGGCTCTTCCAGCCAGCGCAGGTTGAATGGCCGCAGCCTCTCCGCCATGTCCAGCGCCTGGCGCAGCGACCACGGGCAGTTCACGTCGAGCATGATGTCCACGCTCTCGCCTGCCACCTCACGCGCCGCCCGGGTAGGAACGACCTCGATCTCATGCAGCTTGATGTGGCGAAACCCCTGCTTCAACGCCCGCTCGACGTTGGACGCCACCAGCTTCGGGTCGGTATAGCGGATCAAGCTGGCGTAGCAGGGCAGACGCGCCAGGCGGCATCCGCCCAGCAGCTGGTGTAACGGCTGGCCGGCGGCTTTGCCGGCAATATCCCACAGCGCGATGTCGAGGCCCGACAGGCCGAAGATGACCGGGCCGCCGCGTCCGAAGATGTGCAGCTTCTGCTGCAGATCGAGCATGCAGACTTTCGATTGCGAGCGGATCGCGCCCCACGCAGATGGGAGCGAGCATGTGGTCGATCGCAGCCTTGGTGGCAGGAATGACGTTGTAGCCGAAGGCCTCGCCCCATCCGATGAGCCCCTCATCGGTCGTGACCTTCACCAGGAGCGCGTCGGCGGTCTGCCAGGCCTTGCCGCCCCAGGAGTCTGCATTCGCGCTGCCGCCCGTGGTGAAGGGAATGCGCAGGACGATGGTTTCGATCGTTTCTATTTTCATCGGGAGCAAGAGGCCAGGTACAGGGGAAGAATGTTGGGATGATAGCGGGCAGGCCGCGGCTGCGCTCGATCGGTGTTTACGTCGCAGCTAGTCTAGGTCGACCGCCTCGCCGAGTGTTCGGCCAATTTCGCCGTGGATGACGAGGTCGGCGATATCGTCCTGGTCCGTCGCCTCCCGGTTCACGATCACCAGCTTGGCCCCGTTGCGTTTGGCGAGGCGCGGCAAATCTGCGGCTGGAAACACGACCAGCGACGACCCGAGCACGATGAACAGATCGCTTGCAAGAGCTTCGCGGTGGGCGCGCTCGACAGCCTGCAACGGCATGCGCTGGCCAAAGGAAATGGTAGCGGTCTTCACGATGCCCCCGCAGCCGATGCACACCGGCAGTGTCTCGTCCCGCTCGAACGCCGACAAGATGGGGTCCAGTTCGTGTCGCAGGCCGCAGTCGAGGCAGGCCGCATAGGTGCTGTTGCCGTGAAGCTCCACGACCTTGTCCTCGGGCACGCCGGAACGCTGATGGAGTCCATCGATGTTCTGGGTGATCACGCATGCACATGCACCGCTGCTCACCAGCCGCGCCACGGCCCGATGCCCGCGATTCGGCTCGGCCGCGCGCATGGTGCGGTCGGTCACGAGCTTGCGGCGCCAGGCCTCCCGGCGCATCTCCTCGGAGGCCATGAAGTCCTGGAACTCGATCGGCGGCATGCGCGACCACAGCCCGCCCGGGCTGCGAAAGTCCGGTATGCCCGACTCCGTGCTGATGCCTGCACCGGTGAAGACGACTACACGGCTGGCGGCACGAAGCTGCTGGATCAATCGGACAATGGGTTCCTGCATCAGCGGGGAGGGCTGGGTTGGGTCGCGGTAGCCGATAAAGCGGCGGGAGCATTGTTCACCAAATCTCGCGCCGTCGCTACCGCTCCCCGGTCGCCGCGAGCCGGCCGCGTCCCGTCATTCCATGCGCGCATGAGCTTATGAAGTGTTCACTACATGACAAGATCGTCCAAACTTTCGGCAATGGCGTTCAAGAGCCGGCTCGCCTCGTCCTCTAGACTTGCGTGATCGCATCGGCCCGTGTCCTCGGGGAACGGCCGGACCGGTGAGCACAAGAGCATCAAACCATGAAGACGACCCATATCCTGACGAGTTTGCTGATTGCAACGCTGCTGGCCGCCGGTGCCGCGCGTGCTGCTGAGACGACAATCCAGGTCGAGAGGGATCAGGGAACGCCAGTCGCGTTGTTCAAGATAGGCGACGCGCACTGCGTGTTGAGAGACGATCAAGTCCACTGCACGCCGGTACGCAAGTAGCGGCTTTCACTGGTTCCAGCGTTGTTGCTGCGCGCGGACCTGAGGTGATGGATAATTCACGCTCAGGACTTCCCCGTCCCGGATACCGAGGCTCGCTATGCACCGGTCTGGGCGGCCGCGATCGGAACCATCCGAAGGAGAAGGCACATGAGCGCAGTCACGCCGAAAGCCCCCAATCACGCGAGTCTCCCGCCGCTGGCTTCGCGCTTCGTCGATGTCGCGGCGCTGCCCTGGGAGAAGACCCCCCACCCGGGGTGCGAGACCAAGACGCTGCTGATCGACCGCGCCTCCGGCATCCTCACCATGCTGTTGCGGATGGCGCCGGGCGCAAAGCTTCCGGACCACGAACACGTGCTCATCGAGCAGACGTACGTGCTCGAAGGCTCCCTTGTCTGCGGCGAGGGCGTGTGCCGGGCGGGGGAGTTCGTCTGGCGTCCTGCGGGCAGCCGACACGAAGCCTGGGCTGGACCCGAGGGTGGCCTGATGATGGGGATGTTTCAGATCCCGAACCGCTTCCACCAGCCGGACGGGCGCGAGGTCGACTTCCTCGGCAACGACTGGGATAAGACCTGGGGCGAAGTCTACGCCCGCCAGGAGCAAGCGAGGTTCGCGTAGAATAAGGTGGGACCCCGTTCGTGTTGAGCGTCGCACAGCGAGTCGAAACACGCTCTCAGCGCGAACGGTCTGTTGGAGCTTCGCATCCCACCTACCAGCGTCGACGCGTCGGGTGCCTGAAAAGCAATCGCGCCTGATCACGCTCACCCGATGAGCGCAGCGCCCATGCTCGACGCGGCGCAAACCGTGTCGCGAGCGCTGGCAAAGCTCGAGTTCCCAGCACCGGTCGCGCATGTGTACGACCCGCACCAGTATGCATGGGCACCCTACGAGGCCTACGTCACCCGCTACGGGGTCGGCCGCAAGCGCGTCGTGCTGCTGGGGATGAACCCAGGACCGTTCGGCATGATGCAGACAGGCATCCCGTTCGGCGAGATCGCCGCGGTGCGCGGGTGGATGGGGATCCACGCTCCGGTGCAGAAACCGAGCTCGGAGCATCCGAAGAGGCCGATCGAAGGCTTCGACTGCCAGCGCTCGGAGGTCAGCGGACGGCGGCTGTGGGGCTGGGCGGCCCAGCGATTCGGCACGGCAGAGGCGTTCTTTGCCGACTGGTTCGTGCTGAACTACTGCCCGCTGGCGCTGCTCGAGGCGTCGGGCCGCAACTTCACGCCGGACAAACTCCCGGCGGCCCTGCTGAACGCCGTGTACGAGGCGTGCGATCGTCACTTGGCCGCCGCGCTGACGGCGCTCAACCCGGACTGGGCGATTGGCGTCGGCGGGTTCGCGGAAAAACGCATCCGCGCCGTCCTCGAAGGCAATCTCGTCGAGAGCGCGCTGGCGAGAAAGACACGCGTCGGGCAGATCCTGCATCCAAGCCCGGCCAGCCCAGCCGCCAACCGCGGATGGATGGAAGCCGCCGAGAAGCAGCTGGCGACGCTCGGGGTGCCGGGCTTCGGGCGCGGCTGATCCGCGAATTGTCCGAGTCGGTACGGCAGCAGACAATCATCTTGTCTGCTGGTCGGCTGGTCCATATAATTCTTCGCGGCACCGAACCATCCGGTGCCGACCAGCAGCCTCTCCCGAACGCCGTCGATGCCGCGCCTGCCGCCGGTCCGGAGACTATGCGCTGGATCCGTAGCAGCGGCGCTAGAGGGATCAGCAATGGGAGCGACGACCGAACTCGCAACGTACATCGTGTCCGCTCGGCTCGAAGCGATACCGCCGGACGTGCGGCACGAGGCGCATCGCGCGTTGCTCAACTACGTCGGCTGCGCGATCGGCGGCAGCCGCGAGCCGGCAGTGGATATGGCGATCCGAGCCCTCGCCCCTTACGCCGGAAAACCGATTGCCCGCGTCCTCGGCCGTCTGGAGCGGCTCGACCCGCTGCACGTTGCGCTGATGAACGGCATCAGCTCGCACGTGCACGACTACGACGACACCACCCCGAAGAACTACATCCATCCGACGTCGCCGGTGGCCTCGGCTCTCTTCGCATACGCCTGCGCGGAGCACGTGACAGGCGAGCAGTTCCTCTTGGCGTTCGTGCTCGGATTCGAAGCCGAGTGTCGCGTGGGCAACGCGGTCTATCCGGCGCACTACGATGTCGGTTGGCACATCACGGGGACGGCCGGCGTGTTCGGCGCAGCCGCCGCGATCGGAAAGCTGCTCCGTCTCCCGCATCAGAACATGGTTTGGGCACTCGGGCTGGCTGCAACGCAAGCCGCTGGATTGCGCGAGATGTTCGGGTCGATGGGCAAGGCCTTCCATCCCGGCCGCTCCGCCCAGAATGGTTACGTCGCCGCACTGTTGGCGCGCGAGGGATTCACCGGCAGCGACACCGGGATCGAGGGTCCGCGCGGCTTCGCTCCGGTACAAGCCGCGAAGTACGATCTCGCGAAGGTCACCAACCGGCTCGGTGTCGACTTCGATCTGCGCGAGAACACGTACAAGCCGTTCCCATGCGGAATCGTCATTCATCCGACCATCGACGCGTGCAGTCAGATCTTCCGCAGCCGCGCGATAAGACCTCGAGACATCGCCGCGGTGCGGCTGCAGGTGGCCCCGCTGGTCCTCGATCTATGCAACAAGAAGCACATCCAGGTCGGGTTGGAAGGCAAGTTCTCGGTCTTTCATGCGGCGGCCATCGGGCTGGTCCGCGGTAAGGCTGGCCTGGGCGAATTCAGCGACGAGACAGTCAACGATCCCGACGTCAAAGCCGTGCGCGAGCGGGTGACCGCCATGGCCGACCCCAGCGTGGCGGAGGACGCTGTGCGCGTCGAAGTCGAGTTGACCAGTGGAGAGCGCATCGAGAAGCAGGTGGACCATGCGATCGGCAACCTCGGGCGTCCCATGACCGATGCAGAGCTGGAAGAGAAGTTCCACGACCAGGCCGCGCGCGTGCTGCCGTCGGAGCAGGTGCGCGAGCTCATCGCGCTGTGCTGGAAGGCCGGCGGCTTGAGCGACATGCGCCAGCTGGTGGAGCTGGCAGTTCCGAAGCGATGAGGAACCCTCGTGCTCTCCGGCGGCTCGGCCGAATACATCTTGTGCAGGCCCGTGCTCCGCTTGTATGCTGAAGGCCACCCGTTACGCCGGACTTAGAACCTATGACTGACCTCTCGATGCGCATCGCCCCGGTTGCCGCTCCGGTACGGCAGCAGGTGGCGGAGGTGTTGCGCACGGCGATCACGAGCGGACGCTTCGCCCCCGGCCAGCGGCTGGTCGAGAAGGACTTGTGCGAGTTGACGGGCGTGAGCCGCGCCTCGGTCCGCGAAGCGCTGAGGCAGATCGAAACCGAAGGTCTGATCGAGACCTTGCCCAATCGCGGCCCGTCGGTCACCAGGCTGTCTACGCAGGATGCCGCAAGCATTTACGAGGTCCGCGGCGCGCTCGAGGCTCTGGCGGCCCAGCTGTTTGCGACACATGCAACCGATGAGCAGGTCCAGCAGCTCGAGGCCGCAGTGCGGGTTCTCGACCAGGCCTACAAGGACGCCGACGTGGACCGGATCGTCGAAGCGAAGCGGCGCTTCTACGACGTGCTGTTCGAAGGCTCGGGCAACAGCATGATCCCGACCATCCTGAATACGATGAACGCGCGGATCACGATGCTGCGTCGCGTGTCGCTCTCGTCGCCCAAGCGCGGGCCGGCGAGCATTCGGGAAATCCGCGCTGTCCTGAACGCCATCAAGAAACGCGATCCGCAGGCGGCGTACGACGCCTCGCTGCATCACATCAAGCAGGCGGCGAAGGTGGCGCTGGCGTCGCTTTCGCGCTGAGCGTTCCCCTCTGTCTGGCGACTGCCCAGCAGATGAGACCGATGATGAACCCGTTCGATTTTCCCACCCAGGTCGAAGGCGCCGAGGTCCGGCGGCGCGCGGTAGCGCGCGCCCGGGAGCGCAAGGTTCGCCTGCCGACCTTCGAGGAGATGGCCGATCCCGCGCGGACGCCAGAGGCGGTCCGGCAGTCCCTCGCCGCGATCGACCCGGACTCGCCGCATGCGGCGAACCTCTATCGCGTGAACTGGTTCAACGCCAGCGACCGCCGCGGCCAGGTGCACCTTCCGGTCCATGTCGAGCTTCCCTCGGCCCTCACCGGCGTCCCAGCGCGGATCGTCGTCGCGCTCGGCGCAACGTTCCCGCTGATCGGCGCGCATAAGGTACAAGCCGCCTATGCCTGCCTCGCGCCCCGGGTCGTGTCCGGCCGCTTCGACCCCACGCACCAGCGCGCGGTCTGGCCCTCGACGGGGAATTATTGTCGCGGCGGCGTCGCGATCTCGCGCATCCTCGGCTGCCGCGGCGTCGCCGTGCTGCCGGCCGGCATGAGCGCGGAGCGCTTCGAGTGGCTGCAGCGCTGGGTGGCCGGCCCCGAGGACATCGTGCGTACGCCGGGCACGGAGAGCAACGTCAAGGAGATCTACGACAAGTGCGCCGAGCTCGCGCGCGACCCGGCGAACGAGATCGTCAACCAGTTCAGCGAGTTCGGCAACTACCTCGGACACTGGCGCTGCACCGGCCCGGCACTGGGCCGCATCTTCGAAGCGCTCGACCGGCCTGCCGCGGGGCTGCGCCTGGCCGGTTTCGTCGCGGCGAGCGGCTCGTCGGGGACACTGGGCGCCGGCGATTACCTGAAGGAGAAGTACGGCGCGAAGATCGCCGCCGTCGAGGCGGTCGAATGCCCGACGCTGCTCAACAACGGCTACGGCGAGCACAACATCCAGGGCATCGGCGACAAGCACGTGCCCCTGATCCACAACGTCATGAACACCGATTTCGTGATCGGCGTCAGCGACCAGGCCACCGATGGCTTGAACGCGGTCTTCAACACGGCGGCCGGGCGCGCCTACCTGCAGCGGCGCACTGGCGTTTCGGCGGAACTGCTCGGCATGATGCGGTGGTTCGGGCTTTCCAGCCTGTGCAACCTGCTCGCGGCGATCAAGCTCGCCAGGCACCAGCGGCTCGGACCCGACGAGGTGGTGGTTACGGTCGCTACCGACGGCGCCGCACTCTACGCCAGCGAGCTGCGCCACTACCTCGAGCGAAACGGCTACGCGGCAGAGCCGAGCGAGGCTATGCTCGCCGAGCTGTACGGCCGCCACCTCGCCGGCGCCGACACGCAGCATGTGTTAGAGGCGACCACGCGCGAGCGCGAGCGCATCTTCAACCTTTCGTACTTCACATGGGTCGAGCAGCAGGGCGTGCCGCTCGCCGACTTCGAGAAGCGCAGATCGCAGGCGTTCTGGCGCGGCCTGCACGACCTGGTCCCCCAATGGGACGAGATGATCACCGCCTTCAATCACGACAGCAGGGTGCGCATGACGCACTCGCGAGCGCAGGAGGAATCGGCATGAGCGAAGCACCCGGCGTCAAGAGCTATCGACAGCTGCGCGAAGCCACCGCATCCCGCGACCGCGGCTTGCGCGAGAAGGTCATGTCGCTCGAGGAAGCGGCCTCTCTGGTGAACGACGGGGACCACGTCGCCATTGGCGGCTGCACGATGTCGCGCACGCCGATCGCGATGATCTGGTCGCTGATCCGCGCCCGCCGCGCAAACCTCAGGGTCTCGCGCTCGATCGTCTCCACCGAAGGCGACCTCCTCTACGCCTCGGGCGCGAGCGAGCACATCATGACCAGCTGGTTCAGCCAGGGCATCGTGTGGGGAATTTCGAAGGTCATGCGTCACTACACCGAGAACAAGCTCGCCCGCTTCGAGGAATGGAGCCACATGTCGATGGGCCTGCGCTACCGCGCGGGCGCGATGGGGGTGCCGTTCATGGCCACCCGCGCGATGCTCGGCTCGGATGTCGGCCGGCTCGTCGAGGACCAAGTGAAACCGATGGCCTGCCCCTTTACAGGGGAGCCCCTGATGCTGCTCCCGGCGCTCAACCCCGACGTCGCGCTGATCCACGTGCAGCGCGCCGACCGCTACGGCAATGCACAGATCGACGGCTTGCAGTTCATGGACATCGACATCGCGATGGCGGCGAACCGCGTCATCCTCACCGCGGAGCGCCTGATCTCCAACGACCAGATCCGCCGCGCGCCCGACCGGACCAAGATCCCGTTCTTCACCGTCGATGCGGTGGTCGAGGTGCCCTACGGCAGCGCGCCGCACGAATGCTACGGGCTGTACGAACCGTTCTTCAGCCACATGGACCATTACGCTGCTCTCACGAGCAAGGACACGGTGAGCGGCGTAAAGCAGTACCTCGACGAGTACTACTACGGACCGGCGAGCTGGTCCGATTACCTCGCCAAGCTCGGCATGGACGCCGTCATGGACGCGAGCCGGCGCGGAAGGAGCATCTTCAATGACTGAGCACGCCGGCTATACCGCCTCCGAGCTCCTCGCGGTGATGGCCGCGCGGCTTCTCGAGGACGGACAGACCGTGTTCGCGGGCGTCGGCGTCCCGCTCCTGGCGGCCACACTCGCGCAACGCCTGCATGCGCCCACGCTGACGATCCTGTTCGAGGGCGGCGTGATCGGGCCGTTCGTCGTGGCGGGACAGCTGCCGCCCTCGACCAACGAGCAGCGCTGCACCCGTCGCGCCAACATGGTGCTGCCGATCACGGACGTGCTCCTGCTGCTTCAGCGCGGCTACGTCGACGTCGGATTCATGGGCGGTGCGCAGATCGACCGCTTCGGGAATCTCAACAGCTCCTACATCGGCGACCCGGGGTCGCCTTCGATCCGCCTGCCCGGCACCGGGGGCGGCAACGACATCTCCTCGCTCACGCAGATGATCGTGGCGATGAAGCACGAAAAGCGCCGCTTCGTCGAGAAGGTGGACTTCATCACCAGCCCCGGGTTCATCGACGGCGGCGACACGCGCGCGCAGCGTGGACTCGTCTCCGGCGGCATGTGGCGAGTGGTCACCGACCTCGCCCTGATGGGATTCGACGAGAAGAGCCGGGAGATGCGCGTGCTGGCGCTGCATCCGGGCGTCACCCCCGAGCAGGTCCAGGACAGCACCGGCTTCGACTTGCACATCGACAAGCGCGCCGAGCGCACGGCCCCGCCGCACGAGGACGAGCTCGCGGTGCTGCGCGACCTCGACCCCGACCGGCTCTACACGGCCTGACACGGCCACGGCGATTTCCGGAGAGGACACCATGGCAAGCAAGCAGACCCAGTTCGGCGTGGCGATGCGCAACTTCACGCGCTACCCCGAGATGCCGAGCGCGCAGGAGCTGATCGACTACGGCGTACGCGTCGAGAAGCTCGGCTACGAATCCATCTGGGCGTGGGACCACATCCTGCTCGGCGTGGAGCCGAGCTTCCCGATCATCGAGGCGCTGTCGATCCTCACTGCGATCGCGGCGCGCACGCAGACGATCAAGCTCGGCATCGGCGTCCTCGTCATGCCGATGCGCAACCCCGTGATTCTTGCCAAGCAGCTGGGAAGCCTGGACCTGATCTCGAACGGGCGCCTGATCGTCGGCACCGCCGTCGGCTGGTACAAGCGCGAGTTCAGGGCGATGGGCGTCGACTTCCACGAGCGCGGCAAGATCATGGAACGGTCCCTGGACATCATCAAGCGCCTGTGGACGGAGGACCGCGTCACCGAGGATTTCCCTCCCTATTCGATCAAGGACGCGGTGATGTACCCGAAACCCGTGCAGAAGCCGCACCCGCCGATCCTCATCGGCGGCTACGTCGAGGCGGTGTTGCGCCGCGCCGCGACCAAAGGCGACGGCTGGCTCACCTACTACTACACGGCCGACAGCTTCGCATCCAACTGGGCCCGCATCCGCGGCTTCGCCGAGGAGGCGGGCCGCAACCCGGACGAGCTGATGTCCACCAACCAGCTGCCGATCTATGTCGGCCCGCGTTCGAAGGTGGAAGCGCCCATGCGCGAGTGGCTGCAGACGGACTGGGACTACGCCTCCTGGTCCGAGTCCACCGCGGAGAGCGCGATCATGGGCAGCGTGGACGAGTGCGTGGAGCAGCTGCAGAAGCACGTCGCTACCGGCGTCGATCGCCTGATCTTCGTCCCCTACCGCTATCAGGACGAGCAGCTGGAGATCGTCGCCCGGGAGATCATCCCGCGGCTGAGGAATGCCTATTGAGAGCCACACCACCCCTGGCCTTCGGCCGACCCCGCCAAGTGGCATAAGCCATGAAGCCGCCTGCCCGAGGATGGCTCGCAAGCACGGGCGCTCCTGCCCGAGGAGGGGTGGCACGCGAAGCGTGACGGGGGTGCGCCTGCGGACCACCCGTCGCTATCGCGCCACCCCTCGTTCGAGGTCATGTCAGGACAGCCGCGGGGCGGTGGCGACCCACTCCAGAGTAGTTCGGGATAGAGGACCGTCCGCCGTGCGGCGGCGGCAGTTCCGTTTCCCCGAGAGACCACGCATGGCCCTGCAGATCAATCTCAATGCCGACATCGCCGAAGGCTGGGGTGCCTACGATATCGGCAACGACGCGGCACTGATCAAGATCATCCGCTCCGCCAACGTCGCCTGCGGCTTCCACGCCGGCGACCCGAACACCATGCACCGCTTCGTCATGCTCGCCAAGGAAGTCGGCTGCAGCATCGGCGCGCATCCGGGCTTCAACGACCTGTGGGGCTTCGGCCGCCGGCAGATCAAGATGCGCACCTCCGACCTCGAGTACATGGTCGCCTACCAGATCGGCGCCCTGCAGGCGATGTGCTGCTACGGCGGCCTCAAGGTGACGCACCTCAAGACCCACGGCGCGCTGAACAACATGGCGGCCGAGGACGAGGAGTACGCGCTGGCGATCGGCCGCGCCATCAAGACGGTCGACCGGGATATCGTCTACGTCGCGCTGGCCGGCTCGAAGATGGAGACTGCCGCGCTCAAGCTCGGGCTTGAGGCTTGCGCGCGAGGGCTTCGCCGACCGCCAGTACGAGGATGACGGCAATCTCGCTTCGCGCTCGATCCCCGGCACCGTCATAAAGGATCCCGCCAAGGCCGCCGAGCAGGTTCTGCGCATGGTGCGAGACGGAGAGGTCGTTTCGCGCCACGGCAAGACCATCAAGGTGAAGGTCGACACGGTCTGTGTGCATGGCGACGAGCCGACCGCGGTCGAGGTCGCCGGCGCGGTGCGCAAGCGGCTGGAGGACGAGGGCATAGCGATCGTCCCGCTCACCGAGATGAAGCTCGGCGTGAGCGGCGTTCGTTCGAGCGATGCTCGCACATGGAGCGACTGCGGCGCACCCCACACGTCCCCACCTCGTATTGCTTTGACCGCGCGCTACGGAGGCGTTGGGCCGAGAAACGCTTCGCGCTCACCACCCCGTCACGCTCGCGTGCACCCCTCCTCGGAAAGGAGGGGAGACTCGCCTCTAAGGAGGGTCGGCGGACCCTCACCCTACCCTCTCCCGCAAGCGGGAGAGGGACCTTATGTCTGTTCCGGCGGGGCGGTGTGGTATGCGGCATCGTCCTTCGTCGAGAACTTACCGAGGTTTCTCGAGAGCGGCGGGGGACGCCTGCCTGCCCGCATGACCGATAAAGGCGTCGGGGCGCGCCTTCCACGCAAGGAAGACGACCGCTTTCTCCGCGGCCGCGGCGAGTACGTCGCCAACATCCGGCTTCCCGGCATGCTCGACGTCGCGTTCGTGCGCTCGCCGATGGCGCACGGCAAGGATCCTCGGCATCCGCAAGCCCGCGGGCCATGAGGCGATGGTGTTCACCGCCGCGGACCTCGCGGGCGTCAAACCGATCCGCGCGGTCTCCGGATTGAAGGGCTTCAAGGCCTCCGAGCAGCCGGTGCTCGCGAGCGGCAAGGTGCGCCAGGTCGGCGAGCTGGTCGCGATGTGCGTCGCGCGCCACGCGCGCCGAAGCCGAGGACATCGCCGATCTGGTCGAGCTCGACCTCGAGGAACTGCCCGCGGTGGTCGACATGATCGCCGCGCGGACCAACCCGCCCGCCTTCGTGCACGACGAATGGGGCGACAACGTGTTCCTCGAATCCCTGGTCGACGACGACCTTTCCTCGGTGAAGAAGGACGCGGCGGTCACGGTACGCCGCACCATACGCACCGCGCGCCAGCACATGTCGCCGATGGAAGGCCGCGGCGTGGTGTGCGAGTGGAACCGGCGGCTCGACCAGCTCGTGATGCACAGCGCGACGCAGATGCCGCACATCAATCGCGCGGGCCTCTCGGAGTGCCTCGGCATCGACCAGGGCTCGATCCGCGTGATCTCGCCCGACGTGGGCGGCGGCTTCGGCTACAAGGGCATCCTGCTGCCCGAAGAGATCTGCCTCGCATGGCTGTGCCGGAAGCTCGGCCGGCCGGTGCGCTGGATCGAGGACCGCCGCGAGCAGCTCTCGGCGAACGCGAACTGCCGCGAGCACCACTACGACATCACCGTCTATGCCGACGCGAAGGGCAAGCTCCTCGGCATCGACTGCGAAGCGACCGTGGATTCCGGCGCCTACTCGTCCTATCCCTTCTCCGCGTGCCTCGAAGGCGCGCAGGTGGGTTCCATCCTGCCCGGCCCGTACAAGATGGACCGCTACCGCTGCCGCACCTGGTCGGTGGCCACGAACAAGGCGCCGATCCTTCCCTACCGGGGCGTCGCGCGCACCGGCGTGTGCTTCGCGCTCGAGCTGATGATGGACGCGGTGGCGCGCGAGCTGGGGATGGAGCCGCACGAGCTGCGCCTCGCGAACCTCGTGCAGCCGGCGGAGATGCCGTTCGTGAACATCACGAAGCAAGCATTTCGACGGCGGCGACTATCCCGAAGCGGTGCGCCGCGCGGCGAAGATGATCGACGTCGCCGCGGTCCGCGCGCGCCAGAAGCGCGGCGAGCCCGACGGGCGCAGGATCGGCCTCGGCTTCGCGGTGTTCTGCGAGCAGGGTGCGCACGGCACCTCCGTGTATCACGGCTGGGGCATCCCGATGGTGCCCGGGCACGAGCAGTGCTCGGCGCGCCTGTCGCCGGACGGCGTGCTGGAGCTGCGCATCGGCGCGCACTCGCACGGCCAGGGACTGGAGACCTCGCTCGCGCAGGTGGCGCACACGGTGCTGGGCGTCGCCCCGGAGAACGTGCGCCTCATCCACGGCGACACCGGCCTCACGCCCTACTCCACCGGCACCTGGGGCTCGCGCTGCATGGTGATGTCCGGCGGCGCGGTGGCGACCGCCTCCGAGCAGATCGGCGAGCGCGTGAAGGCAATCGCGTCGAAGCTGCTGGAGGTGGCAGTGGCCGACCTCGTGCTCGAGAACGGCGAAGTGCGGGTCGCCGGTACCGACCGCGCGATGACGCTCGCCGAGATCGCGCACGTCTGGTACCGCAAGCCGCAGCTGCTGCCCGCGGACGTCGATCCCGCCGGGCTCGAGGTCACCGCCGGCTACAAGGCGAAGGTCGATACCGGCACCTTCAGCTATGCGTGCCATGCGGCCACCGTCGCGGTCGACACCGAGACCGGCCACGTCGAGATCCTCGACTACGTCATCGTCGAGGACGGCGGCAAGCTGGTGAACCCGATGATCGTCGACGGGCAGGTGTACGGCGGCGCCGCGCAGGGCATCGGCACCGCGCTGTACGAGGAGATGCCGTTCGACGAGCAGGGCCAGCCGCTCGCGACCACGCTCGCCGACTACCTGCTGCCCGGCTCGACCGAGGTGCCGTCGATCCGCCTCGATCACATCGAAACCCCTTCGCCCAATACGTTCTTCGGGCAGAAGGGCATCGGCGAAGGCGGTGCGATCGCCCCGCCCGCGGCGATCGCAAACGCGGTCAACGACGCGCTGCGCCGCTCGGCGTCGAGATCACCGATTCGCCGCTCACGCCGCGCCGCATCGCCGAAGCCATCATGAAGGCGCGCGCATGAAGGCCTCGCCATTCGAGTACGCGAGAGCGCGCGACGTCGCCGAGGCCGTGAAACTCCTCGCCGCAGGCGGCGACGGCGCGATGCTCGTGGCGGGCACGCAATCGCTCGGCCCGATGCTGAACCTGCGCGTGCTGCAACCGTCGCTGCTGGTCGACCTGCGTCACATCGAAGAGCTGCGCGCCGCGCAGGAAAGCAGCGACGCGGTGACCCTCGGCGCCTGCGTCACGCACGCGCAGATCGAGGACGGGCACGTTCCCGATCCGGCGCGGGGCTTCATGCGCGAGATCGCTTCCAACATCGCCTACCGCGCGGTGCGCAACCGCGGCACCATCGGCGGGAGCCTCGTGCACGCCGATCCGGCCGCCGACTGGCCGAGCGCGCTCACGCTTCTCGGTGCTACCGCGCTCATCGCGGGTCCCGCCGGACGGCGCGAAATGCCGGTGGAGAAGTTCATCACCGGGGTATTCGAGACCGCTTTGAAGTCCGGCGAGATCCTCGTCGGCGTGCGCGTGCCGAAGCTCTCCGCCGGGGCGCGCTGCGGCTACTGGAAGTTCTGCCGCAAGACGGGCGAGTTCCCGCAGGCCATCGGCGCAGCGCTCGACGATCCCGAGCGCGGGGCACGTCGATTGGTCATCGGTGCCACGCGCGGCGCACCGCATGTCGTCGCGGACGCCCGCGCGCTGATCTCGAAGCCGGACGAAGCCGCCCTGCTCGCCGCTGCCGCGAACGCGGACCTCGGCGACGATCCGTATAGCCGGCACCTGCACGCCGTTGCCCTGCGACGCGCCATCGAGAGGCTCGCCGCATGACGCGCATTGCGCTCACGGTGAACGGCAAGCCGGTGCAGGCGGACGTCGAGCCGCGCATGCACCTCGCGGACTTCCTCCGCGAGCAGCTGCTGCTGACCGGCACCAACCTCGGCTGCGAGCACGGCGTCTGCGGCGCCTGCACGCTGGAGATCGACGGCGCGCCCGCGCGCTCCTGCATCACCTACGCGGTGGCCTGCGATGGCGCGAGCGTGCGCACGATCGAAGGCTTCGACGACGACACGGTGATGGCGTGAGCTGCGCGAAGCCTTCACCGCCGAGCACGCGCTGCAGTGCGGCTACTGCACGCCGGGCATGCTCGTCACCGCACGCGACATCGTGATGCGCCTGCCCGACGCCGACGAGGCGCGCATCCGCAAGGAGCTGGCGGGAAATCTCTGCCGCTGCACCGGCTACATGGGCATCGTGAGCGCGATCGAGCGCGTGCTCGCCGCACGCCGCGCTAGCCGCCGAGATACGCCTTCTTGACGTGCGGGTCGTCGAGCAACGCCCGGCCTGTGCCGGCGAGGCCGACGCGGCCCTGCTCCAGCACGTAGGCTCGATCCGAGAGCTCCAGGGCGGCGAGCGCGTTTTGCTCGACCATCACCACCGTCACGCCCTCGGCGCGGATCTGCTGGATGATGTCGAAGGTACGCTCGACGACGTTGGGCGCGAGGCCCAGCGACGGCTCGTCGAACATCACGAGCTTCGGACGCGACATGAGCGCGCGCGAGATGGCGAGCATCTGCTGCTCGCCTCCCGAAAGCGTGCCCGCCGCCTGGGCGCGCCGCTCGTGCAGGATGGGGAAGCGCTCGTAGAGCCGGTCCAGGTCGGCCTCGATGCCGGCCCTGTCCTTCCTGAGGTAGCAGCCCATTTCCAGGTTCTCGCGCACCGTCATGTAGGGAAACACGCGCCTGCCCTCGGGACAATGCGCGATGCCGAGCTCGAGCACGCGCCGCGCCGACGCCCGCGTGATGTCTTCGCCCTCGAAGACGATGCGCCCGGCGCTCGGCGCGAGCACGCCCGATATCGCCTTCAGCGTGGTCGTCTTCCCGGCGCCGTTGGCGCCGATCAGGCTCACGAGCTCCCCCTTGCGGACCTCGAGCGAGAGATCGCGCACCGCCGCCACCTTGCCGTAGCGGCATTCCAGGCCCTCAACCGTGAGCACGTGCGTATCTTTCGCCGAGGTAGGCGCGGATCACCTCGGGGTCGCGCTGGATCTGCGCGGGCGTCCCGCTGGCGATGACGCGGCCCTGGCTCAGGCACACGATGCGGTCGGAGACGCCCATGACCATCTTCATGTCGTGCTCGACGAGCAGCACGGTGATGCCGAGCGCGCGGATGTCCGCGAGCTTGGCCATGAAGCTCTCCGTTTCCGACCGGGTTCATGCCGGACACCGGCTCGTCCAGCAGCAGGAGCTTCGGTCCTGCGGCAAGCGCGACCGCGACTTCGAGCAGGCGCTGCTCGCCGTATGGAAGCGCGCTCGCCCAACTCGCCCGCGCGCGCTCCAAGACCGACGAACTCGAGGATGCCGCGCGCCTGCGCCTCGAGCTCGCGCTCCTCCCGCGCCACCGATGGCAGGCCGAGCAGGATCGCGAGCGGTGTTTGCTTCGAGCGCAGGTGCAGCCCGATCAAGACGTTCTCCAGCGCGCTGCGCCCGCCGAACACGCTGGTTCTTCTGGAAGGTGCGCACCAGCCCCAGCTCGGCGATCCGGTTCGGCTTCAGCCCGTTCAGACGCGCACCGCGGAACAAGATCTCGCCCGCGCTCGGCGCGAGGTATCCCGTGATCGCGTTGAAGGCCGTCGTCTTGCCGGCGCCGTTCGGGCCGATGAGCGAAAGGACTTCGCCCTCCCGCACTTCCAGGCTCAGGTCTTCGATGGCGACCAGGCCGTCGAAACGGATCGAAAGCCCATTGACCTCGAGCAGCGCGGCAGGCGTCACGGTGCGGCCTTTGCCATCGTCGCGGCGTTCCCCCGACGCCGCTGCCACCACCGGCAAACGGCCGGCACGATGCCCTCGGGCAGGAAATACAGGACCAGCACCATCAGCGCGCCGTAGACGATCCACTGCACCTCGGGCTTGATCGCAGCCGAGCGCAGGGTCTCGGGCAGCAGCCCGAAGATGAGCCCGCCGACCACGGGGCCGGCAAGCGTGCCCTTGCCGCCGGTGACGACCATGATCACCATGGTCACGGTGTAGATGAAGAGGAACACGTCGGGGTCGACGATGCGGATGTAGTGGGCGTAAAGCGCACCCGCAGCGCCGGCCATCGCCGCGGAGAGCACGGTCGCCAGCACGAGATAGCGCGTGACGTCGATGCCGACCGAGGTCGCGAGCGGCTCGTTCTCGCGCAGCGCGATCATGGCGCGACCCGCACGCGAGCGGACCAGGCGGCGAATGATCACGTAGCTGACCACCGCGATGCTCAGCACCAGCCAGTAGTTCTCGGGCTTCTTCCAGAAGACGTGTTCGCCCAGCCCGGGCAGCCACAGCGTCAGCGGTGGGATGTTGTTGAGCGCCATCGGACCCTGCGTGAGCTCCACCCAGTTGACTGCAACCAGGCGGACCACCTCGGCGAAGCTGATCGAGACGATGACGAAGTAGGCGCCGCGCACCTTGAAGGCGATCCTGCCGATGAACCAGCCGCAGGCCCCCGAAGCCAGGATGGCGGCGAGGATCCCGAACCACACCGGTTTCGGGTCCATGGCGAGCACCGTGCCCGGCGCGACGTGCACGCTGAACCCGAGCGAGACCAGCGCGCTCGCATACGCGCCGATGCCGAAGAAGGCGACATGGCCCAGCGAAAGCTGCCCGGCGTAGCCGAGCAGCAGGTTCAGGCTCATCGCGGCGATGATGAAGATGCCGGTGACGACGAGGATGTGCAGCATGTACTGGTTGCCCATCCACAGCGGCAGCGAAAACAGGAAAATCACCCAAAGCGCGGTCAGGATGCCTTTCACCCGATGCGCTCCTTTCGCGCGAACAGGCCCGTCGGCTTGAAGACCAGGATCAGCGATGATGAGCAGGAACCCCATCGCATCGCGATAGCCCGAGGAGATGTAGCCCGCACCGAGCTCCTCCGCCAGGGCGAGAATGAAGCCGCCCGACCGTCGCGCCGGCGATGCTGCCCAGGCCGCCGAGGATGACGATGGCGAACGCCTTGGCGACGGCGAGATCGCCCATCGTCGGGTAGACGACGAACACGGGTCCCAGCAGCGCTCCTGCGGCCGCGGCCAGGCCCGAACCCAGGGCGAAGGTGGCGGTATGCACGGCCCCGATCCGCACGCCCATGAGCGCCGCCGTGTCGCGGTCCTGGAAGGTCGCGCGCATCGCCTTGCCGAGCTTGGTGTGATTGATGAGCGCGTAGGTCGCGGCGATCAAGACCAGTGCGACGAAGAACACGAAGACCCGGCCCCAGGCGACCGAAACCGGGCCGATCACCAGGGGTGCGGAAGGAAACGGGCTGTCGATCGACCTGGCAACGCCGGTCCAGGCGAGCTGTTCGGCGTTCTGCAGGACGATCCAGGCGCCGATCATCACGAGCATGGTGGTGTCGATGTCGGCGCCGCGAAGCTTTCGAAGCAGCGCGAATTCGATCGCCGCGCCGAGCGCCACTCCGAGTACCACTGCCAGCACGAGCGAAACGAAGAAGTTCGCGCCGGTGAGCATCACCAGCATGTACATCATGTACGCGCCGAACGCGTAGAGCTCGCCGTGCGTGAAGTTGACGACGCGCATGATGCCGAAGATCAGCGTCAGGCCGATCCCGAGCAGCGCGTAGGTGCCGCCCAGCATCAGCGCGTTCAGGCCGTGCTGGAGAAACTGGTCCAATGCTTAACCTGGATCGTTGACGGGACTCTGTATTCGGGCAGCCCCACACCACAGCGCCCCGGCGTCTGCGGCGCCACCCCGCCTCGTGAGAGGCGGGGAGTAAATCTCCCCTCCTTCTTCAAGGAGGGGTGGCGCGCGAAGCGTGACGGGGTGGTCCGCTGTGCTCGGCCCACAGCATTCGCGCGCGCGGAATACTGGAGTTTGCGGTGCGGCGCGACAGGCGCGCTCAGTTCCTCACGACCTTGCCGTTCTCGATCTTCACCGCGTACACGCTCGGCACGTTTTGCCCGCTTTCCTTGCCCGCCGGACCCTGCTTGATGAAGGCGATGTCGCCGTTGATGCCTTTGACCTTCACGTTCCACAGCGCCCTCTGGATCGCCTGCGGCTCGGCCTCCCCCGCCGCCTTGATGGCCTCGACGATCGTCGTGATGCCGTCCCAGCCGCGGAAACCCTCGGTAAGGCCGCCCACGACGTACTTGCGAGCGTTCCATTCGGCCACGAACTTCCTGGCGATGTCCGGGTTCTTGACCGCCTCGGGAAACCAGGGCGTGAAGAACACCAGGTGCAGGGAGCCGTTGGCCGCATCGCCCGCCTGCTGGATCAGCTGGTCCGGCGAGTTCGAGCCGCCCGTGGTGATGATGCGGGCCTTCAACTGCTGCTCCCTGGCCTGCTTGAGTATCAGGGTGATCTGCTCCACGGCGGTGGTCACGAACAGCGTGTCGCCGCCCGAGGCCTTGATCTTGGCGAGCTGCGCCGAGAGATCGGTCGCCTTCGGGTCCATGGTTTCCATGACGCCGACCTGCACACCCTGGCCCTTGAGCATCTCGGAGAATTCCTTCGCCGCGCCGAGGCCGAAGTCGTTGTTGGTCGAAAGGAAGTCCGCCTTCTTGATGCCGAGCGGCTTCACCATCGGCGCGAAGGCCTTCGCCTCCATCTCCGAGGTGGGGCTGATGCGGAAGATCCACGGATTGCCAGAGGTGGTGATCTTGCCCGAGGACGAGGTTTCCACCAGCATCGGCACGCCGTACTCCATGAGCTTCGGCATCACTGCGAGCGTCAGGGTCGAGCTCCAGGCACCCATCATCACCGGCACCTTGTCCTTGCCGATCAGCTTCTCGGCCGTCGCCACCGCCTCGGTAGGGTTGGACTTGTTGTCCTCGACGACGAGCTGGATTTTCCTGCCCAGCACGCCGCCAGCGGCATTGATCTGGTCTTCGGCGATCCTCGCGCCTTGCACAACGTAGTTGCCCGAGGCGGCGAAGGCGCCCGTGAGCGGTTGCGTCACGCCGATCCGGATGACGTCCTGCGCGGCGGCCGGACCGCCTAACAGCGCCGCACCAACGAGGCTGGCGCCGATAGATGTCCAGAGATCGCGGTTCATCAGAATCCTCCTGTGCGGTTTTCTTGGCTGGTGATAGTCGGGTAGGACGGAGCTCGATAGCGGCCCAGAGATACTAGCATCGAACCGGTCGCCATGAGCGAGCCAAGTACTGGCTCACTCACGATGGCGCAACGAGGGAATCGCTCGCCGTGGCGGAGGACGCTGTGCGCGTCGAAGTCGAGTTGACCAGTGGCGAACGCATCGAGAAGCAGGTCGGCCATCTTGTGCAGGCCCGTGCTCGGCTTATATGCTGAAGGCCATCCGTTTCGCACCTGGAACCCATGACTGACCTGTCGATGCGCATCGCCCCGGTTGCCGCTCCTGTCCGGCAGCAAGTGGCGGAGGTGTTGCGCTTCGCAATCACGAGCGGACGCTTCGCGCCCGGCCAGCGGCTGGTCGAGAAGGACTTGTGCGAGCTGACGGGGGTGAGCCGCGCCTCGGTGCGCGAAGCGAGCAGTGGCTTGGGAGTTGACGGGCGTAAACAAATAGTTTACGCTCGCATCCGTGATCGAATCCTTTGCGGACAGCGAGACGGAGCGGTTCTACAAGACGGGGCGGTCGCGACGCTTTCCTCCAGAAATTCGAATGCGGGCCGCGATGCGCCTCACACAGATTGACGCCGCGACTCAGATTGAAGACCTGAAGCAGCCTCCCTCAAACCGACTCGAGGCGCTCAAGGGCGATCGGAAAGGCCAATGGAGCATTCGAATTAACGATCAGTGGAGGGTTTGCTTCAGGTTCGCAAAGGGTGATGCCTATGACGTCGCGATCGTCGACTATCACTGAACGGAGAGTTTCATGATCAAGAGTGGCCTTCCCGCGATTCATCCTGGCGAATTTCTTAGGGAAATTCTCGAAGACAGAGAGATTTCACAAGCCCAGTTTGCACGCGCTATCGGCGTCGCGCCGATGCGTATCTCGCACGTAGTGAAGGGTACACGTCCGGTCACCGCCGAGTTGGCCTTGCTATTTGGTAGGGCGCTCGGTCAATCCCCTCAGTATTGGCTTAATCTCCAGGCGGCCTACGACCTCAAGATCGCTGAGCGCGAGATCGGCGCTCGGCTGAAAGCAGTATCAGAACTTGAGTCAGCGTGAGGTTGGTTTAGCGACGGCGGCCATCGAGAGGCCCAACAACCCGCTGCAGCTGACGGTCGAAGCGCGCTTCGCTTGCTTTCGATTCCCTCGTCGCTTCTCTCCTCGGCCGCAGCTGAGCGGTAGCGTTGGGCGTCATCACCAAACAGCGAGGAATGTAAGTGTCAAAACTCCGGGTCCAAAGCTTCGCGATTTCCATCGACGGCTACGGTGCTGGTCCGAACCAAGATCTCCAGAATCCGCTCGGCGTGCGGGGCCCTGAGTTGATGGAGTGGCTCTTCCATTCACGCCTGTGGCGGAAGATGCACGGCCATGACGATGGAGAGACGGGAGTCGATAATGGAATTGCGGAGCAAGGGTTTGTTGGAATCGGTGCCTGGATCCTTGGGCGCAACATGTTCGGGCCTGTCCGAGGCCCGTGGCCGGACGATAGCTGGAAGGGCTGGTGGGGAGACGAGCCGCCGTATCACACGCCCGTCTTTGTACTGACGCATCACGGGCGGGCGCCGCTCAAGATGGCGGGAGGTACGGAGTTCCACTTTGTCACCGATGGCATTCACGCCGCTTTGGAGCAAGCGACCGCTGCGGCGGGCGGCCGCGACGTCCGCCTTGGCGGCGGCGTATCCACGATTCGACAGTATCTGCGCGCTGCGTTGATTGACGAGCTGCATCTCGCGATCCGGCCTGTCTTACTCGGTTCCGGCGAACATCTCTTGAACGACATCGATATGCGCGCCTTGGGCTATGAATGCGCAAAGTACGTCGCGGGCGAGCGTGCGACCCACGTCTCTTTGCGCAAGCGGGCATGAGCCGTCTGGAGTGACCGCGATGGAACCTCGCACCGATGACATGAATTACTGCTTCGGCCAGAGCGGTTTCGCTGTCGCATTCGCGGGCGGGAAGACGGTTTCCGGCGCGCCGTTCTGCCATTGCACGATCAACAGTGTCGCGCCGACGCGCCGTCCCTTGTCGTCGAACTTCACGCGGCCGCCGGGATAGAAGCGCGCCGGCCCATCGGTGAGGTCGAGCGCGCGGATGGCATCGGCCACCTTGCGGCGATCCGGCGTACGGGCGCGCTCCAGCGCCTCTTTGAAGATCCACAGATCGCCGTAGGTGCTCACGGTCTCCTGCGTCATCCAGGGCTCGCCGGTGCGCTTCTTGTACTCGGCCAGGAGCGCATCCTCGCCGTTGATGCGCCAGTTGCCCACTACCGTCATGATGCCCTCCACCTGCTCCTTCCCCAGCGCGGTCAACATCTCCGGCGCGGCGATATGCGCACCGTTCGATACGACAGGAAGGCGGCCGCGCCCGAGTCCGAACTCGTTCAATTTCTCCACCAGGAGCTTGTCGTCGGGCAGCGCTGTAGGCAGTAGGAACAAAAGATCCGGGCGCGCAGAGCGCACCTTCTGCACCAGCGAGGTGGCATCCGACAGCGGTGGCGTGAAAGTCTCGTCGACCAGAATATTCAGACCGGCCTTCGCCAGGCCGCCCTCACGCATGGGCTTGGCGAAGCTGACCGAGGCCGCGGTGTTGTCCATCACGATGGCGACGGTCTTCAGTGCGCGCCCGGTAGTGGACTCCGCCAGCTTCATGATGGTGGGCAGCGCCTGTATCGCCTGCTCGTTCCCGGTCGGTGAAGTCTGAAAGATGTAGCGGAAGCCGCGGGCGGTGATCTGATCGGAGTAAGACAGCGTCAGACAGGGCAGTTCCGCGCGCTCGGTAACCTCGGTCACAGCCAGCGTGAACGAGCTCAGCCACGCGCCCGGTGCAGCCGATGACATCGGTTTCTTGCGCCACCATCCGCTGCGCGGCGTTCTTCGCCTTCTCGATGCTGTCCCCGGCGTCGATGACGACCAGCTTCATCTTCGCGCCGCCCAGCGCCTTGATCCCGCCCTGAGCGTTGATATCGTCGATCGCCATCTGCGCGCCCTTGAGCATGAGATCGCCCTGGCGTGCCCACGGGCCGGAGAACGGCGCGATGAGCGCAACTTTGACGTCCTTGACTTGGGCCGCTGTGAGCGCCGGTACCGCCGCGACTGCGAGCGCTACGGTACCTGTGAAGAATCCCTTCGCTGTTCCTAGCATCACCGTGTCCTCCTTCCGTGTTTTTTTGGTAGCGACTTTTCCATTCCGTCGCGCCGCCGCAGCTTACATCCCAAGATACGCCTTCCTCACCCGGTCGTCGGCCAGCAACGTCGCGTTGGATCCCTGTAGCACGACCCGCCCTGTCTCCAGGACGTAGCCAACGTCGCAAGAGTGCAGCGCCTCGACCACTCGCTGCTCGACCAGCAGGGTAGCCAGCTTGTCTTGCCGGTGGATCTCTTCGATCCGCTCGAAGATCTGGTCCGCGACCGTTGGCGCCAGTCCGAGCGAAGGCTCGTCCAGCAGCAATAGCTTCGGCGATGAGGCGAGACCACGGCCGATCGCCACCATCTGCTGCTCGCCGCCGGACAGAGTGCCGGCGAGTTGACGCGCGGCGATCGGCAAGCACCGGGAAACAAGGTGAGGATGCGCTCCAGATTCCGCTGCCAGGCGGCACGGCCGGCCGGGAGATACGCGCCCATCTCGAGATTCTCGAGGACGGTCATGCTCTTGAACACCTGGCGGCCTTCGGGCACATGCGCGATGCCGAGATGTGCGCGCTGCGCCGGAGGCACCGTCGCCAGATCGCGCCCATCGTAGAGAATTCGCCCCGACAACGGAGCGACGGTGCCCGAGATCGCCTTGAACAGCGTGGTCTTGCCCGCGCCATTGGGCCCGACAATGGCGACGAATTGACCCGCCCCGACGCTGAGCGAGACGTCGTTGAGCGCGCGCGCCCCGCCATAGGCTACGCTCAGCGATTCAACTTGCAGCACCGGCCTTCACCCATTTCCTGCCTAGATAGGCTTCGATGACGGACGGATTCTGCGTCACCTCCGCCGGCGCGCCCGCGGCCAGCACGCTGCCGTGGTCGAGCACCAGGAGCTTATCCACCAGGCGCACCATCGCGTGCATGGTGTGATCGATGATGACGACCGTCATTCCCGTCGGCGGCCAGCGAACGGATCACTGCGATCATCTCCTCGACTTCCTGGCGGCCGAGCCCGGCCAGCGTTTCATCCAGCAGCAGCAGTTTCGGCCCCGACGCGAGCGCGCGTGCGAGTTCCATCAGGCGCAACTCCTGATTGCTCAGGGTCCCGGCGGCGGCATCGGCGCGTTCGGTCAGGCCGACGCGCGCGAGCGCGCTTCGAGCCGTCTCTACCGCCTCGATATCCGAGCGGGTGGCGACCAGCGCTCCAACCGTCACGTTCTGGAGCGCCGACATGCGGGCGAAGGTCCGCACCACTTGAAACGTGCGTCCGACTCCCAGCCGGCAGATCCGATTCGGTTTGAGCCCGATGAGGTCGTGTCCTTCCAATACCACGCGCCCCTGGTCCGGGCGCACGAACCCGTTCAGCAGATTGAACAGCGTGGTCTTCCCGGCGCCGTTGGGGCCGATGATACCGAGGACTGCGCCGGACTGGACCTCGAAGCTGACACCCTGCACGGCCTGCAGACCGCCGTAGGACTTGGAGAGTCCGGTGACCTGGAGGATCGTCCGCGGCGCTACCGCAACGTGAGCGAGAGGCGCGGCAGACGCTCAGACAGCCGAGTGGGCGCTTCCGCCGAACTGAAGGATCGAATTCGCCCGCCGCGCACCAGTTGATCGCGCACGCGCCAGAAGACGCCTTCCGGCGCGAGCAGGATAACGAGAATAATCGCGAGCCCGTAGACCACGCCCTGTATCCCGGGAATCACGTTGCCCAGCCTGGCCTGCAGCGTCTCGTTGAGCGGGACCAGGATCGAGGCGCCGATCACCGGGCCCCACATCGTGCCGATGCCGCCGAACAGCGTGACCACCAGCGCCTGCGCGGAGGTGAGCATGCCGAACACCGTCTGCGGGGTGATGACGAGCAGCACCACGGCGTAGAGCCCGCCGGCCGCGGCCGCCATCCCGCCGCTCAGCACGATCGCACGCATCTTCCATCTCAGCGTGTCGATACCAGCGGCTTCGGCGGCCGGCTCGTTTTGTTTGATCGCAAGCAGCGACATGCCGAAGCGCGAGCGCTCGACCATCAACGAGATCAGCAGCGCGACGACCAGCAGAGCGAGCGCGACAACGATGTACACGCGGTAGTCGGTGAACTGCATGTACCAGCCAGGTGCCGTCCGCTTCATCGGCAGCGCCACCTCTTGGTACCCGAGCCACTCGAATAGATACAGCAGAGCCAGCGGGTACGCGAGCATCGACAGCGCGAAATAGTGGCCGCGCAGTCGAAACGTCGGATAGCCGACCACCAGTCCGGCCAGGGCGCCGATGAGCATACGCCGACGGGAATGCCGAACCACGGTGTGATGTCGAAGCGCACCAGCATCAAGGTCACGGTGTAGGCGCCCAGTCCGAAGAAAGCCGCGTGACCGAACGAGATCAGGCCCGAGTAGCCACTCAGGATGTTCCATGACAACCCCATCACCGCCCAGATCGGCACGAGCGTGAGCATGAGCTGGTAGTACTGGTTGCTGACGAACATCGAGCCCAGCGCGTACGCAGCCGTGAACGCCACGATCACGCCGACTGACCTTGCCGCTCGATGCTGGCCACCCATCCGGCTCATGTCCTCTCGACGCTGCGGCCGTACAGACCTTGCGGCCGAAACAGCACGATCAGCAGGAACACGACGAAGATGGCCACGTTCTGCAGCTGGACCGACAGTGCCAGCGACGAGAGCTGCTGGACCAGTCCGATGGTCATGCCGCCCCAGAAGGCGCCGAGGATGCTGCCCATGCCGCCGAGCACGACCCCGGCGTACATGATGATCACGAACTCCAGACCGACGTACGGCTGAAACGGATAATAAGTGGCCACCAGGCCGCCGGCCACGGCCGTCACGCCAGCGCCGATGCCGAACGCGATGCGGTGCGCTCGATCGACATCGATTCCCATATAAGTAGCCGCCTCGGGATTGTCGGCAGCGGCGCGCAACGCCTTGCCCAGGCGCGAGCGGCTGATGAACCAGAACAACGCGATGGTCGCTGCCACCGACATGAGAGAGGCGACCGTGCGCGCCTGGTTGACGAAGATGGCGGCTGCATCGCCGAAGGGCAGCGCGATCTCCCACGCGCGGGCCGAGAGCGGCGTGCGCAGCGATTGCGGCGTGGACCCGAACAGGATCAGGCCGCCGTTCTGCAACACCAGCGAGATGCCCAGCGTCAGGATCAGTTGCGCGTAGTGACCTTCGCCCTCGGCGCCGACAGCGCGGATCCCGGTCACGCGCGAAACGAGATACCGGTGCAGCAGATAGCCGCCCACGAAGAGAACGAGCCCGGCGAGCGCCGCGCCCACGAACGGCCCGGCGTAGGGCCCCACCCAGACAGCCAACCCCAGGCCCGGTCACGATGTAGAGAGTCAGGTACATGCCGAGCATGAGAAATTCGCCCTGGGCGAAGTTGATCACGCGCATGATGCCGAAGATCAACGCCAGGCCGACGCACATCAAGCCGTACAGACTGCCGTTCAGAACGCCGGCCACCAGCGCCTGCAGAAAATTCTCGAGCAGAGCTTGCGTAGTCATCGCCCGGACTCAGAGCGTATTCACGTGGCCGCCCAGCCGCCGTCGATCGGAATTGCAGCGCCCGTGATGTCGCGCCCGGCTTCCCCGCAGAGAAAAGCGATCAGGGCGGCCACATTCTCCGTCTCCACGAAGCGGCCCGACGGCTGCTTGCCGGCAAGAAATTTCTCGACCGCGGCGTCGCGCGACAGCGCCTCGGCGGACATGATCGCCTGGACCCGCGCATCGATGGAAGGCGTCAGCGCCGAACCCGGGCAGATCGCGTTGCAGGTGATCCCATAGTCGACGGTCTCGAGCGCCACCGCGCGCGTCATGCCGATGAGCGCCGTCTTGGCTGTCACGTAGTCCACCCGGTTCACCGTGCCGATCAGCCCATAGATCGAAGACAGGTTGACGATGCGACCCCACCTGCGCTCGCGCATGCCGGGCACGGCCAGCCGGATGGTGTGGAACGCGGCCGAGATGTTCACCGCCATCGCGCGATCCCATGCCTCGACCGGGAATTCGTGGATCGGCGCGAAGTGCCGCACGACCGCGTTGTTGACGAGGATATCGACCGCGCCGAACGCCTCGATCGCGCTCGCCATCAGCTCCGCGATGTCGGCCGGCTTAGACAGATCGGCACCGTGGTAGAGCACCCGCACGCCGTGCGTTTTCTCCAGCTCCCGGCGCTGCGCCTCGATCGCATCGAGATCACCGAAGCCGTTCAGCACGATGTTGCAGCCTTCGGCGGCGAGCCGTGCTGCCGTGGCCGCACCCAGCCCCGCGGTGGAACCGGTGATCAGGGCACACTTACCCCGCATGCTGTCCGCTTCCAGCGATTGACAACTGCACCAGCGTGCTCGCATCCGATGCGGCTTCCAGCTCGGACACGGCGGCGATCAGGCGACGACTTTGCTCTGCGGGTCAGTACGGTCGCCGCATTCGTCTCGAACTTGGCCAACAGCTCGTCGCGCGTCATCGGATTTTCAGCGGATCCACGGGTGTTCTCCTCGACCGCCTCGTAGGTCGCGCCGGAGTTCAACACCACGCGCACCACGCCCTTGAAGCGCTCCGGACCCGGGAAGCTCGCATCGACCCGATAGGACACGCAGGTCGGCGAGGCGCAGGATGTCGGGGTTGCGCAGCGACGCGGGCTGATACGCATCCTTCCCGAGCTCGCCGAAGTGCAGCGCTTCGGCCAGCGTGTATTGCAGGCTGACGCGCCCGTGGGAGTCGGTGTTGGGGCGGCGCTTCTCGGCGACCGGCTCGCACACGATGGGGACGATGTAGCCCGCCACCGGGCACAGGATCTCGCGCACTTCGCGCGGGTCGATGCTGTGCTGCTTGCGCAGCTTCAGCAATGCGTCGATGTAGGGATGAAGCACGTGCGCCGCCGGATAGGGCTTGAACGAGGCGTGTTGACTGTCCCAGTGTCGGCCTAGGGCACCCGCGATCCGTTCGAAGGCGCGGGGCACCGACTGATCCTGCAGGTGAGACTCGAACAACCCGAAGCGCCCTTCGAACACAGCGCCTGGGCCCGGTGTTACCGGCGCGACCGAGAAAAGCCGCGGTGATGCCGCTCTGCGCCGCCCACCCGGAATGCAGGAACTTCGACTGCGTGCCGTCGACCCAGCATTGCAGAATGCCCGCCGCGCAGCTGCCTACGATCCCGGCTGCGTTCACGAACTGCTCCTGGCTGAGGCCCAGCATGCGACCGGCCAGATAGGCGATGCCGAACGGCGCGAACAAGCCCGTCGGATGAAAGCCGCGGCGATGGAACTGGCCCGGCGCGACGCTGCCGACCCGGCACGAGATTTCGTTGCCGATCGCGATGGCGGTGATCAGCTCCTTGCCGGAGACGGCTCCGTACTCCGCAAGCGCCAGCGCCGCAGCGACCGAAGGGCTGCTCATGTGCACGATCGATTCGTTGTGCGTGTCGTCGAACTCGAGCGCCTGGGACAGCGCGCCGTTCACGAAAGCCGCGGGCCCGATACCGACGCGTTGTCCAACCCCGAACAGCCGGCTCGGTCCCGGCGGATTCATCGCCGCCGAGGCTTGCTTCAACGACTGGCCGTACGCTGTCCCGAGCCCGGCCAGCGCCAGTCCGATCACATCGAGGATGCGGTACTTGGTGCTTTCGACGACATCGGCCGGCAGATCGTCGAAGCCGATGGTGCGGACCCAGTCCGCGAGTTGTTCGGAGTAGAACGGCATCTAGGTCATTCCGCGGGGACGATCTTCCCGTTCTTGATCGTGAGGATGACGCCGCCGTAGTTGGCGCCGCGGTTCTCGTCGAAGGCGAACTCTCCTCGCCCGAGGATTACGGGCAGTCCTTTGATCCGCGTGAGGGCGGCGCGGATGCTTTCCCGGGTCGGGTTCGGGCCGGCCGCCTTGATTGCGGTGGCTGCGATCTTGATCGCGGTGTAGCCCAGCGCGGCGCCGTTGTCGGGGATGCGGTTGTACTTGCGCTTGTAGGCGGCGACGAAGCGCTGGTTCTCCGGCGTCTGCATGCCCGGGAAATAGTCGGCGACGAACACCGAGCCTTCCACCGCTTTGCCGCCGATGGTGATGAACTGCTCGGCGCCCATGTTGGGAACGCCGATGAAGCGCACGTTCGGATCGATGCCGCCCTGCCGCGCCTGGATGATGAAGCTGGCGGCCTGCTCGGCGGTCAGGGCCAGATAGATCGCTTCCGGGTTGAGCGAGGTGATCTTGGTCAGCAGCGCGAGAAAATCGGTGTCGGTCGCCAGCACCGATTCCTCGGCGACGATCTTGACGCCGTGGCCCTTGAAGTATTGCAGGGCGGCGTTCTTCTGCCCGACCTGGCCGTCGTTGTCCCGGCCGAACACCAGCGCCGCGGTCTTGATGTGGAGCTTGTCGACTGCGTACCTGGCTACGTCGCCGATGATGAGGCTGGGGCTGGCCGGCGTCTTGAACGCCCAGATGCCGCTCTTGTTGATCGCCTCGGACACGGCGGTGGTCGTCAGCAACGGGATCTTGAGATCGTTCGCCACCGGAGCGATCGCGACGCCCTCGCTGCTCGAGCTGGGACCCAGCACCATGAGCACGTTGTCGCGCGCCTGGAAGCGATTGATGAGCGTTATCGCCTGCCCTTTCTCGCTGCGCGGTGTCCTCGACCGCGAGCTTGATCTTGGCGGCGCCGAGCATGCCGCTGCCGTTCACTTCGTCGAGCCCGACCAGCAGCCCTTCGTGACTCGGCACGCCGACCCAGGCGTAGGTGCCGGTCAGGGCCAGCTCCGCGGCGACCGTGTATTCCTGCGCGGCGGCCGGTGCACCGACGCCAGCGGCCAGGAGCGCGCAGAACCCGGCTAGACTGCGTCTGGACAATCTCATGCTCTCCTCCTCAATCAATCGCGATGCTCGAGACGCACCGCTTGTCGTCGTCAAAATCCGGTTGGGCGCATCGGTTGCGCGCCAGCGGATGGAATCGGCAACGGCGCAACACCGAGATAGTGGGCGATGATCCGGGGATTGTTGCGCAACATCTCGCAGGGCCCGCTGTCCACGATCCGGCCTCGCTCCATCACATAGCCTTCATGCGCGATCTCCAGGGCGCGCCGCGCTTTCTGCTCGACCAGCAGAATGGTCAGGCCGGCCTGGTTCAAGCGTCTGCAGGACCGCGAACACCTGCGCCACGATCTTCGGCGCCAGCCCCAGGCTCGGCTCGTCCAGCAGCAGGATCTCGGGACCGCCCATGAGCGCACGCCCGATCGCCAGCATCTGCTGCTCGCCGCCGCTCAGCGAGCCGGCGATGCGGTCGGCACGCTCGCGCAAGTCGCGGGAACATGCGGAACACGCCATCCACATCGGTTTCGAAGGCGCTGCTGCGACGGCGGCGAGCGAGCCGCCCCAACTCGAGATTCTCCCGCACCGAGAGCGGCCCCAGGATCTGGCGGCCCTCCGGCACCAGCAGCACGCCGCGTCGTGCGATGCGATGCGTTGGAAGGCCGGACAGCGACTCGCCATCCAGCCGGATCTCGCCCTGCTGCGACCGGCAAACCCCGCAGATGGTGTGCAACAGCGTGGTCTTGCCGGCGCCGTTGCCACCGATGAGCGCTACGATGCGGCCGCGCGGCACGCGCAGGCTCAGCGTCGCGCACGGCGACGATGCCGCCATAGGTGGTCGTGACGTTCGTCGACTTCTAGCACACCTCGGCTCCCAGATAGGCCTCGATCACGCGCGGCGTCGTTGCGAACCTGCGCGGGCTCGCCCTGAGCAGATCAGCTCGCCCGACTCGAGCACGTACACCTCGTCGCACAGCGACATGACCAGCTCCATATTGTGCTCGATGACCAGCACCGCGAGCCCGCGCTCCGCGAGAGCGCGAAAGATCGCGCCGAGCTCGTGCGCCTCTACGTCGTTCATGCCGGCGACGGGTTCGTCGAGCAGCAGGACGTCGGGCTCCAGAGCGAGAGCGCGCATGATCTCCACCCGCCGCTGATGCCCATAGGAGAGCTCTCCGGCCAGGCACTCGGCGTATGTCTTCCATCGCGAACTCGGGCCAGCAGCTCGATGCACGCGTTCGCGCCAGGGCGGCGCGGGTCCGGCGCACCGAGGGAAGGCCCAGCGCCTGCGCCAGAAACGACGTACTGTCGCTGGTGTGGAACCCGACCACGATATTGTCGACGACGCTCGCCTCCTTCAGCAGCCGGATATTCTGAAACGTGCGCGCCACGCCCAGCCGCGCGACCTGGTGCGGCTGGAGCTCGCCGATGTCCCGGTCGTCGAGCACGATGCGTCCGGCGCTGAGCTTCAAGCAGTCCGGTGATCAGATTGACGACCGTGGTCTTGCCCGCGCCGTTCGGGCCGATGAGCCCGGTGATCCGTCCCGGCGGCACCGCCATGGACAGGTCCTTCACCGCCTGCACGCCGAAGAAGTGGCGCGAGACGCCGCTCGAGCTCAAGCCGGGCCATCGGCTGCCTCCTTCGCTACCGGCTGGGCGCGCGCCGCGGCCGTCATCCGCCGGCGCCGCGCGATCTGCAGCGTATCGACGATTCCGTGCGGCAGATAGGTGATCACGAGCATGAGCACCGCGCCGTGAACGATGAGGCGGTTGTCCGCCAGCGGGCGCGCCACCTCTGGAAGCAGTGTGAGGATGCGTCGCCCCGACGAGCGGACCCAGCACCGACCGGCGGCCGCCGAGCACGACGTACGCTAGCACAGTCACCAGCATGCTGAAGCCGAATTCCTCGGGGACGACGCTGCGATTGTGGTAGGCCATCAGGCGCACCGGTGAGGCCCGCGATGGCCCCGCTCAAGGCAAACGCCAGCGCCTGATGGCGCGACCGCGGAGATGCCAAGCGTGACGGCGACCGTTTCGTCCTGACGGATGGCATCGAACGCATGCCGATGCGCGAGCGCCCGAGGCGAGCCGAGCACGTACACGACACGCCGCAATGCACAGACAGAAGCTCCGGCGTACCGATCAGCCTCGGGATGCCGTTGAGCCCGTTGGCGCCGCCGGTGATATCGGTCGCATACAGCGCGAGCAGAAAGAACGATCTGCACGAGCGCCACCGTCGCGATGGCCTGGAACACGCCGCGCAGGCGCGCCAGCGGCAGCGAGAGCAGTCAGCGCCGATCGACGGTTCCCGCCGCGCGTCGCCGCGAGCAGGCCGGCCGCCGCTCCGGCACCGATGCGCAGCGTCAGCGATGCCGGCGGTGTAGGCGCCGATCGAAGCGAGCGCCGGCGTCGCCACGGAGAACACGCCCGGCGCGCAGCACCACGAACTGACTCAGCGCGAGTCCGCAGTTCAGCAGGACCAGATCGAGGACCGACTGGTAGCCGGCCAGCGCGCCCGTCATTCGCGGGCCACCCTCTTTCTCCATGCGCAGGGTGCCGAAGAAGCCGGTCGGACGCACGAGCAGGATCAGGAACAGCAGCGAGAAGATGACGGCGTCGCTCAAGGTCGCTCGACACGTAGGCGATGGTCATGGTCTGGATCAGGCCGAGCAGCAGCCCGGCGATCACCGCGCCGCCGATGCTGCCGAGCCCGCCGAGCACGATCACGACGAACGCGCGCAGCATGTAGGGCTCGCCCATCAGAAAGTGCACGGAGTTGAAGGCGATGCCGATCAGCACGCCCGCCGCGCCCGGCCAGCGCACCCGAGATGAAGAAGGTCTGGAAGTAGACGCCGGCTCGGATTCACGCCGAGCAGCGAGGCGGTGCGCTCGTTGATCGCGACCGCGCGGATCTGGCGGCCGAAGCCGGTGTAGAAGATGTAGGCGAACAGCGCGGCCACGATGATGCGCGACGCTGCCGACGATCACGAGCTGCAGCAGCGTCACGCGCAGCCCGAGCACCGTATAGACCTCGATCGGAAACGTGCCGAACGGATAGCGCATCACCCGCGTCTGCGAGACGCGCTGCGCGATGTTCATCAGGATCAGGCCGGCGCCGATGCTGGAGATGATCGCCGAGAACTCGGGTGCGCCGCGCCGGCGCAGCGGCCGAAACGCGATCCAGTCCAGCGCCACGCTGAGCAGGCCAGCGACGAGGCTCGCGCACAGCAGCGCGACGATGAACGGCGCATGCAGCCAGCGTGACCGCATACAGGCCGACGAACGCGCCCCACATGAACACGGCGCCGTGCGCCAGGTTCAGAATATGATGCACGCCGAAGATCAGCGTGAAGCCGAGGGCGAACAGCGCATAGACGCTGCCGACCACGAGCGCGTTCAGGAGTTGCTGTGCGATCATGCGGCGCTGGTCGCCGTGAGACATGCTGTCGGTTTCGACAGCATGCGGCCGGTTAGGCAATTAAGGACTACCCGTCGGTCTTGTCAGTCCGATCATTATCGTATTATTGTCCTACAGTCCGCTCGTTCATTCCGCAACGTGAAGTAACCCGCCAGGAGGCAAGCAACCATGACCACCAGTTTGTTCGACAAGGGGCTCGCCGTACGCAAGGAGGTACTGGGCGCCGAATACGTGGAGACAGTCGATCAAGAACGCCGACGATTTCAATCGACCGCTGCAGGATCTGGTCACCGAATACTGCTGGGGCGCGGTGTGGACCCGCGAGGGCCTGTCGCGCAAGACGCGCAGCATGCTGAACCTCGCGATGCTCTGGCCACGCTCAACCGCCCGCACGAGCTCGAGCTGCATCTGCGCGGCGCGCTGCGCAACGGCGTCACCAAGGACGAGATCCGCGAGGTGCTGCTGCAAGTCGCAATCTACGCGGGCGTGCCGGCCGGAGTCGATTCGTTCCGGACCGCGCGCAAGGTGTTCGCCGAAGACGACGCGAAGGCCAAGAAGTAAGCCGCGAGGAAGCGCAATCGTGGCAAGCAAACATCTGGGCTTCATCGGCCTCGGCAACATGGGCGCGCCCATGGCCGGGCGTCTGCTGGATGCGGGCTACAGCCTGACCGTGTTCGACACGCGCGCAGCCGCGCTGCAGCCGTTCGTAGCGCGCGGCGCGCAAGCTGCGGCTTCTCCCGCGGCGGTCGCGTCCGCAGTGGAGACGGTGCTCGTCAGCCTGCCCACGCCGGACGATCGTGCGACAGGTCGCGCTCGGCAGCCGACGGAATCGCCTCCGGCAGCAAGGTCAAGACGTTCGTCGATCTGTCCACCACCGGGCCGCGCGCCGCCGCAGGAGATCGCGAAGGGACTCGCGGCCGAAAGGCATCACCGCGGTCGACTCGCCGGTGAGCGGCGGCGTCGGCGGCGCGCAGAAGGGCACGCTGGCGGTGATGATCTCGGGTCCGAAGGAGCCGATGCGCTGCTCCGGCCGCTGCTCGAGATCATCGGCAAGGTCTTCTACCTCGGCGAGAAGCCCGGGCTCGGCCAGATGATGAAGCTCGCCAACAATCTGCTGTCCGCCACCGCGATGGCGATCAGTCGCGAGGCGATGGTCATGGGCGTCAAGGCCGGCCTCGATCCGCAAGGTGATGCTCGATGTGATCAACGCCGGCAGCGGCCGCAACACCGCGAGCCAGGACAAGTTTCCGCAAGCGCGATCCTGCCGCGCACCTTCGACTTCGGCTTCACCAACGGCGCTCATGTACAAGGACGTCAAGCTGTGCCTGGAGGAAGCGTCAGGCGCTCGGCGTGCCGATGTGGGTCGCGAGCGCAGTGCGCCAGATGTGGCTTCTCGCCTGCACGCAGATCGGGCCGGAGTCGGACTTCACGACCATCGTGCAATGCATCGAGAAGTGGGCCGGCGTCGAGGTGAAGGCGTCGAGCTGAGCACAGACCACAGGAGGACCCTCGAATGTCGACTCCGGAGCCGTACGAGCTCTACGCCGTCCGCTACGCCCACCACGACCGGCGGGCCAGCGAGAACTTCATCGGCGGCGATCCGCACGACGGGCCGATGCCGCTCGACTATTTCGTCTGGGCCATCGTCGGCCGAGCCGCACCTTCGTTCTCGACACCGGCTTCGACGCCGACATGGCCAAGAAGCGCAAGCGCGACTTTCTGCGCAGCCCCGGTGACGGGCTGAAGAGCGATCGGGATCGACCCGAGCAAGGTCGAGGACGTGATCATCAGCCACATGCACTACGACCACTGCGGCAACCACACGCTGTTCCCCAACGCGCGCTTTCACCTGCAGGATCGCGAGATGGCGTTCTGCACCGGCCGCTGCATGTGCCACCCGGCGATGCGCTATCCGTTCGAGGCCGACGACGTCGTCGCGATGGTGCGCCGGGTCTTCAGCGGGCACGTGCAGTTCCACGACGGCACCGACGAGCTCGCGCCCGGCCTGACCGTGCATCACGTCGGCGGCCACACCATGGGGCTGCAGGTCGTCGCGCGTGTGGACGCGCCGCGGCTGGGTGGTGCTGGCGTCGGACGCCTCGCACTTCTACGCGAACATGGAGCAGGGCCGGCCGTTCCCGATCGTCTACAACGTGGCCGAGATGCTCGAAGGGCACAAGACTCTGCAGCGGCTCGCCAGCTCGCCGGACCACATCATCCCGGGCCACGATCCGCTGGTGCTGAAGCGCTATCCGGCCGCGCGGCCCGAGCTGGAGGGTGCGGTGCTGCGGCTCGATCCGGAACCGCGACCGGCCTGAAGTCTCTATCTTTTCACCTCGACGCCGGCCCACTCTTCGACGCAGCGGACGATGGTGGTGATGTCGGCGCCCGGGCCCTGACGTGCTTTCGCGACGCCGAGGAGCTGGCCGACGGCGTTTCCCACCACCATCGGAACCCCGAGCGCCTCGCCCTCATCCAGGCACAGCTTCACGTCTTTGTAGAGCAGCTCGTTGGTGAAACCGAAGTCGAAGGTGCGCGGCAGCACCGAGCGCGGAAACTTGTCCTGACTGGCGCTGTTGCGGCCGCTGCCCGCGTTGATGACATCGAGCATGACCTGCGGATCGAGTCCGGCCTTCACTCCCATCACCATCGCCTCGGACGTAATCGCCAGGGCGGTGGCCGACATCAGGTTGTTCGCCAGCTTCATCGTCTGCCCCATGCCGGGCCGGTCGCCGACCAGGAACACTTTCCCCATCACGCGCAGCATGGGTTCTAGATTTGCGAACAGCTCCGCGGGACCGGACACCATGATCGCGAGCGTTCCTTTCTCGGCACCCGTGACGCCACCGCTCACAGGCGCATCGATCGAGACGATGCCTTTGGCCGACAGCGCCTGGGCCACCTCGATCGCGACGCGCGGCCCGGTGGTCGACAGGTCGACGAAGGTCTTGACGCGCGAGCCCTCGACGACCCCATCCTTGCCGAGAGCAACCGCGCGCACGATCCAAGGAGTCGGCAGGCTGACCAGCACCGTCTCAGCGATCGAAGCTACTGCCGCGGGCGAACTTGCACGCTGCGCGCCACGGGCCAGCAACGGCGCCATGGCGCTTTCGCTGGTATCGTAAATGACCAGCTTGAAGCCGGCATCCAACAGGCGGCCGGCCATGGGGGCGCCCATTCTTCCGACACCGATGAAACCGAAACGCGCTTCAGACATGATGGGCTCCAGGCAATCGACCGATCGGCTGCACAGCCGGGGAGTGCGAACGCTAGCAAAAACGCCTGCGGATCGCAATGCGCACGCGCCACCTCTGCGGGTACGCACAGAACCCGCCGCGCGGGACGTGATCGAATAGCGATGGGAGGACTGCCGCGCAGTCCCGGACGTTCTTTACACAGGAGATTTCACCGATGCCCTCCAACACCGATGCCACATGGTTCATCACCGGCTGCTCGACCGGCCTGGGCCGCGCGCTCGCCAGCCGCGTGCTGGAGCACGGACAGCGCGCAGTGGTGACCGCCCGCGATCCGAAGCAGGTTCAAGACATCGTCGCCGCACACCCGAAGAAGTCCGTGGCCGTAGCCCTGGATGTAACCAATCCCCGCCAGGTGAGCGAGGCCGTAGCGCATGCGGAGAGAGCCTTCGGCGCGATCGACGTGCTGGTGAACAACGCGGGCTATGGCTACCTGGCGGCGGTCGAAGAAGGCGAGGACCACGAGGTGCGCGCGATGTTCGAGGCCAACTTCTTCGGTCTCGCCGCTCTCATCCGACGCGTGCTCCCCGGCATGCGTGCGCGCGGACGCGGCCACATCATCAACATCTCGTCGGTCGGCGGCCTGATCGGCAACCCCAGCGCGGGCTACTACAACGCAACGAAATTCGCCGTCGAAGGACTGTCCGAGGCGCTGGCGAAGGAAGTCGAGCCGCTCGGCATCCGCGTCACGGTGATAGAGCCCGGTCCGTTCCGAACCGACTGGGCCGGCCGCTCCCTGAAGCAGCCGCGCCATCCGATCGAAGCCTATGCCAACACATCGGGTGCGCGCAGGGCCGTGATCACCGGCCGCAGCGGCAAGCAGCCGGGTGACCCGGTGCGGGCCGCGGACGCTATCATCAAAGTGGTCGAAAGCTCGGCGCCGCCGCTCAATCTCATTCTTGGCCGCGACGGCCTGGATCGAGTTCGGGTGAAGCTCAAGGACCTGATGAGCTCCATCGATCAATGGGAAGCGGTCACGCTCAGCGCCGACTTTCCCCAACAGTGACTGCAACTCACACGGGCCGACATCATGACAAAAATCGCAGTGCTGGACGATTGGCAGGGCGTTGCGCGCGCAGTCCGCCGACTGGTCGCGACTTGCGCAACGGGCGGAACTCGTCTTCTTCGAGCAGCCGCTCGGCGGACCGGATGCTGCCGCACAGGCGCTGGCCGAGTTCGACATCCTCATGGCCATGCGCGAGCGCATGGCTTTCCCGGCGACGCTGATCGCGCGCTTGCCGCGGCTGCGCATGATCGCATTGACCGGCTCGCGCACCTGGACGATGGACATCGAAGCCTGCAACGCACGCGGAATTGTCGTCAGCAACACGGGCGGCGAGAAGTCCGGTTCGGCGACCGCCGAGCTGGCACTTGGCCTGCTGCTCGCAGCGACGCGACACATTCCCGCCGCCGATGCTTCCATGCGTGCCGGCGTGTTTCAGAGCGGCATCCCGATGGGATCGGTGCTCGACGGGCGCACGCTCGGGGTGATCGGCCTGGGCAAGATCGGGTCACGCCTGGCGCGCTACGGACAGGCGCTTGGCATGCAGGTGCTCGCTTGGAGTCCGAACTTGACGCAGGACAAGGCAGCCGCGGCAGGCGCACGCCTCGTCGACAAGATGACGCTCCTGGCGGAAAGCGATGCCGTGACGCTGCACCTGGTGCTGTCCGACCGCACACGCGGCATTCTGGGTGCAGATGATCTGGCGCGCATGAAGCCGGGCGCGATCCTGGTGAACACTTCGCGCGGACCGCTGGTGGACGAGGCGGCGCTGGTGGAAAGGCTGCGCTCCGGACAGTTGAGCGCGGGACTCGATGTATATGGACAGGAGCCGTTGCCGGCAGATCACCCGCTGCGCAGCTTGCCCAATGTCGTGCTGACGCCGCATCTAGGCTACGGCACACGCGAGGTCTACGCGCAGTTTTATCGAGAATCGATCGAGAACGTGCTGGCCTTCCTCGACGGCAAGCCCACACGGGTGCTCAATCCGGAGGCGCAGCGGCAGGCGTGATCAGCAGGCGGCAAACGTCTACGGTGTCAAGGGCACGAGCGCCGATCACGCTACCGACACTACGATCCGCTCAATCGATTTGGCCCGGATCGAGCTGGCGCCATTCGGGCCAGCAGGTCGACTTTGCGTTGACACATTTTTACCATCCAAAATGCAACTGTTTGATGTTCTAGAACTAAAAAAGTCGCTTTCTCCCGACAATTTCAACTTTTGACAAATTCCGTGCACAAATCCGCCCCTTTCACGGCAGCGCGAACACGATCAGCGTCAACGAGGCGGGCTGTGCTTGCCAGAAGGCCGCGGTCATCCCGGAGACCGCGGCCACGTATTGCTTGCCGTTGACCGCGTAGCTGATCACGCCGCCGGTGATCGGGCCGCCGACATTGAAGCGATACACGGGGTTGCCGTTGCTCGCATCGAGCACGAGGAAATCGCCGGTCAGCTCACCCGTGAATATCAACGTTGCCGGAGGTCGCCGTCACCGCGCCCAGCATCGGCCGGCTCGACGAGTACTTCCACAGCACCTCGCCGGTCGAGGCCTTCAAAGCCGTGAGCCAGCCGCGGGATTTTTCCAGCGGGTCGTAGGTGAACGACCCGCCCATGAAGAGCTGACCGGCGATGAACCGGGGCTCCTCTTCTTCTTGAACACGCCACACCAATCTACCGCCGGCACCACCATGAGATCTGTCTGCGGATTGAGCGCTGGCGCGCTCCACTCCATCCCACCCAGCAGGCCAGGGCAGGCGTAGACGCCCTCTTCCGTCGGTTCGGCGTCGGCGTTGAGGCGCGTGGTCACGGGCACCGCGTAGAGTCTGCTCGTGGCTGTCGCGGTCCACCAGGCGCAGCAGACCCGTCCTTGCCGCCCATGGTCACGACATCGCGTCGGACACCGTTGATGGTCGCGGTGAACAGCGGGGCCGTGACCGGCACGTCCCAGTCGTGCGTATCCTGCGGAACGGTCTGCTTGTACCACTTCAGCTGCACCGGTGCGCGCGTCCAGCACGATCATCGCCCCGGTGTAGAGGTTGGTTCCGGTCCGCAGGCGCGGCAAACAGATCCGGTGCGGGATTGCCGACCGGGACGTAGATCAGCCCTTTGGCGGCATCCAGCGAAGGCGTGGTCCAGATCCCGCCGCCAAGCCGCAGCTTGGTCTCGACGCCGAACCCCAGGTGTCCGCACGCCGGGCTCACCGTCGCTGGGGAATGGTGTTGAACCTCCACACCGGCTGTCCATCGGCCAGCCGGAAGGCGCCGATCCAACCCTTGATGCCGTATTCCGAGCCCGCCGGTCCGATGATCACGAGATCCTCGTAGATCAACGGCGTCATGCCGAGCGCTTCGAACTTCTCCGGAGTCGGCGGCTTTGACTTCCCACAGCACCTTGCCGCTGTCCGCATCGAGCGCGAGGAGATAGCCGTCCTGCGTGCCGCGCACGACTTTGCCGTCCTTGATCGCCGCACCTCGGTTCTTGATCGACGCGTTGCCCTGCTTCGCTTTTTCCTTCCAGTCGTGCCGCCACTTCACTTTGCAGGTGGCGGGGTCGAGCGCGACGGTCAGCTGGGGCGCGGTGATGTACATCACGCCTTTGTATACGAGCGGATTGGTCTGAGAGCGATTCAGATCCGCACCCTGGTACATGCACACCGGCCGCAGCGTCGCGGCGTTGGCCGGGGTGATCTGCTTGAGGTCGACGAAGCGAACACCCGCGTAGTCGTGATTCGGCAGCAGCCACTCGGTGCTGCGATCCGCGTGGTTCAACTCGTCCTGAGTCGGCCCGCTCTCCGCCAGCACAGGCGCGGAGAACGCGATGAGAATTCCGAGCGTGGTCAGTGCAACACGAGACGCTTTCATATCTCCCCCTGGGGTTGTCTTATCGTGCAGTCATCGAGGCTGCAGGGTAATCTTCTTGAGGGCTGCCGCGCTCGGCGTCAACTCAGCCTCACCCGCCGCATAGCCGTTCATCTTCAGGACGTAGGCCACGACATCGGCGTACTGCTGCTTCGCCAGGCTGCCGGGCGCGTTGTAGGGCATTTGCGTGCGCACGATGTAGAACAGATCGTCGAGCGTGTGCTGGCCATCGGCCCAGCGGCCCTGGAAGACCGCTCCAGCCAGCGGCGCCGCCGGATTGCCCTGCAGCTTCGCGCCGTGACAGGCCGTGCAGTACTGCTCGTACAGACGCTCGCCGCGCGCGGCTTGCGCTTCGCTGTAGATCCGCCACCGGTGCCGGCGTCTGCAGCCAGAACCGCAAATGCAAATGACAGCCACAACGCGCTGCAGACGACGACACGGCTAATCCAAATCCCCGTTCGCGCATTCGTCGAAGCGGGGGCTGCAGAGTCGAAGCGTCCGCTGCCTAGTCTGCACCCCTTCGTGTTTCGACTCGGCTGCGACGACGTTCATTCGTGCGGCTTCGCTCAGCTCACCTTGGACCAGCTTCTGAAAGCAGCGCAGCTCGTGCTCGGGCTTCTTGCCGTACAGGATCGCCCAATAGGTGTTGGAGACCTCGGCGACGTAGATGTCGCCGCGCGAGTCGACCGCGATGCCGTGCGGGCGCGATGAACTGGCCCGATCCTTCGCCCAGCGGTTGTGTGCCCAGGTGCGCCAGAACCTTGCCCTTGGACGATACGATCGAGACGCGCGGACCGAGGTTGGGCACACCTTGGGTGAGCGTCGCGACGGTTTCCGGGCCTAGCTCGCCGATGAACGCCAGCGGGCTCTTGCCGCGCGCGACGAACAAGCCGCACGGCCGTGCCAGGTTGTTCCACTGGCCGTGATACTTGCCGTTGCCGTCGAAGACCTGCACGCGGTGATTCTCGCGATCGGCGACATAGACCCAGCCTTCGTCGTCGCACGCGATGTTGTGCACGAGATTGAACTGTCCCGGGTCGGTGCCGGGCTCGC
Source organism: uncultured beta proteobacterium (assembly GCA_963741215.1). GTDB lineage: Bacteria > Pseudomonadota > Gammaproteobacteria > Burkholderiales > SHXO01 > SHXO01. The sequence goes on from CAVUHQ010000035.1 coordinate 581,227, forward strand.
CCCACGAGAACAGCAGCTTTCCGTCGGGGGAGTACTTGTGCACTCGTGCGTTCTGATATCCGTCCGAGACGTAGATCTCTCCGCTGGGCGAAAGAGCCGTGTGCGTGCAACGATTGAACGGATTTCCACTGAAGCGGGGCGCCGGCGTCTTCGGTGTTCCGATCGTCATCAGCAGCTTGCCGTCCAGCGTGCACTTGCGCACCGTGTGACCGTGATCGTCGGTGAGGTACAGCAGATCGTCCGGTCCGATCGAGGCGCCGTGGGGATTGGTGAAGCCGATGTCCTGGCCCCAGGAACGCAGAAACTTGCCGTCGCGATCGAACACGATGACCGGGTGTGCCCCTCTCGTGAACACATAGACGTTATCTTTGCTGTCGACACAGACGGCAGCGCCTCGCCGTAGGTCATGCCGGAAGGCAGTTCGCCCCAGCTCTCCAGCACTTGATATCGATACCGGCCGGTTCCGAGGATGACGGGCTCCGCAGCGCGGACCGCGCCGGCCGTCAAGAGTACGCCTCCGCCTCCCATCGCCCCCGCCCCCAGCACTGCCGCCGAGGCGGTGGCAAAGCTGCGCAGGAAGCGCCGGCGCGACATCGAACATAACTGGCACATGTTGTTCTCCTCTTCGAATTATCCGACTGGCCCGGATCCGCTGCTGGCTGCGAATACGTTCATACTATGGCAGTGCGCACCGGCGACTTCTCGGGCCATGGAGCATGGAGATTAAGCATGCCACGATTGTTTGCCACAATGGTAATGGTTGCGTTGGCTCTTGTGCCGCAGGCGGCTCGTGTCTGAAAACGAGGATTCCTACAAAGGCAATCCGCCCCGCTCCCAGCAGGACATCAGCCGGGAGCGGACCGAAGCCTGCAAGAAATTCAAGGGGCAGGAATATCAGGAATGCCTGGCGAACTACGTAGGCAAGGACCGCCCGGCGGGTGGAACCTGGAAGAGACCGCCGAATCCTCCAAAAACCGCCGGGCGCACTTAGGAATCAGCTACGGGCACGCCTCGGCGCGCGTCCACAACATCACTCCGACGCCTCCCGGTCGAGCAGCGCGCGCTTGCGTTCGACTCCCCACCGATAGCCCGATAGCGCGCCGTCGGTGCGCACTACCCGGTGGCAGGGAATCGCAACCGCGATTGCATTCGACGCGCAGGCCTGCGCCACCGCTCGCACCGCCCTCGGCTGGCCGATGCGCCTGGCGACCTCGGCGTAGCTCGCGGTCGATCCGGACGGGATCTCCCGCAGCGCTTGCCACACTCGTTGCTGGAACGCGGTGCCGCGCACGTCGAGAGGAAGCTCCAGGCCCAGCGTTGGCCTTCCGATAAAGCCCACCACTTTGGCGACCAGGCGTTCGAAGTCCTCGTCGCCACCGATCAACCGCGCCTTCGGAAAGCGATCCTGCAGCTCGCGCACCAAGCGCCCGGGGTCATCCCCGAACGAGATTGCGCACACGCCCTTATCGGTGGCGGCGACGAGAATCGAACCAAGCCAGCATTCGCCGACCGCAAAGCGGATCGATGCTCCCTGGCCCCCTGTGCGGAATGCCGTCGGTGTCATCCCGAGAAGCTCGGACGCGCTCCCGTAAAAGCGCCCGTTCGAGTTGAACCCGGCGCCGTAGATTGCTTCGGTGACAGTCGAGCCTTGCGTGAGCTCGTCGCGCACGCGCTGCGCACGATGAGCGTCGGCGTAGGCCTTCGGCGTAACGCCGGTCAGCGATTTGAACACGCGATGAAAGTGGAAACGGCTCATGCCGGCCGTCTTCGCCAGGTCATCGAGGCTCGGCATCTGCTCTGCCTGCTCGATGGCGCGACAGGCTATCGCCACCGCCGCAGCCTGACGTTCGGCAAGAGGAGCTTGGTCCGGCCGGCAGCGCTTGCAGGCCCGGAATCCCGCCCGCTCGGCGTCTGCGCGTGTCGCATGGAAACAAACGTTCTCACGTCGTGCCAGGCGTGCGGCGCACGAGGGTCGGCAATAGACGCCGGTCGTCCGCACGGAGTAGTAGAACTCGCCGTCCGCCGCCGGATCGCGCCGCACTACCGCCTGCCAGCGTTCGTCGTCGTTGGAGAATCCGGCCGGGGTAGACACGGCCGGGTCGGTTCTGGTCATCACAGCAATCATTGTCGCACTCCTTCTGAGGATCGGACGGGCCGTCGAGGTGAGCCCGTTGCCTGACCGACACTCTAGAGATCGGCAGCCCCGCAAGCACTCCGGTCCTTGCTCTCGAATCCATCATTGAGTCGCGGCGGACGGCTGCCACGGCCCACGCACCTGCGGCACGGCTTGCATCAAGAGTTCGAGCGCGTGTCGCAAGGCCTGCTCGCCCGCGCCCTGACCTTTGTAGTGGCCCAGACGCACGACGACGAGATCGTGCGTCGGGATGATGATCGTGTACTGTCCGCCGGCTCCCGCCATGAAGTAGGCGTCCTCGGGTACCGGCCAGCGCTTGGTCCGGTTGAGCCAGAAGAACCCGCCATACACCGGCGTCGACCAGGCCGGCGCGGGCGTCCGCACGAAATCCGCCCAGCCCTCAGGCAAGAGCCGCTCGCCATTCCAGACGCCGTCCTGCGCATACAGCAGCCCGAGGCGCAACCAGTCGCGTCCGGTCCCGAGGTCATAGCCCTGGAACATCAGATTGCCGTACGGGTCGGCTTCCAGGACCATGTGCCGGATTCCGAGCTTGTCGAACAGATGCCGCTGCGGATACGACAGGTACTCCTGCTTGCGGGCGAGCGCCGCTTTCTTGATGAGGTAATTGATCACCAGCGGGTCGGAGTTGCGGTAGCGCCCGACGGTGTTGGCCGGCCACTGCGGCGGGCGCGTGACGGCCCAGTGGACGGCGTCGATCGCGCCGGTGTAGATGTAGAGATGGTCGGGGTAGCCTCGAGAGGGGTCGTAGTCGGGATCTTGCGGCGCGATGAAGCGCAGCCCGCTGGACATCCGCAGCAGATCGGCGATGCGGATCGCGCGTCGCGGATCGTCCGGCCGCTGCCATTCGTCCACCGGTGCCGGCGCCCACAAATCGTACACGCCCTCTTGAATCGAGCTGACCCATGAGCGTCGCCACGATGCTCTTGCCCATGGACCAGCTCGGCAGTGGCGTCGTGTGAGTGATTCCTGGCTGGTAGCGCTCACCGATGATGCGTCCTTTGTACGCCACGACGAACGCCGCGGTGAGCGCCTCGGGAGGATCGAACGCAGCTACGACACTGGCGGCTACTTTCCTGCGTCGAGCTCAGACGGAAGCGGTGCATCGGGGAGCCGATCCCCCATCGGCCACGGTTGCGCTGTTGCGTCGGCGAGGGACGAGCCGACTTTCACCGGGGTGAAGAACACAGAGTCCGTGCCGCGTGGCAGCGTGACGCATCCCTGGTCGCCGTACAGCTTCGGCGGTGCGGGTTACCCCGTTCGGCAAAGTCAAATGGACGGCGTGGTCCTTTGTGATCCACGATCGTTTTGGTGACGGCGCCCCGCTCGGCGCGAGGCGACACGAAGAATCCGTCCTCATCCGCAGCCGTCGCAAGGTCACGGCCGGTGATGAAGAGCGCGGAGCAGAGGATCTTCGCGTAGCCGGCGGTCATGTGCTCGAGAGGGTCGCCCGGCGGGACTTCCCAGGCCGTTGGAAATTCCTTCGGCGGAGCCGAAGGCTGCGCGCCAAGAACCGCAAGCGCCCACATCAGCGCGCGCGAGGATTAGTCGACGCGAGAGCTGGCTCGTGAGCCACAGCTTCCCCTTGGAAAAGGGGGAGGGAAGAGGATTTGCAGTAGTCGGGTGATGCGGCAGCAATGCAGGCTGGCCCCTTTTCAAAGAAAGCTCTATGGGTTTCAAGGTGTTTGTTTCTTCGACAGCCTGTTCAGGGTATCACTGCCGCACAACGGCTGGCCATGCAGTTGACAGCCGAAACACCATCCAATAAGTTACCTCTCAGTTGTACGCAACCTTCCGCGACAGGAACTACCAGCCGAGCGTCCGCGGCCCGTCCTGCAGGCGATGCAATCGGCTCGGACAGCCTTCTGAAACCACACATAGCGGCCGCGCAACTTCCATGGCACAGCGTCGACGGGCATTGGTCATCGGCGGCTCTCTGGGCGGGCTGCTCACCGCGATCCTGCTGCGCAACGACGGCTGGCAGGTCGACATCTTCGAGCGCGTTCCGGACGAATTGTCGGGGCGCGGGGCCGGCATCGTCACTCATCCCGAGCTGCTCGACGCGCTGTCCCGCTGCGGCGTGGCAATCGACGATGGCATCGGGGTCGAGGTGCCCTACGCGCGTGACGCTGGATGCGTCGGGGCGCACGATCGGTGAGTTTCCCTTGCGCCAGATCCTCACCTCGTGGGGAAGGCTGTACGCGTTGCTGAAGGAGCGCTTCCCGGCCGCAGGCCTATCACGCCGGGTTTCTCGCTCGAGCGGGTCGAGCAGCGTGAAGACGGCGTCGTCGCCTGCTTCGCGAACGGACAACGACGGCGAAGGCGATCTGCTGGTCGGCGCCGACGGCATTCGCTCGACCGTCCGCGCGCAATTTCTGCCCTCGGTCGCACCCGAATACGCAGGCTATGTCGCCTGGCGCGGGTCTGGTCGAGGAGGCGGCCATCTCGCCCCCGACCCACGCCGCGCTGTTCGAGAAGTTCGCGCTTCTGCCTGCCGCCGGGAGAGCAGATGCTCGGCTATCCGGTGGCCGGCGCGGCAACAGCACGCAGCGCGGGCACCGGCGCTACAACTTCGTCTGGTATCGGCCGGCGGCCGAAGACTCGGGACTGGTCGATCTGCTCACCGACGAAAGCGGCCGCACGCACGAGGTGTCGATCCCGCCGCCGCTGATCCGCCGGGAGGTGATCGCTCGCATGCGGCACGACGCCGACACGCTGCTCGCGCCCCAGTTCGCAGAGATGGTCAGGCTCACGCAGCAGCCGTTCTTCCAGCCGATCTACGACGTCGAGTCCCCGGAGCTGGTGTTCGGCCGGGTCGCGCTGGTGGGCGATGCCGCGTTCGTGGCGCGCCCGCACGTCGGTATGGGCGTCACCAAGGCGGGCGGCGATGCCGTGGCGCTGGCCGATGCGCTTCGTGCCACGGACGACATCGGGGAAGCGCTCCGGCAATACGACGCTGCCCGCGCCGGCTTCGGCGCCGCAGTCATCGCGCGCGCGCGACACCTGGGCGCGTACATGCAGGCTCAGATCAAGACACCGCAGGAGCGGGAGATGGCGGAACGGTACCGCACGCCGGATGCGGTGATGCGCGAGACCGCGACGCCGGAAGACGATGTGGAGCGCCGTTCCGGCGTAGGATGCACAGATTCCGGAATATCTCGAGCAGGAGGCACGCATGCCAGTCGAGAAACTCGATCATTACTCGATCCGCACGCTGGATCTGCGCGCGTCGGAGACGTTCTACACGCGAGTCATGGGGTTCACGGTGGGCTTTCGGCCGCCTTTCCCCTTCCCCGGCCTGTGGCTCTACAACGGCGGCAGCTACCCGGAGACCTTCGGCGTCGTGCACATCATCGGGATCGATCCGAACGATCCTTCCGGGTTGAAGGAATATCTGGGCGATCGCGATCTGGCCTCGCTCAAAGGCACCGGTACGGTCGACCACATGGCCTTTCGCGCCACCGGCCTGTCGGATATGCGCGCCAGGCTGCAAGAGCAAAAGATTCCGTTTCGCGAGCGAACCGTGCCTTCGCTGGGCCTGCATCAGGTGTTCATCGAGGATCCGAGCGACGTCACGATCGAGCTCAATTACCCGGCCAGCGAAGCACAACAGGCCGCATGAGCGAGCCGCCAATACAACTGCAAACCCTATCGATGGAGGAGATACCATGGCAGCGACAATCGGCGATGTCATCACCCCCGGCAACGAGAAGGCGTTCACGGTAAAGGACAAGAAGGCCGGGGCACTCAAGGATCTCCCCCCGCAGTACAAGCAGCTGCTGAGCGACGCGGTCACCGCCTCGCTGACCACCGTCAGCGCCAAGGGCGAGATGCAGGTCACGCCGGTGTGGGTCGGAAACGACGGCACGCTTCTCGAGCTCAACTCGGCACGCGGCCGCTTGAAGGATCGCAACCTGCGCGCCAACGGCAAGGTGACGCTGCTGTTCATGAATCCCAAGAACCCCTATCACTGGATGTCGATCAACGGCAAAGTGGTCGAGATCATCGACGAAGACGACAAGGCGCGCGGGCATCTCGCCACCAAGAGCATCGACTCGCTGGCGATGCGCTACGTGAACCAGACGCCGTATCCGTTCCGCGATCCGAAAGGCGAGGTGCGTGTGCTCTACAAGGTCGAGCCGACGCAGATCCTGACGTTCGGCAACCCCTGAGCCGCCGATACAGCCTCGAAATTCGCATTGCAGGAACGCCGCGACTGGTACCACGCTGGCTCGCGGCGCCGACGCACGAGAATCCGCATGCAGTCCGTCCCCACATTGCTTGACGCCAGCACCGAGCGCCGCCTGAGCGACGATGAGGTGCGCAGCATCGCGCGCGAAGCCGACTTCGATGCGTTGATCGCGCAGGCGGGCCGGTTGCGCGACCAAGGCCACGGGGACGTGATCTCGTATTCGCGCAAGGTCTTCATCCCGCTCACCCATTTGTGCCGCGACGTGTGCCACTACTGCACCTTCGCACACCCGCCACGCAAGGGGGCTCGAGGCTATCTCAGCCCCGAAGAAGTGCTGGAGATCGCGCGCGCCGGTCAGCGTGCCGGGTGTCGAGAGGCGCTGTTTACGCTGGGGGACAAGCCGGAGCTGCGCTACTCGGCGGCGCGCGAGGAGCTGGCGCGGCTCGGGCATCCAACCACGCTTTCGTATCTGGCCCAGATGTGCGAATTGGTGCTGCGCGAGACGAGTCTGCTGCCGCACGTGAATCCAGGCGTGATGACACGCGAAGAGATCGCGCTGCTGCGGCGAGTCTCCGTCTCACAGGGAATCATGCTGGAGAACATCTCCGAGCGTCTGTGCGAGAAGGGCGGAGTGCACTACGGATCGCCCGACAAGGCGCCGGGAGTCCGGCTATCGACACTGCGTTTCGCTGGAGAACTGAGAGTACCGTTCACGACCGGGATCCTGATCGGGATCGGCGAGACGCGCGAGGAGCGGATCGATTCGCTGCTCGCGATCCGCGCGCTGCACGAGGAGCACGGCCACATCCAGGAAGTGATCGTCCAGAACTTCCGCGCCAAGTCCGCCACGAAGATGGCGGGCGCGCCGGAACCTGGGCTCGACGACTTGATGTGGACGCTGGCTATGGCTCGCCTTGTCTTCGGGCCCGAGATGAACCTGCAGGCGCCGCCGAACCTGACGCCGACGGCCTATGCTCGCCTGATCGCGGCTGGACTGAACGATTGGGGCGGCGTGTCGCCGGTCACGCCCGATCACGTCAATCCAGAAGCGCCGTGGCCGGAGATCGAACGCCTGCGCGAGAACACCGAGAAGGCCGGCAAGGTGCTGGTCGAACGGCTCGCCGTCTATCCGAGCTATTGCCGGGACGCTGCACACGTGGCAGGACGCGGCGCTGGTCGCGCGCGTGCTGCACGCGATGGACGCGGAAGGGTTCGCGCGGACCGATGACTGGTCTCCGGGTCAGATCGAGCCGCCTCCAACCCTGCGCCCGGTTCGCAGCGTCCGAGCAAGTCCGCAGATCGAGCGCATTCTGGCGAACGCACTCGAGGGAGCGGAGCTGGCGGAGTCGGACATCGTGCGGCTGTTCGCGGCACGCGGAGCGCAGTTCGAAGCCGTATGTACCGCGGCCGACGAGTTGCGCAAGCGCACCGTCGGCGATGTAGTGCGCTATGTCGTCAATCGCAACATCAACTACACCAACGTCTGCTCGTTCCGCTGCCAGTTCTGCGCGTTCTCGAAGGGCAAGCTGAGCGAGAATCTGCGCGGCCTGCCCTACGATCTCGAGCTCGAGGAGGTAGTGCGGCGCGCACGCGAAGCGTGGGAGCGCGGCGCGACCGAAGTGTGCATGCAAGGCGGCATCCACCCCGACTACACCGGTGAGACCTACCTGACGCTGTGCCGCGCGGTCAAGTCGGCGCTGCCGCGCATGCACGTCCACGCCTTCTCTCCGCTGGAAGTCTCGCATGGCGCGCAGTCGCTGGGCATGTCGGTCGAAGAGTTCCTGCACCGGTTGCGTGATGCCGGGTTGGGGACCCTTCCCGGCACGGCCGCGGAGATCCTGGACGACGAGGTGCGGCGCTTGATCTGTCCCGACAAGCTGACTACCGAGCAGTGGTTGCAGGTGATCGAGGCGGCCCACCGGGTCGGCTTCAGGACCACGGCGACGATCATGTTCGGCCACGTCGACCGCTACGAGCACTGGGCGCGCCATCTGCTGCGTATCCGCTCGCTGCAGGCGCGGACGCGAGGGTTCACGGAATTCGTGCCGCTGCCGTTCGTCCACATGGAAGCGCCGATGTACCAGAAGGGCAAGGCGCGCAAGGGTCCGACCTATCGCGAGACGATGCTGATGCATGCCGTTGCGCGCCTCGCGCTGCATCCGCTGATTCCCAACGTGCAGGTGTCCTGGGTCAAGCTGGGCCCGGACGGCGCGCGCGCTTGCCTGCAGGCGGGCGCCAACGACCTGGGCGGCACGCTCATGAACGAGAGCATCTCGCGCGCCGCGGGGACGTGCCACGGACAGGAGATGCCGCCGGAGCGAATGGAGGCACTCATTGTCGCGTGCGGGCGCGAGCCGCAGCAACGCACGACCCTGTATTCGTCACCCCCGTCGGAGCAACGCCAGCGCTCCTATGCAGCCGGTGCACTCGAACCGGTCGTGCAGACACCCGCAGGCAAGCGGGCGCGCATCGGTGCGTCGCGGCCGGTCGCAGCGGCTGAGCGCTGATCCGCTCGATGCAATACTCGGAGAAACCGTCGGTGTTGATCCTTCGACTCCGGGCGCTGCGCCCCAAGTCGAAGGATCAGCGCGAACGGAATTTTGCAACCAGCGGCTGAGCGCGCGCACTCAACTTCTTAAGGAACATTCATGGACTATGGCTTCAGCATTCTGACACGCGGGCCGCTCGCAACCCGCGACAGCATCCTCGCGCTGGCCAAGCGCGGCGAGGAGCTGGGCTTCGCTTACGCGGCGATTCCGGACCATATCGTGATCCCGCGCAAGATCGACTCGCCCTATCCGTACAACACGGCACGCAAGATGGTCGGCGCCGACAGCGGCGACTGCCTCGAGCAGCTCGTGCTGATGGCCTATCTGGCAGCCGCGACCACCAAGCTCCGGCTGCTGACCTCGATCATGGTCGTGCCTCACCGTCCTCCGGTGTTCACGGCCAAGGCGCTGGCGACCATCGATGTCCTGTCGCAGGGGCGCGTGACGGTCGGCTGCGGTGCGGGCTGGATGGACGAGGAGTTCAAGGCGCTCGGCGCGCCGCCGTTCGCGGAACGCGGCAAGGTCACCGACGAGTATCTGCGCGCGTTCAAGACGCTGTGGACGGAAGACAACCCCCGCTTCGAGGGAAACTACGCGCGCTTCCAAGACGTCATCTTCCTGCCGAAGCCGGTGCAGAAGCCGCACCCGCCGCTGTGGATCGGCGGCGAGAGCCCCGCCGCGTTGCGCCGCGCCGTCGCGCTGGGCGATGCCTGGTATCCGATCGGCTCGAATCCGCAGTTTCCCCTGGACACGGCCGAGCGATATTCGCAGGCGCTCGGCCGACTGCGCGAGGAGGCGACCCGCGCCAAGCGTGATCCGGCCAGCATCGAGCTCGCCTACTGGGCGAACTGGTACAAGGAGGGCCAGACCAGCACGGTCGACACCGGCGAGCGTCAAGTGTTCACCGGCAGCGATGCGCGAGGTGGCGCACGATATCGACACCTTTCGCTCGCTTGGCGTGCGTCACCTGCTGTTCAACTTCGTACGGCCAACGCTGAGCGAATCGCTTGCCGCCATGGAGCGTTTCGCCGCGCAAGTGCTTCCGCTCGCAGGCCGATGACATGGCGCTGCGACCGGCTCTACTGCTCTCCCGAGCATCGCCATCCTGGGAGGGACCGGCAGCGAAGGCAGCGGCCTGGCGTTGCGGTGGGCGCACGCCGGCTACCATGTCATCATCGGCTCGCGCAACGCGGAGAAGGCTGCCCAAGTCTGTGCCCGGATCAACCAGCTCGCTCGCAACGGCGGCCGTCTCACACGCATCGAATCGTGATGCCGCTGCCGCCGGACAGATCGTCGTGCTGAGCGTTCCCTATGCCGCGCAGCGCAGCACGGTCGAAGAAGTGCGCGATGCGCTCGACGGCAAGATCCTGATCGACACCACCGTGCCGCTGATGCCTCCCAAGGTTGCGCGTGTGCAGCTTCCCGAGGGCGGCTCGGCCGTCGCCGCGATCCAGGAACTGCTGGGCGAGTCGGTCAAAGTGGTGTCCGCGTTTCAGAACGTCTCGGCGCATCTGCTGCAGGAACTGGGGCGCGAGGTGGACTGCGACGTCCTCGTGTGCGGAGACGACGTGCAAGCACGCGAGACGGTCATCGCGCTCGCCGCGGACATCGGGCTGCGCGCCTTTCATGCCGGTCCCATCGACAACTCGGCTGCGGCCGAAGCGCTGACCTCCGTGCTGATCTCGATCAACTCACGGTACAAGGTCAGCGGAGCCGGCATCCGCATCACCGGCCTGGACGACCTGAAACATTAAGAGTGGCGACGGTGCGGCCAACGGAACCCGGCTTGGATACGGCAGTAGTGAGACGCGAGCTGCGCCTGATCGCGCTGGGCGGCGTGCCGCTGCTGCAGCCGGGGGACGACCTGTGCGAGACGATTCTGCGCGCCGTCGCCCGTTCGGACGAGCAGTTGCGCTCCGGCGATGTGCTGGTGCTGGCGCAGAAGATCGTGTCCAAGACCCAGGGCCGCTTCGTGGACCTCGATCAGGTAACGCCGTCCCCGCGCGCCCTGGAGTTGGCCAAGGTGGTAGAGAAAGATCCGCGCGTCATCGAGCTGATTCTGCGCGAGTCCGCGGAAGTGCTGCGCGCACGGCGCGATGTGATCGTGGTGGTGCACCGCCTGGGGTTCGTAATGGCGAATGCCGGCATCGACTTCTCGAACGTCGACGCGAAGGCGGAGAACTCGCGGGTGTTGCTGCTGCCGGCCGATCCGGATGGTGCGTGCGAGCGACTGCGCAGGGACTTGCTCGAACGCGCGGGCGCGAGCGTCGCGGTCATCATCAACGACAGCCATGGCCGAGCTTGGCGCAACGGAACGGTGGGCGTCGCGATTGGCGCGAGCGGCATCGCGGCGCTGCTCGATCTGCGCGGCAAGCCCGATCTGTTCGGGCGCGCCCTGCGCATCACCCAGGTCGGCCTTGCCGATGAGCTGGCGGCCGCGGCTTCGCTGCTGATGGGACAGGCGGACGAGGGCACGCCCATCGTGCTCGTTCGCGGTCTCTCGTACGCGCAAGTGGAAGGTCGGGCAGCCGAGCTGGTTCGGCCAAAAGAGCTGGACCTGTTCCGCTGAGGATGACGATGGGTGCCAAGGAAAATTATCCAGCGAACGAAGCCACCGCAGACCCGTCGCTGCGAGAGTTCCTCGTCGGGCGTCGCTCGATCCGGCGCTATCTGGAGTTGCCGGTCGCGCGCGAACTGGTCGATTCGCTGCTCGATGCGGCTACTGCCGCGGCTTCGGCCCACAATCGCCAGCCCTGGCGTTTTCTGGTCATCGAAGGGCTGCCGACGAAGCAACGATTGGCAGATGCCATGGCCGGAAGGCTGCGTTCGGATCGTCGCAGAGACGGCGACCCACCGGAGGTTATCGAGGCCGATGTGTCGCGTTCCTACGCGCGGCTCACCGGTGCGCCGGTGCTCGTAGTCGTGTGCATGACGATGACGGACATGGATCGCTACGCCGATGACAGGCGCAATCAGGCCGAGCGCCTGATGGCGGTGCAGGGAACCGCGATGGCCGCGCAGAATCTTCTGCTCGCGGCGCACGCCGCGGGTCTGGGCGCATGCTGGATGTGCGCTCCGCTGTTCTGCGCCGATACGGTCGCCAGCGTTCTGACTCTGCCGCCGGATTGGGAGCCGCAAGCGATCATCACGCTCGGCTATCCCGCCGATCGCGGCAAGCCCTTCCGGCGCCGTCCCCTGTCCGAAGTCGCCCGTTACGAGGACCGCGAGTCATGATCCTGGCGCTCGCTGGCGGGGTGGGCGGGGCCAAGCTCGCCAAGGGTCTGGCCGACGTGCTCGCTCCCGATGAGCTGATCGTTGCAGTCAATACCGGTGACGATTTCGAGCATCTGGGGCTGCATATCTCGCCGGACCTGGACACCGTCATGTACACCCTCGCGGGCATCAACGACCCGGCACAAGGATGGGGTATCGCGGGCGAGACGTGGAACTTCATGCGCGGCCTGGAGGCCCTGGGCGGCGAGACATGGTTTCGGCTCGGAGACCGCGACCTCGCCACGCACGTCGAGCGAACGCAGCGGCTGCACGCGGGCGAGAGTCTGTCCGCTATCACCGAGCGCTTGTGCGAACGGCTCGGCGTCCGGCACCGCGTAGTGCCGATGAGCGACGAGCCCGTTCGTACTCTGGTGCATACCGCCGCCGGCGTTCTTTCGTTCCAGGAATATTTCGTGCACCGGCGTGCGGAGCCGGTCGTCACCGAGCTCGAGTTTGCCGGCGCGGAGCAGGCGCGCACGACAGAGGCCCTTCGCCTCGGGCTAGACAGCCGGCCTCCGGCCGCCGTGGTCGTCTGCCCATCGAACCCCTATTTGAGCATTGCACCCATTCTTGCGCTGCCGGGTGTTCGCGCCGCGCTCGAACGCAGGCGGGTGCCGGTGATCGCCGTGTCTCCCATCGTCGCGGGCCGAGCACTCAAAGGTCCGGCTGCCAAGATCATGCGCGAGCTTGGGCAAGAGCCCTCGTCGCTCGAAGTCGCGCGTTTCTATCGCGGACTGATCGACGCGCTCGTGATCGATCACGCTGACTCCGCATTGAGCGCTTCCATCGCCACGCTGGGTATCCGCCCGCTGGTCACCAATACAATCATGAAAGACGCTCGGGATCGAGCCGAGCTGGCCGGTCGCGTCATGGATTTTGCGCACTCGCTCACCGCGCGCTCTGCAGTGGGAAGCCTGGCATGAGCGTATGGCTCGTCGTGCCGGTTAGATCCTTGCGCGACGGCAAGAGCCGCCTGGCGTCCGGCGCTGGACCCGGCGCAACGCTCCGCGCTCGTCGAGTGGCTTCTCGTGCACACGCTCGAGCAAGCCGCGGAGTTCCCAGGACTGAAGCGAACGCTCGTGGTGAGCCCGTGCGAGGAAGCGCGCGCGCGTGCGAGCGCATGCGGTGCGCGCGTGCTCGACGAGCCCGCACCCGGTGGATTGAACCAGGCACTGCGACACGCACAACGCGCCTTGAGTGACCTGGACGCCACGCGGATGCTGATGGTGGCCTGCGATCTTCCGCTGCTGCGTGCGGAAGATCTGCGCCGCCTGGCTGGCGCTTCATCGACCGGCACCGTCGCTCTCGCGCCAGACCACGGCAGGCAAGGGACCAACGGGGTTTGCCTGGATACGCGCGTCGCGTTCGACTTCTCGTTCGGTCCCAACAGCTTCGAGCGCCATCTCGATCGCGTCGCAGCAGCTCGGCATGCGCAGCACGATCGTCGACACAGCCGCGCTTGCATTCGATGTCGATACCCCGGGGGACCTGAGCAAGCTCCGCGCACTGGAGCCACACGGTTGACAGGCTCGCTCAGGTCCCCTTCAGCCGATTCGTCTTCGCCCAGTCCATCAGGAAGTCGACGAACGTACGCACACGCGGCGTCAAGTGGCGATTCTGCGGATACATCACCCAGATCGGCGGAGCCTCGACCTGGAATTCGGTCAACACGGCTTTCAGATCGCCAGCGCGGATCGCCGCTGCCGTCACGTAGCTCGAGATCTGGATCAGCGCGGTCCCGGCCATTGCCGCCTCCACCAGCGCTTCGGCGTGATCGAGCGCCAGATTTCCGGACACGGCAACGCCGAAGCGCTTGCCGTCGCGCTGAAACCTCCACTCAAAGGAGCGTCCGGTGTTGGGCGCCACAAACTGAATGCAGTTGTGATCCGCGAGGTCTTCGGGGACGCGCGGCGTGCCGTGTCGCTTCAGATAGGCTGGTGCCGCACACGTCATCATCCTGCCGACGGCGAGCTGGCGCGCGATGAGCCGCGAGTCCGGCGGCTTGCCCAGGCGCACGGCGACGTCGTAGCCTTCGTCGATCAGGTCGATCAAGCGGTCGCTGAAGGACGCCGAGAGCGTGACTTCCGGGTAGCGTTGAGCGAACTCGGGAAGAACCCGCGCGAGATGGAGCCGGCCGACCGATAGCGGCAGCGTGATGCGCAACGCGCCCTGCGGCGACCTCGCGCGCCTGGCTCAGCATCTGCTCGGCGTCTTCCAGGTCCGCCACGATCTGGCGGCAGCGCTCGTAGAACACCGTTCCCTCCGGTGTCATCGTGACGGTGCGAGACGTCCGATGCAGAAGGCGGACCTTGAATTGATCCTCCAGTCGCGAGATCGCTTTGCTTACGCCCGAGGGCGACATGCCGAGCTGCTGAGCCGCCTTGGTGAAGTTGCGCGCTTCGGCCGCGCGCACGAACGCGAGTATGCCGCCGAGGTTGTCCATTTTCTGCTCGAGATTGATGACGCGAAGTCATGCTCAGTATTACCGCCGACCCGATTATCGTCAAACACCGATCCCGATATTGTATCCAGACACTTTCATTCGGGAGACAACAATGACTACCACAGTTCGCCGGGCGCTCGTTACGGGCGCAACGTCCGGCATCGGTCGGGCGATTGCCGAAGCGCTGGCATCGCAGGGTGTCCACGTTCTGGTGACCGGGCGCGACGCTCGGCGCGGAGAGGAAGTCGTCGCGCGCATTCGTGCTGCACGAGGCAAGGCTGATTTCGTCGTCGCGGATCTCGCTTCCGCCCAATCGGTTGCGAATCTCGCCGCGCAAGCTCGAAAAGATCCTAGGCGGCGTCGACATTCTCGTGAACAACGCGGGCGTCTTCACGTTCGGTCCGACCGCTGAAGTGACCGAGGCAGCGTTCGACGCGATGTACGACACCAACGTCAAAGCGCCGTTGCTGCTGACGGGTCGTCTTGCACCCGGGATGGTCGCGCGCGGCTGGGGTCGCATCGTCAATGTCACTACGATGGTCGCCTACATCGGCATGGCTGGCGCTGCGTTGTACGGGTCCTCGAAAGCCGCGCTGCAACTGCTCACGCAAGCGTGGGCTGCGGAATATGGGCCAGCCGGCGTGACCGTGAACGCGATCGCACCGGGACCGGTGCGGACACCGGGCACCGCCGGCATGGGCGATGCGCTCGATCAGCTCGGCAAGACAGTGCCAGCGGGCAGGGTAGGGACGCCGGCCGAGATCGCAGCCACCGCGATATTCCTGGCTTCCGAGGGTGCGAGCTACGTGAACGGCACGACGATCTCCGTCGATGGCGGGCGCGTCGCGGTGTAGCGTACACTGCGCGGATCAACCGCACGCGCTTGGACAAGCACAACGGGGAGGAAGAGCCAATGAAGGGTGTCTTTTTTCCGGGGGACCGGAAGGTCGAGTTTCGCGAATTTCCGGATCCGACGCCCGGACCCGATGAAGTGGTTCTCGAGATCAAAGCGTCGGGCATGTGCGGCAGCGATCTAAAGTTCTACCGTGCAGTCGGCGGCGCTGCCTCGCTCGGGTTCAAGACCAGCAGCGGACCCGTGATCGCGGGACACGAGCCTTGCGGGGTGGTGGTCGCGGCCGGGAGCAACGTATCCAAGAAGCAGGCGCCGATCGGGATGCGCGCCATGCAGCACCACTATCGCGGGTGCGGCGTATGCGCACAGTGCTCGACTGGCTGGATGCAGCTCTGCGTCGAAGGTGTGGCAGAGGTCTACGGCGTAACCGGTCATGGCGCTCACGCCCGCTACATGAAATGCCCCGCGCGCACGCTGGTGCAGTTGCCGGACGAGCTGTCCTTCGATGCCGGTGCCGCAATTTCGTGCGGGACTGGAACGGCGTGGGGCGCTTTGCATCGTCTCGAACTGCAGGGCAACCACACGATCGCCGTCTTCGGGCAAGGTCCGGTAGGCCTCTCCGCAACGTTGCTCGCAGCGCAGATGGGGGCTCGCGTCATTGCGCTCGATACGAGCGAGGAGCGGCTGGCGCGAGCCAAAGAGTTCGGCGCAGCCGACTTGATCAATCCCAAGACCACCGAGAACGTCGTGCAGGCCATCAAAGACCTTACGCACGGCCTCGGTGCTCATCTGTCGATCGATGCGTCCTCCTCTCCCCTCGCGCGCGCGCCAAGCCGTGCGGTGCGTCCAGACATGGGGCAAAGCGTGCTTCGTCGGCGAGGGTGACACCGTGACGTTGGATGTGAGCCCCGACCTGCTGCGACGTCAAGTCACCTTGATTGGATCGTGGACATTCTCGACGGTCGGCCAGGCCAATTGCGCGCGCTACATCGCGGATCGCGGAATCGACGTGGACCGCCTGTTCACGCACCGCTGGACCTTGGATCAGACCGAAGAAGCTTACCGGCTGTTCGACGCGCAAACTTCCGGTAAGGGCGTGATTCACCCGAGTTGAGATAAAGAAAGAGATGGACGCGTGCCCGCACGCGTCCATCGAAGTACAACACCAGCGGGAGTTCTACCGCAGGCCCGCGAACGTCTGCGGCTTGTTCAAGCCAAAGGCCAGCGCCCGCGCATCACGGTCCCACAGCTCGTAGTAGTTCGCGATCTTTCCGTCCCTGACGGTGATGCGGGCAATGTGCCTGCCTTCGTAGATGCGAGCCGTTGAAGGCACGTATGCCGTCACGCGGTATTCGACGAAGAAGACGTCGTGGTGCGGCGTTTCGAACAGCCGCGCGTCGTGGAATTTCCATCCTGTAGCAACGCCGGGCAGCTGACGCACAACCTGCGTCACCGCTTCTTTTCCGGCGACGTGCGCGCTCGAATCGTTCGAGAGCGGATACTCGAATACGGTGTCGTCGGTCAACAGATCGGCATAGGCATATTGCTCGGGGTTTGCGGCCGTCCACAGCCCTAGATGCGCGCTAAGAAGCCGCATGACCTCGTCACGTTCCTGCACGGTAGTGATGGCCGGGATGCTGGCGTCCGCGGCGAAGGTGTAGGGCAGCCCAGGCTCAGCCAGGCTCACGAACGGTGCCGCAAGCGCGGCGGCGACAAGCAACGATGCGAATGTAGTGCGAATCGGTTTCATGGCTAACTCCTCGAATCGGGACAATGTGAGTAGCAATGTATGCCCATTTCCGTTCGAGATTAACCAGGCAGGCGGAATAGCATCTATGACGATTTGTCTGCAATCGACCCTGCAAGGGGCAACGGTCCTGACATGTGTAGCTTGGTGCACCGTCCGGTTGCCGCAACAGCAGTATCAGCCGCTTCGACGCACGCTGGCTGGTAGAGGAAGTAGAATCCGAATACGCCGGCATGTCCTGGAGGGAGGAGCATGCCTCATAAAGTTCTGCAGCTCGCCAAGCTCACTCGCCCGCGCCTGCACGGAACGGTTGCGCGGGAGCGGCTGTTCGCGCGTTTGGACGAGGAACGTGAGCGGCGCGCTGCAATCTGCATCGTTGGACCTCCCGGCGCAGGGAAAACCGCGCTGACGGCGAGCTGGTTAGATAGCAGAAGGGTGCGGGGCATCTGGTATCAGGTCGATTCAAGTGATGCGGATCTCGGCACCTTCTTCTACTACTTGAGGGAGGGCAGCAGCATCTTCGCGGGGCGAGGTCAGCGTCCGCTGCCGCTGCTGACACCTGAGTATCTTCCAGACGTTCCAGCCTTTAGCCGTAGGTTCTTTCGAGAGCTTTTCTTGCGGTTGCCGCAAGGCGCAAGCCTGGTGCTCGACAACTATCAGGAGGTCGCGGCGGACCAGTTACTTCACCGGCTCGTTGCCGACGCCGCAGTGGAAGCGCCGCAGGGGACGACCCTCGTGCTGATCAGCCGGCGCCACCCACCTGACTGTTACGCACGCCTGCGGGCTAACGAAAGGGTGGCACTGGTAACGTGGCCCGAGCTTAAGCTGTCGTTGGACGAAGCCGTAGCGATCGCGAAGGCTCGCGGCGTCCTCGGTCGCGATCGAGTGCAAGCCATCTATTCCCGTGCGGATGGGTGGGCTGCCGGAATGATGTTGCTGCTGGAGCAGGCCAAGAGCGGCCAGGACGACACGTCAGACACCAGCGCTGTGGGCAAAGCAACCTTCGGCTATTTCGCGTCGCAGATATTCGATCAACTCATCGAACGCGATCGCAAGATCTTGCTGCGCGCGGCGCTGTTCCCGACCGTTACGGTTCAGTTGGCGCGGGACATCAGCGGTGAGGCTGCCGCGGGCGAGGTCCTCGAGTACCTCTACCGGCAGCAGATGTTCACGGACCGGCGTGCCGGCGATCCAGCTCAGTATCACTTTCACGCCCTGTTCCGCGCGTTCTTGTTGGAAAAGCTGGCTGAGGCTGAGTCCGCTCAGGCGTACTCCCGGCTCACGCAACGCGCGGGTGAGCTGCTGGAGGCGCAAGGCCGCCTCGAAGACGCGGTTGCGCTATACCGCGAAGCGAGCGAACCCGATTCCGCTGCGCGCTTGACGCTGAAGCTCGCTCCGCAGCTGCTAAGCCAGGGTCGCTGGCGCACGCTCCAGGACTGGGTCCGTGCGCTGCCGGAAGAAAGAGTCGATCGAGATCCGTGGCTGCTCTACTGGCTTGGCATGGCGCACATGCAGAAACCGCGCTTCGACAGTGCGCGCGAGTCGCTTTCGCGCGCGTTCGAACTTCATGGTGCCTCAAATGACGCGGTTGGTCAGCTGTTGGCGGCGGCCGGGATCCTGCGTGCATATCACCTGGAGTTCAACAACTTTTGCCCCATGGACCCGTGGATCGATCGGGTCAATGAGCTGATGCAAATAGTGCCGAGCTTTCCCAGTCCGGAGACAGAGCTTGACGTATACAGCGCTCTGCTAGCTGCTTTCCTCCGGCGGCGACCAGGACATCCCAGGCTCCAAGAAGTTGTTGAGCACGTCAGGACCCTGCTTGAAACAGACATTGACGCCAATGTGAGAATCGGCGCTGCCGCCCCATTGATCGTTTTCTACGCCTCCGTCCCCGATCTCGGCCAGGCACAAGCGATCGTCCAGTGCATGGAGCCGATCTTGCGGTCGCCGGAGTTGACCGCGCTGAACTGCGCCTTCTGGTGGGTGTACGTTGGACTCCACTACTTCCGGCGCGGCGAACGGGAAGAAGCGGACAAGGCATTGGACGAAGCCGATCGCGTATCCATCGAGCATGGCGTAGGAGCGCCGCAGTTCCTTTCCCGCATCTATCGTGCTTACAACTACGCCATCTTGTGGTCTGATCTCGAAGGCGCGCTGTCGACTCTCAGAGGTCTCGAGCAGTTCCTGTCTCCGTCGCGGCCTATGAACGCAGCTCAGTATCACCACGCCTTCTACCGGGTCGCGCTTCTGCGGGAAGATGCTCAGGAAGCTGCACGGCACGCGCTCCTCGCACTTGAGGCGGTATCGACGCTCGGTGGGGCGTTCTTTTCGATCTACTGGAAAATAGCCGCAGCGACCGGCCTTGCCATGCTCGGTGAACGTGAGCAATGCGAGCGGTTTCTCGCGGAAGCCTGGGACGATTCGGGCGACACCCTCCTGGCGAGTTATCGAATCAACATCTTGCTCGTGCGGGCCTACTCGGCCCTGAAGGGCTCCAGGCGAGAAGAGGCGCGCACTTACATTAGAGAGATGCTAGCGCTCGGCCGTCTCAACGACTCCTGGCGCTTACTGCAGACGGAGCTCCACTTAAGGGAGGTTGTCCTGGAGGAAGCCCTGGCGGCCGGAATCGAGAGCGAACTGGTGAAGACCATCATCCGAGCGTTCGGGCTCCGGCCACGCAGGCCGGACATGGACGGTTGGCCCTGGAGAGTCAAGGTATACACGCTCGGCCGGTTTGAGGTGCTCGTCGATGACAAGCCACTCGAAGTGTCGCGCAAGTCGCCGCGGCGACCGTTGTCGTTACTCAAGGCGGTTGTCGCGCTGGGCAGCGTCAATGTGCCTGCTAGCAAGCTCATCGATGCATTGTGGGCAGACGAGGACGGGGACGCGGCCGTCCGCGATTTCGACGTTGCCTTGTACCGCTTGCGCAAGTTGCTGGCCAATCCTAAGGCTCTGCTGGTCGAAGACGGTTGCGTCAGCTTGAACGCGTCGCACTGCTGGGTAGATGTCTTGGCGATCGAGAGACGGTTCGACGAACTGGACTGGGCGCTCAAGCAAGACGACGATCTGCAGATGAGTGGATGCCTTGACACGATTCGCGGCCTGTATCCAGGATCGTTTCTTCCAGCAGACACGGAAGCGGACTGGAGCGTTTCGCTCCGCGAGCGGTTGCGCGGCCGCTTCGTCAGTGCAATTCAGCGTGCCGCCCGGCGATTCGAAGCGGCCGGCCGCTGGGATGAGGCCCTCGATTGGTACGGCCAAGGCCTGGATGCCGACGATCTCGCGGAGGCTTTCTACCAAGGCCTGATGCGTTGCCACCTGCAGATGGGGCAGCGGGCAGAGGGGCTTACAGCTTACCGGCGCCTGCGCGAATGCCTGGCTGCCGGGCTGGGCGTAGCCCCGAATCCTGCCAGCGAAACCCTGCGCCGCCAGCTCGAGGCGCGCTGACTCCCCGACGGCATTTCCTGGCAATCGGTGCATGATCGGTGGGGGGTCGCGGGTTATCGTCCCATCCGGTGAGCGGGGATCGCGTGACAACGGCACGCACTTATATCGTGCGCCTCTACCGCCGTCCCAGGGGCGGCCAGCAGAGGCTGGCCGGTCTCGTCGAGATCGTTCCGAGCGGCCGCCGGCACAGCTTCAGCAGCTTCCAGGAGCTGAAAGGCTATTCTCTGCCCACCCGTGAGCTCGCCCGCACGCCGCGGAGCCGCTCCACGAAGCGCTGCCGGCAGCGCGCTTGCGAAACGTCAACCATCGAAAAGGAGGTAGAGATGCGAAACGTCACCAGCGGGAGAAAACAACTTAGCGCCATTCGACAGGGCTGTCTCCGGGTCGCCACCGCGCTGTATGCAAGCCTGATCGGCATCGGCAGCGCATGGAGTGCCGACCCCCTGCTCATGGTGGTTCCGGCGTCGACCAAGTGGCTGCCGTGCATTCCGGACAAACCGGACGTTCGCCAGTTCGCCCCGTTCAAGGGCGACCCCGCCAAGGAGTCGTCCCACCGTTATGTACGCACGGCGGCCGGATTCACGTTTCCCAAGCACTGGCATGTCTCGGCCGAGAATCTCGTCGTCATCTATGGGACCGTGGTCATTAACGAAGACGGGCGAGAACAGGCTCTGCACCCAGGCGACTATGTCTACATCCCGGTCAGGAACATCCATTGGGGAAGCTGCCCGGAGCAATGCATGTTCTACCTGAGCATCGACGGGCCGGACTCCTTCAACGTCGTCGAGGACAAGAAATAGCGCGTTACCCCAGTCGATTGACCGGATGCGAGCGCCGAGGTGCTCCTGGCGCTCGCACTCAGGCCGCTGGCCCGCCGGTGCAGCACTCGCCGGTTACGACGCCTTGAGTGCCGTCTCCGCCTTCTCAAGCCAGAAATGCATGTCCATCTCGCGGAACATCGTGGCCGCGGTGCTCAACTCTTCGCGAGACGGCGCGGCGTTGCTCGAGTCGAGTGCTCAGCAGGCCGAGAGCCAGATGACATTGGCCTTGCAGTGGCCGCATCTCGAGTTCCTCGGCTAGCGACAACGCTTGACTGTAGGACTGCCGAGCGCGTTCCTCATCGACCGGCTCGCGCAGGGTACACACCTTGCCCACGAGGTAGAGCGCCCAGGCTTCGAAGCCACGCTTCCCGTGCTGACGGGCAAGCTCGAGTGCGCGCTGCAAGGCGGCGGTCGCTTCCTCCATTCGCCCCGCCAGTGCGTACGCTTCGCCCAGATGGGCGTAGATGAGCGGTGCCCGGGGCATGTATCTGGTCGCTTCGGCCATATCCCTGGCCTGCTCGAGCAGCGTGATCGATTCCGAGATGCGACCCAGGAGGTTGTAACCGCAACCCAGTTGGGGGGCCGCATTGATGAACAGCATCGGCACGTCTGCCGTCCGGGAGATCTGAAGGCAGCGCTCCAGTCGCGCTACCGCCTGGTCGAGATCGCCCTTGTACAGGTACACATAGCCCAGGGCAAGGTCGGTCCCGCCGCGATCCCATGGGCGTTCCGAGATGGCAGCGGCGCGCTCTGCTTCCTCGCCACACGCGATCGCGCTGTCGAACGCGCCCAGCTCAGCGAAACAGCGAGCCGCCTGCGCTTGCGACCAGACCTGATGCCGCAGGTCTGCGCCACCAGACGTGCGAGGCGCGATTGGGTTCGCCGCGGCTGTCGGAAGACGAGTCCCGGACACTGGCGGTAGGGCATTGGGAAACCCCAGCAGAAATTGGGATCGCCTTCCGATAGCTGCCCTGCTGCATGTAGGCGAGGGCGAGCCAGAAGCTCACCAGACGGGTCAACTGCGCGTCAGCCAGTTCGGTGGCGATGGCCAAGGCTGCCTCACCTTGCTCCACGGCTGCTGCCGGCTCACCCAGCATGACGTACCCGTAACACAGGTGTGCCACTGCCCAACCGCGCCGCAGCGGATCATCGAGCTTTTCGACCAGCGCCTGAGCCTCCCGTGCGTAGTCGAATGATCGGACCGGATCGGTCAGCGCGTCGAATAGGGTACAAAGCGCAACTGCAGATCGACGGCTTGTTCCAGGGTCTCGCGCGCTTGCGGCAGATGAGCCAACGCCCTCAGCGCATGCTCGAAGGCGTTGACCGCTTCGCGAGTTGCCGAACGGCCCCACGCCTTGTCACCGGCCTGCCGCAGGTAGCTCGCTGCCTTCTCCCACGCCTCGGCTCGGAAGGCATGGTGAGCCAGGTGCTCCACCTGCTCGGTCAGCCGATCGGCGTAGAGACGCTCGATGACATCCACGATGCGGCCGTGCGAAGCGCGGCGCCGCTCCTGGAGCATGCCGCCGTAGGCGACCTCGTGCGTGAGCGCATGCTTGAAGGTGTACTCGAGGTCCGGGAACAAGCTCATTTCATACAGGAACTCCGCTGCCTGAAGATTGCTCAAGCCTTGGCGCAACGGCTCCTCGGGCAGCTCGGCAATCGCCTGTAGCAGCGGATAGGGCACGTCCTTGCCGATCACCGCTGCCGCCTGCAGCAGTCGCTTGTCTTCGGGCGAGAGCCGGTCGATACGCGCGGCCAGGATGGCGTGCACCGTGGCAGGTACCTGAATGCTGGCGGCAGGCGCACTCAGGCGATAGGCGCCACGGCTGCCCTGCAGGGCTCCGGTTTCCACCAGCGTCCGCACGCTCTCCTCGACGAACAGGGGGTTGCCTTCGGTGCGTTCGATGAGCATGCGCTTGAGCGGCAGCAGAGATGCGTCATCTCCCAGCAGCGCATGCAGCAATGCTTCGGCGTTCTCCCCCGTCAAGGAGTCGATGCGCAGTTGTGCGTAGTAGGTCTTCGCGCCCCAACGGTGCTGATACTCGGGCCGGTAGTTCACCAGCAGCAGCAAGCGCGTGGCAGGCAGCGCCTCCACCAGACTGTCCAAGAAGGCCTGGGTCTCGTTGTCGATCCAGTGCAGGTCCTCGAACACCGCCACCACTGGTTGCACCTGCGTTTCACGGATCAGCAGGCGTTTGCACGCGTCGAGAATGCGCAGCCGCTTCTGCGCCGGATCGAGCCGCTGCCACTGGCTGTCCTCCACAGGCACATCGAGCAAGGACAGCAGCGGGGCGAGCAGCGGCTCGAGCTGGCGGTCCAGGGTGAGCAGCTTGCCCGTGACTCTCTCTCGCATGCGCCTGGAGTCGTCGCGCTCTTCGATCTGGAAGTAGGCCTTGAGCAGATCGATGACCGGGCGGTAGGCGGTGGCCTTTCCGTACGAGACCGAACCCGCTTCCAGAACCAACGCACTGTCCATGCGATGGGAGTGGGTGAACTCGTAGAACAGGCGCGACTTGCCCACGCCAGGCTCTCCCACCGACCGCGACGATCTCGCCATGTCCCGCCTGTGCTCGCTCCAGCGCTTGATTGAGCTGCGAAAGCTCCGCGCTCCGGCCGACGAACCTGGTCAAGCCTCGCACTGCTGCCGCCTGAAGCCGGGAGCGCGCCGCACCCGCACCGGTGAGCTCGTAGACTTCGACCGGCTCGGCCATGCCTTTGACCGGCACCGGGCCCCGAGCCTTGACCGACACGAAGCCTTCGACGAGCTCGAGCGTCGCCGCGGTCAGCAGGGTGCTGCCGGGCGCTGCCAGCTGCTCCATGCGGGCGGCCAGATGCGTGGTCTGCCCCACGGCGGTGTAATCCATGTGTAGATCGCTGCCGATCGCACGTACGACAACCTCGCCCGAATTGAGTCCAACCCGTATCCAGATCGCCAGACCGTGCGTGCGCTGCGCCTGCTCGCTGTAAGCGTGGATGGCCGACTGCATGGCCAACGCCGCGTAGCACGCGCGCACCGCGTGGTCCTCAGCGCAAGCGGTGCACCGAACAGCGCCATGATGCCGTCGCCCATCACCTGGTTGACCGTGCCCTCGTAGCGGTGCACCGCCTCCATCATCCGTTCGAGCACGGGATCCAGCAGCTTGCGCGCTTCCTCCGGGTCGCGGTCGGCCAGCAGCTCCATCGAGCCCTTCAGATCCGCGAACAGCACCGTGACCTGCTTGCGCTCGCCTTCCAGCGCCTCCTTGGACAGGAGAATGCGCTCGGCCAGGTGCTTCGGTGTGTAGGTGTCGGGCGCGCCGAAGCGCTGCGACGCAGACGATGCAGGCGCGAGAGGCTGGCCGCAGCTCTTGCAGAATGCGTCGCCAGGGGTGTTCGTAGTATTGCAGTGCTGGCAGACCACACCCAGCGACAGCCCGCACTTTGGGCAAAACCGTGCATCAGGAGGGAGGTCGCCTTGGCAGCCGGGGCACTTCATGCACGTATCTTAATCCCGGCAGGCAGGTGCGTGCGACGAGCCCGTGGGCAGCCGCGCGCCAATCAGGCGCAGGACTGCGGCGCGCTGTACACTGAGACCCGCGCCCCAGGCGAGGTGAAATCCTAGACCACAGGAGGAGACCGTCATGTTCCAGTCCAAGCTGGCGAAGGTGCTCGCCGTCGCGCTTTTCCTGCTCTCGGCTGCCGGCACCGCGCTCGCGCAGAAGCAGTACGGTCCGGGCGTCACCGACACCGAGATCAAGATCGGACAGACCATGCCCTACAGTGGGCCGGCTTCCGCCTACGGCACGATCGGCAGAGTCGAAGCAGCCTACTTCAACAAGGTCAACGCCGAGGGTGGGATCAATGGCCGGAAGATCAACTTCATCAGCCTGGACGATGCGTACAGTCCTCCGAAAACCGTCGAGCAGACTCGCAAGCTCATCGAGCAAGAGGATGTCTTGTTGATCTTCGGCTCCCTGGGTACGGCGACGAACTCGGCTATTCACAAGTACGTCAACGTCAAGCACGTCCCTCACGTGTTTATCTCGGCGGGTGCGGCAAAGTGGGCCGATCCACAGAACTATCCGTGGACCATGCCATGGAATGTTCCGTTCCAGACCGAAGCGCACATCTACGCCAAGTTTCTGCTCAAGGAGCGGCCCAACGCGAAGATCGCGATGCTCTACCAGAACGACGACTTTGGTCGAGATTACATCAAGGGGCTCAGAGACGGGCTCGGCGAAAAGGCCGGGACGATGATCGTGGCGGAAGCGAGTTACGAGGCAACCGACCCCACGGTCGACTCGCAGATCGTGACCCTGCAAGCCTCTGGCGCGGATACCTTCTTCGATGTCGCCTCGCCCAAGTTTGGGGCTCAAGCCATTCGGAAAGTCTATGACCTTGGCTGGAGACCCCTGTACATCATGGCTCAGACCAGCTTCTTCCATCGGCACGGTGTTGACGCCCGCAGGCTTGGACAAGTCGACAGGCATCATCAGCGCGGGCTACGTCAAAGCAGACCCCACCGCCCCGGAGTGGCGAGACGATGCGGGGACGAAGAGTTATCTGGAGTTCATGAAGAAATATTATCCCGACGGAGATTTGCTGGATGGGGCCAATGTGTTCGGCTATTCGGCGGTGCAGTTGCTGGTCTACGTTCTAAAGCAATGCGGGGACAACTTGACGCGCGAAAACGTCATGCGGCAGGCGACCAGCCTGAAGAACGTCGAGCTGCCCATGCTGCTCCCCGGCATGAGGGTGAACACCAGTCCCACCGACTATCGCCCGTTGAAGCAGATGCAGCTATTTCGGTTCGACGGGAAACGGTATGTGCCTATCGGAGAGTTGCTCGGCGATTGAGGAATGCCGTCAGGGTAACACTATGGGAAATGTAAGCACTCCCGAAGCGCTCTCGCTTCGCTGGGCGGAAGTCATGAACGACCGCGCGCTGCGCGACTTGCCGTACAAGATTGAGCTCAACATCTACGGGAAGATCGAGATGAGCCCTGCTAACAATCGGCACGCACGGCTGCAGGGCTATATCGCGGGCGAATTCGCCCGTCAGTTGGGCAGCGGGGGCGTGCTGACCGAATGCCCGATTCTGACCCGGATCGGCGTGAAAGTACCTGACGTTGCGTGGGCATCGTCCGCATTCTTCGCCAAGCACGGCGATACCACGCCGTTTCCCGAGGCGCCTGAGATCTGCGTAGAGATCGTGTCACCATCGAACGCGGACGAGGAGATCCGCGACAAGACGCAAGCCTACATCGCGGCGGGGGCGCGGGAAGTGTGGATCGTCTATGAGGATGGTTCCGTCCGCTTCTACGAGGCTAACGGCGAGCGCTCATCGAGCAGCCCTGCCACTGCACTAAGAGTGCGGGGTCGCCACATCCTTACGCGAACCTTACAGTCTGAGGCAGCTTTTGAAGAGCTGCATCAACGCGCTCAACTTGCGTAGTAACAACTATGTCCTGAAACGGCGCAAGATGATGGGCACATGGACGGCTTGTCGACTTGGCTGCAGGAACTTGGGCTAGAGCGTTACACCGCGGTCTTCGCCGAGAATGACGTTGACCTCGAAGCCCTGCGTCTGCTCACCGATGGCGAGCTGGAGAAACTCGGCGTTTCGCTCGGACACCGCAAGAAGCTGCTCAAGGCGATCGCCGAGCTGAACGGGAGCGAGGCGCCAGCGCCCGCCGCCCAACCAATCCTCAGCAAGCCCGCCTCGCACGAGAATCCATCGCGCCGAAGCCGAGCGCCGCCAGCTCACCGTCATGTTCTGCGACCTGGTCGGTTCCACCGCGCTGGCCGAGCGGCTCGACCCCGAGGAACTGCGCGATCTGATGCAGGCCTATCAGCGCGCCTGCGGCGAGGTGATCGAGCGTATGACGGCCACGTCGCGCAGTATCTGGGCGATGGCCTGATGGTGTACTTCGGCTGGCCGCGGGCGCACGAGGACGACGCGGTGCGCGCGATACGCGCCGGCCTGGAAGTCGCGCGAAGCGGTTTCCAAGCTGACCGCATCGACGCCGATCCGCGCGCGCGTCGGAATTCATACCGGCTTGGTGGTGGTCGGCGAGACCGGGCAAGGCGACGCCTCGATTCCCAAGGCCGCCGTGGGTGAGACGCCCAACATCGCCGCGCGACTGCAAGCGCTGGCTGAGCCGGGCAGCGTGGTGGTGAGCGAGCGCACCCGCGTGCTCGGCCGGCGGGCTGTTCGACTACGCCGATCTGGGCGCGCATGCGCTCAAGGGCATCTCCGAGCCGATGCACCTGTTCCGGGTCGTGCGTGCCCGCGCGACCGAAAGCCGCTTCGAGGCGAGCTCGCAGTGAAATGGCCTTGACGCCCTGGTCGGACGCGAAGAAGAGATCGCGCTGCTGCTGCGCCGCTGGCAGCAGGCCAAGGAAGGCGAAGGGCAAGTGGTGCTGGTGGGCGGCGAGCCCGGCATCGGCAAGTCGCGGCTCACGCGCGTGCTGAGAGAGCGGCTCGGCCAGGAACCGCACACTGGTTCTGCGCTATCAGTGCTCGCCCTATCACCTGCACTCTGCGCTCTACCCCGTCATCGAGCAGTTCGAGCGCGCGGCGGGCTTCAGCCGCGAGGACAGCGCCGAGCAGAAGCTCGACAAGATGCAAGCCGCTGCTGGCGGGAAGCGAGGAGCAGATCGCCGAGTCGTGCGCCGCTGTTTGCCGCGCTGCTGTCTCTGCCGATGGAGCGCTACCCGCCGCTGAACCTCTCGCCGCAGAAGCAGAAGGAGAAGACGCTGGAGGCGCTCGCCGGCCAGGTCGAAGCGCTGGCGCAGCGGCAACCGCTGTTGATGCTCTAGGAGGATGTCCACTGGATCGACGCCACCAGCCAGGAAGCTCTGGATCTGCTGGTGCCGCGTCTGCGCGACTTGCCCGTGCTCGTGATCGTCACCTACCGGCCCGAATACACGCCCGCGCTGGACCGACCAGGCGCATGTCACCACCTTGGGTCTGAATCGCCTGGGACGGCGGCAGGGAGCCGAGCTGGTGGCCAAGCTCACCGGCGGCAAGGCGCTGCCGCAGGAGGTGCTCGATCAGATCCTCGCGCATACCGACGGGGTGCCGCTGTTCGTCGAGGAGCTGACCAAGTCGGTGCTCGAGTCGAAGCTGCTGCGCGAGGCGGGCGATCGTTACGTGCTCGACGGCCCCGCTGCCTGCGCTGGCCATCCCCACCACGCTGCGCGACTCGCTGATCGCGCGGCTGGATCGACTGGCACCGGTTCGCGAGGTGGCCCAGATCGGGGCCTGCATCGGGCGCGAGTTCTCCTACGAGCTGCTGGCTGCGGTCTCGCCGCTCAAGGGCGAGCGGCTCGATGAGGCGCTGGAGCAGCTCACCAAGACCGGTCTGGTGTTCCGACGCGGCACGCCCCCCGATGCGACCTACACCTTCAAGCATGCGCTGGTGCAGGATGCTGCCTACGATTCGCTGCTCAAGAGCAAGCGCGCTCAGCTGCACGCCCAGATCGCTCAGGTGCTGGAGAGGGACTTCTCCGAGCGAGTGGCGAACGAGCCGGAGCTGCTCGCCCACCACTTCACGCAGGCCGGGCTCAACGAGCGCGCGGTCCCGTACTGGATCAAGGCCGGACAGCGTGCGCTCGCGCGAGTGGCGCTGGCGGAGGCGGTGGGGCATCTGACCACGGCGTTGAGCGTCAACGAGCGGCTGCCGGCATCCGTCGAGCGCGATCGTCAGGAGCTGGACATCCGCGTGACTGCTTGCCACGGCCTACCTGGCATTTCGGGGTTGGGCGGCGGTCGAAATCGTTCAGACCCTGCGACCCGGCGCGAGATCTGGCGATGCGGCTGGGCGAGGACGATCAAGCTGGTTGCGATCCTGTGCTACATCTGGAATCACCATGGCGACGCGCTGCGAGTATCCCAGAGCGCTGGAGGTCATCGAGCGAGCTGGACGCTCTGGCCGCAGTCGCGCGAAGACTCAGCTGCCGTTTCTGATCGCTCGATGCGCATCGAGAGCTCCATCGCACTGCTGGATGGGCAATTTCAAGCGGGCGCGTCAAGCCGGGGATCAGCTGCTCCGGCTCTACGATCCCGAGAAGCATGGCCACCTCGTCCACATCTACAACCATGGATCTGAAGTGCGACACGCTGCTCTGGGCCGGGTACTGGCTCTGGGCGTTGGGCTATCCGGATCAGGCGAAGCAGGCGGCCCTGGAGCAGCTCGAGCTGGCGCGGCGCCTGGGCCATGCCTTCAACTTGTGCTGGTGCTCTCACGGGCGGCACCTATGCGCTTGATTCTGCGTGGCGAAACGCATCTGGCGCGGCAGTGGGTAGCCGAGGCCCACGCCATCGCTCGAGAGCACGCCATGAGCTTTATGGCCGAGGTGATGGTGCCGTTGCTGGATGGCTTCGCGCTGATCGAGCAGGGCGATTACGCGGAGGGCTACGCCAAGCTGACGGCAGCGCATCAAAGCCTGGCGGGACGCCGGCGGACTGCGTCACTGTCCCTTCGGCAACATGGCAGGGCGAAGGCGTTGATCGGGCTGCAAGCGCTTCGATGAAGCGAGGGCCTTGCTGGACGAAGCCGTCGAGATCATCGATCGGACTGGCCACCGGCATGCACGAAGCCGAGGTCCACCGCGTGCTCGGTGAGCTGCAGCGGCAAGCAACCGACCCCCGACCTCCGATGCCGCGGAGACCTCCTTCCTCAAGGCCCTCGAAGTGGCGCGCTCCCAGGACGCAAAGGGCTGGGAACTGCGAGCGGCCACGAGTCTGGCTCGGCTGTGGGAGAGCCAAGGCAAGCGCCGTGAAGCCTACGAGCTGCTCGCGCCGATCTACGACTGGTTCACCGAAGGCTTCGACACAAAGGACCTGAAAGATGCAAAGGCGCTGCTCGAGCAACTGAAGTAGGACAGGGCAGTCGTCGCGTCCTGACCAGCAACACGCTACCGGCTCTGCTCGAGCCGCTCATAGGAGGAGAAGGATATGCTGGATGCGACGAAACACCACCGCTGGTTCTTACTCCTGCTCGCGACGCTGCTGTGCACATCGAACTCGATCGCGCAGACCAAGCGGTATGATCCGGGCGCCTCCGATACCGAGATCAAGCTCGGTCAAACCATGCCCTACAGCGGCCCGGCGTCGGCCTACGGAACCGTCGGCAAAGCTGAACTGGCCTTCTTCGAAAAGATCAACTCGGAAGGCGGCATCAACGGCAGGAAGGTCAAGCTCATCAGTCTGGATGACGCGTTCAATCCAGCGAAGACCGTCGAGCAAACGCGCAGGATGGTGGAAGAAGACCAGGTACTGGCGTTGTTCAATGCGATCGGACCCGGCCAGCTGGCGGTCAAGAAGTACGTCAATCAGAGAAAGGTTCCGTTCCTCTTCGTTGGATCCGGTTCGACGGAGTGGGACGACGTGAAGCAGTCTCCCTTCAGTATCGCTTTCCTGCCCTCGTTCGAGGGCGAGGGCCGCGCGTTCGCCCGCTACATACTCAACGGTTTCCCCAAGGCCAAGGTTGCCGTGCTGGCATTCAACGAGGAGCTCGGGCGCGAAGGCCTGCGCGGCCTCGAGACGGCATTCAAGGAGGCCGGGGCCAATCCCATCGTCGCGGTGGCGTGGGTCGAACTGAATGACCCGACCGTGGATTCCCAAATGCTAGCGCTGCAGGCCTCGGGGGCGGACGTGCTGGTGACTCTCGTGGCCGGAAGGGCTGGGCCACAAGCGATTCGGAAGGTCCACGACCTGGGGTGGCGGCCGGTTCATTTGGTGAGTTTCGTCTCGAGCTCCATCGAAGGCGTCCTCAAGCCGGCGGGACTCGAGAACTCGATCGGCATCGTGACCACCGGATGGCTCAAGACCCCGCTCGACCCGACGTGGAAGGACGATCCAGGCATGAACGAGTACCTGGTCTGGATGCGGAAGGTCTATCCGGATGGCAACCCGGCGGATTTCAACAACGGCTATGGCTACTCGGCGGCGCAAGCCATGGTGACTGTCCTCAAGAAATGCGGTGACGATCTCACGCGTGAGAACCTGATGCGGCAGACCACCAGCATCCGCGATCTGGAGCTACCGCTGTTGCTGCCCGGCATCAAGGTCAACTCCAGCCCGACCAGCCATCGGACGATCAAGCAAGTACAGATGGAGCGATTCGATGGCAGCCGATGGGTACCGATCGGGGAAGTCTTTCAACCGTGAGCGTGCCAGCTATCACCTGCCCTGGCCCGGCCCGGTGATCGGAGCGAACAGGAGATAGCGGCGCGTGGATTCGGTGTCTACTTGGCTGCGAGCGCTTGGTCTCGAGCGATATGCACCTGTGCTTGCAGACAACGAGGTCGATTTCGACGCGTTGCCGCTGCTCACTGAGCTCGACCTCGAGAAGCTCGGCCTGCCGATGGGGCCACGCAGGAAGTTGCTCAGCGCGATCGCTGTGCTAAAGGGCGACGAGGCGCTAGCGCGTATCGCGCACGTAATCCAAAGAGCTCGCCTCGCCGAGAATCCGTCGGCGCCGACGCCGAGCGCCGCCAGCTCACCGTCATGTTCTGCGACCTGGTGGGTTCCACCGCTCTGGCGGAACGCCTCGATCCCGAAGAGCTGCGCGATCTGATGCAGGCCTACCGCAAAGTCTGCGCCGAGGTGGTGGCACGCTACGAGGACATGTGGCCCAGTACCTGGGCGATGGCCTGATGGTCTACTTCGGCTGGTCCGGCGCGCACGAGGACGATGCCGAGCGCGGCGCACGTTCGGCGCTGGAAACACGAGCCCCACCGACCATTACCCCGTTCAGCAGGTCCAGCTCATCCGCTTCGACGGGGAGAAATGGGTGCCGTTCGGCGAATTGTTGAGTGAATAGATCAGCAAGGCCATGAATGGCTGCGTGGGGCTTTGCAAGCCGCCAAGGCCCTCGGGCTGACATCCCGCAGTCGATTCTTCTGCAGGCCGAATGAGGTGATCCGATGAACCGACGCCGTGCTTCTCGAGTCCTCGCTCGTCCCTCGCTGGTCTGACTGCGGGCGCGCTCGGCTCGCGACTCGCGCGTGCAGCCGACCCCGCGCAGAGGGTTATGCGATTGGGCATTGTCGCCCCGGAATCGCCTTCCACGTCCCGCGCGCCGTTAGCGCATTCTCGGAACGCCTGCGCGAGCTGGGTTGGGTCGAAGGCCAGAATCTCATCATCGAGCGACGCTGGGCGGAAGGTCACCTCGACCGACTGCCCGCGCTGATGGCCGAGGTGATCGGGCAGAAGGTCGACGTGCTCTTCACCTGGACCACGCCGGGAGCCATCGCCGCCAAGAACGCGACGAGCACGATCCCGATCGTCGCCCTCGGGATGGGCGATCCCGTTCGGCTCCGGGCTTGTGGCCAGCTTGGCTCGGCCTGGCGGCAACTTGACCGGGCTGTCTCTGGGGTACGGGGAAGGCTTCGGTGGCAAGTGGCTCGAGCTGCTGCAGGAGACGGTTCCGCGG
Organism: uncultured beta proteobacterium; assembly: GCA_963741215.1. Taxonomy (GTDB): domain Bacteria; phylum Pseudomonadota; class Gammaproteobacteria; order Burkholderiales; family SHXO01; genus SHXO01. Next base: position 614,130 of record CAVUHQ010000035.1, read on the forward strand.
CTTTCCACTGTCGCGGTGATCGTGAATCCGGACATCTCGCACATCGAGACCAGGCGAAGGATCTCGAGGCCGTCGCGCCGAAGCGGCGCCTGAAGGTCCAGATCATCGAGGTGCGCGACGCGGAAGCGCTCGATGCTGCCTTCGAGCAGGCGCGACAGACAGGCTCAGGCGGTCGCTGGTGTTCGCCAGACCCCATAACCATGATGAACCGGGCGCGGGTCACGACGCTCGCCGCCAAACACCGGCTTCCTGCTATGTACGACCTGCGCGATTTCGTCGACGCGGGCGGGCTGATGGCGTACTCGCCCGATTTAGCTGTGATGTTCCGGCGCGCAGCGGACTACGTCGACAAGATACTCAGAGGTGCAAAGCCAGCCGACCTGCCCATCGAGCAACCGACCCAATACCTGCTCGTCGTCAACCTCAAGACCGCCAAGGCTCTCGGGCTGACGATTCCGCAGTCGATTCTTCTGCAGGCGAATGAGGTGATCCGATGACCCGGCGCCGTGCTTTGCTCGTCCTCGCTGGCCTCGCTGGTCTGACCGCGGGCGCGCTCGGCTCGCGACTGGCACGTGCTGCGGATCCCGCACAGAGGGTCGTGCGGCTGGGCCTCGTCTCCCCGGATTCGCCTTCCACCGCCCCGCCTAGCTTCAGCGCATTTTGGGAACGCTTGCGCGAGTTGGGCTGGATCGAAGGCCAAAACCTCATCGTCGAGCAGCGCTGGGCGGAAGGCCACATGGAACGTCTGCCTGCGCTCATGGCCGAGGTGATCGAGCGCAACGTCGACGTAATCTTCACCGGAAGCACGCCAGGCGCGATCGCAGCCAAGAACGCGACGAGCACGATCCCGATCGTCGTCATGCGATGGGCGATCCCGTCCGCTCCGGGCTCGTGGCGAGCTTGGCCCGACCCGGCGGCAACCTGACCGGGATGTCCATGGGGTACGGGGAGGACTTCAGCGGCAAGTGGCTGGAGTTGCTCCAGGAAACCGTTCCGCGACTTACCACCGTCGCGATGATCGTAAACCCGAACAACTCGGTGGCGCGAGATCTGGCTAAAGATGCCGAGGCCATCGCGCCGAAGCGACACCTGAAGGTCCAGATCATCGAGGTGCGCGAGCCGGAAGACATCGATGGCGCCTTCGAGCAGGCGCGGAGACAGGCTCAGGCGGTCCTGGTGCATGGCGATGGACTTCTTACCGTGCAGCACCGCGGGCAGATCACGGCGCTTGCCGCCAAACACCACCTTCCTGCTATTTACAACCTGCTCGAATTCATGGACTCGGGTGGGCTGATGGCGTACGCGCCCGATCTGGCTGTTATGTTCCGACGCGCAGCGGACTACGTCGACAAGATCCTCAAGGGCGCAAAGCCAGCCGACCTGCCCATCGAGCAGCCGACTCAATACGTGCTCGTCGTCAACCTCAAAACCGCCAAGGCCCTCGGGCTGACCATCCCGCAGTCGATTCTTCTGCAGGCGAACGAGGTGATCCGGTGAACCGGCGGCGCGTCTTGCTCGTCCTCGCTCGTGGCCTCGCTGGTCTGACCGTGGGTGCACTCGGCTCGCGACTCGCGCGCGCTGCCGAACCCACGCGGAGCGTCGTGCGATTGGGCTTCGTCGGCCCGAACTCGCCTTCCACCGAACCGCCGCCGGGCGCTACCGTATTCTGGGAACGCTTGCGCGAGCTGGGCTGGATCGAAGGCCAGAACCTCATCGTCGAGCGACGCTGGGCGGACGGTCACCTCGAACGTCTGCCTGCGCTCATGGCTGAGGTGATCGGGCGCAATGTCGACGTAATCTTTACCGGAAGCACGCCGGGCGCGATCGCCGCCAAGAACGCGACGAGCACGATCCCGATCGTCGCCATCGGGATGGGGGATCCAGTCCGCTCCGGGGTTGTGGCTAGCTTGGCCCGGCCCGGCGGCAACCTGACCGGGATGTCCATGGGATTCGGGGAGGACTTCAGCGGCAAGTGGCTGGAGTTGCTCCAGGAAACCGTTCCGCGGCTTTCCACTGTCGCGATGATCGTAAACCCAAACAATGTGGTGGCGCGCGATCTGGCAAAAGATGCGGAGGCCATCGCGCCGAAGCGGCACCTGAAGGTCCAGATCATCGAGGTGCGCGAGGCGGAAGACTTCGATGGCGCCTTCGAGCAGGCGCGACGACAGGCTCAGGGGGTCCTGGTGCATGGTGACGGACTTCTAACCGATCCGCACCGCGTGCAAATCACGGCGCTTGCCGCCAAGTACCGCGTTCCTGCTATTTACAACCTGCTTTCTTTCATGGACTCGGGTGGACTGATGGCGTACGCGCCGGACTTCCGGGTGATGTTCCGGCAGCAGCGGACCAAGTCGACAAGATACTCAGAGGGGCCAAACCTGCCGACCTGCCCATCGAGCAGCCGACTCACTACGTGCTAGTCGTCAATCTCAAGACCGCCAAGGCCCTCGGGCTGACCATCCCGCAGTCGATCCTGCTGCAGGCCGATAAGGTGATCCAGTGAACCGGCGCCGTGTTTTGCTCGTCCTCGCTCAAAGCCTTGCTAGTCTGACTGCGGGCGCGCTCGGCTTGCGAGTCGCACACGCTGCGGACCTAGCACAGAGGGTCATGCGGCTGGGCATCGTCGTCCCGAGCTCGCGGGCGCCTGGCGATGAGCCATTCTGGCAACGCATGCGCGAGTTGGGCTGGGTCGAAGGACAGAACCTTGTCGTCGAGTGGCACTTTGCGGAAAGTCACGTCGACCGGCTGCCTGCTTTGATGGCCGAGGTGGTAGGACACAACGTCGATGTAATCTGCACCGGCAGTACGCCAGGCGCGATCGCGGCCAAGAACGCGACGAGTACGATTCCGATCGTCGCTATTGCGATGGGCGATCCCGTCCGGTCGGGTATCGTGCCGAGCTTGGCGCATCCTGGTGGCAACCTGACCGGGATGTCCATGGGGTATTTCGAAGGCATCGCAAGCAAGTGGTTGGAACTGCTGCAGGAGACGGTTCCGCGGCTTTCCACTGTTGCGGCGATCATGAATCCGGACGTCTCGGTGCATCTATTCCAGGCAAAGGAGCTCGAGGCCGTCGCGCCGAAGCGGCATCTGAAGGTCCAGATCATCGAGGTGCGCGAACCGGAAGGGCTCGATAGCGCCTTCGAGCAGGCAAGGCGGCAAGCTCAGGCGGTCTTGGTGGTTTCCAGCCCTATGGCGTTCACCAACCGGACGCGGATCGCGACGCTCGCCGCCAAGCACCGGCTACCTTCCATGTTCACCGAGCGCCACTACGTCGATGCCGGCGGACTGATGGCGTACGCGGTAGATCCAGCTGTGATGTTCCGGCACGCGGCGGACCTGGTCGACAAAATACTGAGAGGGGCCAAGCCTGGCGACCTGCCCATCGAGCAGCCGACTCAATACGTGCTCGTGGTCAACCTCAAAACCGCCAAGGCTCTCGCGCTGACCATTCCGCCGTCGATTCTGCTGCAGGCGAATGAGGTGATCCAATGACTCGGCGCCTTGCTTTCCTGGTCCTGGCTCGTGCCCTTTCTGGTCTGATTGCGAGTGCGCTCGGCTGGCGACTGGTACGCGCTGCGGAGCTGTATCGCATAGGAATCCTCACCGAGCACCGGGTAGAGGACCCGACGTTATTGGCAGGACGCATTGCGTGAACGAGGGTATATCGAAGGAAGGAACGCGATCTTCGAGGTCCGGGCAGCAGGCGAAAAGTATGATCTCCTCCCTAAGCTCGCGACCGAGCTGGTGCAAAGCAAGGTCGACATCATCCTCACATCAGGCACGCCATCGGCGGTAGCGGCAAAGCAGGTCACCAGCACGATCCCGATCGTTACCCTATCGGGTGACCCGATCGGTAGCGGGGCTCGTCAGGAGCCTTGCGCATCCCGGCGGCAATGTTACGGGCGTCTACGTCCCTACGGTAGATATGGCCGCGAAGAGGCTCCAGTTGCTCAAAGAGGCCGTTCCAGGGCTCACTAGCGTTGCGATCCTGTGGAATCCCCGCAACCCGGCCGCGCAACTTCAGGCGAAGGCCACGGAAGCGGCCGCACACTCGTTGAGACTCACGACATTCTCGGTGGAGGTCACGAAGCAGAGCGACTTGGATGGCGCATTCCAGCTGATCCGCGCCAAGCGTACTACTGGTTTGGGTTTGGTCGTTATGTCAAGACCCGGTCATGTTCACGGCAGCACCAAAGGTCGCCGAATTCGCAATCCAAAATCGGCTTCCAGCATTTCATCCCTATCCGCGAGTTCGCCGACGCGGGCGGCTTGATGTCGTATGGTGTCAGCGACTAAAGGTCTGTTTGAACTTGCTGCTGTCTACGCAGACAAGATCTTGAAAGGCGCCAAGCCAGCGGATCTACCGATGGAGCAGCCATCGCGTTACGAGTTCGTAGTCAACCTCAAGACTGCGACGAGCTCTGGCATCACGATCCCCGAGTCGATCCTGCTGCGGCCGACGAGGTGATCCGGTGACCAGCGGAAGGTAACCTCGACCGACTGCGTGCGCTGACGGCAGAGGTGGTCGGGCACAACGTCGACGTCATCGGCAGGGCTCAGACGGCAGGCGCGATAGCGGCGAAGAACGCGGATTACTTGCGAGGCAGACGGGGCCGCTTCGGGGTCGCGCGTGCGCTGGGCGGAGCTGCTGACTCCAACCGAATGACGCGCTTCTCGAGGTCAAGCAACCAGTCGCTCATCCTGCGCACCTCCCCGGCTGTGGTATCGAGCTGAGCTCTGACCACGGCCAGGCCGCTCAACCGATCCAGGATGTCGGTAACCAGACTCATCGGCCTGCCTTCAGGCGATCGCGCTCAGCGAAGATCTCGCGCAAATGCGTGTTGGTGTCTTCCAGGGTCTGGCTCATCTGGGCCAGGATGGTCTCGGCTTGTCTGGTCGCCTGATCGAGCAGCGCAAGCTCGTCGGGGGTCACGCCGGTCAGATAGGCGTCTACCGCCCGGCGCACCTCCTCCGCCACGTTGGTCTTGTTGGCACGCGCGCGGGCCTGCAGGGCCTTCTTCTGCGCCGGCTTGAAGTGGATTTGCGTGGCTTGCATCGTGTCGGACATGGTTGTCTCGGGGCGAATCTGACATGTCCATGTAGTGTACATGTCGGTGAATAGCGTGGTCAAACCGCGGCGAGGAGCGGGCAGGCAGAGGTGTGCGGATCTGGAGCAACCACTCGATGGCAATCACCTCTTCGCCCAGACCGCACAACAGCGTGAGATCCACGTCTTGCGTCAACCCGGCCAATGGGCCTCAACGACTGGCTCGAACGGCGTGGCCTCACCAAGTACGCGGGACTGTTCACAAGCGCCGACGTGTCGAGATACCACCGCAGATCCTCGATCACCCAATCCGATACAGAAACCCCTTTCGGCAGCGATTCAGGGCGAGCGATTCCTTTCGGCTTCTTGCCATTCCAGCGGATACCTGGATCGACGGTGAGCTGGTAAATCGTCCGCTCGCTTCGAATCGGTACTATTTCCGCCACAGGTTTGTTATGCGCTCTCACGGTCACCGTGTCGCTGCCTGAGTTGTGCCTTGCGCGGATTTTATCGTATTGGCGTGTCACTCGATCACCTCATCCGCCCGTCGCAGCAGCGACTGCGAAACCGTGAGGCCGAGGCTGCGGGCGGTCTTCATGTTGATGACAACTTGGAAATGGCTCGGCTGTTCGAACGGAAGATCGGCTGGTTTCACGCCTTTCAGAAGCCTGTCGACGTAGAACCCCGCGCGGCGCCACATGTCAGGATAGCTCGGACCATAACTCATCAGTCCGCCGGCCACGGCGCTCTCCTTTGATTCGAAACTGCTAGGCAGGCGGGCCTGCAATGCGAAGCGGGCAATATCGTGGCGAAATTGAAACGTAAGGGAATCGCCGAGCACGAGCAACGCGTCGGGACGCTGTTGTGCGATCGCGGCGAATCTTGTTGCAAAGTCCTCTGGGGCCCTGACCTCATGACGCCGGAGCACGATTCCCAACTGGCGCGCGGCATCGTCCGTCTGTCGGAGCGCGAGCACGTTCGCGGGATTGGCGGCATTCCAAAGCACCGCGACATGTGACGCGTGCGGCACGAACTCCTTGAGCAGTTCAAGCCGCTTCGCACTGAGCTCGGGAAAGAGCGTCGCGAGGCCCGTAACGTTTCCGCCAGGGTGGGCCAAGCTCGCGGCCAGCCCGGCTCCCACGGGGTCGTGCGCCGCCAGGATAAGGATCGGGATCGTGTTCGTAGCGGCCTTCGCAGCAAGCGCCGCCGGTGTCGTCCAGACGATGATGAGGTCGACCTTCAGGCCGACCAGCTCAGCGGCCATTTCCGGCAATCGTTCCGCGTGACCCGCTGAATTCCTGCACTCGAAAAGGATATTCTCGCCCTCGACGTAGCCAAACTCGCGAAGTCCGTCGAAGAATGCGTCCCAGGAACGTACGTCCTCGGGCTGACGAATGCATGTGTTCGCCATGACACCGATCCGGTACATCTTTGTCGCCGCCTGCGCCTCGGCGGGAAGCGACGACGCGACAGATAGAAGGACCAGCGTGGTGACGAGTCTGGCTACCGTAAGCCTCGAAACTGCGTACCCCGTCATGATCACCGAAGACAGATGGCACTGGTCCTCCCGACGCTGCTCAAGCGCTCCAGTCTACGCTGCGCAAGAGGCCTCAGGCGACAGCGATTCGGTTCTCGCTTAGCGTCGGCTTGTTGTAATGACCGATTCCTTACAACCCGCCGCACAATCCGACACCCCAAGTGCTATGGTATGACGATAGGCGGTGGCCACCCCGAATCCAGGTTTCCGCAACGGAGGGTGTGCTAGTGTTTTGAGCCGGAATTGGGAGGTTCCATGAAGAACATCCTCTGTCTCCTTAGCTTTCTTGTAGCCGGTCTTGGCGCAGCGGGCTCCGCCCTGGCGCTGAGCCCCGGCGAGCGCGTCGACAACTTCCGTCTGCTCGACCAGCAACGGCGCGTCGCACGAGCTGTACTACCTCTCCGACGCCAAGGCCGTGGTGCTGATGGCGCACGGCAACGGCTGCGACATCGTGCGCAAGACGCTGCCGGCGTTGAAGGAGATCCGCGAAAAGTATCGAGCGCAAGGCGTCGAGTTCCTGCTGATCGATTCCAATCTGCAGGACGGCCGCGACGCGATCGCGCAGGAGGCGGCCGAGTTCGGCATCGATTTCCCGATCCTGGTCGACGAGACGCAGTTGATCGGCGAATCGCTCGGCGTCGCGCGCACGGCCGATGTGTTCGTGATCGATCCGAAGACGTGGAAGCTCGATGTACCGCGGCCCGGTCGACGATCGGCTGGCGTACGGAGCGCAGCGCCCGCCGCCACCAAGCCGTATCTCATCGACGCGCTCGATGCCGCTGCTCGCCGGGCAAGCCGGTCGCGGTCGCGCAGGTCGACGCGGTCGGTTGCCTCGTCAACCTGCCCGAGCGCGACCGACGCGACAGCGCACGCGCAGATTTCCTACTCCGAGCAGATCGCTCCGCTGCTGACTGCGAAATGTGCGCCAGCTGCCATCGCGCCGGCGGCGGTGCGCCCTGGGCGATGACCAGCTACGACATGGTCCGCGGGTTCGCGCCGATGATCCGCGAAGTCGTGCGCACCAAGCGCATGCCGCCCGTGGCACGCCGATCCGCACTACGGCAGCTTCGTCGGCGAACGGTCGATGTCGGATGACGATGCGCGCACGCTGGTGCACTGGATCGAAGCCGGTGCGCCGCGCGGCGACGGGCCCGATCCGCTGACGCCGTTGCAGCCGAGCACCGTCCGAGTGGACGCTTGGGAAGCCGGATCTGATCGTCGAGGTGCCTGCGTTCGACGTGCCCGCCACCGGCGTGGTCAACTATCAGTATCCGCGCGCCGCCAATCCGCTCGGTCGCGACGTCTGGATTCGCGCGATCGAGATCCTCCCGGGCAATCGCTCGATCGTGCATCACGTGCTGGTTGGCCTCGACGATCCGGGCAACGGCTCGCAGCGCGCGATCCGCGGGCAGATCGGCGAGCTCGGCGGCTACGCGCCGGGCAAGAATGCGGTGCCCTACCCCACCGACAGCGGCATCCTGCTGCGCAAGGAAGCGGGCTTCCGCTTCCAGATGCACTACACGCCGAACGGCAAGGCGGCGACCGACGTCACGCGCGTCGGCTTGTTCTTCTACGACAAGCCGCCGAAGTACTCGATGCACATGACGCTGATGCTGATGACGCCATCGCTGTCGATTCCGGCGAACACCAAGGAGTACAAAGCGAAGGTCGAGCATGTGTTCGATCGCGACATCGTGCTGTACAGCCTGCTGCCGCACGCGCACCTGCGCGGCCGCGCGGCGAAGTTCACGGCGATCTATCCGGACGGACACCAGGAAATCCTGCTGTCGGTGCCGAAGTACGACTTCAACTGGCAGACGACGTACGCGTTCAATCCACCGAAGCCGATCCCCGCCGGCACGCACATCGTGCTGGACATGACGTGGGACAACTCCGCGCAGAATCCGGCCAATCCCGATCCCAATCGCGTCGTGCACTGGGGCGAGCAGACCTGGGACGAGATGAACGTCGGATGGATGCGCTATCGATACGCGGATGAGGCGGCTGACACCGCTGGCGGTACTCAAAACTTGGCCGAGAAGGGAGCTGCTGAACGTAGTCGGTGACCGATAGGAAATCCACCCGTATCTTGCCTCGCGGGAGGGCTCTTCTCAAATGGCGTCTCGCCGAAGCACTCATCCAAGCCGCGTCCGAGCCGAGACCGAGCGCGACGAGGTCAATACGCCGCCAGCCAGCGCTGAGCGGTTCTTGCAAGCGTGCGCCGTCCTCCAGCAGACGCTCCCGCTCGAGCAGCAGGTCGCACATGTGCTGGAAGCGACTCGAGACGCGGTCGGCGTCGATCGGCTTTGCGTCTGGGCTGTCGCGCCCGAAGCCGATCGGCTGATTCACGTAGCGAGCTCGGGGCTGTCCGAACCGGATAGGCTTTCGCTTAGCGAGCGTGTGGAGATCTCGCTTGCCGAGGCAGGTGCGATGGCCACCGTGTATCGCGACAAGTTATCCCTCATCGTCGACGAAGCGCACCCCCTGCCGCGCAAGTCACGGCTGAAACCACCGTACTCCGCGATCAATGCACTTCGCACGAAGAGCCTTGTGGTGGTCCCCATCATCGCGCGTGGGCGCGTACTAGGCCTACTCGTCGCCGACAACAAATATCGCCGAACCCCGTTGGTCGGCGATCGGTTGCATCTGCTTCCTATCTTCGCGCTGCATCTCGCCACCGCAGTAGACAATACGGGCCTTCTCTCTGAGTTGCAGACCCGCGACCGGACGCTCGCGGAGGTCATCGAGCAGCAGACCGCGACGAGTGAAATCCTGCGTGCCATCAGCAGTTCGCCAACCGATCTTCAGCCGGTTCTCGATGCGGTGGTGAAGCGGGCAGCGGGCCTTTGCCAGGCGATCGACGCCTCGATAGTCATGCGCGATGGCCGTTCCCTGCGGCGCGTGGCGGGCTACGGACCACTACCTGTTACGCCACCGGAAGAGGACATCCCCCTTACCCGAGAGTTGGCCATGGGCGCGGCGGTCTTGGACTGCAAAACGATACACATTGAGGACGCGACTTCGCCGGAGGTGGCACGCGAATACCCCGAGTCCGCTCGGATGGCCGCTCGGCTGGGCAATCGCACGGTATTGCTAACGCCGCTGGTCCGAGAGGGCTCGGCGCTCGGAGCAATTGTGATACGCCGTACCGAGGTCAAGGCATTCTCGCCCAGGCAAATTGATCTTTTGAAAACGTTTGCCGATCAGGCCGTCATCGCCATCGAGAACGTTCGCTTGTTCAACGAGCTCCGGGAGCGCAACAAGTCGTTGACCGAGGCGCTGGAGCAGCAGACTGCAACGAGCGAAATCCTGCGGATCATCAGCAGCTCGCCAACAAACTTGCAGCCCGTGCTGGATGCCGTCGCCGCCAATGCCGCGCGACTATGCGGCGCCGAAGGAGCCGTGATCGTTCGTGTGGTCGGCGATTCGCTCCATATAGTTGCGCAACATGGATCTCTCCCGAGGCCGCCGCTCGATCAGCCGTTCCCAATCCGGCGCGACTTCGTCGCCGGACGCGCTGTCATCGATCGCCAACCTGTCCACGTCCCTGAACTGGCTGCTGCGCCGGACAGCGAATTCGGCGGTTCCAAGGCGCTTCTGCTGCCCCTGGGTTACCGCGGTGCGATGCTCGCCGTCGCCATGCTCCGTGAAGGGATCGCCATCGGCGCCATCAGCGCTGGCCGCAAAGAGGGGCGCCCGTTTACGGACAAACAGATCGCACTGCTGCAGACTTTCGCAGACCAGGCGGTCATTGCGATCGAAAACACACGCCTGTTCACCGAACTCCAGGAGCGCCTGGAGCAGCAGACGGCGACCAGCGAGATCCTGCGTGTGATCAGCCAGTCACAGCGCGACGTCCAGCCGGTATTCGACACCATCGCATCGAATGCCCGGAAATTGTGCCGGCCCGGCATCGCCGGCGAGGTCTTCATGTTCGACGGCGAGCTGCTCAAGTACGTCGCTGCTGACAGCGTCAGTCCCGAGATAGTCGAAGCCATCCGCGGAACGGCTCACCCGCTAAGTCGCGGCAACGCGGCAGCGCGGGCTATCCTCACCCGAGACGTGGTCTACATCCAGGATGTGCTCGAGGACCCGGAATATCGCCTCCAATCCCTTGCTCGGAGGGTCGGGTTTCGCAGCACCGTTTCTGTCCCGATGCTTCGCGACGGCAGCCCAATCGGGGTGGTCGCCGTCCTGGGCGGCGAACCTGCCATGTTCACGGAGCGACAGATCGCGATGCTGCGGACCTTCGCCGACCAGGCAGTGATCGCCATCGAGAACACGCGGCTGTTCAACGAGCTCGAAGCGCGCAACCGCGACCTGACCGAGTCGCTTGCGCAGCAGACCGCCACCAGCGAGATCTTGCGTGTCATTTCGGGCTCTCCGACAAACACCCAGCCGGTATTTGATGCGATCTTGAACAGCGCGACCAAACTCTGCGAAGCCGATACCGGAATCTTGTTCCGGCTACGACGGCGACGTGTATGAGGCGATCGCGACACGAATCCCGGATCCCGAGTTCGCGGAGGTGTTCCGGTCCCCAAGGCGCGCGACACCGAAAAGTGGTCTCGGCAGACTCCTCAGGGACAAGCAGCCGGTACATATCCCCGACATCCTCGACGACGATGCCTACCGCGAGGGCGACCTGCTGCGGATTCAGACTGCCCAGCTCGGTGGCGTTCGGACATGGCTCGGCGTGCCGATGCTGAAGGAAGGGGGATTGATCGGCGCCATAGTGATCTACCGCAAGGAGATGCGCCCGTTCGCCGATCAGCAGATTGCGCTGCTGCAGACCTTCGCGGATCAGGCGGTAATCGCGATCGAGAACACACGCCTGTTCAACGAGCTCGAAGCGCGCAACCGCGACCTTGGCGAATCGCTCAACCAGCAGACTGCGACCAGCGAGGTGCTCAAGGTCATCAGCCGCTCGACATTCGACCTGGACCCCGTGCTCGTAACGCTCATCGCAAACGCGACCATGCTCTGTCACGCCGAGCAGGGATTCATTTTCCGGTTCGACGGCGAATTCAGCCGGCTTGTCGCCTCGCATAACACGACAGAGGAATTCAAGGCGTTCGCCGACGCCCATCCGATTCCACCCGGCCGCGGGACACTCGTAGGTCGCGTGGTGCTGGAGCGTAGTGCGGTTCACATTCCGGACGCGGTCGCCGATCCGGAATACGAATGGCGGGAATCGCAGACTCTGGGCCGGTTCAGGACCATGCTGGGCATTCCAATGCTGCGCCAGGGCGTGCCCATCGGGGTCATCGCGCTATGGCGCAGCGTGGTCGAGCCGTTCTCGCCAAAGGAAATCGAACTGGTCACCACGTTCGCCGACCAGGCGGTGATCGCGGTCGAGAATACGCGGCTGTTCAACGAGCTCCAGACGCGCAACCGCGACCTGACCGAAGCGCTGGAACAGCAGACGGCGACCAGCGAAATCCTGCGCGTGATCAGCAGCTCGCCGACTGATTTGCAGCCGGTGTTGGATGCAGTAGCGGAGAATGCAGCACGCCTGTCCGACGCCAACGACGCTGTCATCGAGCGAGTCGACGGCGATTCATATCGTATCGCCGCACACTATGGCTCAACGCCAACCCACTCGACGGGAGAGCGGGTCCCACTTAGTCGTGACTTCGTATCGGGGCGCGCGATTCTCGACCGTTGTGTCGTTCACGTTGCCGACGTGCTTGCGGAGTCGGCCGCTCCATTCCCGGGTTCAAAAGGTCTTGCAGCTCGATTCGGCCAGCGCACTGTGCTAGCGGTGCCGATGCTTCGCGATACCGAAGCGATCGGCGCGATGCTGATTCGACGCGCCGAGGTGCGTCCGTTCACAGACAAACAGATCGAGTTGCTCAAGACCTTCGCCGACCAGGCAGTCATCGCGATCGAGAACACGCGGCTGTTCAACGAGTTGGAGTCACGCAACCGCGACCTGACCGAATCGCTGGAGCAGCAGACGGCGACCAGCGAGATCCTGCGCGTGATCAGCCAGTCGCAACGCGACGTGCAGCCGGTGTTCGAGACGATTGCGGCGAATGCGCGGAAGCTGTGCGGGCCACCTCCGGAGCGGTCTGCACGTTCGATGGCGAGACTGATCATCCCGCGGCTCACGAGGGCTACAGCCCCGAAGCTCTGGACGCGATCTATGCAACACTACCCGAGGCCGCCGAGCCGCGGCGGCGCGGTGGGCCGCGCGCTTTCTGACTCGAGCCGGTGTCTACATCCCGGATGTTCGGGAGGATGCGGAGTATCGCCTTCCCTGCAGAGCCTGGCTGAGACGGCCGGATTTTGCAGCGTGGTGGCCGTCCCTATGCTCCGCGACGGCAGCCCGATCGGAGCGATCAGCGTCACTGGCGCTGAGCCGGCGATGTTCTCGGAGCGGCAGATCGCGATGCTCCAGACGTTCGCCGATCAGGCGGTGATCGCGATCGAGAACACGCGGCTGTTCAACGCGCTGCAGACACGCAACCGAGACCTGACCGAGGCGCTGGAGCAGCAGACCGCGACCAGCGAGATTCTGCGCGTGATCAGCCAGTCGCAGACGCGACGTGCAACCGGTGTTCGACACGATCGCGGCGAATGCGCGCAAGCTGTGCGATGGCGAACTTCGGAGTGGGTCGTTCACGTTCGACGGCGAGCTCATGCAGGATCGCGGCCGGTGACGGGCTCAGCCCCGAAGCACTCGAGGCGAGTCCGCGAGCTGTATCCGATGGCCGCCAAGCCGTGGCAGCACCACCGGCCGCGCCATCCTCACCCGAGCCGTCGTCCACATCCCGGATATTCGCGAGGATCCGGAGTATCGCCTGCAAAGCGTGGCCGACGCGGCCGGATTTCGTAGCGCGCTTTCCGTCCCGATGCTTCGCGACGGCAGCCCCGATCGGAACGATCACCGTCACCGGCGCTGAGCCCGGCGATGTTCTCCGAGAGGCAGATCGCGATGCTCCAGACCTTCGCCGACCAGGCGGTCATCGCGATCGAGAACACACGGCTGTTCAACGAACTGCAGACACGTAATCGCGACTTGACCGAGGCGCTGGAGCAGCAGACGGCCACCAGCGAGATCCTGCGTGTGATCAGCAGCTCGCCGACCGACCTGCAGCCGGTGCTGGACGCCGTGGCGGAGAGTGCGGCGCGGCTGTGCGACGCGAACGACGCGACCATCTTTCGCGTGGATGGCGATGCCTTCAGGACGGCGGCACACTTCGGGTCTATCCCAACCAGTTCCGTCGATGAACGCATTCCGATTCTCCGCGACATCGTAACGGGGCGGGCCATACTCGACCGTAGCGTCCTGCACATCGCGGATGTTCTCGCGGAGTCCGACTCCGACTTCGCCGGGTCCAAAGCTTACGCAGCTCGTTTCGGCTACCGCACCATGCTCGCCGTGCCGATGCTTCGGGAAGGCACCGCCATCGGCACTATCGCCATTCGCCGCGCAGAGGTGCGTCCCTTCTCGGACAAACAGATCGAGCTGCTCAAGACCTTCGCCGACCAAGCGGTGATCGCGATCGAGAACACCCGGTTGTTCACCGAGCTGCAAGAGCGACTCGAGCAGCAGACCGCGACCAGCGAGATCCTGCGCGTGATCAGCCAGTCGCAAGCGCGATGTGCAGCCGGTGTTCGAGGCGATTGCGGCGAATGCGCGGAAGCTGTGTCAGGCCATCTTCGGGAGCGTCTGGACCTTCGACGGAGAGTCGATCAAGCCTGCGGCAGTAAGCGTCTTCCCCGGATAAGCTCGCGAGCACTCCGGCGGTTGGTTCCCACGCCTCCAGTCGGTCTGCCGCATCGACGGGCGATCCTCACGCGCACCGTCGTCTATGTGCCGGATATTCGCGAAGATCCGGAATATGACTTAAAGGATCTGGCTGAGACACTCGGGTTTCGGAGTATCGTTTCCGTGCCCATGCTACGCGACGCCACACCCGATCGGGACGATCGGCGTCTCCGGACCGGAAGCTGCCATGTTCTCCGAACGACAGATCGCCATGCTCCAGACCTTCGCCGACCAGGCGGTGATCGCGATCGAGAACACGCGACTGTTCACCGAGCTGCAAACACGCACCGCGGAGCTCGGTCGATCGGTGGAAGAGCTGAAAGCGCTCGGCGAGGTCGGTACCGCAGTCAGCTCGACGCTGGATCTCGATACCGTCCTGACAACCATCCTCACTCACGCAAACCAGCTTGCTGGCACGCAGGCCGGGCAGATCTTCGACTACGACGAAGCCACTGAAGAGCTGCGCCCCCGGGCGACATTTGGCTATACGCAGGACATCGCCGAGGCCTTGCGGCGCAATCCGATCAGGAAAGGAGAAGGCGTGACGGGTCAAGCGGTCTTGAAGCGGCAGTCCCGTTCAGGTTCCCGATATCGCCGTCGAAGGCGCCTATGACAGCCGCCTGCGCGACTTGATCATGGATAGCGGGTTCCGAGCCCTGCTGGCGGTGCCGCTGATCCGCGAGGACCAGGTGATGGGCGCCCTGACTATCGCCCGAACTCAGCCCGGCGAGTTTCCGCAACAAGTGGTCGATCTGATGACCACTTTTGCCAGTCAGTCCGCGCTGGCGATGCAGAACGCGCAGCTGTTTCACCAGCTCGAGATCGCGAGCCAGCACAAGTCCACGTTCCTGGCGAACATGTCGCACGAGCTGCGCACGCCGCTCAACGCGATCATCGGCTACAGCGAGATGCTGCAGGAAGACGCCGCGGACCTGAATGCCGATGGTCTGGTGCCGGATCTGAAGAAGGTGAACGCGGCCGGCAAGCACCTGCTGGAGCTGATCAACTCGATCCTCGATCTGTCGAAGATCGAGGCCGGCAAGATGGAGCTGAACCTCGAGGACTTCAGCGTTGCGCAGATGGTCGAGGACATCGCGGCCCTGGTCCAACCGCTGGCCGAGAAGAACGGCAACCGGCTGGAGGTGGCATGCGATGTCGAGACCATGCACGCCGATCTGACCAAGGTCCGGCAAGTGCTGTTCAACCTGTTGAGCAACGCGTGCAAGTTCACGGAACGAGGCAAGGTGTCGCTGGCGGTGCGCCGGGAGGACTCTGGCGACGGCGCCTGGCTGAGCTTCAGCGTGACCGACACCGGCATCGGCCTCAACGCCGAGCAGATCGGGCGGCTGTTTCAGGAATTCTCGCAGGCCGATATCAGCACCACGCGCAAGTACGGCGGCACGGGCCTGGGGCTGGCGGTGAGCCGCCGGCTTTGCCGCCTCATGGGCGGCGAGATAACCGTAACGAGCGAGCCGGGCAAGGGCAGCATTTTCACCGTGCGGCTCCCGGTCGACGTCAGACGCATCGCCGAGACCACGGCTGCGGCCGTGGGCAATGCGGGTACGGTGCTGGTCATCGACGACGAGGCGGTGGTGCGCGAGCTGATGCAGCGATTCTTGAGCAAGGAAGGCTTCCGCGTGCTGACGGCCGCCAACGGCGAGGACGGGCTGCGGCTGGCGCGCGAGCAACGGCCGGACGCGATCACGCTGGACGTGATGATGCCCGGGATGGACGGTTGGGCCGTGTTGTCGGCGCTGATGGCGGATCTGACCCTCGCCGACATCCCGGTGATCATGCTCACCATCGTCGACGACAAGCGGATGGGTTACGCGCTCGGTGCGTCGGAGTACTTGACCAAGCCGATCGACCGCGCGCGGCTGATCGCAGTGCTCACGAAGTATCGGCGCGATCTGCCGGTGCTGGTGGTCGACGATGACGAGGGCGTTCGCGATGCTGCTGCGGCGGATCCTCGAGGCGGAAGGATACTCGGTGGTCGAGGCAGAGAACGGACGAGCCGCGCTCGAGCGCATGGGCGAGCGCGCGCCGGGCGCCATCCTGCTCGACCTCATGATGCCGCAGATGGATGGCTTCGAATTCTTGAGCGCACTGCACGAGCGTGAGGCGTGGCGGCAGATTCCGGTGGTGATCGTCACGGCCAAGGATCTGACCGCGGAAGACCATGAGCGGCTGAACGGCTCCGTGGTTCGCATTCTCCAGAAAGGGGCGTACGAGCGAGAAGACCTGCTGGCCGAAGTACGGACGCTCCTCGCCGCCTCGATCGGGCGTCGCAAGGGACGCAGCGCATGAACAAGAGCCTGCCGGTCGAGGAACCGCAGCGCATGAGGCCGATCTTCCAGGAGTTGGCCGCTGGCCGCGAGACGCTCCCGCTCGGGGAGCAGTTGTCGCATGTGCTGGAGGCCGCTCGACAGGCCGTGGGCGTCGACCGCCTCCACCTCTGGGCTTTGTCTCCCGAAGGGGACCGGCTGGTCTATGTAACGGGATCGGGCGTGTCCAAGCAAGACTGGAGATCACTCGGACAGCGGGTCGAGCTCCGGGTGGTCGAGGCAGGTGCGATGGGCAGCGCGATTCGGGACAAGATGGCGTTCATCGTCGACGAGCCTGAGCGGCGGCTCGAGTCGCAGCACTCGGCGACCAAAGGGCTTTGCGCAGAGAGCTTCGTCGCGGTCCCCATCCTTGCCCGCGGTCGGACGTTGGGGCTGCTCGTGGCGGACAACAAGTACAGCCGCGCGCCGCTGGTTCCCGAAGCGCTGCACCTGCTTCCCACGTTCGCGCTGCATCTGGCCACAGCGGTCAACGAGGCGTCCCTCTTCGCCGAGCTGGAGTCGCGCGAGAGTGACTTGGCCGAGGCGCTGGAGCAGCAGACGGCGACCAGCGAGATCCTGCGCGTGATCAGTCAGTCGCAACGCGACGTGCAGCCGGTGTTCGAGGCGATCGCGGCGAATGCACTGAAGCTGTGCGAGGCTGCCTTCGCAGTGGGTCTCCAGGTTCGACGGCGAGCTGATCCATCTGCGCCGCTCACGGCTATAGTCCCGAAGCGCTCGAAGCGCTCCATCGAGTCTTCCCGATGCCGCCGAGCCGCGGCGGGGCGAGCGCCCGGGCCATCCTGCACGAGCAGTCGTCTACATCCCCGATGTACGCGGGAGGATGCGGAGTATCGCCTCCAGGCCATGGCTCAGACGGCCGGGTTTCGCAGCGCCGCTGGCCGTGCCCATGCTCCGCGACGGCAACCCGATCGGAGCGATCAGTGTCGCCGGCGCAGAGCCAGCGATGTTCTCCGAGCGCCAGATCGCCATGCTCCAGACCTTCGCCGACCAGGCGGTGATCGCGATCGAGAACACGCGGCTGTTCAATGAACGAGCTCGCAAGGACTGACCGAGTCCTGGAGCAGCAGACGGCCACCAGCGAGATCCTGCGCGTGATCAGCCAGTCGCAGCGAGACGTGCAGCCGGTGTTCGAGACGATCGGCGAATAGTGCGTGAAGCTGTGCCGGGCGGACAGCGGTGGAGTGTTCACGTTCGATGGCGAGCTCATCCATCTGGCTACGGGCCCAGGCATGAGACGCGGACGCGCTTGCGGCGGCGCAGACGGACGTACCCGATGCCGCCCGGCCGCGGCGGGGCGACCGGCTCGGGCCATACTGACCCGGGCAGTCGCCTACGTACCGGACGTCGAGGAGGATCCTGAGTTTCGAATACATGAGTGCTGTCGAAGCGAGCGCGGCACCGAAGCATCGTGTCGGTTCCGATGCTGCGCGACGGCAACCCCATCGGAGCGATCACCGTCGCGTCGGCCGAGCCTGCGATGTTCTCGGAGAGCCAGATCGCGCTGCTGAAGACGTTCGCCGACCAGGCGGTGATCGCGATCGAGAACACGCGGCTGTTCAACGAGCTGGAGACACGCAATCGAGACCTGACCGAATCGCTCGAGCAGCAGACCGCGACCAGCGAGATCCTGCGCGTGATCAGTCAGTCGCAACGCGACGTGCAGCCGGTGTTCGAGACGATCGCGGCGAATGCGCGAAAGCTGTGCGAGGCCACCATCGGCGCGGTGTCTCACGTTCGACGGCGAGCTGATCCAACTGGCGGCTGCCGAGGGCGTCAGCCGCGGACGGGGCTCGAGGCGCTCCGGCGAGTCGTACCCAATGCCACCGAGCCGCGGCGGCGCGACCGGACGCGCCATTCTGACCCGAGCCGTCGGTCTACATACCGGATGTTCGAGAGGATCCCGAGTATCGTCTGCAAGACCGTGGCTGAGGCGGTCGGATTTCGCAGCGTGCTGTCGGTCCCTATGCTTCGCGAGGGCAGTCCGATCGGAGCGATCGGCGTCGTCGGCGCCAAACCTGCGATGTTCTCCGAACGGCAGATCGCGATGCTCCAGACCTTCGCCGACCAGGCGGTGATCGCGATCGAGAACACGCGGCTGTTCAACGAGCTGCAAACGCGCAACCGGGACCTGACCGAGTCGCTCGAGCAGCAGACGGCGACCAGCGAGATCCTGCGCGTGATCAGCCAGTCGCAACGCGACGTGCAGCCGGTGTTCGAGACGATCGCCGCGAATGCGCGAAAGCTGTGCGACGCGACCTTCGGAGGCGTCTGGACCTACGATGGACGAGTTGCTTCACCTCGCGGCCACTGCGGGCTTCAGTCAGGATGGGCTCGAAGCGGTCCGGCGATCGTACCCTATGCCGCCGGGACGCGGCGCAGCCAACGCCCGCTCGATCTTGATTCGAGATGTCGTCTACGTTCCGGATGTCCGCGAGGATCCCGAGTATGAAGCTTAGGCGTGGCTCAGGCGGTCGGGTTTCTGAGCGTCCTTGCTGTGCCGATGCTTCGCGACGGCAGCCCAATTGGAGTGATCACGGTCACTGGCGCCGAACCCGCGATGTTTACGGAACGGCAGATCGCCATGCTCCAGACCTTCGCCGACCAGGCCGTCATCGCGATCGAGAACACACGGCTGTTCAACGAGCTGCAGGCGCGCACTGCGGAGTTGGGTCGGTCGGTCGAAGAGCTCAAGGCGCTCGGCGAGGTCGGCAGTGCGGTGAGCTCGACGCTCGATCTCGATACCGTGCTTGACGACCATCCTCACTCATGCGAATCAGCTCGCAGGGACGCAGGCCGGGCAGATCTTCGACTACGACGAAGAGACTGAAGAGCTGCGCCCCAGGGCGACGGTCGGCTATACGCAGGACCTCGCTGAGGCCTTGCGGCGCAATCCGATCCGGAAGGGAGAAGGCGTCACGGGTCAAGCGATCTTGAAGCGCCAGCCCGTGCAGGTTCCCGATATCGCCGCCGAGGGGGCCTATGACAGCCGCCTGCGCGACTTGATCATCGACAGCGGGTTTCGAGCCCTGCTGGCCGTTCCGCTCATCCGGGAGGACCAGGTGATGGGCGCCTTGGCGATCGCGCGCAACCAGCCGGGCGCATTCCCGCAACAAGTGGTCGATCTGCTGACCACCTTCGCCAGCCAGTCCGCACTCGCGATGCAGAACGCCCAGCTGTTCCACCAACTCGAGATCGCGAGCCAGCACAAGTCCGCGTTCCTGGCGAACATGTCGCACGAGCTGCGCACGCCGCTCAACGCGATCATCGGCTACAGCGAGATGCTGCAGGAGGACGCGGCCGATCTCGAACGCCGATGGCCTGGTGCCCGATCTGCAGAAAGTGAATGCGGCGGGCAAGCATCTGCTGGAGCTGATCAACTCGATCCTCGATCTGTCCAAGATCGAAGCCGGCAAGATGGAGCTGCACCTGGAGGACTTCAGCGTGGCGAAGATGATCGAGGACATCGCGGCCATGGTGCAGCCGCTGGCCGAGAAGAACGGCAATCGGCTCGACGTGACATGCAGCGCCGAGACCGGCATCATGCATGCCGATCTGACCAAGGTCCGCCAGGTGCTGTTCAACCTGTTGAGCAATGCGTGCAAGTTCACCGAAAAGGGCACCGTGTCGCTGGCGGTGCAGCGCGAGGAGTGCAGCCGATGGCGCCTGGCTGAGCTTCGAGGTGCGCGACACCGGCATCGGCTTGACGCCCGAGCAGCAGGGACGGCTGTTTCAGGAGTTCTCGCAGGCCGGCGCCGACACCGCGCGCAAGTACGGCGGAACGGGCCTCGGGCTTGGCGCTCAGCCGGCGGCTGTCCCGGCTGATGGGCGGCGAGATCACGGTGGAGAGCGAGCCGGGCCAGGGCAGCCGGTTCACGCGTGCGGCTACCGGCTCGACGTCGGGAAGATCCACGAGGCAGCAGGCCAGGCAGCGGGCAGCATCGGGCACCGTGCTGGTCATCGACGACGAGGCGGTGGTGCGCGATCTCATGCAGCGATACTTGAGCAAGGAAGGCTTCCGCGTGCTGACCGCCGCCAATGGCGACGACGGGCTGCGCCTGGCGCGCGAGCAGCGGCCCGATGCGATCACGCTCGACGTGATGATGCCCGGGATGGACGGCTGGACGGTGCTCTCGACGCTGATGGCTGATCCGCAACTCGCCGACATCCCGGTGATCATGCTGACCATCGTCGACGACAAGCGGACGGGATACGCGCTCGGCGCGTCGGAATATCTCACCAAGCCGATCGACCGCGAGCGGCTGATCGCCGTGCTCACCAAGTATCGGCGCGATCTGCCGGTGCTGGTGGTCGACGACGATGCGAGCACCCGGTTGCTGCTGCGGCGGATTCTCGAGACGGAAGGCTATGCGGTGATCGAGGCCGAGAACGGACGCGCCGCGCTCGAGCGCATGGGCGAGCGCACGCCGGGCGCGATCCTGCTCGATCTCATGATGCCGGAGATGGATGGCTTCGAATTCTTGAGCGCACTGCACGAGCGTGAGGCGTGGCGGCAGATCCCGGTGGTGATCGTCACGGCCAAGGACCTGACCGCGGAGGACCATGAACGGCTCAACGGCTCGGTGGTTCGCATCCTCCAGAAGGGAGCATACGGACGAGAAGACCTGCTGGCCGAAGTACGGGCGCTGCTGGCCGCCTCGATCGGCCGCCACAAGGGGAAACCCACATGACCAAGATCCTGCTGATCGAAGACAACGAGATGAACCGCGACATGCTGTCGCGCCGGCTGCAGAAGCAAGGCTATCGAGGTCGTGATGGCGGTCGACGGCGAGGAAGGCGTGGCCAAGGCGCAGGCCGAAGCACCGGCGCTGATCCTGATGGACATGAGCCTGCCCGGCATCGACGGCTGGGAAGCCACGCGGCGATTGAAGGCAGCACCGCAAACGCAGAGGATCCCGGTGATCGCGTTGACCGCGCACGCGATGTCGGACGACCGTGAAAAGGCACTGGAGGCCGGTTGCGACGACTTCGACACCAAGCCGGTCGAGCTGCCCCGGCTCCTGTCAAAGATTCAGGCGTTGCTCGGGCCGGGTGGCGGGTCGTGAGCATCGATCGAGCCGCGCTCGCCCACCTGCGGCACGAGCTGCGAACGCCGCTTAACCACATCATCGGGTACAGCGAGATGCTGCTCGAGGATGTGGCGGACGGCGACCCGGCGCGCACTGGAGCCGGGCCTGCGCAAGGTGCACGAGAACGCGCAGCGGCTGCTGAGCGTTATCAACGAGCTGGCGCATGCCGATGCCAGTCACGTCGATCTCGAGCAGTTGTCGGCCGAGTTGGCCGAGCCGCTGAGCTCTGTCAGGACAACCGTGGAAGCGCTCAAGCTGCAGGCTGCACGAGCAGGCGCGGAACACGCGGTTCAGGATCTCGAGCGCGTGGCCCTGGCGGTGACGGCGCTGCAATCGGTGCTCAGGGATGGGGTCTCGGTGCCCACTGTGAGAACTGTCACCGGCACCGCGCCGGCGGCTTCGACACACGCGTCGGATCCAGCGACGCAAACGGGCGTGATCTTGATCGTCGACGACAACGCGGCCAACCGCGAGATGCTCGGACGCAGGCTGGAGCGCGAGGGGCATCAGGTCCAACTCGCCGCCGGTGGGCGTGAGGCGCTCGAATTCCTGCATCAACGGCGTGCGGATCTGGTGCTGCTCGACGTGATGATGCCGGAAATTGACGGGTACCAGGTGCTGCAGCAGCTCAAAGCGGACGAAGCATTGCGCGACATCCCGGTACTGATGATCTCCGCGGTGGATGAGATCGAGAGCGTCGTCCGCTGCATCGAGCTGGGGGCGGAAGACTATCTGCCGAAGCCGTTCGACCCGGTGCTGCTGCGCGCGCGCATCGGCGCCTGTCTCGAGAAGAAGCGGCTGCGCGACCGTGAAGCGAAGCACCTGCGCGAGCTTGGTGAGTGGAGCCGCACACTGGAGCAGCGCGTCGCGGAGCAAGTAGCGCTGGTCGAGCGGCTCGGCCGGCTCAAGCGCTTCTTCTCGCCTCAGCTCGCGGAGCTCATTGTCGCGGGCGGGACGGACGATCCTCTCAAGACCCATCGCCGCGACGTGACGGTCGTGTTTCTCGACCTGCGCGGCTTCACGGCGTTCGCGGAGACGGCCGAGCCCGAAGAGGTTATGGGCGTGCTAAGGGAGTATCACGCCGAGATGGGCAAGCTGATCCTCGAGCACGAAGGCACGCTCGAGCGCTTCACCGGCGATGGCATGATGATCTTCTTCAACGATCCGGTGCCGGTAGCCAATCCTGGAGAGCGCGCGGTCCGCATGGCGCTGGCGATGCGCGATCGCGTGGCGACGCTGATCGACAAATGGCGCAAGCTCGGCTACGAGCTGGCGCTCAGCATCGGCATCGCGCAAGGTTACGCGACGATCGGCGCGATCGGCTTCGAGGGGCGCTGGGACTACGGTGCAATCGGCTCGGTCACCAATCTCGCCGCTCGTCTCTGCGGTGACGCGAAGCCCGGCCAGATTCTGGTTTCCAAGCGCGTCCTGGCCACGACGGAAGCGCTGGTGGAGGTCGAGTCTGCTGGCGAGCTCTCACTCAAGGGGTTCCACCGTCCGATCCCGGCGTATAGCGTACTCGGTCTTACTCCTCCCTCTGGCGAGCGGCGTTAGAGAGCGGCATAGAGGCTTCCACCAATACCCCGTTCGCGCTGATCCTTCGACTCCGGACGCTGCGCGCCCTACGCTCAGGACGAACGGATTAGTGGCGTGCGCCACGGCGTCGAAGCGTTGCCGGCACTTCGACTCTGTGGCGCTGGTACCGTTCGTGTTGAGCGTCGCGCAGCAGAGTCGAAACACGCTCAGTGCGAACGGAAAATGCGCCAATTTCCTCCGCGAGTCACGGCTCGATCGGCTGCGCCATGATTGGCAGCACGACCTTCGACGGATGCGCGGGATCGTGATAGATGATCTGGTCCGCGACTACCAGCTCCTTGTCCAGGCCGAACCGGCGGCCGGTGTTCGGATTGCGGTCGTAGTGCGGAAAGTTCGAGCTGGAGATCTCGAGCCGGATGCGATGGCCAGCTTTGAACAGATTGCTGGTCGGCCAGATCGCAATGTCATAAGCGTAGACCTTGCCGGGTTCGATCGGCTCCGGCTTCTCGAGCGACTTGCGGAAGCTGGCGCGAAGAATCCCGTTGTTGAGCAGGATCGCCTTGCCGTCCGGGTGTACGTCGGTCAGCTTGGCCGTGAAGTCGGTATCCTTGGCGCTCGATGCGGCGTAGAGGGTAACCGTGATCGGGCCAGTGACTTCGACCGGCTGTTCCAGCGGCGCAGTGGTATAGACGAGCACGTCGGAGCGGTTCTGGATCTCAGCCTGGTCGAACGGACCGACCGGGGCGGTATCGGCGGTGCAGCAGGAATGGCCGCCCTTGCTGGGGACAGGGTTGGCGGGATCGTAGCGGTAGCGATCGGGTGATTCGTCCGCGGTCGCCTTTTGGGTAGTGAGCCAGCCGTTGCCGTAGCGAGTGTTGGCAGCGCCGTGGCTGTGCAAGTAGTACTCGGTGAATTGGGTGCCCGGAATCGGCCAGTCGTCGGCCGTCCGCCATTTGTTCGCGCCCATCACAAACACGCGCACCGCCGGGTCATCGCCGACCCCGTTGCTCTTGCCTTTGAGCCAATGGTCGAACCAGCGCAGCTGCAATTCGTCGACTGGGTTGGCTGCCTCGGGCCCGAAATCGACTTCGCCCACCTTCTGCTGCCAGGGCAGATGGATCCACGGCCCGACCACCAGTTTCTGACCCTTGCGCGCGAGATCGCTGCCGCCCTTGGCACGCATCCCTACGAAGTTCTCGATCGCGCCATTCATGAACACGTCGTACCAGCCGCTGAAGTTAAGCGCCGGCACCTGCACCTGGTCGTAGCGTGTGCGAATCGACCATTGCTTCCAGTAGTCGTCCCAGGTGTTGTGCTTGATCCAGTCGTAGAAGTAAGGCGCGACCTTGGGGCGATCTGGTGACAACCAAGGATAGTCCTTGATCGGCAGGAACTTGTAGGTAGCCCAGAGATCGCGGATCGCTTCGTTCATGCGATCGATAACCACTTGATCGCCGAGGCGCCGCGAGCCGGTGAGGGCAATGGTGACCAGCGGCCAGGATTCCTCGAAGGCCAGCGACCATGCGCCTCCTTCGTAGCTCCAGCCGTCGTAGTAGTCCGACGAAGTCATCGCCGGCACCATCGTGACCAGGGACGGTGGCTTCAGCGTGGCAGGCATCCACTGCGTGGCGCCGACATACGAAAAGCCGTACATGCCGACCTTGCCGTTGGAGCCGGGCAGCTTGGCTGCCCACTCGATGGTGTCGTAGCCGTCCTGGGCCTCGTCGCGGAACGCATAGAAAGAACCCTCGGAGGTGTACTGGCCGCGCACGTCCTGGATCACGACGATGTAGCAGTGCGAGGCGTAGAACTGCGGTGGGGCGTACACATAGGTTTGCGCGGCGTCCTTGTTGTAGGGCAGGCGCATGAGGATGACGGGATAGCTGCCGGCCGGCTTGGGGCGATAGACATCGGCGTAGAGCGTGACCCCGTCGCGCATCTTGGCAGCCACGTTCAACTGCTTTTCCGCTGCGCAGGGACCGTCGGCCGGGCGCGCGCCCCACGCGGCCGCGAAGGGGGCGAGACTCGATGCGGCAAGGGCGATGGCAAGCCAGCGTGACGTGCGATGGATCCAGCCGTTGGAATGCAGCATGGCGTTTTCTCCTTGTTGACTCTGTCGCGCCTCCCAATGCGCGTGCGTGAGCACAAGCGTCGCGCCGACCGCGATGCTCGTCAAGCCCCGAATCGTTCACAGCCTGGCTTGCGTACGCTGACCCACGGCAAAAGGAATGAAAAGGCTGCAGCAGCGGAAGCGGACGGCAAGGCGAGTCTTACTTTCGGCCGATTGTGCCGTGGACGGCTCGAACCTAGGGTATACCACAGCGCATTTCCGCACCGGCGGAGCGCTTCGAGTCGGACGCCCCACCGACCCGCTGCCTTGGAACGAATCATCGAGGAAACCGGCATGCCGAAATTCAGCATCTTCTTGAGTCACCGCTCCAAGGACGCGTCCGCCGCCATCCAGCTGCGGTGCATCCTGGAAGACTTGGACAGGAGCGGCGCCCTGCGGGTCGTCGTCTCGGAGAGCATCCCCAAGGGCGACGACTGGCGCAAGAGCATCCAGGATACCCTCGCCGACGCGGACCGCTTCCTGTTGCTATACACCGATCCCAGCCAGAAATGGGACTGGTGTCTATACGAAAGCGGGTTCTTCTCCGGAGCGCGCCTGACATGCGCCAAGACAGGCGCGAAGTTCATCACGCTGCACGGAGTGGACGTTGAGCCGCCCAGCCCGCTCAGTAACTGGCAGACGGTGAAAGGCGATGCTCAGTCGGTGTCGGAGCTTCTGGAAGAGTTGTTCTGCGAGCCCTTGCGGGAAGGCACCGACCCGATCGCGCCGAAGCTGAAGGGCGACCCGGACCTCGCAGAAGCGGCGCAGAAGATCGCGACCCTGATCCGCCCGCGCTCGGAGCCGGAGTGGTATTCATCGTTCATCCGCGTGGTCATGACCCCGCAACAGGTGCAGGGGCTGCAAACGCAACGTCATATTCCCGACGACGCGACGATCGAATCGGATGACTCCTCTATGGCGCTGTTCAATCTCAAAGCCGGCAATGGCATTACTTGGTCTCGCATCGGCGCGGCCTGGCAGGACCAGGACAACGAGGAACTGCTCGACGCTGTGGCGCAACGGCGTGTCCGAGGCGCTGCGCACGGCCCTCGACGGTGCGGCCTCGCTGCCCCAGCTCCCGCTGTTCTATTCCCACGACAATCGCTGCTTTCACTCGTTTCTGCAGCGGCTCGACAAGATGCCCGACGACAGCGTGCGCGGCTACGTCGTCTTCACCGAGTTCCATGCGGAGGACGACCCGCGCCCGCCGGGGGATACGGGCGTGCTCACCCATATGCTCACCTTGGGCCGCAACTTCCGCTGGGGCGTGGTCGAGCCGTTCATTCAGAGGTTCGAGCTGCTCCTCGCCCGTGGCGCCGCGAAGGACTCGATCACCGACGAGATCTGCAAGCTCCAGTCGGCGATGGCGAGAGCGCTGAACGACGGCGCCCGCGCGAACCTGTTGACCCGTGACGCGGCGATGGCGATCTTCGCGGACCCTGCGGACACCAGCAGGATCGAGTACTGCTACAACCAGTGGGAAGCCCTGAGGGATCCGCTCGCGCAGGCGATAACGCAAGGCAACGTGAACGAGACTCTTCGCGTCCTCAAGGAATTCCGCAAACTAAATAGCGTGTTCCTCGCAGTCGCGACGAAGCGCTTGTACCAGATCCTATCGCCGGCCCTCGACATCTTGCCGACGCCGCCGCGACCGCCGGCCCCTGATCGCGGAGCAGTATCACCGGCGTCCAGTGAGGAGTTGACGGCAGCTTCGGTCTAGAGTGGATCACCGCCAGCTGCCGTCCTTCATGCAAGTCTTGTCGCCGATCTTCGTACCCGTGGGATAGCGCTTCCCCTGGTACTCACAATCGGCCAGCGCCTGCTGAACCAGCGCGCCCAGCAAAATTACGGCCAACAGAATTCTCAGCATCTCATCCCCCTCCATCCGAACGAGGCAGCGGTCACCCTGCTCACCAAAAGCCAGTGGCCGGCCTCTTCTCGCCGGCGCATACTTACTGTGCCGGCCGCGAACCCTCCTGCGCCACACGTACTTTCTGCGCGTCCGGGCTTTGCGACCGAGTCTGCTGCGCCGACAGGCAGGCGAAGCGATTGACCTGGAACGATGGATCCCGTTTGAAGGTCTGCATCACAGAGTCCGCCTGCTGTTGCGCAACGTCACGCAGACTTCCGAACTTGCTGCACGCCCTGCACTCCTGCACTTTTGCGACTTCCCGGTTGCCCACGGAGTCCTTCACGACGATCCGCTCCGCGCTGGCGCTCAGAGCGGCGATTTCCTGGCCGGTGAAGGTCGAAATCGGGCGTCCGCTGGCGACATCCCAGATGGTCAGAGTCTGGTTGGCATCGAGCGTGCCCACGCGCGTTCCGTCAGCTGCAAAATTAGTCACGAACGCCTGGTTCAACAGCTCGGTCGGTGGGCTGGCCGGATCCGCTCCCCAGAGCCATGCCACGCTGCGGCCATTCTCGCTGCCGGTTGCGATCAGTGTGCGTGCATCCGGACCGATGGACGCCGACGTCAAATCTCGCCGCAGCGCGCGGATCGGCATCGTCGCCTGTTTGGGGCGCATCGCGTCCCAGCGCCACACGTTGCCCGCATTGCTGACGGCGAAGACCTCCTTGCCATCATGGCTGAAGGCGGCACACAACGGGAACTCGTCCTGCCCGAGCTGCAGCGGATCCGACAACGCTTTTCCGTCGCCACTGGCCCACAGCCTCACCGTCCCGTCTTCACTCGCCGTTACCAGGGAAGACCCATCCGGGCTGAACGCGGCGCATTTCACGCGTTCCGCATGGGGCTTCTGGACGACCACGGGCTTGTCCTTGCCGGATTTCCAGATCCGTGCGATGCCATCCTCGTGGGCGGTGACTACCAGCCCGGTCGAGCTGAAGGCGACGCTGTGCACATCCTGGTGCATGGTCGCTTCGGGTCCGCTGATCAGTCCCGATTGCTTTTGCAGCGTGTCGATCAGGCCGCCGGTCTTGGCATCCCAGACGTAAGCCCTGCCCGTGGCGTTGCCGATGACGACACGCTCTCCGTCGGAGCTGAACGCAGCGCTCCTGATTCCTTCCAGCGGTTTGCGGCCCAGGACGTTGTCGACGCTGATGACTCGCGCCGATCCATCCTGGTTCAAGGTTGCCAACCGTGTGCCGTCGGAGCTCAGGTCGACGAGCTTCACCAGGGAGCCGGAGTCGCTCAGGATGGTCTCGTCACCGTTCTCCAGATCGAACACGCGCACCACGCCTTCCAGGTTGACGAAGATCACGCGCTTGCCGTCCGGCAGGAACACGCTGGTATGCGGCATCTGCGTCTGCTTGCTGAGTTCGGCCACCTGCCGACCCGAACTGGCATCCCAGAGCTGCAGCCTCTTTTCGCCGTTCAGCGTGAGCAGTCGAGCGCCGTCCGGAGTGAAGGACACGCTCCAGGGAAAGTAACGGTTGGGCCGGGTCTGCTCGAGATTCGCATTGGCGCTGCCGCTGCGCAGGTCGATGACGATGGCGATGTCGTCGTCCTCTCCGCGCTGTGCGTTCAAGAGGACGCGCTCACCGTCGGGACTGAACGCCAGCGCGAGGAACGTCCGAAACGCTGGATTTCGGCCTCACCGGCGCCCCGATCGGCGCGCCTGTGTCGGTGTCCCAGAACCAGGTGGTGCCGTCCGGCATGGCAGCCGCGAGGCGCGTACCCGCGCGATTCAGCGCGATCTTGGCCAAACCCGTGCCCGCCATGATCGGCGATCCGATCGGGCGGCCGTCGCGCGCGTCCCACATTCGCAAAACCGCTTCAGTTTTATCCTTGTCCTGGGTGTAGGTCGCCAACCGCATTCCGGCGTGGCTGAACGCTGCCTTTACTCGCGCAGCCGTTTCTTCGAGACGCAGGACTTGCTTGCCGGACTCCAGGTCCCATAGCACGATGCCGTGGTCTTTGGCCTTGGTGACAGCACGTGGACCCGCGTCGGTGTATCCCACCGCCACGACTTTGGAATCAGCCGGAGGATGAAATCGGTGCAGCTCCCGGCGCCCGGCCAGCACCCTCGCCACGCTGTTTTCCGCCAGGTCGGTCGGCTTCACACACAGGGCTTCCATGGCGGTGGCGAGCGCCAAGTCGCTGTCGACTTGCAGCATGTCGCCACTTTTCAGCGCGAGTTGCCGCGACAGCGCTTCCTTCTCGGCATCTCGCGCCTTGTACCACGCCACTCCCGCGACTATCGCAAGCGCGACGGAGAAAGCCGAAACGGTCGCATACGTCACGATTTGATTTTTCGCTCGCTGCTTCTGCAGCCGCTTCAATTCGTCGCGCGCTGCCCGCTCCTTGCGCTGGCGCGCCTCGCTCGCTGCCAGGAACTCGAGGCAGATGGCATAGTCGGCATCGCGGCCGTAGCGCCGCGCCCAGCCCGCCGTCGGATTCACTTCGGCGCGCCAGGCGAGAATCCGCTCCAACTGCGGTCCGCTCCACGGATCGGCCTCGCCCGCTTTCCACTCCAATGCGGATCGCTGCAGCGCTTGATATCTGTCCGCGCGCCGCGCTTCGTCTTCCACCCACTCGCTCAGACGCTTCCACAGCCGGATCAGGCTCTCGTGGCTGATGTCCAGCACCGTGTCGGCGGCCAGCGGCTTGCCGGCCGCGGGCGTGATAAAGCTCACCTCGGGTGCACGGAACGCATCGGCGACCGCTTCGAGCTCACTCACCGGCACCTCTGCCACACCCGCGATTTCACCAGCAGGGGCCGGTCGGCGGGTATCGCGCCTGCCTTCCCCGCGCTCGGTCAAACCGCGGAACATCGCTTCGGCCAGACGCTGGCTCTCCGGCGGCAGACTCGCGAGCACCTCGTCCGCATGCCTCGACAGGGCCTGAGACAAGCCGCCGATCTGCTCGTAGTGCTGCAAGCCGATGGTTGGCGCGGTTCCCGATCCGCCGCTCTGCGCTTGCGCCAGCGCCCACATGCGCATCAAAGCGTGCTGCAGCACCGGAAGCTGATCCGGATCCGGTCCAACGTCGTTGATCAGGCGATTCGCCAGCGCGGGATCCACGTCCCCGCCGAACACGCGCGCCGGCCCGACAATCGCAGCACGGATCTGATCGCGCGTCAGGCGCGGCGTCAGGTATTGGCTCTCGTTGATGGCTTCGGGCAGCCCCCGGAACACCGCGCAGTCGCCGAGGAAATCCGAGCGCATGGTGATCACGACGAAAATCGGCACGTCCCGCTGCTGCGCGCTCGCGAGCAACAACGCCACGAAAGCGTCTGCCGTATTCGGGTCACCCAGGCGACGGAAGCGGAAGACCTCTTCGAACTGATCGACCAGCACCAGCAGATTGGTGCGCTCCGGCAAGCGTGCATCGCGAACGATCTCGACCAGCCCGAGCGGTCCGCGCCGCAGATGCCCTTCGATCAGCGGGAGTCTGCTGTCGCCGCCGGTGAGCTCTCCATCCAGCGCTCCGGGGCTGACCAGGGCTTCCGCCAGGCGGGACAGCGGACTCGTTCCAGGACGCATGTCGGCAATGCGCCAGCGATGTCCGAGGTCGCCCATGAAACCCGACTCCAGCCCGGCGAGCAGACCCGCGCGAACCAGGGACGACTTGCCGCAGCCCGACGCTCCGATGACGGCGACGAAATGGGTGCGCTGCAGCTTCTCCAGCAGCTTGTCGGTCTGCTCTTCTCTCCCGAAGAAGATGTCCGACTCGGTGTTGCGGAACGGACGCAGGCCAGGAAAAGGCGTGGAGCTGAATGCCGATTCCGCCGGTTCCATGCCGCTACCCTCCGAGCGTCGCGACGAACTGTTTCAACGCTCCCTCGTTCAACCCGCTGCGGCAGTCCAGCAGCCGCAACCCGGAGAAGGAGAACTGCATCTCCTCGTCCTTGCCGCGGCGGTCGTAGACCGCGAGCGAGGTGGACGGCTTGTTCTGCGTGCCGTACTTGCGGCCTTCCTTGACCTGACGGATCAGCCAAGGTGGATCGGTATGCTCGCCGCACACGACGATGAACGCGTTGGATGCACTCACGGTCTTGGCGAAGCGGCTGATGTCGCCGCCGGCTCCGCGCTTGTCGACCCATTTCACGACGTCCACCTGCTGGCTGCCGAGCCACTGCGCCAGCTCATCTGCGGCAGCCGCGTCCTCTTCGACAGCGTTGATCAGCACGATCCTGCTGGCGTCGGGGTCAGGCTCCTTAGGCGATGGCTGGCGCGCCCGTTGCACGACCGTCGATTTGAATTCCTCCAGCCCGCA
Organism: uncultured beta proteobacterium; assembly: GCA_963741215.1. Taxonomy (GTDB): domain Bacteria; phylum Pseudomonadota; class Gammaproteobacteria; order Burkholderiales; family SHXO01; genus SHXO01. Next base: position 645,750 of record CAVUHQ010000035.1, read on the forward strand.
GGCGTAGACGTGCGGCCCATCGAGCAGCGTGCGGTAGTCGCCGGTGACGGCATCGATGCTCAATGTCGGCTCGCGCCATTGCAGGGCGACAACCCCGGTTGCAGCCGCCAGCTCGTACTGCCGTCCCGGCAGGCCCATAGGCCAACGGTCGGTCCACCTTCCGGGCTTGCGCCCGAGGAGTTGCACGAACAGGCCGCTGGCCGGCAGCAAGCGCTGGGCGAGAGCTTCGATCTCCTCGGGTTTGTCCGGGAATTCCTGCGCGGGCAGCACGGTGAATCCGGCCTGTTCCAGGTAGCTGACCACCTGCATCCGTTCCTCGCACAGGTCGTCGGTGGATTGCGCGACGAAGACAGCGGGACCCTTGGCAGCGGGTGTGCCGAATGTTGGCGCCGAGATGATGACGGTCCGCGCAGCGGCGGGTGCCGGGCTTGGCGGCGCCGCCGTGCTCGGCCGTTCGGAGAGGTTGCGCAGGTAGTCGGCGATTTTGCACGAGAGGGTGGTAATCGCATCCCAGTAGCTCGTGTCCCCCTTTGGGTCCGGCCAACCGAAGGTGCGCGTGACGCTCTGATCGTCCTGCTTCTCTTTCCAGAACCGCAGGCCGAAGCGCTGGGCGAATTCCTCGGGCCGTTGGTTGACCCGATCCTTCTCGATGACGAAGACCGATTGCTCCGCTTGACTGCGGCCGCGAACCAGATCCATGAAAATCCGCCGCTCGTCCTGACACCACTTGGACGCGACGTAGGGAGGCGACAGGACGACGAGCAAGACGGCGGTCTGCTCGAGCCTGCGCGTCAGCTCCGGTCCCAGCTCTGCGTTGAGCGCGAGGCGCTGGTCCATCCAGACGTTGGGGGCTTTGCCCTCCAACTTCTGGGACAGCGCGTTCTCCAGGTTGTGCCGGAAGGTGCTGACCCAGCCGCGTTCCCCGTCATTCAGCGGGTCGTCGTCACGGTGCGCGTAGCTGATGAACAAGTCATGCTCGAATCCCGGAACGAATGCCATTCTTGCCCCCTGCATGACGCCCCGTCCGCCGCGGGCTCCGCCGCCCGCACTGGGGCTGGTCCCGCCAGCGAAGTAGCCCTGCCGATGCTCGGATTGTGAGAATAGAGGAGCGGCGTGCTCGGGGCAATATTTCTTTGGACATAGCAGCGCCACCACTGCCGGTTCGTCCGGCGAGCATTTCGCAGCCTTACCGCATCCCGATCGCCTGCGACGCACTCCGGCAGGCTGCTGGACGCAGTCCCACCGGCACGTCAAGACAGCGACTGATACACCGCAGTCTCGAAATCGAGGAACAGCGGCAGCGCCTTGTGATCGCCGAACGGGAGAATCTGCGTCAGGTAGACGCCGCCGATCTTCTTCGCCGGATCGATCCAGTAGTAGCTGTTGGCGAGCCCTCCCCAGACGAGACTGCCCGGCGAACGTCCAGTCGGCGCTCGCTCGTCGTTGATCATGAAGCTCAGGCCCCAGCTTTTCGGTATGCCCGGGAAGAGCTCCACGTCGTTGGAACGAGTGGGCATGGCGGTTTTCAGCTTGGTGACCTGGAGCTCACCCAGGTGATTGCGCGACATCAGATCGACTGTCTCGGGTTTGAGCACCTGACCCGCGCTGCCTCTTCCGCGATTGAGGATCATCCGCACGAACTTCAAGTAGTCGAGCGCGGTCGAGTAGAGCCCGCCGCCCCCCATTTCGCACTCCGGTTCTTGCGGGACCTCGAAGTCGATCGCCTGCAGCGCCGCCATCGTCTCCACGCTGATGGACTTTGGCCAGGCGCTCGCGCATCGACGGCGTGATCTTGAACGCGGTGTCGGTCATGCCGAGCGGACCGAGCAGGTTCTCCTGAAGATAGGCGCTCAGCCGCTTGCCGCTCACCGCTTCGATCACCTTGCCGGCCCATTCGAGGTTGATGCCGTAGCTCCAGCGTTCACCGGGATCGAACAGCAGCGGCGCGCGCAGCGCGGCGTTCTCGCAGCTTCCCGTGCTGGGCAGACCCATGACCTGGTAGTAGCGCGCGAGCGCCTCGCTCCACACCGGATAGCCGTAGCCAGCGGTGTGCGTCAGCAGATGGCGCAGGCTGATCGCGCGCTTGGGCGCACGCGTGCGCGGCGCACCCGAAGGATCGAAACCCTCGAGCACCTGCACCGACTCGAGCTCCGGCACCCAGATGCTGGCCGGGCTGTCGAGATCGAGCTTGCCCTGCTCGACCAGCTGCATCGCACCCGCGCCGGTAATCGCCTTCGTCATCGAGGCGATCCAGACCACGGTATCCAAGGTCATCGCACGGCTACCGCCTAGGACGCGCTCGCCGAAGGCGCCCTCGTAGATCGGACCTTCGGCATTGGCCGCCATAGCAACGACACCCGGGACGTCACCGGCCTCGGCGGACCGGCGCAACATCGAATCGATCTTTTGCTTGAGGAGCATGGAGTTGTTTGATTTCCGATTGTTTGCGCTGATCCTTCGACTCCGTGGCTCACGCCACTCATCCGTTCGTCCTGAGCCCTTCGACTACGCTCAGAATAAAGCTCCGGATCGGACCGCGCAGAATAACGTAACGGTTCCCCCCTTTGAAAAAGGGGGGTAGGGGGGATTTGTATTCCGGCCGCATCACCCGGCGAGTGCAAATCCCCCTCCCGTCCCCCTTTTCCAAAGGGGGAAGCTGGCGTGCGTTCTGGTATGGCTTGCGCTCGCTGACGAACTCTACGCCTCGAACCCGCGTCTGTCATAGGGTAGGGTTGTACAGCGCCGCTCTTCGGAGTTAATGTTGCCGCTATTCCGCGCATTGTGAGGAGCGCCAGTCATGAATCAAGCAGCCGCCACCCAGGCCGACAACCGCTCCGTGACCGCCGATATCGGCTATGCGGTCGATACCGGCACGAAGCCGGTCAACGAAACGTTCGAGGCTGGGCAGATCATTCGCCGGCGCACGGGAGAGACGGAGCAGCGGCCGATGCACATCCGCGACGGACGGCCGCTGGCGGCGGAGTTTTCGCTCGACCGGAATGGCTTCGCCTTCGTGGACCACAAGACAGCCGTCGCCGACTTCTTCGATCCTGCCCAGCTCGAGACTGTCTACTACCCCGAGGTTCAGCGGCTGATACAGGCCGTTTCGGGTGCCTCGCGCGTCGTCGTCTTCGATCACACGCTGCGCACCGGCGATCTGGCCGAGCGCGAGACGAGAAAGATCCGGGAGCCGGTGCTATGGGCGCACAACGACTATACGGAGTGGTCCGGCCCGCAGCGCGTCCGCGAAATCCTGCCCGACGAGGCCGAACAACTGCTGCGGCACCGCTTCGCGATCATTCAGGTGTGGCGGGCGATCAACCAGCCGATTCAGTCGAATCCGCTCGCGCTCGCCGATGCGCGCAGTGTTGCGGCTAGCGACCTGCTCACGCGCCGAGCGGCGCTACCCTCACCGCGTAGGCGAAACCTACCAGCTCACCTACAACCCCGCTCATCGCTGGTTCTATTTCCCCGAGATGACGCGCGACGAGGCACTGGTGTTCAAGGTCTACGATTCAGCGAAGGACGGACGGGCGCGATTCACACCCCACACTTCGTTCAGCGATCCCACCTCACCCGCGGACGCTCCGCCGCGGCAAAGCATCGAGGTGCGGACGTTTGCGTTTTTCGCGCCAGAGGTACGCTGAGGGATGGTGTCCAAGCCACAACGCTGGCTCAGCGATAGCCGAGCTGGTCTACGCCGCGGCGAGCCTCGGCCTCTGCCTCGCCAGCAGCCATACGGCGATAGAGATGTTCACCAGGTTCCACGCGATGCCGTTGAGAAACGCGGCGTGATAGGAGCCGGTCAGGTCGAAGATCGCGCCGGACATCCAGCCGCCGAGTGCCATGCCGAATATGGTCGCCATGATCACCGTGCCCACGCGCGCTCCGGCTTCCTTCGGTGAAAAGTACTCGCGCACGATGATGGCGTAGGCGGGCACGATGCCACCTTGGAACAGGCCGAACAACGCGGAAATCACGTACAGCGAGACGAGCCCGTCGAACGGCAGGAAGAACACCAGCGCCAGCGCCTGCAGCGCCCGAACCGAGCAGCAGGGTGCGCAAACCGCCGATGCGGTCGCAGATCCAGCCCGAGGCGAGCCGGCTCACGATGCCGAAGCCCAGCATGAGCGACAGCATCTGGGCGCCGCGCGCGGCACCGTAACCGAGATCGCCGCAGTACGCGACGATGTGGACCTGCGGCATCGACATGGCGATGCAGCAGCACAGACCGGCGACCACCAGCAACGCCTGCAGAGCGCCGGGCGAGAGCCCGAACGGACGCGGCGACCACGATGCGGCGGTGGAACCGGCGGGCGTCAGTTCGATTACGGGTGGCTTCCTCCTCAGCGCACCAAGTGCGAGCGGCAGCATGCTGACGACGCAGAACAAGCCGATGCCCAAATACGTCTGGCGCCAGCCCACGCCCTGGATGAAGTGCTGCATGACCGGCGGCCACAGGGTGCCCGCGAAATAGTTGCCGCTCGCGAAAATCGCCACAGCGATTCCGCGCCGACGGGTGAACCACAGCGAGGTATCGGCCAGCAGCGGCGCGAAGGTCGCCGAGCTGCCGACGCCGATCAGGCCCTGGATCAGAGCGAACTGCCAAAGGCTCGTTGCATGGCTGGCAGTGACGAACCCGAGCCCGAGGGCACTCGCCCCGACGATGACCGGGACGATGATCCCGAAGCGATCGGAGAGCTTGCCCATCAGGATGCCGCTCAAGGCGAAGCCGACCATGGTGAAGGTATAAGGCAGCGATGCGGCGGAACGTGCGACGCCGAACTCCGCCTGGATCGGCGGCAGGGCGACGACGACCGACCACATGCCCACACCACCGATAGTCGACAGCACGAACGCAGCGATCAAGCGCATCCAGGCGTAGGCGGTCTCCGGCTGCGGCCCGCTGCCGCGATTTCCGGCGCCGGCGGCTGCGCCAGCAGCACGCGACGGCGTCATCTGCCTCTCCCGGGGCGTGGCACGTCGCCGGGGAGAACGTGCGCGATCCGCAAGCCGCTACTTTCCCTGGAAGCGCGGCGGACGCTTCTCCATGAACGCGCGCCGGCCTTCGATGTAGTCCTCGCTCTTCATGCAGCGGGCGATCCGCTCTTCGCTGTCGGTGAAGTCGCCCTCGGGGCGGATCAACGTGTCGATGACGGTCTTCGACGCGGCGATCGACAGCGGCGCATTCGCTGCCAGATCCAGCGCCATCTTGCGCACATACTCGTCGAGCTCGGCATCGGGCAGCACGCGGTTGACCAGCCCCATCGCCAGCGCTTCGTCAGCGCTGTAGCGGCGGCCGGTGAACATGATCTCGCGCGCGGCGGCGTGACCGACCGTGGCCACCAGGCGGTTGGTGCCGTGCACGCCGTAGCCCATTCCCAGGCGCGCGGCAGGAATCGCAAACTGGCTCGAGGTGTCCGGCGTAGCGCAGATCGCAGGCGAGCGCCATCTCCAGGCCGCCGCCGATGCAGAAGCCGTGAATCAACGCGATCACGGGTTTGCTGCGAGTCTTCGATCGCATGTTGCGCGGCGTCGACCATACCGTCGTATTCCCTGACGTGCGCCCTCGCTCGATCGGCGCTTCTCGAACTCGGAGATGTCCGCGCCGGCGGCAAAGGCGACGATGCCTTCGCCGCGCAGCACGATGCAGCGGATCTCGGCGTCGGCATCGAACTGCGCCATCGCCTTCGGGATCGCGCGCCACATGTCTCCGCTGATCGCGTTGCGGCGCGCCGGGCTGTCGAACACCATGCGGCCGATCGCCCCGTCGCGCTCGACGCGCAGTCTCGGTTCGCTCATTCAACCTCCTCATGATCACATTGGCGGCACGCAGCTCCGGCGATGCTCCGCCTGCGGAGTAGCCGAGGCTCGCGCAGGATCTCGTCATTGTGCTCGCCTGCCGGTCCCATCGCCCGCTTCATCCGCGCCGGCGTGCGCGAGAGCCGGATCGCCGGCCCCACCAGATTGAGCTTCGCCGCCCCCGCGCTGCGGCACCGGCACCGCCATGCCGAGATGCTGCGACCTGCGGATCGGCGAACACCTCGTCCATCTTGTAGATCGGTCCGCACGGCACACCGGCCTTGTTGAGCAAGGCGATCAGCGCCTCCGAGCCGTGCTGGCGCGTGCGCTCGGCGATGCATTCGGCTGAGCGCCACGCGATTCTTCGAGCGCAGCTCGGCGGTGGCGATAGTCAGGATGCGTCGCGAGCTCGGGCGCGCCGAGCGCCTCGCACAGGCGCGTGTAGATCGCCTTACCGGCTGCGGCGATGTTGACGAAACCGTCGGCGGTCGGATAGACGCTGGTCGGCATCGAGGTCGGATGATCGTTGCCGGCCTGCCCGGGCACCTCGCCTTCCACCAGCCAGCGCGCGGCCTGGAAATCCATCATCGTCACCATCGCCGAGAGCAGCGAGCTCTGCACCCACTGGCCCTTGCCGGAGCGGCTGCGCTCCTGCAACGCGATCAGCACGCCGAGCGCCGCAAACAGGCCCGCGCTCAGATCGGCGACCGGAATGCCCGCGCGCACCGGCCCCTGCCCCGGCAATCCGGTGACCCACATCAGGCCCCCCATGCCCTGCGCGATCTGGTCGAAGCCGGCGCGGTCGCGATACGGCCCGTCCTGTCCGAAGCCGGAGATGCTGGCATAGATGAGCCGCGGGTTCTCCTCGGCCAGCGTCTCGTAGTCGATGCCGAGCTTGTGCTTGACGTCGGGCCGGTAGTTCTCGACCAGCACGTCGGCGGTCCGCACCAGGCGCTTGAGCACCTCGACGCCGCGCGGATCCTTCAGGTTGAGCGTGAGCGAGCGCTTGTTGCGGTGCAGGTTCTGAAAGTCCGAGCCCTGGCGCGGACCGAAGCCGTCGTCGCCTTCGCCCGACGGGCATTTCGACCTTGATGACATCGGCGCCCCAGTCGGCGAACTGCTTGACGCAGGTCGGTCCGGCACGCACGCGCGTGAGGTCGATCACGCGCAGATGCGAGAGCGCTTCGGGCGACGGCACCGATGTCGTCCTCTAGCGTCGACGCCGCGCAGCTCCAGCGCCCGGCCTCCGACCTGGTGGAAGAAGTCCTCCAGCAGCCGGTTGAACAGCGCCGGCTCTTCCAGGTTGAGTCATGTGGCCGCTCGCGGGCAGCACGGCGAGCGCAGCCGCCGGGGATGGTGCGCTTCATGAGCAACGAGGGCTCCAGCGTCGGCGTCGTCCTCGTCGCCCGCGACGATCAGCAGCGGCGCGGTGATGCGCGCCATCTCGGCGGTCAGATCGTACAGCGACGGCCGCCGCGCCTGATAGCCGAGCATCGTGTTGGCCGAGCCCTGCGCGGAGTGCTCGGAGAAGTTGCGGACGAACTCGGCGAAGCCACGCGGATCCTTTCTTCTGCAGCTGCAGTCGTGCCGGCCCGTGCCCGTAGGTGGCCGCCACCTTCGCCATGCCTTCCTCGAGCATGGTCTTGGCGAGCGCTCGCGACTGCTCCTGGAACTGCGCGTATTGCGTCGGATGGGCGCCGTAGCCGCAGCCCGCCACCACCAGGGACAGCGCGCGCGGGAGAATAAGCCATGCCGAAATGCAGCGTGGCGAACCCGCCCATGGAATGCCGACGACGTGCGCGCGCTCGAGGCCCAGCCCATCGAGCACGCCACGAATGTCGTCGCGCGCACGCTGCTGCGAGTAGCTGCTCCACGTCCGGCGGCACGTCCGAGGGCGGATAGCCGCGCGCGTTGTAGGTGATGCAGCGATAGCGGCGCGAGAAGTGACGCACCTGCGGCTCCCAGCTGCGGTAGTCGCCGGCGAATTCGTGCACGAAGACGATCGGCGTGCCGGAGCCGGTCTCCTCGTAGTAGAGCTTGACGCCGTCGTCAGTGGTCAGGGTCGGCATAGCGGTGCACTCCTGGCAGATCGCGATTTCATCGCTGCCGGTCACTCTGCGACCGGGAAAGCCCAAGACTAACGAAAAAATCGCCCCGCGGGGAGTGGATTCGCCAAGCTCTTCGCGCTCACGCCGCGTGTGATATCCGCAATCGCTTGAGATAAACTGCTGTCGGGCACGCTCGATCCAGCAAAAGATCGTTGCTTCCCTCTTGATCATGGCCGAATCGAGCAACTGGGCCTTTCCCGACAACCTGCAGCCGAAGCCCGAGGACGTGCGCTTCGACCTCGAGGCTGCGCTCGACTCGGTGGTGCTGCTGCGCGCCGAGATCCCGGAGGATGCGTTCACCGCCTCGATTCTCGGCACCGAGCGGGTCGGCAACGGGGTGGTCATCCGAGAGGACGGGCTCGTCCTCACGATCGGCTATCTGATCACCGAAGCCCAGACGATCTGGCTCACGACGAACAGCGGCGTAGCCGTGGCGGGACATCCGCTGGCCTACGACCAGGCGACGGGCTTCGGGCTGGTGCAACCGTTGGGGCGACTCAAGGTACCGGCGCTCCAGCGTGGCTCGGCGGCATCCTGCTCGGCTCGGCGACGATGTGATCGTCATCGGTCACGGCGGACGCGCACACGCACTGAAAGCCAAGGTCATCGCCAAGCGCGAGTTCGCGGGCTATTGGGAGTACGTGCTCGATGAAGCGTTGTTCACCGCACCAGCACACCCGCAGTGGGCCGGCGCGGCAGCTGGTCGGCGAGGACGGCCGGCTGCTCGGCATCGGCTCGCTGCTGGTCCAGGAAACGGTCGACGGCGAAACGGTGCAGGGCAACATGATGGTGCCGATCGATCCTGCTCGCGCCGATTCTCGATGACTTGCTCACGCTGGGCCGGGCCAGCCGGCCGCCGCGCCCCTGGCTCGGCATGTATACGACCGAAGCGAACGGCCAGCTGGTGGTCGCGCGGGCTGGCCGAAGGCGGCCCGGCCGATCGCGCCGGCGTGCGCCTGGGCGACCTGGTGCTCGAAGTGGCGCGCGAGCGCGTGTCCACTCTGGCCGATCTGTTCCGCAAGGTGTGGAGTCTCGGCCCGGCCGGCACCGAGGTGCCGCTCACGCTTGCGCGCGAAGTGCGCCGCGTACGGGTGCGACTGCGTTCTGCCGACCGCAACGATTTCCTCAAGAAGCCGCAGCTGCACTGAGTTTCCAGGGCGTCCGACGGCTTAAGTCCCAGCCGGATCGCAGGCGCGCTCTGATTCTTGTTGCAGCGGTCGTGGCGGCGTGTAAGCTTTGGCCCCATAAGACCAAGGCCCGGTACGACCTGGGCCAGCCCCGTGCGCTCGACGCAGGGGAAGCATGAGACCGGAGGAGGCGTCCCGATTACGAGGTCCGTTGCGGCTTCAGAGTCGCTCGTCCGGCCCGCCAGCCAACCAGAGACCAAGATGGCAGAGCCGACTCTTCGACTCGACGCTGACGCGCGAGCCGACACCTTCCCCAAGCTGCTGCTCCAGCACGCGCGCGCTCCGCGCGGACGAGACCAGCATCCGGGAGAAGGATCTCGGCATCTGGCAGTCCTGGACCTGGGCCGAGGCGGCCGAGCAGGTGCGCGCCTTCGCTTGCGGTCTGGCGGCGATGGGCTTCAAGCGCGGCGACAATCTCGCGATCATCGGCGACAACCGCCCGCAGCTCTACTGGGCCATGGCGGCTGCACAGTGCCTGGGCGGCGTGCCGGTTCCCTGTATCAGGACTCGGTGGCGACCGAGATGGTCTACATCCTGGACAATGCGGACGCGCGCTTCGCAGTGGTCGAGGACCAGGAGCAGGTGGACAAGCTGCTCGAGATCAGCGAGCGGCTGCCCAAGCTCGAGCAGATCATCTACGAAGATCCGCGCGGCATGCGCCACTACGACCAGCCGTTCCTGCACGTCTATGCGGACGTGCAACAGGCGCGGGAGGCAATTCGACGCAGCCCATCCTGAGTTCTTCCTGCGCGAGGTGGGGCAGGACGTGGCGAGGACATCGCCATCATGCTGTACACCTCCGGCACGACCGGCAAGCCGAAGGGTGTTTGTCAGACGCATGCAGCGCTCTGATCGCAGCCGCGCGCGGCGGCTGCGAGTTCGACAAGCTCGGCCCGGGCGACGAGATCCTGTCTTACCTGCCGATGGCCTGGGTCGGCGACAATCTGTTCTCCTACGCGCAGGCGCTGGTCGCCGGCTTCACCGTCAACTGCCCCGAGTCCAGCGATACGGTGATGACCGATATGCGCGAGATCGGTCCCGACCTACTATTTCGCACCGCCGCGCGTGTTCGAAAACCTGCTGACGCAGGTCATGATCCGCATGGAGGACGCCGCGCGGGCGAAACGGGCGGTGTTCCACTATTTCCTGGACGTGGCGCGGCGCTGCGGTGCCGAGATCCTCGACGGCAAACCGGGTGTCGCGGCGGCGGATCGATTCCTCTATGCGCTCGGCAATCTGCTGGTATACGCGCCTCTGCGCAACGTGCTGGGCATGAGCCGCATCCGCGTCGCCTATACGGCCGGCGCGGCCATCGGGCCCGATCTGTTCCGCTTTTACCGCTCGATCGGGCTCAATCTCAAGCAGTTCTATGGCTCCACCGAGACGTGCGCCTACGTCTGTCTGCAGCCGGACGGGCAGATCAAGCTCGATACCGTCGGGCCGCCAGCTCCCGGCGTCGAGGTGAAGATCGCAGACAACGGCGAGGTGCTGGTTCGCAGCGCCGCGATGCTGAAGGAGTACTACCGGCGACCGGATGCGACGGCCGAGGTGTTCGACGAGCAAGGCTACTTCCGCACCGGCGATGCCGGCTTCTTCGACCCGGACGGCCATCTCAAGATCATCGATCGCGCCAAGGACGTCGGGCGGCTCGCCAACGGCGCGGTGTTCGCACCGAACTACATCGAGAACAAGCTCAAGTTCTTCCCCTACATCAAGGAAGCCGTCGCCTTCGGCCACGAGCGCGACATGGTCTGCGCGTTCGTCAACATCGATCTCGGCGCCGTCGGCAATTGGGCCGAACGGCGCGGCATTGCCTATTCCGGCTACACCGACCTGGCGGCCAAGCCCGAGGTCTACGACCTGATCCAGGAGTGCGTGGAGAAGGTCAATGCCGACCTCGCCGCCGACCCGATGGTGGCCGACTCGCAGGTCCGTCGCTTCCTGGTGCTGCACAAGGAGCTCGATCCCGACGACGACGAGCTCACCCGCACGCGCAAGGTGCGGCGCGGCTTCATCGCGGAGAAATACGCAGTCCTGATCGACGCGCTGTATACGGCCAAGAGCTCGCAGTTCATCGAGACTGCGGTCAAGTTCGAGGATGGTCGCACCGGGATGATCAGCGCCGATGTGCGAATTCGGGATGCGAAGGTGCTGCCGCCGCAGAGTGCGAAGAGAGCCGCTGAATGCGGCGAAAGATGAAAGTCGGACAGTGACCGCAACTCGCCCGATCGGCGAAGTCCTGCTCGGTCGACGATATCTCGCTATCGTTCGGCGGCGTGAAGGCACTCAGCGAGGTGAGCTTCGATGTTCGTGCGGGCGAGATCCGCGCCATCATCGGTCCGAACGGCGCCGGCAAGTCGTCGATGCTCAACGTCATCAACGGCGTCTACCACCCGCAGCAGGGCAGCGTGTCGTTTCAAGGGCGAGGTCCGCCGCCGCATGGACCCCACAGCGCCGCCGCGCACGGCGTCGCTCGCACGTTCCAGAATATCGCACTGTTCAAGGGCATGACCGTGCTCGACAACATCATGACCGGACGCAGTCTGAAGATGCAAGCCACGCTGCTGGAGCAGGCTGTCTACTGGGGCCGCAACCGGCAAGAGGAGATCGAGCAGCGTGCCAAGGTCGAGGAGATCATCGACTTCCTGCAGATCGAACACATCCGCAAGACACCGGTCGGGCGGCTGCCGTACGGACTGCAGAAGCGCGTCGAGCTGGCCCGCGCGCTGGCCGCCGAGCCGATCCTGCTGCTGCTGGACGAACCGATGGCGGGGATGAACGTCGAGGAGAAAGAGGACATGTGCCGCTTCATCCTCGACGTGAACGAGGAGTTCGGCACGACCATCGTGCTGATCGAGCACGACATGGGTGTGGTGATGGATATCTCGGACCGCATCGTGGTGCTCGACTACGGGCGCAAGATCGCGGATGGGTTGCCGGACGGAGGTTCGTTCGAATCAGGCGGTGATCGATGCGTACTTGGGCGTCGCGCATTGATGCCATTCTTCTTCGAAGTCCTGATCGGCGGCCTGCTCGCGGGAGTGATGTACTCCCTCGTCGCGCTCGGCTTCGTGCTGATCTACAAGGCCTCGGGGGTGTTCAACTTCGCGCAGGGCGCGATGGTGTTCTTCGCCGCCCTCACCTTCGTCGGCCTGCAGGAGAAGACCGGCTTGCCCTTCTGGGTCGGCTTGGGCTGCACTCTGGGCGTCATGGTCGCGCTGGGTATAGTGACCGAACGCATCGTGCTGCGACCGCTGGTGAATCAGCCGCAGATCACGCTCTTCATGGCCACCATCGGCCTCGCGTTTTTCCTGGAGGCGCCGCGCAGCTGATCTGGGGCACGGATGTGCGGCCGCTGGACCTCGGGATCAACGACGAGCCGATCGAGGCGCTGATGACTCGCTTCGACATGGTCATCAAGATCGACGTCATTGCCGCAGGCGTTGCAGGTTTGCTGGTCAGCGCTGGCCGTCTTCTTCAACAAGACGCGGATCGGCCGGGCGCTGCGCGCAGTGGCAGACGATCATCAGGCCGCCTTGGCCGTCGGCATCCCGCTCAAGACGATCTGGGCGATCGTCTGGTCGGTGGCCGGATTCGTGGCGCTGGTGGCAGGGCTGATGTGGGGCGCGCGCAACGGCGTGCAGTTCGCATTGACCTTCGTCGCGTTGAAGGCGCTGCCGGTGCTGATCCTGGGCGGATTCGAATCGGTCGCAGGCGCCATCGTAGGCGGCCTGATCATCGGCGCGTCCGAGAAACTGGCCGAGGTCTATCTCGGTCCGCATGTGGGCGGCGGCATCGAAGGCTGGTTCGCCTACGTGATGGCGCTGCTGTTCCTGCTGATCAGACCCGAAGGTCTGTTCGGCGAGAAACATATTGACCGTGTCTAGAGCCTGATAGACCCATGTTTTATCGCGAAGCCGGCCAATTCAAAGCGACCTACGCCGCTGACCAGCAGCTGTTCCCCATCCGACAGGATCGGATCGCGGTGCTCGTCATTCTGGCGCTTGCGATTTTCGTTGTGCCTCTGATCGCGAACGACTACTGGTTCAGCGCCATCCTCATACCGCTGCTGGTGTTCTCGGTCGCGGCGATCGGCCTGAACATCCTGACCGGCTATGCAGGCCAACTGTCGCTCGGGTCGGCTGCTTTCATGGCGGTCGGCGCGGTCGCGGCCTACAACTTTCAGCTTCGCGTGCCGGGCATGCCGATGCTGGGCAGCTTCATCCTCGGCGGACTCAGCGCCGCACTGGTCGGGGTCGCCTTCGGGCTGCCCAGCCTGCGCATCAAAGGGTTCTACCTCGCAGTGGCTACGCTCGCGGCGCAATTCTTCATCCCCTGGCTGCTGGTCAAGGTCGGCTGGTTCTCCAACTACAGCGCTTCCGGCGTGATCACGGCGCAGGCGGTCGTCATCGCCGGCTACGCATTCGACACGCCGATCAAGAAATACCTGCTGGTGCGTGGTGGTCGCTATCCTCGCGCTGCTGGCGAAGAACATGGTGCGAAGCCGGATCGGCCGCGCCTGGATGGCGGTGCGCGACATGGACGTGGCGGCGGAAGTGATCGGCATCCACATGCTGCAGACCAAGCTGCTGGCGTTCGCCGTCAGCTCGTTCTACTGTGGGGTGGCTGGAGCTCTTTACGCATTCGCCTATCTCGGAACGGTGCAGCCGGAGGATTTCAATCTCGATCTGTCGTTCCGGATCCTGTTCATGATCATCGTGGGCGGCGTGGGCAGCATCCTGGGGTCGTTCCTGGGCGCGGCCTTCATCACGTTGCTGCCGATCTTTCTCGACCTGTTGTTGACGAAGCTGGCCCACGGGTTCAATCTGAATCTGCAGGGCGGCACGATTTCCATGGCGCAGCTCGTGGTGTTCGGCGCGCTGATCATCTTTTTCCTGATCGTGGAACCCCACGGTCTGGCCCGCCTGTGGCAAATTGGCAAGGAGAAATTGCGGTTGTGGCCGTTCCCCTACTGAGCTGGCGGTCAGCCGCACTCGGGTACGCGAACGTTAGTGTGATGCCGGACTCGACCGGCGGCTCGAAATCGATCAAAAACTTAGAACGGAGGAAATCATGCAAGGATGGAAGACAACGCTGCTCGTGCTGCTGGCGGCGGGCGCGCGCTCAGCTGCGTGCTCCGCGTTCGCACAAGAGGCCGGGACGCAATTCATCGGCATTCTCGGCTACCGGGTCGGGCCGTACGGCGCCAACGGCGCCGCATTCTTCAGCGGCTTTCTCGACTATCTGACCCTGGTCAACGAGCGCGACGGCGGCGTGAACGGGGTGAAGTTGTCGTGGGAGGAGTGCGAGACCGAGTACAACAACACCAAGGGTGTCGAGTGCTACGAGCGGGTGAAGACCATGTCGCCCACCGGCCCGACCGCAATCCATCCCATGTCCACCGGCATCACCTACTCGTTGATCGACAAGGCACCGGTCGACAAGATCCCGCTCATCACCCTCGGCTACGGTCGCACCGACGCAACCGACGGCCGCGTGTTTCCGTGGGTGTTTCCGCTGTTGTCCAACTACTGGGACTCGGCCACCGCCATCGTCAAGTTCATCGGCGACAAGGAAGGCGGCGCGGAGAAGCTCAAGGGAAAGAAGATCGTGCTGCTGTATCACGACTCCGCCTATGGCAAGGAACCACACCCGGTGCTGGAAGCGGACGGCCAAGACTGGGCTTCGAGCTGAAGATGATCCCGGTGCCGCATCCGGGCAACGAGCAGCAGTCGCAATGGCTGCAGATCCGGCAATACCAGCCCGACTGGGTGATTCTCTGGGGCTGGGGCGTGATGAACGCGACCGCACTGAAGACGGCGCAGAAGGTCGGCTTCCCGCGCGAGAAGATGGTCGGCAACTGGTGGGCCGGCTCGGAGATCGACACCGAAGCGGCCGAGGGCGCGGCCAACGGGTACTACGCAGCCAGCCTGAATCTCGCGGGCAAGGACTTCCCGGTGGTGCAGGACATGCAGAAGTACGTAATCGGCAAAGGCAAGAGCAAGACCAATCCGAAGCTGGTCGGCACCGTGCTGTGGAATCGCGGGCTGGTCGCTGCCATGGTGACGGTCGAGGCAGTGCGCAAGGCGCAGGAGAAGTTCGGCAAGAAGCCGCTCACCGGCGAGCAGGTGCGCTGGGGGATCGAAAACCTGAACATCGATGCCAACCGCCTGCAGCAGCTCGGCTTCGGCACGATGGTGCCGCCGATCAAGGTGTCCTGCACCGACCACAGCGGCAGCGGACAGGTGCGCTTCCAGCAATGGGACGGACAGCAGTGGAAAGCCGTGCCTCGGATTGGATGAGCGGCGACCGCGCGCTGATTCGCAAGATGGTGGACGAGTCGGCCGCCAAGTACGCCGACGGAGAAGGGAATCAAACCGGCGTGCATGGGTGGTTGACGGCAGAGGAGCGAGGGTCCGCACGCATTCGCACAGCGCCGCTCACCCGACGACCTCAGCCCTCGATGTCAACCATGGCAGAGACGTCAGTCCAGCCGCTTCTGGCGGTCAACAACATCGAGGTCATCTACGACCACGTGATTCTGGTGCTCAAGGGCGTGTCGCTGGAGGTGCCGGATGGGCAGCATCGTGGCGCTGCTCGGCGCGAATGGCGCGGGCAAGACGACCACGTTGAAAGCCATCTCCAATCTGCTCAATTCCGAGCGCGGCGACGTGACCAAGGGCACCATCGAATTTCGCGGTCAGCGCGTCGACAAGCTCAATCCGTCCGAGCTGGTGCGCGGGGTCGTCCAGGTGATGGAAGGTCGTCACTGCTTTCAGCACCTGACGGTGGAGGAGAATCTGCTCACCGGCGCGTTCACTCAGTCGGGCTCCCGCGCGCAGATCCGCCAGGACCTCGAGAAGGTGTACGCGTACTTCCCGCGGTTGAAGGAGCGGCGCAAGAGCCAGTCCGGCTATACCTCCGGCGGAGAGCAGCAGATGACCGCCATCGGCCGCGCGCTGATGGCGCGCCCGAGCATGATCCTGCTCGACGAGCCGTCGATGGGACTGGCGCCGCAGGTGGTGGAGGAGATCTTCGAGATCGTGCGGGATCTGAACGAGAAGGAAGGTGTGAGCTTCCTGCTCGCCGAGCAGAACACGATCGTGGCTCTTCGCTATGCGCAGACTACGGCTACATTCTCGAGAACGGCCGCGTCGTGATGGACGGGCCCGCCGCGATCTGGGCACCAACGAAGACGTCAAAGAGTTCTATCTCGGCCTCTCGGCGGCGGGCGCAAGAGCTTCCGCGACGCGAAGCACTATCGCCGGCGCAAGCGCTGGCTGGCTTAGCGTGAAGTGGAGCACCAGTGTGCCAAATACTTCGACGACCTCGAAACGCGCGATCCCGGAGCGTGCGCGAGCGTCAGCGTGTTCGCGCGCTGCAGACCAGATCGGTAATGCGAAGAAGAACGCGCCGTACTTCGCGAAGCTGTTCAAGCACGTGCAGCCGCACGAAGTAGAGACCGGGCGGCACTGGCGAAGCTGCCTGTAACGCGCAAGTCGGAACTGATCGCGTTGCAGAAAGCTCGACGCCGCCGTTCGCGGGCATGACCGCAGTGCCGCTATCACGGCTTGGGCGAGTGTTCGCATCTCCGGGTCCGATCTACGATCCGCAGGGTGACAAGCAGGATTTCTGGGGTTTCGCGCGCGCACTCTACGCTGCCGGATTTCGGGAAGGCGAACTGGTGCACAACACGTTCTCGTATCACTTCACGCCGGCCGGGTTCATGTTCGACCTGGCCGCGCAGACGCTCGGCTGTCCGGTATTCCCTGCCGGCGTCGGGCAGACCGAACTGCAGGTGCAGACGATAGCCGACCTGAAGCCGTCCTGTTATGCCGGCACGCCGTCGTTCCTGAAGATCATCCTGGAGAAAGCCGACGAGATGACAAGCGACGTCTCCAGCCTGCAAGAAGGCTGCGGTAAGCGGCGAAGCGTTTCTGCCCAGCGTGCGCCAGACGCTTGCGGACCGGGGCATTGCGGGCTATCAGTCATACGGGACCGCCGATCTGGGTTTGATCGCCTACGAAACCGAGGCACGCGAGGGGTTGGTGGTCGATGAGGGCGTGATCGTGGAGATCGTGCGTCCAGGCACCGGCGATCCGGTGCCATGCGGGAGAAGTGGGCGAGGTGGTCGTGACGACACTCACCTCCGAGTATCCGCTGATTCGTTTCGGCACCGGCGACATGTCTGCGGTGCTGCCAGGGCCGCAGCCCCTGTGGACGCACCAACATGCGCATCAAGGGCTGGATGGGGCGCGCGGATCAGACCACCAAGGTCAAGGGGATGTTCGTGCACCCGTCTCAGGTGACCGAGGTGGTCAAGCGGCATCCGCAGATTCTGCGCGCGCGCCTGACGGTTTCGCACGACGCCGAGAAGAACGACACGATGAGCTTTCAATGCGAAATCGACGGCGCCGCACCCGAGGGCTTGGCTACGCGCTCGCGGATACGCTTCGCGAAGTGTGCAAGCTGCGCGGTGACGTGGTGTTCAAGCTGCCGGGAACCTTGCCCAACGATGGGAAGGTGATCGAGGATTTGCGCAAGTACGAGTGACTGTTTTCTCCGCGTCCTACTGCCATGACCCACCCCATCAGCCGCTACCCTGTGCCGAAGCTCGACGACCTCCCGCAGGATCTCCGCGAGATGATGCTGAAGGTGCAGGAAAAAGCCGGGTTCATCCCGAATGTGTTCCTGACGCTGGCGCTATCGCCCGGACGAATGCCGCGCCTTTTTCGCCTATCACGACGCGCTGATGCTGCGAGACTCGGGCCTCACCAAGGCCGAGAAGGAGATGATCGTGGTGGCGACCATCGGCGTGAACCATTGCCTGTACTGCGTCGTCGCGCACGGCGCCATCCTGCGCATTTACGCCAAGAATCCGCAGATTGCCGATCAGGTCGCGGTCGATCATCGCAAGGCGGACCTCACGCCGCGCCAGAAGGGCCATGCTCGACTTCGCGGTGAAGCTGGCACGCACACCCGAGACGCTGAACGAGGCGGATCGCCAGAAGCTGCGCGGACAGGGCTTCAGCGAAGAGGACATCTGGGATATCGGCGGAATCACTGCGTTTTTCGCGTCTGTCCAACCGCATGGCGCATCTGATCGAGATGCGGCCAATGACGAGTTTTTTCTGCTCGGCCGCGTGCCGCCGCCTCCCAAGAAAGTGGCACGCCGTCAAGCGCCGCCGCGAGGACGGTCAGCGGGAAGTCAGGCCAGCGCGTTCGCTGGTATACTTTTCAGGTCGCGTGCATCACGAATGCATAGCGCGTCAGCGAGCGACTCGTACCTGAGGGGCAAACCTTGACCTGGGGCCAAAACGATGGACTGTCTCCGCTCCGGACACCGATCCACAAGAGACGCAGGAGTGGCTGGACGCGCTGGACGGCGTACTCGAGTACGAGGGTCCGCAACGCGCGCACTACATCGTTGAGAAGCTGATCGACAAGGCACGACGCTCCGGCGCCTATCTGCCTTACAGCGCCAATACCGCCTACATCAACACCATCCCGCCCGGACAGGAGGAGCGCTCGCCCGGCAACCACGAGCTGGAGCACCGCATCCGCTCGTACGTGCGGTGGAATGCGATGGCGATGGTGGTGCGGGCCAACAAGATTTCTTCGGAACTGGGCGGACACATCGCCAGCTTCGCTTCGGCGGCCACACTCTACGACGTCGGTTTCGATCACTTCTGGCATGCGCCGAGCGAAACGCACGGCGGCGATCTCATCTTCGCGCAAGGCCATTCGTCGCCGGGCATCTATGCTCGCGCCTTCCTGGAGGGCCGCATCACCGAAGAGCAGTTGAACAACTTCCGCCAGGAAGTCGACGGCAAGGGATTGTCGTCCTATCCGCACCCCTGGCTGATGCCGGATTTCTGGCAGTTCCCCACGGTCTCGATGGGTCTGGGGCCGATCATGGCGATCTACCAGGCGCGCTTCATGAAGTACCTGCGCGACCGCGGCATCCTCAACACCGACGGTCGCAAGGTGTGGGCGTTCATGGGCGACGGCGAGATGGACGAACCCGAGTCGCTCGGTGCCATCTCGCTCGCGGCGCGCGAGCGCTGGACAATCTGGTCTTCGTCGTGAACTGCAACCTGCAGCGCCTGGACGGCCCGGTGCGCGGCAACGGCAAGATCATCCAGGAGCTGGAAGCGGATTTTCGCGGCGCCGGCTGGAACGTGATCAAGGTGATCTGGGGCTGCTACTGGGACCCGCTGCTCGCCCGGGACAAGAACGGCCTGCTGCTGAAGCGCATGGAAGAAGCGGTGGACGGCGAGTACCAGACCTTCAAGTCGAAGGATGGCGCCTACGTGCGCAAGCACTTCTTCGGCAAGTATCCGGAGCTGCTCGAGATGGTCGCCAACATGTCCGACGACGATATCTGGCGCCTGAACCGCGGCGGTCACGATCCGCACAAGGTCTATGCAGCCTACGCGGCCGCGGTAAAGCACAGGGGCAGCCCACCGTCATCCTGGCCAAGACCATCAAGGGTTATGGCATGGGCGAGGCCGGCGAAGGCCAGAACATCACGCACCAGCAGAAGAAGATGGGCACCACGTCCATCAAGTCCTTCCGCGATCGCTTCAACATTCCGATCCCGGACGACAAGCTGGAGGAAGTGCCGTTCTTCAAGCCGGCCGAAGACAGCCCCGAGATGCAGTACTTGAAGGAGCGGGTGAAGGCGATGGGCGGTATCGCTGCCTCAGCGCCGGCGCAAGGCCGAGCCGCTGGAGGTGCCGGAGCTGTCCGCCTTCGAGGCGCTGCTCAAGAGCAGCGAAGACCGCGAGCTGTCCACCACGATGGCGTTCGTGCGCATGCTCAACACCATCATCCGCGACAAGAAGATCGGCAAGTACGTCGTGCCGATCGTGCCGGACGAGTCGCGCACGTTCGGCATGGAGGGCATGTTCCGGCAGCTCGGGATCTATTCCTCGGTGGGGCAGCTGTACAAGCCCGAAGATGCCGACCAGCTCATGTACTACAAGGAAGACAAGCAGGGCCAGATCCTGCAGGAAGGCATCAACGAGGCGGGCGGTCTGTGCTCGTGGATCGCGGCGGGCACGTCTTACAGCACGCACGGGATTTCGATGATCCCGTTCTACATCTTCTATTCGATGTTCGGCTTCCAGCGCGTGGGCGACTTGATCTGGGCGGCTGGAGACAGCCGCACGCGCGGCTTCCTGCTCGGCGGCACCGCGGGGCGCACCACTCTGAACGGCGAAGGGCTGCAGCACGAAGATGGCCACAGCCATCTGATCTCGTCGACGGTGCCGAACTGCGTCTCCTACGATCCGACCTTCGCCTACGAGGTGGCGGTGATCATTCAGGACGGCATGCGCCGGATGTACAAGGAGCAGGAAGACGTCTTCTACTACATCACCGTGATGAACGAGAACTACGCGCACCCGGCGATGCCGGCCGGCGCCGAGGCGGGCATTCTCAAGGGCATGTACCTGTTCGCGGACGGCGGCAGCGACAAGAAGGCGCCGCGCGTGCAGCTCCTGGGCAGCGGGACCATCCTGCGCGAGGTCATCGCCGCCGCCGACCTGCTGAAGAACGACTTCGGCGTGGCAGCCGACGTGTGGAGCTGCCCGAGCTTCAACGAGCTGCGGCGCGAAGGCCTGGAGGTGGATCGCTGGAACATGCTGCATCCCGAGGCAGCCGCAGCGCAAATCGTACGTCGAACAGAGCCTGGAAGGACGCGTGGGTCCGGCGGTCGCAGCCACCGACTACATGAAGACGTTCGCCGATCAGATCCGTCCCTTCGTCAAGCGCAACTATCGCGTGCTCGGCACCGACGGGTTCGGGCGCTCGGATTTCCGCAAGCAGCTGCGCAAGTTCTTCGAGGTGGATCGCTACTACGTGACGGTAGCCGCGCTCAAGGCGCTGGCCGAGGAAGGAGCAGTGCCGGCCGCGACCGTTGCTCAAGCGATCAAGAAGTACGGCATCGATCCGGACAAACCTTATCCGCCATCGGTCTAGGCGTCTAAAGGAACAAGAGGGGAGAAAACCTTGGGAGCAATGAAGGAAGTCGTCGTCCCGGACATCGGTGACTACAAGGACGTGCCGGTCATCGAAGTGCTGGTCAAGCCGGGAGACAGCATCAAGGCCGAGGACTCGCTGGTCACGCTGGAGAGCGACAAGGCAACCATGGAAGTGCCTGCGCCCTTCGCCGGCGTGGTGAAGGAGTTGAAGGTCAAGGTCGGCGACAAGGTGTCCGAGGGTGTCCTGATTCTGACGCTCGAGGCGGCAGACGGAGCGCCTCAGCCCGCTGCCAAACCCGCGGCCGCTGCTCCAGCCCCTGTCGCGGCAGCGGCACAGGCACCTTCGGCACCTGCGCCTGCGCCCGCGCCGGTCGCGGCACCAGCTCCTGCGCCTGCCGCTGCATCGCCTGCACTGGCCGCGTGGACGAAGCCGGCTTCGCCCATGCGCATGCCAGCCCCGGTGTGCGCCGCTTCGCGCGCGAGCTGGGTGTCGATCTGTCCAAGGTCAAGGGCACGGGACCCAAGGCCCGCATCCTCAAGGAGGACATACAAGGCTACGTCAAGGCGACACTGGCACGACCGGCGGCAGCAACCGGTGGCAGCGGTGTCGGCATCAATCTGCTGCCGATGCCGGTCGTGGACTTCACCAAGTTCGGCCCGATCGAGGCCAAGCCGCTGTCGCGCATCAAGAAGATCTCGGGTGCCAACCTGCATCGCAACTGGGTGATGATTCCGCACGTCACGCAGAACGACGAGGTGGACATCACCGAGCTGGAAGCCTTCCGCAAGCAGATGTCGGACGAGAATCAGAAGAGCGGCGTGCGCGTCACCTTGCTCGCGTTCCTGATCAAGGCCGTGGTCGCGGCGTTGAAGCACTACCCGCAGTTCAACGCCTCGCTGTCCGCGGACGGCGAGAACCTGATCTTCAAGCAGTACTACAACATCGGCGTTGCGGTGGACACGCCCAACGGCCTGGTCGTGCCGGTGATCCGCGACAGCGACAAGAAAGGTGCACTGCAGCTGGCCAAGGAGCTGGGCGAGATCAGCGTCAAGGCGCGCGACGGCAAGCTCTCGCCTGCCGACATGTCGGGCGGGTGCTTCTCGATCTCGAGCCTCGGCGGCATCGGCGGCTCGAATTTCACGCCGATCATCAACGCGCCGGAGGTCGCGATTCTGGGGGTGTCGCGTTCGGCGACGAAGCCGGTGTGGAAGGACGGGCAGTTCGTGCCGCGGCTGATGTTGCCGCTATCGCTCTCGTATGATCACCGCGTGGTCGACGGTGCCGAGGGCGCGCGCTTCATCACTTATCTGCACGGGGTGTTGGCCGACATTCGCCGGCTTGTCTTGTGAGCGGTGAAGCGTGAAGGGTGAAGAGTGAAAGGTCCGCAGCACATCGTTGATCGCTGATGATCACCGTTCACTGCATCAGCGCTCTTGGGCCCCATCGGCATTCTCGGCGGCACCTTCGATCCGATCCACTACGCGCACCTGCGGCTGGCGGAGGAGATGGCCGACGCGCTCGCGCTGCGACCAGGTGCGCCTCATTCCCGCCAGCGTTCCGCCTCACCGCGCCACGCCGCGCGTGACCGCGGCCGACCGCCTCGACATGACGCGTCTGGCGTGCGCGGGCAACCCGCGCTTGCTGGTGGACGATCGCGAATGCCGTCGCTCAGGGGCCGAGTTACACGGTGGACACGCTGCTGGAGTTGCGCGCGGAGCTCGGAAGCGAGCAGCCGCTTTGCCTGCTGATGGGTGTCGACGCGTTCCTCGGCCTTGACGACCTGGTCGCGCTGGGAAAAGCTGTTCGGACTGGCCCACGTTGTCATCGCGCACCGGCCGGGGTTTGAACTCGACGCCAGCGGGATGCCGCGGGCGCTGGCGCACCAGCTGGAAACCCGGGCGTCACCGAGCTGTCACAGCTGCACGGGGCTCCCGCTGGCTGGCTCTGGCTGCAGCCGATCACGCCGCTCGACATTTCGGCAACGGCGATCCGCGCCGTTATCGCGGCAGGGACGCAGCCCGCGTTATTTGCTTCCCGACTCCGTTCTCGATTATATTCATCGCAACACACTGTATAAGGACGTGGATGCAGGTTGAGCAGATCAAACAGTTCGCCGTAGAGGCGCTGGACGAGATCAAGGCGCGCGATGTGGTGGTGCTGGATACCCGCAAGCTGACATCGCTGTTCGACTACATGATCGTGGCGAGCGCCGAATCGACGCGGCAAACCAAGGCCCTGGCCCGCAACGTCGCGGAGAAGATCAAGACCGGCGGGCGGCCAGCGTGCTGAGCACCGAGGGCGAACAGACCGGAGAGTGGGTACTGGTCGATCTGGGCAGCGTGATCGTGCATATCATGCAGCCCGCGATCCGCGAGTACTACAATCTCGAGCAGCTGTGGGGCGGCGAGCTTCCGCGCCGCGTCTCGCCGCTGCGCCGCGGCGCCGAGCCTCGCGCGCCACCGACCCGGGCGGCTCGGCCGTTCCCTGACCCCGCAAGCGCGGGGCTTTCCGCACGCTATCACTGCACGGGCCTCACCCGGACGCGGCATGAAGCTCCTCCTGTGCGCCGTCGGTCACCGCATGCCGGCCTGGGTCGAGCGCCGGCTTCGACGAGTACGCTCGACGCATGCCGCGCGAGATGCCCATCGAGCTGATCGAGATCCGCCCGGAGCGGCGGCCGGCGAAGGCGGCGAGTCCCTGCGAGATGGCGAAGATGCTGGCTGCCGAAGGCGCTCGCATTCGTGCGGCCATACCTGCCTGCGTGCGGGCTGGTCGCTCTCGACGAGCGCGGCAAGTCGTTCACCACCGAGCCAGTTCGCGCGGCTGCTCGAGGGCTGGAGGCGTGATGGACGAGATGTGGCTTTCGTCATCGGCAGCGCCGACGGTCTGGACCCGAAGCTCAAGCAGAGCGCCGCGCTGCTGCTGTCGCTGTCCACCCTGACGTCTGCCGCACCAATTGGTGCGCGTGTTGCTCGCCGAGCAGTTGTACCGCGGCGCTGCAGTGCTGCGCAATCATCCATATCATCGGGAATAACGCGTGCAGCCGGCCCTTCGTCACATTTACCTTGCGTCGCGCAGCTCGCGACGCCGCGAGCTGCTGAAGCAGATCGGCGTGAGCTTCGAGGTGCTGCTGCTGCGCGAGGGCCCGCAGCGCGCAGCGGATTTCGACGAGACGCCGCTGGCCGGTGAGCCACCTCGCAGACTACGTGCTGCGCGTGGCGCAGGCCAAAGTGGAGGCCGGCTGGGCGCGTCTCGGAGCAGCGCCGGCTGATGCGCTATCCCGGTGCTGTCGGCGCGACACCACGGTGGCGCTGGGCGACCGGATCCTCGGCAAGCCGGCGGACCGCGAGGAAGCGGTCGGCTTTCCTGCGCGCAGCTGTCCGGCAAGACTCACCAGGTGCACAGCGCGGTCGCAGTCATGTTCGACAACCAGCTCGAGGTGGCGGTGTCCACCACCGACGTGCAGTTCCGCGAGCTGGAGGAGCAGGAGATCCGTCAGTACGTGTCAGCGGCGGGGAGCCACTGGACAAGGCCGGCGCGCTACGCGATCCAGGGCCGGGCGGCCGTGTTCGTTCGCTTCCATCGACGGGCAGTTACTCCGGGGTCATGGGTCTGCCCTTGTACGAGACCAGCCAGCTTCTGGCCAAGTTCGGCTATCGCGCCGTTCTGAGGCGCGATCGCGCGGCGATGAACGAAGAGATCCTGATCAACGTCACGCCGCAGGAAACCCGGGTCGCGGTCATCCAGCAGGGGGTCGCGCAGGAGCTGCACGTCGAGCGCATCACCGGGCGCGGCCTGGTCGGCAACATCTACCTGGGCGTGGTGAGCCGCGTGCTGCCCGGCATGCAGTCGGCCTTCATCCAGATCGGGCTGGATCGCGCGGCGTTCCTGCACGTCGCCGACATCTGGGAGTATCGCCAGAACGGCGAAGCGCCAAAGCCGATCGAGAAGCTGCTGCACGAGGGCGGCAGGTTGCTGGTTCAGGTCATCAAGGATCCGATCGGCACCAAGGGTGCGCGGCTGTCCACTCAGGTCAGCATCGCCGGGCGGCTGCTGGTCTATCTCCCGCAGGAGTGCCACATCGGCATCTCCCAGCGCATCGAGGACGAGGCCGAGCGCGCGCAGCTGCGCGAGCGCCTGCAGCAGCTGCTGCCGGCCGATGAGAAGGGCGGCTTCATCATCCGCACCATGGCGGAGACTGCCAGCGACAAGGAGATGCTCTCCGACATCGAATACCTGCGCAAGATCTGGAACGGCATCCAGGAAAAGGCCAAGACCGTAGCACCGCCCGGCGCTGCTGTATCAGGACCTCAACCTCAGCCTGCGAGTGCTGCGCGACATCGAGCAACGACGAGACCGATCGCATTCTGGTCGACTCGCGCGAGACCTGTCAGAAGCTGCAGGCCTTTGCCCAGGACTACATGCTCAACTGTCCTCGAGCGCATTCAGCACTACTCGGGCGAGCGCCCGCTGTTCGACCTGTACGGCATCGAAGACGAGATCGAGCGCGCGCTGGCGCGCAGGGTGCCGTTGAAATCCGGCGGCTATCTGATCATCGACCAGACCGAGGCGCTCACCACCATCGACGTCAACACCGGCGGCTTCGTCGGCGGGCGCAGCTTCGACGACACCATCTTCAAGACCAATCTGGAGGCGGCCCACGTCATCGCCCGCCAGCTGCGCCTGCGCAACCTGGGCGGCATCATCATCGTCGACTTCATCGACATGGAGAACGACACGCACCGCGACTCGGTGCTGACCGAGTTCAAGAAAGGCGCTGTCGCTCGACCGCACCCGCGTCACCGTCAACGGCTTCACCTCGCTCGGCCTGGTGGAGATGACGCGCAAGCGCACGCGCGAAAGCCTGGCTCACACCTTGTGCGAACCCTGCCCGATGTGCCAGGGGCGCGGCGAAGTCAAAACGGCGCAGACGGTGTGCTACGAGATCCTGCGCGAGATCGTGCGCGAGGCGCGCCAGTTCGATGCGCGCGAGTTCCGGATACTCGCTTCGCAGACCGTGATCGATCTGTTCCTCGACGAAGAGTCGCAGATCGCTCGCCATGCTCGGCGATTTCATCGCCAAGCCGATCTCGCTGCAGGTCGAGAGCATCTACAGCCAGGAGCAGTACGACATCGTGCTGATATAGGGGCCGCGCCGCCGACAGGAGAATACGCAATGGGGAAATCCGGAGTGGTCGCAATCCCGTTGACTGCCGGCCAATCTCGCCGCAATTTCTTGTATGCGGGCGCAGCGGCCAGCTTGAGCGGCATGCTCGCCACTTTCCCCACGCGCTCCGACGGCTGCCGCACAGGACGCGCCGTCCACGCAACTCTTCGATCTGGGCGACTTCGTGCTGCAGTCGGGTGCCACGCTGCGAGAAGCGAAACTCGCCTACAAGACACACGGCACGCTCAACTCCGACAAGAGCAACGCGATCGTCTACCCCACGCCGTACTCGGCGCACCACTCCGACATCGAATGGCCGATCGGACCGGGCAAGGCACTCGATCCAGAGAAGTACTTCATCATCGTCCCGGACATGCTGGGCAACGGCCTGTCCTCGTCACCCAGCAACACGCCGCCACCGTATGACCGCGCCCGCTTTCCCCATGTCACCGTCTACGACAACGTTGTCGCCCAGCACCGCCTCGTCACCGAGCAGTTCGGGATTGCGCATCTGGTCCTCGTAGTCGGGTGGTCGATGGGCGCGCAGCAGACTTTTCAATGGGCGGTCAGCCAGCCCGACATGGTCGCGCGCATCGCGCCATTCTGCGGCACGGCGCGCACGACACCGCACAACCTGGTATTCCTGGAGGGCGTCAAAGCAGCGCTGACCACGGATGCGGCATGGCTCAATGGCTGGTATGAGAAGCAGCCGGACCAGGGTCTGCGGGCGTTCGCGCGCGTCTATGCGGGCTGGGGCTTCTCTCAGCCGTTCTACAAGCAGGAGCTGTGGCGCCAGCTCGGCTTCTCGTCCCTGGACGACTTCCTTGTCGGATTCTGGGAGCGCCGATTCCTGCGCCGCGATGCGAACAATCTTCTCGCCATGCTGTGGACCTGGCAGCACAACGACGTCGGGGCGACGCCGGGCTTCGGCGGGAGCCTGGAGAAGGCGCTGGCCTCGATCAAAGCCAAGGCGGTGGTGATGGCCGGGCAGACCGATCTCTACTTCACGCCCGAGGACATCGAGTACGAAGCGTCGCTCATTCCCGCTGCCCAGTTTCGCGTGATTCCGTCGGTCTGGGGTCATCAGGCCGGCAATGGGCTGAACCCGGCAGACAGCAGGTTCGTGGACGCTGCCCTGAGGGAACTGCTGGCGAGTTAGAACGACTAAAGCAATTCACCCGCGTGCAATCCCTGCAGGAATAAGCACTTGCGACCCCTGGGGAGGGCCTTGGCCAGACCAAAATATAACTTTAGATCAATAGGGTAGAGGACTGGAACCGGCGATAAAAGCACGCGGGTTTAATTTTTTGTTAAAGCTTTCCTGGTTTCGTCCGAAACTAGTCCCATCAATGAGTTGTGGAGTTTTTCTGAGAACCCAAATGAAGAAGGAGTTCGAAACACCGCTGTTCGCCCAGGCCATGGCGGCGTGCACCGACGGTCTCGTCATCGCCGACGCTACCGCGCAGGACATGCCCCTGGTCTACGTGAATGGGGCCTTCGAGCGGCTCACGGGCTACTGCGCCCGCGAGGTACTGGGGCGTAACTGCCGGTTCCTTCAGCGCGGCGACACCGATCAGCTTGGTCTGGCGCTCGTGCGCTCGGCATTGGAGAATGGCGACCCTTGCGTGGTGACCGTGCGCAACTATCGAAAGGACGGTTCGCCCTTCTGGAACGAGCTGAGCCTCTCGCCCATGTCCAACTCAGCCGGGACGGTTACACACTTTCTCGGCAAGCTGAGCGACGTATCCGAGCGTGTGCTGGCAGAGCAGAAACTGCTCGCCAAACACAAGCAGTTGCTCACCCGCAAGCGGGAGCTCGAAAACCTCGCGCTAAGGGACGGGCTCACCGGCCTGTACAACCGGCGCGCATTCGACGAGCAACTCGAGCGTGAATGGAACCGGGCACGACGCGACCAGACTCCGCTGTCGTTGATCATGATCGACATCGATCACTTCAAACGCTTCAACGACACCTTTGGCGCATCCGGCGGGCGATCATTGCATTCAGCTGGTCGCAAGCACCGTCCAGCGCTGCTTCGCGCGCGGCTCGGACCTGGTGGCTCGCTATGGCGGCGACGAGTTCGTCGTGCTGGCCTCTGCGATGGACCGCAAGCAGGCACAACAGCGTGCCGAGCAGCTCCGGCAGACGATCAAGACCCTCGGCTTCGCTAGCGGGGGCTACACGGCGGCCCCTCCGATCAGCTTGAGTATCGGCGTGGCAACCGCCACACCATTGCAGAAAGGGACGCCGGACCATCTGCTGAACGCCGCGGACCGCGCGCTCTATCAGGCCAAGCGGCGCCCGGATCGGGGCGTGGAGCCGGTCGCGCCAACCTGTACTGCTCGCGCCAGCGGCCGAGGCTCTGCGCATCCCGCGCTGTCTACATCGATCTGACACCGCCGAGCGCGCCTTCTCCGGCAGTTACGAGTCGAGGCTCTCCGCAATACTCCGCGGTCAAGCCGCTTTCGCGCGAGCAGCTTTCTGGCGGTCGGCGGTGCCGAGCACCTTGTACTTGATGCGAAGCAGATCCTCTACCTGCTTGCCCAGTGCCATCTTCTGCGTCTCGAGTTGATGCAGGCGCTCCTGCAGACTGGATAGGTCGCCGGACAACTTCTTGAGGTTCTCCACCCGCCGTTCGAGCAGCGTCTGATGCTCCTTGAGCTGGTTGGAGATGGGCGTCATGGCGCTCTTGAGCCAGCCGTCCAGGTCCTTGCGCACAGCCTGAAACACGATGCGCGCCTCGGTGACCAGCCCGTTGTAGAAGCGCTTGACCAGGAAGTGCTTCTCGGTCATGACGTTCATCGGGTCGCGGCAGAAGCGCTCGGTGCTGCTCTTGAGCCCCTTCATAGTCAGGATATGCTTCTCCAGGTTGAGCGGCGGCGGGGTGAGATTCACGAAGCCGTACTTCTCCTGGAACTCCTGATACACCTGGTCCACGAAGCTGCGCGTTTCCGACGCGAAGCTCAGGATCTTGTCCGCCTGACGCGTGAAGGAGTCGAACAACGAGTTCATGCTGCGCCACAGTCCAGCAGTGGTCCAACTGCCTTCGATGTCGCGGGCGCTCTTGGTGAAAAGCTCGTCGATGTGCTCTTCGTCCAGGTTGGACATCAGCGCGTGCCCCTGCTTCAGCACGGTGCCGTAGGAATTCTTGAAGCTCTCCATGCGTTGCAGATACACCGCGCGGTCTTTTTCCAGCCTGGACAGCATGGTCTTCGCGAGCTCGCGATTCTTGCCGGACAGCTTGGACAGCTCCTGCAGCTCGGCCTGAGTGGCGGTGAGCTGCGACATCACGCTTTGCAGCGAGCCCTCTACCATGCTGCCCATTTCTTTCACCACCGCGGCACGCAGGATTTCCTGCTTGGCCGGTACGATCTCGTGGGCCAGCAGATCTTCCAGCTCGCGAATACCACTGCGATCGAACATGGCTTGATCGTCGCGGATGCGAGCGAGCAGCGCTTTCTGCGCCGACAGCGCGATGACATGGTCGCGCGGCAGCTCGAGCAGCCTGCAGGTTTCCTCGATCTGGCGATTGATCGAGACATCGATCTCCGCCAGGCTCTTGAGGTCGTCCCACAGCAGATCGACCTTGTTCAGGACCGCGATGCGCCGGGTCTGGTAGGTCTGCACGTAGCGCTGCCAGATCTCCAGGTCCGACTTGGTCACGCCGGTGTCAGTGGCAAGCAGGAACAGGATCGCGTGCGCGTTCGGGATCATCTTGAGCGTCAGCTCGGGTTCGGTGCCGAGCGCATTCAGGCCGGGGGTGTCCAGGATCACCAGCCCGCTCTTCAGCAGCGCGTGCGGGTAGTTGATCATCGCGTGGCGCCAGGCCGGAATCTCAACCTTGCTGCCCTTGGTCACCACCGTGGTGGTGACGAAGTCCTTCTGATCCAGCAGTCCCAGCGCCGATGCTTCCTCTACGCGGACGGTCTTGGTTTCGGCCAGGCTGGCCATCGCCTTGGACATCTCCTCGTGGGACTGGAGGTTCAACTTGATCTTGACCCACTCGATCGGGTGCTGCTTGAGAGCGGCGATGCTGTCTTCGCGCTTGCGCGTCTCGATGGGCAGCAAGCGGACGTAGGGCTCGTCCGCGTTATCCCAGAAGATCTCGGTCGGGCACATGGTTGTGCGGCCTACGTCCGAGGGCAACAGACGCTGCTTGAAGTCCGAGAAAAACATCGCGTTGATGAGCTCGGTCTTCCCGCGCGAGTACTCGGCCAGAAAGGCGAGCACCATGCGGTCGTTGCGCAGGCTTTCCAGCAGGTCGTAGATGCGCAGGCTGCGCTGGATATCCACATGGCCATGCTGGTCCAGCCAGAGCTGGTAGGCCTCGATGCCGCTGCGGATTTCCTCCCGCCAGCGCTGGTAGCTGGCGATCTGGCTTTCCAGCTGGTTGCTCATGTCTTGTCCCAGTCCTGTATGGCCCGGAGAGCCGCGTCTCCCGGGGAGAGGATCTCGACCGCCTTGCGGCGTCCCCGCGCTCCCCGCGCAATGATAACCCGGCTCGCCGGAACGTCTAGCTTTTTTCTCAAGAATTCAATGAGAAGCGTATTCGCCCGGTGTTCGAGGGCAGGGGCCGCGACACGCACCTTCAGAGTTTCGCCGTGTTTGCCCACCACCTCCGTACTGCGGGCATTGGGCTGAACGGAAAGCGTGATGCAAAGAACGTTCCTATCGGCGTCGAAGCGGTACCAGGACGCCATGATGGAGCGTCAGGCGATGGCTCGGACCACGGCTCCCTCAAGCCACGCAATGAGCATCAGCAGGAGCTGGCACGCCACCAGAACGAACAGAGGGGACAAGTCGACGTTGCCTACCGGCGGAATACGTTTCTGAAATACGCGCAGAAATGGACGCACCAGGCTGTTGAGCAGGGGCATCGCCGGGCTGTAGGGACTGACCCAGGTCAGCACTGCCTGCACCAGCACGGCAATCATGAGGATCCACAGCGCCAGCTTCGCGAGCTGCACCAGCGCCAGGAAACCGATCAACACCAACGTAGCTCCAACTGCCGGCCCCAGCCCTGGACCCTTCAACCAGTAGGTGGCCAAGATCAGCACCACCTCTGTAAGCCAGGCTAGAAGGAAAGTGGCCAGGTCGAGGCCCCATAGCCCCGGCATCACGCGCCGGGCAGGCACCACGACCCAGTTAGTCAGGGCCGCCAGAAAGTGTGACACGGGGTTGCGCACCGGTGCGCGCAGCCACTGAAGAAAGAACCGCAGCAACAGCGCCAGGGCGAACAGCCCCAGGAAGGTCTCGAGAAGGAATTGCAGAACCTGGCCGGGCATGCTGAGAGACTAACAGAACGAAGAAAAACGCGGCTGCGACGCTCTCCGCAAGCCATGCCGGGATGCGATCTCGCGCCGACTCGAACATGCGTACGCGCGTAAGCTCGCATCGAGGTTTTGCGCCACGCCTATCCCCCTTGACCCAGCTCGTCGCCCAGTTCGCGGGAGCGCTCAGCGGCCTCCCGGACCGCCTCCACGATGAGTTGCTTCAACCTGCTGTCTTCCATGCAACGTAGCGCGCGTTCGGTGGTGCCGCCCTTGGAGGTCACTCGTGCGCGCAACACGGCCGGGTCCTCGTTGCTGTCACGCGCCAGTCGGGCTGCCCCGAGGAAGGTGTCCAGGCTGAGCCGCCGCGCGTCTGCGGGATCGAGCCCCAGCTCTCGTGCCGCCTGCTCCAGTGCCTCGATGAAGAAGAATACGTAGGCCGGCCCGCTGCCGGATACGGCGGTGACGGCGTCCATCATTTCCTCCCGCTCCATCCATAGCGTCGAACCGACCGCGGCGAGAATGCTCTGCGCAGTCCGACGTGCCGCCGCCGGGACCGAGGGCATGGCGTAGAGGGCGGACACGCCGGCCAGCACCAGCGCTGGGGTATTCGGCATGGCACGCACGATCCGCGCATAGCCACCCAGCCAGCGCGACAGATCCGCAGTGCGGATGCCGGCCGCGATACTGATCAGAAGCTGCGCGCTCAACGCAGGCTGCAGCCCCTCGGCCACGATGCGCAACTGCTGGGGTTTCACCGCCAACAGGATCACTTCGCTTTCGGCGGTCTCAGGACTGATCTCTGCGTGCGTGGATACACCAAACCGCGCCGCCAGTCGCTCCCGGGCGGCAGCATCGATCTCCACCACGCTGATCTCGGCCGCGGCGTAGCCCTGCTGAAGCAAGCCGCCTATGAGCGCCCCAGCCATATTGCCGCCGCCGACAAATGCGATCTTCATGCAGACGGGATGGGAGGCTTGGACAACCAGGCTCGAAGACCGGGGTGGCTTTGGGTCTTAGCTGGCCTCCGCCAGCGCCTTGAGGTTGTCCAGGCCCTCCTTGTAGACGCCGTTGAACAAATCGATCACTTCGGCGTCGGTCTTGCCGCTGTCCGGCTTGTTCTTGAACTTGCCCTGCCAGAGGACTTTGGTCTTGGCGCCTTTGCCTTTTGTCACGTACATGGTGGAGACGTAGTCGGTGACCGGGAACGGCGAGTTGCCGACGATGCGATAGCGGTAGAACATCTTCTTGTCGTCGAACTTGAGCAATTCCTCGTCGAAGCTTTCGCCGTTGAGAGTCACCGTGCGGATGGCGCCCTTGGTATTGTTCTTGCCCGACTTGATGACGTCGTTGCTTGAACGCAGGGTGCCAGTTTTGCAGCCCGTCGAAGTCCTTGACCAGCGCCCACACGGCTTTCGGGCTGCTCATGATCTCGACCGACTGCTGGGCGATGAGCTCCTTGTCGGCGCGCGCGGCCAATGGTGACAGCAGCAACGCCGCCAAGCCTAGAGCCAGGATCTTCGTCATGATGGGTCGTGCTCCTCGTGGAATTAGAAGTGCAGCAAGGCGGCGCGAACAGCTAGATCGGGGAAGGCGGAGTATAGCGCAGCCGTCGGGCACGCGCGAGAGTGGGAGACAGCACATGGCAGGCTGCTCGCGAAGTGCTTCGGCACTGCGTTATCGCCGCTCGCCGAAAATCGCCCGACCCACTCGAACCATCGTCGCTCCCTCGGCGATGGCCGCTTCCAGATCGTCGGACATACCCATCGACAGCGTGTCGAGCGGCAGACCGCGGTCGGCCAATTCGTCCCTCAACTCCCGCAAACGCCGGAACTGGCGGCGCTGCGACGCCAGGTCCGGCGTTGGCGCGGGGATCGTCATGAGGCCGCGCAACCGCAACCCGCGGCAATACCGCAACCTGCGTTGCCCAGCGCGACCAGTGCGGAGGGCTCGACACCGCTCTTGGTCGCCTCACCGCTGACGTTCACCTGGATGCACACCTGCAGCGGGGCCAGCTGAGGCGGGCGCTGCTGCGCCAGGCGCTCGGCCACCTTCAATCGATCCACGCTCTGCACCCAGTGAAAATGGGCGGCTAGCAGCCGCGTCTTGTTGCTCTGGATCGGCCCGATGAAATGCCACTCCAGACCCGGATCACCGACCTCCAACATCTTGTCGATGCCCTCCTGGGCATAGTTTTCGCCGAACCCGCGCTGACCCCAAGCGGCGGCGTCGCGCACGGCCTGCGCGGAGAAGGTCTTGGAGACGGCGATCAGGCGGATGTGGTCAGGCTGCCGCCCGGCCGCATCCGCGGCGCGCGCGATACGGTCATGCACCGCTTGCAACCGTGTTTCTATCGTGGACATACTGCTCCGCTGCTCATTCTGGATCGAAGCAGCAGCGAAATCCGCTCGATCGGCGAGATCAGGAAGGCCCACGCAGCGGACAAGACACTACCGCGCGGGTACCGCCGAGAGGCGGGTCCAATGCTACCCGTTAGCCCTGGGCGACGACGGTAAATGGGCATAAGATTTGCGTGCATCTCCTGTTCCGCCAATCCGGCGGATCCGCCGCACGTCACTCCCGAGAATCATATATGGACATCTCCGAACTGCTTGCCTTCGTGGTCAAGAACAAGGCCTCCGATCTGCACTTGTCGTCAGGGCTGCCACCGATGATCCGGGTCAATGGCGACGTTCGGCGCATCAACCTGCCGCCGATGGAGCACAAGGACGTGCACGCCATGGTGTACGACATCATGAGCGATGCGCAGCGCAAGCACTACGAAGAGAATCTCGAGTGCGACTTCTCCTTCGCCATTCCGAACCTGGCCCGCTTCCGCGTGAATGCTTTCGTCCAGAACCGCGGCGCCGGCGCGGTGATGCGGACCATTCCGTCCAAGGTGCTTTCGCTCGAGGAGCTGAAGGCGCCGGGCATCTTCAAGGAAATCGCCGATCAGCCGCGCGGGATCGTATTGGTCACCGGCCCGACCGGATCGGGCAAGTCCACCACGCTGGCGGCAATGGTCAACCACGTCAACGAGAACGAATTCGGCCATATCCTCACGGTCGAGGACCCGATCGAGTTCGTGCATGAAAGCAAGAAGTGCCTGATCAACCAGCGCGAAGTCGGGCCGCACACGCTGAGCTTCGCGAACGCTCTGCGATCGGCATTGCGCGAGGATCCGGACATCATCCTGGTGGGCGAAATGCGCGACCTGGAAACCATCCGGCTGGCGCTGACCGCCGCGGAAACCGGTCACCTGGTGTTCGGCACTCTGCACACCAGCTCCGCGGCCAAGACCATCGACCGCATCATCGACGTGTTCCCGGCCGCGGAAAAGGAAATGACCCGCGCCATGCTGTCGGAGTCGTTGCGCGCGGTCATCTCCCAGACGCTGCTCAAGACCAAGGACGGCACCGGGCGTGTGGCCGCGCACGAGATCATGATCGGCACACCGGCCATCCGCAACTTGATCCGCGAGGCCAAGGTAGCGCAGATGTACTCGTCCATCCAGACCGGCCAGCAATACGGCATGCAAACGCTGGATCAGAATCTGCAGGAGCTGGTACGCCGTAACATCGTCGCGGCACCGGAAGCGCGGGTCAAGGCGGCCAACAAAGACCTGTTCCCCGGCTAGAAGTTTCGAATCGGGCAGCGCTAGCTCACAGGCTCAACAGGAGCGGGAATATGGAACGAGACCAGGCAATCAAGTTCGTGCACGAGCTGCTGCGCGTGATGGTCAGCAGGAAGGCATCCGATCTGTTCATCAGCGCCGGCTTTCCGCCTGCTTTCAAGGTGGACGGCAAGGTGACGCCGGTGTCGAACCAGACCCTGACGCCGACCCACACGATGGAACTGGCCCGCGCCATCATGAACGACAAGCAGGCGCAGGAGTTCGAGGCCAGCAAGGAGTGCAACTTCGCCATCAGCCCGCCGGGCATCGGCCGTTTCCGCGTCAACGCTTTCGTTCAGCAGGCGCGAGTGGGGATTGTGCTGCGTACCATCACCACCGCTATTCCTCGTATCGAAGACCTGGGATTGCCCGAAGGTCTCAAGGACGTGGCCATGACCAAGCGCGGTCTGGTGGTCGTGGTGGGCGCGACCGGCTCCGGCAAATCCAGCACGCTGGCGGCCATGCTCGGCTACCGCAACGAGAACAGCCATGGCCATATCATCACCATCGAGGATCCGATCGAGTACGTGCACGACCACAAGAACTGCCTGATCACGCAGCGCGAGGTAGGCGTGGACACCGAGTCGTGGGAAGGCGCCTTGAGAAACACCCTGCGGCAGGCCCCGGACGTAATCCTGATCGGCGAGGTCCGGGAACGCAGCACCATGGACCACGCCATCGCGTTCGCTGAGACCGGCCATCTGTGCCTCACCACGCTGCACGCCAACAGCTCCAACCAGGCACTCGACCGCATCATCAACTTCTTTCCCGAGGAGCGCCGCGCCCAGCTGCTGATGGACCTGTCGCTCAACCTGAAGGCCATGATCTCCCAGCGGCTGATCCCCAAGCGCGATGGGCCGGGGCGCGTGGCCGCGATCGAGATCATGCTGAACACGCCGCTTATCTCCGATCTGATCTTCAAGGGCGAGGTGCACGAGCTCAAAGACATCATGCGCAAGTCGCGCGAGCTCGGCATGCAGACCTTCGACCAGGCCCTGTTCGACCTGTACGAAGCCGGTCAGATCACCTACGAAGATGCCATGCGCAACGCCGACTCCATGAACGAGCTGCGTCTAGCCATCAAGCTGCACGGACACGAGGCCAGGGACAAAGACATCATGTCCGGGTTGGATCACTTGAACATCGTCTAGCTCACCTTCTCCCGGCGCAGCGAGCCGGCGACGATCTCGAATCCGTAGAGCCGGCACTCCAGGGCGCCATTGAATAGCGGTATTCGCCGCGAAGGTTTGAGGCCGATCAACTTCGGCAAGCGTAGATCGGCGGTGAAAATCCAAGCGCTCCACCCCGCGTACTTGGCCTTGAGAGCGTCACCGAGTTTCGGGTAGAAGGCCGCCAATTCCTGCTGCTCCCCCAGGCGCACGCCATAAGGCGGGTTGGTGACGAGCGTGCCCGCCGACGCTGGCGCGGGAAGCTCCAGGACGTTGGCCTGCTTGAGTGAAACCACGTCCGCCAATCCCGCACCCGAGAGATTGTCGCGCGCCAGCTTGAGCTGTTCACCATACAGATCGGCGCCGAAGATCGGCAGAGCGCGTCGGTGCGAGTTGAGCCGACCGTGCCGCCGACTGGACTGTCTCCCATAGTTCGCGATCGAACCCGCGCAACAACTGGAACGCGAAGGAGCGTGAGCCGCCTGGCGGAATGCGCAGCGCCATCATGGCGGCCTCCACCAGCAGGGTGCCGCCGCCGCACATGGGGTCGAGCAGCGGTGTCCCCGGCTGCCAGCCAGTCAGCGTGAGGATGCCCGCCGCCAGGTTCTCCCGCAGCGGCGCCTCGCCCTGAGTGCGGCGCCAGCCGCGCTTGAATAGAGGTTCGCCCGAGGTGTCGAGATAGAGGGTAAAGCGGCTGGCTTCGAAGAAGGCATGAATGCGAACGTCCGGTGCATTCGTGTCGACGCTGGGACGCGACCCGGTGTCCGCACGGAAACGGTCGCAGACCGCGTCCTTGATCCGCAGCGTGATGAAGTCGAGGCTCCTGAGCGGGCTCGCAACCGCGGACACGTTGACGCGAATCGTGAGGCGGGGATCGAAGTGATCGCGCCACGGCAATGCCGCAACGCGCTTGTATACGTCCTCCTCGCGCCGGTAGTCCCATTCACCCAGCCGCCACAGCACGCGGCTCGCGACACGGCTTTCGAGATTGGTGCGATAGCACAGGCGCAAGTCGCCAGTGAAGCCTACTCCGCCATCGACGGCTTTGATCTCGATCGCGCCGAGCCCGGTCAGCTCGGCGGCGAGCAACTGCTCCAGCCCGCGCGGGCAAGGACAGAAGAAGCGCTCCAAAGCATCGCGGGCGTGTCGTGGCGCGTTGCTCGATGCAGTAACAGGTCCGGCCATGCGCGATTATCGCGCATGGCACAGCGCCGCGGTCGGCGCGATCCAACAGGTGCTCGACCGGGCTGACTCCTGTTCTCGCTAGAGGGGCAGGAACACCTCGAACTCGAGCTTTCTGCGGTGGTTTCGGTACTTGGTGAGCTTGGTAATGCGCGCCTCGAGTCTGTTGCCGCGGTCCATCTGGCGCGCCACGGCTTCATTCTGGGTGCGAGGGATGTAGCCAAGCTTGTGGCCGTTCCAATCTACCCGGACGGCGCTGAGGTCATAGGGGTTTTCGGGCTCGCGTACAAGCGTGAGGGCGTCGCCGTCTTTCATCTGGTCCCAGACCGCCTTGGCATCGTGATAGCGCAGGCCGGCGGTGAGTGAGACCTGCACCAGAATCTCAGCTGTGCCGCGATCCTGCGCAGCGGCGGCGAAGGCCCACCCCAGCACTGCGATGGCCAGCGCCCGGATCAGGACGGCGGGACGGTTCAATGGCATGGTGTCAATCGAGCGGCCGCGGCCTCAGAAGGGCTTGACCACCACAAGCAGTACCACGCCGGCGAGAATCAGCACGGGAAGTTCGTTAAACCAGCGGTACCACACGTGGCTGTGGCGATTGCGCCCGCGGTTGAAATCGGCCAGCAGCTTGCCGCAATAGACGTGGTACGCGATGAGGATCGCCACCAATGCGAGCTTGGCCTGGAGCCAGCCGCCGGAAATACCATACCCCAGCCACAGCCACACGCCGAATACGATGGTCAATACAGCTCCCGGCGTCATGATCCCGAAGTAGAGCTTGCGCTCCATCACTTTGAAGCGCTCGATGCCGATCGGGTCGGTGGCTTGCGCGTGGTACACGAACAGGCGCGGCAGATAGAACAGGCCGGCGAACCAGGTAACCATGAAGACGATGTGCAACGCCTTGATCCACAGCATGGCTGTCGTCTCAGGTCAGCAAGCGCCGGCGCGCCAGCACCAGGGCGAGGTAGGCCCCAGCGGCGGCGTAGGCCGCCAAAACGCAGATGTGCAGCCATGCGTGGTCCGGCACATGCCCGTTGACCAGTGGGCGCGCGAGGTCGATAGCATGGGTCAGCGGCAGCGCGGCGGACACATGCTGCAGCAGCGGAGGAAGCTGAGTCACGGGAAAGAACACGCCGCAGAGCAGAACCATCGGCGTAACCACCAGCGTGAAATAGTAGAGGAAAAAATCGTAGCTCGGCGCGAGCGCGGTCATGGTCAGCCCCAGCCCGCCGAAGGCCAATCCGATGAGGACGGTGAGCGGGACAATCCACAATGTCAGCGGTGAATGTGACAACCCCAGTACCCAGATGATGGCCAGAATCGCCGAGCCGGACAGGACGCTCTTGCTGGCCGCCCACAGCACCTCCGCCAGAATGATGTCATCCAGGTTCATGGGCGTGTTGAGAATCGCCTCCCAGGTCTTTTGCACGTGCATGCGCGAGAACGCCGAGTACAGCGCTTCGAAAGTAGCGCTGTTCATCGTGCTGTAGCACACCGTCCCCGCCGCCAGGAAGGTGATGTAGGGCGAGCCGTTGACTTGCGGCAACAGACTGCCTAGACCGTAACCCAGCCCGAGCATGTACAACATCGGGTCGGCCAGATTGCCCAGGACTGCTGTGACCGCAAGCTTGCGCCATACCAGGAAGTTGCGCTGCCACACTCGAAAGAATCGCGTCGTGACGCGAGGGGGGGCGAAGTCTTTGGCGCGCACGCTATGAATTATCCAGGCTAGTCTCGCAGGTCGCGGCCGGTCAGCTTGAGGAACACGTCCTCCAGATTGGCGCGCCGGTGCAGATAGCGCAGGTCGTTGCGCTGGTCGAGCGTGGCCAGCACGCGGTCGCCGTCATGCGTATAGCAGAACACAGTCTCACCCGCCTGCTCGCAACGCTCGCACACGACTCCACCTTGGTCGTTTGCCCACGCGCTGGCACCGTCGCCGTAGACTTCGACCACCTGCGCTTCGATGTGGCGCAGGATCAGTTCGGGCGGAGAACCCTGGGCGATGAGTCGCCCGTGGTCCATGACCGCGAGCCGGTGGCACAGGCGCTCGGCTTCGTCCATGAAATGCGTGGTGAGCAGGATGGTTTTGCCTTCGGCCAGCAACCGTTTGAGCCGCTCCCAGATGAGATGGCGCGCCTGCGGGTCGAGGCCGGTCGTGGGCTCGTCCAAGAAAATCAGGTCGGGATCGTTGACCAGCGCGCGCGCCAGCGCCAGCCTGCGTTTCATTCCCCCCGATAGAGTCTGGATACGCGCCGCGGCGCGAGCTTCGAGTCCCGCGAATTGCAGCAGATGCGGAATGCGCCTGACGATGTCGCGGTCGGCCACCCCGAAGTAGCGGCCATACACCAGCAGGTTCTCGAACACGGTAAAGTCGGGATCGAGATTGTCCATCTGCGGCACGACGCCGACGCGCACCCGTGCCTCCCTGCCTTGACGCGGCACCGGGTGGCCGAGCAGGTCGATCTCGCCCGCGTCCGGATCGGTCAGCCCGAGCGCCAGGCGCAGCGTGGTGGTCTTGCCTGCGCCGTTGGGCCCGAGCAGCCCAAAGCACTCGCCGGCGCGCAGCTCGAGATCGACGCCGCACACCACTTCGCTGCCAGCGTAGGACTTGCGCACTCCGCGCAGGGACAACATCGCTTTGGTAGCCACTCCGACTTCCCGTCTCAAACACCCCTCATGGCCACGGCGTACACACAGAGAAGCGTTTTGCTTCCGGGTTTTGCCTGTGCTGTCGGCGTCCTAATTGGTTTCGTCTTTCCCTTGACAGCGACACCAGCTGTGAACGATGCGCTGCAGCTCGACCAGGTTGCCGTGGAAGAAGTGACCCGCACCCGGAAGGACCACCACCGGAAGCTTCTGCGGGCGCGCCCATGCCAATACCGCCGACAGCGGCACCACATCGTCCTCCTCGCCGTGGACCACCAGCGTGCCGGCCGGCACCGGTTCTACTTGAAAACGTCCGATCGCCGGGGCAACCAGCACCAGCCGTCCGGACGGCTGCGCCTGCTCGGCGAGGCGCCTGGCGACCCGCGACTGCACGAAGGCGCCGAAAGAGAAGCCCGCGAGCAGCAGCGGCAAGGCACCGAAACGCGCGCGCAGCGCGCGTGCGACGGCCAGCCAATCTTCGCTCTCCCCAATCCCGTCGTCATAAACGCCCTGGCTCGCGCCGACGCCGCGGAAGTTCATGCGTATCGACACGTATCCGAGCGCGAAGAAGACCTTCGCCAGCGTCTGCACTACTTTGTTGTCGAGGGTTCCGCCGAACAGCGGGTGAGGATGGGCAATCAGGGCCAGGCCGGGGCGCCCGCCCGAGAAGTCGCTGCCCGGATCGTTGATCACGACCTCGAGCTTGCCCGCGGGACCGTCGAGCAGGATCCGCTCTTGCTCGGCCGGTCTCAAATGCGCAGGCGCTCGACCACGCGCCCGTTGACCAGATGCTCGTCGATGATCTCGTCGATATCCTCTTGGTCCACGTACGTGTACCACACTTCTTCCGGGTATATCACCAGCACCGGACCTTCCTCGCAGCGGTCCAGGCAACCAGCCTGATTGACGCGCACCTTGTCCGGACCCGCGAGGCCAAGCTGCTTGACCTTGCTTTTGGCGTAGTCGCGCATCTTCTGGGAGCCGTGGTCGTTGCAGCAGGCTTCGCCGTTATCGCGCTGGTTGCAGCAGAAGAAGACGTGGTGCCGGTAGTAGCTCATGGACGCCGCAGGGATGGGGAGCGGGAAGCATTATAGCGCGGCGGCTGCAAGCCCCGGACCGCGCTTAACGCGCGCAAAAAAAAGACCGGCGCAAGCGCCGGTCTGCCGAGTCTGAACGATTCAGCCTTCGCTACCGCGAGGAGTGCGTGGCGTCGCCGCGTCGAGTTGCTCGAGACGATATCCGTAGCGGTAGACGGCGCCCAGGCGCCAGCCGTTCTCGGGCGTAAGTCCGAGCTTGTTGCGGATCCGGCTTACATGCGTGTCCAGGGTGCGGGAGGTGACTACTGCGTTTGGTCCCCACACGCTCTCGCGTATGTGGCCGCGCGAAAGCAGGCGCCCGACGTTGCGCAGGAACAGCACCGAGAGGTCGAAATCCTTGGCGGTCAGCTCTACCACGCGGTCCTCGCGCATCACCGTGCGCGTCTGGCAGTCCACGCGGTATACGTCCAGTTCGAGGATCTCCTGCTGCTCGGTGCGGTGCTTGCCGCGCCTGGCGATGGCTTCCAGTCGAGCGATCAACTCCAGCCGGCGTACCGGCTTGACCATATAGTCGTCTGCCCCTTGGCGCAGCGCGGTCACTACGTCGTCCTCGCGATTGCGGGCGGTGACGAACAGGATAGGCAGCGCGGATTGCTGGCTGCTGCGGATACGCTTGAGCACGTCGACGCCGCTAATGTCGGGCAGGTTCCAGTCCAGCACCAGGATATCGAAGCTTTCCTGGTCGAGCGCGCGGATCAACGCCTCGCCGCGATCGAAGTGGTGGCAGCGGTGCCCCGCCAGCTCGAGCCAGTGGCTGAGCAGCTCCGCCTGGGACGGATCGTCCTCGACGATAGCTACGCGCATCGCGCCTGCGGGCACCGCCGGCCCAGGTTGTCCGGTTGCGGTCTTCACTTCAGGATCTTTCAGGGTGGCCGAGTTCATTTATCGAAAGGTCACGCGCAGGCGCGAAAGGAATTGCTCGACGGCGGCGAGCTGCTCCGTCAGCGCACGTTCGTTATGGGCGATTGCGGCACCCTCGAGCGCCGCGCCGAAGGCGGACAACTCGGGAAAGCCGAACCCCTCCCCGGCGCCTTTTAAGTCGTGGCCGATGCGCCGGATGGTCTCGTAGTCCCAGGCCGCAAGCGCACCGCGCATGCGGACCAGGTCCTCGCGTTTGCGCGCGAGAAATTTATGCACCAGGGCCTCGAGGTCCTTCTCGACCCGCACCGTCAGCACCGGCAACGCACTGGGGCGCCCCGCTTCGTCCGGACCGACCCCGATCAAAGTGCTCATTGCACGGCGCCTTCCGCCGCTCGCTGCAGAGCATGTGCGACGTGGCTGCGCAGCCGCTCGCTGGTTATCGGTTTGCCGAGCAGGGCGTCACAGCCCATCGACAACGCACGTTCGGCTTCCGGGCCGTCCTGATAAGCAGTGAACGCGCAGATCGCTCCGCGATAGCCCCTGGCGCGCAGCGCGGCGACGGCATCGAACCCGCTCATCACCGGCATGTCCATATCCATCAATACCAACGCCGGCTGCTCTGCCAGCGCAATGTCCAGCGCGTGCTGCCCATCTTCTGCGAGGAGCACGAGCACGCCCATCCTGCGCAATTGGTGCGACACCAGTTCGCGGATGTCCTCGTTGTCCTCGGCGACGAGCACCGATTGCGGCGATGAAACCATTGTGCCGTTATCTCCATCAGTTGCGCTGCAACGTCAGCCGCCTGGCTGGTCACGCACACCTCGGTAGGGGGTGTTCGCAAAAGCCATGCCATGCATTGGAAGGAGGCGAGCCCACCGGATCACGCTGGTAAGCGCGCCGGGCGTGGGTCAGGAACAGTCGGAAGAGCTTACTGGGCGCGCCGGATTGTTACGTTATGCGCCCCAAGGACGCCGAAATCTTTCACAGTCCTTTGACAAATGATCCCTCCAGGGTGCAACCGATGATACACCGCGAGTCACGTCTCGGTGCCGCCGCTGCATATCAGCAAGGTCTTGCGACCAGCACTGCGATCCCCGGTTTCATCGGACAGGCGCAGGAGCCGTCGCAAGTGGCCGTTTATCGTCTCGCGCGCCGCAAGCTCCGGAAAAGCGTTGGCGACAGCTTCCAACGGTGCGTTGAAGACCAGCCCATAGTTCTCACCTCTACCCGCCTTCGCCGGCGCGAAATAGAAGGCATTGATGAGGAAACCGCGCATCGCACCCGCCGCCGGAAGAGAGATCAGAATGGCTTCGGCGTACGGGTCCATCGGGACATCGTTGTACCGGGACAGATCGAAACTGCACTGCGAGACACCGCGGTACAAGTCGTCGAAGCTGGGCACCTCGGCGCGCGCGGGCGAAAGTGGAGACGCGACCGCGGCTGCCATGCAGAACCAGATGAGTTTCATCAGCACGCGCCTCGAACGAGTCTGCGCGGCGCGACTCCGGCGACGGCGGTACGTGAGGGCCACCGCCTCTATGCTTCGATAACGGTTCACAGCCGCGGTTCCCGCAGTGCTTCTCGTGTTCTCAGGCCTCCCCCTGGCGATGCGGGCATCAGCACGTCGTGGCCTCGGCCCCACCAGATCAGAAAGCCCGCCGCAAGAAACGGCCAGATGCTCGATACCAAGCGTGTGGTGCCGTTGAAGCTCAGGAAGTGCCCGCGCGACCAAGTCTGGATGGAGGCCAGGATATACGGGTTCGTGGGTGCAATATTCACCAGCCCGGCGCCGCCAAGGAGCAGCACTGCCGCTGTCGCAGGGAGGAGCATTCTGGGCAGCCTTGCCAGTCCCAGGTAGACCCCGATACCGGCGGGAATGCCCAACATGGAGCCGGGCGTGAGCCAGAGCGACGCATCGCCGGGCTTGAATAGCGTGAGCGCCGCGGCGCCCTTGAGTAGCAAGCGCGGCGGTAACCAGCACCAGCAACGGTGCGGCCAGGTTCTGCCCGACGCGCGCGAGCGAGGACATGAGCAAAGCAATTCCGGCTAAGTTCAGCGCGGTGACACCGGCCTCGATCCACCGATAGGACTCAGGGCTATACGCCAGGTTGTGCAGGTCCTGAAACAGGAAGCGCAGATCACCGTTGCCGAATAGCCACACCGCCGGGTAGAGCTGCGTAAACAGCCACAGCAGCAGGATCACGAAACCTGCATCCACACCCGCGCCGGGCCGGAACATGCGGCTGCGCAGGCGATAGAGCTGACCGCTGAGCAACCAGCGCTCGCCCCCGGCAACGGCGATCAGCGCGCCTGCCAAGTGCACCCAGGCCGTTGCTCAGCAGGTCGAGGTTCGAGGGTACCCGCGGAGGCAGGAAGCTTTGCAGCGCTTCCATGCGACAGGCTTACCCAACGTGCCGGCGAGCACCGCGACCAACGCCGCCCAGCGCGGCGTTGTCCACGCCATGGCGACCAGCGCCAGCAGCAGTCCGAGCGGAAGATAACCGAGCACGTTGAGCGCCACGTCGGCCGCGGTGTAGTAGCGCGGCCACGGCTCGAACAGAAAGGCGAATGGGCTGCTGGGCAGCTGTCGCCAGGGAGCAAAGGGATACAGGCTGGCATAGGCAATCAGCAGCGTGTAGGCTACGGCGAGGTAATGTACCAGCCCGGAGCGGCGAGCGAAGCTGCGTGGGACCGGGCTGAGAGCGT
Organism: uncultured beta proteobacterium; assembly: GCA_963741215.1. GTDB lineage: Bacteria > Pseudomonadota > Gammaproteobacteria > Burkholderiales > SHXO01 > SHXO01. Next base: position 690,609 of record CAVUHQ010000035.1, read on the forward strand.
TGGTGTCCATGCTGGACGCGGTCGCGGCATCGATGCGCGAGCGCGTCCGGAACTCGGTCGCGCGCGACTCTTGGCATTCTATGACATCTTCAACGGCGACGCGGACGGCATCTGCGCGCTGCAGCAGTTACGCCTGGCGCAGCCGCGCGACAGCGAGCTCGTCACCGGCGTAAAGCGCGACATCGCGCTGGTTTCGCGCGTGCAGGCCGCGGCCGGGGACGAGTTGACGGTACTCGACATCTCGCTGGCCGAGAATCGCGACGCGTTGCTGCGACTGCTGGTGGCCGGCGCGCGCTGCATCTATTTCGATCATCACTTCTCCGGCGATATTCCCGTTCATCCTGGCCTCGAAGCGCACATCCGTTCCGTTCCAGGTGTATGCACGAGTCTGCTCGTCGATGAGTACCTGGGCGGGCGCTTTCGGGCCTGGGCCGTGGTGGCCGCTTTCGGCGACAACCTGCCGCAGGAAGCTGCGCGCGCGTCCGCAGTCGCTGCAGATCAGTGCCGACGAGCTGGCGACCTTGCGTGAGCTGGGCGAGTGCCTCAACTACAACGCGTACGGGGACACGCTGGAGGACCTGCATTTCCATCCGGCGGAGCTATATCGCCGCCTGCATCGGTTTGCCGACCCCCTGCGGTTCGCTGCGCTCGATCCGGCGTTCGCAAGATTACGCGCGGGCCTGCAGGAGGATCTGATACATGCTGCCGCGGCACCGCCGCTGATCGATACACCGGCGCACTACGTAGTGGTAATACCGGACGTACCTTGGGGAAGGCGGGTGCATGGGCCGTGGGCGAACCGTCTCGCTACCGAGCAGCCGCAGCGCGCACACGCGGTGCTGATCGAACAGCAAGAGGGCTATCGCGTCAGCGTGCGCGCGCCCATGGCGCGACCGGTCGGGGCCGACGCATTGTGCCGAAGATTTCCAACCGGCGGCGGCCGGCCTGCTGCGGCAGGCATCAACCGATTGCCGCGCGAACGCCTGAACGAGTTTGTCTCGACGTTCCGTGCCAGCTTCCGTCCGGAGCAGGCCTAGGAAGCTCCGCGGGCCGCGTAGCTACTTGGCCTTGATCTCGGTCCAGATGCGGCTCATCAAACGCCGCTGCTGTGGCGTCAGGTCCTTGAGCATCTCCAGCTTCTTGGCCGTCTGCTCATCCGGAAAGATGGCCGTGATCTGCTTGATCTCGCGGCTTGATGAACTGAAGCGCCTCCTTGTTGGGGTTGCCCGAGCCGATCATGTTGGTGAGATCGGCCGAGTTCTGGCCTTCGAGCATGAAGTTGAGGAACTTCCACGCCAGATCGGGACGCGGCTGCGCTCTTCGCGATGACCATCGCGTCCAGCGCCAGCACCGCGCCCTCTTTGGGCAGGCTGTGGCGGATGCGAAACTTCTTGCCGTCCTTCTGCGCGCCGAGATCGGCTTGATAGATGTCGTTGGAGTAGCCGTGCACCACCCAGATGTTGCCGGCGGACAGCTCGCGGATATAGCTCGAGGCGTTGAAGGCCGCCCAGTAGGGCTTGGCCTTGAGGATTACCTCCTTGGCCTCCTGCCAGTGCTTGGGATCGCGGTCGTTCACCGAGTAGCCCGAGGTACTTGAGCGCGGCGGCCATCAGCTCGCTCTGGCTGTCCAGCACGGTGACCCGGCCTTTGATCTTCTCCAGGATCTTGGGATCGAAGATCGTCGCCCACGAGTCCACCGGAACGCCGAGCTCCTTGATCTTCTGCTCGTTGTAGCCGATCAGCGTGATCGACATGGCATAGGGCACGGAGTACTTGTTGCCCGGGTCGAATTCGGTGTTCAGATACTGCGGCATGATGTTCTTGAGATTCGGCACCTTGGCGTGGTCGATGCGGCTGCAGCCAGCCCTGCTTCGCCATGCCCGTCACGTAGTTGGAGGTCGGCACCATCACGTCGTAGCCCTTGGCGCCGGCGTTGAGCTTGGCCATCAGCTCCTCGTTGTCCGAGAAATAGCTCTGCTTGACCTTGCAGCTGCAGAACTTCTCGAATCGCTCGACCGTCTCCGGCGCGATGTAGTCGTTCCAGTTGTAGACGTGCAGCACGTCCTCGCTCGCCAGCGCCGGCAGGCTGGCCAGCAGCAGGAACAGGTAGAGCAGTCGTTTCATCGTTCGTCCTCGGAAATGGAAAGCGCAAACCAAAGCAACCTACGACCAGGGCTGGCGCACCACAGGATGTGCCAGACGCCGCTAGCCAGCGCCACCGGTTCAGCCGCTGCGCAGGGCACCGGGCGACAATCTCGATGCGATCACGATCAGCGCCAGGGTTAGCAGCATCAGCAGCGTCGACACGGCGTTCACCTCGGGCGTGACCGAGATCTTGACCATGGTGTAGATCTTGAGCGGCAGCGTCATGGCGTCGGCGCCGGCGGTGAAATAGGTGATGACGAAATCGTCGATAGAAAGCGTAAACGCCATCAGCGCGCCGGCGATGACACCGGGCATGATCAGCGGCAGCGTTACCAGCCGGAACGCCCGCCAGGGAGTCGCGCCGAGGTCGCGCGCGGCCTCGATCAGGCTCTCGTCCATGCCAGCCAGGCGCGCCCGCACGACGATGGCGACGAAGCCGATGCAGAAGGCGATGTGCGCCAGCGCGATGGACACCAGACCCAGCGTGAGGTTGATCGCCACGAAGAAGATCAGCAGGCTCACACCCATCAGGATCTCGGGAATGGCGATGGGCGCCACCACCAGGACCGGCAGCAGGCGCAGCTTGAAGCGGTACATGGCGTAGCCCGCCATGGTGCCGAGCAGGGTGGACACCGCGCTCGCCACCAGGCCGATGACCAGCGAGTTCCAGGCGGCGCTCAGCATCTCCTCGTCGCCGAACAGCTTGCGGTACCAGTCCAGCGTGAAGCCCACCCACTGCGCGTTGAGGCGCGAGTCGTTGAACGAGTAGACCACGACGATCGACGAGCGGCGACGTACAAGAACACGTAGCCGAAGATCGCGGCCGCCCACAGCACAGCGCGAGCGCCGGTTCATGCCAGCGCCCTCGCCCGCCGTGCGTACCAGGCGGCGAGCCCCGCCAGGCCGACCGCGACGATCGTCAGCACCATCGACAGCACGCTGCCGAAAGGCCAGTCGCGGGTGTCCAGGAACTGCTGCTTGATCACGTTGCCGATCATGATGCCGCCGGTGCCGCCGAGGATGTCGGGGATGGCGAAGATGCCGAATGCGGGGATGAACACCAGCGCCGCGCCGGCGAACACCCCCGGCAGGGACAGCGGGAAGGTGACGCGCCAGAAGCGCTGCCAGGCGTTCGCGCCCAGGTCCTGCGCCGCGTCCAGCAGGGCCGGATCGTGCTTTTCCAGGTTGGCGTACAGCGGCAGCACCATGAACGGCAGATGCACGTACACCAGCCCGACGACCACCGCGAAGGGCGTGAACAGCAGACGCACCGGCTCGAATCCGAACAGGCCGAGGAAGGCATTGAAGGCGCCGACGAACACCGACTGCGGACCGAGGATGATCATCCAGGCGTAGACGCGGATCAGAAAGTTGCTCCAGAACGGCAGGATCACCAGCAGCACCAGCAGGTCGCGGTGTCGCTTGGGGCTGCGCGCGATCAGCATCGCCAGCGGATAGGCGATCAGCAGGCACAGCACCGTGGTGATCACCGCATAGCCGAACGACTTGAGGAACAGCTCCGCGTACAAGGCATCGGAGAAGAAACGCTGATAGTTCTCCAGCGTCAGATTGATGACGTGCCGCCCGTCTTCGCCCTGTCTCCACCAGCGGCGCCAGCCCGCCGAAATCGCCCGGGTAGCGGAACGAGGCGACCACCATGATCAGCGTGGGGATGGCGAAGAAACAGCACGAGGTAGAGCAGCGGCGGGCCGCTGATCAACCATTTGTTCAGCGCGCCGACGGTCCACCGGCAGCGCTCAGTCGGTCAGGAACCGGCCGGCGTCGAAGCGCCAGCTGATCTCGACCGGATCGCCGGCCTCGAAGAACTTGGCGCGGCCAGGCGCCGAGTTCGGCAGCATCGCTTCCACGCGGCTGCCGTTGGGCAGCTCCACCACGTAGACCGTCACGTCGCCCAGATAGAGAAAGTCGAACACTTTGCCGGCGAAGTGATTCTCGTCCGGGTTGGGCTGCGAGCTGCGGACTGATCGCGACCTGCTCGGGGCGCAGCGCCAGAACGCCCTTGTCGCCGGCGTTGGCGCCGTCGGTCTGGATCGCCGCCACTTCGCCCAGCCCAGCGATGCGTCAGCTGCATGCGTCCCCGACTCGACCGCGCACGCACCTCGGCGTCGAGGATGTTGCAGGTGCCGATGAAGTCGGCGACGAAGCGGTTCTTCGGAAAGCCGTAGATCTTGGACGGCTCGTCCAGCTGCTCGACGCGCCCGTGGTTCATCACCGCGATGCGATGCGCCAGCGCCAGCGCCTCCTGCTGGTCGTGGGTCACGTACACGAAGGCGATGCCGACTTCCCTCTGCAGCGTGATCAGCTCGAGCTGCATCCTCTCCTTGAGCTTGGCGTCGAGCGCGGCCAGCGGCTCGTCCAGCAGCAGCAGCTTCGGGCGGTTGATGAGCGCACGAGCCACGGCGACGCGCTGGCGCTGACCGCCGGACAGCTCGTTCGGGTAACGCGCCGCTCATGCCGGTCGAGCGACACGTCCTCCAGCGCCTCGTCCACCCGCGTCTGGCGATCTCGGTCGGATCGAGCACCTGCGCCATCTTCAGCGGAAAGCCGATGTTCTCGGCCACGCGTCATGTGCGGAAACAGCGCGTAGCTCTGGAACACGGTGTGGACGTTGCGCTTCTCCGGCGGAACGCCGGTCATGTCGCGTGCCGTCCAGCCAGATGCTGCCGCCGTTGGGCACATCGAACCCGGCGACCATGCGCAGCAGGGTGGTCTTGCCGCAACCGGACGGCCCGAGCAGGCAAAAGAACTCGCCCGCCTCGATGCTGAGGCTGACGTTGTCTACCGCGATGAAGTCGCCGAAACGCCGGGTGACGTTGCGGATCTCGAGCAGCGCCATCGCCGGCGCCATCGAAGAAATGCGCGCATTCTAACCGAATGCTGGGCAACTCGGCGCGCCGCACGTGAAAGTGAGTCCCGCGTGAAGCTCCGGGTTGCTGAACCGGGGAGCAATCGGACGGAACCGTATGGACGGCTCAGAACTTCCAGGTCAGATCGAACTGCAGCAGTTGATAGCTGAGTGAGGGGCTGAACCGCTGGTATGTCCGGGTTGCTGCCGGGAGTCGGGCCGTTCGCGTTGAGCCGATGGGCTGCCCCGTAGCGAACGGTGGTGATGATCGCGTCCGTGGGGCTGTAGGCAACCGCCAGGAAAAGACCCTCGATGTTGGTGCGGCCTTCGAAGAAGTCGGAGTCGGTCAGGTTCGGATCCACCGCGTTGAGCTCGATGCGCTGCCAGTAGGTCCGCGCCTCCCAGGTGCCCTTCTTGGCGGCTACCTGGTTCGTGGTCAACCCCAGATTGGTACCGACTGCAAAGCCCAGCTGCCAGGCTGAACCCTGGCTGCCCAGCGAGCCATAGCTGCCTTGCTGCGGCGCGGTGAGTCTGCCTGGGTGTTGTGCGCGAGATCTCCGAAGACGCGCCGCATCGATGCCGCCGAGCGGGAAATTGACTTCCCAGGGAATCTCGACAATGCGCAGATTGTTCACGCCGTTGGCGAACGCCAGTCCTCCAGCAGTAGTGGCCGAAGCATGGGGTAAGTATTCTGCGGGCCTTTGGCAAAGGGGCCGGCGAACCCGTTGGGGATTGGACGTAGAGACGAGGTCCGCATGGCTCATCCCGGAGTAGTTGTAGAAGGCCGACCGCTGCCTTGGCCGATTTTCTCTCTCCGAACTTGTAGTTCACCCCACCCTGCCAGGCAAACTGGTAGCCGTCATAGGTGTCGAAGCTGAGGCTTCCATTGGCGTCTATCGGGAGTGTACTGCTGGTAGACGTACTGACCGAAGTTTCCGAACAGGGTCAGACTTGTCGTTGAGCGGGAAGCTGATCTTCTCGGCAGATTCCCTCCGGGTTGATGTCCGGATCCCAGACCATCGGCGTGGTGTAGACGGGATTGGGCATCTTGCCGGCCTGCACCGTCAGCCATGGCGTGGCCCGCCAGCCCAGGTAGGCCTGACCAACGAAGATACCATCGCCACCTTTACCGTAGGGAGCCGGCTCCGCCGGCAGTGCCTACGTTGTTCCCGAACGTCACCCAGGACGAGCGCGGGTTGGCGCTCGTGTCCAGACGCAGACCGTAGAACCAATCGTCCGCGAGGTCACCGCGGATGCCGATACGCGCAGCATAGCGCCAGCGGTCCAGCGTCTCCTCGGTGGCGCCGCCAAGCCCGGGGATCGGAAAAGTCGAAGCTGCCCGCCCGGCTCTCATAGCGCAACCGCACGTCACCAAATAGCTGGATGCTCTTGATTCCCGGGCTGGCGCTCGAACTTGGGCTGTTTGGCAGCCTCCTCCTTTGCCTTCGCCTTCTCCTCCGCTTCCTGCGCCTCCTTCAGGGCCTGGCGACGGCGCGTGGCGCGCTGCTCGAGCAGTTCCTCTTCGCGCGCCTTCTTGAGCGCCTGGTACTCGTCTTCAGACAGCACACCCTTGTCTTTGAGCTTTTCGAGCAGGTCGTCCAATGGATCGCCCTCAGCGCGAGCCGCGCCTGCGGAAGATCAGAAGCACGGCCGCAGCCCCCAGAGCAGCAGCGATGCCGGTCCAGCGGTAGGGTTTCGGTGGAAGCGCCATTTCGATCTCTCCTGGAGTGGGGTAAGGCTGTTTTTTCCACGCCGCAAACGGTCCTCGGACGCCGCACCGCTCGAGCAGCGATGTCCCGGGACCGCGTGCGCGAACGGATGCGCATGGTCGGCTCGGGGCATTTTGCGGAACCAATATGACAGTCTGATTACGGTGTGCGCGCTGAAGCTGCGCGGCACCGCAATCGGGCAGGAACTTCGGACGCTCCCGTCCGACGCGCGCTGCGATGTGACGCGTCCCGTACCGCCACTCAATACGAGGGTGCAGCGGGCGGCTTGCCTCAGGCCAGAAGGTGGAGGAGTTCGGCGACGAGCAGCACTGCTAGCAACGCAGACAGGGCGATCAGCCAGCGCGTCTGTCGCTTGTGCTGGGCGGAGACCGCTTCGAGCTGCTGCCGGACCGCGGCAGAATCCTCATCGGCAGAGCCGTCGAGAGCAGCAGCCGGGGAAGCTGAGGCAGCATCACGCCCCAATACGGCGCTTCGTCGCGCGCTTGGCGCACCAGCGCGCGCCAGCCCAGCTGCTCGGACATCCAGCGCTCGAGGTAGGGCTTGGCGGTCTTCCACAGATCGAGCTCGGGATCGAGGTCGCGACCCAGCCCTTCGATGTTGAGCAGGGTCTTCTGCAGCAAGACCAGTTGCGGCTGGATCTCGACGTTGAACCGCCGCGAGGTCTGGAACAGCCGCAGCAGCACTCGCCCGAACGAGATCTCGCTTCAGCGGCTTGGTCGAAGACGGGCTCGCACACCGCGCGGATGGCGTTCTCGAATTCGTCCACGCGCGTGTCCTTGGGCACCCAGCCCGCCTCCAGATGCGCCTGCGCCACGCGCCGGTAGTCGCGCCGGAAGAAGGCGAGGAAGTTCTGCGCCAGGTAATTCTTGATCCGCGTCGGTGAGCGTGCCCATGATGCCGAAGTCGAGCGCGATGTAGCTGCCGTCGCGGTCGACCAGGATGTTGCCCGGATGCATGTCGGCGTGGAAGAAGCCGTCGCGGAACACCTGTCGTGAAGAAGATCTCCACGCCGTTGCGCGCGAGCTGAGGAATGTCGACGCCCTGCGCGCGCAACACGTCGACCTGGCTGATGGGCGTGCCGACCATGCGCTCCATCACCATCACCTCGCTCGAGCACCAGTCCCAGTACACTTCTGGCACACGCAGCAGGCGGGAGCCGGCGAAGTTGCGGCGCAACTGACTGGCGTTGGCGGCTTCCAGCATCAGGTCCAGCTCGTCGTGCAGGTGCCGTTCGAATTCGGCCACCACCTCGCGCGGCTTGAGCCGCTTGCCTTCCTTCCACAGGAGCTCCACCAGGCCGGCGGCGCTGTACATGAGCGCCACGTCGTTGCCGATCACGCGGCTCGATGCCGGGCCGCAGCACCTTGACCGCAGCTTCGGTTCCGTCCGGCAGCAACGCGAGGTGCACCTGTGCAACCGAGGCGCTCGCGACGGGCGTTGCGTCGAAGCTCGGCAAAAACCTGCGACAACGGCTTGCCATAGACGCGCTCGAGGGTGGCCATCACCAGCTCCGAGTCGAACGGCGGCACGCGATCCTGCAGCTTGGCCAGCTCGTCGGCGATATCGGCAGGCAGCAGATCGCGGCGCGTGGACAGCAGCTGTCCGAACTTGACGAAGATCGGGCCCAGGTTTTCCAGGGCCAGGCGCAGACGCACTGCGCGCGGCTGGTCGAGCCGGCGCCAGAACGACAGCCTGCGCACCAGCACACGCAGCGCACGCACGCGCTCGTGCCCGAGCAGGAACTCGTCGAGGCCGAAGCGAAAAGCGACCAGCAGGATCTTGAACAGGCGGAACAGGCGCATTGCGACGCGGGATTCAGGCGTCCGTGCGCGGCGCGGCGGCCGAGGACAGGCGCTCGATCCGCTTCTCCAGACGCTCCGCGTCGTCGCGCAGCTCGTCCACCGCTTGCACGAACTCGCGCACTGCTTCGCGGCTCGCGACCAGCGGCCGCTCCTCGGTCCAATACTCGGCTAGCGATTGCGCGAGGTTGGATGCCGCTCCGGCGTGCCACGCCAGCAGCGCCGATCCGGTCTGTGTCGAGCCGGTGCGCGACGACATCACCCAGAACCCGGCTCAGGTCCTCCTCCACATCCCAGCGCACAGCGCTCAGCACGCCGGTCAAAGCGGACGCCAGCGCCGCATCTCCGGTCACTCGCACCTCCTGGCGCGGCAGACTCGTCGCGCAGCCAGACCAGACGGATCAGTGCAGGGCCGGTCAAGCGCACGACGGCAGCTGGCTCGGACTGCGAGGCTGCCGCGACCAAGCGACCGTCGTTCTCGATCATTAAGGCGGCGGACAGCGGCGGGACCTCGAACCGGATCGTGCTGCCTGAAAAAGGAACCAGGTGCTCGCGCGCCCATCCCGCGTCTTGCAGAAGGTGATTGATGGCTGCGGCAGCCGGCCGGGAGAGCATTTAAGCGGCGGGAGCTCTAGAGACGATAGCCACGGTGCAGCGCGACCACCCCCGCGGTCAGGTTCCAGTACTCCACACGCTCCAGCCCGGCCGCTTCCATCATCCCCTTCAGCTCCTCCTGCGAAGGGTGCACCCGTATGGATTCGGCCAGGTAGCGGTAGCTGGGCTCATCTCCCGTCACCAGCCGGCCGATCCGGGGCAGGACTTGAAACGAATAGGCATCGTACAGCGGCTTGAGCGGTGCCCACACCTGCGAGAACTCCAGGACCAGGACCCGGCCACCGGGCCGCAGGACACGCGTCATCTCCCGGAGAGCCTCGCGCTTGCGGGTCACGTTGCGCAGTCCGAAGCCGATGCAGACGCAGTCGAAATAGCCGCTGCGAAACGGCAGCCGCTCCGCGTCACACTGAACAGATGGAAGGATGAGACCGGCATCGGCAAGACGATCGCGCCCGCGCGCAAGCATGTTGGCGTTGACGTCGGTCAGCACGACTTGCGCCGGAGGTGCCGACGCGCCGCGCGAACAGACGCGCCAGGTCGCCGGTGCCGCCGGCAACGTCCAGCACCCGCTCGCCCGGACGTATGCCGCTGCTCTCCAGCATGAAGCGCTTCCAGAGGCGGTGCAACCCTCCGGACATCAGGTCGTTCATCAGGTCGTAGCGCGCGGCCACCGAGTCGAACACCCCTGCTACCCGGCGAGCCTTCTCCGGTTCGGGCACGGTTTGAAAACCGAAGTCAGTCGTACTGTCCGGCCGCTCTTTCACCGACTCACCTCTGCATCTTCGGCGCTCGTACTGCGCTCATCACAGCTTCTTCCAGCCAGTGGTGGAGCTCGGGCGCGCAGCTTGGGGGTTGACGTCCTCGGACTCGGCGCTCTCGGATCTGGCGCGCGCGATAGTCGAGTCCCGGCTGGCATCCGCTTTGGCCAGTCGCTCGAGATAGTCGCGCCACATCCGGTCCTGGTTCATACCCAGATGATGGAGGTATTCCCAGGAATACAGCCCGGTGTCGTGGCCGTCCGAGAACACCAGGCGCACGGCGTAGCTTCCGACCGGCTCGACCGCCCCGATCTCCACCTCCCGCTTGCCGACCTGCAGAACTTCCTGGCCGGGCCCATGCCCCCGCACCTCGGCGGACGGAGAATAGACGCGCAGGAACTCGCAAGGCAAGCGGAACACCGCTGCCATCGGAGAATGCGATCTCGAGGACCCGGGAGGCTCGATGAAGCGTAATCTCGGTAGGCTGGGGCGTGCTCATGATGTGGCGGCGACCCGCCCTGGGGACTGACGGGGAGGACGGATGATAACCGACCCCGACTCGGCACGGAAAACCCCGCGATCTTCCCGGGACATGGAATAGTTGTCACGGCATGGTAACAATGCTTTCATATGCTTGCAGCGGCAAGAATTTTCCCCGGGAGATACGCATGGCCGCGACGGTGCTGGTGGTGGAGGACGAGCCTGCGATCCAGGAACTCATCGCCTACAATCTCAAACAGGCCGGCCATCAACCGCTGCGTGCCGACAATGCGGAGCAGGCCATTCGGCTGGTCCAGGACGCCTTGCCCGATCTGGTCCTCCTTGACTGGATGTTGCCTGGACTGTCCGGTATCGAACTGGCGCGGCGGCTGCGCGCAGACAGGCGCACCAAGTCGATCCCCATCATCATGCTCACGGCCCGCGCCGACGAGCAGGACAAGTTGACCGGTCTCGACACCGGCGCGGACGACTACATCACCAAACCGTTCTCGCCGCGCGAGCTGAACGCCCGCGTCAAAGCAGTGTTGCGCCGTCGTGCACCGCAGATGACTGATGACCTGGTCCAGGTGGGCACGCTCAAGCTCGATCCAGCCACGCACCGGGTTAGCGCCGACGCCGATCAGGTGCATCTGGGGCCCACCGAGTTCCGGCTGTTGCATTTCCTCATGACGCACGCCGAGCGTGTGCACTCGCGCACGCAGCTCCTCGACCAGGTGTGGGGGGACCACGTGTTCGTGGAAGAGCGCACAGTGGACGTGCACATCCGGCGGCTGCGCAAGGCACTCGAGCCGTCCCGCCACGATAGTCTGATCCAGACCGTCCGCGGTGCGGGCTATCGCCTGTCCGCCAACTGAATCGATCCCGCCCCGCAGCCTGGGTCGGCATTGCCGCGACTTGCAGCGATGGGAGGGTGAACCTGTCATCCCGAGCTGCGGAACGGCGATTCGATTTCTGGGATAATTCCGGCCACTATGACGGAGTAGCCAGTGGTCAAGCTCTGGGGACGCCCGGTCGTCGCGGCTGTGCTGGTGAGCATCGTCGCTCTGATCCTGTGGCCGATTCTGGGTGGCACCAAAGCGCTCGCCGCTTACGCGGTCGGCCTCCTTATCCTGCTGCTGCATCACCTGTCCAATCTGTCTCGGTTGTATCGCTGGCTGAAGGACCCGCGCTCCGACACCCTGCCCGAGGGCGGCGCGGAGTGGGAGGAGGTGTACGCCTCGCTGGCGCGCCTGCTGCGCCGTCAGACCCAGATCGAGGTCACGGCTGTCAGCTGCGCTGGAGCGCTTCCAGCAGGCCGGCGCCGCCCTGCCCGAAGGCGTAATCATTCTCGACGACGCCGATCGCATCGAGTGGTGCAACCCCAAGGCCGAAGCCTACTTCGGCCTGTCCAGCCAGCGCGACCGCCGCCAGCAGATCACCTACCTCGTTCGCACTCCGCAGTTCGCCGAATATCTGGAGACACGCAACTTCCGCGAGCCGCTGCTATTGCGGTTGTGGCGCAATGACCAGGAGCTGACCCTGTCGATCCAGCTCGTGCCCTACGGAGACAGCGAAAAGCTGCTGCTGTCGCGCGACATCACGCGCTGGGAGCGGATGGAGACTACGCGGCGCGATTTCGTAGCCAACGTTTCGCACGAACTGCGCACACCACTGACGGTGCTCGGCGGGTTCCTGGAAACGCTATCCGACATGCAGAAGCCTGACCCGGACATGCTGCGCAGATCGTTGCAGCTGATGGGCGAGCAGGCAACGCGCATGCAGCGGCTGGTCGAGGATCTGCTCACTTTGTCCAAGCTCGAGAGCGCGCAAAACCCGCTGAACGAGGAATTCGTGGACGTGCCCGAGCTGGTTCGCTCGCTGTTCAGCGACGCCCAGGCTTTGAGCGGCGGCCGCCACCGTTTCCGCCTGCGAGTCGAAGACAGCGACGGGCGTGCGCGGCAATGCGGAGGAACTGCGCAGCGCACTGTCGAACCTCATCAGCAACGCCGTGCGCTACACGCCCGAGGGCGGCGAGATCGAGGTGAGCTGGTCGAAGCGGGAGGGTGAGCCGGTGTTCGCCGTGCGCGACACGGGCATTGGCATCGAGCCGCACCATGTTCCGCGTCTGACCGAGCGATTTTACCGTGTGGACCGGAGCCGTTCCCGCTCCACCGGCGGGACGGGTCTCGGGTTGGCCATCGTCAAGCACGTCCTGTCGCGCCACCAAGCGCACCTGGAGATCGAGAGCGAGCCCGGCCGGGGTAGCACGTTCTCGGCGATTTTCCCAGCTGCGCGCTCCCTGGCACGACCTGCTCCACACGTACGCGAGGCGGCGGCCGAGGGGGTCGACCTGGACTAGCCCTGGACTAATGCGGGGCTAACCCTTCAGCAACCCGCGCTTGACTGTGAGCAGCTGGTCGAGCGAGCGGCGCATGTTGACGGCGAAGTCGGGTGGCAGCGGATGCCCGCCCTCGCGCACCTTTCTGCCCCAGATGGCAAAAGGAAAGTGCGGGTCATCCTTGAAACGCGGGATCACGTGCCAGTGCAGGTGGGGCACCTGATTGCCGAGGCTTGCCAGGTTGACCTTCTCGGGCCGCGAGCACTTGGATCAGCGCCTGCTCCAAGGCGAACACCACCCGCATCATCTGGCTCCTGCCGTCGGTGTCCAGATCGGTCATCTCTTTGACGTGACGATCCCAGACCACGCGGCACAGTCCTGGGTAATCGGCCTCATAGGCCCAGACAGCACGACAGTAATCGTCCTCCCACAGGATCTCGCCGCCGGCTTCTTCACAAAAAATGCATCCCATCATCTGATGCTCCTGAGCCTAACGCAGGACCGCTTAACCCCTCGTGGTTGGCTTGGTTGACGTATTGACCCATTCCGGTCCGCGCCGGGCGGGTGCTCGGCCATCTTCACCACAATATAGTCTGCGGTGTTCGGGCGTCATCGTCATTGGCACAGCGTGGAGTCAGACCCGTTCCCGACAACGCATATGACATGGGCGGGGACTGCTTCGGGCCAATCAAGCTTGGCGCCGTCCGCTAGCGCAACCACTCTATTGCACCAGCGCACCGAACACCTTGCGCAGGAGCTTCTGGCTTTGCTCGAGCGGGCTGGCGCGAATCGCGCGCTCTTCATCGGCGATGGTGGCGTACAGACCATCCAGCGCCTTGCGGGTTACATATTGGTCCAAGTTGGCGTCCTCCGCTCGAACCAGCCCAAACCTTACGCCCCTGCCAGCGAATTGGTTGTAAGCATCAGCGAGACGCACTTTTTTTGTCGCGCGCTGGACCACAATCAGGAAGCGCGCACTGAGCGCGGCCTCGGTCTGCCGACGGAAGTAGCGCGTGGCTGCGTCGTCGCCGCTGGTAAGAAGGTCCTTCCCGTCCTGAATCGTCATCTTGTTTACCGCCTCGACCAGCAGCGTCCTGGCCTCTGGCGTAGCGCCTTCCGCCGCGCGGTTCATGGTGAGGATCAGTTCGTCCGCGTAGTGCCCCATGCCGAATCTGCGCAATGGACCGTCAAGCCGTTCCAGACCATCGGGCAACGGAATGCGCACCTTCTCGTTGCGGAGAAAGCCGTCTTCCTGGCCCAGCCGGGAAACCGCTTTCTCGGCGGCCAGCACGAGCGCGTCCCTGAGCCCGCGCGCCGCTTCGCGCTCGGACAAAGCATCCATCGGGCCGGCCCAGGTGAACGCCGCAGTACCTTGAAAGATAGTCGAAAAGAACAAGATGACAGGCAAGCGATGCATAGGCCCTCCAGCGCCTGGTATGACGCAATCCACATGCCCAGCGCCGCTGTTCTGGATCTGTCGCCCGGCTTTGGGAGTGCTCGCGAGCACATCATCACACAACTTCATTGCAGCGCGTCATCATCGTACTATTTATTCTTTCTACCCTTGCACGGATCTGGCCTTTATCGGGTATGTCCCTCCGATTTATGACCATTTGAACAGTGGGTTGTGCCTTTTGCTGGCGCATGGAACTTAAGGAGCACCGTCCGATGTCCGATATTGTGCTTTGCACAACATGGAGCACAACATGCATCTTCTGACAGTAGTCTTGGGGCGCGTAGAAGCCTTCCTGGAAGCGCAGGCGGCAAAGTATCGGGAGGCGTACCTGGCACAGGTCCAGGACATCCCCGAATCCGAACGCAAGAGCGGCCACCGCGGGATGTTCTTGCCCTGAGACCGGTTGCAGCCTCGGGGCTGACCGTCAAGGCAGGGCGACAAGCGCAACGAACAGGCTGCGAGAAAGCTGGTTGAGTCGCTTTACTGATATCCCTGAACAGCCCTTGCTCGGCGCCGGCGCCGAGGTCCAAAAGCAGCCGTTCAGTGCGCTAAGTCGCGGGGTAAAACAACGCGTCGCGGCATAGTCCCGCAGGTGGATGTTTTGATCGGCGGTGAAGTTGATTGGCGCGCCCAGCGGGATTCGAACCCACGACCCTTGGCTTCGGAGGCCAATACTCTATCCACTGAGCTATGGGCGCGCTGCGAGAGGGAAAAAGCGGCCGATTAGCATAGCCGCATTCGCCCGCAGCGTCCATGGTGGCGCCTTTGAGCTTACTTCCCGATCCCCTATACTTACCGCTTTTTCGCCAGCGCCAAGCGAGGGTTCCATGAGCGAAGTCCACGTAGAGGACCACACCAGCCTGGTCCACACACCGCAGCAACTGATCGTGGCGGTGCTGCTGGCCTTCCTCGTCCCGATCCTGTCGATCGTGATGATCGTGCAGATCGTCACCGGCGGAATGAAGGTAGACAGCGGCAGCGCGTTGATGTCGGACGAGGCGGTGGCCCAGCGCCTTAAGCCGGTGGGCTACGTGGCAATGGCCGACGACGCCCCGACGCCCGCCACGCCGACCACCATTGCTCCGGCCGCCGGTCCGTCGGGGCCCGCGGCGGCTTCGACGAAGGTCGACGGCGGCAAGGTTTATCAAACCGTGTGCGCCATGTGCCATGGCACGGGTCTGATGGGGTCACCCAAATTCGGCGACAAGGTTGCATGGAAGCCGCGTATTGCTGCGGGACTGGCCACCCTGCATGAGCATGCGCTCAAGGGCATCCGGACGATGCCGGCCAAGGGCGGCAACGCATCCCTGTCGGACGCGGAGGTCAGTGCAGCCGTCGACTACATGGTCGGGCATTCCAAATAGCCGGCGATGGGCAGTCTGAGGGACGCAGGATCCGACTGCTGTTCGTTTCTGCATCGCGTTTCGAGTCTTGGCCTTCGCGCCTGAGTTCATGCCGACCTACGCGATCGGTGATGTTCAGGGCTGCTTCCAGCCGCTCTGCGGCTTGCTCGAGCAGATCGAGTTCGATGCTGCGCGCGATCGCTTGTGGTTTGTCGGCGACCTGGTGAATCGCGGTCCCGATTCGCTCGCCACTCTCCGCTTCGTCAAGGGTTTGGGTCAGGCTGCGGTGTGCGTGCTGGGTAATCACGATCTGCATCTGGTCGCGGTGGCCGAAGGGCACGCCAAGCTACGCAAGGACGACACTCTCGAACCGACCCTGGAAGCACCGGACCGAGACGGTCTGCTCGCCTGGCTGCGCAGCCGCCCTCTGATGCACGCCGAGGGCGAGTTCGCTATGGTGCATGCAGGCCTGTTACCGGCCTGGACTATTTCCCGTGCGCTCGACCTGGCACACGAAGTGGAGGAGGAGCTGCGGGCGCCCACCTACGATTCTCTGCTGGCACGCATGTATGGCAACGAGCCATCGCGTTGGAGCGAAAAACTGGCTGGCTATGCTCGATTGCGTGTGATTGTCAACGCGATGACACGCATGCGCGTCTGCACCAGGGACGGCAGCATGGATCTGCGATACAAGGGCGACAGCGCCGAGCTTCCCGCCGGTCTCCTGCCTTGGTTCGCCGTCCCCGCGCGGGCGAGCCGCGGCAGCACGGCTCATCTTCGGACACTGGTCAGCGTTGGGTCTGGTCCTCGAGCCGGACGTGATTGGACTGGATACAGGATGTCTGTGGGGGCGGAAGCTGTCGGCGCTGCGCCTGGAAGATCTCCGACTGTTCCAGCTCTCCTGCCGGGACGCGGCAGCCCCAGGGCAGTCGGCGATAGATCGCCTCCGTCTCACGCGCGATGTCGCGGCGCGTCTTGCCGTGCACGTCCACTGTGCCGGCGAAAGTCACCTCCGCCCGCAACCTCCGTTGTGCCAGGATCAGACGTATCGACTCCCACAGGGAGCGCGTACCCGCATAGGACGCATCCAGATCCACACTACCGTCGCCATGGACGTAGCGCAGTGTCAATTACGACCACGCGTGCGCCCGCCCCCAGCGCAGGCTGGAACAGGGAAGCGTGGAACGGTTTGAGCTCGGTGCCATCGGTGGTCGTTCCCTCCGGAAACACGGCCACATGCTCGCCGCGTGTCAGCGCCAGCACAATCGCCCGGTTGGTGCGCATCGTGTCGTGCCGTTTCTGGCGCTCGATGAAAATCGTTCCCGCGCCCGACACCAGGAATCCGACGACGGGCCAGCGCCGGATGTCGGATTTCGCCACGAAGCGGACCGGAACTACGGAGTTGACCACCCAGATGTCGAGCCAGGACACGTGGTTGCTCACGATCAGTGTCGGTGCGTGGCCGGACGGCAGCGAACCATGCACGCTGCACGCGCAGGTGCAGCATGTGCAGGAGCTGGCCGCGACCAGCGCTTGATCGCTCGCAGGCGCCACTTGCTGGAAAGAAAAGGAAACAGAACGCCTACGTAGAAACAACCGTAGACCAGATGGATCAGGAGTCGGGTAAGCCGGTAGAGCCGTGTAAGGCGAGGGGTCGACCTGTCCCGAGCGGTGTCGTGCGGCCGCGGACGACTGTGACTATCCGGCATTCCTCATGAAGTGTTTGGCGTAGCGCTCGTCCACCCGGGAAAGCGGCAACAGGATCAGCAAGTCGGCCGTGTTGAAGTCCGGGTCCCAGGCCGGTTCGCCGCACACATACGCTCCCACTCTAAGATATGCCTTGAGGAGCGGAGGAACGATGGTGCTGCGTTCTGATTCAGCTCATGCAAGGGCAGCGGACAATGCGGGAACACCCGATACTCGACCGGACTCAGGTGCGATTCCCTGAGCCGATCAGTAGGCGGCTGCCGCCCCATGTCCGCCGTCCACCATGCTCATGCTGGCGCAGCCGAGGATGTATTCCGAACCGGTCTCTCTGCATGTACTCAGCCAAGCCCGACCATAGCAGCGCGATCACGCGCGCCACTTCGGTGGTCCGGATGCACGCAGGAGCGACCGACCTCGACCGCACGGTCGCGCAGATGCTTGAGCCGCGGCGAGATCGAATTCCTGTTCGGAATAGAACCCACCGATGCGCTTCGCAGACGCTCGCCGCTGAGAATGCGATAGGTCCCACGAACTTCGCCGGTGTCCTCTTCGGTAACCAGCAGATGGTCGCACCAGCGGTCGAACATGTCGCGGTCGATACCTTCTGCCGCACTCGGCAGGCGCGCCCCCATCTCCTCGGCGAACACGCGATAGCGCAAGCGCTGAGCGTCCGCAATCTCCGCCTCGCCGCGCGCCAGATGGACGGACTAGCCTGCGTTGAGCTTCAGGCCGGGGATCGCGCCGTGGTTCCAGCATGTTTCCGCTCCATTAAAAGAAGAACCTAGGGAACACTAATTTGCCGGCTATGACACGGTAGTGAAACACAAATGAAGCTTTCGCGACGGGTGCTGGCTTCGAGGCAAGGCCGCGGTGCGGACGCGAGTCTCGGAACGCACCACGTGGGACAGCTCGCGGTTTTAATCGCGGGACAGATGCCGCTCCCGATCACGCAAGAGCATAGACTGCGGGCGACGGACCGCATGCCATGTACCTGTTTACTCCTGGTTAGTGAGGAACAACATCCTCGGCTCCCCGCCTGACGGCCCGGTCACGGGACCGTTCGCTGGAGGCGAACCCAAACTGTTACACGGTTTACTTTACCAGATCGAAGTTCCAAACGCTTCCCGGTAGCGAATCGCCGATCTCGTCGCGGGTCGCCAGGTGGTTCTGTCCGCCACGGCTGGCGATTTTCATGGCACCCAGGAGCGACGCCAGCCGCCCCGTCGTGGGCCAGTCGTAGGCTTGCTGAGATGCCGTACAGCAGCCCTGCGCGATAGGCGTCGCCGCAGCCCGTAGGATCGAGTACTGCTTGCGGGCTTCACGCTCGGGATCCGAATCGCTTTGCCGCATCCGCAAAGATGACGAGCCCTCGGCGCCCTGGGTGACGATGAACGCCTTCACCAGCCGCGACAAGCTCCTCTATCGATTTGCCGGTCTTCTCCTGCAGCACTGCGTCCTTCGTAGTCGTTGACAGCCACGTAGTCGGCCAGGCGCACGAACTCGAGCAGTTCGTCGCCGTTGAACATGGGCATACCCTGACCTGGATCGAAGATGAACGGGATGCCGCGCCTGATGGAACTCGCGCGCATGGTTGCGCATGCCCTCGCGTCCGTCGGGGCGACGATGCCGAGGCTCACGTCCTTCGCGTCGCCCACATGGTTGAGGTGCGAATGGTTCATCGCGCCCGGGTGGAAGGCGGTGATCTGGTTGTCGTCCAGATCGGTGGTGATGAAGGCTTGCGCCGTGAAGGTATCCTTGACCTGCCGGATGTGGGTTTGCTGGAATGCTTCAACCGCTCCAGGCGATCGGCGTACGGCTGGTAGTCGTCGCCCACAGCGGCCATGATCAGCGGCCGCCCGCCCAGCATGCGCATGTTGTAGGCGATGTTGCCGGCACAGCCGCCGAACTCGCGGCGCATATCGGGAACCAGGAATGCGACGTTGAGGATGTGGATCTGGTCCGGGAGGATGTGATTCTTGAAACGGTCCCGGAATACCATGATCGTGTCGTAGGCGATCGATCCGCAGATGAGCGTATTCATGGCAGCATGGCGGATAGATGGTCGTGGTTAGGACGTGTGATCACGACACGGTCACGATAGGTCTGAGTCGTGGTCTGCTCGATGCGCGTGGCCACCTGGTCGGCCTGGCGCGCGATCCGCGTACGGCCCGGCATGTACGCGATACAGCCCATCGCGTGCGTAAAGACGCGATGGCATCGCCGAGCCAGCTCAGATCGATGCGCATGTGGGACCAGGAAGGTCTCGGCCTTCGGACGCAGGCGCTGAAGGCACCCAACTGCACATAGACGCCCTTAGGTTCCTGTGGCACGACCTTGAGGCTCTGCACCATTGAGGCTGTAGGGCTCTGCCGCCACCGGCTTGGGGGCTGCGTCGCCACTGCGGTTGCGAGGGCGCCGTCGGGGTCGACTTCGAGCTTGACTGAGGTCGCTTGGATCGGCGCAACGTCGGCTTCTGAAGCAGACGGCGCCTCGAGAGCGGCCGCGGCAGAGTTCGCCGGGGACAATGCTCTCGACCTCTACCAGATCGCTCCCTGATCCGACAATCCCGAGCTGATAGGCCGCCGTGTAGGACAGATCGATCAGGCGGTCGCCCCGGAACGGGCCACGGTCGTTGATTCGCACGATCACGGCCTTGCCGTTGCGCAGGTTGGTCACGCGTGCGTAGCTCGGGATCGGAAGCGTCGGATGCGCGGCAGTCATCGCATACATGTCGTAGGGCTCCCCCGACGCGGTGGGCTGCCCGTGATAGCGCTTGCCGTACCAGCTTGCCCTGCCGCGCGCCTTGTAGGGCACGACCCGCGCCATCGGGCGTATACGTGCGGCCGAAGACGGCGTAGGGACGCGCCGTCGAGGCCTTGATCGGCTCTGCCTTGGGCTCGGCATCGGGGATCCGATCAAGATTGGCGGGCGGGTTCGCGCCCGGCCCATCGTCAAGATAGTAGCCGCCCGCCTTGCGTGGGCGCCGGTTCGCGAGACCGGGGCGCACGCAGGCAGCACGCAGCGCAGCAGCGGCGAGGGCATGAGCGCCGCGCCGCGCCGAGGCTCCGGTAGCCAGCCCCGGAGAATCAAGCCCGTCGCAGGCAGCTCTGACACCGCGTCCGCAAGCACTGGTTACCCAGCCTGCTGCTGGCTACGTTTCGCCTCCTCAATGCCGACTGACCGCTCGCCACTAGCTCTTGACCAGCCGCTTATGCGTATGGATGCTCATCAGAATCCCGATCGCGATCAGGATGCTGACCAGCGAGGAGCCGCCGTAGCTCATCAGCGGCAGCGGCACACCCACCACCGGCAGGACACCGCTGGCCATACCCATGTTCACGAACACGTAGGTAAAAAAAGTCAGCGTGATGGCGCCGGCCACGAGCCGTGTGAACAGGGTCGAGGCGTTGAAGGTGATGAACGAGCCCGCGCCCGATCACGAACAGGAACAGCGTCACCAGCACCAGGTTGCCGAACAGGCCGAATTCCTCCGAGAACACGGCGAAGATAAAGTCGGTGCTGCGCTCCGGCAGAAAGTCGAGGTGCGCCTGCGTCCCGTTCAGCCATCCCTTGCCGAAGAAGCCGCCGGATCCGAGCGCGATGGTCGCCTGAATCGTGTGATAGCCCGCACCCAACGGATCCTCGTTCGGGTCGAGCAGCGTCAGTATCCGCTGGCGCTGGTAGTCGTGCATGACCGACCACAGCAGCGGCAGGCTGGCCGTGACTCGCGGCAGTCAGGCCGACCAGGATCTTCCAGCTCAGGCCGGCCAGGAAGATGACGTAGAAACCGGCCGCGGTGATGATCAATGCCGTGCCCAGATCGGGCTGCTTGGCTATCAGTAGCACCGGTATCAGCAGCATCACGGCCGCCACGGCGAAGTCACGCAGCTTGAGCACAGCCTCGTAACGGTCGAAGTACCAGGCCAGCGCCAAGCGGCACCGCAACCTTCATCACCTCGGAGGGCTGGAAGCGAGTCACCCCAACATGCAGCCGGCGCCGCGCGCCGAAGACCACTTCGCCGAACAGCGCGACGGCGATCAGCAGCAGCAGCCCGACGAGGTAGGTCGGCAACGCCAACCGCAGCAGATAATGGGGCGGGATGTTCGCCGCGATCCACATGAGCGTGAGCGCGACCACGATATTGGCGAGCTGGCCCCCGACCCGCGCGATCCGCTTTCGCCCGACGCGCTGTATAGCGTGATGAGTCCCGACCAGCAGCAGCGCGCTGATCGACGCCAGCAGATGGCGATCGACGTGACGGCCGAGGAAGGCGAACAGGCGGTTAATCATCCTCGCTGGGCTCCTCTCCCGCGCTCGCGTTTGACTGGGGCTCCTTGCCGAGCAGGTAGAAGTCCAGCACTGCGCGTGCGATGGGTGCTGCGGTCGAGCCGCCATGGCCACCGTTCTCCACCAGCACCGCCAGCGCAATCGTAGGGCGCATCGGCCGGAGCGTAGGCGATGAACAGCGCATGGTCGCGGTGACGCTCGAGCACCCGGCGCTCGTCGTATTTCTCGTTCTGCTTCATGGCAACCACCTGCGCGGTGCCGGTCTTGCCTGCGAACTTGTATTGCGCTCCGGCACCGGCGCCGGCCGCAGTGCCACCCGGCCGGGTGACATCGACCATGGCGTCGCGCACCAGGTTGATGTTGTCCGGTCGCAGCGCGAATCGTACCGACCGGCTGCGACCTCGATGCTGGTGAGTTTGTTGGTCTGACTGTCCTGGATGTGACGCACGACGTGCGGCCGGAATACGTTACCGCTGTTCGCGATGACGGCAACCGCATGCGCCAGCTGCAGCGGCGTGGCCAGGTTGTAGCCCTGCCCGATGCCCACTGAAATCGTGTCTCCGGTGAACCATTTCTGTTGCAGCGGGTTCTGCGCAAACGCTGCGCATCTTCCATTCCTGCGAAGGCAGCAGCCCGCCGGCCTCGCCGTCGATGTCGATGCCGGTGCGCTTGCCGAAGCCGAACTGGCCGATGAACTGGTGAATATTGTCGATTCCCAGGTCCTGGGCCACCCCGTAGTAGTACGTGTCGCAGGAAATCACGATCGACTTGTGCAGGTCCACCATGCCGTGCCCGCCGGTTTTCCAGTCGCGGTACCGATGGCCCCGGCACCGCCGAGCACGAAGTAGCCGGGATCGAAGATGGCGTGATGCGGGATTGCGCTTGCCCAGCTCCAGGGCCGCCACTGCCATGAATGGCTTGAACGTCGAGCCGGGCGGATAGACTCCCTGCAGGGCGCGGTTGTTGAGCGGATGGTCGATCGAGGTGTTGAGCGCATCCCAGTTCTGGGGGTCGATGCCGTCCACGAACAGATTCGGGTCGAAACCGGGCTTGCTGACCAGCGCCAGTACGCCGCCGGTGGAAGGTTCGATCGCGACCAGCGCCCCGCGACGGTCGCCGAAAACGCGCTCCGCTACTTCCTGCAATCGGGCATCCAGCGACAGCAGCAGGTTGTTGCCCGACACCGGCAGGGTGCTGCGCAGCGTCCGGACCGCCCGGCCGTTGGCGTCGGTCTCCACCTCCTCGAAGCCGGTGGTCCCATGCAGGTCAGCCTCGTAGCGCCCCTCCAGGCCGACCTTGCCGATGAAGTCGGAGCCCGTGTAGTTGGCGGCCAGTCCATTGTCCTCCAGCTTGTCCAGGTCACTCTGGGTCAGCCGCCCGATGTAGCCGATGACGTGGGACGCCAACGTCACCGTTGGGATAGTGGCGGAACAAGCGCGCGCGGATGTCCACACCGGGGAAGCGGAACTTGTTGGCGGCGAACTTCGCCACCTCCACATCGTTGAGCCGTGTGCGTATCGGCAGGCTGGCGAAGTCGTGACCTTCCTCGAGCAGCTTGCGGAACCGCTTGCGGTCCTTGGGCGCGACCTCGACCACGGTGGCCAGCTCGTTGATCAGCGGCTCCAGGTCGCCGGCTTTGGCTGGCGTGATCTCGAGCGTATAGGCGGCATAGTTGTGCGCCAGCACGGCGCCATTGCGATCCAGGATCAGCCCACGGTTGGGGATGATGGGGACGATGGAGATGCGATTGTTTTCAGCCAGGGTGTGGTAGTACTCGTGCTGCAGCACCTGCACGTAGAAAAACCGTACCACCAGCAGGAAGAACACGAGCAGCACCACGCCGGCGCAGACCGCCAGGCGCAATCTGGAAGTTGTGCAGTTCCTTCTGATGGTCGCGCAGCTCCGCCCGCCGGCTGCCTCCCAGGACGATGGGATCGCGCTCCTGGCGTGCCGCAAAGCGGCGGAAGATGCGCAGCCTAGACAACATCCGGATCGATCCTGGGCCGCAACGGAACGCGGATCACGTTGAACAACAGAGGCCACAGCGCCGCGCCGAGCAGGCTGGGCACGAAAGTAAAGCGGCCCGGGAAAGTCGGCGCCGGCCATCAGTCGCACACCCAGCATGATGAACTGAGAGGCGAGCAGGATCGCCAGCACATGGACGATCTGATGCCGCATTCCGAACATCACGATCCGACGGTGCAGCAGGATAGCGAGATACATCAAGCACTGCGTAAGCCAGTGCATGTTGACCGAACAGGCTGCCGTCAGCCACATCCATGATGAGTCCCATGATCCAAGCCGGCAGGAATCCGACCCGCCGCGGATGGTAGACCACCCAGTAGATCAGCGTCAGGGCGATGAAGTCGGGGCGGATCTGCTGCAGAACGCCGGGCAGGGCGAACAGGTCCAGAACCAGGGCGGCAAGCAGGGTCACCGCGATGTAGCGAGTCTTTACCGGCAGCAGGATCTCCTGGGGCGGGGCTTTGCTGCCGGTTGGCGGGAGCAGCCAATTCAGGTTCACTTCTTGACCCTCTTCCCCTTGGGTCCAGGCTGTTCGTCGGTCACCGGATTGTCCGGCGTCTTGTCTGACGTGGACACGATCAGAACCTGGCCGAAGCTGCTCACCCCGGCGGCTGGTGTACAGGTGATGCGGGCAAAGGCGTAGGCGGCGTTGCGCTCGATGTTGGACACGACCGCCACCGGCAATCCGGCAGGATAGGTGCCATCGATGCCGGACGTGACCAGCAGGTCGCCGTTCTGGATATCGGCGTTTACCGGCATGAAGCGCAGCTCCAGTGTGCCGTCGTAGCCGATGCCGAAGGTCACGCCGCGCAGCCCGCTGCGTACCGCCTGGATGGGTACGGCCTGCTCCTTGTCGGTGACCAGGGTAACCTCCGACGCCCAGGGAAATACCCGGGTTACCTGGCCGACTACGCCGTTGTCGTCGACGACTGCCATGCCGGCCTTTACCCCGTGCTGGAAGCCTTTGTCTACCACCACCCGCCGAGTAAAAGGGTCGCGGTGCGCATACAGGATCTCGGCCGCGATGAACTCGCGCGGAAGCCGGTCGCGCATTCCGAGCAACTGGCGCAAATGCTGATTCTCGCTCTCCAGGGACTTTTGCACCTCCAAGGCCGCGGTATGCAGCAGTTCCTGCCGCTTGAGTTGCTCGTTCTCCCGCTGCAATTGGGCCTGAGTCACGAAGAAGTCGCCCACGCGGCCGGCCAACCCGCCCGGTAACGAAGTCAGACGCTGCAGGGGGTAGACCACCGCCGCGATGGCCTGACGCAGTACCTGGAGATAGTTGAAGCGAGCGTCCAACACCAGCAAGACGACCGAGATGATCGTGACGAAGGTGAATCGGGTGAGGAGGCTCGGTCCGCGCTTGAAGAATGGTGGCGGCGAGTATTCCATGAGCTGAATGCGGCGGTATGACTGCGGCTAGCAGGTCTGTGTGGGAGCGCCTGCCCTCACGCAAGAAACATGCGAAACCGCGGCCGCATAGGCCGGCAGTTCGAAAGTGGCAGCAGAGGGGGCCGGACGCCCCTCCTCAGTCACTGGTGAAGATGCTGCCCAGCTTGTCCATCTTCTCCAGGGCCTTGCCGGAACCGCGTACCACGCAGGTGAGCGGGTCGTCGGCAACGATAACCGGCAGCCCAGTCTCCTCCATCAGCAGGCGGTCCACGTCGCGCAGCAACGCCCCGCCGCCGGTGAGCACCATGCCTTTCTCGGCGATATCCGCCCCCAGCTCGGGCGGGGTTTGCTCTAGGGCCGATTTCACGGCACTGACGATCGCGTTCAGTGGCTCGGTGAGCGCCTCGAGGATCTCGTTGCTCGAGATGGTGAAGCTGCGCGGGAATGCCCTCGGCCAAGTTACGGCCCTTGACCTCCTTCTCCCTGACCTCGCTGCCCGGAAACGCCGAGCCGATCTCCTTTTTGATCTCTTCGGCGGTAGTCTCACCAATCAACATGCCATAGTTGCGGCGAATATAGTTGATGATGGCTTCGTCGAACTTGTCGCCGCCAACTCGCACAGAGCCTGCATAGACGATGCCGCCCAGGGAGATGACGCCGACCTCGGTAGTGCCGCCGCCGATATCCACCACCATGGAACCGGTCGCCTCTTCCACCGGTAACCCGGCACCGATAGCGGCCGCCATCGGTTCCTCGATCAGCTCCACTTTGCGCGCTCCGGCCCCATAGGCCGATTCACGGATGGCGCGGCGCTCGACTTGAGTGGAACCGCAGGGCACACAAATCACGATGCGCGGGCTGGGCGAGAACAAGCGGTTGTCGTGGACCTTCTTGATGAACTGCTTGAGCATCTGCTCGGTCACGGTAAAGTCCGCGATCACGCCGTCTTTCATGGGCCGGATCGCGACGATGTTCCCCGGCGTGCGGCCCAGCATCTGCTTGGCCGCCAGGCCCACTTCCTGGATGATCTTCTTGCCGTTGGGCCCGCCTTGCTGACGGATTGCGACGACCGACGGCTCGTTGAGGACGATGCCCTTGCCACTCACGAAGATGAGGGTATTGGCTGTACCGAGGTCGATGGCGAGATCGTTGGAGAAGTAACCGCCAAGGAATCCGAACATGAAGCTCCCGCGTGTTAGAGATGGTGCAGAGGGAAAAAGTTATAATACTCTACTTGAAGAATACGTTGGAAGCGTCGGGCCGATCTCGCCCTGCCCCGACAACATCATGTCTGGAATTCCCGGATGGCCCTCTCCCTGAACGACATCAACCGCATCGCCCAGCTCGCCCGCGTCGAGGTCACGCAAGCCGAAGCCGAGCAGGTGCTCTCCCAATTGCAGGCTATCTTCAGCTTGATCGAAGAGCTGCAGTCAGCGGACACGCGCGGCATCGAACCGATGTCCCATGGTCAGGATGTGACTTTGCGGCTGCGCGAGGACCAGGTAACCGAGCACGACCAGCACGAGTTATTCCAGAGCATTGCGCCGCAAGTCGAAGCGGGGCTTTACCTGGTGCCAAAAGTAATCGAGTGAAAGGCTGGTTGGGCGCTCACCGCGGATGGCGCATTTGGACCGCCCTGGCCTGAAGCGTCAACTCCTTCCAGACCGTGCGATGATAAACGCCAGCCTTACTGAACTGTCCGGCGCGCTCGCGCGGAAGGATATCTCCAGCCTGGAGCTGACCAGGTTTTTCTTGGACCGGGCGCAACGCCTCAACCCGGAACTCAATGCTTTCATCACCCTGGACCCGGAGGCCAGCCTCGCGCAGGCGCACGCCGCGGACCAGCGCATCGCCCAAGGGCAGGTGCAGCCGCTCACCGGCATTCCGGTCGCGCTCAAGGACATCTTCTGCACCAAGGGCTGGCTGACCACCTGCGGGTCGAAGATCCTGTACAACTTCACCGCCCCCTATGATGCGCACGTGGTGGAAAAGCTGCGTGCCGCCGGCGCGGTGAATCTGGGCAAGACCAACATGGACGAGTTCGCCATGGGCTCGTCCAGCGAGACCTCTTATTTCGGCCCGGTCAAGAACCCTTGGGACCTGGGCACGGTGCCTGGCGGTAGCTCAGGCGGATCAGCGGCAGCGGTTGCCGCTCGACTCGCACCCGTCGCCTTGGGTACGGACACGGGCGGCTCCATTCGGCAACCGGCGGCGCTGTGCGGTATCTCCGGGCTGAAGCCGACCTATGGCGTCGTCTCCCGGTACGGCATGGTCGCTTTTGCCTCGAGTCTGGATCAGTGCGGCCCAATGGCCAAATCCGCCGCCGATCTCGCGTTGCTGCTGAACGTCGTTGCTGGCTTCGATGCGCGCGACGCGACCAGCCTAGACCGCCAGACAGAGGACTACACGCGCGATCTGGAGCGGCCAATCGCTGGCTTGCGCATCGGACTGCCCAAGGAATTCTTCTCTGGCGGCCTCGCCCCAGATGTCGCCGCTGCGGTGGAAAGTGCCGTGGCCGAGTTTGCGAACCTGGGCTGTCAGGTGGTCGAGGTGAGCTTGCCGCGTAGCCGGCTGGCGGTTCCGGCCTAC
Source organism: uncultured beta proteobacterium (assembly GCA_963741215.1). Taxonomy (GTDB): domain Bacteria; phylum Pseudomonadota; class Gammaproteobacteria; order Burkholderiales; family SHXO01; genus SHXO01. The sequence goes on from CAVUHQ010000035.1 coordinate 718,140, forward strand.
TACGTCCTGGCGCCAGCCGAGGCCTCGAGCAACCTGGCGCGCTTCGACGGCGTGCGCTACGGCTTCCGCGCGCCCGAGTACGGCGATCTGCAAGACATGTACATGAAGACGCGGGCGCAAGGCTTCGGGGCCGAGGTCAAGCGCCGTATCCTGATCGGCACTTATGTGCTGTCACACGGGTACTACGACGCTTACTACCTGCAGGCGCAGAAAGTGCGGCGCCTGATTGCGCAGGACTTTGCCGACGCCTTCCGGCAGTGCGACGTGATCATGGGGCCGACCTCGCCGACCACCGCGTTCAAGCTCGGGGCCAAGACTGCCGATCCGGTGCAAATGTATCTGAATGACATCTATACCATTCCGGCCCCGCTCGCGGGAATTCCGGCGCTTTCGATTCCCTGCGGGTTTGGGGACGGCCTGCCGGTAGGCTTGCAGATCATGGGTAACTATTTTACGGAAGCTCACCTGCTGAACATCGCGCACCAGTACCAGCGGGCGACTGATTGGCACCTGCGGATGCCGCCGGCAGCCGAAAGGTAGGGGCGAAGAGGATGGACGCTCGTATTCCTCCCCTTGACTCGGTACCTTGCAAAAATTAAGGCGTCATGAACTGGGAAATCGTAATCGGGCTGGAAACACACGCGCAGCTCTCCACCGCGTCGAAGTTGTTTTCGGGGGCGTCAACGGCGTTCGGCGCCCCTCCGAATACGCAGGCCAGCGCAGTCGATATTGCGCTGCCGGGCGTGCTGCCGGCGGCCAATGCTGGCGCGGTCGAGCGCGCCATCCGGTTCGGGCTGGCCGTAGGCGGAGCGATCAGCCCGCGCTCGGTGTTCGCACGCAAGAACTACTTTTACCCGGACCTTCCCAAGGGCTACCAGATCAGCCAGTACGAATTGCCGATCGTGCGGGGGGGCAGCATTGCGATTCGCGTCGGCGGCGCAGAGAAGACCGTGCGTCTCACCCGCGCGCATCTGGAAGAGGACGCCGGCAAATCTCTGCACGAGGATTTTCATGGCATGAGCGGTATCGACCTCAACCGCGCCGGCACCCCGCTGCTCGAAATCGTGTCCGAGCCCGACATGCGCAGCGCGGAGGAGGCGGTGGCGTATGCCAAGACGCTGCATGCGCTGGTGCGTTGGATCGACATCTGCGATGGCAACATGCAGGAGGGCTCATTTCGCTGCGACGCCAACGTCTCGGTGCGCCCGGGCGGCACGCAAACCCTGGGCACGCGCTGCGAGATCAAGAACCTCAACTCGTTCCGCTTCCTGGAGCGTGCCATCGCGTTCGAGGTGCGGCGCCAGATCGAACTACTCGAGGACGGTGGCAAAGTGGTGCAGCAGACGCGGCTGTATGACCCGGACCGGGACGAGACGCGCGCCATGCGCTCCAAGGAAGACGCACACGACTATCGCTACTTTCCTGACCCCGACCTGCTTCCGCTCGAGGTGACGCAGCCCTGGATCGATCGGGTTCGGAGCGCTCTGCCCGAGCTACCCGCTGCCAAGCGTGAACGGTTCCAGCGCGAATTCGGCCTGACTGCCTACGACGCGGCTTTGCTCACCGCCAGCCGGGAAATGGCGACCTACTTCGAGGGTGTTGTCGGGGCGCTGGGAGGAAAGGAGCCCAAGCTTGCCGCCAACTGGCTGACGGGCGAGCTCGCTGGCGCCTTGAACAAGGCCGGCCTCGATATCGCCGAAGCGCGGATATCCAGCGCACAACTCGCGCGATTGCTGCTGCGCATCCTCGACGGCACGATTTCAGGGAAGATGGCAAAGGATGTGTTCGCCCAAATGTGGCTGCATTGCGAGCAGCCTGCCCAGCGGGAAATAGAGGAGCTGGCCGACGCTACCATTCAAGAGCTGGGTTTTCGGCAGATCTCGAATGCTGGCGAAATCGAGCAGGTCGTAGACGCAATCATCGCTGCCAACACTGCACAGGTTGCCGAGTTTCGCGCCGGGAAGGAGAAGGCTTTCAACTTTCTCGTCGGCCAGGCGATGAAAGCCACCAAGGGGAAGGCGAACCCGGCCCAGGTCAACGAGATTCTGCGTAAGAAACTGCTGGTGTGAACGCTCCCCTGGTGAAGGCGCAAGGCGAGCGCTGCCGCTTCAGCGTTGGGTCAACTCGAGGTACCGCTTCTTATCCTCCTCGTACTTCGTCTTGACCGCCTGGACCTGGGCCTGGTGGCGGTCAATCTCGGCTTTGATGGTGTCCACCTCGACCTTCTGGTCCACGATGTCCTGCTCCAGGCCATCGGGGACGCGCTTGCCGCCCTTGGACAGGGATGCAGCCTGCTCCTCGAGGGCAGTCAGTTTCTCCTGGGCCCTCTTCAGCCGGGAATCGAGCGCGCGGATCGCCTGCATCGGAAACTGCAGGGTACGTTCGCGAGCGTCGTCGATTTCCTTGGGGCTGGTGTAGGTGTTGACGAGCGCCATGTCGCGCCGCCGCTGCTCGAAGGCGCGCTGCTTCTCCTCCCGCTCGTGCGCGGCCTTCTCTTCGGTCGTCTTGCGCGGGTCCACCTTGCTGGCCGAGTCCCACTTGCGCACAGTAATGCCCTGGGTGGTCATTTCCGCGGCAGCCTGATCCTTGTATTCGGGGGGGATCGACTCGCCATAGTGAGTGACCCCCTTTTCGTCCGTCCATTTGTAGATCTTCGCCGCCGCGGCCGCATCCGCCAGGGCGAAAGCGAGCACCAAGCCCCCCAGGAAGACCATACGACTCACGTGCATGTTTTCTTAGACTCCATACTGACTACGATAACGCATGACCGACTGCAACTCGCGTGCCATTCCCTCGCGCTCGCAGGTAGTCCAGCAGGTCGTCCAGCGTGGCTATGCTGATCACCGGCATATCGAAGCTCTGTTGCACCTCCTGCGTCGCTGAGAGTGACCCTTGGCCACGTTCCATCCGGTCCAGGGCGATAACGACTCCGCCGGCAATGGCCCCGCTTGCGCGGATCAGGTCGACTGATTCCCGCACCGAGGTGCCGGCGGAGATGACGTCGTCGACGATCAGGACGCGGCCCGCCAGGGGAGCTCCGATGATCAAGCCGCCTTCGCCGTGATCCTTGGCCTCCTTGCGGTTGAAGGAGATCGGCACATTCCGACCTTTTTCGGCGAGGGCCATCGCTGCCGCCGTGACCAGCGGAATACCCTTGTATGCCGGTCCGAATAACTGATCGAACGCGATAGCCGAAGCGAGCATGGCGTCGGCGTAGAATTCGCCCAGTTGCCGCAGCGAATTGCCATCGTTGAACAGTCCGGCGTTGAAAAAATAGGGCGAAAGACGCCCTGCCTTGGTGGTGAACTCTCCGAATCGGAGAACCTGCCGCTCCACGGCGAACGCGATAAAGTCCTCTCGAAAGCTCACACCGAAGTCTCTCGTGCGCATCATCAGCTTGAATCTAAACGGCATACGGTCTGCCGTCAACAAAGGCCTGTTGCGCTGGTTGCCCGGCGCAGAAAGCCGACATCGTTTGTGTTCAGGAGCTCAAGGCGCAAGCGCCGGATATCACGGATGCGATGCGCAATCCGGGACGGCTGCGCGGCTACTTCCATTGCGCCGAGAAGAAGGGCTATAGCGGGGTCGGCCTGTACTGCGCACGCGAACCGGACCGGCTCGTCGAGGGCTTCGGGATCGCTGACATCGATGCCGAGGGACGCTACCTCGAGGCCTGGTTTGGCCCGCTGAGCGTGGTCTCCCTCTACCTGCCATCGGGCTCCAGCTCGGAGGAACGGCTGGCGGTGAAGTTCCGCTTTCTCGAGCGCACCATTCCCCGGCTCCACGAGCTGGCGCTGAGCGGACGCGAGGTGGTCATTTGCGGCGACTGGAATATCGCACACCAGGAAATCGACCTCAAGAACTGGCGCTCGAATCAGAAGAATCCCGGCTTTTTGCCGGAGGAGCGTGCCTGGCTGTCGGGCGTGTTCGACAAGCTCGGCTACGTCGATGTGTTCCGCCGGCTGGATTCGCCGGCCGGAGCAATACACCTGGTGGTCGAACCGTGGCCAGGCCTGGGCCAAGAACGTGGGCTGGCGCATCGACTACCAGATCGCCACGCCCGCGATCGCGGCCAAAGCGGTGAAGGCATCGATCTACAAGGCGAAGCGCTTCTCCGATCATGCACCGCTGACCATCGACTACGACTATGAGATTGCGCTGAATCGACTGCTCACTGGTCGTGGTCTTCTTCGTTCCACGGCGCGACCCACCACAGCAGCACCATTCCCGGCACCGCCAGCAGCGTGCAGATCAGGTAGAAATCGAACCACCCGGTGTGCTCCACGATCCATCCAGTGGTAGCGTTGATCAGCGTACGCGGCACCGCCGCCAGGCTGGTAAACAGAGCGAACTGTGTGGCGGTGTAGCGCGGGTTGGTGGTGCGCGCAATGAAGGCGGTGAAAGCCGCGGTCCCCAGCCCTACTCCGAGCGCTTCGAACCCGATGGCGCAAGCCAGCGCCGCCCGACTACCCGGTAGCTGCGACAGCGCGGCAAAACCGAGGATCGACAGTGCCTGCGCTGCTCCGAATACCCATAGCGCGCGGTTGATTCCCAGCTTGACCATCCACAGGCCGCCGAGCAGGCCGCCGATCACGCTGGGCCACAGGCCAGCATTCTTGGCGATGAGGCCGATCTCGGACTTGGTGAAACCCATGTCGAGATAGAACGGCGTGGCCAACGCGGTCGCCATGCTGTCGCCGAGCTTGTAGAGAAAGATAAAGCCCAGCACCAGGGCCGCCCCGCGCCAACCGGCGCGGCCGACGAACTCCGCGAACGGCTCCACCACCGCGGCACGCAAGGTGCGCGGCGCACCCGCCGGTATGGCCGGCTCCTTCACCATCAGTGTCATTGCTATGCCCGGCAACATGAACAACGCGGTGACCAGAAACACCATCGACCAGGGGAAGTGATCCGCCAGTACCAGGGACAGCGAGCCTGGGATCAAGCCGGAAATCTTGTACGCGTTGACGTACACCGCGGTGCCCAGCCCCAGTTCGACGTCGCTCAGGATCTCGCGCCGATAGGCGTCCAGCACGATGTCCTGACTCGCGCTCAGAAACGCTGTGACCGCAGCCAGGCCGGCAATCGCTCGCAGGTCCGTCGCCGGCGACCAGCCCGCCGATCAGACTGATCGCGAGCAGCAGTGCACATTGCGTGAGCAGCATCCAGCCGCGTCGGCGCCCGAGCCAGGGAAAGGCAAACCGGTCGAGCAGCGGCGACCAGACGAACTTCCAGGTGTAGGGAAACTGGATCAGCGTGAACAGTCCGATCGCCTTGAGATCCACGTGCTCGGAGCGCAGCCAGCCCGGCACCAGCGTGAGCAGCACGTACAGCGGCAAGCCCGAGCTGAAGCCGATGAACACGCAGATCAGCATGCGCCGCGTGAACAGGACCTCACGCAAGGACGGCGCGTCGCCGGGCTGCGCTCTCTGCTGTGCTGCAGGCAAGCTGGGCCGCCCCGCCCCGGGCTGACTGGCTATGGCTGCGGACCCCGGTCGAAGCGATAGACCGCCAGCGAGCCCAGCAGATTGGGCAGCAGCCGAAACGACACGCCCATGGTCCATGCACTACGCGCTCGAGGATGCGAATGCCCTGGTCGCGCAGAAGGTCTCGAAGTCGCCAATGGTGAACAGGTGCACGTTGGGCGTGTTGTACCACTGATACGGCAGGGTAGGGGACACCGGCATGTGGCCCCGCAGCACCTGCAGTCGATGGCCCCAGTAGCCGAAGTTGGGGAAGGTCACGATAGCCTGCGCGCCCGACCCGCAGCATCTCGCCGATGATCTGCTCGGTGTGGCGTACGGCCTGCAGCGTCTGCGACAGGATCACGTAGTCGAAGGAGCCGGATTCGAAGCCTGCCAGGCCCGATTCCAGGTCGCTCTGCAGCACGTTGACGCGGTTGCGCACGCTCGCCAGGATATTCGCGTCGTCGATCTCGATGCCATAACCGAAGGCCCCGCGCACCTCCTTCAGGAAGCGCAGCAGCGAGCCGTCGCCGCAACCCAGGTCGAGCACGTGCGCTCCGGGCTGGATCCATGCGGCGATGGCTTCGAACTCGGCCGGCCCGAGAGTGCCATTCGCGCCTGGCCGGGAACGGAAGCGTGTGGCATGGGCTGCGTCATTGCGAGTCGATGTTGTCCAGGTAGGCGCGGATCAGATCGTGGTAGCGCGAGTCATCCATGAGGAATGCGTCGTGGCCGTGTGGCGCATCGATCTCTGCGTAGGAGACGTCGAGCCGGTTGTCCACCAGCGCCTTGACGATCTCACGCGAGCGCGTCGGCGAAAAGCGCCAGTCCGAGGTGAACGACACCACCAGAAACGCCGCCTTCGCGCGAGCCAGGGCCTTGGTGAGATCGCCGCCATACTCCAGGCGCCGGGTCGAAGTAGTCCAGCGCCTTGGTGATGCGCAGATAGGTATTGGCGTCGAAGTAGTCGGAGAACTTGTCTCCCTGATAGCGCAGGTAGGACTCGATCTCGAACTCCACGTCGAAGTTGAACTTGAGCGCGCCGTTGCGCAGCACGCGGCCGAATTTCTCGGCCATCGCATCGTCCGACAGATAGGTGATGTGCCCGATCATGCGCGCCAGGCGCAGCCCGCGGCGCGGCACGACTCCGTGCGCGTAGAAGTTGCCGCCGTGAAAATCCGGATCGGTCATGATCGCCTGGCGCGCCACTTCGTTGAACGCGATGTTCTGCGCCGACAGCTTGGGTGCCGCGGCGATCACCAGCGCGTGACGGACGCGGTCGGGGTAGCTCAGGGTCCACTGCAGCGCCTGCATTGCGCCGAGGCTGCCACCCATGACCACCGCGAAGCGCGCGATGCCGAGATGGTCGGCGAGTCGCGCCTGCACTTCCACCCAGTCCTCGACCGTGACGACCGGGAAGTCCGCGCCCCAGGGACGGCCGGTGTCCGGGTTGATACTGGCCGGCCCGGTGGACCCGTGGCAGCCGCCCAGGTTGTTGACGCCGACGACGAAGAACCGATTGGTGTCCACCGGCTTGCCGGGACCGACCAGGTTGTCCCACCAGCCCACGTTCTTCGGGTCGTCGGCGTAGATGCCGGCCACGTGGTGGGACGCATTGAGCGCATGACACACCAGAACCGCGTTGTCGCGATTCCGCGTTGAGCCGACCGTAGGTCTCGTAGGCTAGCTCGTAGCGCTCCATCACTGCGCCGCTGCGCAGACGGATGGGTCGATCGAACTGCGCTGTGTGCGGAACGACAACGCCAATCGAGCCGGCGGCATTCATGTTCAGCCGTCGCGGCCATGGATCGGATCAGGACGGTGCCCGCGCCTGGGACAGCCGGCGCATCATCTGCCGCACGGCGTCCTCTCTCATCTCCTGGAACAGCAGGTACTGCTCGTTCTCCTTGGCCAGCACCGCCTGATCGTCGTAGGTGTAGTCGCGGCGCAGCAGGATCTCGGTGGGCGGGATCCACTCCTTGTCTGGGCTTGTCGCGGAGACGATAGGTCACGCGGTAGCGCAGCAGGAATTCCGCTACACGTCCGGCAGTCGCTCAAGCGACAGGATCTGCGTCTCCTGAGCTCGCCGAGAATGTCTAGCACCACCTCGGCCTGCTCGGGGCGAGCCGCCAGCTTGTCCCCGCTGCCGCTGGCGACATAGCGCTTGAGCTCGGCCGCGAACGAGGAGTAGGTGGGCGCCGAGATGTACAGCGTCTGGAACGGCAGCTTGGGCTGACCGCTCAGGTGGAAGCCGCAGGCACGCCGACGCGACTGCAAGCGCGGCAGCGATTGCAACCGAGACGCCTCGGGCGCAGGCTTGCCATGCTCCAGCCTGCATTACACCACGACATTGACCAGCCGCCCCGGCACCACGACGACCTTGCTGCACCGTCTGCCAGCGATGTACTTCTGCGCGATCGCGCTGCTCAGCGCGATCTGCTCGATCTGCTGCATGCGACGCGTCGCTCGGCACGCGGATGCTACCGCGCATCTTGCCGTTGATCTGCAGCACCAGCTCGATCTCCGTCTTGCTTGAGCGCCGCCTCCTGCGGCTCGGGCCATCCGGAGCACGCGAAGATATCAGCCGGTCCGAAGCCCAGATCGCGCCACAGGTGCCACGCCACGTGCGGGGTGATCGGCGCCAGCAGGCGCAGCAGGATGGAGAGCGCCTCGCGCGTGACCGGCAAACTGCCGGCCGCGAACAGCAGCTCGTTATTGCCCGCCCCTCCGCTGCGATTGGACCGTTCCAGGGCATTGAGAATCTTCATCGCCGCCGACACCACGGTGTTGAACTGGAACTTCTGAAAGTCATAGTTGGCCTGCTTCAAGATCGCGTGCACCTCGCGCCGCACATCGGCCTGCTCGGATGTCAGGGCAACGTGATCGACCTCGCTTGCTTTTGCCGCGCTGGTCTGCGCGAACTGGGCACAGAAGTGCCACAACCGCTTCAAGAAAGCGGAACGCGCCTTCCACTCCGGCATCCGACCACTCCAGCGTCTGCTCCGGCGGCGACGCGAACATCATGAACAGCCGTGCGGTGTCCGCACCATACTGATCGATCAGCGCCTGCGGGTCGATGCCGTTGTTCTTGGACTTGGACATGGTGCCCACGCCACCGGACTCCACCGGCTGCCCGTCGGCCTTGAGTCTGGCGCCGATCCGCTGGCCGCGCTCGTCGAACACCAGATCGACGTCGGCCGGATTGTAGTAGACGATCCGTCCGGCGTCCGTCTTGCGAAAGAAGATCTCGTTCAGGACCATGCCCTGGGTGAGCAGGTTGGTGAAAGGCTCGTCGAGCTGCACCAGGCCGAGGTCACGCATGACCTTGGTCCAGAAACGCGAGTACAGCAGGTGCAGGATGGCGTGCTCGATGCCGCCAATGTACTGATCGACCGCCAACCAGTAGGGGACGCGCTCGTCCACCATCGCCCTGTCGTTGTCGGGACAGGCATAGCGCAGGTAATACCAGGATGAATCCACGAAGGTGTCCATGGTGTCGGTCTCTCGCCGTGCCTTGCCGCCGCACGTCGGGCACCTGCAATCGCGGAACGCTGGCGTCTTCGCCAGAGGATTGCCAGTCCCGTCGGGCACCAGGTCCTCGGGAAGCCTCACCGGCAACTGATCATCGGGCACCGGTACATCGCCGCACTGGTCGCAGTAGATGAGCGGGATGGGTGTGCCCCAGTAGCGTTGCCGCGAAATGCCCCAGTCGCGCAGGCGGTACTGGATGCGCTTGCGGCCCAGGCCCTTTCTCTCCAGCGCGGCGGCGATGGCATCCACGGCCTGCTGGAACTCCAGACCGTCGAACGGCCCCGAGTTCACCGTGATGCCAGGCTCGGCGTAGGCGTCCTTCCACGGTGGCGTCGTATCCGCATAGGCCCCAGTCTTGGATTTGATCACGCACCTGATCGGCAAACCGTACTGCGTGGCGAACTCGAAATCGCGCTGGTCGTGTGCTGGCACCGCCATCACCGCGCCTTCGCCGTAGCCCATCAACACATAGTTCGCGACCCACACTTCGAGCTTCTCGCCGGTCAGCGGATGGATGACATTGAGGCCGGTGGGCATACCCTTCTTTTCCTGGGTGGCCAGCTCCGCTTCCATCACCGCACCGCGCTTGCACTCCTCGATGAAGGCGGCCAGCTTCGGGTTTCCGGCCGCCGCCCGCGCGGCAAGCGGATGTTCCGCCGCCACAGCACAGTAGGTCGCGCCCATCAGCGTGTCCGCTCGCGTGGTGAACACCTTCAACACGCCGCTGCCATCCTCGTAGGGGAATCCCACGTCCACACCCTCGCTCCGGCCGATCCAGTTGGCCTGCATCAGCTTCACGCGCTCGGGCCAGCCAGGCAGATCATCCAGGGCCGCGAGCAACTCGTCGGCGTAGGCGGTGATCCGCATGTAGAACATCGGGATCTCGCGCTTTTCCACCAGCGCGCCGGTGCGCCAACCCCGCCCGTCGATCACCTGCTCGTTGGCGAGCACGGTCTGGTCCACCGGGTCCCAGTTGACCATGCCGGTCGTCTTGTATATCAACCCGCGTTCCAGCATGCGCAGGAACAGCCACTGGTTCCAGCGGTAATACTCGGGACGACAAGTAGCCAGCTCGCGCTCCCAGTCGATGGCGAAACCCAGCGACTTGAGCTGCTTTTTCATGTAGGCGATGTTGTCGTAGGTCCACTTGGCCGGCGGCACACCGTTGGCCATGGCGGCGTTCTCCGCCGGTAACCCGAAGGCATCCCAGCCCATCGGCTGGAGCACGTTGTAGCCCCGCATTCGGTGATAGCGCGATAGAACGTCGCCGATCGTGTAGTTGCGCACGTGCCCCATGTGCAGCTTGCCGGACGGATACGGGAACATGGACAGGCAGTAATACTTCGGACGGTCCGGGCGCTCGATTGCCCGCGCCGCCTTGGCCTGGTCCCAGTCCATCTGCGCCCGCTTCTCCAGCTCGGCTGGACGGTACTGCGGCTGCATCATCATCAACGGCCTTGTTTAGAAAGTGCAAAATTATACCCGTGCCGGTCACCGCCCCGGAATATCCGTGCATCTGATTGGGGACAGCGCCGCGCAAGTGCGGCAGATGGAAGGTGTACGTGTTCCGGGCCAGCACCCGCAGTCACGCGCAGACAGCAGTCGAACGCCTTTGGGAAGGCGCTACGCCGCACGAGTCGGTGGCGTCCCTGCGGGCGGCAAGACGTTGTACTAGTCTACGCCGACGACCTGTCGGAGCGGGCCGAGACACGCGCGCTGGCGGGTGCCGGTTTAGGGTACCATCTCGACTGCTTCGGGTGCCACGCCCAACGCGGTCGTATCTGCGGTGCCTCATGTCCAAACGCCACCCTATCATCGCCGTCACTGGGTCTTCCGGCGCCGGCACGACTGTGGTTCGGAAAATCTTCGAAGACCTTTTCCGGCGGGAAGGCATCCACGCGGCGTTCGTCGAGGGCGACAGCTTCCATCGCTACACACGCGACGAAATGCACCGCGCTATCGAGGCGCTGGAGCGTGATGGCGGACGCCCCATCAGCCATTTCGGTCCGGAGTCCAATCATCTCGATCTGCTCCAGGCCCTGTTCCATGAATATGGCCAGCGCGGCACCGGGCGCACCCGCCTTTACTTGCACAGCCGCGAACGCGCCGCGGAGCATGGCCAGGCGCCGGGCACCTTCACGCCTTGGGCAGCGATCGCGCCGGACACGCACCTGCTGTTCTACGAGGGTCTTCACGGCGGCCTGATGACCGAGAACATCGACATTGCGCGCCACCCGGACCTGCTGATCGGCGTGGCACCAACCGTGAACCTGGAATGGATCCAGAAGATCCACCGTGACATGCAGCTGCGTGGCTACTCGGTCGAAGCGGTGACCCAGACCATCCTGCGCCGCATGTACGATTACGTGCACTACATTACCCCGCAGTTCTCGCGCACCCACATCAACTTCCAACGCGTGCCCACCGTCGACACTTCCAATCCGTTCGCGATCGAGGGCATTCCCTCACCCGAGGAAAGCCTGGTGGTGATTCGCTTTGCGCGGTGCGATGAAGCGGATCTTGCCCGGTTGCTGCGGGCCATCGACAACGCCTTCGCGTCGCGGCCGGACACTCTGGTGGTGCCGGGCACTGCGATGGCACAGGCTATGGATTTGATTCTGACGCCGCGCATTCGCGCCATGATGCAAGCGCGGCGCGCGCCGGCCTGACAAGCGGTTGAAGAAATCGCTCCAGCCGCGCGTCGGTTTCCAATCATGCTGCTGATAGCGCCGGTATAATCGTCGAGAACTCGAGCACCGTTTGCGCCAAGTGATCTCCAGCAACATCCTCGCCGGCCTCAACCCGCAACAGCTCGAGGCCGTCACCCTGCCACACCTTTCCGCGTTGATTCTGGCCGGTGCCGGCAGCGGCAAGACGCGCGTGCTGACCACCCGCATCGCCTGGCTGATCCAGACCGGCCAGGTCAGCCCGCATGGCATCCTGGCGGTCACCTTCACCAACAAAGCGTCGCGCGAGATGCTCACCCGTATCTCCGCCATGTTGCCCATCAACACGCGCGGCATGTGGGTAGGCACCTTCCACGGCCTGTGCAATCGCATGCTGCGCGCACATCACCGGGACGCGGGGCTGCCGCAGACCTTCCAGATCCTGGACACCCAGGACCAGCTGGCGCTGATCAAGCGTCTGCTGAAGGGCCTCAACGTAGATGAAGAGAAGTATCCGCCGCGCGATCTGCAATACTTCATCAGTGGCAACAAGGAGGCGGGACGCCGCGCTTCCTCCGTCGAGGCCTACGACGAGCACTCCAAGCGCCTGATCGAGCTGTACGCGGAGTACGACCGGCAGTGCAACCGCGAGGGCGTAGTGGACTTCGCCGAGTTGCTGCTGCGCTGTTTCGAGCTGCTGTCGCGCAACGAAATCCTGCGCGAGCACTACCGCCGCCGCTTCTCGCACATTCTGGTGGACGAGTTCCAGGACACCAACCGCCTGCAGTACCTGTGGTTGAAGCTCCTGGCCGGTGCCGGCAATGCCATCTTCGCCGTCGGCGACGACGACCAGTCCATCTATGCTTTCCGCGGCGCTTCGGCCCAGAACATGTTCGAGTTCGAGCGCGAGTTCGCGCACGGCCGCGTTATCAAGCTGGAACAGAATTATCGTAGCCAGGGCAACATCCTGGACGCCGCCAACGCGCTGATCCATCACAACCAGCGTCGCCTGGGCAAGGAGCTGTGGACCGACGCGGGCGAGGGCGAGCCGCTCCGCTTTTACGAGGCGCCGAGCGACGTCGACGAAGGGGCGTTCATCGTTCAGGAGGTGAAGAGCCTGCGTGGCGAGGGCATGCGGCTGTCCGAGATGGCGCTGCTGTACCGGTCCAACGCGCAGTCGCGCGTGCTGGAGCACGCGCTGTTCAATGCCGGCCTGGCCTATCGCGTGTATGGCGGCTTGCGCTTCTTCGAGCGGCAGGAAGTCAAGCATGCGCTTGCCTACCTCAGGCTCGCCGCCAACCCCGAAGACGATGGCGCGTTTCTGCGGGTAGTGAACTTGCCGGCGCGAGGAGTGGGCAGCCGCAGCCTGGAGCAGCTGCAAGGGGTCGCGCGCGAGCAGGGCGTCAGCTTGTGGCAGGCGGCTGCCGTCAACCCCCCAGCCGGGAAAGCAGGCCAGGGGGTAGCCGCGTTCGTTCAGCTCATCGCAGGTCTGCGGCAGGACTGCCTCGGGCTGTCACTGCCCGAGATGGTAGAGCTCACGATCGAGAGAAGCGGACTGAAGCGCTACTACGAAGCCGATCGCGACGGTCAGGACCGGATCGAGAACTTGGACGAGCTGATCAACGCTGCCGCGGGATTCGACGTCGAAGGCGGCGCGCTGATCGCCACGGAAGATGCAGCCGCCGTGGAGGCGCCGCAAGAGACGACCGCGGCGGGTGACCCGCGACTCGAAGTGTTGAATTCGTTCCTCGCCCACGCTGCACTCGAGGCGGGCGAGCATCAAGCAGCCGAGGGCACTCAAGCGCTGCAGTTGATGACGGTCCACTCCGCCAAGGGACTGGAATTCGACGCCGTGTTCATCAGCGGCCTCGAAGAAGGCCTGTTTCCGCACGAGAACAGCCTGAACCAGGCCGACGGCGTGGAGGAAGAGCGGCGGCTGATGTACGTGGCGCTTACGCGCGCGCGGCGCAGGCTGTACCTGAGCCATGCACAGACGCGCATGCTGCATGGGCAGACGCGCTACAACATCGTCTCGCGCTTCCTGGACGAGATCCCGGAGCACCTCGTACGGAGGATCAATGCACCGAAGGCCGCGGGCTGGTCAGGCAGATCGGCCGGCAACGCGGTGCATACGGTGACTGCCTATGGGGCACCGACCGGTGCCTCATCACCCTGGCGTGTCGGCCAGGACGTGCTGCACCCGAAGTTCGGCGCGGGCGTGATCGTGAGCGTGCAGGGCCGCGGCTCCGACGCACGGGTGATGGTCAATTTCCGCCAATCGGGAATGAAGGAACTGGCGTTGGAGTACGCCAAGCTGACGGCGGCGTAGGAGTAAGTTGGCCCGCCGTCTATGGCGCCATATTTGGGCCATCCCGCGGCTCGCGGACGAATATATCGCGGTAGCTGGGATAGACCGATATCAGCGTCAGCGTCACCCACAGCATGAACCCGGCGACCGCCGTCAACCCGCGTAGAAATTCGATGCTGGCCGGCAGCACCGACAACGCGACACGCACAGCGAGCAGAGCCGCCACCAGCAGGCCGGTAAGCCCGGCACCGTAGACCAGCAGTGGCACCAGGTTTGCCAGACAGGCGCGGATGCTCGCCTTCATGGCGGCGACAGCGGGCACCCCGTCCAGCGCCACCAGCGGCGGGGCAAACCAGACCGCCATGGCAAGCGGCGTAAACAGGGCGGCGCCTACCAGCAATGCGAAGGACAACTTGTCAGTCGATGCGGGTAGCGTTTCGGCACCGCCTTGAATCACGCCTCTAGCGACACTGCGCAGGTCGTCCCCGCCCACGTACAGCATGACCCCGGCGACCAGCACCTGGCCCGCCAGATACACCCCGCCCACCGTGACGAGCTGGGTGCCGTGGTGTTTGAAGCCCAGCACCAGGTGCGTGATCTCGACTCTGCCACCGGCTTCCACGTCACGGCATCCAAACATCAGCCCGGCCATGAATACCGGCGTCAGCAGCGCAAACACCAAGGGCCCGATCAGCGGGACCAGCATCAACGCCGACCCGATGAACAGCAACAGCGTGTTGAGCATGAGCCAGACGAGCGGGCGGCGGCGGAAGATCCGGAACCCCTCAACGATCCAAGACCATCCCCGGCTGGCACCGACCCGCTTTGGTTCCATGTCCCAAGCTACCTTTCAACGCAGCGGCGGAACGGCATCCTGGATGTGACGTTGCAAGATCCGCTGAAAGCGCTCCGGGTCGTGCGCATGAGTCAGCGCCCCCGGTCGCGGCAGGTGAAAGTCGTAGAGACGCGAAACCCAGAAGCGCAGAGCTCCAGCGCGCAGCATCACCGGCCAGGCTTCACGCTCCGCGTCGGTAAAGGGGCGCACGTCCGTGTAGGCTTGCAACAGAGTGTTCGCGCGCGTGAGGTCGAGACCACAATCGGAATTCATGCACCAGTCGTTCACGGTAATGGCCACGTCGTAGATCAGCACGTCGACGCAGGCGAAGTAGAAGTCGATGAAGCCGCCGACGCGGGTTTCGTGCCGCTGCGGGCTGTCGTGAAATAGGACGTTGTCGCGGAACAGATCCGCGTGGATCACGCCACGCGGGAGGTCGTCGTGACGGTGGCCGGCCTGGAAGCGGATTTCGGATTTGAGCAGCTCCGCGTTCTCTGCGCCGAGGAAAGGATAGATGTCAGGCGCCACGCCACTCCACCACCTTGGGCCGCGCAGGTTGTCCAGGTGGCCGGTGTAGGTTTGCCCCGCCATGTGCATCTCTGCCAGCACCTCTCCCACCCGGGCGCAATGCTCGGGACCCGGGTCCATGACCGGGCGGCCCTCGAGGCAGGTCACGATGGTTGCGGGCTTGCCGTTAAGCTCCCCCAGCAAGCTGTTGCGCAGGTTGGCGATCGGCTTGGGACACGGGATCCCATGGCTGGACAGATGCGCCATCAGGTTCAAGTAGAACGGCAGCTCCTGTGGCTTCAGCTTCTCGAACAAGGTCAGCACGAAGCGGCCGTGCGTGGTGGTGACAAAGTAATTCGTGTTCTCGATACCGGAGAGAATTCCCTGCAGGTCCAGCCAGCGGACCGATCGAGTAGTTGCGCAACCAGGCCGACAGCTGCTCGCCGGTGACGGTGGTGAAAACGGACATGGGAGAGGGGCGCGCGTTCGATTCTCAAAGATTGAGCTGCGCCTCGCGCTCGGTCGCGGAGGGCTCGAAACCGCGCTTGTCATAATGATCGAAGATTGCCTTCACCACGGCTGCCGGCTCGTCGATCACCTGGATCAGGTTCACGTCCTCGGGATCGATCATCTTCTCGTCCACCAGGGTGCCGCGGATCCAGCCGAGCATCCCGCGCCAGAACGGCTCGTGCACCAGAATGACCGGCATGCGCCGGATCTTGTGCGTCTGCACCAGGGTCAGCGCCTCCATCAGCTCATCCAGAGTGCCGAACCCGCCTGGCACCACCACGTAGGCAGAGGCGAACTTGGCGAACATCACCTTGCGCGCGAAGAAGTGGCGGAACGACTGGCTGATGTCCTGGTACGGGTTGGTCTGCTGCTCGTGCGGAAGCTGGATGTTGAGCCCCACCGACGGCGAGCGGCCATGGAAAGCCCCTTTGTTGGCCGCCTCCATCAGCCCCGGCCCACCACCTGAGATCACAGCGAACCCGGCATCGGAGAGCTGACGCGCGATCTCTTCGGTCAGCTCGTAGTAGCGATGACCGGGCGCCACACGGGCACTGCCGAAGATGCTGACGGCGGGGCGGATGCCGATCAGGCGTTCGGTCGCCTCGGCGAATTCTGCGATAATCTCGAACACGCGCCACGCTTCTCTCCCCGACCAGGACTTCTCGATCAGCTCGGGCGCCAGCGGTCTCGGAATTTTGTCTGCACTGTTCATTGTCGTCGGTTGTCTTGGGCGGCGCGCCTGCCTGCGCAGGAAGCGGCTGCGGTGAAAGCGGAGAATCCCTTGCCGGGTCGGACCTCTCGTCCGCGCTTTAAGCGGGCGCTGCGGAGAACTTCGCTCAAATGAAAACGCTTCTGCTGGTTGACGCTTCGTCCTACCTCTACCGGGCCTTTCACGCGCTGCCCGATCTGCGGACCAAGGCCGGAGAGCCCACCGGCGCCATCTACGGCGTGCTCAACATGCTCCACCGCCTGCACAAGGACGTGCCGGCCGATTATAGCGCCTGCGTATTCGACGCAAAAGGAAAGACCTTCCGCGATGACTGGTATCCTCAGTACAAGGCCACCCGAGCGTCCATGCCCGACGACCTGGGCGCGCAGATAGCGCCGCTGTACGAGTGCATCCGCGCCCTGGGGTGGCCGCTGCTCGAGGTGGAGGGGGTAGAAGCCGACGACGTGATCGGCACGCTCGCGTTAGAAGCGGAGAAGCAGGGCATCCGCACCGTCATCTCCTCCGGGGACAAGGACCTCACCCAACTGGTGGACGCCCATGTAACCATGGTCAACACCATGTCGAACGAGACCTTCGACGAAGCCGGCGTGGTGACCAAGTTCGGCGTGCAGCCGGAGCGGATTACCGACTATCTGACGCTGGTCGGCGACAGCGTGGACAACATTCCCGGTGTGGACAAAGTCGGGCCCAAGACTGCGGCCAAGTGGCTGGCGCAGTATGGCACCCTGGACAATCTGCTGGCCCATGCCGATGACATCACGGGAGCGGTGGGTGAGAATTTGCGCAAGGCCCGGGACTGGCTGCCGCAGGCCAGGCGCCTGGTCACGGTGAAGCGTGACGTGCAACTCCCGCTGACAGTCGAGCAGCTTACCCACGCCGCTTACGACAAGGCCAAGCTGGCGGAACTGTTCGACCGCTTCGAGTTCCGTGCCTGGCGGCGTGAACTGGGTGAGGTAAGCGTAACGGGTTCAGCACCGGCCGCACCCGCTGCACAGCACCGGGAGTACACGTCGATTCTCACTGAGGATGGGCTTGCCGCCTGGCTCGCGCGGATCGAAAGCGCCGAGCTCACTGCGGTAGCAACCGAGACCACCAGCCTCGACCCGCTAACCGCCAGGCTGGTCGGTATATCGTTCTCAGTGGAACCGGGCCAGGCGGCGTATCTGCCGCTGGCTCACCGTTACGCCGGAGTGCCGGAGCAACTGTGCTTGGACCCAACGCTGGCCCGTCTAAAGTCCTGGTTCGAGGACCCGGCCAGGCCCAAGGTCGGGCAAAACGTAAAGTACGACCTGCACGTGCTCGCCAACCACGGCATTCAGGTGCAGGGGGTTGCGCACGACACGCTGTTGGAGTCCTACGTGCTGGAGAGCCACAAGCCGCACGACATGGACAGCCTGGCGCAGCGCCACCTAGGGGTGAAGGCCATCGCTTACGAGGACATAGCCGGCAAGGGCGCGTCGCAGATCGGCTTCGAGCAGGTGTCGATCGAACGCGCTACCGAGTACTCGGCCGAGAGACGCGGACCTCACCCTTCAATTGCACCGGGCGATCCACCCCGATATCGACAAGGACGAGAAACTCGCGTTCATCTATCGCCAGATCGAACTGCCGGTGATGCAAGTGCTGTTCGAGATGGAGCGGCACGGGGTTCTGCTCGACGCCGTCTTGCTCGAGACTCAGAGCCGCGAGCTGGGTATGCGCATGCTGCGAGATCGAGAAGCAGGCCCAGGAGGTAGCTGGACAGCCGTTCAACCTCAGCTCGCCCAAGCAGATCCAGGAGCTGCTGTTCGAGAAGCAGAAGCTGCCGGTGCTCAAGAAAACGCCTGGCGGTCAGCCCTCCACCGACGAAGACGTGCTGCAGGAGCTCGCGCTCAACTATCCGCTTGCCCAAGCTGATTCTCGACTACCGGAGCCTGTCCAAGCTCAAGAGCACCTACACGGACAAGCTGCCGCGCATGGTCAATCCGCACACCGGGCGGGTGCATACGAACTACGCTCAGGCCGTGGCCGTGACCGGGCGCTTGTCCAGCAACGAGCCGAACCTGCAGAACATCCCGATTCGCACCGCTCGAGGGGCGGCGCATCCGCGAAGCCTTCATCGCGCCGCCGGGGCACCGCATCGTCTCCGCGGATTATTCCCAGATCGAGCTGCGCATCATGGCGCATCTATCGCATGACGCAACACTCCTGGCAGCCTTCGCCTCCGGCGAGGACGTCCATCGCCGCACGGCGTCCGATGTGTTCGCAGTGGCGCCCGAGCAGGTGACCAGCGAGCAGCGGCGCTACGCCAAGGTGATCAACTTCGGACTCATCTATGGCATGTCCGCCTTCGGCCTGGCGACGGCACTCGGCGTCGAGCGCAGCGCCGCTCAGCAGTACATGGACCGGTACTTCGCGCGCTATCCGGGGGTAGCCGAGTATATGCAGCGCACGCGCGAATCGGCGCGTGCGAAGGGCTATGTCGAGACCGTGTTTGGCCGGCGCCTGTTCATGGCAGACATCAATGCGTCCAACGGCCAGCGACGGCAAGCCGCGGAGCGCGCCGCGATCAACGCCCCGATGCAAGGCACGGCGGCCGACCTGATCAAGCTCGCGATGATCGAGGTGCACCGCTGGCTCGCCAGAGAGAGGCTGCGCACGGCGCTCGTCATGCAGGTGCACGACGAGCTGGTGCTCGAGGTACCCGACAGCGAAGTCGAGCTGGTGAAGAGAGAGCTGCCGCGTTTGATGACCGGCGTCGCGAAGCTGGACGTACCGCTGCTCGTGGACCTGGGCGTTGGCGCCAACTGGGACCAGGCTCACTAGGTATCTGCTGCGGACGCGTTTCTATCTAGGTTGGAGCGCCGGGCTCGCAGCGGTAGAACCAAGAGTGAACTGGATGCGGTGCAGCCGGGCATAGACGCCGTCTCGCGCCAGCAACTCGCGATGGGTGCCCAGTTCCACGATCTGGCCTTGCTCCAACACCACGATACGGTCGGCGTTCTCGATGGTGGACAATCGGTGTGCGATGACCAGCGTGGTGCGTCCCTGCATCAATGATTCCAGTCCGGCCTGGACGTGGCGCTCCGATTCCGAATCGAGCGCGGAGGTGGCCTCATCCAGGAGCAGGATCGGCGCGTTCTTGAGCAGCGTACGGGCGATGGCGATACGCTGGCGCTGGCCGCCGGAGAGTTTCACCCCGTTCTCGCCCACCAGCGTCTGAAGGCCACCCGGCAGCGCCTGGATGAACTCCCAGGCATGCGCCGCCTTGGCCGCGGCGATGATCTCCTCTTCGCTCGCTCCTGCCTTCCCCCCGTAGGCGATGTTCGCGGCAACGGTATCATTGAACAAGGTCACATCCTGGCTGACCAGCCCGACGTTGGCGCGCAGACTGGCGAGGCGAATGCCTTCGATGTCGTGCCCGTCGATGTAGATCTTGCCGACGCTGACATGGAAGAAGCGCGGCACGAGATTGGCCAGGGTAGTCTTGCCGCTGCCTGACTGGCCGACCAGCGCTACGGTTTCTCCGGATCGGATTTCGAGGCTCAGATTCTTGAGCGCAGGACGTTCGGCCCCGGGATAGGTGAAGGTCAGGTTCTCGAAGCGGACCTCACCACGGGAGTGGCCCAGCTCCGTCGTGCCGTGATCGTCCTCCGGCTTCTCATCCACCAGTGCGAATACGCTCTCCGCGGCAGACAATCCCCGCTGGATATGCTCGGCGATACCGGTCACACGCTTGAGCGGAGCAGTCACCAGGAGCATGGCCGCGATGAAAGACACGAAGCTGCCCACAGTGGTCTGATCCGCTTGCACGTCGAGCGAAACCTGATAGATGACCACGCCCACGGCGATGGCGGCGAGCAACTGCACCACCGGCACGTTCGCGGCAGCAGCCGTCTGCTCCTTCACCAGCAAGCGGCGCACACGGTCGACCGCATCGCCAAAGCGCGCTTCCTCGTATGCTTGGCCGCCAAAGATCTTCACCACCTTCTGGCTCTCGATACTTTCCTGCAGCACATGGTTCACGTCACCCATGGCCTGCTGGGTTTCACGCGTCAGCCCGCGCAAGCGCCGGTTGAATATGCGGACGACAATCGCGATGGGTGGGATCATCACGAAGGTGATCAGCGTCAGCTTCCAGTTCAGCCACAGGAGATAGGCGAGCAGCGCGACAATGGTGAAGGAGTCGCGGACCAGAACCGTGACCACGTAGGTCACGGCGATGGCGATCTGGATCACGTCGAAGGTGAACTTCGAGATCAGCTTGCCGCTGAGATTGTCGGCGAAGTAGCCCAGCGGAAGGGCGAGCAGCTTGCCGAACATCTGCTGCCTCAGATCCATGATGACGCGCGTGGCCACCCAACTGCTGGCGTACTGCCCCAGGAACGTGCCGATACCGCGCACTGCGAACAGGCCGACGATGAGCCACGGGATCCAGCGCATCAGCACCGGGTCCTTGTGCACGAAGGTACCGTCCAGAAATGGCTTGGCCGCGGCAGGGAGCGCGACTTCAGTCGCCGCCGAGATCAGCATGCCGAGGATGGACAGACCGAAGACGCGCCAGTAAGGGCGGACGTAGCGGAGCAGCCGCAGATAGAGTTGGGTACCCGTCATCCCGGCACCTTAGCACTCATCGAGGGAAATTCAAGCTTGGTCGACGCAGGCGATCGATCTTGAGCAGGTGAGTAGCCGGAACGCGATGACGATATCACCCGAAGTTGACCATCACATGCCGCACGACGGTGTAGTCCTCCAGGCCATAGATGGACATATCCTTGCCATAGCCGGACATTTTCAGCCCCCCGTGCGGCATTTCATTGACCAGAGTGAAGTGAGTATTGATCCAGGTGCAGCCGTATTGCAGGCGGCTGGCTACGTGCATGGCCTTCTTGACGTCGGAGGTCCAGAGCGAGGCCGCCAGCCCATAGTCGGAATCGTTGGCCCACTGGATCGCTTCGTCGGTGTCGCTGAAGCGCGTGACTGACAGCACCGGTCCGAAGACCTCTCTGCGCACGATCTCATCGCCCTGCAGCGCCCCGGCTATCACTGTCGGCTTGAAGAAGAAGCCCTCTCCATCGAGCAAGCCGCCGCCCGCCACGACTTCCATATGCTTGGTGGCCGCCGCCCGCTCGACGAAGCCGGCCACTCGTTCGCGGTGCTGAGCGCTGATCAGCGGACCCAACTCGGTGTCTTCGCTGTCTGGCGCACCGTGTTTGAGCGAACCCGCCGCGCTCGCAAGATCGGCCACCAGCTTGTCGTAGATTCTCGCACCCGCGTACACGCGGCAGGCCGCGGTGCAATCCTGGCCGGCATTGTAGAAGCTGGCCATGCGCAGCCCAGCCACTACGGCGCCGAGGTCGGCGTCGTCGAACACAATGACGGGCGCCTTGCCCCCCAGCTCCAAGTGCGTGCGCTTGAGATCCTTCATCGCTGCCTCCAGCACTTTCTGGCCGGTAGCAAGGCTGCCGGTGACGGACACCATGCGGACACCAGGATCATTGATGAGCGGGGACCCGACGCTCGGCCCGCGCCCGGTGACAATGTTGACCACGCCCGCGGGAAAGAGCTCCGCGAGAATCGAAGCCAGCTTAAGCGAGGTAAGTGGTGTTTGCTCGGACGGTTTGAGGACCACGCAGTTGCCGGCGGCCAAGGCTGGCGCCAGCTTCCAGGCCGCCATCATCAGCGGATAGTTCCAGGGCGTGATCTGCGCCACTACGCCCACCGGATCGCGCCGGATCATGCTGGTGTGTCCCGGCAGGTATTCGTCCGCGGCACTCCCGCCGAGCACGCGTGCCGCCCCGGCGAAGTAACGGAAACAATCTACGATGGCCGGTATCTCGTCGGCAAAGGCGCGCACGCGGGGCTTTCCACAGTTCAGCGATTCGAGCTCGGCAAAGGCCCTGCCCTCCTGCTCGATGCGCTCGGCCAGCTTTAGCAGCAGAAGCGAACGCTCCTGCGGCGTAGTCAGGCCCCAAGTCGCAAAGGCGCGACCGGCTGCCCGCACCGCCGCGGCAACCTGAGCTTCGCTGGCCTCACGCACCTTGACCAAGGGCGCGCCGGTGGCGGGGTTGAGGATCAGTTCTTCGGCCCCTTCGCCATCAATCAGCTGGCCGTCGATGAGCATCTTGGTCTGCATGGTCATGCTCCTATTTGCCGCTGCCGGCCACCTCGTGTGTAGCGCGGGTGAGGTAGAACGCAGCCAGGATCGGAAGGAAGGTCACCAGTATGACAAACACGGCCACCACGTTGGTCACCGGCCGCTGGCGCGGGCGCACGAGCTCGGTCAACATCCAGATGGGCAGCGTCGTTTGCTGCCCCGCCGTGAAAGTCGTCACGATCACCTCGTCGAAAGACAATGCAAAGGCCAGCATCCCCCCCGCCAACAACGCGGTAGCGATATTGGGCAGGATCACGTAGCGGAAGGTTGCAAAGCCATCCGCACCCAGATCCATGGAGGCCTCGATCAGCGCGACGGAGGAACGGCGGAAGCGGGCCAGTACGTTGTTATAGACCACCACGATGCAGAAGGTTGCGTGCCCGATGACGATGGTCCAGAAGCTGAAGGGGATTTCGAGCAGCCCGAGGGCCGAGCGCAGTGCGATGCCCGTGATGATGCCCGGTAACGCGATCGGAAGCACCAGCAGCAGCGAGATCGCATCCCGTCCGAAGAAGCGAGAACGCCACACCGCGGCTGCAGCGAGCGTACCCAGCACGATCGCCACGCCGGTCGACACCGCCGCGACCTGGATCGACAGCCACAACGCGGCGCGGACATCCGGCCGTCCAAAAGCTACCGCAAACCACTTGGTGGTCAAACCGGGGATGGGGAAGACGAAACTCTTCTCCTCGACGCTGAAGGCGTACAGGACGATGAGGAACAGCGGCAGGTGCAGAAACAGGATTGCCGCGGCCGCGCTCAGTTTGAGCCCCCACCCGGCTTCGCCTCCGCGGCGGGTCTTGGCGGTGCGCGCTCGTGAAGGATCGGCTGCGTCAGCATCAGAGCGCATTGAAGGCCCCGAGGCGTTTGGCCACGATCAGATACAGCGCCATGATCGCGATGGGCACGATGGCGAGCGCCGCCGCGAGGGGCACATTACCTGCTGTTCCCTGGTGCAGATACACGGCCTGCCCGATGAACGGCTGAGAGCTGCCGATGATGCCGGGGATGATGTAGTCCCCCAAGGTGAGCGAAAAGGTGAAGATGGAGCCGGCCACCACGCCGGGCAGCGCCAGCGGCAGGATCACCTTGCGGAAAGTCTGTGTCGGGTTTGCGCCGAGATCCGCCGAGGCCTCGATCAGTGACGACGGCACGCGCTCCAGGGCAGCCACGATCGGCAGGATCATGAACGGCAGCCACACATACAGAAAAACCAGAAAGGTGCCGATGTAGGAGATGGACAGGGACGGGCCACCGATCCCCGGGAGCGCCAGCAGAGCATCGATCAGCCAGGTGAGCTTCAGCTTCCCGGTCGTCCAGGTGACGATGCCTTCCTTGGCCAGGATCAGCTTCCACGAGTAGACGCGCACCAGATAGCTGGACCACAACGGCAGCATGACGCCCAGGTACAGGAGAGCCTTGCTGCGCATGCTGGCGTAGCGGACCATGTAGTAAGCCAGCGGAAACGCGATCAGCGCCGCCGCCAGCGTAACCGTGCCAGCCATCATCGCAGTACGCGCAATGACGTCGAAGTTGGCGATGGTGAAGAGCTGGCGATAGGTGTTGAGCGATGGCTCGCGCACGACCACGCCCGAGAACTCGTCGACATGGAAGAAGCTCTGAGCCAGGAGAGCGAACAGCGAGCCGAGGTAGATCAAGCCCAGCCACAGCAACGGCGGCGTGAGCAGCAGCAACAGAAGCAGACGGGGATGCAGGTAGAGCGTGGTCGCTGCGCGCCGGAACAGCGAGGGCGGTGCGGGAACAGCGATTGGGGTCACGGGAACAGCTGCTGCTGATGCCGGCGTTGCCAAGCCAGAGTGACGCGCGAACCTGTCGCCCGGCTCACGCCCGTGTCGTCGGCGTTCTGCTGCATAACCGTAAGTTGATCACCGCCGTCAAGGACAACGCAATAACGTGTGACCGCACCTAGATATTGGACCGATTCGATTCGGCCTTCTACCGCTATCGTGCCCTCGCCGGGTGCTTGCGTATCCACGAAGCGGATCTTCTCGGGCCGGATGGCGAAAGGCTGAGAAGAGCCGGTCAGCTGCTGCGCGAGCGCACCGTCGCACACGTTGGAAACACCCACGAAGCCGGCTACGAATGCCGTTGCAGGGTGCTCGTAGATCTCTCCCGGTGTGCCGATCTGCTCGATGCGCCCGCGGTCGAACACGGCCAGCCGATCGCTCATGGCCAGCGCCTCACCCTGGTCGTGGGTCACGTACACGAAGGTGATGCCCACTTGACGTTGCAGCGCCTTCAACTCCACCTGCATTTGCTCCCGCAGCTTGAGATCGAGCGCCCCAAGGGGCTCATCCAACAGCAACACGCGCGGTTCGTTGATGAGTGCGCGTGCCAACGCCACCCGCTGACGCTGACCGCCGGAGAGCTGGCTAGGCTTGCGTGCGCCCAGTCCCTCGAGCTTTACCAAGGCCAACATCGCCTCGGCACGCAGCCGCCGTGTCTTCGCCGGCACCTTGCGGATCATCAAGCCGTACTCCACGTTCTGCACCACCGTCATGTGCGGGAACAGCGCGTAGTCCTGGAACACGGTGTTGACGTCGCGTGCATAGGGCGGGACACCGCCAACGTTGACGCCACGAATCTCGACTGTGCCTGCATCGGGCTGCTCGAAGCCGGCGATCAACCTCAGGCAAGTAGTCTTGCCGGATCCGGAAGGGCCAAGCAGTGCGAAGAACTCCCCGTCGGCGATATCGAAGCTGATACCGTCGATAGCGCGCACGTCGCCGAAATAGCGGCGCACGCGCTCGAAGCGCACCGCCGGTGCAGAAGGGAAGGGAGCCATGAGAGGACACGACTGACGCCAGGGCGCGCCAGCCGTGCGAGTCGAGTGGCTCAGCGTCCGCCGAGGATGGCGATGTAGTCGGTAACCCAGCGATAGTAGGGCACGCAGGCCTTGCCGCCGCAGTTGGCTACCGGGGTGCGCCAGAACCAGATCTTGTCGAACTCGTTCATTCCGTTGGTCTCGCAACCCTTTTCACCGAGGAGTTTGTTGCCCTTGCATGCGGCCGGCACCACGGGAACGGAGCCGAACCAAGACGCCAGATCGCCTTGCAGCTTTATATTGAGCGAGTGCTCCATCCACAGGTACGCGCAATTCGGATGTTTGGCGGTCACATGCATCATGGTCGTATCGGCCCACCCGGTCGCGCCTTCCTGTGGCACTACGCTAGCGATAGGTTTGGTTTCCCCCTGCAGCAGGTTGACCTGGAAACCCCACGACGAGGAGGCAACTACGCCCTCGTTCTTGAAATCCTCGATCTGGACCATTGCATCGTGCCAATAGCGTCCTACCAGCTTGCGCTGTTCGCGCAGCAACTGCAGCGCCTCCTTGTATTGATCCTCGTTCAACTCGTAGGGGTTCTTGATTCCCAGATCCGGCTTGCTGTACATCAGGAACAGGGCGGCATCGGCAATGTAGATCGGGCCGTCGAAGGCCTGCACGCGGCCCTTGTTCGATTTGCCGTCCGGCAACTGCATCTCCTTGAACACGACTTCCCAGCTCTTGGGCGGGGTCTTGAAGACGTTGGTGTTGTAGGCCAGAACGTTATAGCCCCACTGGTAGGGGACGCCGAAATGCTTGCCGTTGACGAAGTGCCAGGGCGCCTTCTGCAGGCGCGGGTCGATGTTCTTGTAGCTCGGGATCAGCTTGGGGTTGACTTCCTGCACGCGGCCGCCGGCGATCAGGCGCAGACTGGCGTCACCCGAAGCCGTCACCAGGTCGAAGCCGCCCTCGTTCATCAGCGCGACCATTTCGTCGGAAGTATTAGCGGTCTTGACGTTGACCTTGCAGCCGGTCTTCTTCTCGAAATCGGTGACCCAGTCGTAGTTCTTGTCGGTCTCCCCGCGCTCGATGTATCCAGGCCAGGCGACGATATCCACCGCGCCCTCGCCTTTGGCTGTCTTTTCCACGCGGGTAAACGCGGGTTGCGGAACGATGAGAGCGAGGGCAACTGCGGCCACCAGCCCATTCAAACAGATGCGTGACGTGTTGAATCCCATGTTCAGGCCTCCCGTACATTGTTATAGCGTGAGAGCAGTGCATGTGAGCCCAGGATGTCCAGGCTCTCCCCTGTGCGCAGCAGTGTCGATCAAGTCTTCTGCAGCTCGCTTGTTCCTGCCGTGCATTCAGGAGCGGATTTTATCATCGCGTTCCGCCACGAGACGGCCCTGAGACCGCAGAGCCAGCGGCGGTTCGATGGCGCCCACAGGCGTAAAGCTCAGATGCGTCCGTCCCCTGCCGCTGCGCAACGCCACCCTTCGGAACCTTATCCATCCTTCCACAGCATCCATCCACCAGTACGACGATCCGGCGCTGTATGTAACGCCAAGCGTCAGCCAGGCGGGCGGGGGTTCGATCGCAGCAAGCACCGCTTTGCCCGGTCCTGAGCTCCCGACGGTACTCCTGCGTCCCCTTTCGGACGCTCACACCACTCCGTTTAGAGTGTACGAGCGGTCAGCGCGAGCGTGATCGCACGCATCGAGGCCAAGTTCCGACGGACCTGCCCCACATGCACAAAAAAGGGGGTGTATCAGCGAGCAAACGATGTGCCAAAGAACATTCAAAAAAAACTGTTAACAGTTGACTTAACAAGATTTTTATCACTATAGTGTATCGATGGAAGCGGAGCTTAATTCCCTCGACGAAAAAATCAACCAGCTCGTACAGCTATGCCACCGTCTTCGCAAAGACAACCACGAGCTGCGGCAGCAACTGGCCGCAGCACAGAACGAAAACAAGCATCTGACGGACAAGATCGAGAGCGCACGGGCGCGCCTGGAGAATCTGCTGACCAGGCTGCCCGAAGAAGGGGGATGAAACCGGATGGACGGCCCATCGAAGTCACCATTCTCGAGCGCACGCTGCGCATCGCCTGCAAGGACGAGGAAAGAGAAGACCTCCTGAAGGCGGTCAAGTATCTGGATGCGAAAATGCGCGAGATCCGCGACAGCGGAAAGGTGATCGGTGGCGAGCGCATCGCCATCCTGGCCGCCCTCAACATCGCGCACGACCTGCTATCCATGCGAGCGGGCGCCGGGTTTGACATCGAAGAGTTCAAGGGTAGAATGCAGAGCATGGCGGCAACGATCGACGAGGCCATGTCCGCGCAGGAAGATCTGTTCTAGATCGCGGGTGGTGCGTGCCGGCGCAGGAGCCGGCCTCGTAGCTGCCCACAGGTAAAAGTTCCCCCTGCGGTGTTTGTCCAGGCTGTAAGTTCTCTGAACCAATGTCGTAAGCCTGGTTGCGGCCTCAAGTAGCCCTGTTGTGCGCATCCGACTCGGAAGCGCCTGATGTGCTCGGAAAGTAACCACCTTGAACTCAGGTTCAAGAAGCCCGGCCTGACGGCATTTGCGGGGGGTCTTATTCACCAAGAGTGGCACACCCGCTCTTGCTGCTGGTGCGGCCTTGCCGCCGTTGGTTGTTTAATTGCCGCGGCTTTGCCGCTCTCAGCTTCCAGAGACAGAGTTCCGGCACCTCGGAACTCTGTTTTTTTATGCGCTACTGGTTGATGAAATCCGAGCCGGACGTGTTCGGGATCGACGACCTTGCTCGAGCGAAAGGCAAGACCGCTGCCTGGTGGGGTGTGCGCAATTACCAGGCACGCAATTTCATGCGCGATCAAATGCAACTCGGTGACCAGGCTTTCTTCTACCATTCGAGCTGCCCGCAACCCGGCATTGCCGGCATCGCCGAGGTGTCGAAGCTGGCCTACCCGGATGAGACCCAGTTCGACCGGAAGAGCGAGTACTACGACGACGGCGCCACCCGGGAGAACCCACGCTGGTTCAACGTCGACGTGCGGCTAGTACGCAAGACACGCCTCCTCGGCATCAAGGAGATGCGCACATACCCCGAGCTCGCCAGCATGCGGGTACTGCAAAAAGCCAACCGATTGTCCATTACTCCGGTGGACCCGCGTGAGTGGAAGTTCATCCTGAAGCTCCTCGAGCGGGACTGAACCTCACTTGGATGCCTGGTCGCCAGAATTGTGGTGGCTGGCCTACCTGGCGCTCGGGCTGCTGGTCGGCTTGCTTGCCGGGCTGTTGGGGATCGGTGGAGGCGTGGTTATCGTCCCGTTGCTGGTCTTTCTGTTCTCCGCGCACCACTTCCCCGAAGACCGCGTCGTGCATCTGGCCCTAGGCACCTCGCTCACGAGCATCGTCTTCACCAACCTGTCCAGCGTGCGCGCTCATCATCTCCGCGGCGCGGTGCGCTGGGATATCGTGCGTGCGATCGCGCCCGGAGTGATCGCCGGCACACTGCTGGGGACCGTGTTCGCCGACCGACTCTCTTCGCGCTATCTTGCGATCATCTTCACTGTCTTCGTGTTGTGTTCCTCGATCCAGATGCTGCTCGACAGAAAACCCAAGCCGAGCCGTCAGTTACCAGGCAAGGTCGGGATGTCGCTCGCAGGTTTCACGATCGGCGCTCTGTCCAGCCTGGTCGGGGTGGGCGGCGGGATCCTTACGATTCCGCTAATGACGATGAGCAACGTGGCCATGATCAATTGCATTGCCACTTCGGCTGCTATCGGCTTGCCCATCTCGCTGGCAGGCGCGGTGGGCTATATGGTCACGGGGCTGGATAAGAGCCATCTACCGCCGCTTAGTCTCGGATACGTCTACATTCCGGCACTGGCGGGACTGGTGCTGGGCAGCTTCGTCACTGTTCCCCTCGGTGCGCGCTTGGCCCACGGCATGCCGCCACAGTTCCTCAAACGCATCTTCGTAGTAATCATGCTCATTCTCGCTGCGAAGATGCTCTACTCGCTCGTTTGACGACGTGACGGCGTGTAAGAGGAGACGCGGGCGGTCAAGCCACGTTCGCCAGCGGCAGATTCACGCCGAACACCACGCCCCGCCCGTCGGGCCGGTTTTCTGCTGTGACCGTACCGCCGTGGAATTCGGCGATCAGCCGCACGATATATAGCCCGATGCCCAGATGCGGCTCGTGACCCGGCCGGTGTGGCCGGATCGAGACCATGGACTCGAACAGCCGCCCCTCCATGGCATCGGGCAGGGGCGGTCCGTCGTTGGTCACCCGCAATCGAGCGGCGCTCTGGTCTGTCGCGAGCTCGATTCGAACCGCCGTGTCGGGGAGTGCGAAGTCCACAGCATTGGCTACGAGCTTGTCCAGCATCTGCGCGATCAAATCCGGCGCACCCTCCGCCAGCACCGGCCCGGCCGGTGCCTCCTGCTCGAAGCGAGCGCCTGGGTAGGCCAGCCGGTAGCCGTTCACGCAACCCGCGACCACTGCCGCGAGATCGAAGCTTTCGCGCTCAGGGTGCTGCAGGAGTTGCTCCAGCCGCGTGGCCTCGGTCATGCTCGTAAGTATTCGGCTGAGGCGTGTCAACCCTTCCTGGGCGCGCTCCATGTAGACCTTGGCTTCATCCGGCAACGGTTGCAGACGCAGATTGTCGAGGGAGGATCGCACCACCGCGATCGGCGTCCGGATCTCATGGGCCAGTCGCCCACCCATGTTCTCCAGATAGCTGTTGTACTCGCCCAGCCGACGCAAGATAGTAGATACGCTGCGTGACACATCGCCGATCTCATCAGCTGCAGTAGAGCTGGCGATGATGCCTCGTACGCGTCCTTGCTGATCGACCGCCTGCTCGGCTTCGTCCCGCAGCCGCCGGATGCGGGTGGACAGGCGCGTGGCAAAAATGAACAGCGTAATGGTGCCAAGCAAGAGCACCACCAGCGCGGTGGTGAACAGGGTTTCCAACGCCCGCGTGCGTACTGAAAGGATGGCATTGGTCGTTTCCTCCACGACCACCGCCCCGGCAGGACGGTCGGCAACAAAAATAGGATGCACAGCCGACAACACCACAGCCCGCTGATCCGGGGTCGCGCGCCAGCGCGTCACTGTGGCACCCTTGAGAGCTTCGTCGATTTCCACACCCAGCAAACCGGATGCGTCCTGCGGGCCTTCGTCGAAATCTTCGTTCGCGCGCCCCAGCACCTGTGCATAGACACGGCGCAGCGTCGCCTGCTCGACCCGGCGCCATAAGGATGCGAAGAAGGACGCATCCTCGGTGGGCGTCGGCGCGGCCTCAGGTTGGGACTTGAGCGTACCGCTTTGCGCCAGCACCCGATGTTCGCTGTCCACCACCCAGATGCGCGACGTCGTATGACCCAGGCCTTGCAGAATCAAGTCGATTTCGGATTCTGGAATCAAGACAGGGGCGAGCATTTCCGGCTTGTCCACCCCGGTGGGTCCAGCCATCGACGTCGTTTCGCGGTTCCGGGGATCGTCTACGCTGGCGACGAGCAAGCCAAGGCGTGGCCCGATCATGGTGAGCGGCAGCCGTAGCTCCACAACGTAGCCCGTCGGAACCTCACGCCAGAAGCCTTCGATACGCGGCTCCGGAAGCGGGATGTCGGGTGCGGCGCCCCCACCTGTTATCCGCCAGGCCTGCACTTGGCCCGGTGCCAGTTGTGCCACAACGAAACGCTGAAACGCGCCGCGCGGGTTGACCACAGCCAGCTCGAGGCGGTCAGCACGATCCGCGCGGGCGGCGCCAACGGCGCGATATACGACGTGCTCGTCCACCACCTTGATCAGCAGATACAGGTATCGCTCACGCTTGCCAAATCGCGGAGTCATCGAGACGGTCGCGCCAGAGTAGGTAAGCGGCAAGTCGGCCGAGGCTTCGGACAGGGAGGGCCAGTCCGAGTCGTCGCCATCCAGACGAATCGGACCTGGCAGCGCACGCACATACAACCCCGCATCGCTCGCGCCAAAGGGCGCGGCTCCGCCTGTTTCGAACAGGGCCGCTCGTTCGTGCAAGGCAGTGGCTACAGCGCGGGCGGTTGCGACGAGCGCTCGTTCCTGGCCCTCGCGCAGAAACCGCTCCATCTCGAGGATATAGCGATAACCGACCCAGGGGATCGCAAACAGGACCAGTGCGAGCAGCAGGACCTGGGTGCGCAGCCCCGGGACCGGCAGCGGGAGTTTCAAGGCGTGGCGCTCCAGCGATAGCCCATCCCGTATACCGTGTCGATGGCGTCGAACCCGGCATCGACGACCAGGAATTTCTTGCGGATGCGCTTCATGTGCGAGGTGATCGTGCTGTCGTCGACCACCAGGTTGGCATCGCGCATGAGCTGGTCGCGATCCTTCACGTGGCCTGGAAATTTTGCCAGGCTGTGCACCATCCAGAACTCAGTCAGCGTAAGCTCGACCGGACTGCCGCGCCAATTCACCACGAAGCGCTTGAGGTCCAGGCTGAGCGCACCGCGTTCCAGTACTTCCTCCTGGACGCCAGGGGAACCGAGCAGATCGCTGCGGCGAAACAGTGCCGCGATCCGGGCCAGCAGGTGTGGCAGGCTCACGTCTTTGGTCAGATAGTCGTCTGCGCCAAGGCGTAGTCCCGACACGATGTCGAAGTCGCTGTCGCGGGCGCTGAGAAAGATGATCGGCAGCAACGGCGACAGGGCGCGCAGCTCCCGGCACAGAGTGAAGCCGCCGTCCAGCTCGTCGGCCAATCCTACGTCGATCAGGGCAAGGCTGGGAAGCTGCACCCGGAACGCCTGTATCGCCAGCGGGCGAT
Source organism: uncultured beta proteobacterium (assembly GCA_963741215.1). GTDB lineage: Bacteria > Pseudomonadota > Gammaproteobacteria > Burkholderiales > SHXO01 > SHXO01. The sequence goes on from CAVUHQ010000035.1 coordinate 750,406, forward strand.
TGACGTAGGCCGTCACCTCGTAGCCGTGCTTGCGCAGGACGTCGGCGTAATTCTGCCGGATGGCGGGTTCGTCTTCCACGATAGCAATGCGGCGGGCCATGCTCGTCTCCTGCTAGTTCGGCTTGGGCGCACTATAACGCAGCAAATCCGACGCCAAGCCTCGCCCGCATTTCTCGCCAGTCGCCCCCAGGTAGCATCAAGCTCGTTTGCGATGGGGGCACACGTGGCGCAAGTACCTGCATCGCGTTGGCCGTACCGCGTGGATGCCGCGCTGTCAGGCGGGCCGCCGCGGGGGGCACCTGCCATCTTTTTGCCACAATTCTTCATCGCTTTCGCCCGATCGTCCCTGGCTACACCAGCGCCGAGCGATTAAATCAATCTCCGAGCGGGCCGATATCCGGTACTGCATCTGGACCCACCGTCTGGAAGGGAGTGATGGAAATGAATCGCGTGCACTACAGGATTCTGCAGGATTTCCTGAACGTGGCCCTGATGGGCCTGGTCGTTGGAGTGATCTTCAGCATGGCGGTGACTGGAGTCGTCTTTCTCCTTTCCGGCAAAACCCGGACTGGCGAAGACCCGGCCACCTTGAGCCGGCCCGCCGAGCCGAAACAAGTCTCGCTACTGCTAGAGCCGCAGCGGCGTTATCTGGACGCCAGAAATTCAACCTGGAATGTCGCCGACCTCTAACCGGGAAGCCACCACAGTGCGGGCGAGAGTGATCGTGTCCGGGCACCCGACCACGACTTGATCTGTCATAGCCGGTCTTGGCGGCTCTCAAGAGATAGTACAAACGCGGCCGCGGGTGATTCGTTAGGCGTCCGGCAACTGTTGCCGGAGGACATTCTTCTGTACTTTGCCCATGGCATTGCGCGGGAGCTCCGGCAGGAAATGCACCCGTTTCGGGACCTTGTAGTTAGCCAGCTCGGCTTTCAGGTGAGCGATCACCGCGGATTCGGTGAGAGGCGCCGAACTCGGATCGAGCACGACCGCTGCCGTCACTGCTTCTCCGAAATCGGGGTGTGACATGCCTACGACGGCCGATTCGACTACGCCGGGCATAGCGTCGATAACCAGCTCGATTTCCTTCGGATACACGTTGTAGCCACCGGTGATGATCAGATCTTTGGCACGGCCGACGATGGATAGGTATCCATCACGGTCGAAAACGCCCACGTCACCGGTGCGGAACCAACCGTCGGCAGTAAACTCCTCGCGCGTCTTGTCAGGGTTGCGCCAGTAGCCGGCGAATACGTTGTCACCCTGGATCTGGATCGCGCCGGTCTCGGCAACCGGCAGTCCCCGGTCCTGGGCATCGGTAACGCGCACCGACACGCCAGGCAGCGGCCGACCCACAGTTCCACCACGGCGCTCAGCGCGCAGGGGGTTCGATGTGATCATGCCTGCCTCGGACATGCCGTAGCGTTCGAGGATGGCATGTCCAGTGCGGAATTGGAACTCGCGGAAGGTCTCGAGCAACAATGGCGCGGACCCCGAGATGAAAAGTCGGATGTTGTTACAGATCTCACGCGTGAACGCGGGTTCGGCGAGCAGCCGGGTATAGTAAGTCGGTACGCCCATCATTACCGTAGCCCGCGAAAGATCCTGCAACGTTGCCCCAACGTCGAACCGCTCCCTCCACAGAATCTTCGCGCCAGACAGAAGCGCACAGTGATTGGCCACGAACAGGCCATGCACGTGGAAGATGGGAAGCACATGCAACAGTACATCATCGCGTTGGAAACGCCACGCCTCCACCAGCACTCTTGCATTGGAGGCGAGATTGCGATGGGTCAACATTGCGCCTTTCGAGCGGCCAGTGGTACCCGAGGTGTAAACGATAGCCGCGAGTTCGTCCGGCCCAACTACGGTAGTTGTGAACCGCGGGATCGCGTTGCGAACGGCCTCGGGCAACGTACCATTTCCATCGTTGTCGAGCGTAAGGACCTGTGCACGCAGACCACGACTGTCCACCAACTCCCGGACACCCTCCTCGGCTGGTCGGCTGCAAACCACCAGCGCAGGTTCGGCGTCGGACAGGAAGTAAGCTACTTCGGCCAAACGATAGGCAGTGTTCAGAGGCAGGTATACCAGACCTGCGCGCAGGCACGCGAGATACAAGAAACAGCGACTGCGGCGACTTGTCCACCTGCACTGCAACCCGATCACCGCGTCGCAGGCCAAGATCCCAAAGAGCAGAAGCGCAGCGCGCCGTCTCGCGCTCCAGGTCGGCATAGTTACAGGTTTGACCGGTACCGATCTCCAGCGCGGGCCGTGACGAGTTCACGGCAAACTGCGGTTCAAGGGCGGCATAAAGATTGGAATTGTTCATCCTCGCCTCGCACCGGCGATCGGGCCGTCGATCGCCGAGTTGCGCTCGAGCAGCGCGTCGATCACGCCCGCTCGGATCAACGCACCCGGATCGGACGCCTCTTCGATCCTCGACCCCACAATCTGACGTACGGCAGCCTCTGGAAGTATGCGGATGCGTGCCGTGTGGAACGCAAACACGCGCTCGCTGGGCGCGGCGAAGGCCACATACACGGCGCCCGCGGCCGCTCCGATGATCCACAGCGTAACGCGCTGGCCACCCGCAACCAGCTCAGCGACGACGATGCTCAAGTGGGTCAGGTATGCGGAAAGCATCAGTGCTTCGTCGCGCTGCGTACTCGCGTGTCCGCACACGTCAAGGACCAACACCACCGGACTGCCTGGATGGGATCGGCGCAGGCTAAGCAACTCATCCGCGAGTGTCCAGCAGGCTGCTGCGCCAACCGTGCTCCCGGTCACTACGCCCAGAAACGCACGCTCGCCAGAGCCGGGCGGCGGAAGTGCCAGAGACACAGCGCCATGTGAAGTTGAGGTGTGGGTCGCGGGAATCAGCTGCTCGAACCCCTGCTTCTGATCCTGCGAGCCGTCATCAGCATGCAAGGCAGCCGCCCCGAGCCGCTGTCCCAGCCTGTGGTGTCGCTCGGTCGTGTCTGGCCCGAGCAAGATCGGATGCCCGGAACGCAACCAGTCGGTGGCAGCGGCACGGAACGCATCCATTCGATCGGCGCACAGGAGTTCCTCGCCACCCATTCGCGTGCGGGCCTCCCCACCCATCAGCGCGCGCACCAGGTTCCGATCGGACGCGTCCAGCTCCGCTTTGCCGCCCAGTGCCTCGATCACAGCGGGGCCGGACACGGCGAGCAGCGTCTCGCTCGAATACACGCGTGCGTTGCACAGGCAAGCGAGCATACTGGCTCCGCCAAAGCAAGACTTACCGAGCAACGCGAGCATCGGTATCCCGGCCGCTCGCGTCAGCAACAATTCACGAAACAGGCGGCGAAAAGCGCCGAGCCCCACGAGCCCTTCGTCGACTTTTGCCCCGGCCGAGTCGAGCAGCAGGAGCAGCGGATGGGGTTCGCGCCGTGCCCGCTGGAACAGAGTACACAGGGCATCGACTTCTGCCAGGCCCAGCGCACCCCGCGCCCGTAGAGCATCTGTAGCAGCTATCCATACCGGTTCACCGCCGAGGCTGGCCAGTGCCAGTGATCGTAGTAGTCTCGTTCTCCGCCAGCGGTTCGAAGCTTCCTGCGTCGAGGAGACCCTCGACCCGCGTCGCAGCACCAGCACGGCTGAAGCGATCCATATGGTATGGGACGGTCAGGTCAAGCCAGGCACCAACGCCGGATGATCTCCTCGTAGGCCGTTACCGATGCGCCAACTCGCTCTATCACGCAATACTCGTCGGTCTGGTGCGCCATCTGCGGCTCTCCTGGACCCAGAATTACCGTGGGTGGATTCTTGTAGGCCCGGTTGAGCGCCGCGGCGTCGGTGAAGTAAGTGGCTACCCTGGGCACGGGCTTCTCCCCCAGGATCGGTCCCATCACGTCAAACACACTTTGCATCCAGGGATCCTCAGGTTCGGTATACACCGCCTCCAGGTCCATCTGCGCTTCCAACTCCACTTCGGGTCCCAGTTGCTGCGCCAGGATGCGGATCAACTCCTGGTGATCGACAGTAGGCACAGTTCGGATGTCGACTCCGATCTCGGCCAGGTCAGGAACCGAATTGATATTGAGCCCGCCGTGAATCGTCCCGACGTTGAGCGTGGCCTGTCCCATCAGTCCGTGTGCCGGGTTGGAGAAGCGGAAGGCCTCCAGCTTGCTGAGCACGTGGGCTGCCTTGTACACGGCATTGACTCCCTTTTCGGGCATCGAGCCGTGAGCTGTCACGCCGCGTGTTCTGGCCCTGAGCCACAGAGCACCCTTGTGCCCCACGAACGGATAATTGGACGTAGGCTCTCCCACCACGACCGCGCCTGCTCTGCCCAGCACACCATCCCGGTAGAGGTGGAACGCGCCCTCGCAGCCAGTCTCTTCACCCGCGGTGATAACTAGTGTCAGCCCGGGTGTGCCGGACAGATGCTTGGCCATCGCGAGCGCCGCAACCGTAAACGCAGCAACGCCGCATTTCATGTCACTGGTACCGCGACCGTACAGCTTCCCCGCATCGGTGTCGCCGGCAAAGGGGTCCATACGCCAAGGCGCCGCGCCCAGCGGCACGGTATCGATATGCCCGGTGAAGCAAAGTGGCGGCTTGGACGCACTACCACCGATGGTAGCGATCACGCTTACGCGTCCTTCCCCATAGCTGTGGTACTTCGTGCTAAAGCCAGCGGCCTCCAGCAACACACCAAGACGCCGGGCACAAGGCTCTTCGCGTCCAGGTGGATTGACGGTGTTTATCCGAACCAACTCTGTCGTGAGTTGTAGGGCGTCCTGTGCTTTCGTCACGATTCGTTCCTCTCAAAAAACCACTTCCGACGGCCAGATTTAGATCCGACAGCAAAATACCTAGAATCGGGCGTCCAGTCCTTGGTTCTCTCCAAATCGCCGGTCTCTGATGCGCATTCTGCACCACTGTCCGCGGGCCGACGCCGGTCTCGTGCAAGCGCCAAGGCGGGCACAAAAAAAGCAGCCGAAGCTGCTTTTGTGAGGCCTCAGCGCGAGCGCCTGGGCAATGGTTGTTTTTGCTTGTTGCTCTTGTTGTGTTGTTATTTCTTGCGCAATCGCCGGATAGCAGCAAGCTGCGCAGCCAGCATGGCCAGCTCTCCCTCGACGGTCGCGATCTGTTCCTTTCCCTGCGCGCTGCTCCGCGCTTCCTCCGCGCGCTTCAGCGCCTCCACGGCCTTGGCTTCGTCCAGGTCACGTCCGCGGATGGCAGTATCGGCCAGAACGGTGATGAGACTGGGCTGTACTTCAAGGATGCCACCGGCTACGAAGATGAGCTGTTCGTCAGTTTCGCCCGACACTTTGATTCGGACCGACCCCGGCTTGATGCGCGTGATGAGCGGCGTATGCCGCGGGTAGATCCCCAGCTCTCCGGCTTCACCGGGCAGCACTACGAACTCGGCCTCGCCGGAGAAGATCTGCTCCTCCGCGCTAACCACGTCGACGTGAATCGTATTTGCCATTCTCACCCTTCAGCAACGAGTGACACGGGACGAGTGACGAAAACCAGTATCAAGCGTTGCACTTTGGTCATTTCGCCACGGTTCCCCGCGCTCACTGCATTTGTTTCGCCTTGTCGAACGCCTCTTCGATACCGCCCACCATGTAGAAGGCCTGCTCGGGCAGCGCGTCGCATTCGCCGTTGAGGATCATCTTGAAACCCTTGATCGTATCCTTGAGGGAAACGAATTTGCCTGGGCTGCCGGTGAACACTTCGGCGACGTGGAAAGGCTGCGACAGGAACCGCTGTATCTTGCGCGCGCGCGAGACGCTGAGCTTGTCTTCGGGGGCGAGCTCGTCCATGCCGAGGATGGCGATGATGTCGCGTAACTCCTTGTAGCGCTGCAGTGTCGCCTGCACCTGGCGCGTGGTGTTGTAGTGCTCCTCGCCGATGACATTCGGATCCACCTGGCGGGAAGTCGAGTCGAGCGGGTCGACTGCGGGGTAGATGCCGAGAGATGCGATGTCGCGTGACAGCACTAGCGTCGCATCCAGGTGCCCGAAGGTCGTTGCAGGCGACGGGTCGGTCAAGTCATCGGCCGGAACGTATACAGCTTGGATCGACGTGATCGAACCGACCTTGGTCGACGTAATCCGTTCTTGCAGGCGGCCCATTTCTTCGGCCAGGGTAGGCTGATAGCCCACCGCGGACGGCATGCGCCCGAGCAGCGCCGACACTTCGGTGCCCGCGAGCGTGAAGCGGTAAATGTTGTCCACGAAGAACAGGATGTCACGACCCTCGTCGCGGAACTTCTCGGCCATGGTGAGGCCGGACAGCGCCACCCGCAGCCGGTTGCCGGGCGGCTCGTTCATCTGGCCGAACACCATTGCAACTTTGGATTCTTGCAAATTGTCCAGCTTGATCACGCCCGCTTCCGACATCTCGTGGTAGAAATCGTTGCCCTCGCGGGTGCGTTCTCCCACGCCGGCGAACACGGACAGGCCGGAGTGCTGTTTGGCGATGTTGTTGATCAGTTCCAGCATGTTCACGGTCTTGCCGACACCGGCTCCGCCGAACAGGCCGATCTTGCCACCCTTGGCGAAGGGACAGATCAGGTCGATCACTTTGATGCCGGTTTCGAGCAGTTCCATCGACGGGCTCAACTCGTCGAACTTGGGCGCGGGCTGGTGGATGCTGCGCCTTTCGTCGGACTTGATCGGCCCTGCCTCGTCGATCGGACGGCCCAGAACGTCCATGATTCGGCCCAGCGTTCCCTGACCTACGGGCACGGAAATAGGGGCGCCAGTATTCTTCACTTTCATCCCGCGGCGCAGGCCATCCGAAGAACCCAGAGCGATGCAACGCACGATCCCGTCCCCGAGCTGCTGCTCGACCTCAAAGGTAAGACCTTTCTCGGCAAAGCTCGCGGCCCCGGGCTCCTCGAGCAGTAGCGCATCGTAAATGTTGGGCATGCTCTCGCGCGGAAACTCAATGTCGGTCACCGCGCCGATGCACTGAACGATTATTCCTTCAGCCATGATTCTTCCTAATTAGAACTTAAGAATTCGTTTGTCGCTAAAGCGCACTAAACCGCTGCGGCACCACCGACGATTTCGGAAATCTCCTTGGTGATCGCAGCCTGCCGGTTCTTGTTGTAGATGAGGGTCAGCTCGTCGATCAAGGTCGCGGCATTGTCGGAAGCCGACTTCATGGCCACCATGCGCGCGGACTGTTCCGAAGCCATGTTTTCGGCCACCGCTTGGTAGATCAGCGACTCGATATAGCGCGTCAGCACCTGCTCCAGAACCAGCTTGGCGTCGGGTTCATAGATGTAGTCCCAGCTTCCCTGGGGGACACCGAGCCTTTCTCCGGTAAGGGGCAGCAGCTGGAACAGCATCGGCTCCTGCTTCATGGTGTTGATGAAGCGGGTCGAGAACAGGATCAGGCGATCGAAACGATCCTGCGCATAGCCGTCCAGCATGACCTTGACCGCTCCGATGAGACGTTCGAGGTGCGGTCTGTCGCCGAGGTTTGTGACCTGCGAGACCACGTTGGCGCCAAGCCGCTGCATGAAACCGAGGCCCTTGTTGCCGAGGCAGCAAACATCGATTTCCTCACCTTCGCTTTGCCATTGCTTGTACTGGTTGCAGCACCAGGCGCAGGACATTGGTGTTGAGCGCACCGCATAGGCCCTTATCGGTGGTGATCACGATGATGCCGACGCGCTTGACGGTGTCCCGCTCCACCAGAAAGGGATGTCGATACTCGGGATTGGCGTGGCTGATGTGGGCGGCGACGTTGCGAATCTTCTCGGCGTAGGGCCGCGTGGTGCGCATGCGCTCCTGCGCCTTGCGCATCTTGGAGGCCGCGACCATCTCCATGGCCTTGGTGATCTTCCGGGTGTTCTGCACACTCCGGATCTTCATCCGTATTTCTTTGGTGCCTGGCATGTGCGTGCGCTCGATCAATAACTGCCGTTCTTTTTCCAGTCCTTGATCGCTCGTTCAGCAGTCCTTCGTCATCCTTGGACAGGTCTTTCTTGTCCTCGATGCGGGTCACCAGCTCGGCGTACTTGCCCTTTGATGTAGTCGCGCATGGACCGTTCGGCCGCCAGCACTTTCTTCACGTCGACGTCGTCGAAGTAACCGTTGTTCACCGCGAACAGGGTCAGCGCCATCTCCCACACCTGCAAGGGCGAGTACTGCGGCTGCTTCATGATCTCGGTGACCAGACGCCCGCGTTCGAGCTGCTTGCGAGTTGCTTCGTCGAGGTCGGAGGCGAACTGCGCGAACGCCGCAAGCTCGCGGTACTGCGCCAACGCGAGGCGGACCCCGCCGCCAGTGTCGCGGCGTTTCATGATCTTGGTCTGCGCCGAACCGCCTACCCGCGACACCGAGATGCCGGCGTTGATGGCGGGGCGGATTCCGGCATTGAACAGATCGGTCTCCAGAAAGATCTGGCCGTCGGTAATGGAGATGACATTGGTTGGCACGAAGGCGGTCACGTCACCGGCCTGCGTCTCGATCACCGGCAGAGCGGTCAGCGAGCCGGTCTTGCCTTTCACCTGGCCCTTGGTGAAGCGCTCCACCCACTCCTCGTTGACACGCGCGCCCCGCTCGAGCAAACGGGAGTGCAGATAGAACACATCACCCGGATAGGCTTCACGACCTGGCGGACGGCGCAGCAGCAGCGAGATCTGGCGATAGGCCCAGGCCTGCTTGGTCAAATCATCATAGATGATGAGGGCATCCTGGCCGCGATCGCGGAAGTACTCGCCCATCGTGCAACCGGAGTACGGGGCAATATACTGCATCGCTGCGGATTCGGAAGCGGTGGCGGCTACTACCACCGTGTATGCCATAGCGCCGTGTTCCTCCAGCTTGCGCACGACGTTAGCGACGGTGGAGGCCTTCTGGCCGATCGCGACGTAGACGCAGAACAGGTCTTTGCCCTTTTGGTTGATGATTGTGTCCACTGCGACCGCGGTCTTTCCGGTCTGGCGGTCGCCAATGATCAGTTCGCGCTGTCCGCGACCGATCGGCACCATCGCATCGATCGCCTTGAGACCAGTCTGCACCGGCTGCGACACCGATTTGCGCCAGATCACGCCCGGCGCTACCTTCTCGATCACGTCGCTGGCCTTCGCGTTGACCGGGCCCTTGCCGTCGATCGGCTGCCCCAGCGAGTTGACCACGCGACCGAGCAACTCGGGGCCCACCGGTACTTCCAGGATCCGGCCGGTACTCTTGACCGTGTCGCCCTCGGTGATGTGCTCGTATTCACCCAGCACCACCGCGCCCACCGAGTCACGCTCCAGGTTGAGCGCCAGGCCGAAGGTGTTCTTGGGGAATTCCAGCATCTCCCCTTGCATGACGTTCCGACAGGCCGTGGATACGCACGATTCCGTCGGTAACCGAGACCACCGTGCCCTGGTTGCGCATTTCCGCGCCGACCGCCAGGTTCTGTATCTTGCTCTTGATCAGTTCGCTGATCTCGGAGGCATTGAGCTGCATGGTTCGAAACTCCTATTTCGCCTGTTCTGTCTGTCGTACCGGCACGCTGGCCTGATGATGGGGCGGACGATGCGTTTGGCTAAAAGATCAGGGCGCCAGCCATGCCGTCGATCTGTCCACGTACCGAAGCGTCCCAAACCTCGTCGCCGATCTGCACCTTGATTCCACCGATCAACTCGGGGGCCACGCGCAGGTTGGCCTTGACTTTGTGCCCGGTGCGCTTCTCCAACCGCAGCACCAGGACTTTGAGCTGCTCGTCATTCAAGGGAAACGCGGATTCTACGCTGGCTTCGATGGTGTTCTCGTGCTCTTCGCGCAGTTGCTCGTAGCGTTCGACGATATGCGGTAGAACCGTCAGGCGATCATTGCGCACCAGAATGATCAGCAAGTTGCGAGCGGGGCCGTCCAGACGGTCTCCACAGATGCCGACCAACAGCCGTTCCACATCGTCCTTGGTGAGCTTGGGGTTCGTCAACGCCTCCTGCACCTGGGGGTCGGCGTAGACACTGGCGATGAACGCCAGCATGTCGGACCATTGGGCAAACTGCCTCGTGTCTCGGGCCAGGCTGAACAGCGCCTGCGCATACGGACGGGCAATGGTGGTGAGCTCAGCCATGAGTCTACGGCTTTACAGTTCAGCAGCGACTGCGTTCAGCAGATCGGCGTGGGCTTTGGCATCCACTTCCCGCCGCAGGATCTTTTCCGCGCCCTGCACCGCGAGGACCGCGACCTGGGAACGCAGGCTTTCCTTGGCGCGAAACACCTCCTGCTCGATCTCGGCTTTTGCACCAGCGATGATCCGATCGCCCTCGGCTTTCGCCTGGCCCTTCGCTTCCTCGACCAGTTCGGCGGCACGTTTGTCCGCCTGGCTCAGAATGTCCTGGGCGCGCTGGCGCGCTTCGCGCACAACGTCTTCGGCGCGCTTCGACGCCAGTTCCAGGTCCTGCCTGCCACGTTCTCCGGCGGCCAGCCCCTCGGCGATCTGTTTCTGGCGCGTCTCGATCGCGCGCAGCAACGGCGGCCACACGAACCTGGCGGTGAACCAGATGAAGATGCCGAAGGCGGCGGCCTGCGCGATCAGGGTCAAATTGATGTTCATGGCTGCTCCCTAACTGGCGGAGTAGCGGCGGCGGGTCGCCGTCACTGAGGAATGACAGCGAGCAGCGGATTGCCGAACGCGAACAGCATCGCGAGACCGACGCCGATGATGAAAGAAGCGTCGATCAGGCCAAGCAGCAGGAATACCTTGCCTTGCAGCTGCGGCATCAGTTCGGGCTGGCGCGCAGCGCCCTCGAGGAATCGGCTGCACATGATGCCCACCCCGATACACGCGCCGGCAGCACCCAGACCGATGATGAGCCCGATACCGATCCCGGTGTAGGCCTGGATCATCGCCAACATTTGCAGTTTGTCCACGTTTGCTTCCTTTCTTCAGTCGTAGGGTTGGGAGTAATCGAACGCGCTCTAGTGGCTCTCGTAGGACATCGCCACGTAGACCACGGTAAGCATCATGAAGATGTAGGCTTGAAGAACCACGATGAGGATATGAAAGATCGCCCAGCCGGCGCCCAGGACGGTGCCGAAGATGGTGCCAGCCAGTCCGGTAGCCGCCCACAAGCCGATGAGCAGGAAGATGATCTCGCCCGCATACATATTCCCGTACAGGCGCAGAGACAGCGACAGCGGCTTCGACAGATACTCCACCAGGTTGAACAAGATATTGAACAACCATAGCAGCGGATTCGAACCGAAGGGCGAACAAAACAGCTCATGAATCCACCCGCCGAGGCCTTTGACCTTGATGCTGAAGAAGATCATCAACAGCAAGACTGACAGGGACAGTGCGAAGGTCGTGTTTACGTCTGCAGTGGGAACCTGCCGCCACGCATGCAGGTGAAGAACACGTTCGTAGAACAACGCCGAGATATCCACCGGCAGAAAGTCCATCGCGTTCATCAGCAGAACCCACACGAACACGGTCAGCGCCAGCGGCGCCAGAAATACATGTCGGTCGCCGTGGAAGATGCCTTTGACTTGATCGTCGACGAAGCTGAAAGCCAGTTCGACGAACGCCTGGCGCTTGTTTGGCACGCCCGAAGTCGCGCCGCGCACGATCCACCACAGGAAGCCGAAGCCGACGATGCCGAGCAGCACTGCGGTGATTACTGTGTCCAAGTGCAGCAGCCAGAACGACCCCTGTCCCACAGGGTGAGTCAGGTTGCTCAGGTGGTGCTGGATGTACCCCGTAGGGGTGAGGTGCTCTTCGGCGGCCATGGTCCTTGGCTATATGGAAAGAAATCATGCTTCGCGCACAAAAAATGCCATCCCGAACAACAGGATCGAAACTGCGAACGACCCGACAAACGCGATCGCCACGACCTGCTTATAGACTGCGAAAACGAGCCACAGCAGGACAACCGCGATGCTAACCTTGACCGCCTCCGCCCGAAACGCAGCGGCGAGCGTTCCCGCCAGCGACTCCGTGTTGCTCAGGGATACGACAACTGAGAACGCCAACCCTGCGCAGATGCCGACCAAGCCCCCCAACATCGCAGAGATCGCGCCGTGAACACCAGCCAACACACCTAAGACCAGCGTCATGACGCTGGTCGCGACCACCTGCCATCGGAAGACGGTTCTGATCGCTTTGCTCTGTGCGAGGATCATCTCTGGACCAGGTTCCTACAGAGCAAATGCGCGATTTTAATGAACTCGCTCCGTGCCCGTCAACGCAATCGCGGAGCCGACGTGCCGGCCGCGGTGGGCAAACTCATTTGCGCAGGCCTGCCAACAAACTATCGAGCTGATCGAGGCTCGAATAGTCGATCACCACCCGACCCGCTCCTTTCTTGCGCGGCACGATGGTTACCCGCGTGCCGAGGTGGTCGGACAGTTCTTCCTCCAAAGCCAACAGGTCGCGATCGCGCGCGACCCGCTTGGTAGCTCGCGGTGTCGACAGAGCCTGTCCGACCAGATGCTCGGCCTGACGCACAGACAGGTTTTTCGTCGCGATGAGGTTAGCCAGCTCGATCTGCTTGGCGCCGGGAAGCGCGAGCAGCGCCCGCCCATGCCCCATGTCCAACTTGCCCTGCAGCACTAGATCCTGCACCGGCTTGGCTAAGGACAGGAGACGCAAGAGGTTTGTCACGCCGCTGCGCGAGCGCCCGACGGCTTCGGCCGCCGCTTCGTGGGTCATGCCGAACTCGTCGATAAGACGCTGGATCCCGGTGGCTTCTTCAATCGGATTGAGATCCTCGCGCTGAATGTTCTCGATCAGTGCCATGGCCAGCGCGAGGTCGTCGCGCACTTCTCGAACCAATACTGGCACGGCATCGAGACCGGCGAGCTTGGCGGCGCGCCAGCGCCGCTCCCCGGCGATGATCTCGAAATGCCCATCGCCGAGCGGACGCGCGAGTATCGGTTGAATCACCCCTTGGGCTTTGATCGACTCCGCCAGTTCGCCGATCGCGTTGGGATCCATCTGAGTGCGTGGCTGATACTTCCCAGGCCGCAACTGCGTAAGCGCCACATTCATCAGATGTTCCTGCGGCTGCTGCTCGTCGCCACCGAGGAGGGCGTCCAATCCGCGCCCAAGTCCTTTGACCTTAGCCATGAACAGCGTGCATCGGCTTGGACAGCATCTCGCCGGCCAGCGCGAGGTAGGCCAGCGCCCCCTTGGATTGGCGATCGAGAGTGATGACTGGAACCCCATGACTCGGTGCCTCGGCCAAGCGCACGTTGCGCGGGATCACAGTCCGATACACCTTGTCTCCAAAGTGCTGCTGAAGCTGATCCGAAACCTGTTGGGCGAGTGTATTGCGTGGGTCATACATGGTGCGCAACAGCCCCTCGATCTCGAGGGTGGGATTCAGGTTCACACGAACCTTCTTGATCGTCTGCACCAGATCTGACAGCCCCTCCAGCGCGTAGTACTCGCACTGCATCGGGATCATCACCGCGCGAGCGGCACATAGCCCGTTGACAGTCAGGAGATTGAGTGCGGGTGGACAGTCGATCAAGATGAAGTCGTAGCGTTCCTCGATCTCCTTGATCGCCTCCTTCAACCGGGTTTCCCGTTCCGGCATGTTGACCAGCTCGACCTCGGCTCCAGCCAGTTCGCGGTTTGCCGGAACGAGATCGTAGTTAGCGCTGGCTTTCACTTTAGCCCCTGACAGAGGCTGAGCGCCCAGCAGGACGTCGTACACGGAAGCCTTCACGCTGCGTTTCTCGACGCCACTCCCCATAGTCGCGTTGCCCTGGGGATCCAGGTCGATGAGTAGCACCCGCCGCCCGGCGAGGCTGAGGCTGGCGGCCAAATTGATACTCGTAGTGGTCTTACCGACCCCTCCCTTCTGGTTGACTACTGCCAGTATTCGCGCCATCAGTTGTCGCTCGCTGCAAGACGAAGAAGCACGAGATGCCGAGCCGCTTTCAATCCGGGTACTTCCAAGGGCAGGACGCGTTCAAGTCTGGCTTCTGGAGTCAGCTGAGCCAACTCCTCATGCGGATAGACGCCCTTCATTGCAGCGAGAGTGCCCCCCGTACGACATAGATGGCGTCCAGCTTCTACGAAGCCAGGCAAGTCCGCAAATGCTCGTGAAATTACCACGTCGAACCCTTCGGAGGGGCGCCACTGCTCGGCACGATCCGTCACAACCTCTACATTGACGAGCTTCAGTTCTAGAACAACTTGACGCAGGAACGCACCTTTTTTGTGATTGCTATCCAGTAGTGCCACCCGCCACTCCGGCCTCGCGAGCGCGAGCGGAATTCCCGGCAACCCCGCTCCGCTACCCACGTCCACCACTGAGCGACCCTGCAGGTGCTGAAGTACCGCAAGGCTGTCCAATAAGTGGTGACTCACCAACTTGGACGGCTCCCGGATCGCGGTGAGGTTATAGGTCCGGTTCCATTTGATCAAAAGGCCGAGATACCGGAGCAAGCCATCCTGTGCAGCGGTACTGAGGGCCAAGCCTAGGCCAGTAAGCCCTTGGCCCAGCTGCGATTCAGGACTCATTCGCCCACTGCGCTGCTCTGCCGTGCTCCCGAAGACGATCGCGTCGAGTCCGATCGATCAATCGCCTGGCCCGATCCTAAACCGCGCTTAAGGTGAACCAATAACAGTGAAATAGCCGCCGGCGTAATCCCGGAAATGCGGGCCGCTTGGCCAAGGGTCTCAGGACGGTACAGATTGAGTTTCTGCTGCACCTCCGCCGAGAGACCATGGACTTTCCGGTAGTCTGTATTGGCCGGCAGTCGAATGCTTTCAAACTCCCGCTGGCGCGCTACTTCCTCCCGCTGGCGGTCGATATAGCCTTGATATTTGATCTGGATTTCGACTTGCTCCGCCGCCTGTCCATCTTCGAGTCCTTGCGGTAAGCCAGGAAGGCCCATCAAAGCCCGATAGCTGACGGACGGCCGGCGCAGCAGCTCTTCGAGGGTGTACTCCCGCTCCAGCACCTGTCCAAATACGGCTTGCATCTGGTCGTTGCTCAGCAGCCGTGGATTGACCCATGCGTCCCGAATTCGCTGCAATTCCCGTGTTATCTGGTCGCGTTTTCGTTGAAACGCCTCCCATCGGTGCTGATCGACGCTCCCCAGCTGGTGACCGATCTCGGTCAGGCGCAAATCCGCGTTGTCCTCGCGCAGGCTGAGCCGATATTCCGCCCGGCTCGTGAACATTCGGTACGGCTCGCTAACGCCCCGCGTAATCAAGTCGTCCACTAGTACGCCGAGGTAGGCCTGGTCCCGCCGCGGGCACCAAGCATCGCGGCCTTGGACCTTCAGAGCGGCGTTGATTCCGGCCAAGAGGCCTTGGGCCGCAGCTTCCTCATAGCCGGTAGTACCGTTGATCTGCCCTGCGAAAAACAGTCCATGGATCGCTTTGGTTTCCAGGGATGACTTGAGTCCACGCGGATCGAAATAGTCGTACTCGATGGCGTAGCCGGGCCGCACCACGTGCGCTTGCTCCAACCCCCTGATCGAGCGTACCAATTCGAGCTGGACATCAAACGGCAAGCTGGTCGAGATCCCATTCGGATACACCTCGTGCGTGGTCAGCCCCTCGGGCTCAATAAATATCTGATGACTGTCCTTGCCGGCGAACCGAATGACCTTGTCCTCGATTGATGGACAATAGCGCGGCCCTACGCCCTCGATCGCACCAGTGTACATAGGCGAACGGTCCAGTCCGCTTCGGATGATCTCGTGGGTGCGATTGTTCGTGTGTGTGATCCAGCAACCCACCTGCTTCGGGTGTTGTGCCGCCGTGCCGAGAAATGAGAATACCGGCACAGGTTGATCGCCGAGCTGCTCGATCATGACCGAATAGTCGATAGTGCGGCCATCGATTCGTGGCGGTGTGCCAGTCTTCAGCCGACCAACGGGTAATTCAAGTTCCCGCAGCCGATGCGCCAGGCTGACCGAGGCCGGCTCGCCGGCCCGACCTCCCGGATGGTGCTTCAAGCCAACATGAATCAAGCCGGAGAGGAAGGTCCCAGTAGTCAGCACCACAGCGCGCGCTCGGAATTGCAGACCTAACTGTGCGACCACGCCGACGACCCTGATCACCCTCCAGCATCAGGTCTTCTACCGCCTGCTGGAACAGCCACAGATTTGGCTGGTTCTCCAGCCGACTTCGTATCGCTTGCTTGTACAGCACACGATCCGCTTGAGCTCGAGTCGCACGAACGGCGGGGCCCTTGCTAGCGTTGAGAGTGCGGAACTGGATTCCCGCATCATCTGTAGCCGCCGCCATGGCGCCGCCCAGCGCGTCGATCTCTTTGACTAGATGGCCTTTTCCGATCCCGCCAACAGAAGGGTTGCAGGACATCTGGCCCAGAGTGTCGATGCTGTGGGTGAGCAACAGAGTTCGTTCACCCATGCGCGCGCACGCGAGCGCGGCTTCGGTGCCAGCATGACCGCCGCCGACCACAATAACATCCAGTTCCTGTGGGAAAAGCATGGGGAATGGAACGCCGAAAGGGCGCAAATCATACCGCAACCAATGCGCGGTGGCTAACGATGGCTGATGTTCCACGTGGAACCAAGGGATTGGTGTTCCACGTGAAACAACGAACCCTTACTTCCCAATGCAGAAACGGGAGAAAATCGCACCTAACAGATCTTCGTTGGTGAACTCCCCCGTGATCTGGGCGAGTGCGACCTGACCCAACCTAAGTTCTTCCGCGAAGAGTTCCAGCTGCGTATAAGACCCGTCCGCGAGCCTCAAATGCTCACTCGCTGTCAGCAGCGCGTCCAGATGCCGCGTGCGCGCGAGGAAGACGTTCTCACCCTGGGGAATCCAGCCCGACGCCTGTAGCACTGCATCCTTCACAAGGTCAAGACCTAACCCCGTCTTTGCAGAGACCTGCACTTCGATCCCCAGTTGGCCGTCTTTGCGCGCAGGGTCGAGATCGGCGAGATCGATCTTGTTCATTACCACTACCCGCCTCACGCTGCCTGGAATCTGCGCCAGGATTCGTTCATCTTCCGGCGTGCATCCGTGCCGCGCATCCACCACCACGAGGACGATGTCAGCTTCTCGCACGGCACTCCAGGCTCGCTCAATGCCGAGTCCCTCCACCAAGTCCCGTGCCTCGCGCAAGCCGGCCGTGTCGACGATGTGAATCGGCACGCCTGCTACTGTCAGCTCACAATGTAGGGCATCCCGGGTAGTCCCTGGGATATCGGTTACGATTGCCACCTCCTCACCAGCAAGCCGGTTCAGCAGACTGGATTTGCCGACGTTCGGCTGACCGATCAACACGACGCGCACCCCGTCGCGTAACAACCTTCCGGAAGTCCCAAGCCGCTGAATATTTCCTACCCGCTCACGCAGGACCCGCAGCCGTTGTCGCGCCCCACGCTGCTCGAGCAGTTCAATGTCGTCCTCGGGGAAGTCGATGCATGCTTCGACCAGTACTCGCAACTCGATGAGCTCCGCAACTAGATTCCCGATTTCCCTCGAGAAGTCGCCCTTGAGCGAGCGCATGGCAGCACGGGCGGCCGCCTCCGAGCCTGCCTCGATTAGATCTGCGACGCTCTCGGCCTGGGCCAAGTCCAGCTTATTGTTGAGAAAGGCCCGCCGACTGAATTCTCCCGGCTCAGCCAGCCGAGCACCGAGTTCAAGGCACCGGCGCAGTACCAGTTCGAGGACCGCAGGACCCCCGTGGCCCTGCAGCTCCAGAACGTCCTCTCCGGTGTAGGAGTGGGGGGCCGGGAAGAAGAGGGCGATACCTCTGTCTAACGCCGCGCCGCTGACATCAAGGAAGTCGGCGAGAACGGCTCGCCGGGGTGGAATGTCCCGACCGAGCAGTGGGCGGATGAAGTGGTGCAACCCCATGCCAGACAGGCGTACAACGCCAATGGCCGCACGACCGGACGCTGTAGCAATTGCCGCTACGACCTCAGCTTTCGCCATGAGCGGTCTTAGCCCGCTCGAGCACGTGCGTAATCCGCCATTGTTGTGCGATGGACAGGATATTGTTGACCACCCAGTACAGCACTAGCCCGGACGGGAAGAAAAAGAAAAACACGCTGAACGCTACAGGCATGATCTTCATGAGCTTGGCCTGCATCGGATCCGGCGGGGTTGGGTTGAGCCATGTCTGTATGAACATGGTCGCGCCCATGATGATTGGAAGAATGTAATAGGGATCCGGGCGAGATAGGTCTTGAATCCATAGGGCGAAGGGCGCCTGCCGCATCTCGACGCTTAGCAACAGCACCCAGTACAGCGCAATGAATACAGGGATCTGCACAACGATCGGAAGGCAGCCACCCAATGGATTGATCTTCTCGGTCTTGTACAACTCGACCATCGCCTGGTGCATGCGCTGACGGTCGTCACCGAAGCGCTCCTTGAGGCGCTGCAGCTTCGGCGCCAATACCTTCATCTTGGCCATGGACTTATAACTGGCCGCGGACAATGGGTAAAACAGAAGCTTGATGATGACCGTTAGAATGATGATGGCCACGCCCCAGTTCTGTACCTGGTTGTGGATCTCGTTGAGCACCCAGAACAGCGGCACCGCTAGTACCCGCAACCAGCCGTAATCCACGGTCAACTCGAGCCCAGGCGCCAGAGTCTTGAGCAGCGCTTGCTCCTGCGGGCCCGCAAAGAGTTGAGTCGATGTCTTAATCGTCTGCCCGGCTTCCACGCGTCCCACCGGCAAGATCACGCCGGCAGCGAACAATCCGTTCTCCAATGGTCTTAGCGAATACTCGCGGGACACGCCGGTGTTCGGCAGCCACGCACCGAGAAAGTAATGCTGGACGATCGCGATCCAGCCATCCGCGGCGTTCTTCGGATAGCTCGTCTTGTTCTTCAGAATGTCATCAAAGGATACTTTGTGCAGCTTGTCCTTCTCCGTGTACACCTCTGCACCGTTGAAGGTCGGAACCATCCGCGAATCTCCAGGGGGCGGTTTGGTATCCCGTACCAGTTGAAAATAGGCGAACGGCTCGATCGCGGCACTCCCGGCATTGGTAGTCTCGAACGCTAGGTCGACTACATAACTGCCACGGCGAAACAGGTACGTCTTCGTTACCTTGACGCCGTTTCCTCCCAGCGCCTCGAGTCGAACGACAATGCTGTCGCTGTCCGTACCGAGTTCATAGGATCCACGGGCGGCCCTGAAGAGTGTCGTATGGTTCGGCAGTCCCTCGCCAATTAGCCCGCTCTGCGCCACATAGGTATGCTCCGGCGTCTCCTCGAGGAGTACGAAGTTCTTTTGCCGATCGAACGTATCTCGATACTTGGTGAACTCGATATGACGCAGATCGCCGCCCATGGTGTCGACCTCTGCAACCAGCAAGTCCGTCACTATCCGGATACGTTCGCCTCGTGCAAGTTTCCCTTCCGCCGGTCGTGGCGCCACGTTGGGAGCCTGACCAAGTGGAGTGCTGGGTACCGGCGTCGCCGAGTCACCTTGCTTCCCAGCGATCGGTGGAGGGGGTGCGGCCGCCTTCTGGTGGTCCCTGACCCAGGCATCTACCAGCAGGAAGACCGCGATAGCGAATACCATCCCCGCGAATATCCGAAAGCTATCCATCTTCAGTGCTTAAGTATCTTTGGAAACCGGGTCGTATCCGCCGGGGTGCCAGGGGTGGCAGCGCGCCAGGCGCTTGAGCGCAAGCCAGCCGCCACGCAGCACACCGTGATAAAGAACAGACTCGCGGGCGTATTCAGAGCAGGTCGGGGAAAAACGGCAGTTGACGCCCAGCAACGGGCTCAGCGCTACTTGATAGGAGCGGATCAAGCCCGCCGCAAATCGCTTCATCGCACCGCCGCTGTGAGCAAGACACGGAGCTCATCCGCCGCTGCGATAACTTCGCTTCGCAACACGATCCGGCGCGGGCGCACCAGTAGATCAAACCCGGCCAACCCTTTCTGCTCACGTCGGAAGGTTTCCCGCACCAGTCGCTTGAGATACCCGCGGTCCACTGCCCTGCGCGCCACGCGCTTACCTACCACGATGCCAAGGCGGGCGAATACCTGGCCATTAGCCGCTGCCTGCACAAGGAAGCGCTCACTTTTAGAACTGCGCCGAGAACGCAGCAGGGCCCGAAATGCCCCCGGACCGGAGAGACGCGCACGTCGGCTGAACGCTTCAGAGCGCAACGACCCTCTATGCCGCGAGCCGCTTGCGGCCCTTGGCACGTCGATTGTTGAGAACCTTCCGGCCACCCAGTGTCTTCATGCGGGCGCGAAACCCGTGTGTCCGTGCGCGACGGATTTTAGAGGGCTGATAAGTGCGTTTCATGGGATTCAAGATTAGTCCAGTAAAAAGCCCGCTATTACACGGCCGAGGCGCAGTTGTTGTCAATCTCTGCGCGCGTCGACGCGTTCTCTATCGTTGCATGACGCGGCGGTTTGTCAATTAACATATCGCCTCCCGGGCTGTGGATAACTTAGTCCCCGATGGGTAGAATCACGGTTTGTGCTCGTTCGCTGTTCCTCCCACTCTGCGTGACAACCACTCCCCATGGACGGCCTCTGGAATCACTGCCTTAGGCACTTTGAGAAGGAACTGCCGCCGCAGCAGTTTCGCACCTGGATACAGCCCCTCCAGGCAGCGTCCCAAGGGCAGATTCTAACCATCACGGCGCCCAATCGTTTCGTGCTGCAATGGGTCAAAGACCGCTTTCTGCCGGTAATCGAACAGTTGGCCAGGGAAGCCATAACGGACCGGGTAGACATCGTCCTGCAGCTGGCCGATCACCTGCAACCCAGCGCTGTCACACCGTCCGGGCTGGCCGCGCCTGTGATCACCACGGAACCAGCCAAGCTCAAGGTACGCGAACACAGCCGCCTGAACCCTTCTTTCACCTTTGACTCGTTTGTAACCGGGAAGGCGAATCAGTTGGCCCGTGCGGCAGCCATCCAGGTCGCGGGCCATCCCGGAACAGCGTACAACCCGCTGTTCATCTACGGTGGGGTCGGGCTGGGCAAGACCCATCTGATCCAGGCCATCGGCAACTTGGCTCACGAACACAATCCCCAGGCCAAGGTGCGCTACATTCACGCCGAGCAGTATGTCTCCGACGTAGTCCGGGCGTACCAGCACAAGGCCTTCGACGGCTTCAAGAAGTACTACCATTCCCTGGACCTGCTCTTGATCGACGACATCCAGTTCTTCAGTGGAAAGAACCGCACTCAGGAGGAGTTCTTCTACGCCTTTAACGCACTGATCGATGCGCACAAGCAGGTGATCATCACCTGCGACACTTACCCAAAGGAGATCACCGGAATGGAAGATCGGCTGATCTCGCGGTTCGGGTGGGGCCTTACGGTCGCCATCGAGCCACCGGAGCTGGAAATGCGGGTGGCTATTCTGATCAAGAAAGCCGAGGGGGAGGGCGTGCGGCTGCCGGAAGACCTCGCATTCTTTATCGCAAAGCACATCCAATCCAACGTCCGCGAATTGGAAGGCGCTTTGAAGCGCGTCCTTGCCTACGCCAACTTCGCCGGCCAGCAACTGTCGTTGGAGTTGGCCCGCGAAGCCCTCAAAGACGTGCTCGCCATCCAATTCCGCCAGGTCTCCATCGAGAATATCCAGAAGACCGTTGCCGACTACTACAAGATCAAGGTCTCGGAGATGTATTCGAAAAAGCGCTCGCGCAATGTCGCTCGCCCGCGGCAGATTGCGATGGCTCTGGCCAAGGAACTCACTCAATTGAGCTTGCCGGACATTGGCGACGCGTTCGGCGGGCGTGATCACACCACCGTCCTGCACGCCTGTCGCAGAATAGCCGAGCTGAAGTTCGACAGCCCCGATATCAAGCAAGACTTCGAAGCGCTGCTGCAAGTGTTGAGGAGTTGATGGCAGGCCAATAACTTGTGGGTAAATCGGATGCCGCTGCCGAGGCCACAAACAATCCACAATCTGTCCACCAGTTGTGCATAGGTTTTCCCACTGTTGCAGAGACATGTCGGGCGTCTGCCATAAGCCCGACCGGGCTCATCCACAGTTTCGGCACGTTCTTATTAGTAGTTACTAGGAATAACAAACAATGAACCTGATACAAGTAGACCGGAACCTTCTGCTCACGCCGCTGCAGGCAGTGAGTGGCGTGGTCGAACGGCGCCATACACTTCCGATCCTGTCCAATGTATTGTTGGAAATCGGGAACGGCAAGCTCTCGCTCACCGCTACTGACCTGGAGATCCAGGTTGCATCGATAGCGGACTCCGATGAGGTGGCGGACGTCCAAGCAACTACCGTTTCGGCGCGCAAACTGCAGGATATTCTGCGCTCCTTGCCCGACGACGCACGTGTAGCGCTCGACTTGCAGGACAAGCGGCTGCAGCTAAAGGCAGGAAAGAGCAAGTTTAGCCTGCAGACACTACCCGCGCAGGACTTCCCGAAGATCGCGTCGACTGTAGGGACCGCCGCGCAGGCGCAATTGCCGCAACGCGAGCTCAAGCGCTTGCTGGCATTGGTGCAATACGCCATGGCGCAGCAGGATATACGCTACTATCTGAACGG
Organism: uncultured beta proteobacterium; assembly: GCA_963741215.1. Classification (GTDB taxonomy): domain Bacteria; phylum Pseudomonadota; class Gammaproteobacteria; order Burkholderiales; family SHXO01; genus SHXO01. The sequence goes on from CAVUHQ010000035.1 coordinate 772,850, forward strand.
ATTGCTGCTTTGCCTGCGCGAAGAAGGGTTGATCGTGGTGGCTACCGACGGTCACCGCTTGGCGCTTAGCCAGTCTGGCGCTCAAGCTCGATACCCCCAAGACCGAGGTTATCCTGCCGCGCAAAGCCACCTTGGAACTTACCAAGCTGCTCGCGGATACCGATGAACCGGTAAGCCTGCGCGTGCTGGACAACCAGGTGAGCTTCAACTTCGGTCGTATCAGCTTCGTGACCAAGGTCGTGGACGGCAAATTCCCCGACTATCAGAAGGTGGTCCCGCTCGGGTACAAGAAGCGGTTTACCTTCGACCGCGTGGTACTGCAGCAAGCGCTGCAGCGAGCGGCAATCCTGTCGAACGAAAAGTTCAGAGGGGTGCGTTGGGTTATCACCGCCGACAGTCTGCGCATCATCTGCACCAATAGCGATCAGGAGGAAGCCGAGGAAGAATTGGAGATCGGTTACGGCGGCGAGGCGCTGGATGTCGGCTTCAACGTGGGCTACTTGCTCGACGTACTGGCCAATGTCCAGTCACAGGAAGTGGAATGTGCGCTGGGTGATTCGAACAGCAGCATGCTCATGACTATTCCCGGCAATGCCGATTTCAAGTACGTGATCATGCCGATGCGCATCTAGGGACAACAACCGCGACTGATGGATCCACTTAGCAAGAACGAAATGCCCGAGTACGGTGCGGGCAGCATCAAGGTCTCTGAAAGGCCTCGAGGCAGTACGCAAGCGGCCCGGCATGTATATCGGCGATACCAGCGACGGCACCGGATTGCATCATATGGTGTTCGAGGTGGTCGACAACGCCATCGACGAAGCTCTGGCCGGCTGGTGTGACGACATCAAGGTCACCATTCACACCGACAATTCGATCACCGTAGTCGACAACGGACGGGGGATCCCGACCGACATCCACCCGGACGACGAGTTGGGGCGCTCGACCGCTGAGATCGTCATGACTGTTCTGCACGCTGGCGGCAAGTTCGACAGCAACTCGTACAAGATTTCGGGCGGGCTGCATGGCGTCGGCGTGTCGGTAGTCAACGCTCTGTCCGAGTGGCTGCGGCTGACCATCCGGCGCGGTGGGAAGGCGTACCAGATGGAATTTCGCAATGGCGATCCGGTCGCGCCATTGAAGGAAACCGGCAACACTGAGCGCCGCGGCACCGAGGTGCATTTCAAGCCCAGCGCTGATGTCTTCGGCAACATCGAATACCACTACGATATTCTGGCCAAACGCCTACGTGAGTTGTCCTTTCTCAACAACGGCGTACGCATCGAACTCGTCGATCAGCGCAACGACAAGGAGGAAATCTTCCAGTTCGCCGGTGGCATCCGGGCGTTTGTGGAGTTCATCAACCGCACCAAGAATGTGTTGCATCCCGCACATCTTCCACGCGGTGCGCGAGCGTGATGGTATCGGTGTCGAGGTCGCGATGCAGTGGAACGACTCCTACCAGGAGTCGGTGCTGTGCTTCACCAACAACATCCCGCAGCGCGACGGCGGCACACACCTGACGGCGCTGCGCGGCGCGATGACGCGCACCCTGAATCAGTACATCGAGCAGAACGAGTTCGCCAAGCGCGCCAAGGTCGAAACCACCGGCGACGACATGCGGGAGGGGTTGACGTGCATCCTGTCGATCAAGCTACCAGATCCCAAAGTTCTCCTCGCAGACCAAGGACAAGCTGGTGTCCTCCGAGGTGCGGCCGGTAGTCGAGGAGTTCGTGTCCGAAGCGTTGATGAACTTTCCTGCTGGAGAAGCCGAACGATGCCAAAATCATCGTCGGCAAGATCATCGAGGCGGCGCGCGCCCGCGAGGCGGCGCGCAAGGCGCGCGATATGACCCGGCGCAAGGGTGTGCTGGACGGCTTTGGCCTGCCCGGGAAGCTGGCCGACTGCCAGGAGAAGGATCCCGCGCAGTCGGAGTTGTATCTGGTAGAGGGCGACTCGGCCGGCGGCTCAGCCAAGCAGGGACGGGACCGCAAGTTCCAGGCGATTCTCCCGCTCAAAGGCAAGATCCTGAACGTGGAACGAGCGCGTTTCGACAAGCTGATTTCGTCGAACGAGATCGCCACCCTGATCATCGCGCTCGGCACCGGTATCGGCAAGGAGGAATACCGGCCGGAGAAGCTGCGCTATCACCGCATCATCATCATGACCGATGCCGACGTGGATGGCTCGCATATACGTACGCTGCTGCTGACGTTCTTCTATCGCCAGATGCCGGAACTGGTGGAGCGCGGCCACATCTATATCGCTCAGCCGCCGTTGTACAAGGTGAAGCACGGTCGCGACGAACGCTACCTCAAGGACGATCACGAACTGAAGGACTACCTGCTGCGGCTGGCACTCAAGGATGCCGAGCTGCATCGCGGCGAGGAACTGCCGCCGCTCACCAAGGATGCGCTGGCAGAGGTGGCGCGCGAATACATCCTGGCGGAAGCGGTGATCGAGCGGCTGTCGCGCCGTATCGACGCAGTGGTTCTGCACGCTCTGCTGCGTGGTCCGGAACTCGATCTGTCGAGCGCGGAAGGCGCAGCGGCTTCGGCCGCGGCCCTGGCCAGCGACTTGCCGGGTGAGAATGTGAGCATCGCGCCGCGCTTCGACGAGAAGACCGAATCCCACGTGCTTGTCGATCAAGAAGATGCAACATGGCAACCTGCGCGTGAGCAGCGTGGACCGCGACTTTGCCGACAGCGGGGACTATGCGCAGATTCGGAAGACCGCTAAGGTGCTCGAGGGCTTGCTAGGGTCCGGTGCCTTCGTCCAGCGCGGCGAGCACAAGCAGCTGGTGACCGAGTTTCGGCAGGCGGTGGAGTGGTTGCTGGACCAGGCGAGAAGCGGGCTCACCATCCAACGTTACAAGGGTCTAGGCGAGATGAACCCGACACAGCTGTGGGAGACCACTATGGATCCGAAGTCGCGCCGCCTGCTGCGAGCCCAGATCGAAGACGCCATTGCTGCGGACGAGATCTTCACCACGCTGATGGGTGATGTGGTGGAACCACGGCGGGCGTTCATCGAAGCCAACGCGTTGGGGGTGCGCAACCTGGACGTTCTGAGTCTTTACGCCGACGTTCGGGTCTTCGGGTTAGGCGCCCTTGCGGCGCGTTGCTGATCTGCTCCGCTCTGTGAAACCACGGGTTTTTCTGGCGGCAGCCACCGGCACGGTCGAGGACTTCCTGGAGCGCCGCGCGGGAGCGGCTGCTCCCGCTGTCGCCTTCGGTGCCTTCCCTGCTCCCGCTTTGGCCGTGCGAGCTTTCGAATTCCCTCCTTTCGCACCCTTGACCTGTTTCGCGGCCAGGATCTCCAGCGCCTGTTCCAGCGTCAGTTTTTCAGGGTCGTAGTCTTGCGGCACGGTGGCGTTGAGTTTCCCGTGCTTGACGTAAGGACCGTAGCGGCCGCTGAGCAACGCTACCGGCTTCTGGTCCGCCGGGTGCACGCCCAGGGGTTTGCCGGCCGCGGCGCGCGCGGTCTTCGGCGCCGCCAGCAGTTCCACGGCGCGATCTAGAGCGATGTCGTACACGCTTTCGCTCTTGGGGATCGATTTGTAGGCGCCGTCGTGCTTTACGTAGGGGCCAAAGGGGCCGATGCTGGCCTCGACCGGCTTGCCGGTCTGCGGATGCTTGCCCAGCTGGCGCGGCAGCGACAGCAGCTTGAGCGCGGCCTCCAGCTCAGCGGTGGCTACGGGGACGTTCTTGGGCCAGGCCGCGCGCTTGGGCTTGGCCTCTGACTTGGGACCGGTCGGTCCAAGCTGCACGTAGTAGCCATAAGGTCCGCGCATCAGCAACACCTCGAGGTCGGTCTTGGGATCCTTGCCGAGGTTCATTGGCCCATCGGCCAGTCCGCCCCAAGGGCGGGTGAAGTCGCAGTCGGGATAGCGGCTGCAGCCGACGAACATGCCGCGACGGCTGTTCTGCAGGAAGAGCTCACCCTTCTTGCACTTGGGGCACTTCTCGCCCAGCGGACTGCCGCGCGCTACGCCCTGCTTCTCCTCCAAAGTGGTCGAGAATGCGTCCCAGAACTCGCTTCAGTACCGGCACCCACTCGCGCTCCCCGTTGGAGATGAAGTCGAGCTGGTCTTCCATGCGCGCGGTGAAGTCGTAGTCGATATAAGGATTGAAATGGGCGGTGAGAAATCCGCTCACCAGCCGCCCGAGATCGGTGGGCACGAAGCGCTTCTTGTCCAGATAGGCATAGCCGCGATCCTGCAGGGTCGAGATGATGCTGGCGTAAGTGGACGGGCGGCCGATGCCGTACTCCTCCAGCGTCTTGACCAGGCTCGCCTCGGTGTAGCGTGGTGGTGGCTGGGTGAAGTGCTGCTCGCCGAACAGGCGATCGAGCTCGATCCGCTCACCCTCCTCCAGCGGCGGCAGCCTCTCATCGCCTTCCTCGGTGGAGTCGTCCAAGTCTTCCTTGTACACGGCAATGAAACCGGGAAACACCAGCGTCTGCCCGCTGGCACGGAACAGCGTGTCCTTGTGCCCGACGCTGATGTCCACGCCGGTCGTGTCGAACCGCGCCGGCGCCATCTGGCAGGCGAGCGTGCGCTTCCAGATCATCTCGTACAGTCGCGCCTGATCGGGCGTCAGATGCGCACGCACCTGGTCGGGTGTGCGCGCTATGGAGGTCGGTCGGATGCCCTCGTGCGCTTCCTGCGCGTTCTTGGACTTGCTGCGGTATTGCACTGCGCTCTTGGGCAGATAGTCGGCGTTGAAGTGCTTGGCGATGTAGTCCGCGGATCTCGTGCAGCGCCTCATTGGCGAGGTTGGTGGAGTCGGTGCGCATGTAGGTGATCAAGCCCACGGTCGCGCCGCCGATGTCCACGCCTTCGTAGAGCTCTTGCGCGGTACGCATGGCACGCTGCGCAGTCATGCCGAGCTTGCGCACGGCTTCCTGCTGCAGCGTGGACGTGATGAAAGGCGCCGACGGATAGCGCAGCTTGGGCTTGCGCTCCACCTTGATCACGGTGCCCCTGCCCTTGGCGCTCTTTGACCAGCTCGTTCACCACGGCTTGCTGCTGCGCGTCGGTGGTGATGGTGAACTGCTCGACCTTCTCGCCCTTGTATTGGGTCAGCCGCGCGCTGAACTTGTCCTTGCCCTTGTGGCTCTCCAGATGGACGGTCCAGTATTCCCGGGTCTTGAAGCTCTCGATCTCCTGCTCGCGCTCGACGATCAGGCGCAGCGCCGGACTCTGCACGCGGCCCGCCGACAGGCTCGGGCCGATCTTCTTCCACAGCAGCGGGGACAGGTTGAAGCCGACCAGATGGTCGAGGGCGCGGCGCGCCTGCTGGGCGTTGACCAGCGGCATGGAGATGTCGCGCGGGTGCGCAACGCCTTCCTTGACCGCCGATTCGGTGATCTCGTAGAACACGACGCGCCTGACCGGGCGGCTCTTCAGTGACTTCTTGCCCTTCAGGATCTCGGACAGATGCCAGGCGATGGCTTCGCCTTCGCGGTCCGGGTCGGTGGCGAGCAGGACTTGGTCGGCGTCCTCGGCAGCCCGGGCGATCGCGTCCATGTGCTTCTTGTTCTTTTCCACCAGCGCATAGCGCATGCGAAAGCCGTGTTCGGGATCGACGGCGCCTTCCTTCGCTTCAAGATCCCGGACGTGGCCATAGGAGGCCAGCACCTCGAAGTTGCGTCCGAGGTACTTCTTCAGGGTCTTCGCTTTCGACGGCGATTCAACGATGAGCAGGCTGCGGGTCATGCTGCGACTGCACAAAACAGGAGCGGCAGATGATAGGCACTCAAACCCGCCAGCGCAAGCACAAGCCGGGCCGCAGGGTCCAGATCTGCCACCGGTAGGATTCAGTGGAGTGGCGGTGTTCGGCTCCGGCGAGCAATTCGTCGAGGATGAGCGAGTCGAGGACCTGGCGCTGATTCCACAGGACAAGCAGAACTACCAGCTTGACGATGGTCCAGACCCGCTTCCGGGATGTCCAGAGCAAGGATCCGTCTCGATCACCATTTCGCGCTGAGAGGATGACAGCGACTCCGCACCGTTCGCATGAACAGGAGGAAACTGCGCGAGGGCACATCGATAGCGCGTTCTTCGAGCGGGGAAAAGTGGCGCAGTCCCGCAGCAGTCGGGAGGTCGGGGGCAACGGGGTCCCGCTCCAGACCGGACAGCCAGCTAAGCGCCTGCCGGATGTCGTCTTCGTCGAACCCAGCAGGCGGTCAAATGCCGGGAAAGCGTGTCCGGCGTCGGGATAGCTCCCGCTGCTGAAGAAGCGCTCGACTAGAAAGATGAGGATGTCGAACAAAGTTTCGCTGGCCGAGGACCTCGTGACGCTCCTCGTTCCGGATTTCCCTCAGCGCATACGTTGCAACAATCCGCCTGGGAGCCGGCTGAGGTAGCCGTCGAGTTCCAACCTCAGCAGAATGGTCGAAGCGGTCTCGGCGTCAAGCCGGCGCGCTCGCAGATGGTGTCGTGTCCACCGGCTCGAAGCCCATGGCGGCGAGCAACGCCGATTCTTCCGGCGGAAGCGAATCTGCCGAGTCCTCCAGGCGCGGCGCGGCGGCCGTCAGGCCGAGTTCTTCCAGCACGTCCTGGGCGTTCTCCACCAGCTTGGCACCTTGCTTGATGAGCCAGTGGCAACCTTTGGACAATGGTGAATGGATCGAACCTGGGATTGCAAAGACCTCACGTCCCTGCTCCACCGCTTGGCGCGCTGTGATCAGCGAGCCACTTTGCAGCGCTGCCTCTATGATCAGGCAGCCGCGCGCCAAGCCGCTGATGACACGGTTGCGCCGAGGAAAGTTGGCCGGCGAGCGGCGGTGTTCCGAGAGGGAACTCTGAGATCAGGCACCCTCGGCTGCCAGCCGGTGCGCGAGCTCGCGATTGCGCGCCGGGTAAACCTTGTCTAGCCCGGTTCCGACTACCGCGACACTCGAACTTGTGCCACTCAAGCCACCCCGATGTGCCGCACCGTCGATGCCGAGCGCCAGTCCGCTGACGATGGTGAGCCCGGCATCGCTCAGGGCCTGTGCGAACGCTTCGGCATCGCGAATGCCGCGCGGAGTCGCGTTGCGGCTGCCGACAACTGCCAGCGCTGGACGGCCAAGCAGATCGATGCGTCCCTTGACGAACAACAGCAGCGGTGGATCGGCAATTTCCAGCAGAGACGCGTGGATAGCGGGTGTCGGCAAGGGTCACCAGGTAGTTGTCTGCCTCCTGCAGCCAGTCGAGGGCCTGGCGTACCGAAGCGGTCGTCCGAGCCCGTCACGCAATGCTGCGGCAGCCGGTTGCGCCGGCGCTGCGCCTGAGCTCGGCTGGAGCCGCGTCCAGCACTTCCCGCGGACCACCGAATTCCTTCAGGAGCTTACGTTGAGCGGCTGGACCCAGATTAGGCGTGAGTGCCAGGCGCAGCCAGGATTCCGTCGTCCCCAGCCGATGCACACATGCTCAGCTGGGCATCCGGGCCGGCGTGCCAGTCGAGTCAGGGATTCCGGACGATGTCGTCAATATGTGCACCGGGCGCCTCGCGGTCATGACCAGCCCGTAGGATACCTTTGTTGAATACGCGGAAGATCAGCACCAGCCCGTACTGCTGCTCGGGCAGCGGCACCATCCGGCCTCCGATCGGGACCTGCCCCTCAGAGCGGAACAGCCCGAGCACGTTGCCGGACTCCAGGCCGTCGCGCGCGCCTCGATCCAGGATCACGACCGAAAGGGGCCCAATCTCCGCACATCGCGGTGCTGGTGCCGGCGATGACCTTGCCGCGCACCTTCTTCTCCGGCGCACGGGGCACGTAGGGCAGGCTCTGCATTGGCGGCGCCACAGTCAGACGGTCGCCAACCGATACCTCCTGGTCACCCGCACGATGTGCACGGTCGAGATCTCTCCGAACGAGCGCACGTCGGCATCGCCCAGATAGATCGCCTCATAGCCTAGTATCTCCTTGGTATCCGGGTCCTGAGAACACGCGGCCCGGGCGGTACAGATTCCAGTAACCACCCTTCTTCTCGTCCAGGCCCACTGCGTAGGCTAGATCGTTGGCGACCGAGCACGACTCGATCGTCGACCGTGGCCACGATCTTCGGCTCGCGGGCGATGACGTCGGGATCGATCACCAGCGGCCGCGTGAGAAACGGATCGAGGTCCTTCGCCGGCGATCGTGGGGATGGCGGACGCGAGCGCTGTCGACCGAATGCGGGGCTCGAGCTTGGTGGTCTGCAACTCGATAGCCATACCAGCGCGACAGCCCGCCGTCCGGCACACCCTCGAGACGCAGCCGTGGCGTGGCGCCGGACAGGTCCAGGATGATGACATCGCCGGGGTAGATCAGGTGCGGATTCTTGACCTCATCCCGGTTCATCCCCCATACATCCGGCCACTTCCAGGGGTTTTTCAGGAAACGGCCGGAGATGCCCCACAGCGTGTCGCCGCGCTTGACCGTGTAGCGGGCGGGCGGATTGTCCTGCAGCTTGATGTCGGAGGTGCGCCTCGGTGCCGGTGCGTTGCCGCTGCGTCGGCCGGTGCGGCTTCGGGCTGCAGCGGGTGCACTTCATGGGCTCATCCTGGGCCGCGGCCGGTGCGCGCGCCGAGCATCCCGGCGAGCAGAAAAGGGATAACCGATATAATTCTGGTCATTTACGCCCCCAGTCTTCTCCGACGTCTTCCTGAGCGGCGTCTCAGTTTCCGCGGCGACACGCTTGAAACTCTGGCCCATCGTAACAATCTTGTTTAAATTCTGCACATAGCCCCCTCAATTAGCAAGCAAATTATGGCCCTGCTTCCGATCCTGCGCTATCCCGACGAGCGCTTGCACACGGTGGCCGAGCCCGGTGCAATCGGTTAACGGCGAAATCCGGCGGTTGGTTGAGGACATGGCGCGAGACGATGTACGCCGCGCCCGGTGTCGGCCTTGGCCGCTACGCAGGTGGACGTGCACAAGCAGGTGATCGTGATCGACATCTCGGATACCCGCGATCGAGCTGCTGGTACTGATTAACCCCGCGATCCTGAGAGAGCCGAGGCGTGTCGGACTTCGAGGAAGGATGTCTATCGGTGCCGGGGATTTACGAGAAGGTCCCGCGCGCCGAGTGGGTCAAGGTGCGCGCCCTCGATCGGGATGGACGGCCATTCGAGCTCGAAGCGGATGGGCTGCTGTCGGTGTGCATCCAGCACGAAATGGACCATCTGAAGGGCAAGGTCTTCGTCGAGTATCTGTCGCGTCTGAAGCAGACTCGCATCCTGGCCAAGCTGAAGAAGCAGGAGAAGCAGCAGCGGCGAGCATTGTGAGTCGAGCCGGACGAGCCGATGCGTATCGTTTTCGCCGGCACACCCGCCTTTGCCGAGGCCGCTTTGCGTGCGTCTGCTCGACGCCGGCCACGACGTGGCGCTGGTGCTGACGCGACCGGATCGACCGGCAGGCCGCGGCCTCAAGCCGCGGCCGAGCGAGGTGAAGGCTGTTGGCTGTGGAGCAGGGTCTGCCGTTAGCCCAGCCTCCGACGCTGAAGTCGGCGGAGATCGCAGGAACGCTTGCGCGCCGCGCGGGCACCTCGTCGATGGTTGTGGCGGCCTACGGACTGATCCTGCCGCAGCCGGTGCTCGACCTGTTTCCTCTCGGCTGTATCAACATCCACGCCTCGCTGCTGCCTCGCTGGCGCGGCGCTGCCCCGATTCAGCGCGCCATCCTGGCCGGAGACCGCGATACCGGCATCAGCATCATGCGCATGGAGGCCGGGCTGGATACCGGTCCGGTCTATTCGGCTGAGCGCCTCCCTATCGAGCCCGAGGACACTGCGGGCTCGCTGCACGACAAGCTGGCCGTGCTGGGCGCGCGGTGCGTCGTGCGCAGCGCTGGCCGCCCTCGAGACCGGGGCGACTCGAGCCGGTGCCCCAGCCGGCGCGACGGTGTGACCTACGCGCGCAAGATCGAGAAGCACGGAGGCGTCGATCGACTGGTCGCGTGCGCGCAGAGAGATCGATCGCCAAGTGCGCGCGTTCAATCCGTTCCCGGTGGCGAGCACGACGCTGCGCGGCGAAGCCTCTGCGCATCTGGCGCGCGCGGCCGGTGCAATCGCGCGCAGGCACGCCCGGCCAGGTGATCGATGCCGGCGACGGCGGTATCCTCGTCGCATGCGGCAGTGGTGCGCTGCTCGTGCTCGAATTGCAGCGCGCTGGCGGCCAAGCGGCTGCCGGCCGCTGAATTCCTGCGCGGTGTCCTGCTCCATAGCGGCGAGCTGCTCGGCACGTGATCGAAATTCAACTTCAGGCGACGCGCGTGGTGGTGCCAGGTGCTGGCGGGCCGCAGTCTGAGCGCCGCGCTGGCCGAAGTCCGGGCGTCGGCCGACGGACTCGTCCGAGGGATGCGGTCCAGGACATTGCGTTCGGCGTGTTTCGCCACCTCGGTCTGTTGCGTGGCGTGCTGAGCGTGTGGTGACTCGACCGCGTGTCCGACGGCGACCTGGAGGCGTTGCTGCTGGTGGCTCTGTATCAACTGCAGTTCACCCACGCTCGCACCGCATGCCGTGGTGGATCACGCGGTGCAAGCGTGCGTGGCGCCTGCGCAAGACGTCGGCGAAGGCGACTGGTCAACGCTGTGCTGCGCAATTTCCTGCGGCGACGCCAAGCCGTTGCTGTCGCAGGCGCAGGCAGACCGAAGAGGGGCGCTGGTCGTATCCGCAGTGGTGGATCGATGAGACCAGACGCGCCTACCCGGACCACTATGCTGCGATCCTGGAAGCCGGCAATGCGCATCCCCCGATGACCCTGCGCGTCAACTTGCGTCGCATCCCGCGTGCAGGACTATCTTGCATTGCTGCGAGCGCAGGGTTTCGAAGCCGAAGCGTTCGGGGATGCCGCACTGATGCTCGCCGAGCCGCTAGGCGTCGAGCGGCTGCCGGGCTTTCGCGGAGGGCCTCGTGTCGGTACAGGATCTCGCGGCGCAGTACGCCGCGCCGTTACTGGACCTGAGGGCCGGTCAGCGCGTGCTGGATGCCTGCGCAGCGCCCGGTGGCAAGAGCTGCCCATGTCCTGGAGCGGGCAGAGGTTGATTTGACTGCCATCGATCACGACGCGCTGCGGCTCGACCGTGTCAGGGAGAACGCTCGAACGACTTGCGGCTTTCGGCCGACCTGGTGTGCGCGGATGCCGCCCGAGCCTCGAGCCTGGTGGGACGGTGCGCCGTTCGACCGCATCCTGCTGGACGCACCCTGCACCGCTTCAGGTATCGTGCGCCGCCACCCCGACATCAAGTGGCTGCGCCGCGCGGAGGACATTCGAGCACTGGCAGCGCAGCAGCGCCGGTTGCTGGAGGCTCTCTGGCACACCCTCGCCGCAGGTGGTAAATTGCTCTACGCGACTTGCTCGGTCTTTCCGGCGGAAAACCAGCTGCAGGTCTCCGCATTCCTGCAGTCTCATCCGGAGGCGAGGTTGCTGCCGCTGTCCAGTTTCCCGGCGGGCCCGGAGATCGGGAACATCAACGGGCCAGATCCTCCCTGACCCCCGGCATGATGGCTTCTTCTACGCCCTGCTGCAAAAAGACTGACCGGCTCGCGTTGCAGATCGTCCGGTGCCTGATCCTGGCTGTGCTGTTCGTGCTGCAGCCTCGGCAGCGTCGGGCCGAAGGCATCCACGTCAAGTCGGCCGAGCTTATCCCGTCAGAGGCCGGCTATTCCCTCGAAGCCAACTACGAGATCACCCTGTCCCACACGCTGGAAGAGGCGCTGCTGCGCGGGCTGGCGCTGCCCTTCGTGATCGACTTCGAGCTGACTTACCCGCGCTGGTGGACGTTCGGCCTGTGGAACCGCACCGTAGTCGAGATTCCACCAGCAGCATCGGCTGTCCTACAACGCGCTCACCCGCCAGTACCGCGTTTCTTTCGGCAACCTGAATCAGAACTTCGATACCCTGGAGGAGGCGCTCGCTGTGATCGGCCGGGTGCGCCAGCCCGCCGTGTTTACACGAAGGAGGACGTCGACACGGCGGCGTCTACATCGCCGCCTTGCGACTGCGCCTGGACACCTCGCTGTTGCCCAAGCCACTGCAGATCAACGCGCTCGGCTCGCGCGACTGGAATCTGTCGTCGGATTGGTACCGGTGGACGTTCCGGCCATGACAGCTCGCTCCTATACTCGACACACGTGCGCAAATCGCTGCTGTCGCGCGGCATGAAATACCTGATCGCGCTGATCCTGCTGCTTGGCGCAGTCATGCTGTATCTGCTGTCGAGCGCCAGCTCGAACACGCCCATGTTCGCGCGCGATCTGCCGCTGCTGCTGTTCTGCGGCGTGGCGGTGGTGCTCGGCGCTGATGGTGCTGGTTGGCTACCAGCTGCTGGCGTTGCGCCGGCGGCTGGCGGCGGGTCTGTTCGGCTCGAAGCTGACGTTGCGCCTGGTGCTGTTGTTCTCGCTGGTGGCGGTGCTGCCGGGTGCGCTGGTGTACGGCGTGTCGGTGCAGTTCCTGAACAAGAGCATCGAGTCCTGGTTCGACGTGCGCGTGGACAAGGCGCTGGAGGGGGGTCTGAGCCTGGGCCGTACCACCCTGGACAACATGCTCAAGGAGCTTGACGCTGAAGGCCGGCGGCATGACCCAGGCGCTGGCCGACGCCACGCCTTCGCAGCAGATCGCGGTGCTGAACAGCCTGCGCGAGCAGATGGCGGTGCAGGAGGCCACGCTGTTCCATCCGGATGGCACGATCATCGCCTTCTCCATCAGCGAGGGCGCCGGCCTGATGCCGCAGATGATCTCACCGGAACGGTGGCGCGCAAGGTGCTGACTGCAGCAGCCGTATCGGGCGGTCGAGTCCGATGCGGACAAGAGGACTGCGGCTGCGCGTGGTCGTGCCGGTCAACAAGCTCGTCCGGCGAAACCGGTCTGCTGCAACTGGTGCAGCCGGTACCACCGCAACTCGCGCGTGACGCCGAGACGGTGCAGAGCATGTACCAGGACTACCAGGAGCTGTCGCTTGTCGCGGCAGGGGCTCAAGCGGCTGTATGGGCTTGTCTCTGACGCTGGCCCTGCTGCTCGCGCTGCTCTCGGCGCTGTCGCTCGCGTATCGTGTTCAGCGAGCGGCTGTCCGCGCCGCTGTCGGTTCTGGCGGCCGGCACGCGCGCGGTGGCGCAGGGCGATTTCAGCCAGCGCCACCCGGTGCGCAGCCACGACGAGCTGGGCATTCTCGACCGAGTCGTTCAACACCATGACCACGCAGCTGGCGGAGGCGCGCGCGCAGCTGCTGCGCAACCAGGACCAGCTGGAGGCAGCCAAAGCCTATCTGGAAAGCATTCTGGCCAAGCTCTCTGCCGGCGTGCTGTCGTTCGACAGCGAGCGGCGCTTGCGCTCGGCTAACCCCAGCGCCGAGCAGATCCTGGATGTGGAGCTGGAGCCGTTGATGGGCATCAGCCTAGGCGACTGGGGCCTGCGCGATCCGCGCCTGGCAGAGATCGGCAGGGCCATCCTGGAGGCGATCGACCAGGGCGGCAGTCAGCCGTGGGAAAAGCAGATCGAGTTCGCGTGGCCAGGCCGGGAAGAAGGTGCTGCTGCTGCGCGGATCCGACGCTGCAAGTCGGTAGCGAGAGCGGTTTCGTGCTGGTGTTCGACGACATCACCGCGCCTGCTGCAGGCGCAACGCTACGCCGCCTGGGGCGAGGTGGCGCGGCGTCTGGCGCACGAGATCAAGAATCCGCTCACGCCGATCCAGCTTTCGGCTGAACGCCTGACCCATCGCTTGGCCGACAAGCTCAGCGCCGCAGGACGCCGACATGCTGACCCGCGCCACGCAGACCATCGTGGCCCAGGTGGCGCAGCTCAAGGGTATGGTGGATGCCTTCAGCCAGTACGCACGCATGCCGGAGATCCGCCTCGAAGCCGCTCGACCTCAATCGGCTGGTGCGCGAAGTACTCACTCTGTACGAATCTCACGCGCGCGGGATCGTGCTGGAGCTGGACGAGACGTCTGCCCAAGGTCGAGGGCGATGCTGGCACGACTGCGACAGGTGATCCACAACCTGCTTGCAGAATGCCGAGCAGGCGGTGGCGAGGTGAGCCGCCCACGCATCGTGGTTCGCACGCAGCGTGAAGCGGGTGGCGCGCGACTGTGCAGTGCAGGACAACGGTACCGGCTTTCCGCCCGACATTCTGGCGCGCGCGTTCGAGCCGTACGTGACCACCAAAGCCAAGGGCACCGGGTTGGGACTGGCCATCGTCAAGAAGATCGTCGAGGAGCACAGCGGCAGCATCGAGATCCGCAATCTCGAGCCGGCGGGCGCCGAAGTTGCGCTCCTCGCTGCCCGCGGTCGCGCACGCAGCGCGCCGGACAACGCTGCCGGCAAACGTCAATGCGGGATGAGTCTATGAGCCAGATACTGGTCGTCGACGACGAGGTCGGGATCCGGGAGCTGCTGTCGGAGATCCTGCGCGAGGAGGGCCACCAGGTCCGGCTGGCCGAGAACGCCGGCGAGGCGCGCCTGGTCCGCAGCCGCAGTACGCCCCGACCTGGTGCTGCTGGACATCTGGATGCCCGATACCGACGGCATTATCGTTGCTGCAAGGAATGGGCCACCAGCGGCCAGCTCACCATGCCGGTGGTGATGATGTCCGGCCACGGGACCATCGATACGGCGGTGGAGGCAACCCGCATCGGGGCGGTTCGGATTTCTGGAGAAGCCGATCGCGCTGCAGAAGCTGCTGACCACGGTCGGTCAGGCGCTGCGCACGCCTGCGCCCGCGTCGCAGCCGGCGCTCAACATGGCCTACCTCGGCAAGGCGCCGCTCATCGCGGAGCTGCGCCAGCGGCTGGAGACGATCAAGAATCTCAAGACACCGGTTCTGCTGACCGGCGAGCCGGGTTGCGGAAAGACTTTGTGCGCCCGCTTTCTCCATCTTCCCAACACGCCGTGGGTGGCGCCGGAGAGCTTTGCGGTGCTCGACGACCCGGCCAACAATCTGGTCGGTCAGGCGGCCGAAGGTACTTTGTTCCTGCACGGGATCAGCGAGCTCACGCCCGCACAGCAGCGCAACCTGCTGGGCCAGGTGCACCAAGCTGGAGCACTACCACACCCGGTTGATCTGCTCTTCCTCGAAGCCGCTGGCGCGCATGGTCGCCGAAGGCAGCTTCGACGCGCGCCTGTTCTCGGCGATCAGTCCGATCCAGTTGCGCGTGCCGAGCCTGCGCGAGCATCCGCAGGACGTGCCCGAGCTGGCCAAGCTGATCCTGGAGCGTTGCGTCGAGGCCAAGGAGGTGCCGCCGCGACAGTTCAGTACCGGCGCGCTGAACGCCTTGCGCGGTGTACGACTGGCCGGGCAACCTCGCCGAGCTGGAGAACGTGGTCAAGTCCACGGCGCTGCTTGCCTTCGGCACCGAGATCGGCGTGGCCGACGTCAACAATGCGTTGTCTCGCCTGGAAGCCCCGCTCGGACGCGCGCTGGGCGCGTTGCCGCTCGATCTGGCGCTGCGCGAAGCGCGCGACGCTTTCGAGCGCGTGTACTTCGAGTACCACATCAGCCGCGAGGGCGCGCAACATGAGCAAGGTGGCCGAGCGTGTGGGGCTGGAGCGCACCCACCTGTATCGCAAGCTCAAGCAGCTCGGCATCAAGCCGCCGCGGCGCGACTAGCTCGCGCGCGAGGAGACCCGTCGCGAGGCCGGGCTATAATTGCGCGCTCACGCTGCGATCAGCCGCTGCCCCTCAACCACCCCTGCATACGACTCCTACGATGGCAACACGACAAGATCTGGCCAACGCCGTGCGCGCACTGGCGATGGACGCGGTACAGAAGGCCAACTCCGGCCATCCCGGCATGCCCATGGGCATGGCCGACATCGCCGAGGTGCTGTGGAACCATCATCTGCGCTTCAATCCCAGCAACCCGGCGCTGGCCCGACCGCGATCGCTTCCTGCTGTCCAACGGACATGGCTCGATGCTGCAGTACGCGCTGCTGCACCTCACGGGCTTCGATCTGCCGATGGAAGAGATCAAGCGTTTTCGCCAGTTGCATTCGAAGACGCCCGGCCATCCGGAGCACGGGTTGACGCCTGGCGTGGAAACCACCACCGGCCCGCTCGGGCCAGGGTTTCGCCAACGCAGTGGGCATGGCCATCGCCGAGCGCGTGCTGGCGGCCGAATTCAACCGGCCCGGCCTCGACATCGTCGACCATCGCACCTACGTGTTCATGGGCGACGGCTGCATGATGGAAGGTATCTCGCACGAGGCGGCTGCGCTGGCCGGCACGCTCGCCCTGGGCAAGCTGTCGCCATCTACGACGACAACGGGATCTCGATCGACTCGGAGAAGTCGACCATCGAGCACTGGTTCACCGACGACACGCCCAAGCGCTTCGAAGCCTATGGCTGGCACGTCATTCGCGGCGATCGACGGACACGACTTCGACGCCGTCGACGCCGCGCATGCGCGAAGCCAAGGCGGTGACCGACCGCCCCTCTCTGATCTGCTGCAAGACCATCATCGGCAAGGGCGCGCCGACCAAGGCGAATACCGGTGCTGCGCACGGCGCCGCGCTGGGCGAGAAGGAAGTGGCTGCGACGCGCGTGAACATCGGTTGGAAATACGCGCCCTTCGAGATCCCGCAGGACGTGTACGCGGGCTGGGATGCAAAGGCGCGCGGTGGCGAGTTGCAAAGCGGCTGGCAGCGGAAGTTCGATCAGTATGCGCAGCAGTATCCCGAGCTGGCGAAGGAGTTCCGGCGCCGCATGGCAGGCACGTTGCCGGCGAACTGGCGTGCGCACGTGAGGCCATACTCGCGGCGTCAACGACAAAGGGCGAAACGATCGCCACGCGCAAAGCGTCGCAGAACGCCATCGAGAGTCTGGCGCCGGCGCTGCCCGAGCTGATCGGCGGCTCGGCCGATCTGGCCGCTTCCAATCTGACACTGTGGTCTGCCGCGAAGCCGATGCACGAAAGGCCGCTGCCGGCAACTACATTTTCTACGGCGTGCGCGAGTTCGGCATGTCGGCGATCATGAATGGCCTGACGTTGCATGGCGGCGTACTGCCATTCGGCGGCAACCTTCCTGACCTTTTCGGATTACGCGCGCAATGCGCTGCGCATGGCGGCGTTGATGAAGGCGGGCAGCATCTTCGTTTACACGCACGACTCGATCGGCCTGGGAGAGGATGGACCGACCCACCAGCCCGATCGAGCACGCTGCGACCTTGCGCTATATCCCTGGGATGGAAGTGTGGCGTCCCTGCGACACCACCGAGACCACGGTCGCCTGGATCGCCGCCATCGAACGCCGCGACGGCCCGACGTCGCTGCTGCTGTCGCGCCAGAATCTTCCGTTCCAGACACGCACCGCCGAGCAGATTGGGCTCATCCGCCGCGGCGGCTATGTGCTGGCCGACGCCGCAGGCGGGCAACCCAAGGTGATCCTGATTGCCACCGGCTCCGAGGTGGGGCTCGCAGTCGAGGCCCAGAACAAGCTGCAGGCCGATGGCATCGCTACGCGTCGTGGTGTCGATGCCGTGCAGCACGCTGTTCGATCGGCAGGATCAGACCTATCGCGATTCGGTGCTGCTGCCGGGCGTCAAGCGGGTGGCCGTCGAGGCCGGCGTCAGCGATTTCTGGCGCAAGTACGTCGGGTTGGAGGGCGGCGTGGTCGGCATCGACCGCTTCGGCGAGTCGGCGCCGGCACCCGATGTGTTCAAGTATCTCGGCTTCACACCGGAGAATGTCGTCGCTGTCGTGAAGCGCGTGCTTTACGGTTAGGACTCGCAGCGATGACGAGCAGCGGCCAGTCGGACATCGGGATGCGGCTGCTCGCCGACATCGGCGGTACCAATGTGCGCTTCGCGCTGTTGCCGCCCGGGTCCACTCGAGCCGGAGCAGGAAGCCAATTTGCTGTGCGCGGACTTTCCGGGACTCGGAGCAGGCCGCCCGGCACTACCTCGCGCGGCGCTGGCGTCAGTCGGTGTCAAGCAGGCCGCCTTCGACGTCGCGACCGCCGTCACCGGCGACCTCATCAAGCTGACCAACAGCCCCTGGGCGTTCTCTATCGAGCAGACGCGGCGCGCGCTGGGTCTGGATCGGCTGTTGATGATCAACGACTTCACGGCGCTTGCGCTCTCGCTGCCGCTGTTGAGCGCGCCGGAGCTGCGCAAGGTGGGTGGAGGCGAAGGCGTGAAGCGGTGCGCCGATCGGACTGATCGGTGCGGGCACCGGACTGGGCGTATCGGGCTTGATTCCCTGCGGCGACGGCTGGATTCCGATCCAGGGCGAAGGTGGGCATACCGCTTTCAGTCCGATGGACGAGCGCGAGGACGGCGTGCTGCGCGTCCTGCGCGAGCGCTACGGCCACGTCTCGACGGAACGGATCGTGAGCGGACCGGGTCTGGTGGCTATCTACGAGGCGCTGTGCAAGCTCGACCACGTGGTCGCCAAGGCGCTCAAGCCCGAGCACGTGGCGGAGTGCGGGTCTGAGCGGGTCGGATCCGCAATGCGCCGATGCGTTGCGCATGTTCTGCGCGGCGCTCTGGGAACCGCGGCCGCGCAACCTGGTGGTGACGCTCGGTGCGCGCGGCGGGCTGTATATCGGCGGCGGTGTCGTGCCGCGTCTGGGCGACTACTTCCTGCGTTCGCCGTTTCGCGCGCGCTTCGAGCACAAAGGGCGCTTTTCGAAGTATGTGTCCGAGGTGCCGGTCTGGATCATCCTGGCCGAGAACCCGGCGCTGCGCGGGCTGGCGTCTGCATTGGAGACGGGCTTCGGAGCGTGACGGCCGACTGGGTCGGCCGGCATGGTGGCGGCGCCGACCACCACGGGGCGCTAGGCCAACCGCTTCTCGGTCTTCGGATCGAAGAAGACAGCTTTCGAGATATCGAATATCAGCTCCATTGCGGACCCCGGCGCCCGGGCCTGCTCCGGACGCACGCGCGCCACGACCCGGGTGCCGTTGAGCTCCAAGATCACCAGCGTGTCGGGCCCGGTAGGCTCCACCAGATCCACCGGGACTGTGTGCTGAAATGCCAGCGTGTTGACCTCGCGTGACACCACGGTATCGGTGATCTGCTCCGGCCGGATGCCGAAGATCAGCTCCCTGCCGACCCAGCCCGAAAGCTTGTCCGACAGGTGATGGACGGGCAGTGTGAAGCTGCCCGCCTTGCTGGCCAGTTGCACGCTGGGCCCCCCGTTCTGCTGAACCACCGGGCAGCGGATGAAGTTCATGGAAGGCGAGCCGATGAAGCTCGCGACGAACAGGTCGGCTGGACTGTCGTAGATGTCCTGCGGGCGGCCGAACTGGCGGACCTCGCCATCCTTCATCACGGCGATCAGCGTGCCCAGCGTCATTGCCTCGATCTGATCGTGCGTGACGTACAGATCGTCTTTCCGAGCCGTCGATGCATCAGCTTGATCTCGGCCGCATGTCGAGCCGCAACTGGGCATCGAGATTGGACAGCGGCTCGTCGAAGAGAAACAGCGCCGGATCGCGTGCAAGCGCGCGGCCCATCGCGACGCGCTGACGCTGGCCGCCCGACAGCTGGCTCGGCTTGCGGTCGAGCAGGTGTCCATCTGCAGCAGCTCGGCCACCTTGTCGACGATGACCTTCTGCTCGTCGCCGGCACCTTGCGGATCTGCAGCCCGAACGAGATGTTCTTCGCGCACGGTCATCGAGGGATAGAGCGCATACGACTGGAACACCATCGCAATGTCGCGGCTCTTGGGCGGCAGGTCGTTCACGACCCGGTCGTTGATCCGGATTTCGCCGCGGGTCACGCTCTCGAGGCCGGCGATCATGTTGAGAAGCGTGGACTTGCCGCAGCCCGAGCGGCCGACCAGGATCAGGAATTGACCATCCGCTCGACCTCGAGGTTGATGCCTTTGAGCACCTCGACCCCGTTGGGGTAGGTCTTGTAGACGTCGTTGATCGGTCAACGCCGGCCATGTCTGACTCCTGAAGTGTTGCTAGCCCTTGACGGCGCCCGCCATCAGCCCACGCACGAAGTAACGCCCCCCAACGATGTAGACGATCAGAGTCGGAAGCGCCGTGATGAGCGCTGCGGCCATGTCGACGTTGTATTCCTTGACGCCTTCCGAGGTGTTGACCAGATTGTTGAGCGCACGGTCACCGGTCGCGCGTCAATCCCGGAAAACACCACGCCGAAGAGGAAGTCGTTCCAGATCCCGGTGAACTGCCAGATGATGCAGACCATGAACGTCGGTAGCGACACCGGCAGGAAGATGCGCCAGAAGATCGTCATGAAGCCCGCGCCGTCGATGCGCGCAGCCTTTGACGAGCTCCGCGGGAACGGCAACGTAGAAGTTGCGGAAGAGCATCGTCGTGAACGCGATCCCATAGACGACGTGAACGAGGACCAGACCGGTCGTGTTGGAGAGCCCGAGGTAGCCCAGCACCTGCGCGGCAGGGCAGGATGATCGCCTGGAACGGGATGAAGAACCCAGGAGCAGCATGGTGAACAACGCATCGCACCGCGGAAGCGCCACTGGCCAACGCGTAGCCGTTGAGTGCCCCAACGATGGACGACAGCAATACCGCGGGCACGACGATCAGGACCGAGTTCCAGAAGAAGGGCTGCAACCCGTCGCAGCGGACGCCGGTGCAGGCAGTGCCCCACGCCTTGGCCCAGGCCTCGACGCTCAAGTGTGTCGGCAATGACAGGAGGTTCCCTTGCGGATCTCGTCGAGACTCTTGATCGACGTGACGATCATCACGTAGATCGGCGACAGGAACCAGACCGCCGCTACGACCAGCGCCGTGTAGATGAGGATCCGGAGCAGGCTGCCGGTCCCGGCGGTTTCGGTGCGAACAACGTCAGCCATGGTGTCTAGGGAAGCTCTGATCAAGTCTCGCATGCGCGACCGCGGCGATTTGGGCCTCGCGCCGGAACGCGGAGCAGGGGCCCCTTTGGGGATGCGACCGTGCAGGCGCGAATGGGAACGCGGTCGGGCCCGGCGCTGCATCCCGCTCCAGGGTCGCATCCATCGGGCAAGCCCGATGGAACCTGCTCCGCCCTCCGCGGGCGCGCAAGTGGGCGAGGACGCCGTGTAGCCGGCCTACACCAGGAGGAGCCCACGCAGCCATCGGCCCAAATCGCCCCGGTCCCTCGAAAGAGACGAAAATTGATCGGGTTGTGTCAGGTGCGGCGCCTGCATCGTTGCGCTCCTCGCCAAGGTACCTACCTTGGCTTCGTCGCGACGCCTCGCATCCATCCGCACCTGACGCAACGCGCGTCGCGAGACTTGATCAGAGCTTCCCTAGCGATCACGACGGCGCTCCCGGCCTTCGGCCCAGATGAATGGGACCAGCACCGCGGCGAGGATGAACAGCATCATCACAGCGCTCGCCGCTCCCAGCCCGAGCTGATTGCGGGTGAAAGCGAAGGAATACATGAACGTAGCCGGCAGGTCGCTGGCGAACCCCGGCCCGCCCGCGGTGAGCGCCATCACCAGGTCGAAGCTCTTCACTGCGATGTGGGAGAGGATGATCACCGCGCTGAAGAATACCGGGCGCATGCTGGGGATGATGATGCGCCAGTAGATGGTGAACAGGCTGGCGCCGTCCACCTGCGCAGCCTTGATGATGGAATCGTCGATGCCGCGCAGGCCCGCCAGACACAACGCCATGACGAAGCCGGCGGACTGCCACACGCCGGCGATCACGACCGTATAGATGGCGCGGTCGGGATTGACCAGCCAGTCGAAGGAGAAGTTCTCGAAGCCCCAGCTGCGCATCAGGTGCTCGAGGCCCAGGCTGGGGTTCAGTATCCACTTCCACGCCGCGCCCGTGACGATGAAGGACAGCGCCATCGGATACAGGTAGAGCGAGCGCAGAAACCCTTCGATGCGGATGCGCTGGTCCAGCAGAATAGCGAGCGTCAAGCCGATGGCGAGCGCGAGAAAGACGAACAGGAAACCGAAAATGCCCAGATTCTTCAGCGCCACCCACCAGCGTTCATTGTCGAACAACGCGATGTACTGCGCCAGTCCGACGAAGTCATAGTTGGGCAACAGGCGGGAGGGGGTGAGCGAAAGATAGCCCGTCCAGGCGATAAATCCGTAGACGAAAATCAGGCTGGCAACCAGGGTCGGAGCCAGCACGATCTTAGGCAATGCGTGCGCCAGCCACTGACGCACGGTACCGCCGCCGGCGGGAAGCGCTCCTGATGTCGCCATCTGCATATCGCAGTCTGCGCGGACCCGGTGACGGAGCGTTTCCGCCACCGGGCGTGTCGTCTACTTGGTCTTGCCCGCCTGCGCCAGCTTCTGTGCCGCGTCCTTGGGCGACATGTCGGAGTTGAAGAACTGGGTTACGACATCGAACAGCGCGCCCTGGGTGGAGGCCGGAATCGCCATGCCGTGGGCCCAGCTCGGCACCAGCGTGCCGTTCTTGCTGGAGAGCTGGAACTCCGCTTCCGAATCCTTGGCGCACTGGTCGAACTTGGCCATGGGAACGCCGGAACGCGCCGGGATCGAGCCCTTGTTCAGGTTGAAGATCTCCTGGAACTGCGGGCTCATGATGGCTTCGGCGAGCGCCTGCTGGCCCGCCTTGCGCGCCGGCGCTCTTCTGCTCGAACATCACGAAGCTGTCGATGTTGAAGGTGTAGGCACCCTTGGTGCCCGGCGCGGCGACGCAGAGAAGTCCTTGCCCGGCGCTTTGCCGGCGGCGGTGAACTCACCCTTGGCCCAGTCGCCCATGAATTGCATGCCGGCCTTGCCCTGGATGACCATCGCGGTCGCCAGGTTCCAGTCACGCCCGGCGCACCCTTGTCCGTGCACTTCTGGACTTGCGCAGGTACCGAGAAGGCCTTTTCCATGGTCGGACCGCCGAGCGCGGCCTGGTCGAGCTTGCACGAAGGCCTTGCTGTAGAAGTCGGCGCCGCCCACACCCAGCGCGACCGATTCGAACACGGTCGCATCCTGCCAGGGCTGGCCGCCGTGCGCCACGGCGATCATGCCGGCCTTCTGGATCTTGTCGCACGCGACGGCGAACTCGTCCCAGGTGGTCGGGCACCTTGGCGCCGGCCTGCTTGAACACTTCCGGGTTGGCCCACATCCAGTTCACGCGATGCACGTTGACCGGCGCGGCGACGTAGTGGCCCTTGTACTTCATGACAGTCGCGCGACCACGGGCGGCAGCAGGCTGTCCCAGGTGCCGGCCTTGGCGGTACTCGTCGAGGTTGGCCAGCACGCCTTCGGCGCCCCATTCCTGGATGGTCGGCCCCTTGATCTGGGCCGCGGTCGGCGGATTGCCCGAAACCACGCGCGACTTGAGCACGGTCATCGCGTTCTCACCGCCGCCGCCGGCCACCGCAAAGTCCTTCCACTTGTAGCCCTTGGCCTCCAGCATTTTCTTCAGCTCCGCGACTGAGTTGGCCTCGCCGCCGGATGTCCACCAGTGCAGCACTTCCACTTCTTCCGCCGGATACGCCGGCAATATTGACCCGAGCAGGCTTGCGCCCAGCGCCGCCGCTAATAGCGACCGTTTCATATGGTTCTCCCCGATCTGGAGTGTTTGCCTCACGCCGGTGCGACGAGAGTCTGCGCTGCACTATACGAGAGCCCTCGGATCAGCGCAACGACACATACCTATGGCTGGCGCGGCGGCTGGAGTAGAATTCCGCCGGACACCCTCGAGTTCTTCATCCTTTCCGGAGCAGCTTCCATGACGATCCGCATTGCCATCAACGGCTATGGCCGCATCGGTCGCAACATACTGCGCGCCTTGTACGAGTCCGGGCGCACCAAAGAGATCCAGATCGTGGCGGTGAACGATCTGGGCAGCCCCGAAACCAATGCTCACCTGACGCGCTACGACACCGTGCACGGCAAGTTCAAGGGCACCGTGGCGGTCGACGGCGACTGCGATGGTCGTCAATGGCGACCGCATCAAGGTCCTGGCGCAACGCGATCCGGCCCAGCTGCCGTGGAAGGATCTCGGCGTCGACGTCGTGCTGGAATGCACCGGCTTTTTCACCAGCAAGGAGAAGGCTTCGGCCCACCTCAAAGGCGGCGCGAAGAAGGTGATCATCTCTGCCCCCGGCGGCAAGGACGTGGATGCGACGGTGGTCTACGGCGTGAATCACAACGTGCTGAAGAGCAGCCACACGGTGATTTCGAATGCCTCGTGCACTACCAACTGCCTGGCGCCGCTGGTCAAGCCGCTGAACGACAAGATCGGCATGGTGTGCGGGTTGATGACCACGATCCACGCCTACACCAACGATCAGGTCTTGACCGACGTCTATCACGAGGACCTGCGTCGCGCGCGCTCCGCGACGCAATCGCAGATCCCGACCAAGACCGGTGCAGCCGCAGCGGTCGGTCTGGTGCTCCCCGAGCTGGCCGGCAAGCTGGACGGCTATGCCATCCGCGTGCCGACCATCAACGTCTCGCTGGTGGACCTGAGCTTCATCGCCAAGCGGCCGACCACGGTCGAGGAAGTGAACGGCGTGCTGAAGGCGGCTTCCGAAGGCGAGCTGAAGGGTATTCTGGCCTACAACAAGGACCCGCTGGTATCGGTGGACTTCAACCACGATCCGCATTCCAGCATCTTCGACTCGACGCTGACCAAGGTCGCGGAGGGCACGTTGGTGAAAGTCTCGGCCTGGTATGACAATGAATGGGGCTTCAGCAATCGCATGCTGGATACGACGGTCGCTCTGATGAACGCGAAGTAGAAATTGTGTTGCGCGAGTTCCCTATAGCTCAAGCTCGTGGGGTCAAGCTGTGGCAATCCTGAAAATGACCGACCTCGACCTCGCGGACAAGCGCGTGCTGATCCGCGAGGACTTCAACGTGCCGCTGCAGGACGGGGCGATCAGCGACGACACGCGCATCCGCGCTTCGCTGCCCGGCATCAAGCATGCGCTGTCGAAGCGCGCGCGGCTGTTGCTCGTGTCGCACCTGGGCCGCCCGACCGAAGGGCAATTCGACGAGAAGGAATCGCTCGCACCGGTGGCCAAGCGCCTGTCGGAGCTGCTCGGTGCCGAAGTGCCGCTGGTGCGCGACTGGCTGGACGGCGTGAGCGTGGAACCGGGCACCGCCGTGCTGCTCGAAAACTGCCGTTTCAACCAGGGCGAGAAGAAGAATGACGACGCGCTGGCGCGCAAGATGGCGGCGCTGTGCGACATCTACGTAAACGACGCCTTTGCGACATCCCATCGAGCCGAGGCCACCACGCACGGGATCGCCAAGTATGCGCCGGTGGCCTGCGCCGGGCCGCTGCTGGCGGCCGAGCTGGAGGCCCTGGGCAAGGCGCTCGAGAGTCCGAAGCGACCGCTGGTCGCGATCGTCGGCGGCTCCAAGGTCTCGACCAAGCTCACCATCCTGGCGCAACTGGCGCGCAAGGTCGATCAGCTTATCGTCGGCGGTGGCATCACCAACACGTTCATGCTTGCCTCTGGCATGAAAATCGGCAAGTCGCTGTGCGAGCCGGATCTGGTGGAAGAGGCGAACAAGGTCATGGCGCAGATCCAGGCGAAGGGCGGCAACGTTCCGTTGCCGGTGGATGTGGTGGTCGCGAAGGAATTGTCCGCGACAGCCAAGGCGACAACCAAGGACGTCGCTCTGGTATCCGACGACGACCTCATCCTGGACATCGGACCGAAGAGCGCAGCCATCCTCACCGCTGCGCTGAAGGATGCTGCCACCATCGTCTGGAACGGACCGGTAGGTGTGTTCGAGCACGAGCAGTTCGCCGCTGGCACTCGCGCCATCGCGCAGGCGATCGCCGGCTCATCCGCGTTCTCCCTGGCTGGCGGCGGTGAGACGGTCGCCGCATTGGCCAAGTTCGGCGTCACCGGCAAGATCGGATACGTGTCCACTGCGGGCGGGGCGTTTCTGGAGTTTCTCGAAGGCAAGACACTGCCCGCGGTGGAGATTCTCGAGCAGCGCGCAAACAAGTCGTGAGTCACGGAGGACGCCCCTCTAGCGCGGGGCCTTGAATGCAAAGAAGCACGAAAATCGTAGCCACCCTCGGTCCCGCGAGCAGCGAGCGCGAAGTACTCGCGCGCATGATCGCTGCCGGCGTCGACGTAGTGCGGATGAATTTCTCGCACGGCACGCGTGAAGACCACATCGGCCGCGCCGAGCTGGTGCGCGACGTGTCGCGTGAGCTGCGGCGGACGGTCGGCCTGATGGTCGATCTCCAGGGCCCCAAGATCCGCATCGGCAAGTTCGAGCAGGGCAAGATCCGGCTGGAGAAGGGCGACCCCTTCATCCTCGACGCGGACTGCGGCATGGGCAACCAGGAGCGTGTAGGGCTCGACTACAAGGAGCTGCCGCGTGACGTGCGGCCTAGCGACGTGCTGCTGCTGGACGACGGCCGCATCGTGCTCGACGTGAGGGAGGTGCAGGGCAGCCAGATCCGCACCGTGGTGCGCCATGGCGGCGAGGTGTCCAACAACAAAGGCATCAACCGGCAGGGCGGCGGATTGACGGCGCCCGCGCTCACCGCCAAGGACATGGATGACATCAAGACCGCCGCGCAGCTCAAGGCGGACTTTCTGGCCGTGTCTTTTCCCAAGAGCGGCTCCGACATGTACATGGCGCGCGAGCTGATGCGTGCGGCCGGCGGCCAGGCCCTGCTCATCGCCAAGATCGAGCGGGCCGAGGCGATCACGGCGCTGAAGGAGATCATCGACGCTTCGGACGCCATCATGGTGGCGCGCGGCGACCTCGCGGTCGAAGTCGGCGATGCGGCGGTCCCGGCGATGCAGAAGCGCATGATCCGGCTTGCGCGCGAGATGAACAAGCTCACCATCACCGCCACGCAGATGATGGAGTCGATGATCATCGAGCCCGGTGCCTACTCGCGCCGAGGTGTCGGACGTGGCCAACGCGGTGCTGGACGGCACCGACGCGGTCATGCTGTCGGCCGAGACCGCCAGCGGCAGGTACCCGGTGGAGACGGTGGAAGCGATGGCGCGTGTGTGCCTGGAGGCGGAGAAGTCCAGCGAAGTGACGCTCGATCGCGAATTTCTGAACCGGGTGTTCACGCGCGTGGACCAGTCGATCGCCATGGGCGCGCTGTTCACGGCTTATCACTTGAAGGTGAAGGCCATCGCCGCACTCACGCAATCCGGCTCGACCGCGCTGTGGATGTCGCGGCTGAACTGCGGTGTGCCGATCTACGCGCTGACGCCGGAGGTGTCTACCCGCTACAAGCTTTCCCTGTTCCGCGACGTCTATCCGCTGATGCTGCAGTACATGGGGGATAGTCGCGAGACGCTGCTGCGGCTGGCGGAGGAAAAACTGGTCGAGTCCGGCGCGGTGCGCCCTGGAGATCTGTTCGTGCTCACCGTGGGCGAGCCGATCGGCCAGCCGGGCGGGACCAACACGCTGAAGATCGTGAGAGTCGGCGAGCACAGCGCCTGACTCCGGCGATGACCGAGGCGGCCGGAATCAGGAACGTCAACCATGGCCTGGACGCTGTTGCTGTTCGCGGGACTAGCCGAAGTCGCCTGGGCGGTGGGGCTCAAGTACACGGAGGGCTTCTCTCGACTCTGGCCCAGCGTGGTGACCGTGCTGATGATGGTCGTGAGCGTGGTCTTGCTGGCACTCGCACTCAAGCAGATCCCGCTCGGCACCGGTTACGCCGTGTGGACCGGCATTGGTGCTGTGGGCGCCGCCGTGGCGGGCATGTTGTTATTCGGCGAGTCGCGCGAGGTGCTGCGGCTGGTGTTCATCGGACTGATCGCGGCCGGTATCGTCGGCCTGAAAACGGTGTCGACCGACTGAGGTGGAGCACGCATGAACGAGCCGCTGGTCGGAGTCGTGATGGGGAGCGACAGCGACTGGGAAGTGATGCAGCACGCCGCGCGTCAGCTGGAGAGCTTCGCGGTGCCGCACGAGTGCCGCGTCGTATCGGCGCACCGCACGCCCGACGCAGATGTTCCGCTATGCCGAAACCGCCGCGCAGCGCGGGCTGCGCTGCATCATCGCCGGCGCCGGTGGCGCTGCGCATCTGCCCGGCATGCTGGCTGCCAAGACGATGCTTCCGGTGCTGGGCGTGCCGGTACCGAGCCGGCACCTGCAGGGGCTGGACTCGCTCCTGTCCATCGTGCAGATGCCCAGGGGCGTGCCGGTGGCGACCTTTGCCATCGGCGAGGCCGGTGCGGTCAATGCCGCATTGTTCGCTATCGCGCTGCTCGCATCCAGCGATCCGGTGCTGGCGCAGAAGCTCGCCGACTTCCGCCGTTCCCAGGAGGCAGCCGTCGCAGCGATGCAGCTGCCTTCCACCAGTGAGCCCGCGCGGATGATCGCACCCGGTGCCTGGCTCGGCCTGCTCGGCGGCGGCCAGCTCGGCCGCATGTTCACCATGGCAGCCCAGAGCATGGGGTATCACGTGGTAGTGCTCGACCCCGGCACCCACAGCCCGGCGGGCAGTGTCGCCGACGAGCACATCTGCGCCGAGTACGTCGATCCGGCTGCGCTGGAACAGCTGGCGTCGCGTTGTGCCGCAGCCACCACCGAGTTCGAAAATGTCCCGGCCGAAGCGCTGCGCTTTCTGTCCCGCCACTGCGTCGTGAGTCCGTCGGCACAAAGCGTTGCGGTAGCGCAGGACCGCATCGCCGAGAAGGACTTCCTCGCGTCGATCGGGTTGGAGGTCGCGCCGTTCAAAGCGATCCACCGGGCCGAGGATCTCGATGCCGCAGCGATGGTGCTGTTGCCCGGGATTCTCAAGCGCAGCCGGCTCGGCTACGACGGCAAGGGCCAGGCGCGGGTGAGCACGTCTGGAAGAGGCGCGCGCCGCGTTCGCTAAGCTCGGGGGCGAGCCTTGCGTGCTCGAGCGTCTGCTGTCGCTCGAGCTGGAGATTTCGGTGGTGGTCGCGCGCGGCTTCGACGGCTCGGTGCTGACCTGGCCGGTGGCTGAGAACCAGCACGCGCATGGCATACTCGACGTGAGCATCGTGCCGGCGCGGATCGCGCCGGCGCTGGCGGAGCAGGCCCGAGCGGCTGCAGTTAACGTCGCCACGCGGCTGGACTATCGCGGTGTGCTGTGCGTGGAGTTGTTCGTCCTGCGCGACGGCCGCCTGCTGGCAAACGAGATTGCGCCGCGGCCCGCACAACAGCGGTCACTACACCATCGACGCCTGTGTCACCTCCCAGTTCGAGCAGCAGGCACGCGTGCTGTGCGGCCTGCCGCTGGGCGCGACCGAGCTCCACGGTCCGGCGGTCATGGTCAACCTGCTGGGAGACCTGTGGGCCAATGGCGAACCGCACTGGGAACACGTGCTGCGTCACCCCCGTGCTAAGTTACACTTGTACGGCAAGGCTGAGGCGCGGGCCGGCCGCAAGATGGGCCACTACACGATTCTCGCCGAGCGCGTCGACGCGGCGCTGGGCCTGGCGCTGGAGACGAAGTCCCTGCTGTTGTCCGACGCGCAGGCGGGCAGGCTCCGCACAGCCTAAGGCAACTGTTCGCATGCTGCTGCCTGCGGGCCAAAACCCGATGACCAAGACGTTGTTCGAATCTGCGATCAGTTCGCTCAAGCTGCTCCACCGCGGCAAGGTGCGCGACATCTACGAAGTGGACGACGAGCGTCTGCTGATCGTCCAGACCGACCGGTTGTCTGCCTTCGACGTGGTTCTGCCTACGCCGGTGCCGGGAAAGGGCGAAGTGCTCACCGCCTTGTCGAATTTCTGGTTCCGCAAGCTGGCGCACATCATCCCGAACCATCTGCTGGAGGTCGCGCCCGAAAGCGTGGTACTGCCGGGCGAACGCGAGCCAAGTGGCCCGCCGCGCCTGCGTCGTGCGACGGCTGCGGCCGCTGCCGATCGAAGCCATTGTGCGCGGCTATCTCGCCGGGTCGGGCTGGAAGGAGTATCGGATGACCGGCGCTGTCTGCGGCATCGCGCTTCCCACCGGGTTGCGGGAGGCCGACAAGCTTCCGCAGGCCATCTTCACGCCGTCTACCAAGGCCCCGGCCGGCACTCACGACGAGAACATTGCTTTCAGCGAAGCGGAGAAGCTGCTGGGTCCGGCCCTGGCCGCACAGGTGCGCGACAAGCGCGCTCGAGCTCTACACCGAAGCCGCCGACTACGCGCGCTACTCGCGGCTATCATTATCGCGCGACACGAAATTCGAGTTTGGCACCGACGCGGCAGGCAGGCTGTATCTGATCGACGAGGCGCTGACGCCCGATTCCTCGCGCTTCTGGCCGGCCGCCCAGTATCGAGGTCGGGAGCGAGCCCGCCCAGCTTCGACAAGCAATTCGTGCGCGATTGGCTGGAGGCACAGGGCTGGGACAAGAAGCCGCCGGCGCCCGCGCTTCCGCTCGATGTGCTGGTCATGACGGCGCAGAAATACCGCGATGCGTTGCGGTTGCTGGTGAGTTGAACACGGGGCTCCATGGTGGTAAAAGCACTTGTCTGAGATCGAGCGCGCAGCGCAGTTCCTGAAGCAAGGCAGGCTGGTGGCCTTTCCCACCGAGACCGTGTACGGGCTCGGTGCGGATGCGTCCAACCTCGAGGGCGTGCGCCGCATCTTCGCGCTCAAGGGGCGCCCGGCGAATCATCCGCTGATCGTGCACTTGCAGGGTGTCGACGAACTCGTGCACTGGGCGCGGGACATCCCGTTCAGCGTCGAGCGACTGACCAGCCGCTTCTGGCCCGGACCGCTCACCCTGGTTCTCAAGCGCGCCACCGGAGTGATCGACGAAGTCACCGGCGGACAGGACACGGTAGGGCTGCGCGTACCGTCCCATCCCGTCGCACAGCAGCTCCTGCAGGCTTTCGGTGGCGGGATCGCAGCGCCGTCAGCCAATCGCTTCGGACGCGTCAGCCCGACCACGGCGCAGCATGTACGCGAGGACCTGGGCGATGCTGTCGATCTGATCCTCGACGGCGGTGCCTGCGAGGTCGGCATCGAGTCCACCATACTCGATTTGTCGTCGGGGGCTCCGGTGCTGTTGCGCCCCGGGCGCATTGGCGCGGCCGAGATCGAGACGGTGATCGGTGCGCAGGTGGCACGGGCGAGCGCGCAGTCTCCACGAGCTCCGGGCATGCTGGAGGCACACTACGCCCCGCAGTTGCCGCTGCTGCTCGCCGACCGCCGCTGATCTCGACCGCATGGTGCGCGAGCACGCTGCTCGCCGGGCCGGTCGCGGTGCTGGCGCGCCACGCGCGTCCGCGCGACTCCCGTTCTGCGCTGTGGCAGATCGCGGCACACGATGCAGCAGGCATACGCCCACCACCTCTACGCCCTCTTGCGCTTTCTCGATCGCTCCGGCTGCGCGGTGATCGTGGTGGAAGCACCGCCCGAGCGGCCAGAGTGGGATGCAGTGCGCGATCGGCTTACCCGCGCGGCTGCGGCAAGCGGCGATAATCTTGCCCGGGCCAGTGCCAAGACGCGTGCCGCGGGCGCGGCATGACGCCCGCAATCAGATCGACTTACCCCGACTTCTATTCGCGGTAGGCAGCTTCCGACTTCGCGGCAGTGCCAGTGATCCTGCCCTGTCAGGCCGCAGCACGGGCTGGCTGGGTGCCACCCTGCGTGGGGGCGGCCAGGTACTCCAGCGCCGCCTGCACGCCGCCCTTGCGGATCGGCACACCGGCGAGCTGCAAGCCCATCTCCACGCCGCACAGCGTGCCGGCCAGCATCAGGTCGTTGAAGTGACCGAGGTGACCGATGCGGAACACTTTGCCCTGCAGCTTGCCCAGGCCGGTGCCGAGCGACATGTCGAAGCGCTCGAGGATGATCTTGCGCACGCGGTCGGCGTCGTGGCCCTCGCGGAATCACCACGGCGGTCAGCGAGCTGCTGTACTCGGCCGGGTTGGCGCACAGGATCTCCAGCCCCCAGGCGCGCACCGCGCGGCGCGTCGCTTCGCCGTGGCGGGCGTGGCGCGCGAAGACGTTCTCCAGCCCCTCTTCCTGCAGCATGCGCAGCGCCTCGCGCAGGCCGTACAGCAGATTGGTCGCCGGCGTGTAGGGGAAGAAGCCCGACTGGTTGGCCGACAGCATCTCGTCCCAGCTCCAGTAGGAGCGCGGCAGGCGCGCCGTCTTGGCAGCGCTGGCAGCGCCTTGTCGCCGACGGCGTTGAAGGACAGACCCGGCGGCAGCATCAGGCCCTTCTGCGAGCCGCCGACGGTCACGTCGACGCCCCACTCGTCCATGCGATAGTCGATGGAGGCGAGCGACGAGATGGTGTCCACCATCAGCAGCGCCGGATGGCCGGCGCGATCGATGCGCGTGGCGGACCTCGGCCACTCGGGTTATCGCGCCGGTGGAGGTCTCGTTGTGCACGACGCACACTGCCTTGATCGCGTGCGCGCGGTCCTCCGCCAGACGCGCCTCGATCGCTGCCGGATCGGCGCCGTGCCGCCAGTCGCCGGCGAGGAACTCCACCTCGAGCCCGAGCCGGTCGGCCAGGCGCCGCCAGAGCGTGGCGAACTGGCCGGTCTCGTACATCAGCACGCGATCGCCAGGCGACAGCGTGTTGACCAGCGCCGCTTCCCACGCGCCGGTGCCCGACGCGGGATAGATGACGACCGGATGCCGGGTCTGAAACACGTGCTTCATCCCCTCGAGCACCTCCTTGCCGAGCTGGGCGAACTCCGGGCCCGCGGTGATCGATGGTCGGCTGGTCGATCGCGCGCAGCACCCGATCGGGAACGTTGGTCGGGCCCGGGATCTGCAGAAAATGGCGGCCGGTGTGTAGGGACATGGCTGGAAGCCTCGCGTCGGGACAGCACAGCAGACTACCGAAAGTCCCTGCCGGCGCTCAACCCGGACGCCGCGTGGGGTAAGATGACCGCAGACGTTCCTCGGGATGTCTGCGGACAACGACGACAATGAACGCCCCTGCAGCGCCTCTGCACTTTCACCCGCGCGCGGCCGCGCGCTCTGCCTCTGCGCTCGAGCAGCGCCTGCGCAGGGAGGTCGACGGCGAGGTGCTGTTCGACGCCTTCTCGCGCGGGCGCTACAGCACCGATGCGTCGATCTATCAGATCGAGCCGGTGGGCGTGGTCGTGCCGCGCACGCGAGGAGGCCGCGCGCACCGCGCTGCAGATCGCAGTGGAGGAAGGCGTGCCGATCCTGCCGCGCGGAGCCGGCACTTCGCAGTGCGGGCAGACCGTCGGCGCGGCACTGGTCATCGACAACTCGAAGTACCTCAACCACGTCGTCGAGCTCGACGCGCAGACGCGCGAAGTCGTCGTGCAGCCCGGGATCGTTCTCGACCAGCTCAACGCGCAGCTGAAGCCGCATGGCCTATGGTATCCCGTGGACGTGTCCACCTCGGCGCAGGCCACGCTCGGCGGCATGGCCGGCAACAACTCCTGCGGCTCGCGCTCGATCCGCTACGGCAACATGGTGCACAACGTGCTCGGCATCGAAGCCTGGCTGCCGAGCGGCGACACGTTCTGGTTCGGGCGCAGCGAGGACGTGTCGCAGGGGTCCGCCCGCATACCGCGGCTGGTCGAGAAGATCCACGCGATCGCACAGCGCGAGGCGGCCGAGATCGAGGCGCGCTGGCCGAAGGTGCTGCGCCGCGTGCAGGGCTACAACCTGGACATGGTGCTGCCCCAGGGCACGCACAATCTTGCGCATCTGCTGGTCGGTTCCGAGGGCACGCTCGCGTACTTCAAGCGCCTGCGCCTGAAGCTCTCTCCGATTCCGCGGCAGAAGGTGCTGGGAGTGTGCCACTTCCCGACCTTCTACCAGGCGATGGATCTGACCCGCCACATCGTCAAGCTCGATCCGGACGCGGTGGAGCTGGTCGATCGCACGATGATCGACCTGGCGCGCGGCAACCCGCACGTTCCGCCCGATCGTGGACCGCTTCCTGCAGGGCGAGCCCGACGCGATCCTGCTGGTGGAGTTCGCCGGTGAGGAAGCGGCCGAACCGATGCGCAAGCTCCAGGCGGCTGGTCGAGCTGATGGCGGATCTGGGGCTGCCCGGATCGTGGTGGAGATCACCGAAGCGCGCTCCAGAACGACATCTGGGAGGTGCGCAAGGCCGGCCTCAACATCATGATGTCGATGAAGGGCGACGGCAAACCGGTGTCCTTCATCGAGGACTGCGCGGTTCCGCTCGAGCATCTCGCCGAGTACACGGACCAGCTCACGCGCGTGTTCGAGAAGCACGGCACGCGCGGCACCTGGTACGCGCACGCGTCGGTGGGCACACTGCACGTGCGGCCGGTGCTGAACATGAAGACGGACGGCGCGCAGAAGATGCGCGCCATCGCCGAGGAAGCCTGCGCTCTGGTCCAGCAGTTCAAAGGCGCCTTCTCCGGCGAACATGGCGACGGCCTGGTGCGCTCCGAGTGGATCGAGCCGATCCTGGGCGAGCGGCTCACGCGCGCGCTGGCCGAGATCAAAGACCTGTTCGACCCGAAGGGCCTGATGAACCCCGGCAAGATCGTGCGTCCGACCCGGATGGACGACCGCACCCTGTTTCGCTTCAAGCCCGGCTACGCTGCGCAGAAGCTCGATACTGCGCTCGATTGGAGCGAGTGGGGCGGCTTCGACCGCGCCGTGGAGATGTGCAACAACAACGGCCACTGCCGCAAGTTCGACGCCGGCACCATGTGTCCGTCGTTTCGCGTTACCGGCGACGAGCAGCACCTCACGCGCGGCCGCGCCAACACGCTGCGCCTCGCACTGTCGGGTCAGCTCGGACCCGATGCGCTTACCTCGCCGGCCATGTACGACTCCCTGGAGCTGTGCGTGAGTTGCAAGGGCTGCCAGCGCGAGTGCCCGACCGGTGTCGACATGGCGCGGATGAAGATCGAGTTCCTGCATCACTACACAGCGCCACGGATCGACCGCGCGCCAGAAGTTGATCGCATTCCTGCCGCGCTATGCACCGTGGGCTTCGCGCTGTGCCCCTCTGATGAATTTGCGCGACCGCATCCCGGGCGTGGCGGCGCTGACGCAGAGGTGGCTGGGATTGTCGGCCAAGCGTACGTTGCCGAAGTGGCGGCGCGACACGTTCGTCCGGTCTCGGGGTGCGGACGTCACCGGTTCGCCCTCGGGAGCGGCTGGTGAAGTCGTTCTTCTCGCGGACACGTTCAACAACTACTTCGAGCCGGACAATCTGCAAGCCGCGCTGCGAAGTGCTGCAAGCCGCGGGCTATCGCGTGCAGGTCGCTCAGCCGGTTGCCGGCGGCCGTCCGCTGTGCTGCGGCCGAACATTTCTCGCTGCCGGATTGGTCGACCAGGCGCGGGTCGAGGTGCGGCGCCTGCATCGATGCGCTCACTCCTTTTGCCGCGCGCGGCGTGCCGATCGTCGGCCTCGAGCCGTCGTGCCTGTTCACGCTGCGCGACGAGTTGCTATCTCTGTTCCCGCGCGCCGAGGTGGAAGCGATCGCGTCCCAAGCGCTGCTATTCGAGGAATTCCTCGCGCGTGAGCACGCGGCGGGACGGGTCAAGCTGCCACTGGCGCGGCGTCCAGGCGCGCCCGCGCTGCTGCATGGTCACTGCCACCAGAAGGCGTTCGGCGCCATGTCCTCGGTCGAGCAAACGTTGCGTCTGATCCCGGGGCTCGCGGTCGAGACCATCACCTCGAGTTGCTGCGGCATGGCAGGTGCTTTCGGCTACGAAGCCGAGCACTTCGACGTGTCCATGCTGATGGCGGAAGCGAGCTTGCTGCCCAAAGTCCGTGCTGCTCCGCCGGACGCCTTGATCGTGGCGGATGGCACCAGCTGTCGGCATCAGATCCACGACGGTGCCGGACGGCAGGCGCTGCATGTCGCGCAGGTGTTGCGCGATGCGCTGGTACGACGAAGTTGATCGCGCGCGCAGCGAGAAGCTTCATCGGGTTCCTTTTGCCGGCATTGTGCAACGCCGGGCTGGCCGCCTGGCTCGCGTGGTACCTCCTCAAGCGCCCGGAACAGGGCCGGCACTTGAGCTTCGAGGCGTTCGTGTGGTTCTATGCCGTTGGCGGGCTCGCGATCGTGCTGTCCTGCGCCGCCGCCTTCCTGCTTCTGGCTGCCGATCAGCCTCTCGCAACGGACCTGCAAACCAAGCGGCGCTGGTTCACGGTCGCGCTGCTCAATACGATCCTGCCGAGCGTGCTGATGCTGGCGCTGGTTCTATTTCGATAGAGTAAAAAGCGATGGCAAACGAGTCCAAATGGAAGCTGCACGGCGTGCGCGTGGTCAAGAGCACGGAGCTGGATACGAACACTGCGCAGACGCCGGGGATGAACCGCGCCGCGGCCATCACCAACGCCCGCACCGGTGCCGAGAAGCTCTGGGCCGGCACCGTGGTGATCCATCCCAAGGCCAAGACCGGCGCACACCATCACGGTGCGCTCGAAAGCGTGATCTATGTCGTGAGCGGCAGGGCGCGCATGCGCTGGGGCGACAAGCTGGAATTCGTCGCCGAGGCCGGGCCGGGCGACTTCATCTACGTGCCACCCTTTGTCCCGCATCAGGAGATCAACGCGAGCGACGATGAGCCGCTGTCGTGTGTCCTGGTGCGATCGGGACAGGATCCGGTGGTGGTGAACCTGGACATTCCGCCGGTCGAGAAGCCGGAAGAAGTATTCTGGGTGGACAACATCCACCCCGTGCCCGGAGCCTGAATCGGCTTGCGCTCAGACACGGTCCTCGACACGCAACTCGATCCGGGGGCCGGATGTAGGCAGAAAGCGGCTCCGCGCCGGATTTGCTCAATGGATCTCGGGCTCGGAGGTGGGAGCGGTGCCTTCCAGAAAGCGGAAGTCGCAGCCCTCGTGGGCCTGGCTGATGTTGTCCTGAAACAATGCGCCGAACCCGCGCTGATACTTCGGCTGCGGCGCCCGCCATGCAGCACGACGGCGGACTAGTTCGTCGTCGCTTACCTTCAGCACCAGTCGGCGGGCGGGTACATCCAACTCGATCAGGTCACCTGTCCGCACCAGCGCGAGCGGGCCGCCGATGAACGACTCGGGTGAGACGTGCAGCACGCAGCAGCCGTAGCTCGTCCCGCTCATGCGCGCGTCGGAGATCCGCACCATGTCGCGCACACCCTGCTTCAGCAGCTTTTTCGGGATCGGCAGCATGCCCCACTCGGGCATACCCGGGCCGCCCAAAGGTCCGGCGTTGCGCAGCACCAGCACCGAGCCGGCATCCACGTCGAGGCTCTCGTCGTCGATGCGTCCGGCCATGTCGGTGTAGTCGTCGAACACCACTGCCTTGCCGGTATGTTTGAGCAACTTGGGGTCGGCCGCGCTGGGCTTGATCACCGCACCGTCCGGGGCGAGATTTCCCTTCACAACGGCCAGACCGCCCACTGCTTGCACCGGCTTGTCTGCGGCAGCGATCACCTCGAGGTTGTAGCTCTTCGCACCGTCGATGTTCTCACCCAGCGTCTTGCCGTTTACCGTGCGCTCCCCCAGGCTCAAGTGGGCCTTCAAACCAGCCAGCAGCGCGCGCAGCCCGCCCGCGTAATAGAAATCTTCCATCAGCCACTTTCCCGACGGCCGCACGTTGGCTAGCAGCGGGACTTTGCGCGAGATTGCGTCGAAGCGCTCGAGGTCGAGCTCAATGCCGGCGCGACCGGCCATGGCGATGAGATGCACGATCGCGTTGGTCGACCCGCCCAGCGCCATGAGCGCGACGATGGCGTTGTCGAAAGAAGCGGACGTGAGCAGGTCGCGCGGCTTCAGGTCCTCCCACACCATGTCCACGATCCGCCGGCCGCAGGC
Source organism: uncultured beta proteobacterium (assembly GCA_963741215.1). Classification (GTDB taxonomy): domain Bacteria; phylum Pseudomonadota; class Gammaproteobacteria; order Burkholderiales; family SHXO01; genus SHXO01. The sequence goes on from CAVUHQ010000035.1 coordinate 810,421, forward strand.
TTCGGCCATGCGCGAATGATTGGCGTCCACCGCCGGGATCGACGCGGCGCCGGGCAGGCTCAATCCCAATGTCTCGGCCATGCTGGTCATGGTGGAGGCGGTACCCATGGTCATGCAGTGGCCGGCAGAGCGGGCGATGCCATCCTCGATCTCAGCCCAGGCCTGCTCGTCGATGTTGCCCGCGCGCAGCTCCGCCCAGTACTTCCATGAATCGCTGCCGCTGCCGAGCGTGGTGCCGCGCCAGTTTCCGCGCAGCATGGGCCCGCCGGGCATGAACACGGTGGGAAGGTTCATCGATACCGCACCCATGATCAGCCCGGGCGTGGTCTTGTCGCAGCCGCCCATCAGCACGCACCCATCCGCCGGATAGGAGCGCAGCAACTCCTCGGTCTCCATCGCCAGAAAATTCCGGTACAACATCGTGGTCGGTTTCTGAAACGGCTCCGACAGCGACATCGCCGGCATCTCCACAGGGAAGCCACCGGCTTGCCACACGCCGCGCTTGACCTCCTCTGCACGCTCGCGGAAATGGCTGTGACACGGGTTGATGTCGCTCCAGGTATTGATCACGGCGATGACCGGCTTGCCCTCGTAGTCCTCGCGCGAGTAGCCCATCTGCAGGGTGCGCGAGCGATGACCGAAGGAGCGCAGGTCCTTCGCGCCGTACCAGCGGTGGCTGCGCAGGTCTGGTGGGCTCTTCTTGCTCATACCGTTGTCTCCTCAGAGGACGACAGCGCCCAGCCTTCAGCCGAGCGCTGCGCTCGCCTGCTCGCGGTCGACTTCTTCGGCCAGCGCCTTCACCGCGTCCGAGACCGTGATGAGATAGGCCGGCGCGGGCTCCAGCGAGCGCAGCGCTTCCGGCAGGCGGCTCAGTTCGGTCCGGGCGCGTGTGCGTGCCTGCTCCAGCGTTTCGAGGCCGGGCAGGCGGCGTCCGCCTCGCATCACCGGCTTCAGCAGCGGTTCGCCTGGATGCGTATCGCCCTCGAGCGTGAGCAAGTCCCCAGCCATCCGCCCATCGGCTCCATATTGGCGGTATACCTGCTTGCGGCCAGGCCACGTCGCCTTGCCTTCCGAGCGTTTGCGCCGCGCGCGTCCGGCGTACTCCTGCAACTTGTAAGCGCAGTCCAGCGTCGGCACATCGTAGGACGTGTCCATCCCGCTGCCGATGCCGAACCCGTCGATGGGCGCCTGCTTGGTGACCAGCAGGTCGCGGAGAGCAAACTCGTCGATGCCGCCGCTCACGAAGATCTTCACTTCTTGCAGGCCAGCCGCGTCAAAGATCCGGCGCACACGGCGCGCGTGCTCCGCCAGGTCGCCGCTGTCGATCCGCACCGCGCGGATAGTGATGCCGTCGCGCGCGAGTTTGGGCGCGAGCTGAACCACCTTGCGCGCGGCACTTTCCGTGTCGTAGGTGTCGATCAGGAACGTGATGTTGTCGGGATGGCTGCGGGCGAAATTCTCAAATGCCTGCATCTCGTTGTCGTGGGCCTGGATGAAGGAATGCGCCATGGTTCCGAAGATCGGCACGCCGTACAGTGTGCCGGCCAGCACGGTAGCAGAGCCGGACATTCCGGCCAGGTAAGTAGCGCGCGCCGCCAGCAGCCCGGCCTCGGCGCCCTGGGCGCGACGCAGCCCGAAATCGACCAGCCGCTTGTCGGGGGCGTGGATCACTGCCCGTGCGGCCTTGCTCGCGATCATGGTCTGGAAGTGCAGCAGGTTCATGATCCGCGTCTCCACCAGCTGCCCCTCGGGCAGCGGTGCGACAATGCGGATGATAGGCTCATTGGCGAACAGCACCGTCCCCTCGGGGATAGCATCCACGTCGCCGGTGAAGCGAAGGCGTGCCAGCTGATCGATGAATTTCGGGGTGAACCGGTTCTGGCGTGCCAGCCACTCCAGCTCTTCGGCGGTGAAATGCAGGCCTTCGAGAAACTCCACCACCTGCTCGAGCCCGGCCGACACGAAGAAGTTGCGTTGCTTGGGCGGCAGCCGCCGAAAGAACAGCTCGAACACCGCAGTGTCCGTCATCCCATGCTCGTAGTAAGTCTGCAGCATGGTGAGCTGGTACAGATCGGTGAGCAGAGCGCTCGCGCCAGGATCGCGGTGTCGCAGGTGGTCCATTCCGATGCTGGAAAAAATCGGGAGCAGGAAGCGTTCGCTTGTGCGACTACGACTCGATCATAGCATGGGGCCTGAGGGCTCTAGCGATCCTGCATCTGACGCCGAATCTCGAGGGCCACAATCAGCTCGGAGGTGTCCTCCCCCACCGCCCAGCACAGATCGAGAGTCACTGCCTGCATCACTTTTTCAAATCCATCCTCCGACTGTGAGACGGTGTGATGTGGCCGCGCCGACAACCGCGCCGGGGGACTGCACAGCACCTGGACAACGCCGCCGAGCACGCCGTCCTCCAGGGCGAGGGTAGTGAGCGTCTCGAGCTCGATGGGCTCACCGAAGCCGCCCGGGATGCGGCCCTCGTGCACATAGCGGCCGAGAAAACCGTCGCAACTCGGCAGCGCCAGGTTGAGCTGCGTCTCGAAGCGTCCAGTCAGCGCTGCCACGAAGCGGTAGCGCACCGTCAACCGGTTGTCGGCAAGTGAAATCCGCTTGCGTACAACCCCCTGCGGGAGCTGCGCGCGGAAACACACCGCAGTGCCCTGCTCCGCGGTGTCCAGTGTGTAGCGTGGAGGCACGCCCGGCCCGCTGGGGTCGGCGGTCCAGGCATCCAGAAACAGTGCGCGCGAGCGCGGGTCGGGTTCCATATCGGATGGCGATATCGCGTGCTTCAGACGCACGCGATCGTGCGCCGACGCAATGCCGCCCGCTTGTGCCTGCGCCTGCTCGCCGGCGGCAAGCTTGCGGTAGTAGTGCTCTTCGCGCTTGCGCAGGGTGTCGCCGAAATTGTGGTGCAGCGAATAGGAGTCCAGCTCGATCACCGCGGCATCCGCATCATCGCGTATCACGGCCTGGACAATCCCGTTGTGGAGGAATATCTCGCCCACGCCGTCCAGATCGGCGTCGCGCCGCTCCACCGGTGCACGGGGGGCGAGCAGGTCCAGCCGGCCCTCGAGCGATACGATCGCGTTGTAGACCGCGCGCCGCAGATGCGGCAGATACAGTCCTCCGAACAGACCGTGCCAGTAGGCGTCGTTCGCCTGGGCCCGATACAGCAAGTTGGTCAACTCGGGGCTGCGCTTGGCGGGCGGCAGCGCGTGCAGGCGCGCCGACAACGCCAACATGCGCTTGTGCATCCAGTTGGCTTCCGTGTAGCGCGACAGGAAATTTTTCCAGATCCCGCCGCGGATGAAGGCCTTGTCGCGTTCGTAGCGGCCGTGGTCTTTCTCCTGCTTGACCAGATGAGCATAGGTATGGGCCCGGGAGGCAGGTAGCGTCCACTCGTTCATCTCGATGTATGAAGTGGTGGGCAGGTACAAGACGCCACGCGTCGGGACCGAGCTGCGGTAGGCGGCAAAGTGCTCGGTCCCGATCGCGGGAGAGGCGAGCACGCCCTCGATGAACTGCTCCAGCCATTTCCTCTCGTATACCCAGGCGTGCGTATCGGGCCAGATGCCGAACTTTTCGATGTCGTCGAAATAGATGGCCGCGGCGTGCTCGCCGTACTCCGCCATTGCCTCGATGAAGGCTACAGTCTCCTGCGCTGGAGCGAACGGGACGCGATAGCGCAAGCCTTCGGAGATGGGAAACAGGTCAAGACCGCGGCCGTCTTCTTCGGTGGTGTAGTAGCCGGACAGCTCCGTCAGGCTCTTACCCGCGCACAGGAAGTGGTAATCGTCCACGGTCACGTACTGGATGCCCGCATCGGCCAGCGCGGGCACCACGGTAGCCTCCCACACGCGTTCGGTGAGCCAGGCCCCTAGCGGCCGGCGGTGCGTGAGGCTTCGCCAGCCGATCGGACAGCGCGGTGATCTGGCCGATGCGGTCGCGGCTCGGGATCACGGCCAGCACCGGTTCCGTATCGCCACCGCCGAATACCTCGACCTGCCCGCGCTCCACCATCTCGCGTAACAGCGCCATGTCCTCCGGGTACTTGGTGAACAGGTACTCCAGCAGCCAGCCGCTGAAGTGCACCGCGAAGCGGAACTCCGGGTAGCGGTGCAACGTGTGCAGAAAAGGGCGGTAGCAGCGGGCGTGGGCGTCGTCCAGCACCTCAGGAAAATTGCCGACCGGCTGGTGCGCGTGTACGCCTAGGAGCAAAGAGACTTTGTGCATCGACTATGATCAGCGTGGACGGCTCAAGGCGCTGCACGCCAGGCAGACCGCAAGGGCCAGATCTCAATCGTCAGCCAGCGCGGCGCATGGCCCCACCCAGATCGGGATGGCCGCCACCATGGCTGATGGGTTCGGACAGTTGCATCGGCGCTGGCAGTTGCAGCAGCTTATACAGGTTGGCGAGATTGGCGCGGAACAGCCGATCGAACACGGCAACCGCGTGCTGGGGGTTGTAGTCCCCGAACCACCAGAACCAGTCGGAGCCCTCGCAGATGGCCAATTGCCGCGCTGCCGCCTGCATCGCCGCCTCGTTCAACCTCCCGCTCGCCATCACCAGGTTGTAGCTCTGCTTGGCCGAGGCCAGCACGTCCCACGCGCGGTTCTTCTGCTCCGCGCCGATCCACGTGGACAGATCGCCGTATACCCAGCTACCCGATACCAGCTCCGGCAGCGGCCGCGCGAGCTTGGCCGACGCCGGCTCTGCGCCGGCATTCGGTTCGGCCAGGATCTCGCTGAACGTGGCAGTCCGGATGCTCGCATGGGTTTCGAGCAACCGGTACAACTCATCCAGGAAATAGAAGGCGTTGTAAGGGTAGTACTCCCACGCGTTCTCACCGTCCAGGATCACGCTGACCACCGGCGAGGCGTCCAGCGCGCGGGTGCCAATCTGCCTCGAGCTGTCCGATGAAATGATTGCAGGCCTCCTTGCCGTGCCAGCCCTTGTACTCGAATCCGATCAGATCGGACAGCCGATCGTCACGAAAGAAGCAGTCCACGCGGTGGCCGTCGAACTGCGCGTAGTAAGGCCTGTACAGGAAATCATGCGGGTCATCGGCGGGCAGGCCGGCCTTGCGCAGCGTGTTGACCAGAATGCGCTCTCCGCTGGCGGTCCACGCGACCCGGTGCTCGGCGAGCAGCTTGAGAAACGGTGTGGAGAGCGCACCTTCGGCCGGCCATACCCCGGGCGGAACCGCATCGAACCGGCGGCGATGGCTGTGCTGAGCGCTTTCGAGATGCCAGACGATGCGCGAGCGGCCGCCGGAGTAGTGGTCGGCCGCGGGCAGAGGCGCCTGCGGCGTGGCCTCCCGGGCGCAGGAGAAGTCGAGCAGCAGCGGCCCGATCGGATGGTAATGCGGCGTAGTCGAGATCTCTACGCGCCCTGACTCGGCCAACCGGCGGTAGCGCGGAATGATGTCCCTGATCTGAGCGCCGATGAGCTGAAACATGGTCATGCGGTCCGCATGGCTGAAGTTCTCGCCACGGGTCATCAGCCGCACCACCGCTTCCTCCTTGCGCCGGACGGTTTCGCCGGTCCAGGACAGGTGGTACCAGGTGAGCAGGTCGGAGAGGTATTGGCCGGAGAGATAGCGTGCCGGATCGCCCTCGATCGACAGGATGTACTGAAACAGATCGCGCAGCCGCTTGTAGGGCGTGAACGGCTCGATCATCTTGGTGTGGTTGGCGCGAAAGCACTGGGTCAGAATCAGTTCGCGCTCGGGCGGGGTCAAATCGTCGAGGTTTTCGCGTGCGAGCAGCCGCAGCAGCGGGTCGCGCATGACGCCGGTGTCGAACTGGTCGGCGTAGTCCTCCAGTTGATCCAGCAGGATCGGGACGAGGTTGACCACCGCGTGCACTCCGGGATGGTTCTCCAGGTGCGCCGCCATGTCGGTGTAGTCCTTCATGGCGTGGAGATAGACCCACGGCTGAGTGAACTCGCCGGTATTGAAGTCGCGGAACTCCGGCTGGTGCATGTGCCATAGCAGCACCAGCCGTACGGGTTTGTTACCGGTCATCAGCGATGCAGGAAGACTTTCTGGCCGAGCATGCCGGGAGTGATGAGTGTGATACCGCGCTCGGATACGCGGAAGCGCTTGCGGTCCTGCTCGGGGTCGAAGCCGGCCGCGAAGCCCTCGGGGAGAACGCAGCGCCTGTCGATGACGCAACGGCGCAGTTTCACATGCCGATTGATGACCACGTCGGGAAGGATAACCGAATCTTCGATCGTGCTGAAGCTGTGCACGCGCACGTTGGAGAACACGAGCGATCCTTTGACGCTGGACCCGCTGATGATGCACCCGCCGGACACCAGTGAGTCCACTGCCATGCCGCGCCGGCCTTCATCGTCGAATACGAACTTGGCCGGCGGCAGCTGCTCCTGGAAGGTCCAGATCGGCCACTCGTCTTCATACAGGTTCAGGTCGGGCGTGACGTGGACCAGGTCGATGTTCGCCTCCCAGTAGGCGTCCACCGTGCCCACGTCGCGCCAGTAAGGCCGGTTGTCGTTCATGCCTACGCAGCTGTCCTGGAAGGGCTGGGCGAACACCCGGTAGCGCGGCACCAGGTGAGGGATGATGTCCTTGCCGAAGTCGTGCGACGAGTTCGGGTCATCGGTGTCCCGGCTGACCTGCTCGTACAGGAACTTGGCGTTGAACACGTAGATGCCCATGCTGGCCAATGCCTTGTCGGGCTGACCCGGAATGGACGGCGGGTCGGGCGGTTTCTCCAGAAAGCTGCGCACGCGCCACTCGTCGTCCACCCCCATTACTCCGAACGCCGTCGCATCTTCGCGCGGAACCTCGATGCACGCTGCAGTCATGTCGGCCTGCTTGGATACGTGGTAGGCGAGCAAGCGGCCGTAGTCCATCTTGTACACATGGTCGCCGCCCAGGATCAGCACGTAGTCCGGGTCGTTGGCCTTGAGGATATCCAGGTTCTGGAACACGGCATCCGCGGTGCCCTGGTACCAGTGTTCCTCCACCCGCTGCTGTGCCGGCATCAGGTCGATGAACTCTTTCATGCGGCCATCGAGGAAACTCCAGCCGCGCTGGATGTGGCGGATCAGGCTGTGGGACTTGTACTGCGTGGCGACGCCGATCCGGCGAATACCCGAGTTCACGCAGTTGGACAGCGGGAAATCGATGATGCGAAACTTGCCGCCGAAGGGGACGGCGGGCTTGGCGCGCCAATCGGTGAGCTCCTTCAGGCGGCTGCCGCGGCCACCCGCGAGAATCAGCCCATAGGTGTTCTTGGTGATGACGCTGACGAAACGCAGATCGGTTTCGCCCGGAGGGGTATGCTGATGGGGCTGGTTCTCGCTCATCGTCGGCATGCTGGTGGTTGCATCGAGTAGCTTACGTCAACCCGGCCAAACTGACCTCACGACGCCCGGGCTGGCGCTTCCTGGGCTTGTGGTGATCGACCGGGGCTTGAGATCCATTTGGCGTTCCGGGCCGACACGTTCTTATAATAGGGCTAGCTTCAGCCCTGCGCCACAGTTGAGACAATAATGAAGAGCTATTATTCCCTGGCTGTCTTACCCGTATTGCCCCGCTTCTCATGAGTGCCATCGTGTCGGCCTCCCCGGGTACGGACCTGGAGGCGCTGCTGCAGGCACGGCTGCACGATCCCTTTCGTTACCTCGGCCTGCATCACGAGGGCGCGAAGTGGGTCCTGCGGGTATTCCACCCCCATGCCGACGCCATCTCGCTGCGGCTGCGTTCCGGACTCGAACCCCTGGAACGCGTACATCCCGCCGGTCTGTTCGAGTGGTATGGGGTCGAGGCGCCGCCAGCGCCGTACGTCCTCGTGCTGAGCGAAGGCGGTGGCGTGCGGGATCGGCACGACCCCTATGCTTTCGCGCCGGCGTTGAGCGGGCACGACCTCTACTTGTTCAACGAAGGCCGGCTGCGCCAGGCCTGGCGCACCTTGGGGTCTCACCTCGAACAGCGCAACGGCGTGCACGGCGTGCGCTTTGCGGTCTGGGCGCCGAATGCGGAGCGTGTCAGCGTAGTGGGGGATTTCAACCGCTGGGATGGGCGTGTCCATCCGATGGGCGTGCACGGGTCGAGCGGGGTATGGGAACTGTTCATCCCGGACCTGTCCGGTGGCGAGCTGTACAAGTTCGAGATCCGCAACCGCGACACCGGCGAGGTCCTGGTCAAGACCGACCCGTACGCGCGCGAGTTCGAGCGTCGGCCCAGCACCGCCGCCAGGGTGCTGCGCGAGGCCAGGTACGAGTGGGGCGACCAGACCTGGATGGACGCGCGCGCCAAGTGGGACTGGCTGCATGCGCCCATGTCCATCTACGAGGTGCACCTGGGCTCCTGGAAGCGGCACCCGGACGGACGGTTCTACAGCTATCAAGAGCTGGCCGAGCACCTGGTGCCCTACGTGCGGGACATGGGTTTCACCCACGTGGAGTTCCTGCCGGTGACCGAGCACCCGCTGGACGAATCGTGGGGCTACCAGACCACCGGCTACTTCGCGGCCACCAGCCGCTTCGGCGAGCCCGACGGGCTGCGCGCTCTGATCGACGCGTTCCACCGCGCCGGCATCGGTGTGATCCTGGACTGGGTACCGGCACATTTCCCAACCGACGCTTTCGCCCTGGCGCGCTTCGACGGCACGGCGCTGTACGAGCACGCGGACCCGCGCCGTGGCCTGCACCAGGACTGGGGCACGCATATCTTCAACTACGGGCGCAACGAGGTGTGCTCTTTCCTGCTGGCCAGCGCCCACTATTGGCTGGAGGAGTTCCACGCCGACGGGCTGCGCGTCGACGCCGTGGCGTCCATGCTCTACCTCGACTACTCGCGCAAAGCGGGCGAATGGCTGCCGAACAAGTACGGCGGGCGCGAGAACCTGGAGGCCATCGACTTTCTCCGCGAGCTCAACGTCATGGTGCACGAAGAGTTTCCCGGGGCGCTCACCTGCGCGGAGGAATCCACTTCCTGGCCGATGGTCTCGCGGCCGACCTATGTCGGCGGCCTGGGCTTCTCGATCAAGTGGAACATGGGCTGGATGAACGACACTCTGTCCTACATCCGGCTGGACCCGGTGTTCCGGCGCTTCAACCACAACCAGCTCACCTTCGGGCAGCTCTATGCCTACACCGAGAACTTCTTGCTGCCGCTGTCGCATGACGAGGTGGTGCACGGCAAGGGTTCGCTGCTGGACAAGATGCCGGGCGACACCTGGCAGGAGTTCGCCAACCTGCGGCTCCTGTTCACCTATCAGTACACCGCGCCGGGCAAGAAGCTCAACTTCATGGGCAACGAGCTGGCCCAGGGGCGCGAGTGGAAGGCCGGTTCCGAACTGGACTGGATGCTGCTCGCAGTGCACTGGCACGACGGCGTGCAGCGCATGGTGCGGGACCTGAACCGGCTGCACCGAGACGTCCCGGCGCTGCACGAGCAGGATTTTTCCGGCGCGGGCTTCGACTGGATCGACTGTCACGACACCGACCAGTCGACCTTGAGCTATATTCGCCGCGCCCGCGACGGCGCGGTGGTCGTGGTGGTGCTCAACTTCACTCCCGTGCCGCGCCACAACTACCGTATCGGGTTGCCCAGCGGCGGGCGCTGGCGTGAGATCTTCAACGGCGACTCGGCCTACTACAGCGGATCGAACGTCGGCAATGGCACGCTGGAGGCCGAACCGCTGCCCTGGATGGGCTTGCCCTGCTCGGTCGCCGTCACCCTTCCGCCGCTGGCGGGCATCATCCTGGAGCCCGCGCGCGGATGAGCGCCGCGAAGAGACTTAGCGTCCTCTTCGTCACCTCCGAGGTTGCACCGCTCATCAAGACCGGCGGGCTGGCCGACGTGGCCGGGTCTCTGCCCGCGGCCTTGATGCAAGCAGGCGTGGACGTTCGCGTCCTGGTCCCCGGCTACAAGCAGGTCATGGAGGGCGTCAAGTCCAAGGGCCGGCTCGCTTCCTTCCCGGCGCTGGGCGAGATGCCCGCGAGCCAGTTGCTGGCCGGCAAACTGCCGAGCGGGGTGCCGTTGTTGATCGTCGATTCCGCTCCGCTCTACGATCGTCCGGGCGGCCCGTACCAGGACACTTCCGGCAGCGATTGGCCGGACAACGCAGTGCGTTTCGGCTTGTTGTCCTACATCGGTGCGGTGCTGGGCAGTGCCGCCTCGCCCATCAGCTGGCGCGCGCGCATTGCCCACGCCAATGATTGGCAGGCGGGGCTGACTCCCGCCTACCTGCACTTCATGCCGGGTGAGAAAGCGCGCACGGTGATGACCGTACACAACCTGGCATACCAGGGCATATTCCCGCCCACCACCGGCAGCCGGCTGGGGTTGCCGCCATCCTCGTTCAGCCCGAACGGTGTCGAGTACTACGGCAACATGTCTTTCCTCAAGGCCGGACTCCACTACGCCGATCACATCACGACCGTCAGCCCCAACTACGCGCGCGAGATCCAGCAGGAACCGCTGGGCATGGGGTTCCAGGGACTGCTCGCGCACCGCGCCCAGACGCTGACCGGGATCCTCAATGGCATCGATACCGATGCCTGGGATCCCGAGACCGATCCCTACATCGCGCGTTATTACAATGCCGCGCGTTTGCCGGCCAAGCAGGAGAACAAGCACGCTCTGCAGCGGCGCGTAGGGTTGGCCGTGGACGACAAGATTCCGCTGCTCGGGAACATCGGGCGGTTCACGCATCAGAAAGGATTGGATCTGCTGCTCGAGGTGGGGCCGGACGTAGTGCGTTCTCCGGCCCAGTTGGTCGTGCTTGGCAGCGGAGATGCAAAGCTGCAGGATGAATTCATAGCCCTGGCGCGCGCGCATCCCGGCCGGGTCGCGGTGCAGGTAGGCTACGACGAGGGGCTGGCCCACCAGATCGAAGCTGGCGCGGATATCTTCCTGATGCCGTCGCGCTTCGAGCCCTGTGGACTGAACCAGATGTACAGCCAACGTTATGGCACCCCTCCCGTGGTCCACGATACCGGCGGGCTGCATGATTCGGTCGTCGACAGCGCGCCCGACACGCTGGCCGACAAGACCGCTACCGGTTTCGTGTTCGCACCCATGACCCCGGAGAGGTTTCTGGTTGCGGTCCACCGGGCGGTGGCCTCATATCACGACAAGAAGGGCTGGCGCCAGCTGCAGAAGAACGGCATGGCGCGCGATTTCAGCTGGGATGCCAGCGCGCAGCGCTACATCGAGCTCTACGAGTCATTGGCGCCTGCCTGACCCGCCTGGCGCCGGGCCGGTTCAAGATCGGGTTTCCGGGTAAAATGAATCGCATCTACCGTACGGAGGAGAACAAAATGATCGGCGATCGCATCGAAGTCAACATCGCGGGTGGGCTGGACATTCCGCTGCCGCGCATGGTTCATGTCCGCCAGAAGTTCTCGGCGCCCAAGCTCGCCAACGTGACACAGGCGGTCGTCGACCAGTTCAAGCGCCCCGAGGTCAGGGCAAAGGTCAAGCCGGGCATGACGATCGCCGTGGGTTGCGGCAGCCGCGGCATCGCCAACATCGCCGAGTGCGCCAAGCAGGTCATCGCCGAGCTCAAGGCGCTCGGTGCCAAGCCTTTCATCTTCCCGGCCATGGGGAGCCATGGCGGCGCCACCGCGGAGGGTCAGCGCGAGGTGCTGGAGGGATACGGCATCACCGAGAGCTACGTGGGCTGCCCGATCCGCGCCACCATGGACGTGGTGGAGCTGGGCAAGGTCGATGGCATGCCGGTGTACATGGACAAGTACGCGTCCGAGGCCGACGGCGTAGTGCTGGTTTGTCGCGTCAAGCCGCACACCAATTTCCGCGCGCCCATCGAGAGCGGCATCGTCAAGATGATCACCATCGGCATGGGCAAGATCGTGGGCGCCACCGAGCTGCATACCTTCGGTATGGATTCGTTCGGTGCGCTGCTGCCCAAAGCGGCGAAGTTCATCCTGTCGAAGAAGAACTTCCTCTGCGGCGTCGCGATGCTGGAGAACGCCGCGGACGAGACTGCGCTGATCGAAGCCGTTCCGGCCGAGCAAGTATTCGAGCGTGAGCCGGCACTGCAGGCCAAGGCCAAAGAGCTCATGGCGCGCATCTGCTTCGACGAGGTGGATGTGCTGATCGTCGAGCGTATCGGCAAGAATATCAGCGGCGCGGGCATGGATCCCAACATCACCGGTCGCAACAACCGCTTCATCGAATGGGAAGCCAAGCCCATGGTGAAGAAGATCGTCGCGCTGGGGCTGACACCAGAAACCCACGGCAACGCCTGCGGCATGGGCTACGCCGACGTGATCACGATGCGGTTGTACAAGGAAGTCGATATCGGCTTTACCTATGCCAACGTGATCGCTTCGACTTACCTCGACGGCGCCGTGATCCCCATGATCATGAACACGGACGAAGACGCGATCCGGCTGGCGGTCAAGACCGTAGTGCGAGTCAAGCCGCAGGACTGCAAGATCGTGCGCATCCGGAACACGCTGGAGCTGGTGGACATCCAGGTGTCCGAGCCGCTCATGGCCCAGGTGCGCGCCAATCCGGGGCAGTTCGATGTCGTGGGCCAGCCCGAGGCCCTCAAGTTCGACGCCAAGGGCACCTTGTACCCGATGCTGGCCAAGCAGCACGAGCCGGCGCACGTTTGATGATTGTTCGAGGGTGAGGGGCGAGTACCTTTGCCCCTCGACCCCAGCGCGCTTTCATGCAACTCCACCTCGACGCGATCGGCGGCGTGGCCGGCGATATGTTCATCGCCGCCGTTCTCGACGCGTTCCCAGCTCTGCAGGAGGGGACGCTCGAGGCGATCCGCGCCGGCGGCCTGCCGGAGGACATCACCCCGCGCGTCGTAGGGCATCGCGACCATGTGCTGACCGGATCGCGTTTTCTGGTGGAAGAAGCCTCCTATCGGCCACACAACCGCGGGCTTGCGTTGCCCCACGAGAATCACGAGCACACGCCGTTTCGGACGATCCGGGCGCGGCTCCAGGCATGCGCCCTCGAGCCGACGGTCAAGGAACGCGCCATTCACATCTTTGCGCTTCTGGCCGAGGTCGAAGGCAAGGTCCACGGCATGCCTGCCGAGGAGGTGAGCTTCCACGAGCTGGGTGGCTGGGATTCCATTGCTGATATGGTGGGTGCAGCCTTCCTGATCGACGCGCTGAATGCCACGAGCTGGACAGTCAGCGCTCTTCCGCAGGGTTCGGGACGGATCAAGACCGACCACGGCTGGCTGCCAGTACCGACACCGGCCACGACGCTTCTGCTGCAGGGTCTCGAGTTCATCGACGACGGCCTGCCGGGCGAAAGAGTCACGCCAACCGGTGCCGCAATTCTGCGGCATCTCGATGTTGCGCAACAAAATGCTGCGCAGCAGAGGCAACCGCGCCGGTTGTTGCGGGCCGGCACCGGCTTTGGGACCAAGACCTTCCCCGGTCTTAGCAATGTCCTGCGGCTTCTGGTTTTCGAAGAAGGCATGGCCAGTCGCAGCTCGGATCGGGTGGCCCAGATTGCGTTCGAAGTCGACGATCAGACTCCCGAAGACTTGGCCGTCGCGCTCGATCATTTGCGCGCACATCCGTCGGTCCTCGACGTCCTGCAGGTTCCGGCCGTCGGCAAGAAAGGCCGCGTGACCGCGCATATCCAGATCCTGGCCGAGCCGGAGCAGGTGGACAGCGTGTTCGAGGCGTGTTTCCGCGAGACCGCCACGCTGGGCTTGCGTTGGCAGGTGCTGGACCGCCGCATCCTGCCGCGCAGCCAGGCTACGGTCGAGGTCGGCGGGCGCAGCATCAGAGTGAAGGTGGCCGAGCGGCCCGGTGCACCGACCGCCAAGGCGGAGAATGACGACCTGCTCTCGGCCAGGGGCGGCCGAACGGAACGCGACGGCTTGCGCCAGGCAGCCGAGCAAGCCAGCCTGAACAAGGCAGACAAGTGAGCGTGTCGTTCCAATCCCCCGCGCCGATCGCAGAGCGGCTTGCAGCATTGGAGTCCGTGCTGCGCAGCATGGATCAGGTCGCGGTGGCGGTGAGCGGCGGCGTAGACAGCCTGACTCTGGGGGCGGTCGCGCATCGCATCCTTGCCGACAGGGTATCGATGTTCCATGCGGTCTCGCCTGCGGTGCCGGGCGAGGCCACCGAGCGCACCCGGAAACTGGCGGACCAGGACGGTTGGAACCTGTCTATCATCGACGCTGGCGAGTTCAACAGCGGCGACTACATGAGCAATCCGCTGAATCGCTGCTTCTACTGCAAGACCAGTCTGTACGGTGCGATCCGTCCGCACACTGAGGCGCAGATCGTCTCCGGCACCAACCTCAACGACCTGGGCGAATACCGCCCGGGTTTGATCGCTGCGAAGGAACATGGAGTGCGTCACCCCTTCGTGGAAGCGCAGATCGACAAGCAAGGGGTGCGCGCCATCGCGCGCCACCTGGGATTGGGGGATCTCGCGGAGTTGCCGTCCTCCCCGTGTCTGTCCAGCCGCATTGAAACCGGCATCGCCATCGATCCCGTCATGCTCGGCCGGGTGCACGAGACCGAGCGCCTGGTCGATCGTGAACTGAGTCCCGCGACCGTGCGTTGCCGCGTGCGCGCGCAAGGCGTGGTCATCGAGCTCGACGAGCCCAGTCTCGCGTCGCTATCCGACGAGCGGCGAGAGTCCCTCGCTGCGCAGGTGCGCGGCCTGTTCGAGCAAGCGGGCTTCGGCTACGCGGTGCGCTTTGCGCCCTATCGAGTGGGCAGCGCCTTCCTGCATTCCCTCAAAGTTGTCTCCTAGTTCGGACATCAAGCTCGACCTCCAGCGCGCAGAGCGCGTGGGGTTCGACGAAGCGATCTTCTGCGCCGCGAAATCGGGCTTGCACTTGCACCAGCTGCTGGACCAGGCGCACGAGAAAGGTCTGCGATTGCTGTTGACGCGGTTGTCCGCGGAGCAGTTTTCACAGTTGCCGGAGTCGCATCGCGCCCGCATCGACTATGAGCCGATTTCGCGGACCGGCTACTTCGGCCCGTCCCATGCGTTGTCCGGAGAACCTCGCGTCGCGGTGGTTGCGGCGGGAACCTCCGATGTCTCTGTCAGCCGCGAAGCGGCCCGGACACTGCGCTACTACGGAGAACCGAACGTCGAGATCAGCGACGTGGGCGTTGCGGGCTTGTGGCGGCTGCTCGAGCGGATCGAAGAGATCCGCCGCATGCCGGTGGTGATCGCGGTAGCCGGAATGGACGCCGCGCTGCCCACGGTCCTGGGCGGGCTGGTGGGCAGCGTGGTGATTGGCGTGCCTACCTCGGTGGGCTACGGCGTGGCAGCGGGCGGAGACGCGGCCTTGAAGGCCATGCTATCGAGCTGCGCCCCAGGGCTGATGGTCATGAACATCGACAACGGTTACGGAGCGGCCTGTGCCGCGCTGCGGGTCCTGCGCGCGCTCCGCTGAGCACCTAGCGCGCTCACGCACGCCTGCTGTGTGTTCCTGTGAAGCGCGCTAGCTTTCGTTCCACCTAGCGGCTCTGGAGAAGGGGGCTGGGGGCGCGCCGTCTTTCCGTTTTCCGTACGACAGCGCCGCGCCGTCGGCCGCCACTTCCAGCAGCGTTTCGAGTTGCCGGACCACCAGATCCCAGCCCAGCTTGAGGGCGCTTTCGCGCGCACGGGAGCCTATCAGCCTGGCGCGGGCAACATCCGATGCCGCCGAGGCGGCGAGCGCGGCGAATGCGCCTGCGTCGCCCATCGGCGCAAGCAATCCGTTTTCGCCGTGGCGGATGGTCTGCGCAGCGGCTGCGTAGTCGAATGCGATCACGGCCAGCCCGCTCGCCAGGGCCTCGAGCGTCACGTTGCCGTAGGTCTCGGTCAGGCTCGGGAAGAGAAATACGTCGGCCGACGCATAGTGCGCGGCGAGGTCCTCGCCGCGCCGCATGCCGGCAAGGATCGCGTCGGGACAGCGCGCCTGCAGCTTCGGCTCGCGCCGGGCCGTCGCCGACCAGGACCAGGCGGCAGCGCGGCGCCTGCGCGCGCGCGGCAATAGGCGACGAGGAGCGCATCCAGGTTCTTCTCGGCGCAATGCGGCCCACATGCAGCAGGACCGGATCAGCCGGGTCGACGCCCCAGCGCTCGCGCAACGCCTCGCTGCGCCGCGCCGGATTGAAAAGCGCGGTGTCCACGCCGCGCGCGACCACGCGCAGGTCGCGGAATCCCAGCGCCGCCAGTTCCGCGCGCAACGCCTCGGTCGGCACCAGGGTGCAGAGCGTGCGGTTGTGGAACTTGCGCAGGTACGCAAGGATCGGCTTGCCCAGCCAGCCGATGCCGTAGTGCCGGCTGTAGGCATGAAAGTTGGTGCGGAAATCGGAAATGACCGGGATCTTCAGCTTGCGCGCCGCGCTCACCGCGGACCAGCCGAGCGGACCCTCGGTCACGACGTGCACGACGTCGGGCCGTCGCGGGTCCACAGGCGCACGAGCGCGCGCGTGCCGGCAGGCCCATCCGCAGGCCCGGATAGTGCGGAATCGGCACGCCCTGCGTCAGCACTTCCTGCTGGATTCCGCGGCGCGATCGCTGCGGTCCTGGTCCTGGCGCGGACGCACCAGCTGGATCTCGTGATCGCGCCGCCGCAGGCCTTCGACGAAGCGCGCGACGGTCAGTGCCACCCCGTTGACCTCGGGCGGATAGGTTTCGGTGACCACCGCGATGCGCAGCGAGCGGCGCGCGCGCGGCAACTGCTCGACCAGGAATTCCGCAGTCTCTTCCATTGGCGCGCAATGCTGCCATTTTCCCGTGACGGCACCGTTACCGCTTTTTGACGGATTGGCGTTTCTACCCCAGCTGTAGCGCTATCGTCATAAAACCATAGCGATCGTGTAGCAATTTCTCCGTAGGGTATGGCGCAGCGAGAGGATTCCCCCGACCCGATCAAGGAGAGCGCATGATAAGAACTTCCTGCAGGCCCTGAAGACGCAGCGCTGGGACGACCATCGCTACTACCACCACAGCCGCATCAACCAGTCGCTGCACTTCGTCAGCGCGATCAGCTTCCTGTGCGCCTACGTGCATGCTGTTCTTCTACCCGGTCGCGGCGGCGCTGATCGGCTGGCTGGTCGCGATGACCACCCGCCAGGTCGGGCACTTCTTCTTCGAGCCGAAGGGCTACGACGACGTCAACCAGGCGACGCACGAGTACAAGGAGGAGATCAAGGTCGGCTACAACCTGCGGCGCAAGGTCGTGCTGCTGGCGATCTGGGCGCTGTCGCCGCTGCGCGCTGCTGGCTCGATCCGACGCTGTTCGGCGCTGTTCGAGCCGCCGCCGGCGCCGCCGACGTTCGTGCGGCACGTCGGCATAGATCTGGCTCGCGCTCGGCGCGGGCGGCCTGCTGTTCCGCACCGTCCAGCTGTTCTTCATCCGCGACGTGCAGACCGGCCTGGTGTGGATGACCAAGATCCTCACCGACCCGTTCCACGACCTGAAGCTCTATCACAAGGCGCCGCTGCAGCTGCTGCGCGGCGAGTTGATCGACCCGATGCCCGCGCACGCGCAGGCGCGGCGTGACTCACGAAGCCGTTGCGCGAGCATCTCCCGCAGGATGCCGCGCTTGATCGACCTGGTCGGTGAGCGCGGGATCCGACCACCACCAGCCGTCGCGCTGCATGGCCGGCGGCGGCGGCGACGAAGCGCTCGCACGACGGCCTCGAAGTCGGCGTCCGTGTAGTTGAGGCTGAAGATCAGGCGGCCGGTGCCGACCCAGCTCAGCGCCAGCCCCTCGGCGCGCAGGTAGTACTGGAGCATCCAGTTGTAGCGCGACGGCTGCGTGTAGCACACCGTCCAGATCGAGGACAGGTTGGCGACGCGCACCGGCAGCCCGGCCTCCTCGAGCCGCGCGTTGAGCTGCTCGCCGCGCGCGCGTTCCAGCGCTCGTCGAGTCCGCGTACAGCGCCGCGGATCTCCGGCGTCTCGAGGCGCTCGAGGAACACCTGCATCGCGCCCATCACGTAGGGATGCGAGTTGAACGTGCCGCGCGCGAAGCAGATGTCGGCCGGCCGGTCGTCGCGGAAGCGCTTCATCAGGTCGCGCGCGGCCGCACACCACGCCGACCGGCAAGCCGCCGCCGAGCGTCTTGCCGTAGGTCACCATGTCGGCGCGCACGCCGAAGTATTCCTGCGCGCCGCCCGGCGCGAGGCGAAAGCCGACGAACACCTCGTCGAAGATCAGCACGATGCCGCGCTCGCGTGCAGACCTCGCGCAGGCGCCGCAGCCAGTCGGCGTAGGCCGCGCGGTCGAAGTGCGCGCTGCGCGCGCTGTCGACCAGCGAGCCGTCGCCCGGCGCGCTCGCGTTCGGGATGCAGCGCCTGCAGCGGGTTGACCAGCACGCAGGCGATGTCGCGCCGCCGGCGCAGCACGCGCAGCGAGTCCTCGTCCATGTCCTTCAGCGTGTAGGTCTCGCGCTGCGGCGACGCGGATTGCCGATGCCGGGCTGCACGTCCTCCCACCAGCCGTGGTAGGCGCCGCAGAAGCGCACCAGGTGCGAGCGCCGGGTGTGGTAGCGCGCGAGGCGCACCGCCTGCATCACGGCCTCGGTGCCCGACATGTGGAACGACACTTCGTCGAGCCCGGAGATCTCGCGCAGGCGGCGCACGTTGTACGCGACCGCCGGGTGGTAGGCGCCGAGCACCGGGCCGAGCGCGGCGGCGCGCGCGCTGCCCTCGGCGATGCAGGACTTGTAGAAGTCGTAGCCGAACACGTTGACGCCGTACGAGCCGGTGAGGTCGTAGAAGCGGTTGCCGTCGAGGTCGGTGACCGTGACGCCCTCGGACGACTGCAGGAACGCGCCGACCTTGAGGTGCTGGCGCACGTAGCGGCTGAACTGGAACGGCACGCGGTAGGCGCTGGTGAACTGCAGGTCCGAGATCGCGCTTTCGACCTCGGCGGTGAGCGCCGCGGTGCGCGCGAAGCGCTCCCGGTAGAGCTCCGTCAGACCGCGCGAACCCGGCACGGCGGCGCTCCGCGATCTCGTCCGGCGCGCCGTCGGAGCGGAAGAAGCGGTCCTCGTCGTAGGCGTAGAACGGAATCAGCGCGGCGACCCGCCGCGCCATGCGCGAGTGGCCGGCGAGCGAGGGGTGCTTGGCTCGCGACAGCTCGAGCCGCGTGCGCAGCGCGGGCAGGACAGCGCCGCCGCCGCGAGTCCGATCAGAAGTGCCATCTGCTGCATGCCAGATCCTTTATGCGATGAAGCGACCGGCATTCGTCGGCGGCGCCCCGGATTGGGGAACGAAGTCCGTTGCCACGGCTCCTTACTACTACGGGAGCGTTACAGCACCATGACGGTCCGCGCGGCGGTCCTGCGCGATCGCTGCAGCAGGAGGACCTCAATTTCCTGCTCACCAACCGCATTCCGCGCCAGCTGCTGACCCGCTTCATGGGCTGGTTCAGCCGGATCGAGCAGCCGCTGGTGCGCGACCTTTCGATCGCGATCTGGCGGCTGTTCGCCGACCTGCGCCTGGACGAGGCGAAGAAAGCGCACTTCTCCAGCCTGCACGACTGCTTCATCCGCGAGCTGAAGCCCGGCGCGCGGCCGATCGATCCCGATCCCGGCGATGCTGGCCAGCCCCTGCGACGCGATCGTCGGCGCGTGCGGCGCGGTCGACGGCATCGAACTGCTCCAGGCGAAGGGCTTTCCCTACACGCTCCAGGATCTGCTCGGCGATCCCGAGCTGGTGGCCGCCTACCGCGAACGGCTCCTACGTGACGCTGCGCATCACCTCGAGCATGTACCACCGCTTTCACGCGCCGCACGACTGCCGCGTGAGCAAGGTCACCTACTTCTCGGGCGATACCTGGAACGTGAATCCCGATCGCGCTCAAGCGCGTCGAGCAGCTGTTCTGCAAGAACGAGCGCGCGGTGATCCGGACGCGGCTCGACGCGGGCGGACACGAGGTGCTGCTGGTGCCGGTCGCCGCGGTGCTCGTCGCCAGCATCCGCCTGCATTTCCTGGACGTGCTGCTGCACCTGCGCTACTCGCGGGCCCAACGTCATTCACTGCGACGCGCGCTTCGCAAAGGGCGAGGAGATGGGCTGGTTCCAGCACGGCTCGACGATCATCGTCTTTGCGCCGCCGGGCTTCGCGCTGCACGAGCGCGTGCGCGAAGGAGCGCTGATCCGCGCCGGCGAGCCGCTGATGCGGCTGCCCTGAACATGGATGCCGCGCTGTCGACCTGGTGGCTGGCACTGTGCGCGGCAGCCGTGCTCAATGTCCTCCTGCTGATCTGGTCGGCGCGGCGGCTCGCGCGCCGCGCCGCGCAGTCGACCGGATCTGCTCGCATCGCGCGACGCTCCAGCTCTGGCTCTCGGCCGGCTACGTTCTCGGCTGCGCCTTCCGCTCGGTGTTCCCCATGGTCGACGTGCCGCGCATCTGCCTGCACGATACCTGGATTTCTCGCATCGCCGTCGGTCGCACGGTCGCGACCGTCGCCGAGCTCTGCTTCGCTATGCAATGGGCGTTGCTGCTGCGCGAGGCCGGCGCGGGCCGCGGGATGGCCGCTCTCGCCGGGCGTCTGATTTTTCCCATCATCGTCGTGGCCGAGATTTTTTCCTGGTCGGCAGTGATAACGTCGAACTACCTGCTTCACGCGGTCGAGAATTCCCTGTGGACGCTTGCCGCCCTGCTGGGACTTGCCGGATTCCTGTCGCTGCGTCCACAGGCCGAAGCCGGGACAGCGCGCTTCCTCGAGGCCGCCTGCGCATGCGCGGGCGGCTATGTGGCCTACATGGTGGCAGTAGACGTACCGATGTACCTCTCGCGCTGGCGGAACCAAGTGGCGGGTGACGGCAGCCTGCCGCTCGCGCAGGGCCTGCGCACGCTGGTCGAGCGCTGCATCGTCGAGCCCCGATGGGAAGCCTGGCACAACGACGTGCCCTGGTTAACGCTCTATTTCACGCTTGCGGTGTGGATCAGCATCGCGCTCGTGTATGCGCCGCGTTTCCGGACCCCGAAAAATGCCTAGGATCACATTGGTGTTGCTTCCCGGGCTCGACGGCACGGAGCTCTTTTTCGGCCCCCTGCTTTCTCAGCTCCCGTCGTGGATAGACCCCGTCGTCGTGACGTATCCGGCCACCGGCCCGAACTCCTATGATGACCTCGCCCCCGTCGTGCTCCAGGCAGTCGGCAAGCTAAAGAAGTTCGCAGTTCTCGGCTGGTCTTTCGGCGGCCCGCTTGCGCTCATGGTGGCAGCCCGGAGGCCTTCCCAGGTGTCGGGGGTGGTGCTCTGCGGTTCCTTCGTCACGCCCCCGCATCCCGCACTGGTTCCCTTTCGCTCGGCGGTAACTGCGCCCGTGATTGCGGTTGTTCGCGCGTTGCGCCGGACGCGCCTGCTGGTTCCCGGATGGGCAACCGCTGAAATGCGCAAAGCCAAGGCCTTGACATGGAGGCGGGTCAATTCCGGCGCGCTCGCGACGCGCGCCAGGGCAGCGCTAGGCGTTGACGCCCGCCGGCTCCTCGCCGAATGCCGGCCCAGGATCATGTACCTCGCGTCGACGCGCGACGAGGTCATATCCCGGACAAATCTCGATGAAGTGCTGGCGCACGCTCCGCAAACGGAAGTCGCCGAGATCGAAGGACCGCATCTGGCGTTGTTCACCAATCCGGTGCAGTCAGCGGCTCTGATTGCCGGTTTCCTGCGCAGCGGAGAAATCTGGTAGGCCACCGCGGACTCGAACCGCGAACCAACGGATTAAGAGTCCGCTGCTCTACCAATTGAGCTAGTGACCCACAAAAGAGCGCGAATTATACCCGAGCGCCCGCCGGATTGGCACGAGCGGTCAGGCCAGCGGCATCGGACTGCGCTCGCGGGTGAGGCGAGGTCAAGCTTGCACAGGGTCGACTCCGGTGGACAAGAGACAAGTTCCGGTCGTTCCACATGGTGCTCTCGCAACGCTAGACCGAGAGCAACTCGGGTGCTCGAAGTTGCCGCGGGCTGTACTATGGCACTGCCTCGGACTCTGCTGGCAGGGTGCGGCAAGGCGAGAGGATCTGCCCTTCGTCGAGGAGGAATAGCCATGGGACTCTTAGATCAGCTCGCCGGCGCTCTCGGTCAACAGCAGGGCGCCCCCGGACAAAGCAACCAGTTGATGCAGGTGGCGCTCGATCTCATAAACAGCCACCCTGGGGGCCTGCAAGGCCTGCTCCAGCAGCTCACCCAGGCCGGACTCGCCCAGCAGGCGCAATCCTGGGTGAGCAGCGGAAACAATCTGCCGGTTTCGGCTGAGCAGATCACTCAGGCGCTCGGCGCGGGCAAGATCCAGGACATCGCGCAGCAGCTCGGCATCGACCACGCCGGCGCCGCGAGCGGGCTGGCCAATCTGCTGCCGCAGGTCGTCGATCATCTGACCCCGAACGGCGCGGTTCAGGACGACATGGTCCAGCAGGGCATAGGCCTGCTCAAAGGGAAACTGTTCGGCTGACTTTTGGATCGAACGGACCTTAGCCACTTGCTGCCTAGGTCCAGCGCGCGTAGTCCCGCAAGTTCCAGCCCAACGGCAGACAGTTGGGTCTTCCGGGGCGGTCGCATGAGTTATGCGGGCCAGGCGCCCGCACTTACAACGGGGCCAGCCGCTCCCCCCGCCGTTCGATTCTGGTCGCCCCGTAGGCAACCGCGGCTGCGGTCATGAGGGGCAGCAGGAACAGTGCGTCGCGCAGACCTGCGCCTCCCACACCCACGTAGAACTGCGACAGCGGAATGTCGCACTCGAGCGTCCGGCACAAGGCGCGCGTCACGTCTACCCACCACAGGGAGAGAAACGTGAGAGCGTAGGCCAGCGCGGGTGGAACATAGATGCGCTTGAACAGCAGCACCAGACAGGCGACCGAAAACGCGCTGTAGGTGTAGAGCTGATCGCCTTCGGGCGACAGGTCCCAGCGCGCGCAGTAGTAGGCGATCGGCAGGACCAGTATCCACAGCAGCTGCAAGCGGTCCGACACCTTGCCGGCGCGCACATAGAAGCCGACGATGCCCAGCGACAGGATGCCGGGTAGCAGCACGGCGACGCCTGTTTCCGGACGCGACAAATAGTTCACAAAAATCAGGTAATCCGGACTGATCAAGAGTTCGTCCAGCATCGGAGGTATGCCTCCTGTTTTGGTTACAGCGGTCTCCGATGCCATGTTAACGCGGTAACTCAATTCAAACCAGTCTGTGATGGAAAGGGCACCGCTCCGCAGGGTAAGAGAGCGGAGGACCGCGGCGACCAGCGCCTCCCAGGCGCCAGAGCCGGCGACAGGTCAGGCTGCGTGACCGCCCAGGTAGGCGGCGCGCACTTCCTCGTTGTCGAGCAGGTCGGCGGTGGTGCCTTCGACCGTCATGCTGCCGGTTTCCAGCACATAGCCGCGGGCGGCCACGGACAGCGCCATGTGCGCGTTCTGCTCCACCAGCAGAATCGTGGTGCCGCGCCCATGGATCGTGCGGATGGTGGCGAAGAGCTGCTGCACGATCACCGGGGCGAGGCCCAGGGACGGCTCGTCCAGCAGCAGCAGCTTGGGCTTGGCCATCAGCCCGCGCGCGACGGCCAGCATCTGCTGCTGCCCGCCGGAGAGCGTCCAGCCCAGAGAGTTCTCGAAGCGCTTGATGTCCGGAAAGATGGCGAACATCTCTTCCACGTCCGCGGCCATCCTTTGTTTCGACAAGTGTCCGCGGCTGGTGGAGCCCAGCACGATGTTTTCCCTGACCGTCAATCCCGGAAAGATCCGCCGCCCCTCGGGTACGTGCGAGATGCCCATGCGTACGATCTGCTCGGGAGCGAGCGTGTCGATGCGCTTGCCCTCGAACCATACCTCGCCGCTGGTGGGCCGGATCAGGGCCGAGATGGTGCGCAGCGTGGTGCTCTTTCCCGCGCCGTTGGCACCGAGCAGCGTGACGATTTCGCCCTGCTCCACACGCAGGCTTACGCCGCGCAGCGCCTGCACGCTGCCGTAGGCGCTGGAGACGTTCTTAAGCTCGAGCAGCGGCACTGGTCGGTCCCTCACCCAGATAGGCGGCGATCACGTCGGGATGCCGCAGCACGTCCTGCGGCGTGCCTTCCGCGATCTTCTTGCCGAAGTTGAGCACGGTGATCTTGTCCGACAGCTTCTCCACCACACCCATGTCATGGTCGATGAGGAAGATGGTGAGACCGTGCCCGCGCAGGCGCTTGAGCAGCGCCACCAGTTCCTGCTTCTCGGTCTGGTTCAGTCCCGCGCCCGGCTCGTCCAGCAGCAGGAGCTTGGGATGGGCCGCCAGCGCACGGGCGATTTCCACCATCCGCTGATGCCCATAGGGCAGGTTGCGCACGATCATGTGTGCGCGATCCAGGATCCCGACGAAGTCCAGCGCCGACAGGGCGCGCGTGACCAATGCCTCCCGGCCGCCTTCCATCGGGTTGTTGTCGCGCTGTCCGCCGACCATCACGTTTTCCAGCGCGGTCATGGTGGGAAACAGGCGGATGTTCTGGAACGTGCGTCCCATGCCCAGCCCGGCGCGGTCGTGCGGCTTCATCTGCGTGATATCCACGCCGTCGAGAATGATGGTGCCGGCGGTCGGCCGGTAGATGCCGTTCACTACGTTGAGCGAGGTGGTCTTGCCCGAGCCGTTGGGACCGATCAGCGCGTGCACCGTGCCGTGCGCGACGTCGATATCGAGCCCGTCCACCGCCTTCAGGCCGCCGAAGTGCTTCTGCAGGTTGACCAGCTTCAGGACTGGACGCTCGCCCGGGACCTTGACGTCGAAATCGAGCGCCGGGACGGACGTGATCACGGGAATCCTGGGCGCGACCACGCGCTGGAACGTATTGCGCAACAGCCCCCAGATCCCTTCCGGCATGAACACCATGATCAGGATTACGCCGAGGCCGTAGACGGCGAGGTACAGGCTCTTGAGGAAGCGCAGCCACTCGGGCAGCAGCACGATCAGCACGGTGCCCAGCGCTGCACCGAAAGGCGACTGTGCGCCCCCCAGCAGCACTGCGGTGAGGAACTCGATCGAGCGCAGGAAGTTGAAATTGTCCGGGCTGATGTAGCTGAAGCCCGCCGCGTAGAGCGATCCACCGATGCCGCCAAGGACTGCAGACATGGTGAAGGCGATGACCTTGGTGCGTAGCGTGTGCACACCGATGGTCTCGGCCGCCAGCTCGTTGTCGCGCACAGCGCGCATGGCCCGTCCCAGCCGCGTCTTGGGCAGCCACCAGACGAACCAGATCAGCAGATACAGAACGGCCGCGCAGAACAGCAGATAGGCGCGCTTGTCCGTGAGATGCAGCCCGAACAGCGATGGCGGCTCGATGCCCGGGATGCCGTCGGGCCCATGCGTGACCTCGATCCAGTTCACCAGCACCAGGTCGAAGATCTGCTGGAAGCTGATCGTGATCATGGCCAGGTAGTGACCCCCCAGCCGCAAGGTGGTCATACCCAGCACCAGCCCGGCGACTGCGGCGGCGCCCAGGCCGAGCACGAAGGAGATCCAGAAGCTGCAGTCCCCACGCCACGGTCCCCAGCCCCACGGCATAGGCGCCGATGCCGAAGAATGCCGCTTGCGCGAGGTTGATCTGCCCCGCGTAACCCAGCACCACGACCATGCCGAGCACGGCCATGGCGTAGGTCACCGAGTTCATGAAGATGTTGAGGACGTAGTCGCTGATATGGAGGACGTAAGGAATGAGCGGAAAGGCGATGGCGCAGACCGCGAACACTGCCAGGCCGAGCAGGTTGTTCCGGTTGCCGGCAAGCGTGACCGGCTTGACCGCGCCTGCGTGCGTGCTCGCGTCGCTCATGCTTTCTCGGAGACCTTCTCGCCGAAGATACCCTGCGGGCGGAACAGCAGGACCAGGAACAGCGCCATGAAAGCGTAGGCGTCCTTGTACGGCACCGAGATGTAGTAGGCGGCGAAGCTCTCGATTACACCGATGATGATGCCGCCCACGATGGCGCCTGCCACGTCGCCGAAGCCGCCGATGATGGTTGCGGCGAACGCCTTGAGCGCAATGGTGGAACCCATGCCGATGGACACGAACAGGATCGGCGCCACCAGGATACCGGCCATCCCGCCCAGCACGGAGCTGTACACGAAGGTGATGATGATCATCAACGTCACCGGAATGCCGAGCAGGCGCGCCATGTCCTTGTCCTGGGACGTGGCCTGCAGCTTCTTCCCGACCAACGTGTGCTCGAAGAAGAAATACTGGAATGCCACCGCCAGAATGGTAAAGACGAGGATCACCAGGTATTGACTGTCCAGAAACACGCCGCCGATGGTGACGCCGTCGATGTTGATCAGCTTGTCGAGCGGCCTGGGCTGCGGGTTGAACAGGGCCAGGATGGTGTTCTGCAGGAAGATGGACGCGCCCAGCGTGCTGATCAGCACCGGCAGAAACGGACGATTGCGCAGCGGATAGTAGACGCCGTAGTTGAAGGCGATGCCGATGACCGCCATCACACAGGTCGAGAGCACAATGGCGAGCCAATACGGAAAGTGAAACTCGAAGCCGGGCAGATGCAGTTCGGGGTTGCCTGGCATTCCCACCAGGAACAGCACCATGGCGTAGCCGCCCAGCATGGCGAAGTCGCCCTGGGCGAAGTTCACGACGTTGGTGGCCCGGATGATGAGCACGAACCCGAGCGCCACCAGCGCGTAGATGCTGCCCAGGGCGAGGCCCTGGAACAGCACCTGTAGATTGTTGGCCAGCGCTTCCACGCGCTTGTCTCCTCCCTGACCGGCTGTGCGCGTCCGGGCGGCCCGGCCGAGCCGCGGCGCGCGCTCCGGTTTACGTCTTAGTCTTTGAAATCGATGTGCTTGATGTAGGTGATCCTGCCGTTCTCGTTGCGCACGACGTTGTAGCCGTGCAGGCCGTCGCCGTTCTTGTCGAAGCAGTAGGTGCCTTCGACGCCCTTCCAGCCGCAGATGCCGAGGATGGCGGTGCGGATCTTGTCCGGCTCGGTCCCCTTGGCGGTCTCGATCGCGCGCTTCAACACGTACATCGCATCATAGGCCCAGCTGGAGTAGACATCGGGGTCGAGCTTGTACCTCGCCTTGTACTTCTCGGCGTAGGACTTGGCCTCGGCGCTCGAGCCCGGCGTGAAGTCGGCCACCGCGAAGACGCTGTGCAGCGCCGGGCCGGCCAGCTTCATCGCCGTGTCGGTGACCACCGAAGGCGAGCCGACCCAGGGCACCGTCACGCCCGAGCTGGCGCAACTGCTTGGCGAAGATGCCCACGTCCGGCGAGTTGGTCATGTAAGTCGCGAGAATATCCGCGCCGGATTTCTTGATGGCCAGCACGATCGGCGTGAAGTCCTGCGAGTTGTTGGTATAGCCCTGCACCAGCACCGGAGTGATGCCCTGGGCCTTGAGCGCGTCGGTCAGCGCCTTCTGCCCGCCCGATCCGAAGGCATCGGTGGAGTGCACGATGGCCCACTTCTGACCCTTCAGCGAGTTGATGCCGAAATCGGCGATCACGCGCGAAGAATAGGAATCGTTGGGACGCACGCGGAACAGCCAGGGATTGTTCACCTTGGTCAGGCTTGGGTCGGTCCCGCCGACCATGGCGGGGATGCCGCCCTTCTGGATGGTGGGCGAGGCGGCCTGGATCTGCGTGCTGCGGATCGGACCGACGATGGCGGTGATGTCTCCTTCGCCGAGCAGCTTGGAGTAGGCCAGCACCGTGCCTGGGTTGGTGCTCTGGTTATCCTCGATGCGCAGCTCGATCTGCCGTCCCATGATGCCGCCGGCCTTGTTGATCTCGTCGACCGCCAGCTTGGTGCCGTTGACCGTATACGAGCCGGCTTCCGCATTCGGTCCGGTGGTCTCGTTTACGAGCCCGATCTTGATGGCGTCCGCCGCCAGAACCGGCGCGGCGAGGGCGGCGACCGCGATCGACGCGGCGATCCAGCCGAGGATGGGTCTACGCATGTACTCCTCCCGAATTATTGTGCTGTGGTCCCGGCGCGCGGCTTTGCGCCTGCCACCCGGCGCTCTTCGATGCACGCGACCTGCAGGCCATCGCGCTGGCGCGAGTCCGACAAAAACGCCGCAGAGCAGCACCCGGAATACCGGTGAAAGGCGTGCCCTCTTGCGGCGCGGATGCGCGTCATCCTATGCCGGCGCGCCATCCACGTCAACGCCGCGGCGCGCCGGCGAGCGGGTCTTCAGCCAGCAGCCGGATAGTTGGAGACCTCGACCAGATTCGAGTCGGGATCACGGAAGTACACCGACACTATGGGTCCTATCGCACCGGTGCGCGTCACCGGACCTTCCAGGATCTCTACATCGCAGGCGCGCAGATGTTCGACGACCTGCGCTATCGGCACGCTGGTGATGAGGCAGAAGTCGCCCGAGCCGGCTGTGGGCTTGTCAGCCTTCGGCTCGAACTCCTTTCCCACCTGGTGCAGATTGAACTTCTGGTTGCCGAATGCGAGCGCAGTGCGTCCGCCGGTGAAGCGGACGACTTCCATGCCGAGCACGCGCCGATAGAAGGCGCAGGTCGCTTCGATGTCGCGCACGGTGAGGACGATGTGGTCGATACGGTCGATTTGCATGTTTGATCGCGCCGGCGCTATGGTGCGCCGGCCGCTGCTCGAGCATGGTAGCGCAAACTCGGCCGAACCCTGCCATCCGGCTTGGCCTCGCGCCGGTGGCGCGGAGCGAAAAAAAGGGCCCGGCCTGCGCCGAGCCCTGGTTCGAGGAAAACAGCCGGATTACTTGAGGTCGTCCTTCACCGCATCGAGCCCGGCCTGAGCACATATTCCGTCCTGCTCGGCGGTGCCACCGCTCACCCCGATGGCGCCTATGTGTTCCCCGCCGCCGGTCTTGATGGGCAGGCCGCCCTCGAAGGTGACGATGCCCGGAACGAACGCGATACCCGGAATGTTCTTGGTGATCTCCCCGACCTGCTTGGTCGAGAACGGGAAGTTGGACGAAGTATTGGCCTTGAGCTTCGCGATCTGGACGCTGCCTAGAAACGCATCATCCTGGCGCAGGAAGTATTTCATGTTGGCGCCCGCATCCAGAATGGCGATGTTCATCTTCCAGCCTTCGGCCTTGGCCTTCGCCTCGCAGGCAGCGGCCATCTTCTTGGCCGTCTCGAGGTTCAGTACGGTCTTTTTGTCCTGCGCGAACGCGGATGCCGATGCAAGTCCCAAGGCCACGGCGGCAACGACAATAGTACGGCTTTTCATATCTGGTCTCCTTTTGTGTTGGTTGAACAGCTGCGCCCCGAACGGGGACGGTGCAGGATAGCACTCACTGATGACAATGGCGCGATGCGCGGGTTCCGCCGCTCTCACAGCGTGCGGACACCGAGCCCTAAGCCGATTCCCATCCACGCGACTGCTGCGCCGGCATCTGGTACTTTGCGCCTCGGCTACAATCCTCAAGGATTCCTGGCCTGCGCTGAATCGACTGCAGGTACCGTTACACGATACCGCTGGACATGTCACTTGGCCTGATCCTACTGGTCCTGTTCGCGGCTGCGCTGCACGCGGCCTGGAACGCGATCGTGAAGTCCAGCCCGGACAAGTCTTCGGATGTCGTGCTGGTGGCCGCGAGTGCGGCACTCATCGCAGGGGCGACGCTCCCGTTCATCGCGATTCCTGCCGCGGCCAGCTGGCCTTATCTCGCCGCGTCTGTCGCGATTCATCTGCTCTATTTCTCGCTGGTGGGCCTGGCTTATCGCCATGGCGAGCTGAGCTACGTGTATCCGCTGATGCGGGGGTCGGCTCCCCTCATCACCGCCTGCGCCGCGAGCCTCGTGGTGGGCGAAGCCTTGAAACCGGGTGGCTACCTGGGTGTATTTCTTCTTTCGGCGGGCATTCTGGTCCTGGCGGCGGACGGATTGCGGCACGGGAAGGCTCATCTCGGCACGACCTGCTTCGGTCTTGCCAACGCTGTCGTGGTCGCTCTGTATACCGTGGTGGACGGTCTGGGCGCGAGGCTTGCCGGCAATGCCCTCTCGTATGCGCAGTGGTTGTTCTTTCTCAACGTGTTCCCGCTGCTGATACTGGGGCTCGCGACCAGGCGCGAATCTCTCGTTGCAGCGGCGCGCACGCGTTGGAAGACGAGTCTGCTGGGCGGGCTGTGCACCATCGGCTCGTACGGGCTGGTGCTGTGGGCCATGACCCGGGCGCCACTGGCGCTGGTGGCAGCGCTGCGCGAGACGGCGGTGGTGTTCGGAACGGTGTTTGCTGCTGCCTTTCTCGGAGAAAAGTTCGGGGTGGCGCGCTATCTCGCGGCGGCGCTGGTGACCGCGGGTGCGATTGCGATGAAGGTGCTTTGAGAGCGTGAATTGCTGCGAGGGGGCTCACGTCTCTCACCCTTCACGAATTCTCAAGCTTCACCCTGTGCACCACCACCGGCAGGTCACTGCCATCGTCGAACTCCGCGCCCGCCGCTACACCCGCTCTGGCGATCTCCTCTACGTCCGCGGAGCGCTCGAACAGAGTGAACATCGCGCCGACCGCGTACGACGCGCCCGAGCCGATGGCCCAGAAGCGCGGAAACGCCTCCACATCGCGCGAGGGTGTGACGCCGAAAATGCCGCGCGGGCTGGCCAGCAGCACGCTCATGCGCGTGGTCTCGTAGGCATCGTCGCTTTCGGCGCGCGGGTTCATGTGGTAGTCCTCGCGCAGGATCTTGTGCATGACGCGCCAGGTTTCGAAGATCTCGTCCGGCGTTTCCAGCTTCACATTGTCCGGATAACGCGAGAAGTAACTCTGCAGGACGGCATTGTGCACGGCGTAGCCTACCGGGCCGATGTAAGTGTCGCGGAAGCGGAAGATCTTGTCTGGCGCCGCGGAGTAGTGCGACTTCTGCTTCAGCGCTCCGATGGTTGCGAGCGTGTCGCAGGCGATGCAAGCGAAACCGGCTTTGCGGACGACGACGATGGTGGACATTTTCGACGCGGTTGAAGTGGACGGAGAGAGCTGCTCGGGAGATTCGACCTTACCTATCGCGCTCGCCGGAATCAGCCGGGCGGCATGGGGGGATGGGGGCTGTCGGGCCACATGCCGATCCACTCGGCGCTCAGCACGGTATCGAAGAACTGAATCCACGCCCGTCGCGTCGCCAGGCCATCCTGCTGCAGCGCGCCGCGGATAACGCTGACGGCTGCGCGCACATCGACCAGGGCGAGATCGATGTAGTCGTAGCGACGGCCCGACCCGCCGCCGATCACGCAACCCAGCCGTCCTGGGCGCAGCGCGGCGTTCAACGCGTCCTCGGTCCTGGTCCGGCCCGCGACCGCGGCCCTGCGCAGCGGACCGCCGCGGTCGATCTTGATGTAGCAGAAGGTCTCGCCCGAGCGTGAGAATCGTCCGGACCAGAACAGCTCGCCACTGTGAGCGTTGCGCCACATCTCGGGTGCGCAGGTGACAGCGGCCAACAGGTCGTAGCGGTGGAGATAGTCCTCCGCCTTCTTGGGCTTCAGGTCGATCTCGGTCCAGGCAAGGGATTCGAGCCGGTCCAGGAACGGTTGCGCTGGAATGCTCGCGCGCCGGCCAGCAGCCAGCGTCATGAAAGCGCGGCGCACGGCACCCGGCGGCAGGGGTTCGGTCACCTCCGCGACAGCGTCGAGCCGGCCGACCCAGTCGGTCAACAGGTCTTCGCCCAGCAACGATTCGGCGGCGAGAAAGGCCTGGGTGCGAGCGATGCCGTCCCTGCCCTGCAGGAAGGATGGCGGGAACTGGAATGCGAGATCGATGCGATTGAACTCACCCGGGGTGAGCGCGGCTCCGGTAAAGGCTGGGTCGACACCGCTCCTGCTCTTTACCGCGTAGGTCATATGCTCCGCACTTTCCGCCTTCCGGTGTGGAGAGAACGACCAGCCGGGCAGCGCGGGCGCGCGTGCCAGGATCTCGTCCACCAGCGGCCGCAGATGATGATCGGCCTCCGGTGTGATCACCAGCCGATGGCCGCCGGTGCT
Organism: uncultured beta proteobacterium; assembly: GCA_963741215.1. Taxonomy (GTDB): domain Bacteria; phylum Pseudomonadota; class Gammaproteobacteria; order Burkholderiales; family SHXO01; genus SHXO01. The sequence goes on from CAVUHQ010000035.1 coordinate 842,294, forward strand.
GCCGGGCCCGAATTCCCACACCAGGCGCGGATCGATGCTCTGCAGATGCTGCTCCATCCATCCGATCAAGTCCCACTCCGTCTGGTCGGAGAACAGCCGGTCGAGATCTTCCGCCTTGGCGGCGAACGCCTCCCACCATGCGCCGATCCGGGCGATGACTGCGGCGTGCTGCGCATCCTCCTCGGGACGCTCACCGGGCGTATAGAATTTCCAGCGCATGTGCGAACGTTCAGCCGTACTGCTCGCGATCGCAGCAGACGATATCGATCGTCGGTCGAGGATTCTGCGGCATGTTCGGGAGGGGGGCGGTCGGCGGGCAGGAAAGGCCAAGTCTAGACCAGGCAGGCGGCGTGCGCTCGTATCGAGAGATCACCGCCGGGCCCGCAGCACTTACCCCAGGGAAGTGAGCCCGTGCCGTCGATTGATAGGGTAAGCTTTTGTGCGCACCTGCGATCTGGCAGCAGCTCCGGATTGCATTCCTCGAACTAGAGACAGAGGCAGATCCCATGGACCCAACCACAATGAACGATTCACTGCGAGGAACGCTGGCCGGCTTGCTCGGTATCCGGTTCGTGGAAACGAGCGCGGAGCGGGTCGTCGCGGAGTTGCCGATCAGGGATGATCTGCGCACCGTAGGCGGCGCTCTCCACGGTGGCGCGCTCATGGCATTTGCCGATACGGTTGGTGCAGCCGCGACGATCGTCAATCTGGCGGCGGGCGCCAGCACGACTACGCTCGAGTCCAAGACCAACTTCTTCGCTGCCGGTCGCGCCGGCGTGGTGCGGGCGGAGTCCACGCCGCTGCACCGGGGAAAGCGCACGATGGTCTGGCAGACGCGAGTCACCGACGATGCCGGCCGGCTATTGTCGCTGACGATCCAGACCCAGATGGTGTTGACATGACATGAACGTGATGCGCGTGAACCCGGGTCATTTCAGCGCGCGCGGCAGCCACAGTACTAGCTCGGGCCACAGGATGATCACCAGCAGGCAGATCAGCTGGATCACCATGAACTGGCCCATGCCCCTGTAGATGGTGGACAGGCTCCACTGCGGCATGACGTTCTTCAGGTAATACGCCGACATCGCAACCGGGGGACTGAGGAACGCGGTCTGCAGATTCACCGCGACCAGTGCGCCGAACCAGGTGAGCATCTCCAGCTTGCTCAGTCCGAAGTTCAGCTTCTCGATCACCGGCAGGAAGATCGGCAGGAACACGAGAATGATCGCGGGCCATTCGAACGGCCAGCCCAGCACGAAGATCAAGGCCATCACCAGCAGCAGCTTGCCGGTGTCGGGCAAGGGCACCTGCAGCAGTGCGCTGCTGATAAGCTCGGTCGCGCCCAGCTTGGTGAAGACCGCGCCGAAGATGTTCGACGCCACAGCCAGGAGCAGCACCATGCTCGAGGTCATCATCGTCGACAGCGCCGCGTTCTTGAACGCCGTGAACGTCAGCCTGCGATAGACCAGCGCCAGGAGCGTCGCCCCGAATGCGCCGCAGGAAGCGGCCTCGGTCGGAGTCGCAAGGCCCGTGAGGATGGTGCCCAAGGTGAAGCCGATCAGTGCCGCGAGAGGCAGGACGCCGATGAAAAACTCCCGCCCCAGCTCGATGGGATCGGTCACTCTTTCCGCCTTCGGCACCGGCGGTCCGAGCTTGGGGTTCCAGGCACTGCGGACCAGGCAATAGACGATGTACATGCCGGCCAACAGGAACCCGGGTCCGAACGCGGAGGAATAAAGGAGGTTGACGGGGACACCGATGGTGGGGCCCATGACCACCAGCATCACGCTGGGCGGGATCAGAATGCCGAGTGTTCCACCGGCCGCGATCGCACCCGCCGATAGTTTCGCGTCGTAGCCCGTCCGCACCATGATCGGCCCGGCCATGATGCCGAGCACGGTCACCGCGGCGCCGACGATCCCGGTGGCCATGGCGAAGATCGTCGCCGTCAGAAGAACGGCGAGGTAGAGCGAGCCGCGCAACGGTGCCAGCAGATTGCGCAGCGCGACGGCGCGCGCCATCAGCCGCTCGGCTTGTTCCGATCGTATCTGAGGCGAGTGCGATCGCCACGACGACAAGTGAGGGCACCCAGACCCACACGGCTTCGCTCGCCATGACACGCAGTCCGCGCTCCGACAGGAATCCGCGCCCGATCGGAGAGACCTCGATCGGTGTGACCGGAAAGAAGTAGCGGTCCGCGCTGAACGGTGCGAAGAAGGCGATGCCCATGCCGCCGTTGGTGAATGCGTCGAGGATCCCGTGGGAGGCCGTGGCGAGGAACAAGAACAGCCCTATCCGCAGGCGCGCTCCGTTCCACTTGGAGCCACGGAATGCGACTGCGGCCAACAGCAGGCTCAGCGTCAGTGCGAAGATCAGGGAATGGGTTAGTCCGCGATGGCCCAGCATGTCCGCATAGCTGACGCCGAGCGCGAAGGCAACTACGTCGAGGTCGGGCACCATCGCGCAGAGCACGCCGAGAGTCCAGGCGCGCGCTCCTGTTTTCGGTGGGAGGACTACGCTCCCGATGGCCAGCGCCGACACCGCATGCGTGAAGATCGTCGGCATTGCGCAGGTAGCGTGCGTCAGGCTTCGGGCTCGTCTGGCGGCGTGGTGTATTTCGCGTCCGCGACCAGCGTGGCCGAAGCGACGTTCGCGACGTACGTCTGCCAGATCTCTGGCAGCCGCGCAAGGACCCATTGCTTACCTAGAATCTCCTCGTCGCGCAGCGCGTCGGCCACGATTCTCGGCGTAAGCGCGGACAGGGCCTGATTGGACACCGCGGCGTAGCTGATGTGCCAGGGCTCGGGATATACGCCGCCGCGATCCTGATCGTAAGGACGGAAGAACCCGAATCGCTGCAGGTTCTCGTCCAGCCATGCCGCCAAGTGCCCGAACACACCACCAGGCACGTACTCCTCGGGCAGCAGCTTGACGCGGTAGCCCTCGGGCATCGCCGCGCGATCGTAGACGTCGATCTCGCTGCCCCAGTGGTGGCGGCTGGCCCCGGGGACCGCCGACCAGACCAGGATCGCTTCCACGATCTGTTCTTCGGTCAAGCTGGCGTGGTCGCGTGGATTGCCATCGCGGTCGTAGAGCGGACGCTCGCCGCGGAACTTGCGATTCCAGATTTCGGCCTGGCTCTGGAAATCGCGAAAGGCACTGGATGGCGTAAGGTCGATGCCTTCCTTCGCCGCCGCTGCCCGCAGCGCAAGGAACGGCTCGACGACTTCGCGGTGGAGCGCGACGCGCGGGTCCGCGAGTTGCTCGATGTGGGTACGCGCACGTCCGGTCAGTTCCAGCTCGTTCATCTGCAGATTGAACTGCACGCTCAGCCGTAACGGGCCAGCACCACGCCCACTAGAACGGCGAAGGCGAGGATCAAGCCAGCAGTGAGGACGTATTCGGCGGCAATGGCGCCCGCGCCCAACGCTACCGCGCAGGCCACCATCCTCTGGTCCTCGTGTCGTACGAAGGCGAGGATGCCAAGCACCAGCGCGCTGAACCCGAGGATGAGGGAAGCCAGCTTGACGCGCGGGTCGCGCCACGGATTGGTCACCTCCTGCGGCGGCGGTGGAACGGACTCCATCCGGATCGCTGCGATTGTCTTGTCCTTCAACTCGCCGACCCAGTCGGCGGCCTTCTGCTGGATCGGCTTGTGAGGCGGATCGTAGATCGGGGCTACCCATCCCGGCAGCAGGGCAAGACCCAGTGCCAGGATGCCAAGGGCAAGACCGCTCCAGCCGCAGTACTGGCGGCTCGCATGGCGCACCGGCCGGGCGGGCTGGTCGAGGTGTGGTTTCGCCGGAGCGCTCGGGCCCTTGAGCACCGCCGTTTCTCCTCTCGCCCGTTCCTGTTGCGCCGCGGAGTTCTGCTTCACGCCCGCAGCACGCACTTGGCGTACAGATCTTTGAATACGCCACCCGGGTCGTAGCGCTGCTTCAACGCGTGGTAAGCCTCGCCATGATAGGCGGCCCAGAACTCGTCCGGCGGAAAATAGCTGTCCGAGTACAGCGATTTGATCCCGCCCAGCTCGCGGACCTTCCGCTCCACCAGGCGGTTGAAATGGCCAGGCGGCTGGGATTGCCGCGTGCGCACGACATCCCAGAAACCGAAGTTGACGAAGGTTTGGGTGGAGTCCATGGGGTACATGGTCCAGTGATGGGCTGGATTCCAGGAGCGGATCGGGCAGATCCACACCGGCAGTATCCCGATCTCCCGCTGAAAAAAGTCGAGGAACTCGCTCGCTCGCTCGATGGGGATATCCACGTCCTGAATCACGGATTCGCGGTGCTGCCCCGACAGCCGGTCGAACAAATGCGTCAGCCGCCAGCGGCTGTTGAACCGCATCACCTTGGTGTAGAACCTCGAGTTCAGCCGCTCGCGCCCGAGCATCCGGCGCACGGTGGGGTTTTGCGCGCCGAAGTTCTTCGAGCACCAGAACCAGTCGGTGTCCCAGCGCCAGAGATAGGCCGCGGTCGTCAGGTAGTCGGTGTCACGGCTCTGGATCGAGCGGAAATAGATGTTCTCGAAGGTGTAGTCGCTGGTATAGGGGGCATGGTCGACAAACCGGCCGAGCGTGATGTAGAGCTCGTCCGGAGCGAAAACCGAGCCGTCGATAAAGTCGATGTCCGGCGCGCGACACAGCTCATCGAGCTGCCGAAAGTACGCAGCGCGATCGCTGTGGCGGATGTGGGTAAGCGCGACGAAAGGTTTGACCGGAATGGCCTTGGCCTTTACCCGCAGCGCGTAGCCGAGCGTCCCGTAAGAGTTCGGAAAGCCGAAGAACAGATCGCGGTGCTCGTTGTCCGGCGTAGCCGTCACGACGCTGCCGTCGCCCAGTAGCACCTCCAGCTCCAGCAGCGTTTCGTGCACGAGGCCGTACTTGAAGGAACTGGACTCGATGCCCACCCCCGAAGCCGCCCCGCCGATGGTGATCGATTTGAGCTGCGGCACCACACAGGGCATCACGCCGTGCCGGAGCGTTGCCGCGGCCAGCACGTCGTACGGGCGTCATGCCTTCGACGCTCACCCAGCCCTGCTGCGGATCGACCTCCAGAACGTGGTGGAACGTGCTCACGTCCAGACGCCGCTTGGAGCTCGCGGCGCGGTCGCGGAACAGATTCGAAGTCGGTTTTCCGAGTCCTACTTGCGACCCGCGGGAGGCCTGGATCTCGCGTGCGAGCTGATCCCTGCGGTCGGCGTAGGAGAGCATCGATCAGGCCGTGCTCTTCTCGCGCGGCTGCGACTGCGCTGCCTGCTGCGCGCTGTCGTCCTGGTACAGAAACGCGCGGCTCATCGGATAGTTGTCCTTGCTGATGTTGCCCTTGCTGAAGACGATCTGGAACAGGTGCGTCTGGCTCTTCGGCGAGCGGAACATCTCGGCGCACGCCACCAGGTAGGTGCGCCACACGCGGCGGAAGCGCTCGTCGAACCGCTTCGGGTCCAGCGCGTGGATCTTGTCCCAGTTGCGGTCGAAGCGCTCGCTCCAGGCATCCAGGGTCAAGGCATAGTGGCGGCGCAGGTTTTCGATGTCGACGATCTCGAGTCCGCAGTCTTCCATCGCGGAGATGGTCTGGGACAGGCTCGGGATCCAGCCGCCGGGGAATACATGCTTGCGGATGTAGAACTCGGTGTCACGCACGCCCACGTGGCCGATGAAGTGCAGCATGCCTAGACCGCCGGGCTTCAGAAAATCGGCATGCGCCTTGACCACCTCGCGCAACTGGTCGCGCCCGGCGTGCTCCAGCACGCCGATCGAAACCACTTTGTCGAACTGGGCGTGCACCTCGCGGAAGTCCGCCTCGCGCACCTCCAGCTTGTCGGCCAGACCCCTTCTGTACGATCTGGCCGCGCACCCACTCGACTTGTTCGGTAGTGGTGTTCACGCCGCACACGTGGGCGCCGTACTGCTCCCAGGCGCGGAACATGAAACCGCCGAAACCGCAGCCGATATCCACCACGCTCTCGCCGGGCTGCAGCTGGATCTTGTTGCACACGTGGTCGATCTTGTTTTGCTCGGCCTCTTCCACTGTGCGCGTGCCGGGCTTCCAGTAGGCGCAGGTGTACATCATGAGCGGCAGGTCCAGCCACTAGCTGTAGAAGTCGGCCCCCAGCGAATAGTGGAAGCGCGCATTGGCCTTGGCCTGCTCGATCGTGCGATTGCTGTAACGGAACTCGTGCCACTGATTGCGTATCCACACCAGCGGGCTGGGCGCGCGGTCGAACCCGGAGTCCAGACCGACGGCGAAGGCCTGGCCGAAGTCGCCCTCGACCTCGAGCGTCTGGGCGAAGTAGGATTCGAGCATGCCGATGTGGCCGAAACAGATCGTATTCCACTGGGCGCCGACGGTCTTGAAGTGCAAATGCACGACCGGCGTGCCGTCGCGGTTCTGGTAGGACGAGCCGTCCGCGAACGTGACGCGAAAGCAGATCTGCGTCGCGTTTCCGAGCCGTTCGATGATCTTCTTCAGCAGTGCAGTCATTCGCTCGAACCCATGCCTCGTCTAGTCGTTCGATATTCAGACCACCCGGAAATTCTTGAACTGCCACGGATCGTCCCAGTCCACGTCCTCCGGATAGAGCTTGCCGCGTCCGGTCAAGGGAGTCCAGTCGCTGTACACGCCCACCACCGGGCCCAGGTACGGCATGGCCACGTCCAGCACGGTGCGGAAGTCGACGTCGTCGGGCTCCACGATGCCGGCGGTGGGATTGCGCATCGCCCAGATCACCGCACCCAGGGCCGGCGCGTTGACCTGCAGGCTGGTGGCGTTATTGTGCGGACACAGCCTGCGCGCCTCCTGAATGGTGAGCTGCGAGCCATACCAGTAGGCACCCTTGGCGTGGCCCAGCAGCAGCACACCCAGCTCGTCGAAGCCGTCGGCGATGTCGTCGCGCAGCAACCGCGTCTTTTCCTGCATGGTGTGATTGTGCCCTACCATCTCATGCAAGCTCAGCACCGCGTCGTCGCACGGATGATAGGCGTAGTAGCAGGTCGGGCGATAGACCACCTTGCCGTTCTCGCGCACGGTGAAGTAGTCCGGAATCGAGTGGGCCTCGCCGTGCGAGATGAGCCAGCCGTGGAACGACCCTTCCTTGGGCACCCAGGAGCGCACGCGCGTGCTGCAACCCGGCCGGTTCAGGTAGATCGAGCTGCCGCAGCCGAAGCCGAACTCCATGCCCTGGTGCGGCCAGTGCCTCTCGTGCGTGCCCCAGCCCAGCTCGGCCGGCTGCAGCGACTCACCCACGAACGCGCCACTCGACCAGGTGTTGACGAACTCGCCCCATTGCTTCCGGTTCTTGCCCACCTGGCGGTCGCGCTCGGCGATCTGGATGACCTTTACACCCAGATCCTTGGCGAGCCGCGCCCAGGCCTCCTTGGTCGCCGGCGGGGTCGCCGAGCGGCCGCTGTCCCTGGCTAGATTGAGCAGCGCCTGCTTGACGAAATGCGAGACCAGGCCCGGGTTGGCGCCGTGCATCAGCACCACGGGGGGACCGTTCGGGTACTTCTTGCGCATCGCCAGCGCCGCTTCGCGGAATGCGTAGTTGGTGCGCCGCGAAGCCGGGATCGAGGTGTCGCGATGGCCGCCTGCCCAGGGCTCGATGCACGCGTCCAGGTACATGATGCCGCGCTCGCTGCAGTACTCGATCAGCGCGAGGCTGGACACGTCGAAGGAAGCGTTGAACAGGAAATCGCCGGCCTCGAGTGCCTGGTCGAGAATGCGGACGTAGTTGTCGCGGGTCATGCGGCTCGACCCGGAAGGCAACGCCGTACTCATCGGCGATCTCCCGCCCCCAGTCCTCGGCCGTGATGACCGAGACGTTCTCCTTGGGCATGTCGATGTGGCGCAGGAGCAGCGGCAGCGTGCCCTGCCCGACGGCGCCAAAGCCGAGGATCAGAATCTTCCCCTGGAACGCGATGTGCTTCTTGTGCTCAGCCATTTCGCATGGTTCACAAAACCGGTAAGTGGAAATAGCAGCGCTGCCGGAACTGGCATGTTCGGCAGCGCTGCGTGAGCGCGGTATTCTAAGGGTTTTCGGCCGAAACACCAGACCAGGATGCGCGCGGCGGCTTTAGTCCATGTGTTTGGAATTCCTGGGATAACACAGGCGTACTTCCAATCTCGCAGAGGCTGAATGGCTGACTATCTGATTTGGACCGCTGCCGGCCTGGTCCTGGTGATCGCGGAGCTGGTCACCGGGACCTTCTACCTGCTGGTGCTCGGTATCGCCGCGCTGGTTGGCGCGGCCGTGGCCTTTTTCGGCCTGGGTTTCTGGATCCAGGCCATCGTTGCATCCGTGCTCGCAGCGGCCGGCGTAGTCTGGATTCACCAGCGCCGCAAGCTCATTACACCCCCCTCCATGCCCTCGCCCGACTTCGGCCAGCCGGTGACCTGGGAGTCATGGATCAGCCAGTCCGACCGCCTCGCTCGCGTGCGCTACCGTGGCTCGTCCTGGGATGCGCGCGTGAGCGGTGAATGCGCCGGCGAGCCGGGCGAAATGCTCTACATCAGCGCTGTCCATGGCAACACCCTCGAAGTCACCAAAATCCGACCCGCGTAGTCCCGTCGGGTTGCCGCGCGCCGCACCGGCCGAGGCGCCCACGCGACCCGTCAAGGAGGTATCGATGCTGCCCAAGATCCTCGGCGTGATCATCCTGACTGTGGCGATCGCCGCCTTCGAGCCCACGCGCGCCTACGCCGTCCCCTTCTTCATCATCGGGCTCGCGGTCGTGTTCGTGATCGAGGGAGTGCGCGTGGTGCCGCAGCAGAGCGCCTGGGTGGTCGAGCGGCTGGGCCGCTTCCACGCCACCCTGGAGCCGGGGCTCAACATCATCGTGCCTTTCATCGACCGCGTGGCCTACCGGCATTCGCTCAAGGAGGTGCCGCTGGATGTGCCCGAGCAGGTTTGCATCACCCGGGACAACACCCAGCTTGCGGTCGACGGCATCCTGTATTTCCAGGTCACCGATCCCCGCCTGGCCAGCTACGGGACGTCGGACTACATCACCGCCATCACCCAGCTCTCGCAGACCACGCTGCGCTCGGAGGTGGGCAAGATGGAGCTGGACAAGACGCTGGAAAGCCGCGACACGATCAACAAACAGATCGTCTCCGTGCTCGACGAGGCGGGCCGCGCCTGGGGCGTAAAGGTGCTGCGCTACGAGATCAAGAACCTCACACCGCCCGACTCCATCCTGCGCTCCATGCAGGCGCAGATTACCGCCGAGCGCGAGAAGCGCGCGATGATCGCCACTTCGGAAGGCGAGAAGCAGAAGGAGATCAACCTGGCCGAAGGGTCCAAGCAGTCCGACATTCTCAATTCCGAAGGCGAGAAGCAGGCAGCCATCAACCAGGCGCAGGGCGAAGCCACCGCGATCCGGCTGGTGGCCGAAGCGACCGCGGCGGGGATTCAGATGGTGGCCGAGGCGATCGGCAAGGAGGGTGGCATGTCCGCGGCCAACCTCAAGATCGCCGAGCTCTACATCGGTGCGTTTGCCAACCTGGCCAAGACCAACAACACGCTCATCATCCCCAGCAACGTGGCCGATATCGCAGGGCTAGTGGCGTCGGCTATGACCGTGTTGGACAAGACCAAGTCGACCGCTGCTTCGAAGTAGGCTCGACGGCCGGCTGCCGCGACTGGTCAAACGACAGCGCGCTGCCGAAACCAACCGGTCAAGCTGAGCCGCACGCGAGTCGCGGGCAGCACTTCGTGCCAGAAGCGCTGGCTGAGGAAGCAGACGAGGGTCCCGCCTTCGGGCAGCACATCGCGGCAGTTCTCGGTTCCTGACGCATCTAGATACAGCCGCAACTGTCCGCCGTCCTCGGCGCTCCACGCGTCGTTGAGATAGAGCACACAGGACACCACGCGAGCGCCCGCCCCCACTTGGCTGTCGCGGTGCCTGCGGTAGAAGGCGCCGGGCGGATAGGCCGCGAAATGACCCTCGAAGTCGAACAGCCCGAGCTGCAGTTCGCGGTTCAGCCCGCGCCGCAGCGCTTCGAGCGCAGCAAGGCAGTCGCGTTGAGCACGCGTCGCTTGCGGGGGATCCAGCCAGAGCGTTCGATCCCCGCGCACCGCCGGCTCGACGCGCACGTTCTGCCCCGTACCGACGCCGGCCTGGCGCAGCGCGCCGGTGTGGAGCAATGCCAGCGCTTCCTCCCCGAGCTCGCGCAGGAGCTCGCCCGAAACAAATTTCTGGACCACGCACCAGCCCTGAGTGGCCAGTGCCTCCGCGATAGAGTCAATGTTCTGCACTGGAAATGGATCTGGTACGGTGCGCCGATCTCAGGTTCGACGCTAAAAAGCGAAAAAGCTTCGGCGAGGTCCTCGTCGAAGGCTTCGGGCGCAAGCAGACGATTGTCATCCCACCAGACGGCGGCTTGGTCAATCTGCGCTTGCGCACTCTTCGTGACCCGGACTCTTACGGCTCGGCTAGCCATGATGACGCGCGAGCTTCGCGAGCACTTCCTCCCCTGAGACCATTTCGCCGCGGTCTGCCTCGGCAATCGCGAGAAGAAGCTCGGTTTCCTCCCCGGGCGTAAAGGTGATATCGCCTTCCTCATCCCGAGCCAGGACTGTGACGGACCTACCCTCTCCGAAGGCTGCGCCCTCGAGCACGACCTTCCCGCCTACTACCTTTCCAGTAGCAATCGTCACGGCGCCAAGAATACTCGATCCGCGTCCGCCGCTTGGCGCTCCGCTCGAGCGCCGGGTTCGGCTGCTGCGCGTACACGCCCACCTCAAGATGGTTTCGACCTAGGCAGGGATCTGCTCGTACGAGAACTCTGGAATGCCAGTGCGATCAGACGCATGCTCAACCGTGATTGCGCAAATGTTGCCGGCGGCATCCACGTCGAGCACAGTGTTCTCGTCCAAATCGCGGCTCTCCGTCACGGTCCCATCGCGGAACTCAATGTACAAGGTGTCAGTGTCGGCAAAATATTTGATCTTCATGGCTCGAACCTGCGATCGGGATGCGGCGATTGGACTGGCAGCACCGGGTCGGGCCGTGGATATAGCAACCGCGGCCTTCGTGCAGGGCCCTCCCGCGATACGGCACTGCAGAGGAGCTGCTAGCTCTCTTCATCCTTGAGCTGCTTCCGGTACGCCTCAATCTGAGCGGACAGCTTCTGCAAGAGTGCCTCGCCAAGCTCGCCTTCGCCCAAGATCCCGAGTGCTACCGCCCGTGGCACGGTGATTTCTGGATGGAGGGCAGTGTAACGGCTATAGAGTTCGCGAGAGACTCCATTGTGGAACTTGTGGATCCTCTCCGACAGGTCGAAGGCATCCATCCCGTTATCGGCCCAGCTAAGGAAGGCCTCGAACAACTTTTCGAGCTCAGCCTCTAGCTCCGCTTCCCACGCCGCGCCGGCGAGCTCCTTGAGTTCCGCCCTCTCCCGTTTAGTGAAGCTTTGCGCCGGTCGCCTCACTTGCGGCATCCCTCGGTGGCCGAACGCCTGACATCACCTGATGGCAGTGGCGGCAAGCGGCCGCCGTTGTCGGTCAGGTGGCTGTATCAGTTGCATGAAGGGACTCTCCAGCGATTGTTGAACCGCCCCCCGCGACCGCTGCACTACTTTAGATTTGCCCATCAGACTTTCTGTTTATGGGCGCGGTACAAACCTGTGGGTCCACTGTCGGATACGCAATCACCCTCTAAGTCCTGACCGTCGGTCGAGACCCTTAGCGTGATTTTCCCTGAATCCGTAGCACTGAGATAGGTGGCGAAAAGCACGGATTCCTTAAGCATTCCAATCCAAACAGAGCGCCCAGTTGTCGACATCGCCTCGATCTTCTCCCCGGATTGAACGATCTTTAGTTCTCCCTTTACCACTTTTCCTTCGACGATCTTCTCAGCCTGCCACTATCCTGTCAGATCGATGGGCGATTCACCCAGGACCTGCAAACACCAAAACACCCATGATCAGCCCTAGGAGGTATCGACCAGTGCAAAGTCGACAAAGTGGCCGAATCAATGGAGTCAACATCTCGATCGCCCAGCTAGTGGGAAGGGCCCGACGCCGAAGTTAGCCGTCGCATTCTGGAGCAGACTACGCGGCGGATCACCGAAGCGCGCTACGAGCTTCCTGGTGCCCTTCTGTCCCGGGCGCTTCGTGGCTCTGGCTTCCATGGGGCTCTCCTGAACGGATTGGGTGCAGGTCCGAGATCGATCCCTTCGGGGGTTCATCAGATCAGCCACGGGACAGCGAGTCGAAGCGACCGTTCGAGCGCTTCAGTCCCGCTAGTGGATGCGCCGAGCAGCGTCGGATCTGCCCGGGAGCGGCAGGGGACTGAACGTGCCCTCCTCGGGAAGATCGCCCGGCAACAGCGGTCGCTCGGGCAGCTTGTACTCGATGTCCAGGTACTTGCCCTGACGGAACAGCCTCAACTTGAGCTGGCTGCCGACCTTGAGGCCGCGCATGATGCCGGCCAGCTTCTCCGGGTCGTTCATCGGCGCGCTCGTTCAGGCTGACCACGATGTCGCCACCGAGCAGCAGCGAGGAACCGCCGATGGACAGCTCCATCTCGCCGCCGCGCACGCCGAGCTTGTCAGCCGGGCTGCCGGGCTCGACCACCTCGACCAGCAGCCCGTCGACCAGCGGCATCTGCAGCAGCTTGCGCAGCTCCGCGCCGATCAGCTGGCCGTGGAAGCCGATCCAGGGCCGGATCACATGCCCATCCTTGATCAGGCCCGGAATGATCGCCTTGGCCAGGTTGATGGGAATCGCGAAGCCGATGTTCTGCGCCTCCGGAACGATGGCGGTGGTGATGCCGATCACCTCGCCGCAGCGGTTGAGCAGCGGTCCGCCGGAGTTGCCCGGGTTGATCGCGGTGTCGGTCTGGATCAGCGGCTCGGTCAGCGACAGCGGCGTTTCGGGCAGCAGGCGATTGAGGCCGCTCACGATGCCACGCGTGACCGTCTGGTCCAGCCCCAGCGGGTTGCCGATGGCGATCACTTCCTCGCCGGGCCGCAGCTTGTCGGAGTCGCCCAGCTTGACGGTCGGCAAGGTCCCGCGCTTCGGTTTGGAGATCTGGATCACGGCCAGGTCGAAGATCGGATCGGCACCCACCAGCTTGGCCGGCACGATCTTCCCCGTTGTCGAGCGTCACGACCAGGGACTGCAAGCCGAACACCACGTGCGAGTTGGTCAGGACCAATCCGTCGCCGTCGATGATGAAGCCGGAGCCGAGCATACGGTTGACGCGGTCTCGCAGCCGGTAGGGATTGATCGACTGGCCGGTGATCATCACCACCGCCGGCGACGCCTTCTCGAACAGCTCGGGAATGCCTTCGGCGCAGCCGCTGCGGGCGATTTCTACCGCAGACGCCGTCGGGACGCTGGCGTTGCACGCGGCGAGCACGCACAAGGACGAGGCAGGCGGTCGAATAGCGCAGAGTTCGCTTGAGTGAGGTCATGGGAAAAGGGCGAACGCCAACGCTGCCCGCGTGGCGGCTAGAGCCAGCGCATCATGCCCATCTCGAAGGGATGCGTGAGCAGCTCGTGGTACGGGTAGACGCGCAAGCGGTACTCGAGCTTGCCGCACATCTCCGGGGTGATCTGCAGCACGAAGCGGTGCTCGCCCTGCTCGGTCATCACGCCTTCCCATTCGAAGCGATAGCGACGGTCGTCGCGCAGCTTTTCCCGGTCCGGTCTGACGGCCGATGCAGCAGCTCGACCACGACGTCCTCCGGCTTCAGGCCGTTGAGATAGACGCCGATCTCGAGCGCACGCTCTCGCCGTAGACGATATTCCTCTTGGGTGAGTCGAGCCGGCGCAGGCGCACGCTGGCCCAGTTTGCGCCGGACGTGTGCCTTCCAGGCGGCGAGCTTGCGTGGCGTTCTCGAAGCTGCTCTCCGAGTAGCGCCGGCCCTGGCGCGATGGCGGGCAGGTAGAACTTGGCGAGGTACTCGCTCACCATGCGCGTGGAACTGAAGCGCGGCAGCAGGGTGGCGATCGAGTGCTTGGCCATCTTCACCCACTGCGGCGAGTAGCCCATGTCGCCGCGCTTGTAGTAGAGCGGGCAGATCTGATCCTGCAGCAGCTCGTACAGCGTCTCGCGCCTCTTCGCGGTCGCGCCGCGCGTCGTCGATGTTCTCGCCGACCGGCTTGATGGCCCAGCCGTTCTGGCCGTCGTAGCCTTCGTCCCACCAGCCGTCCAGCACGGACAGGTTGAGCACGCCGTTGATACCGGCCTTCATGCCCGAGGTGCCGCTCGCCTCCAGCGGATAGACCGGGTTGTTGAGCCACACGTCCACGCCCGACACCAGGCGGCGGGCGAGGCGCAGGTCGTAATCTTCCACCATCAGGATGCGGCCCTCGAACTCCGGCATGCGGCGCGATCTCGACGATGCGCCGGATCAGATCCTGCCCGGGCACGTCGGCCGGGTGCGCCTTGCCGGCGAACAGCAGCAGCACGGGCCGCTGCTCGTCGCGCGATGATCTGGCGCAGCCAGTCGAGGTCCTGGAACAGCAGCGTGGCGCGCTTGTAGGTGGCGAAACGGCGCGCGAAGCCGATCGTCAGCACGTTGGGATTGACCGGGTCGGTGAACTTGAGCAGCCGGTCGAGATGCGCCTCCGAGCCGCGGTTGCGGAAGTGCTGCGTGCGAGATGCGATGCCGCACCAGATGCAGCATCTGCGACTTGAGCGACTGGCGCACGCTCCAGAACAGATGATCGGGGATGTCGTCGATGCGCTGCCAGAACACCGGCCTGCGGTGCAGACGCTGGCTCCAGTCGAAGCCCAGATACTTCTCGAACAGGTCGGCCCACTCCTGCGCCAGGAACGTAGGCACGTGCACGCCATTGGTGATGTAGCCGATGCCGTTGTCTTCGGGGTCGATCTGCGGCCACAACGGGCGCAGCAATGCGCGAGGACACGCCGCCGTGGATGCGGCTCACGCCGTTCTGAAAACGCGATCCGCGGATCGCCAGCGCGGTCATGTTGAACTCGCGGCTGTCGTTCACGCGGCCCAGCGCGAGGAACTCTTCGCGGCTCATTTTCAGTTCCTGGCAGAAGGACTCGAAGTAGCTCCAGATCATGTCTTCGCCGAAGTGGTCGTGCCCGGCGGGCACCGGCGTGTGCGTGGTGAATACCGTATTCGCGGCCACCGCCTCCATAGCCGACGGGATAGTCGAGCCCCTGCTTCACCAGCGCGCGCGCGCGTTCGAGCACCAGGAACGCGGCATGACCTTCGTTGATGTGCCAGACGGTGGGCTTGAGCTCGAGCGCCTCGAGCGCGCGCACGCCGCCCACGCCGAGCACGATCTCCTGCTCGATGCGCATCTGGCGATCGCCGCCGTAGAGCTGATGGGTGATGTTGCGCGCGTGCTCGTCGTTCTCCTCCAGGTCCGTGTCGAGCAGGTACAGGCCGACATGGCCGCAGCGCGCGTGCCACACCTTGCAGATCACGCGCCGGCCGGGCAGATCGACGTAGACGCTGCACTTCGGTGCCGTCCGCGCGCCGCACCGGAGTGACCGGCAGGCTCTCGAACTCGGAGTCGGTGTATGCGGCGTGCTGGTTGCCCTCGGCGTCGATGGTCTGCGAGAAGTAGCCCTGGCGGTAGAGCAGCCCGACGCCGATGAACGGCAGGCGCATGTCGCTGGCCGCCTTGCAGTGATCGCCGGCCAGGATGCCCAGGCCGCCGGAGTAGATCGGAAAGCTTTCGTGGAAACCGAACTCGGCGCAGAAGTAGGCCACCAGATCGGACGAGCGCAGCCACTCGGACCCGTCGCGGCGCAACGGCTCGTTGTGATAGGTGTCGTAGGCCGACAGTACGCGGTTGTAGTTGCCCAGAAACACCGGATCGTCGGCCGCGTCCACCAGCTTCTGCTCGTCGACCCGCTTGCAGGAAGGCCTTCGGATTGTGGCCGACCGCATCCCACAGCCCGGTGTGCAGGCGCGAGAACAGCGTGCGGGTCGGGCGATCCCAGCTGTACCAGAGGTTGGAGGCGAGCTCCTCGAGACGCGCGAGGCGGCGCGGAATCTTGGGATTGACTTCGAGGGTGAAGGTGACGCGGCTTTCCATGGCAGGTGGGCAGTCAGGCGCGTTATGGTGGAGCTGCGCAAGGCCGAGCGGATAAACCCGATTGTATTGCATCTTGCGGGGACAGCAGCA
This sequence comes from uncultured beta proteobacterium, assembly GCA_963741215.1. Taxonomy (GTDB): domain Bacteria; phylum Pseudomonadota; class Gammaproteobacteria; order Burkholderiales; family SHXO01; genus SHXO01. The sequence goes on from CAVUHQ010000035.1 coordinate 858,412, forward strand.
AGCGCACGCGAGGAAGCGGCGAAGCCCCGCGCGCCGGAACACGTTACAACACGTAGCGCGCCAGATCCTCGCTCTGCGCCAGATCCTTCAGCCGGCTGTCGACGTAGCCGGCGTCGATCACGATGGTCTGGCCGCTCGCCTTGCGCGGCGTCGAAGGACACGTCTTCCAGCAGTTTCTCCATCACCGTGTACAGACGGCGCGCACCGATGTTCTCGGTCTTCTCGTTCACCTGCCAGGCGATTTCGGCCAGGCGCTTGATGGCACTCGGGCCGGAACTCGAGCGTGCACGCCTTCGGTGGCGAGCAGCGCCTCGTACTGCGTGGTGAGGCACGCGTCGGTGCTGGTCAGGATCTGCTCGAAGTCGGACACCGACAGCGAGTCCAGCTCGACGCGGATCGGAAAGCGGCCCTGCAGCTCGGGAATCAGGTCCGACGGCTTGGCGAAGTGGAACGCGCCGCTGCCGATGAACAGGATATGGTCGGTCTTGATCATGCCGTACTTGGTGGACACCGTCGTGCCCTCGACCAGCGGCAGCAGGTCACGCTGCACGCCCTGGCGCGAGACGTCGGCGCCGGCCGTCTCCGAGCGGCTGGCGATCTTGTCGATCTCGTCGAGGAACACGATGCCGTTCTGCTCTACGTTGCGGATGGCGCGCGCCTTCAGGTCCTCGTCGTTGATCAGCTTGGCCGCCTCCTCTTCGGTCAGCAGCTTCAGCGCCTCGCGCACCTTCAGCTTGCGCAGTTTGCGCCGTCCGCCGCCCAGGTTCTGGAACATGCTCTGGATCTGCGAGGTGAGATCCTCCATGCCGGGCGGGGCGAGGATCTCCATCTGCGGCTGCACCGCGGCCACCTCGATCTCGATCTCCTTGTCGTCCAGCTCGCCCTCGCGCAGCTTCTTGCGAAATTTCTGGCGCGTGCCGCTCTCGGCTCCTCCTCGGCGGTCGCGCCGAAACCCATGCTGCGCGGCGGCGGCAGCAGCGCATCGAGCACGCGCTCCTCCGCGCATCTCCTCGCGCGCGCGATTGAACTTTGCGCGTCTCCTGCTCGCGCGTCTGCTTGATGGCAGTCTCGACCAGATCGCGGACGATGGTGTCGACGTCGCGGCCGACGTAACCGACTTCGGTGAACTTGGTGGCCTCGATCTTGATGAAGGGCGCATCGGCCAGCTTGGCCAGGCGCCGCGCGATCTCGGTCTTGCCCACGCCGGTCGGGCCGATCATGAGGATGTTCTTGGGCGTGATCTCCTGACGCAGCGGGTCGGCCACCTGCTGCCGGCGCCAGCGGTTGCGCAGCGCGATCGCGACGGCACGCTTGGCGCTTGGCTGGCCGACGATGTGCTTGTCCAGCTCGTGGACGATTTCTTGAGGGGTCATGGAGGACATGAGGGAGCGGATCAGGGACGAGGTAAAGAGGGCTTAGGTGTCGCAGCGCGACGACCCAGCGCTGGTTCTGCCTAGCTCGCAGCTGGCCCTTTCGCCTCCTACTCTAGAACCTCGATCACGTGCTGCTGATTGGTATAGATGCACAGATCGCCGGCGATGGAGAGCGCCTTCTTGACGATTTCCGCCGGCGCGAGCTCGGTGTTGTCCAGCAACGCCTTGGCCGCCGCCTGCGCATAGGCCCCGCCGCTGCCGATCGCAACCAGGCCCTGCTCGGGCTCCAGCACGTCGCCGTTGCCGGTGATGCACCAGCGAGGTTTCGCGGTCGGCCACCGCCAGCATCGCTTCCAGCCGTCGCAGGATGCGGTCGGTGCGCCAATCCTTGGCCAGCTCCACCGCGGAGCGCAGCAGGTGACCCTGATGCTTTTCCAGCTTGGCCTCGAAGCGCTCGAACAGGGTGAATGCGTCGGCCGTGCCGCCGGCGAAGCCGGCCAGGATCTTGTCGTGATACAGGCGGCGGACTTTGCGCGCGGTCTGCTTGATCACGACGTTGCCCAGCGTGACCTGACCGTCGCCGCCCAGCGCGACGGCGGAGCCGCGCCGAACGGAAAGGATGGTGGTGCCGTGGTAGGAGTCCATACGCGTGTTTTGGACGACAGGTCAGGGGAAGATGCGGCCGCGCCGCCCGGATTCAACCAGCGCCGGGATCAGGCGCCCGCGGCCCTCACTCGGGGCGCCGCACCGGCGTGAGCTCGACCGCGCGGGTCCAGGCTCAGCGTGGACAGGAAGGCCGCTACCAGGCTGTTGGGCCGAATCAAGCGGACCATCTTGCCGCCCGCAGCCAGTTCGTTGACCAGGTTGGCAAACGCTGTACCGCAACTGAAGTCCATGCGCCGTAGCTGAGACAAGTTGATATTGATGTATTGACGCTCCTCACCGAAGTCACGCAGCTCGGCGATCTGCGGGTCGGCCGCTCCCCACATCACGCCCTCCAGATAGACGACCTCCGGGCCGGACTGGTAGCGCGGCTCGTCGCGCTTTTCATGCTGGGTAGCTCGCGGCGCGAGCGGCATCAGCACGGACTGCCAGGTGGGAGGCGCGGCGCCGACCGCCAGCGCATACTCCAGCGCCGTGCGCTCGAAGTCTGCTCTGCTGCCCGCGCATCCGGTACAACTCGAGCAGCAATGCCCAGTAGACCTCGACCGCGGGGTTGCCGTGGGCGGCTTCGTGCAGCAGATCGGCGAAATGATCGGCTCCGGTGAGCAGCAGGCCGTTGCCGTTCGCAGGCATGAAGCGCATCAGATCCAGGAAGGCGGCGCAACCGTCGGACTCGATCGCGGCCAGGCGACTCACGTCCAGATGCACGGTTGCGAGGTTGCGCGCAGCTGCGCGCACGCGATCCAGCTCCAGGCTCCGGCTTCCGTCCAGTGCGCCGCTCAACTCGAAGTAGCCGGGGCCGCCGGGCTGGATCTCCGCCGGCAGGCGCGCCATTTCCTCCTCGTTGAGCCACTGCGGCGCCGCTATTCCGAAGGCCGCTGTGAAGCGCTCCGCCAGCGCCTCGAACTGTTTCCAATCGCCGCGCGACGCGCAGCAGGTCGAACAGCATGTACCACAGGTCGGGACTCTCCGCGCCCGGTTCGCCTGGCTGCAGGATGCCGCGCAGGAAATCGGCTGTGTCCGCTTCGCGCCCGTTGGCGTAAAGCACAGCGGCTTCTTGGGCAGCAGGAAGATTGTGGGAGACCGGAGGGTAATGCACGCTGCGGGACAGTTCCATCGTCTCAACGCCCGCCGAAAGCAGGAAATCGACCGAAGCGCGAGTGTACCTCAACTCGGAGCCGGCCGGCTTCTAGGCGAGCGAGCGCCCGCCGCGCTCGAGGCCGAAGAACACTACGCCGATCACGGCCAGCGCCCAGACCACGACAGCCCCGGAAGGCAGATCCAACCAGGCGGACAGGAACAGCCCGATGGCGTACCCGAGCGCCGCCACGGCGTAGGCCTTCAGCAGGCGCAGTCGAGCCGCATGACGCGTAGCGAGCGCCGGGATGATGAGAGTAGCGAAGACTAGATAGACCCCGACCAGTTGCACCGATGCGGTCACGCTGAGCCCGAACAGCAGATAGAACCCGATGCGGCCGATCTTCAGCGACCAGCCGTACCACGCGACCAGCACCACGGCCGTGAGGATCGCCACGGCGATGATCTGACGCGTGCTGACCCACAGAATCTGGCCGACGAGCAGATCCTTCAGGTGCTCGCCGCCGTGCGGATTGCCGGCGAGCAGCAGGATCTCGGCGGTCGCGGCGAGGATGAATATCACGCCGATGATCGCCTCTTGCACGTCGGGCCACTTGCGCTCGGTCCAGGTCAGCAGCAGAGCACCGAGCAGCGCCGCAGACAGCGCCGACACTTGCACTGCGATGCCTTCGGGCTCGAAGCCCACGTAGTCGGCGAGCAATACACCAACGCCGGCGATCTGGGCGATGGCGATGTCGATGAACACGATGCCCCGCGCCAGGACCTGCATGCCGAGCGGAACGTGAGTGGCGGCGACGAGCAATCCTGCCAGCAGGGCCGGCAGGACGATGGTCAGGCCGATCTCGGTCATGCGGGTTTCCTGACCTTCAGCAAGCCGGTTGATCGTGTCGTCGAACAACGAGAACAGATCCTTCGCCTCCGGCGTTCCGCCTACAGTGTAGGGCAGCATCACTACCGGGATCTTGGTGCGCTCGCTCAAGCCACTCGGCCGCCTTGGGGTCCTGATAGGCGCCGCGCGTGATGACGTCGGCCGGCTGCTCCTGCAGCTTGGCCAGCAGCTCGGTCAGATGTCCGGCGCTGGGCGGAATGCCGGGCTTGGGCTCGATGTTCATCATCTCCACCATGCCGAGCCAGTTGATCGAGATACACCTCGTCCTTGTGATAAGGCGACCAGTCTTCATCCCTTTGAGCGGCACGGCGCGCGCCTCCCAATCGGCGATTGCCTTCTTCCAGCGCGTCGTCGAAGTCTTTGTAGCGAGCCTGGTAGTACGCCGCATTCGCGGCATCGATCTTGGCCAGGCGCTCGCTCAACGCCTGCGCGACGCGGGCGATGTTGCGCGGGTCGAGGTGTACGTGCGGATTTCCGTACGGATGGACGTCGCCCTGGGCACGGTCGACGGACGGTCGGGACTTCGAGCTTGTTGACGAAGTCGGAGGCCATGAAGTAACCGGGCTGGCCGACCTGCACCTTGTTGTTACCGGAGGTCTGCAGCAGACACGGGGAGCCAGCCGACCTCGAGGTCGGCCCCGCTGCACACCAGAAGATCCGCCGAGCGCATGCGTGCGATCAAGCTCGGACGCGCCTCGATTCGATGCGGGTCCTGCAGCGCGGTGGTCGCCGGGTACACCGACACCTTGTCCCCGCCCAGCTCCCTGGACAGCGCGGCCCACTCCGGCTCGCAAGCGAAGATGTTGAGTGCGGCGTGCGCGGGCAGGCCACCCATGATCGCGGCTAACGCAAGCACGAACTTCGATAGCGATCTCATGTTTTTCTCCTGGTCAGCCTAGAACAATTTCGTGCGCATACAGTTCCGCGCTGCTCTGGGCCTGTATCGCCGCGGGCATGCATAGCGCCACTGCAATGGCAGCTGTCATGACTTTCGATCTGTGCATCGGGGACCTCTCGTCGGATTCGTTGAAAAGCCCGGCGCACCCGCAGCGTCAGGCGTGGGCGCAGGCAGAACGACGATTCAGGCAGAGGCGGGAGGTGCTCGGGAAGAAAAAGCGCGGATGAAGGCGGGGAGGTGCGCCGAGGCCCCATCGGCCAGGTGCCCGAGCGAGGGCACCCATACAACCGAGGACGGCGCGGCCATGTCGAGCAGCGCGGTGCCGAACTGTGCACCCTGCACGCATTGCTCGCACACCTTGGTGTGCGGCAGCTGCTGGTCCTGCGCCGGCCGCGGCTTGCCCAGGTGCGTCGCAGCGTGCGCGAACACAGCCTGTTGGCCGACCAGGAGGGCCAGGGCCAACAGGACATGGGTCAGAGCGCGCTTGAGAAGCATCTGCAGTTCTTGTTCGTGATGTGCCGGACGCAGTCTCCGTTGCGGAAAGTCTAGCCCAGAAAGGGAGGGATTCAAAGCGAGGGCCACCGGCTCCGCCGGGTCGTCCAAAGGAAACAGGTGCGCCGGGGACGCGGGCGAGCGAAAATACGCGCGTCATTTCGCCAACCCCCGGGAGGTAGAAGAATGACCCTTCACCACAAAGCGGTCCCCGCGTGCCGGCTGTATCGCCGCCGGTTCATGGCTGAGTCCGCGGCGCTGGGTGTCGCGTTGCTGCTACCCGGCGCAGCGCTGGCCGCCGCCGTTCGCGAGTTGGAGGGTAGCGTTCGGATCAACGGCAAAGACGCCACGCGCAAAACGCGCGTGCGGCCTGGCGACGTGATCGAGACTGGACCCAAGAGCAAGCTGGTGTTTGTGGTCGGGCAAGACGCCTTCCTCCTGCGCGAGCAGTCACGGCTCAGCTTGGACAAGTCGAAGGGCGGCAAGGGAGCAGTCATTCCCGGGTTGCGCGTTGCTGACGGGGGCGCTGCTGGCCGCGTTCGCGGAGGGCCCGCGCACGATCGAGACCGCCACCGCTACTGCCGGCATCCGCGGCACCGGCGTCTACATCGAAGCGAGCGTCACCGAGACCTATTTCTGCACTTGCTATGGCGAGGTAGAGTTGCGCGACAAGGCAGGCACCGCGCGCAAGCTGGTTGTGTCCGGCTACCACACGCCGAACGTGATTTACGCCCGCATGGTCGACGGGAAGATGATGGTGCCCGCCGCCTTCAAGGACCATACCGACGACGAGCTGATCATGCTCGACCGCCTGGTGGGGAGGACTTCTCCGATCGTCGATCGCGACCAGAAGCTCAAAGCGGCCGGCGGCAAGCCGGCCCAGCCGGAAGACATGCCCCAGGCACCGGTGCAGCCCCAGTCGGAACCCCTGCCCAAGGCCGAACCTCTTCCGCCCGAACCGGCGCCGCAGGTAAAGCCGCAGTCGCAGGCCCCGCCACAACCAGCCGCGACCGAGGCTGCGCGCACCCCCTCACCTGTACCTCCGCCGGAACCGGTGTCGCCGAAGCCGGAAACACCACCATCCGATCAAGAGCTGCGCCTGCCTCCGCCTCGGCTCAACTGACACGCTTCGACGCTAGCGGCACGCACCGCGGGAGTCGAACCACCGTTAGAAATCGTCCAGCGCGGCATCGCGCGTCAGATGCGAGATGTCGCCCCAGCGCACGATGGACCAGCGCCCGTCCTCGCAGCGAACCACGTTCACGCTGGCATTGAAGATCGGGAAGTCGCGCGGTTGCCCCAGCGGTACGCCATGCGCGAATCGGTAGAGGGCGTCGAGGATCCCTCCGTGCGTCACCACCACGACGTGTTCACCAGGGTGCCTGCGCGCCAGATCGGTGAAAATGCCGCTCACCCGTTGATATACCTGCTGAATGCTTTCGCCCCCCGGAATGACGTGGCCGGGATCGCGTGACTTGAACCGCGCATAGTGTTCCGGTGAGCTGCGCTCGCACTCGCTGCCAGTCAGACCCTGGAAGATGCCGAGGTGGCGCTCCCGCAGCTGCACGTCGGGGACCACACGCCGGCCAGTTCGGTCGGCGATGGGCTGTGCGGTCTGCAATGCCCGGCCCAGGTCGCTGCTGTAAAGCTGGGAGAAAGGCTCACGCGCAAGGCGGTCGCCGACTAGAAGAGCCTGGGCCAAGCCTTCTTCGTTAAGCGGGCTGTCCAGATGACCCTGAATGCGCGCCTCGGCGTTCCACGCGGTTTCGCCGTGCCGCACGACAATGAATTCGGTCACTGACATTCAGCGTTGGCGGGGCGGTGCACGACGTTCTTGACGCGCTGGGCGGTTCACGGCTTTTTCTTCGCTCGCGGGTGAGCGGCGTCGTAGACCTTGGCCAGGTACTGGTAGTCCAGGTGCGTATACACCTGGGTGGTGGAGATGCTGGCGTGGCCGAGCATCTCCTGCACCGCGCGCAGGTCGCCGCTGGACTGCAGCACGTGCGAAGCGAAGGAGTGGCGCAGCATGTGCGGGTGCACGTGCTGGCTCAGCCCCTGCCGGATCGCCCAGGTTTCGAGCCGCCGCTGCACGGTGCGCGGACTCACCGGTCGGCCCTTGGAATCGACGAACAGCGCATGCTGCTCCGGGCTGCGCGAGCGCCGCGCGCACGCCGAGCCAGTGCTGCAATGCGCGCCGCGCGAAGTCGCCGACCGGCACTACGCGCGTCTTGTTGCCTTTGCCGGTTACGCGCACGGTGCCATCCTCGAAGCTCGACGTCGCCCAGCTTCGAGCCCGGTCAGCTCGGACAGCCGCAGGCCCGACGAGTAGAACAGCTCGAACATGGCGCGGTCGCGAATCGTCATCGGCTCGTCGCCGGGCAAGATCCACCAGCGCGCGACGCCTCGTCGGGCGACAGCGCCTTGGGCAGCGTCTTGGGTGCCTTGGGCGCGCGGATGCCCTGGAATGGATTGCTGCGGAAGCCGTGGTCGCGCGCCAGATAGCGATAGAAGACCGCGCCACGCCGACAGCATGCGCGCCAGCGTCCTGCCCTCCAGCCCGCGCCCATGCAGCACGGCGACGAAACGGCGCGCCTGGTGCGGATGAAGGTCGGCGAGCGGGGTATGCGCCGGCCAGCTCGAACAGGTTGCGACGTCGCGCGCGTAGTTGTCGGCGGTGTTCTCGCTCAGCCGCCGCTCGTGCCGCAGATGGGACAGGAACCCTTCCAGGTAGCGCTGGTTGATGCTCTCGTGCGCGTTGGCCAACTGAGGCGAGCTCAGATTCCGGCGTAGCGCTGGAGCGCCATGCTCACGATCTCGCCCAGGCGCGTGAGATACAGCGTGCCCTTGTCGGCCGCGAACCGCGTCGGGATCCTCACTGCCCAGCACCAGCAGCCCGAACGCCCGCTCGGCACGCAAGCGGGAGGTACACCAGCGAGCGCACGGCATCGCCTCCGGCCTCGAACCAGCCGCCGCTGTCGAACATGGGGTGCTCGCTGAAGTAGGGATCGGTCAGGCTCTCGGCGAATACCCGCGCCTCCTGGCTGATCTCGGCTGAACTCGGCTCTGCCCTCGGTCCGGGGCGTTCGATCCACAGCCGCAGCGCCACCGCCGGCACCGCGAAGTCCTCGCGCAGGTTCTTGTACAGGGACTCGAGCAAGCTCGGGAGGTCGGGTGCCGCGAGCAGCGCCAGCGTGATACGGTGCACGCGCTCGCTGATGCTGTCGTTCTCCTCGCCGAACTGCACCAGCTCGCGCAGCTTGCCTTCCAGCACGCGGCTCTTCTCGCGCAGCGTGAGCACCTGGCGCTCGGAGATCGGAATCGCCCGCCCGCCGTGCGGGTGCGGGATATGCATCGAGGCGAGGAAATCGGCGTACTCCTCGAAAAACTCGGGGTGCTCCTTCAGATAGCGCGCGACGTCTTCCGATCTCATCGTGTGTTTATTCTAGAGGTCAATCGTGCCTTCGAACACTGTATCGGCCGGCCCGGTCATCATCACCGGCCGCTGGCTGCCGCCCCAGGCGATGGCGAGGTGCCCGCCGCGCGTCTGTACGCGTACCGGGCTGTCCAGATCGCCGCGCGTGATGCCGGCGACCACCGCGGCGCACGCGCCGGTGCCGCAGGCCAGCGTCTCGCCGGCGCCGCGCTCGTACACGCGCAGTTTGATCTGATGGCGGTCGACCACCTCCATGTAGCCGGCGTTGACTCGCTGCGGAAAGCGCGGATGCCGCTCGATCAGCGGCCCCTGGGTGAGCACCGGCGCCTGATCCACATCGTCTACGACTTGCACGGCGTGGGGGTTGCCCATGGACAGTGCGCTGATCTCGACCGGCTGGCCGTCCACTTCCAGTCCGTAGGTCAAGTGCCTGCTTGTCGGCGACGAACGGGATCTTCGCCGGCGCGAACTCGGGCGGCCCCATGTCGACGGTGACCTGACCGTCGCGCTTCGAGCCTCGGAACGATCACGCCGGACAAGGTCTCCACCCGGATCTCGCGTCTTGGTGCTCAGCCCCTTGTCCCGCACATACCTCAGGAAGCAGCGCGCACCGTTGCCGCAGTGCTGCACCTCGTCGCCGTCGGCGTTGTAGATGCGGTAGTAGAAGTCCGTGCCCGGCGTTCGCGGACGCTCGATCAGCAGGATCTGGTCGCAGCCGACGCCGAAGTGGCGATCGGCGATGCGACGCGCCCGGTTCGCGTCCAGTTCGACCCGCTGGTTGATGGCGTCGAGCACGACGAAGTCGTTGCCCACGCCCTGCATCTTGGTGAAGCTCAGTTGCACGGTGGTGATTCTATCCGCTCGATGATGACGATGCTCGGAAACGCGCCGGTACCGGTGGTCCCGCGTCAGTCGTGCGGCGTCGATCATGTCCTCGGCGCGCGAGAGGCAGGATGCGGTTGTCGACCGCCGGTGTGGTCATCGGCTCTGATAGTAGCCGGGCTCGCCCGCGGGCCGCGTCTTGAAGCGCCGGTGAGTCCACAGGTATTGCTCGGGCATTTCGCGCACGCGCTCTTCGATGAAGGCGTTCATGCGCCGCGTGTCCTCCTCGACGCTGGGCCCCGGGTAGTTCTCCCACGCCGGGTAGAAGCGCGCGACATATCCCTGCCCGCCGGGGAGCTGGCGGATCACCAGCGGGACGATGCGCGACCGGGTCAGCCGCGCCATCCGCGACAGCGCGGTCACGGTGGCGGCCGGCACGCCGAAGAAAGGCACGAATACCGCGTCGCGCTCGCCCAGGTCCATGTCGGGCGAAAGTTGCAGCGCCTGACCTTTCTGGAAAGCGCGCAGGATGGCTTTCACTCCTTCCTGCCGGGCGATCATGCGCGTGCCTTCGAAGCGCTCGCGCTTGCGCTTGAGAAACGCGTCGATGTAGGGGTCCTTCTGGTGCACGTATACCGCCAGCCCACGGTAGTCCATGGTCATGCGCAGGCCTTCCAGCTCGATGCCCACGAAATGCGGCACCAGGCCGATGAAGCGCTCGCCTTGCATCGCGTCCACGTGTTCCTGGCCTTCGATGCGCACGGTCCTGCGCAGGCGCTCGGGCGCTCCCCACCAGGCGATGCCAGATTCGAGAATGCCGCGCCCGAAGCAGCGGAAGTGCCGGCGCAGCAACCGTTCGCGTTGCGCGTCGGTCAGCTCTGGAAAGCACAACTTCAGGTTGGTGCGCGCGATGCGACGTCGCTTGGCGATGGTGAGATAGGCGATCATGCCGACGCCCTGCCCAATCGGCGCCAGCATGGGCAGCGGCAGAAAGTGCAGCACCCAGAGGACGAAGATGGCGAGTCGAGACACGTTCAGGCGTGAGGCGGCGGCAGCGGCGCTCCGGCCGGATGCTTGTACCGGTTGTAGCTCCACAAATACTGGTCGGGATGCTTGCGTACCGCATCCTCGACAGCGGCGTTCATGCGCCGCACGCCGGCCTCACCGGCGAGGCTGCCCTCTACGCGGCTCACTTCGATCTCGTACCCCGAACCGCGCGGCAACCGCGTCGCCACGGCCAGGAACACGGCCGGATTGAGCGACTCGCACAGCCGGCCTATCAGCGTCATCGTATAGGCTGGCCGACCGAAGAAATCCACCCATGCGCCTTCGCCCGCGCTCGGCACCTGGTCCGGCAGCACGCCGATCGATTCACCGTTCTTCAGCGCCTTGAACAGCAGGCGCACGCCTTTGAGGTTGGCGGGTGCGAGCTTCTCCTGGCCGCGACCGCGTCCGGCCACGATCAGTTTGTTCACCCAGGCGATGTGCGGCGGACGATAGAGGACGGTGATGGGAAAGCGCTCGGCGGCGTAGATCGCGGAGATCTCGAAGCAACCCAGGTGCGGGGTGAGCAGAATGACGCCGCGGCCCTCGCGGTAAGCGTCGATGACCTCCTGCTCGCCGACGCAGGATCGCACCAGCCGCGTGACTTGCTCCTGCGGACGGAACCACAGCGGCAGGATCTCGATTCCCTGCCGGCCGGTCTCGACGATCGCACTGCGCAGGATGCGCTGATAGTCCGCCTCGTCCGGTCCACACTCCGCTGGCGCGCAGGTTCTCGCGCAGCCGCGAAGAGTAACGGGGTGAAGCCCAGTAGACGAGCCAGCCGAGCCAGCCGCCGAGCACGTGATACCACCCCAAAGGAAGCCGCGCGAGCAGTCGCAGCAAGCTAAACATTTAACACAAACGTGTTCAAGCTTAGAGGCTTATCTGCTATCCTTTGCCGCCTTTGAGTCGACCATTTAGAGGCCGGATTTCGAATGAGTGAGTACCTCTTTACGTCCGAGTCGGTGTCCGAAGGACACCCCGACAAAGTCGCGGACCAGATCTCCGATGCGGTGCTGGATGCAATCTTAGCCCAGGACAAATTCTCCCGGGTGGCCGCCGAGACGCTGGTGAACACCGGCCTGGTGCGTGATGGCCGGCGAGATCACCACCCGGGCAGTGGTGGATTTCCAGCAGGTCGCGCGTGAAACGATCAAGCGGATCGGCTACGACAACACCGAGTACGGCATCGACTATAAGGGTTGCGCCGTGCTGGTGGCATACGACAAGCAGTCCAGCGATATCGCGCAGGGGGTAGACGAAGGCAAGGGGCTCGATCTGGAGCAGGGTGCCGGGCGACCAGGGTCTCATGTTCGGCTACGCCTGCGACGAGACGGCGCAGTTCATGCCGCTGCCCATCTACCTTGCGCATCGCCTGGTCGAGCGTCAGTCGGAACTGCGGCGCGACGGCCGCTTGCCGTGGCTGCGCCCCGATGCGAAATCTCAGGTCACGATCCGCTACGTGGACGGCAAGCCCGCCGCGATCGACACCGTCGTGCTGTCGACGCAGCACGCGCCGGACAAGCAGCACAAGGAGATCGAGGAGGCGGTGATCGAGCAGATCGTCAAGCCGGTGCTGCCGAAGCACCTGGTCAAGGGCAATATCCGCTATCTCATCAACCCCACCGGCCGCTTCGTGGTCGGCGGACCGCAGGGCGACTGCGGTCTGACCGGGCGCAAGATCATCGTCGACACCTATGGCGGCGCGGCCCATCACGGCGGCGGCGCCTTCTCCGGCAAGGACCCGTCCAAGGTCGATCGCTCTGCGGCCTACGCGGCGCGCTACGTCGCCAAGAACATCGTCGCCGCGGGGCTCGCGCAGCAAATGCGAGATCCAGATCTCCTACGCCATCGGCGTCGCCAAACCCACCAGCGTGATGGTCACCACCTTCGGCACTGGCAAGATCTCGGACGAGAAGCTCGCGCAGCTGATCCAGAAGCATTTCGACCTGCGCCCCAAGGGCATCATCCAGATGCTCGATCTGCTGCGCCCGATCTACGGCAAGACCGCCGCCTATGGCCATTTCGGCCGCGACGAGCCGGAGTTTTCCTGGGAGAACATGGACAAGGTCGAAGCGCTCAAGGCGGATGCGGGGGCGGGCGTCGCGCACGCTTGAGCTTGCTCGGTAGGAATCAAACAAGGGGGCGTCATGCCCCCTTAACTTTTTTCACAGTTCATCCCGCGAACCTGCCCTGCCGGCCCGAGACCCCGACGGGGTTGGCCCGGCCATCGGTTTCGCTTATAATCAGCGCCCCCGAGGAGCGTTGCAACGGGCCGCTCGGTTGCAAGCTGGCGGGCCGCCAGGCTCAGGTGTCGAAATCTGCAACGGCGCTCACGAACTTTTTTCTTAATTGAAAGGAGGGCGTGATGAGCGCCGTATTGCAATCCAAAGCCGTTTCACCGACTTCAAAGTCGCCGATCTCTCGCTGGCCGATTGGGGCCGCAAGGAGATCGCCATCGCCGAGACCGAAATGCCCGGTCTGATGGCGATCCGCGAGGAGTTCGCCGCGATGCAGCCCCTGCGCGGGGCGCGCATCGCGGGCTCGCTGCACATGACCATCCAGACCGCGGTGCTGATCGAGACGCTCAAGGCCTTGGGCGCGGATGTGCGCTGGGCGTCGTGCAACATCTACTCGACCCAGGACCACGCGGCCGCCGCGATCGCCGCCGGCGGCACACCGGTGTTCGCCTACAAGGGCGAGAACCTGGAGGAGTACTGGGAGTTCACCCACCGGATCTTCGAGTGGGCCGACGGCGGCACGCCCAACATGATTCTGGACGACGGCGGCGACGCGACGCTTGCTGGTCCATCTCGGCACGCGCGCCGAGACCGAGCCCGCGCTGCATCACCCATCCGGCCAACGAGGAAGAGCAGGCGCTGTTCGCGGCGATCAAGAAGCGGCTCGAGAAGAATCCCAAGTATTACTCGAGGATCAAGGCCAGCATCAAGGGCGTGACCGAGGAGACCACCACCGGCGTGAAGCGCCTGTACCAGATGGCCAAGGACAAGCAGTTGGGCTTTCCTGCCATCAACGTCAACGACTCGGTCACCAAGTCGAAGTTCGACAATCTGTACGGTTGCCGCGAGTCGCTGGTGGACGGCATCAAGCGCGCGACCGACGTGATGATCGCGGGCAAGGTCGCGCTGGTCGCCGGTTACGGCGACGTCGGCAAGGGCTCGGCCCAGGCGCTGCGCGCGCTGTCCGCCCAGGTCTGGGTGACGGAGATCGATCCCGATCTGCGCGCTGCAGGCGGCGATGGAAGGCTACCGCGTGGTGACCATGGACTACGCCTGCGACAAGGCGGACATCTTCGTCACCGCCACCGGCAATATCGACATCATCACGCACGAGCACATGAAGCGCATGAAGAACCAGGCGATCGTGTGCAACATCGGCCACTTCGACAACGAGATCGAGGTCGCGAGCCTGAAGACAGTACAAGTGGGAGAACATCAAGCCGCAGGTGGACCACGTCATCTTCCCGGACGGCAAGCGCATCATCCTGCTGGCCGAGGGACGCCTGGTGAACCTCGGCTGCGGCACCGGCCACCCGAGCTACGTCATGTCCTCGTCCTTCGCCAACCAGGTGATGGCGCAGATCGAGCTGTGGACCAACCCGAGCCAGTATCCGATCGGCGTTTACACCTTGCCCAAGCATCTGGACGAGAAGGTGGCGCGGCTGCAGCTGTCGAAGCTGGCGGCGACACTGACCGTGCTGAGCGACAAGCAGGCGCGCTACCTCGGTCTCGAGAAAGAGGGTCCGTTCAAGCCCGATCACGTATCGGTACTGATCGGATCGGCCGCGCCCACGACGTGAAGTCAAGCGCCGGTGGAGACACCGGCGTTTTCGCCTGAGCCGACAACCCTGATTCATGCGCTCTCGAACCTTCAGTTTCGAGTTTTTCCCACCGCAGACGCCCGACGGCATCGAGAAGCTGCGCGTCACCCGCAAACAACTCGCGCAGCTCAAGCCGGCGTTCTTTTCGGTGACCTTCGGCGCCGGCGGCTCCACGCGCGACCGCACGATCGGTACCGTGCTCGAGATCCAGGCGGAAGGTCAACAGGCTGCGCCGCACGTCTCCTGCATCGCTTCGACCAAGGCATCCGTGCGCGAGATCCTCCATCGCTACCGCGAGGCGGGGATCAAGCGCGTCGTCGCGCTGCGCGGGGATATGCCCTCCGGGCATGGTGGAAGCCGGCGAGTTTCGCTACGCCAACGAGCTGGTCGGCTTCATCCGCGAGGAGTTCGGCGACGCCTTCCACATCGAGGTCGCTGCCTATCCCGAGTACCACCCGCAGGCGCGCACCGCGCAGGACGATCTCGCCAACTTCAAGCGCAAGGTCGAGGCCGGCGCGGACTCGGCCATGACGCAGTATTTCTACAATGCCGACGCCTACTTCGCCTTCGTCGACGAATGCCAGGCGGAGGGGATCGACATTCCGATCGTCCCGGGCATCATGCCGATCAACAGGTTCTCGCAGCTCGCCCGCTTCTCCGACGCCTGCGGCGCCGAGATCCCGCGCTGGATCCGCCGCAAGCTGGAAGGCTTCGGCGACGACACGGCGTCGATCCGTTCCTTCGGACTGGATGTGGTGACCCAGCTCTGCGACCGGCTGTTGCGCGGCGGCGCTCCGGGACTGCACTTCTACACGCTGAACCAGGCCGGCCCGACCACCACCATCTGGCAGCGGCTCGGCCTGTCTTGAACCTTCACACCGACTCTGTGAACGGGTAAGCACCCATGGCGGTAAGCAGATCGGCGCTGCTGGTCGGAGCGACTGGCCTGGTCGGTTCGCACCTGCTGAGCGCCTGCTCGCGCAGCCAGACTATCGACCGGGTCACCGTCTGGGTCCGGCGCGAGGTTCCGCTGCAGGATCCTAAGCTGACGCAAGTGCGTCGTGGATTTCGAGCGGCTGCAACAGTATTCCTCGGCGCTGGACGCGGAGGATGTGTTCGTTGCGCTCGGCACTACCATCAAGCAGGCGGGTTCGCAGCCGGCCTTCTACCGCGTGGATCACGACTACCCCGTCCAGATCGCGTCCCTGGCGAAGCAGGCGCGGGGCGCAGCGGTTCCTCATGGTTTCCGCACTGGGCGCGGACGCGCAACTCCCGCGTGTTCTACAGCCGGGTGAAGGGCGAGGCGGAGAACGCTATCCGTGAGCTGGGCCTGCCGAAGCTCTGGTTCTTTCGGCCTTCGCTCCTGCTCGGGGCGCGCGTGGAATCGCGGCCTGGAGAAAAGCGTGGGAGAGGTGGTCGGCAAACTGATCGCGCCGTTGCTGGTGGGCGGACTGCGCAAGTACCGTCCGATCGCGGCCGACGCGGTGGCTGCGGCGATGGTGTATGTCGCCACGCGCGACGTTGCGCCTGGCTGTGATCGAGTCGGATGAGATCGCGCGGCTCGCCGCGCTTTGAGGAAAGAGCTTGTCTAGACCACAGAGGACGCCTGTCCTCTGTGGGCCCACGTCTTCGGGTGTCGGTGCCTCAGGCTGCCAGCCGCTTCTTCTGCTGCGCGGCGCTGGCGTGCAGGTGCGCGTAGGCTTGATGCGCCGCGGCTTCGGCATCGCCGACGTGGATCGGCAGGCCCATGTCGGACAGCACCGAGCCGAGCGCGGACAGGCACAGCATCACGTTCTCGGGTTTGCAGGAATAGCCCATGATGCCGACGCGCCAGATCTTGCCGGCGAGCGGGCCGAGACCGGCGCCGATTTCGAGGTTGAACTCGGTCAGCAGGGTCTTGCGCACCTCGGCTTCGCGGTCTCTGATCGCTTCGGGGATGTGCACGGCGTTCATCTGCGGCAGCCGCGCGCCTTCCTTCACCAGATACTTGAGCCCCATCGCCTCCAGGCCTGCCTTGAGCGCCAGGTGATGGCGCAGGTGGCGCGCCCAGGCGTTCTCGATGCCTTCTTCCTTGAGGATCAGCAGCGCCTCGTGCAGCGCGTACAGGCTGTTGGTGGGCGCAGTGTGGTGATAGGTGCGGTTGGTGGCACCCCAGTAGCCCAGCAGCAGGTTCATGTCCATGAACCAGCTGTGGATCTTGTCCTTGCGCGCTTTGACGTAGTCGACCACACGATCGCTGAACGACACCGGCGACAGCCCCGGCGTGCAGGACAGGCACTTCTGGCTGGCGGAATAGATGGCGTCGACGTTCCATTCGTCGACCAGCACCGGCGTCCCGGCCAGCGACGTCACCGCGTCCATGATCGTGAGGGCGTCGTGCTTGTGCGCGATTTCGATCAGGGTCTTGGCGTCCGACTGCACACCGGTCGAGGTCTCGGCGTGCACGAACGCGACCACGCGCGCGTCCGGATTCTGCTTCAGCGCGTCTTCGAGCTTGTTCGGGTCCACCGGCTCGCCCCAGGCATCTTCGACCACGACCGGAATGCCGCCGCAGCGCTCGCACGTTCTCGATCATGCGGCCGCCGAACACACCGTTGCGGCAAACGATCACCTTGTCGCCGGGCGCGACCAGGTTCACGAAGCAGTACTCCATGCCCACGGAGCCGGGGCCGGAGACCGGAAAGGTCAGGGCGTTCTTGGTCTGAAAGGTGTAGCGCAGCAGTCCCTTCAATTCCTCCATCATCTCGACGAAGACCGGGTCGAGATAGCCGATGGCCGGCAAGCTCATGGCCGCCATTACGCGCGGATTGATCTCGGAAGGACCGGGGCCCATCAGGGTGCGCTGGGGCGGATGGAAGGAATGGATTCGCTTGGCCGGGGCGTAGGGGTTCATGTTGTCGTGTCCTGCGAGGGAGGGTCCAAAAAGACTGTCTTCTTCACCGCGCGACTTGAGCCGGATCGGCTTGCGCGCGTTGGCTTCGTTCAATACCTCCGACGGCGGCGATTCCGCCTTCGGTCAGGCGTTCGACCTCCATCGCCCACCGCGATGGCACGTAGCCCGACTTGACCCAGTTGCTGACCACGGCGCGGTCGACGCGGAAGCGGCGCGCAACTTCGGCTTGGCTGCCGAAGAGGGTAACGAGGCGTTCAGCGCAGTTCATCGGGTTGAGCGGGAGAGGCGAGAGTCAGCCAGGAGCGAAAGTCTGCCGTATCAAACTGATTTTGACAAGCTGGACTTGCCATAACGGCGCTGACAGCGAATAAAACAGACCACGCGTTACTCGCCGAGGAACAGCTATCGAACTGCAGTTGCCTTGGACCACTCCGCTCCACACCGTGGCAATGCGCGGAGCAGGTGCTTACATCGCTAGTCAGCGCCCAGCCGGAGCGGGCTGGAGCCTGTGACGGAGCCGGTACAGCAACATTCCAGCGACCATGGCGGCTACGAACACCCATGCGCTGCAGCGAGCCCGATGAGCGCGCCGCCGATCAACGCCGATATCGTGTAGCACTCGTGATAGTCCTATTCCGACTATCCAGATTCGGATCGCCAACTCGGGTCTACGCCGCGCCAACCCGGCGCAGCGGGATCACCTGTTCCGCCGGCGGCTCTTCATCGAAGGCCATGTCGCCCCCGGCGAAGGGCACGTCCTGGGTGCGCAGAGCGGCAAAGTCGAACAGTCCGCGATCGAGCAGGTGCGACGGCCGCACGTTGGTCAGGCTGTTGAACATCGTTTCGATACGGCCCGGGTGCTTGCTCTCCCATTCGCGCAGCATCGCCTTGATCTGCTGGCGCTGGAGGTTGTCCTGAGAGCCGCACAGGTCACACGGAATGATCGGAAACTGCTTCACCTCGGCGTAGCGGGCCAGGTCCTTTTCCGCGACGTAGGCGAGCGGCCGGATGACGATGTGCTGGCCGTCGTCGCTCACCAGCTTGGGCGGCATGGCCTTGAGCGTTGCGCCGTAGAACAGGTTGAGGAAGAAGGTTTCCAGGATGTCGTCGCGATGGTGCCCGAGCGCGATGCGTGTCGCGCCCATCTCCTTGGCGACACGGTAGATCACTCCGCGCCGGAGCCGCGAGCACAGGCCGCACATGGTCTGGCCCTCGGGGATGACGCGCTTGACCGTGCTGTAGGTGTCCTGCTCGGCGATGCGAAACGCGATCCCCAGGCTGCTCAAGTAATCGGGCAGCACTTCGCGCGGGATAACCGGGATGCTTCTGATCGAGATTGAAGGCGACGATCTCGAAGTCCACCGGCGCGTGCTCGCGCAGGCTCAGCAGCACGTCGAGCAGAGCGTAGCTGTCCTTGCCGCCCGACAGGCACACCATCACGCGGTCGCCCGCGCCGATCATGTCGAAGTCGGCGATGGCCTGGCCGGCTAGACGGCGCAGTCTCTTCTGCAGCTTGTTGACTTCGTAGATCTGCTTCTGCGGGTTCATGCTGTCCTAAAGAGATATGCTGCGGCCGCCGTCCACCGCGATGACCTGGCCGGTAACGTAGGGCGCGTCGTAGATCAGGAAGCGCACCGTGCGCGCGATGTCTTCGGGTTCACCAACGCGCTTCAGCAGCGTGGTGTGGATGATGCGCTGGCGCGCCAAGTCGTCGGACCAGCGCTCGTCCTCCGGCCACAGGATCGGGCCGGGGGAGACGCCGTTCACGCGCACTTCGGGCCCCAGCTCGCAGGCCAGTGCGCGCGTCAGGGCCAGCAGTCCGCCCTTGGCCGCGCTGTAGACCGCGTAGCTGCGCATGGGCCGGTCGGCATGAATGTCGACAATGTTGACGATGCAACCGTGAGTGCGCCTCAGGTGCGGTGCGGCCGCCTGCGAAAGGAACAGCGGCGTCTTGAGATTGGTCCCCATCAGGTCGTCCCAGGACTGCTCGGTGATTTCGCCGATCGGCGTCGGGTAAAAGCTCGAGGCATTGTTGACCAGCACGTCGAGGCGGCCGAAGCGGTTGACGGTTTCGGTCACCACGCTGGGCAGCAGTGAGACGTTGAGCAGATCGGCCTGCACCAGGGCCACCGAGTCGGCGCGGATCGCATTCAGCTCGCTCTGCAGCGCACGCGCCTCGTCGGCGGACGAGCGATAGTGCAGCATGAGGCTGGCACCGGCGGCGTGCAGCATGCGGCAGGTGGCCGCGCCTACGCGCCGCGCGCCCCCGGTGATCAGCACGATCTTGTCTTCCATCTCGTCGGTGCCCGTTCGCAGTCCAGTAGAATTCTAGCCGAATTACCCCCTCCACCCGACTGATCCTTCGCCTTGGTCGCTCCACCGCACCCCGGCCTCGCGCCCAGCGCAGATGCGCTGGCGCATAGCCGTGCGCTGGTCGAGCTGATCGCCGCGGAGATTGCGCGCTCGGGCGGGTGGATCGGCTTCGACCGCTACATGGAGCTCGCGCTGTACGCTCCTGGGCTCGGGTATTACGCCGGCGGCGCAGCGAAGTTCGGCGGTGCAGGGGATTTCGTCACCGCACCCGAGATTTCGCCCTTGTTCGGGCAGACTCTTGCCGGGCAGGTCGCCGAAGTCCTCGCGGCCACCGGCGGCGACGTGCTCGAGCTGGGCGCCGGCTCTGGCCGGATGGCGGCAGACCTGTTGCAGGGGTTGGCCGAACTGGGTCAGCTGCCCGAACGCTATCGGATCCTCGAAGTCAGCGGAGATCTCGCTGCACGCCAGAAGCAGCGCCTCGAGCAGCTGGGCGCGGAGTTGGCCGCCAGGATCGTCTGGATCGAGCGAGTTCCGATTTCGTTTCGCGGAGTGATTCTGGCCAACGAGGTGCTCGACGCGCTGCCCACCCACCTGGTCCAGTGGCGGGAGGATGGCTTGTTCGAGCGCGGTGTGAGCTGGAGCGGCGACGTCTTCGTGTGGGAGGATCGCGCGCTATCGGAGCCAGCTCTGATCGCGCAAGCACAACGTCTGCGTCCGCCGCCGCCTTATGTCAGCGAGATCAGCCTCGCCGCGCCGGCGCTGGTCCGGACGCTGGCGGCGAGCGCTCGAGCGTGGCGTCCTGCTGTTCATCGACTATGGCTTTGGCGAGCGCGAGTACTACCATCCTCAGCGCGATCGCGGCACGCTGATGTGCCATTACCGGCACCACGCGCACGATGATCCATTCTTTGCTCCCGGGTTGCAGGACATCACCAGCCACGTCGATTTCAGCGCCGTCACGCGAGCCGGGACTCAATCGGGCCTCGACCCTCTCGGCTATACCACTCAGGCGCAGTTCCTGATCAACCTCGGCATCACCGACCTGATGGCGCGCACGCCGGCCCAGGACGCGGCGGCCTACCTGCCGCTCGCCGCGCAGGCGCAGAAGCTCCTCAGCCCGGCGGAAATGGGCGAGCTGTTCAAGGTCATCGCGTTCGGGCGCGGACTCCAGATTCCGCTCCAGGGCTTTCGCAGCGGGGACAAGAGCCGGCTGCTGTAAGATCACGCTTCGCTCGAGTTTCCGCGCTTCGATCCGACCGGTCATGCACATACACATCCTAGGCATTTGCGGCACATTCATGGGCGGCATCGCGGTGATCGCCAGGCAGGCGGGTCATGCGGTCACCGGCTGTGACGCCAACGTCTATCCGCCCATGAGCACGCAGCTCGAGGCGCAAGGCATCCGCCTGATCGAGGGCTGGGACACGCAGCAGATCGAGTTGAAGCCGGATCTATTCGTGATCGGCAACGTCGTCTCGCGCGGCAATCCGCTGATGGAGGAGATCCTCGATCGCAACCTGCCTTATATCTCGGGCCCCCAGTGGCTGTACGACAACGTCCTGAGAGAGAAGTGGGTGGTGGCGGTGGCGGGAACCCACGGCAAGACCACTACCAGCGCCATGCTCGCCTGGATCCTGCAGGATGCCGGCTTGAACCCCGGGTTTCTGATTGGCGGCGTGCCGGAAAACTTCGGCCTGTCCGCGCGCATCGGCGAGTCGCCGTTCTTTGTCATCGAGGCCGACGAGTACGACACGGCGTTCTTCGACAAGCGCTCCAAGTTCGTCCACTACCATCCGCGCACGGCGATCCTCAGCAACCTGGAGTTCGATCACGCGGACATTTTTCCCGACCTTGCCGCGATCGAAACCCAGTTCCATCATCTGGTCCGCACCATCCCGCACAACGGGCTGATCGTCGCCAACGGACGCGAGGACAGCATGCGGCGGGTATTGGCGCGCGGCTGCTGGACACCAGTGGAGCTGGTTGGCCTGGAAGACGGGTGGCTGGCCGGCGTGCCTGCAGCGGACGGCAGCTTCGACGTGCAGCTTCAAGGGCAAGCTGGTCGGCACAGTCAGCTGGGAGCTACTGGGCGAACATAATCGCCACAATGCGCTCACCGCACTGGCCGCTGCGCGCCACGTCGGGGTGCCCGTGGCGCAAGGCATTGCCGCGCTGGCGGGCTTCAAGAACGTGAAGCGGCGCATGGAGGTGCGTGGCATCGTAAGCGGTGTGACCGTGTACGACGATTTCGCCCATCACCCCACCGCGATTGACCTGACGATCGCCGGCCTGCGTGCGAAGGTAGGCGATGCACGCATCCTCGCGGTGCTGGAGCCACGCTCCAACACGATGAAACTGGGTGTCATGAAGGACAGCCTCGCGCCCAGTCTGTCGGACGCGGACCTGGTGTTCTGCTACACCAACGGAATCGGATGGGACGCAAGCGCAGCGCTGTCGTCGTTAGGCGCGAAAGCTGCGAGCTTCGACGATCTCGCGCAACTGGTGCAGGCCATCGTTGCGGCTGCACATCCCGGTGACAACATACTCGTCATGAGCAACGGCGGTTTCGGCGGCGTGCACGGCAAACTGCTCGATGCGTTACGGGCCAAGTCTCAAGTGAGCGCGGACCTGCGATGATCGAGCGGGGGGCTTCGCCTGCCTGAAGCTGGTTGAATATACTGGGACGTAGTCGATGACACCGGTGGCGCGATCCGACCATCGGCCCGCTCTCAAGGACCGCTATGGAACCGTCGATCTCATCGCAAGCCTCGATCCCCGGCGTTGACGCCGCACCCGCCCCGCGGGACAGCGCCTTGCGCTGGACGCAGCTGGCCATCGGCGTGGTCTGCATGATGGCGATCTCGAGTCCGCAGTATGTCTGGGCGCTGTTCACCAAACCCATGGCCGCCAAGCTCGGCGTCACTCTGGCGGAGCTCCAGGTCACGTTCTCGATCCTTATCGTCCTGCAGACCTTCCTTGCGCCGGTGCAAGGATTCCTGGTGGAGAAGTTCGGGCCGAAGCGACTCCTTTCGCTCGGGGCCGTGCTCACCGGAGGCAGTTGGGTACTGGCCGCGGGTGCCGACACGCTGCCCTCTCTGTATTTCACCTACGGGGTGCTGGGCGGAATCGGGACCGGAATCATCTACATCGGGGTCATCGGCCTCATGGTGAAGTGGTTTCCCGACAAGCGCGGCCTTGCCACCGGGCTGGTGGCGGCCGGGCTACGGAATGGGCGCCGTGCTCACCACGTTTCCGATCTCGATCAGTCTCGCCGCGTCGGGCTATCGAGCACACGCTCGTCATCTTCGGACTGATGTTCGGGGTCGTCGGGTTGATCGCCGCGTTGGCGTCTGAAAATACCGCCGAACGGGTCCGGTACAGCGGACAGAGAACCGGCCCGCCATTCGAGCGCCCGCGATGTGGCGCCGGCTCCAGATGCTGAGAACGCCGATTTTCTGGCTCCTGTTCGCTGATGATGACGATGATGTCCACCTCGGGGTTGATGGTGATCTCTCAGATGGGCGCCTTCGCCAGGGACTTCGGCGTAGCCGAGGTCACCGTCCTCGGCCTCGCGGCGCTCCCGCTGGCCCTGACTTTGGATCGCATCACCAACGGCCTTACGCGGCCGTTCTTCGGCTGGGTGTCGGACCGGATCGGGCGCGAGAACACCATGTTCATCGCCTTCACGCTCGAGGGCGTCGCCATGACGGCGTGGCTGCTGACAAGCGACAACGCGGTGTTGTTCGTGCTGTTGTCGGGCCTGGTGTTCTTCGGCTGGGGCGAGATCTTCTCGCTGTTCCCGTCGACCCTGACCGACACCTTCGGCCCGCGCCACGCGACCACCAACTATGGATTCCTGTATATGGCGCAGGGAGTCGGCTCGATCCTCGGCGGTCCGCTCGCCGCACTGCTGTATCAGAAGACCGGCACCTGGACCACCGTGTTCGCCGTCGTCATCGCGATGAATTTCGCGACCGCCGCGCTGGCGCTGGCCGTGCTCAAGCCGGCCCGAAATCGCTATCTCGTCGAGGAGCCGAGTGACCGAGTGCTCAATCGATGAGTCCCGATGCTGAATCCGACGTACGCACGAACGGCGTCGCGGTAGCGCCGCACGCCCTCGCCGCACAATCCGCGCTCGCCGTTCTGCGCGAAGGCGGCAACGCGATCGAAGCGATGGTTGCCGCCGCCGCGACGATCGCCGTGGTCTATCCGCACATGAACAGCATCGGCGGCGACGGCTTCTGGCTCGATCCTGCCGCCCGATGCGGCTCCGATCGGGATCGACGCCTGCGGCCGCTCCGGCAGGCTCGCGACCATCGAGTTTCTATCGAGAGCGCGGGCTGCCGTCGATTCCAATGCGCGGCCCGCTCGCGGCGAACACCGTCGCCGGCACGATCAGCGGGTGGAACGAAGGCGCTCTCGGTGTCGCAGCGCAGGGCGGAACAGTCCCGCTCGGACGCGCTGCTCGCCGACGCGATCGGTTACGCGCACGACGGCATCCCGGTTACGCGCAGCCAGCATGCGTCCACGAAGGCCAAGCTGGCCGAACTCAAGGACCAGCCGGGCTTCGCACGGTGCTATCTGGTGGATGGCGAAGCGCCGCACACCGGGATCGCGCTTCCGGCAGCCCGGGCTTGGCCGCACTTTCTCGCGGCTGGCCGAAGAGGGGCTTGGACTCTTTCTACCGCGGGTCGCTGGCCCGCGACCTGGCGCGTCAGCTCGCCGCGCTTGGCTCACCCGTCACTCTCGCAGGATCTTCAGGAGCAGCGCGCGAGCCACGTGGTGCGCCGCTGCACCTTTCAGCATCGGCCGCGGCGACGTGTACAACCTGCCGCCGCCGACGCAGGGCCTGGTGTCGCTGATGATCCTCGGGATGCTCGATCGCCTCGGGCTCGACGCATCGCTGGCGGAGACGCCGGACTACGTCCACCTGGTTGTCGAAGCGACCAAGCGGCCTTCGAAGTGCGCGATCGCTACATCACCGATCCGGCGCGATTTGAAGATCGATCCGCAAGCGTTGCTGCAGGCCCAAGATGCTCTGTCGGAGCTCGCCGCAAAGATCGATCGAAACGACCGCCGCCCGTGGGGCACTCGCACCAAGCCGGGAGACACGATCTGGATGGGCGTGATCGACCGCAACGGGCTGGCGGTGTCGTTCATTCAGAGCACGTACCACGAGTTCGGCAGCGGCGTCGTGGTGGGAGACACCGGGGTCGTCTGGCAGAATCGCGGCGCATCGTTCCGGCTCGAGCCGGACCATCTGCTGGCGTTGCGGCCGCGGAAGAAGCCATTCCACACGCTGAATCCGGCCGGCCGCGCGCCTCAAGGACGGCCGCACGCTGGTGTACGGACGATGGGCGGGGACGGTCAGCCGCAGACACAGGCGACGATCTTTACGCGCTACGTGTTGTTTGGCCAGACTGCGCAGCAGGCGGTTACGGCACCGCGCTGGCTGCTCGGGCCGGACCTGGGGCAAAGCCGTCCGACACGCTCAAGCTGGAGTCGCGCTTCGACCCGGCCGTGGTGGCCGCACTGCAAGCGAAGGGGCATGACATCGAGCTCATCGGCGCCTTCGATGAATCGGTCGGTCATGCGGGGATGGCGGTGCGCCACCCCGATGGCATCTTCGAGGC
Source organism: uncultured beta proteobacterium (assembly GCA_963741215.1). Classification (GTDB taxonomy): domain Bacteria; phylum Pseudomonadota; class Gammaproteobacteria; order Burkholderiales; family SHXO01; genus SHXO01. The sequence continues at coordinate 883,804 of CAVUHQ010000035.1, forward strand.
AGCGGCCGATCCAAGGTCTGATGGTGCCGTCGCCGGATTCTGACGCGGCTGCGCGCAGGCCATCGCTGTCGAAATCCGCTGGCGGCGTTGGCCAACGGCGCACCGACGAGCCACCGCATGCTGATCTACATCCACGGCTTCAACAGCTCGCCCGCGTCCCACAAGTCGCGTCTGCTGAAACAGCGCCTGGAAGCTATGGGCCAGCGGCAGCGCAGTTCTCGTGTCCGGCGCTTGCCCGATCGTCCGGCCGCTGGCGATCGAGTTGCTGGAGGCGCACCTGCTCGGCGCCAAACGGGCAAGCGGTGACGCTGGTGGGCAGCTCGCTGGGCGGCTACTACGCTACCTACCTGGCGGAGAAGTTCGGCGTGCGCGCGGTGCTGGTGAACCCGGCGGTCAAGCCGTACGAGGGACTGCGCAGCCTATCTCGGCCCGCAAAAGAATCTCTATACCGGCGCAGCCTACGAGCTCACGCACGAGCATCTGCGCGAACTGCAGGCGTTGGACGTGGAGCGACCCACGCGTCTCGACCGCTACTACCTGATGGTCACCACCGGCGACGAAGTGCTGGACTACCGCGAGGCCGTGAAGAGGTTCGCCGGCGCCAAGCAGCTCGTCGTGCAGGGCAGCGACCACGGCTTCGCCGACTTCGGCGACCTATCTGGATAGCGTGCTGGAGTTCGCCGGCATCGCCTGAAGCTCGCTGATGCGGGCTCGCACCGATGCGGCCGCCCCACTTCGCTATAATGCCGCGCTCACTCTGGCCGGCCCTCCGATGCTGCATCCCATTCCTGCCGTAGTCGCCCGCCTCTCCGGCGCACTCCGCCCCATGCTCAGCAGCTCCCACCTCGCCGGTCGGGTCTGCCTCCGCGCGCTTTGCGCATGAACGTCTTCTACGAAGACGAAGGCAGCTTCAGGATCGGCGCCATCCTCGCCGACAACGACACTTCGCTGCAGGTCGAGGCGCCGCACGGCAAGCGCAGCAAGGTGAAGGCCTCCAACGTGCTGTTCCGCTTCAATGAGCCGCTGTCCGGATTCATGGAAGAGGCGCAGAAGACGGCCGAGGAGATGGACCTGGATTTCCTGTGGGAGTGCTGCGGCGCAGGACGGAGTTCTCCTACGACGCGCTGGCGCGCGAGTACTTCGGGCACGCTCCCGGCGCCGCGGAATCGGCCGCGATCCTGCTCCGCCTGCACGGCGCCCCGATGTATTTCTACAAGAAAGGCAAGGGACGCTACCGCCCGGCTCCGCCCGACGCGCTGAAGGCCGCGCTCGCCAGCGTCGAGCGCAAGCGGCAGCAGGCGCTGGTGCAGGCAGCAATACGTCGACGCAGCTGAAGCGCTTCGAGCTGCCGGAGACGTTTCGACCGCGGCTGCTGGAACTGCTGTACAAGCCGGACCGCAGCACGGTGGAGGTCAAAGCGCTGGAGGAAGCCGGCGCGGATCTAAAGCTGTCGACGCTGCGGCTGCTGGAACAGTGCGGGGCAATCCCGTCCACCCGGGACTATCACCTGAACCGGTTCCTGTTCGAGCACTTCCCGCGCGGCAGAGACTTCCCCGAAACGGCCGATGCACCGCCGCTGATCGAGCTGCCAGCCGCGCAGGTCGACGCCTTCAGCATCGACGACAGCACCACCACCGAGATCGACGATGCGTTCTCGGTGACGCCCGTGCCCGCTGGCGGCTGGCGCATCGGCATCCACATCGCCGCGCCCGCCGTGGGCATCGCACCCGGGTCGCTCATCGACCAGGAGGCGGCCACGCGGCTGTCCACCGTCTATATGCCGGGCGACAAGATCACCATGCTGCCGCCGTCCGCGATCTCGCGTTACTCGCTGACCGAAGGCAAGGAGTGTCCAGCGCTGTCCATGTACCTGGAGGTTGCATCCGATTTGTCGGTGCGCGGCAGCCACACGGCGCTCGAGCAGGTGCGCATCGTCGCCAACCTGCGTCACGCCGAGCTGGAGGCGCAGTTCAACGACGAGAGCCTCACCGCGGAGCTGCCCGACGTTCCCCTTCGCGCGCGAGTTGAAGCTGCTGTGGGAGCTTGCCACCGTGTTGGAAGCAGGCCGCGGACGCCCGGAGCAGATCCGCACGCTGCACATGGACTACAACTTCTACGTCGAGGACGACCGGGTACGGATCGTGGAGCGCCGGCGCGGCTCGCCGGTCGACAAGCTGGTGTCGGAGATGATGATCCTGGTCAACTCTGAGTGGGGCCGCGTCCTGGCGGACGCGGGCATCGCCGCCATCTACCGCGTCCAGAGCAACGGCAAGGTGCGGATGTCCACCTTCCCCTCCGCGCACCAGGGACTGGGCGTGGCACAGTACGCCTGGACCAGCTCGCCGCTGCGGCGCTACGTCGATCTGGTCAACCAGCGCCAGCTCATCGCCTGGCACCGCGGCGAGCCGGCGCCTTACACGTCCGGCGGCGAGCAGCTCCTGGCGGTCATGCGCGATTTCGAGCTCGCCTCCGACGTCTATGCCGAGTTCCAGCGCAACATGGAGCGCTACTGGTGTCTGCGCTGGATGGTGCAGGAAGGCCTCGACCTGACCCCTGCCGAGGTGGTGCGGGACAATCTGGTCAAGATCGACCGCATTCCCTTGATCACCCGGGTCGTGTCGCTGCCGACCCTGGAGCCGGGAGTCAAGGTCACGCTGAAGATCTCCGATATAGACCTGTTGGACCTCACCTTTCACGCTGAATACATCGGGCCTGGTTGCATGAACCGGTCCGGCAAGGTCCTTGCTGTGACACGCGCTCTGTAACTCCCCTACAATAGACCAACTTGACTGCAGCCTCGTCAGCATTGCCGATGTCTTCCGCGGCCGCCCACCGGGCCGACGGCCCGAGCCGCTGCTGCCGTCTCCGGCGTAACGGCGCGCTCACCGTCGCGCTGGCCTTCTCGCTGGTCTTCCACTCCGTACTGCTGCTGATCACGTTCCAGTTCCCCGACGCGCTGAATTTCAAGAGCACGCCGACGCCGATCGAGGTGGTGCTGGTCAACAGCAAGTCGAAGTCGCGGCCGGTAAAGGCCGACGCCCTGGCGCAGGCCGACCTGGACGGCGGTGGCAATACCGAAGCCAACCGTCGCGCCAAGACCAACCTGCCGGCGCTTCCCGACATGCCCACGGACGCGGAACTGTCGCTCGCCTCCAAGCGCGTGCAGCAACTCGAGCTCGAGGCTCACCACCTGCTGACCCGGATCAACCCTGGCGCCACCGCGGTCGACCCGAAGACCTTGCCGGTCGAGGAAGTGGTGCGGAGCGATGCGCCGAAGATCGCGGATCTGCCGCACGATCGGCTGGAAATCGCACGGCTCGAAGCGCAGATCGCCACGGGAATGGGAGGCCTACCAGAAGCTGCCCAAGCGCAAGTTCCTCGGCGCTCGCACGCAGAGCGCCGTGGAGGCCGAGTACCTGGACTCCTGGCGCCAGCGCATCGAGCGGGTCGGGACCGCCAACTTCCCGGACGAGGCCAAGCGGCAGGGCGTGTTCGGCACCGTGATGGTCACGGTGGCCGTCAGAGCCGACGGCACGGTGGAGAACATCGAGATCGATCGCTCCTCGGGCTCACGCATCCTGGATATCTCGGTGGAGAAGATCGTGCAGCTCGCCGGCCCGTTCAAACCCTTCCCCGCCGAGTTGCGCAAGGACGCCGACGTCCTTCACATCACGCGCAACTGGGCCTTCACCCGCAGCGACCTGCTCATCACCAGCGACAATACTAGACGGAGCGCGCCGTGACCGATCGCTACGCCGTCATCGGCAACCCGGTGGCGCACAGCAAGTCACCCTTCATTCACGCCGAGTTCGCCCGGCAGACCGGCCAGGACCTGGTCTACGAGCGTATCCTGGCGCCGCTGGACGGCTTCCGGGCAGCCGTTGCGAACTTTCGTGCCGAAGGCGGCAAAGGACTCAACGTTACGCTGCCCTTCAAGCTGGAAGCGTTTCAGATCGCCAACGAGCGCGGGCCGCGAGCGCAGGACGCCGCGGCCGTCAATACGCTCAAGTTCGAAGGCGCGACGGTCTACGGCGACAACACGGACGGCGTCGGTCTGGTGCGCGATATCCAGACCAACCTTGGTTTCTCCATCGAGGGGCGGGACGTCCTGCTGATGGGTGCAGGCGGTGCCGCTCAGGGCGCACTCGGTCCTTTGCTGGAGGCGCAGCCGGCGCGGCTGGTCATTGCCAACCGCACGCTGGACAAGGCCGAGCGGCTGGCGGAGCGCTTTCGCGGCGCGCGCGGCCTGCGCGTGGATGCGTTGAGCGCGAGCGGCTATCGGGAACTGGCGGGACAGCAGTTTCAGATCGTCATCAACTCCACGTCGGCCAGCCTCAACGACAGCGTGCCCGATCTGCCGCAAGACGTCTTCGCACACGATAGCCTGGCCTACGACATGATGTATGGCAAAGGCATGACCCCGTTCCTGGAGCTGGCCCTGGCGCAGGGCGCGGGACAGCTGGCCGACGGCATCGGCATGCTGGTCGAGCAGGCGGCGCAATCCTTCCTCATCTGGCGCGGCGTGCGCCCGGAAACCCGGCAGGTCATCGCGGCGCTGAAGGCCGGATGAAGAAAAAGCTGTGGCGCTGGATCGGGCGGGGACTCCTGCTCGTCTTCGGCATCCTGCTCGTATACCACGTCTGGCTCTTCGGGCATGTGCTGTGGTGGAACTGGTTCAATCCCTCCAGCAGCGCCTTCATGGAGCAGCGCCTCGAGGTGTTGCAGGAGAAGAACCCGAAGGCCAAGCTGCGTCACGAATGGGTGCGCTACGACAAGATATCCCTGAATCTCAAGCGCGCGCTGATCGCCGCCGAGGACGCCAACTTCATGGAGCACGAAGGCTTCGACTGGGACGCGATCCAGAGGGCCTACGAGAAGAATCTGAAGAAGGGCAAGATCGTCGCCGGCGGCTCGACCATCAGCCAGCAGTTGGCCAAGAACCTGTTCCTGTCCGGCCGCCGCTCGCCGTGGCGCAAGGCCGAGGAGGCGCTCATCACCGTCATGATCGAGACCGTCATGAGCAAGCAGCGCATCTTCGAGATCTATCTCAATATCATCGAATGGGGAAACAGCGTGTACGGCGCCGAGGCGGCGTCGCGTTACTATTTCAACCACGGTGCCGCAAACCTCGATGCATGGGAGGCCGCACGCCTGGCCGCGATGGTCCCGAAGCCGCGCTACTACGACCGCAACCGCCACACGCCATGGCTCGAACGCAAGACCAATCTCATCCTCGGGTGGATGCCCTCCGTGCAGGTGCCAAATACTCGATGCCGCCAAGGCGGTTCGAGAGGGGTGGTTCAGGATCGTATTCCGGGTTTCTCCGTCATTGGATTGACCCATGCCTGAGCTGCCGGACATCGTGGTCTATATCGAGGCGCTGGACGCGAGGATTCTCGGCCAGAGGCTCGAACGCGTCCGCTTGCTGAACCCGTTCCTGCTGCGCACCGCCGAGCCACCGATCGGCGCGGTCGAGGGCAAGCGCGTAACCAGCCTGCGCCGCATCGGCAAACGCATCGTCATCGGGCTGGAGGGCGATCTGTTCCTGGTGTTGCACCTGATGATCGCCGGGCGGTTGCGCTGGAGCGATCGCGGGGGGCAAAGCGCCGGGGCGCATCGGCCTGGCGGTGTTCGAGTTTTCCAGCGGCTCGCTGCTGCTCACCGAGGCCGGCACCAAGCGGCGCGCGTCGCTGCACCTGGTGCGCGGGGAGGACGCGCTCAAGGTATTCGATCCGGGCGGGTTGGAGGTGCTGGCAATCGACCTCCCGAGTTTCTCCCAGCGGCTGCGCGCAGAGAACCACACGCTGAAGCGGGCTTTGACCGACCCGCATATCTTCAGCGGTATCGGCAATGCCTACTCGGACGAGATCCTGCACCGCGCGCAGCTCTCTCCCGTCGCGCTCACCTCCCAGCTCGAGGACGAGGAAATACAGCGGCTCTACCGTGCGACGCGCGCGATCCTCAGCGAGTGGACCGAGCACTTGCGCAAGGAGGCGGGCGGCGCCTTTCCCGAGAAGGTCACCGCGTTCCGCGAAAACATGGCGGTGCACGGCCGCTTCGGTCAGCCCTGCCCCGTGTGCGGTGCGCCGGTCCAGCGCATCGTCTACGCCGAGAACGAGACCAACTACTGTGCGCGCTGCCAGACCGACGGCAGGATCCTGGCGGATCGCGCGCTGTCACGCCTGCTCAAGAAGAGCTGGCCGCGGAACATCGACGAGCTGGAATAGCTCACGCGAGCTGCTCGAGGATTCGATAGCGCCCGACATCGAACTCCTCACTCTTCTCGCTCAGGCTGAGCGGGAACAGGAGGTACTGCCGGTCGTAGGCGTGCATTACCAGGTTGCGCGCGGGCGAGAACAGCCCGGTGCGCATGAGCAACGCCGCCTCGCCGGTCTGCAGGGTGGCCGACGGCAACAGCACGCACAGCTCGCCCTCCGGTGAGACGGGGCTGTCCTTGGTGTTCTTGGAGGCAGCCAATACGGTCACCACGGCGCCTCCGCTCGCGAGCATCTGGATCCCGACGTAGCGGTTGCCTTTGTCGTCCATGGTCACGCGGCGCACGATACCTGCCCCCCAGGACACGCCGTCCTCCCGCCGCACCCCGATCAGATTTCCCACATTGACCCAGGCCCCGTTGGGCTGCGGGACGAAGGCGCCGAACCCGCCCTCGCTGTCGTTCTCGACGATCCACTCTTCGTCGTTGCTGACGAAAGGGGAATCCAGGAACAGCCCGCCCACATGGGCCACTACCTCCTCATACTCGTGCACTATCGTCACCCGCTCCAGGTGCCGCCGCCGCGCCTTACGCTCCGGCAGCATCGGTGCCCAGTACCGCAACAGATGGCGCAGCGTGCTCAGCACCAGCGTCGGATCGTAGGCGCCGCCGAGCGAAGGCTCCAGCGGCAGCACTTGGTTGTCGTCGATGAATTGGGCGATCTGATCGGCCTGCGCTGCAGCCTCCCCGGGTCCGAAGCAGCGCACACGTGGCGTCAGCGCGGCGCTGGCGCGTAGCCGCCCCGGCGGACGCTCGCCCGAGAGATCAAACATGTAATGAATGCCCGTTGCCGGGCGCAGCCCGATGCTGAAACCGCTCGCGAGCTGGGCGACGAGGCGCTCGGCGATCTCGATCTGCAGCGGCAGCAGGCCATCGGGTGAGGACACCGCCAGCATCAGGGCCCGCAGAAACTCGCGCTCCGGACTGGACTCGCCTTTGGCCCCCCGATAGACACTCAAATTGACTTGCGCGAACTGCAGCGATTCCGCCAGCAGGTACAGGCCGCCCAGGTCGTGCCATACCCTTGGCTCGACCGGCCCATAGCGCAGCAGCGCCCACTTGAGCTGACCGGCACAGGCGCGCATCGCCCGGCAGGTGATGCGGGGCAGATGGGGCTTGAGGACGGCGGCGCCCACCGCGCCCACCTCGTACTTCGACAGGCAGAAGCGGTAGCCCTCGGCGAGCTGCGGTCCAGTAGGTCGAGACCCCGGTCCACAGTCGCGCTTGTTGGAACTTGGTCCGTTGCTGGGCATCGGCCATGAACTCCTGCGTCAGCCGGCGCTGCAAAGGACGGCCGGTGCGGTCGAGCAGGTCGACGATCTCCCAGGCGCGCCCGGCCTTGAGGTTCTCGGCGGTCTTGATGGCGTCCAGATAGGACGAGAGCTGCTCCAGCGCCGGGATCGGATCCTTGCCCGCCAGCTCTTCGAGCAGGATGCCCGGCGCGTCCTTGTCGTCCAGCGGGTGGTCCGATCTCCCGCCCTTGATCCAGCCCAGCATGCCTTCCTCCCACGCCCTTGGTGCTGCGTCATGCCGGGGGAATTCTGACGGTATTGCACCCGTCTACGCTAGTCCCGGATGTGGGCTGGTCCCGCCCCGCCCAGACGATAGCGGCGCCCGCGGCGGGCTCCCTTATAATGCGGCCATCGCGGTCGACGAGACTGGCCGCTGCACAACACAGACCGCCGCCTCATGCTGGTTCACCCGCAATTCGACCCCATCGCCCTGCAGCTAGGCCCGGTAAGCATCCGCTGGTACGGGCTCATGTACCTCATTGCTTTCGTCGCTGGCCTGCTGCTGGGCCGCCTGCGCGTCAGGACGCGGCCCGAGCTCGGCTGGACCACGCGCGACCTGGACGACCTGCTGTTCTACTGCGTGCTGGGAGTGGTGCTCGGCGGTCGCCTCGGCTACGTGCTGTTTTACAAGTTCTCGGAGTACGTGCATGACCCGATTCGCATTTTCTATGTGTGGGAGGGCGGCATGTCGTTCCATGGCGGGTTCCTCGGCGTGATCCTCGCCATGTTGTGGTTCGCGCATCGCACCAACCGCAAGTGGTTCGACGTGACCGATTTCCTGGCGCCGCTCACGCCGCTGGGCCTGGGAGCGGGGCGGATCGGCAACTTCATCAACGCCGAGCTGTGGGGGCGCACCACCGACGTGCCCTGGGCCATGATCTTCCCGAACGTGGACGAACAGACCGCGCCATCCTTCACAGTTGTACGAAGCCGGCCTGGAGGGCGTGGTGTTGTTCCTGATCCTCTGGCTGTTCTCGCGCAAGCCACGCCCGACCGGTGCGGTGTCAGGCCTGTTTCTGCTCGGCTATGGGGTGCTGCGTTTCGTGGTCGAGTTCACGCGCGAGCCGGACAATTTCCTGGGGCTGCTGGCTATGGGATGGTCGATGGGGCAGTGGCTGAGCATCCCGATGATCCTGGGCGGGATCGTCATGCTGGCCTGGGCCTATCGGCAGGGGAAGGCACCCGCGCAACGCGCCAGCGCCAAGTAGCTAGTTGTACTGCTTCGCGCTCGCGGGCGGGTCGGCCGCGAAGAAGCTGCGGCGATTGAGCAGGCGCTGGAAGTTCTCCTGCGAGAACAGGTGCGCGTAGATATGGTCGAGGTAGCCCTTGGCTAGCAGGTCGCGCAGATCAGCGTGGTCGAGCTCGATCAACTGCTCCCGGTTGACGCGGAACAGATTCTCCATCGACAGCGTGAAGCCGCCGACCAGCTCCGCCCGCAGCGTAAATGGCTCCAGCAGATTGAGCCGCGCGAACAGGCCGCACATGTCCCGCGTCAGCACCAGGTCGTCCTCGTACTCGTGCAGCATGCGCTCGATCATGGTCCAGTGCGGCAGCGGCGCGCCGAACTCGTCGTACATCGGCGCTTCCGGCTGCTTCGTCCATCGCCTCCGGGTCCACGCAGATCAGACGCTCGGCCTGCTCGCCGGCTGTTTCCTGCGCGGCCACCAGGCAGAAGGGATAGCGACGCACATAGGCCGGCATGTAGCTGCGCCGGTCCCATTTGCCGTCCGCCATGACGAACAGGTTCTGCCCTTCGTGCATGCCCAGAATGACCATGGCGGTGAACCCGAGCTCGCCGGCACGTCGCACGAACACGATCGGGATAGTCGCGCATCGCGGCGGGAAACTCGACACGCTGATCGGGATGGCGTGCAGCTGATGGCAAAAGGAAGGCGCTTCGCCCGCCTCGGGCAGCCGCAGCCGGACGCTGCGGTCCAGCGGGACGATGCGCTTGTAGCCGTAGGGTGTATCGCTCAGGTTCACGCCGCCTCTGAGAGTTGGTTCATGTTCTCACGTTCGCGCCCAATAGAGCATCATCAGCATGCGTACCCGCGTGAGGTCGAGTGTGTGAGGGTCCCGGAGCCGGCCGCGGCGCTCGTGTCAAGTTACGCGTGAGGCAGGCCCACCAACGTGCCCCGCGTCGTCGAGGTGCAACGCTGGGTCAATTTACCGTCTAATGGTTTGAGTATATGATACGCATCCGCCCGGTGCACTTGACCGGTGTCGGGCGCGCTTCAAAGGTGTTTGCTTCCGCCGCTCAACGCCGGGAATTCGATGCCGGTGTTCGATGCGTTGGAGCGGTCCGGGTCCTCCGGACCGTATCCGGAATCGTGGGGACGTAGCTCAGCTGGGAGAGCGTCGCGTTCGCAATGCGAAGGTCGGGAGTTCGATCCTCCTCGTCTCCACCATCTCCGCCAGTCTTAGATACCCATTCAGCTGCGGCTGCCCGCGATTGGTACACAGGCGTTATCGCGCTGCCTCCCAGATGAGCGTCACATCGGCCGGGTAGAGTACCCAGTGAGTCGCGCTGAGATGCGAGCGGCTTTCGAGGATGGGAGCGAGCAGTTTTTCCATTGCCGGCGCGGCATCAGTGCCGAGCGCGACGACATAGGAGGGCGTGAGCTTGGGCCCCATTTGCCGCGCGCGAATGTCTTGTCGGGGGGCGAAACCGTGCTTGCGCAGCAGTTGATGAAGCGCGAGCACCACCTCTGCGGGGCTGGGTGCTGGCGCGGTCGTGCGAGGACGAAAGGGGATGACGGCCACGGCTGCTCTGGTTCGACGCGATGATTGAGCGTAGGAATCTTCCGCATCGAGGGGCATACGACTTTGGTTATAGTCGGCGGAACGTCGGCCCGTCCTAGCGGAGGCGATCGGGCAACGTGGACCCCGGGGTGGGGCCCTGCGCGGGGTGACGGGACGTAGAAATCGCCTCATGCTATGCTTTTTAGAACAACTCAAGTCTTACGCGGCGAGCGCGGCGGCGTCCCGGCGATGCGGGGGCGGCGCGGCTCGCTCAGGGAGCAGGTGTATGAGCAGACAACTCGTCATCACCTATTACGCCGACCGTGACATGCTGGGTCTGGTGTCCGACGAAGACTACGAAGCCTTCAAGGACATCCTGCTCGAGCATTTGCACAAGGAATGGCCCAAGGCCGCCACCACCGTCGATGATGGCGAGCACGCCAGCGTGGAAGTCGAGATCGTGGACGGCGATTACCCGACGGCGAAGGCGGAGCAGGAAGCCAGGTCGGACGTCGAGGCCCGCGTGCATGAAATCGCCAACGACGTGATCGAAGAGCGCGAATGGGCCACCGAGGCGCTCGACACCTACGACGACGATTACGAAGAGGAGCTCGAAGAGCGCCGCGGGGCCGACGAGGACCGCGACGACTACTGAGAGCTGCCGCTGCTCGGGCGTATCAGAGGGATGAGGGCGCTGGAGTCAGCGCTTGCTGCACGGAAACTGCGACTGGAACGCCTGGACGGTTACGTAGGCGCCCATCTGTTCCAGCCCTTCCGGGTGTGCTACCAGCCAACTCTGGATGGCTTGCACGAAATCGCCGATGCGCGCATTCGCCGGCGGGCAGAACATCCCCTGCTCGCCGACTGCGTCGCGTGCCGCGAAGCCGCTGACGTACCCCACTACAAATCCCAGGCAGTAGCCGTAGTCCTCCAGCGTCTCGGCGTCGGGCGTTTCCCCCTCGCGCGCGACTTGGTCGAGTGCATGACAGCGCTTGACCAGGTCCAGACCCGTGGGATACGCCTCGCTCTCGGCCAGGGCGCGGGGCAGAGGCAATGCGAGCACCGCCAGCAGGAGCAACAAACGCATCGAGTGATCATACGCCGCCCTGACTGGCGCGAGGAAGGCCGCGCTCAAGGATCGCGTCAAGGCTCACTCGCTTCGGGAGTTGCTTCTCGATGCGGGCAGCGAACACCGCCATCTCCTTGGCCGCTTGCTTGTCGCCTTTACGCTGCGCGACCTCGATGCCTTGGCGATAGGCCGTCAGTGCTTCCGACGACTGGCCCGCTTCGGCGAGGGCCTTTCCGAGCAGCTTCCAGGCCGCCGAGTATTCCTGGTCGAGTTCCACCGCGCGCTGAAGGTGTCCGACCGCCGCCGCCGGCTGGCCGGCCTTGAGGTATTCGTTGCCTAGACTGAAGCGCAGCAGCGCCGTTTCCTTGCCTGCGGCGAGCAGTTTTTCGAGGTTGGCGAGCAGTGGGCTGGTCATGCGCGAATGGTCGGCGGCATCAGACTACAGCTCGATGCGGGTGCCCAGCTCCACTACCCGGTTGGTAGGAATCTTGAAGAAGGCGGTGGCGCTCGCAGCGTTGCGCGACATGGCCGCGAACAGCTTCTCACGCCACAGCGCCATGCCGGCCACCTGACTGGTGGGCACCAGTGTCTGGCGGCTCAGGAAGAAGGAGGTTTCCATCATGTTGAACTCCAGGCCCTTGGCTCTTGGCCAGCTCCAGCGCGCGCGGCAGGTCGGGCTCGTCCTTGAAGCCGTAGTGCACCGTCGAGCCGATAGAAGTCATGGCCCAGCGGGGTTACCTCGACGCGCTGAGCATCGGGCACGTGCGGAATGTCTTCGGCGCGCACGGTGAGCAGCACCACGCGCTCGTGCAGCACTTTGTTGTGGTTGAGGTTGTGCAGCAGCGCGTGCGGCACGCCTTCCTGGGTGGCGGTGAGGAATACGGCGGTGCCCGGCACGCGCACGGGCGGATGCGCGGTGATGCTGTTGATGAACGGCTCCAGGGCGATGGCGCCGGGCCGCAGGCGCTCGAACAGGACCTCGCGGCCGCGCTTCCAGGTGGACAGCAGGATATACACCACGATGCCGACCACCACCGGGAACCAGCCGCCGACCAGAATCTTGACCAGGTTGGCGCTGAAGTAGCACAGGTCGATGCTGAGGAAGAACGCCGGACACGGCGGCGCATACCGCGGTCGGCCAGCGCCACAGGTTGCGCATCACCACGAAGATCAGGATGGAGTCGATGGCCATGGTGCCGGTGACCGCGATGCCGTAGGCGCCGGCCAGATTGCTGGAGGAACCGAAGCCCAGCACCAGCCCGACCACGGCGAAGTACAGCCCCCAGTTGATCCACGGCAGATAGACCTGCCCGATCTCCCGCTCGGAGGTGTGCTCGATCATCAGGCGCGGGCAGTAGCCGAGTTGGATCGCCTGACGGGTCAGCGAATAGGCGCCCGAGATCACCGCCTGGGAGGCGATCACGGTGGCCAGCGTGGCGAGCGCAACCATCGGATAGAGCGCCCAGTCGGGCGCCAGATGGAAGAAGGGATGCTGGATTGCCGCGGGCTGATTGAGGATCAGCGCGCCCTGGCCGAAGTAGTTGAGCACCAGCGCCGGGAACACGAACCACAGCCACGCCAGGCGGATGGGACGGCGGCCGAAGTGGCCCATGTCGGCATACAGCGCCTCGGCGCCCGTCACCGCCAGCACCACCGCGCCCAGCGTCAAGAAGCCCGATCCAGCCGTTGTTCTGCGAAGAACAGCACCGCGTAGTGCGGGCTGAGGGCCGCCAGCACGCTCGGCTGGTGGGCGATGTTGACGATCCCCAGCAGCCGCCAGCACCGCGAACCACACCACCATGACCGGTCCGAACAGTTGCGCGACGTGGCCGGTGCCCAGCTGCTGGAACAGGAACAGCACGGTGATGACCGCCAGCGTGATGGGGATGACGTAGGGCCGCAGCAGCGGGGTGGCGACCTCCAGGCCTTCGACCGCCGACAGCACCGAGATGGCCGGCGTGATCATGCCGTCGCCGTAGAACAGCGCGGCTCCGAACATGCCCAGCGTCATCAGCACCCAGGCACTGCGGCTGCCGCGGCGGGAGCGTGCGCCGGACCAGCGCCATCAGCGCCATGATGCCGCCTTCGCCGCGGTTGTCGGCCCGCATCATGAAGATCACGTACTTGACCGTCACGATCAGGAACAGCGACCACACCATCAGGGACAGCACCCCCAGGACGTTGTCATGGGTGAGCGGGACGTGATGAGTGCCGCCGAAAGCTTCCTTGAAGGCATACAGCGGACTGGTGCCGATGTCGCCGAAGACGACGCCGACCGCGCCGACAGCGAGACCCAGCACTCCGCGGCGGTCGCCACGTCGCGGAGGGATTGTCTGCCCGCCCGATCGGATGCGGCGGAAGCGCCGCCGCGGGAGGTGGATTAGGTCCACTAGTTGGTACCGAGCGGCGGCGCATCATACCACGCACGTTTGCTGCGCGTGTAGCAGGCGCGCTACCGGCCGTGGCGTTTGCGCTACTATCGGTCATCGATCCTGACAGGCGTCACACGTCCATGCCCAAGCAGATCATCCAGAGCGCGACGCCCCGCAGGCGATCGGCACCTACTCACAGGCCGTCCGCGCCGGGCAGCACCATCTACTTATCCGGGCAGATCGGCTCGATCCCAAGAGCATGACACTTGGCCGAAGGCATCGATGCCCAGATCCAGCAGGTGTTCCGCAACTCTGAGCGCGGTAGCGGCGGCGGCCGGCGCGACGCTGAACGACGCGGTGAAGGTGACCGTGTTCCTCACCGACATGGGCAACTTCGCGCGCGTCAATGAAGCCATGGCGCAGTACTTCCAGCAACCTTATCCCGCGCGCGCGGCCGTGGGCGTGTCGTCGCTGCCGCGCGGCGCGCTGGTCGAGATCGAAGCAGTTCTGGTTGTTTAGCTTCACAGGCCTCACCTGGGACTTCGGGATGGTGGCAAAACCCTCCGCTAGTCCTGCCACGTCGGCCCTCGGCCAGTGTCCCGGCGTCGTCGCGGTCCAAGCGTCGAGAAGCTCGACAAGCTGGCGTGCGCCGCAGTTCGATCTCGTGCTGCATTTGCCGCTGCGCTACGAAGACGAGACCAAGCTGGTCCGCCTGAGCGATGCGCCCTCGCGGCGAGACCGTTCAGATCGAGGCCGAGGTCGAGGAAACCGGGATCAAGTTCCGTCCCAAGCGGATGCTCGTATGTCGCGTCCGCGACGGCGACGAGATCCTGCACCTGCGCTTCTTCAACTTCTACCCCAGCCAGCAGAAGCAACTCGTCGCCGGGAGCGCGCGTTGCGGCTGCTGGGCGAGCTGCGCAAGGGATTCTTCGGCGCCGAGATGGTCCATCCGCGCTATCGCGTGTTGCAGCGGAGAGGAGCCGCTGCCGCAGTCGCTCACGCCGGTGTACCCGACCACCGCGGGACTGCCGCAGGCGACAGCTGCGCAAGCTGGTGGAGCGTGCGCTCGACGCTGCCGACTTGTCCGACACGCTGCCGTCGGACATCATCGCGCCGCTGCAAGCTGCCCTCGTTCAAGCAAAGCATCGCCTATCTGCACAACCCGCCGCCCGCTGCGCGCCTCGAGGCGCTGGAGGCGCGCACCCACCCGGCCTGGCGCCGTGTCAAGTTCGACGAGCTGCTGGCCCAGCAATTGTCCATGCGCCTGCACCATCGGAAGCGGCAGACGGTGGCCGCACCGCGGCTCACGCGGCAGCGCGAGCTTGCCGACGCAAGCTGCTGAAGGCGCTGCCGTTCAAGCTGACTCGTGCGCAGGAGCGCGTGCTCGCCGAGATCCGCGCGGATCTCGCGCGGCCACACCCCATGCAGCGCCTGCTGCAGGGCGACGTGGGCAGCGGCAAGACCGTGGTTGCCGCGCTGGCAGCATTGCAGGCGGTCGAAAGCGGCTTCCAGGTCGCGGTCATGGCGCCCACCGAAATCCTCGCCGAGCAGCACTACCTCAAGTTCTCGCAGTGGCTCGCGCCGCTCGGCGTCGATGTGGCGTGGCTGGCGGGACATCTCGGGCGCAAGGACAAGCGCAACCAGCTGCAGCGTGTAGCCAGCGGTGAGGCGAAGGTCGCGATCGGCACTCACGCGCTGTTTCAGGACCAGGTGGCAGTTCCGCGCTCTGGGCCTCGCCATCGTGGATGAGCAGCATCGCTTCGGCGTGCACCAGCGCCTCGCGTTGCGGCTCAAGGGCACGCGCGAGGGCGAGCAGCCGCACCAGTTGATGATGAGCGCCACACCGATCCCGCGCACGCTGGCGATGAGCTTCTATGCCGACCTCGACGTCTCGGTGATCGACGAGCTGCCGCCGGGCCGCACCCCGGTGGTCACCAAGCTGCTGTCCGACGCACGCCGCGACGAGGTGGTGGCGCGTGTGCGCGACGCCTGCATGCAGGGCCGTCAGGCCTACTGGGTGTGCCCGCTGATCGAGGAATCCGAGGCACTGCAGCTGCAAACCGCGCTCGAGACGCTTCGAGCGGATCAAGCAAACCTTCCCGGAGCTCGCGGTCGGACTGGTGCACGGGCGGCTGTCCAACGCCGAGAAGGCGGCGGTGATGGAGGCATTCACATCGGGCGAGGTGCAGCTGCTGGTCGCAACCACCGTGATCGAGGTCGGCGTGGATGTGCCCAACGCCTCGCTGATGGTGATCGAGAATGCCGAGCGCATGGGCCTGTCGCAGCTGCACCAGCTGCGCGGGCGCGTCGGACGCGGCGCCGAAGCCAGCGTGTGCATTCTGCTGTACCAGAATCCGCTGTCGGACACGGCGCGCGAGCGTCTGCGCATCATCTACGAGAACACCGACGGCTTCGAGATCGCACGCCACGATCTGCGCATCCGCGGGCCCCGGCGAGCTGCTCGGCGCGCGGCAGAGCGGCCTGCCGATGCTGCGCTTCGCCGATCTGCGAGCGCGATCTCGACCTGCTCGAGGCGGCGCGCGATGCCGCCGACCGGATGCTTGCGCGACTGGCCCGAGCTCACGCGAGGCGCATCTTGCGCGGTGGCTGGGTGGCGAGCAGGACTATCTCGGGTGTGAGCGTCTCGATCGCGACACCTCGGGTATCATTGCGCCTTCATCGGTCCGCGGGCCTGCGTGCCAAGCAGGTCCGCCGCGATCGGGAGGAACGCGGCGTGCCGCTTCCGGGCTGACCCTAACGAATGCCAAGGCGCGCCGCTCTTGTCCTTCGCTCTACGTGGTCTCGGCCGTCCCGCTGTTCTGGATCGCGGTCGGCCTGCTCGGTCTGCTCGTTCAAGGGCAGCCGTGCGGCGCCACGCGCGCCTGTTCTTCCCGCTCGGCGCCGTGGGCGGGCTGGTGCTGCCGTTGCAGGCGTATCCCGCGCTCTCCGCCGCGCCGCATTCGCTGGTGCTGCCGCTCGGGCTGCCGGATCTGCCGTTTCATCTGCGCCTCGACGCGCTGTCCGCGTTCTTTCTGCTGCTGCTGGGCGTGGTGAGCGCCGGCGTGTCGCTGTACTCCGCCGGCTACTTCGACGACGAGCAGCCGGCAACGTCGCGCCTGATCTGTCTGCAGTACCACGTGTTCCTCGCCAGCATGGCGATGGTGCTGCTGGCCGACGATGCCTATCTGTTCATGGTGGCCTGGGAGACCATGGCGCTGGCCTCGTACTTTCTGGTCACCACCGATCACGAGGTCGCCGAGATCCGCAGCGCGGGATTCCTGTATCTGATCGTCGCGCACGTCGGCGCGATCGCGATCCTGCTCTGCTTCGGGACGCTGCAGCTCGGCCAATGGAACTACACGCTTCGACGCCATGCGCGGCAACACCTTGTCACCGGTCTGGGCATCCGTCGCATTTCTGCTGGCGCTGTTCGGCTTCGGCGCCAAGGCCGGATTTCTGCCGGTGCACGTCTGGCTGCCAGAGGCGCATCCGGCCGCGCCTTCGCCGGTGTCGGCGCTGATGAGCGGCGTGATGCTGAAGACCGCCATCTACGGTCTGCTGCGCGTCACCTTCGACCTGCTGCACGTACAGGCTTGGTGGTGGGGAGTGGTGGCGCTGTCCGTGGGCCTGCTCACGGCGCTGTTCGGCGTGATGTTCGCCGCCGTGCAGACCGATATGAAGCGGCTTGCTCGCCTACTCGTCGATCGAGAACATCGGCATCATCCTCGGCGGGCATCGGACTGACCATCTTGTTCCACGGCTACGACATGAACGTGCTGGCCGCGCTGGCGCTCGCCGCCACGCTCTACCACTGTCTCAACCACGCGCTGTTCAAGACCCTGCTGTTTCTGGTCACCGGTTCGGTGATGCACGCGACCAGCCATCGCAGCCTGGGCAAGCTCGGCGGTCTGATCCGCCCCATGCCCTGGGTGGCGGCGCTGGCGTTGATCGGCACGCTGGCGCATCGCAGGCCTGCCGCCGCTCAATGGCTTCGCCTCGGAGTGGATGCTGTTCCAGGCCTTCCTGCTCACGCCCGAGCCTGCCCAATTCGTATCTGAACATGCTGGTGCCGGTGGCCACGGCCGCTCTCGCGCTGGCGGTTGCGCTGGCCGGCTATGTCATGGTCAAGTTCTACGGCGTCGTGTTCCTCGGCCTGCCGCGCGAAGAGCTGGCCGAGGCCCATGATGCTGGACCGCTGCGAGCGCGCGGCCTGCTGTGGCTGGCGGGCTGGTGCGTTCTGCTCGGGATTGCTGCCGGTGTTCGTGATCACCGCGCTGGATCCGATCGGACGCGCATGCTGGTCGGCGCAACGCTCGAGGAGGGCACGCAGCGATTCGAGCTGGCTGTTCCTCACCGCGATCGCGCCGGAGCGAGCGAGCTACAGTCCATTGCTGTTCCTGCTCGGCATCGTTCTGACCGTGCTGGTGACTTTCCTGCTGGTGCGCCGGTTCTACCACGGGCGCGCCCGCGCGCTCGACGCCTGGGACTGCGGCTTTCCGCGGCCGACGCCCGCATGCAGGATTCGGCGGAAGGCTTCGGCCAGCCGATCAAGCAGATCTTCGAGCCGTTCTTCAAGATCGAGCGCACGCAGCCCGAGCCCTTCGACGCGCGTCCGTTCTACTCCTCGAAGGTCGAGGACCGCTTCTGGTACTGGGCTGTACGTGCCGGTGATCAAGGTCGCCGAGTGCTGTCAGCGCTGGTCGGCGTGCTGCAGCACGGCCGCATCCACTGTGTATCTGATCTACAGCTTCGCCACGCTGCTGGTGCTGCTGCTGGTGATCCAGTGACATGAGCGCTGACCGATGAATCCCGGCTATCGTCGCTTCTCAACTGTTCCAGACCCTGCTCGCGGTGTTCCTTGCGCCGCTCATGCTGGGCTGGGTCAATCAGTGCCGCGCCTGGCTGCAGAACAAGCGCGGGCCCGGGCTTGCTGCAGCCGTATCGCGTGTTGTTCAAGCTGTTCCGGAAGGACGCGGTGCTGGCGCACAACGCTTCCTGGCTGTTCCGGCTCGCGCCGTATGTCGTGTTCGGCTGCATGGTGCTGGCGGTGAGCATCGTGCCGGTGCTGGCCACGCGATCTGCCGTTTTCGCCCGGCGGCCGACGTGATCGCGCTGGTGGGCCTGTTCGCTCTGGCGCGCGTGTTCATGGCGCTGGCCGCCATGGATGTGGGCACGGCGTTCGGCTCGCTAGGCGCGCGCCGCGAGATGCTGATGGCGAGCCTGGCGGAGCCGGCGCTGCTGATGGTGTTCTTCACCCCCGCTCTGATCAGCCAGTCCACCGCGCTCAACACCATCGTCGAGGCGCTCGGCGCACCGCGAGCTGACGCTCTACCCGAGCCTCGCCTTCGCCGCGGTCGCGTTCCTGATGGTGCTGCTGGCCGAGAACGCGCGCATCCCGGTGGACAATCCGGCCACCCACCTCGAGCTGACCATGATCCACGAGGCGATGATCCTCGAGTATTCGGCACGCCATCTGGCGCTGATGGAATGGGCGCCATGCGCTGAAGCTCATGACCTACATCGCGATCGGCATCGCCCTGTTCCTGCCCTGGGGCATCGCCCAGGCCGGCCACTGGGAGATGATGCCGGTGGCCGATCGCTGGCGATGCTCCTGCTCAAGCTCGGCCTGGCCGGAGCCGGGCTGGCGGTGCTGGAGATGGTCTCGGCCAAGATGCGCATCTTCCGCGTGCCGGAGTTTCTCGGCATGGCGTTCCTGCTGGCGGTGCTCGGCATGCTCACGCACTTCCTGCTGGAGAGTGACGCGCGGCATGAGCCTCGTCGTTCACCAATCAGCTGATCGATCTGATGGCGGCGCTGCTGCTGCTGATCGCCTTCGCCATGCTGTCGCAGCGCCGCATCCTGCGGCTGATCCACCTGTTCGCGCTGCAAGGCCTGGTGCTCAGCGATCAACACCTTCATCGTCGCCTTCGCCATCCACCAGCCGCACCTGTACTTCTCGGCGCTGCTCACGCTGGCGCTGAAGGTGGTGGCGCTGCCCTGGCTGCTGCATCGCTTGATCGACCGGCTGAACATGCGCTGGGATGTGGAGACGCTGATCAACATCCCGACCACCATGCTGGTCGGCATCGTGCTGGTGATCTTCTCCTTCAACCTGGCGCTGCCGATCTCGCAGCTGGCCGGCACCATCACGCGCAGCACGCTGGGCATCGCCATGGCCAGCGTGCTGCTGTCGTTCCTGATGATGATCACGCGCCGCAAGGCAGTGCCGCAGGTGATCGGCTTTCTGGCCATGGAGAACGGCCTGTTCTTCGCGGCCACCAGCGCCACCTACGGCATGCCGATGGTGGTGGAGCTCGGCATCGCGCTCGACGTGCTGGTCGGCGCCTTCATTTTCGGCATCTTCTTCTTCCAGATCCGCGAGACCTTCGACAGTCTGGACATCCATCATCTGGAAAAGCTGAAGGACAAGAGCTGATGGAACTTCTGCTGGTGCTCGGGTTGCCACTGCTCGGCGGCGCTGTTGCTCGCCGTATGGGGCAGCCGGCCCTGGGCGGCGGAGGTCAACGCTTCGATGAGCCTGCTGACGCTGCTGGCCGCGGCCGCGCTGACCGCCAAGGTCATCGCGCTGGGGCCGATGACGGTGTTGCGCGAGCTGTTCTTCGTCGACTCCTTCAACGTGTTCCTGGTCGCGCTCACCGCGTTCGTCGGTTTCACCACCGCGATCTTCAGCCGCGACTTACATGCGGGTGGAGCAGGAGCGGGGCAAGCTGTCGCCGGGCCGGCTGCGGCTGTATCACAGCATGTACCAGATGTTCATGCTTCACCATGCTGCTGGCGCTGCTCACCAACAACGTCGGGCATACTGTGGGTGGCGATGGAAGCGGCTACGCTGGCCACCGTGCTGCTGGTGAGCCTGTACCGGACGCCGGCCGGGATCGAGGCGGCCTGGAAGTACTTCATCCTGTGCGGCGTGGGCATCGCGCAGGCTCTGTTCGGCACGATTCTGCTGTATCTCGCCGCCGAGAAGGTGCTGGGCGCCGGCGGTACCGCACTGTTGTGGACGCATCTGCACGCGGTGCAGGACCAGCTCGAGCCCAACGTGCTGTCGCTCGCCTTCGTGTTCCTGCTGGTCGGCTACGGCACCAAGGTGGGCCTGGTGCCGCTGCACAACTGGCTGCCGGATGCGCACGCGGAGGGCCCGACGCCGATTTCCGCGGTGCTCTCCGGCCTGCTGCTGAACGTCGCGTTGTACGCCGTGGTGCGCAACAAAGTGCTGGTGGACGGCGCGCTCGGCACGCACTTCGCCGGCAATCTGATGATGGGCTTCGGTCTGCTGTCGGTGGTAGTCGCCGCATTCTTTCTGTCGCGGCAGAAGGACGTGAAGCGGCTGTTCGCCTACTCGTCGATCGAGCACATGGGCATCGTCACCTTTGCCTTCGGCATGGGCGGGCCGGTAGCGACCTTCGCCGGGCTGCTGCACATGACCGCGCACTCGCTCACCAAGTCGGCCATCTTCTTCGCGGTCGGCCATGCGGCGCAGAAGACGGGCACTCAGGTGATCGACCACATCCGCGGCCTGATCCAGACCAGCCCCACGGTCGGCTGGGGCTTGATGCTGGGCGGCATCGCTATCCTCGGCATGCCGCCGTTCGGCGTGTTCGCGAGCGAGTTCCTGATCCTCACCACCGCCATGCGCAGCAGCCGTGGGCCACGCCGATCCTGTTGACGTCGCTGGCGGTCGCGTTCGCCGCCATCTTTGGCAAGCTGCAGGCGATGGTGTTCGGCGAGACCACGGCGCAGCGCTTGCCGTATCCGCCGGCGGTGCTTCCGGTGTTCGTGCACCTGACCATCGTGCTGCTGCTCGGGCTGTACATTCCGCCCTATCTGGCCGACTGGTATCGAGCGGCCGCGAGGATGATCGGATGAGGCTCGAGGACTTTCCGGTCGAGATGAGCCCGGTGCCCGGTGCCATGCCGGTATGGCGCGGCGCCGTGAATACCGCGCAATGGCGGACCCTCGCGCAGCAGGTTCGGCGAAACGGCGGCCGTCTCGTCGCGCTGTGGGGTGCGGATCTGACGGATCGCCGCGGCGGCTTCGAAGTCCACATGGCGATGACGGTGCGTTCCGGTCTGGTGTGGCTCACGTTGCCGGTGCCGCCAGAGCGGCCCGAGTGCCCTGACGTTGCGGACATCTTTCCGGCCGCCAACCGCATGCAGCGCGCTCTGTTCGATCTGCTGGGAGTGCGCGCTACGGGGGCGGACGACAATCGGCAATGGCTGCGCCACGCGGCGTGGCCGGCGGATGCATTTCCGCTGCGCAAGAGCTTCGACGCTGCGCCGAGTGATCCGAGCGCGCAGGACAGCTATCCGTTCGTGCAGGTGGGTGGAGATGGCGTGCACGAAATTCCGGTCGGGCCGGTGCACGCCGGCACCATCGAGCCGGGTCACTTCCGCTTCTCCGTCGTCGGCGAGCGCGTGCTGCGCCTGGAAGAACGGCTCGGCTACACGCACAAGGGCATCGAGAAGCGCTTCGAGTCCATGAGCATCCTCGACGGCGTCCGCCTGGCCGGGCGCGTCAGCGGCGACTCGACCGTGGCCTACGCCTGGGCCTATTCGATGGCAGCCGAGGGCGCGGCGTTCTTGACGCCGCCCGAGCGCGCGCACTGGCTGCGCGCGCTGCTGCTCGAGCGCGAGCGTATTGCCAACCATCTGGGCGACCTCGGCTTCCTCGGCAACGACGCCGGGCTCGCTTTCGGCCTGGCGCAGTTCTCCCGCCTCAAGGAGGACGTGCTGCGCGTCAACCGTGCGCTGTTCGGACATCGCTATCTGATGGACGCGATCGTTCCCGGCGGGATGGCGCGCGACATCGATCGCGAGGGCATCGCAGTGGTGCGTGCCAGAGCGGTGCGCTGCGCGCGGAGGTGAGCAGGCTCAAGACCATCTTCGATGAGCATCCGGGGCTGCAGGATCGTTTCATCGCGGCCGGGCGCGTTACGCCGGAGCTGGCCGACCGGCTCGGGCTGTGCGGCCTCGCCGGGCGCGCGAGCGGCATGTCCTGGGACCTGCGCGTGCAGTTTCCTCCCGTACCCTACGATACGCTGGATGTGCGCATGGCCACGCATCGCAACGGCGACGTGGCCGCGCGTGTGACGGTCCGCTTCGAAGAGTTGATGGAGTCGCTGGAGCTGTGTTCGGCCATTCTGGAGCGGCTGCCGCGCGGCGACGTCCGCGTCGATCTGCCTACGCCGCTGGACGGCAGCGTTGGCCTGGGCTGGGTCGAGGGCTGGCGCGGTGAAGTGCTGATCGCACTGGAGGCGGGTCCGGAGGGATCGCTGCGCAGCGTCCATCCGCACGATCCGTCCTGGCAGAACTGGCCGCTGCTGGAGCATGCGGTGATCGACAACATCGTTCCGGACTTCCCGCTGATCAACAAGTCGTTCAACTTGAGCTATAGCGGGGTGGACCTGTGACAAGAGCTCGCACAAGGAATGGGTGCTCGAGCATCCGACGCGCGCCGTGGAGTGAGGGTCGGGCATGTACCAGATACTGAAAAAGATCGTGACAACCGGCATCGTCACCGAGCCGCCGCCGGCAACCGACGAGGCGCTGCGCGCGCTGGCGCAGCGGCTGGAGAACTCGGTGCTGCGCTGGTTCGCAGGCGCGCTCACCATCCGTCACGTCGACGCCGGCTCGTGCAACGGCTGCGAGCTGGAGATCCACGCCATGAACAACCCCTACTACAACCTCGAAGGTCTGGGCATTCGTTTCGTAGCCAGCCCGCGGCACGCGGATATGCTGCTGGTCACCGGTCCGGTGTCGCGGCACATGGAGATCGCGCTCCGGCGTACCTACGACGCCACGCCCGAGCCCAAGCTGGTCGTCGCGGTGGGAGATTGCGGCTGCACCGGAGGCATCTTCGGCGAGAGCTATGCGAGCCGCGGGCGTGTGTCCAACGTCATCCCGGTCGATGTCGCGGTGCCCGGTTGCCCGCCCGCTCCGGTAGCCATCATGCAGGGCATACTCACCGCGATCGAAATGCGAAAGGCATTTGAACCGGCGATGGCGGGCCGAAAGACGCGATGAATCTCTCCGCGATTCTGCGCAGGCTGGACCTGTACGAAAAGCTGCTGCGGCTGGACAAGCCGATCGGGATCCTGCTGCTGCTGTGGCCGACGCTGTGGGCGCTGTGGCTCAGCGCGAACGGCAGGCCGGACTGGAAGATCGTGTGGATATTCACTGCTCGGCACCGTGTTGATGCGATCTGCGGGGGTGGCGGTCAATGATCTTCGCGGATCGCAACTTCGACCCGCACGTGGCGCGAACCCGGGACCGGCCGCTCGCAGCGGGGTTGATCAATCCGAAGGAGGCGCTGATCCTGGCAGCGGTTGCTGGCGGTGCTGGCCTTCATCCTGATTCTCCCGTTGGGCAAGCTCGTCATTCTGCTGTCCTTCTGCGCGCTGTTTCTGGCGGTTACTTATCCGTTCACCAAGCGCTTCTTCGCTCTGCCGCAGGCGTACCTGGGCATAGCTTTCGGATTCGGCATCCCCATGGCCTACGCGGCCGAGACAGACAGCTTGCCCGCCATCGCTTGGATACTGCTGCTTGCGAACGTCTTCTGGACCATGGTGTACGACACCGAGTACGCCATGGTAGACCGCGAGGACGACCGCAAGATCGGCATCCGCACTTCGGCCATCCTGCTCGGCCGCTTCGATGTGGCGGCGGTAATGGTGTGCTACGCGGTGTTCCTGGCGATCATGATCTGGATCGGCTGGTCGCTCCGCCTGGCCTGGCCCTATCACGCCGGACTGCTTTGTGCGCTGGGGCTGGGCGTCTACCAATACGTGCTCATCCGCGATCGGGACCCGCTCAAGTGCTTCCGCGCCTTCCTCTACAACAACTGGGTCGGCGCGGCAATTTTCGGCGGGATCGTGTTTGCCTATCTGCTGTCGAACCGGGCGTGAGCCGAAAGCGGTGTTCGAGTCTGCCCCGGCATTTGCCCGGCTGCGAGCGCGGGCCGTATAGTCCGATGCATCAGCGCAACTTCAACGCCTGGCTTTTCAATCCCGCTGGCGCCGGCTAGTTTTGGTGGTGCCAGCACAGACTCGCGGAGCATACGACATGGAACTGGGACTGCAGGGCAAAAGCGTTCTTGTCACCGGCGGCAGCAAAGGCATCGGCCTGGCCTGCGCACGCGCGTTTCTCGCCGAAGGGGCGAAGGTCGCCATCGCATCGCGCAGCCGCGAAAACCTGGAGCGTGCGGCGCAAAGCCTTGCGGTGACGCTGTGGGTCGCCGCCGACCTGACGCGTGCCAACGCGGCACGGGAGCTGGTGCGCGAGGTGGAAGACAAACTGGGGGCGATCGACATCCTGGTGAACTCCGCCGGCGCCGCCAAGCGCTATCTGCCCGAGGAGCTGGATGCAGGCGCCTGGCACGCGGCCATGGACGCGAAGTACTTCACCTATATCCATACCATGGACGCAGTGCTTCCCGGCATGGCCGGGCGCGGCCAGGGCTGCGTGGTCAACGTCATCGGCATGGGAGGCAAGGTGGCCACGCCGATCCATCTGCCCGGCGGCGCCGCCAACTCCGCGCTCATGCTCGCGACCGTCGGCCTGGCGCAGGTGTATGGACCGAAGGGCATCCGCATCAACGCCATCAATCCGGGAGCCACGCTTACCGACCGCGTGAAGGAAGCGCTGCACCTCGAGGCTCTCGCCCGCAAGACGACCGAAGAAGAGGTTCTGGCGCTGGGACAGGCGCGCGTCCCGCTGCGGCGCTACGCCAATCCCGACGAGATCGCGGAAGTGGCGCTGTTCCTGGCATCGGACAAGGCCAGTTATGTGACCGGTGCGATCATTCCCATGGATGGCGGCTCCAATCCGGTTATCTGATCTCGGCGTCGACATGCAGTACCACGACCTGCGCGACTTCATCGCCCAGCTCGAACAGCACGGCGAGCTGAAGCGCATCGCGGTCGAAGTCTCGCCCTATCTCGAGATGACCGAGATCTGCGATCGCGTGCTCAAGCAAAGCGGACCTGCGCTCCTGTTCGAGAAGCCCACGGGTCACACCATCCCGGTGCTCGGCAATCTGTTCGGCACCCCGCAGCGTGTGGCGATGGGAATGGGTGAGGAGTCCGTCGATGCGTTGCGCGAGGTCGGCAAGCTGCTCGCCTATCTGAAGGAGCCCGATCCCCCGCGCGGCCTGAAGGATGCGTGGGACAAGCTGCCGATCCTGAAGAAGGTGCTGGACATGGCGCCCAAGGAGCGCTCCAGCGCAGCATGCCAGGAGATCGTCTGGGAGGGCGAGGACGTCGACCTGTCCCGCCTGCCGATCCAAACCTGCTGGCCGGGGGACGTGGCGCCCCTCATCACGTGGGGTCTGACGATCACGCGCGGGCCCAACAAAGCGCGGCAGAACCTTGGCATTTACCGTCAACAGGTGCTCGCCCGCAACAAATTGATCATGCGCTGGCTGGCGCATCGAGGTGGCGCACTCGACTTTCGCGACCACTGCCTGGCGACACCGGACCAGCCCTTCCCCGTCGCGGTGGCGCTCGGAGCCGATCCCGCCACGATCCTGGCGGCGGTCACGCCGGTGCCGGACACGCTCAGCGAGTATCAGTTCGCCGGCTTGCTGCGCGGCGCGCGCACTGAACTGGTGAAGTGCTTGAGCTCCACGCTGCAGGTGCCCGCAACGGCGGAAATCGTGCTCGAAGGCCACATCCAGCCAGGCGAGATGGCGCTGGAAGGTCCCTTCGGCGATCACACCGGCTACTACAACGAGCAGGAGCAGTTTCCCGTTTTCACCATCGACCGCATCACGCTGCGGCGCGATCCGATCTATCACAGCACTTACACCGGCAAGCCCCCGGACGAGCCGGCGATCCTGGGGGTAGCGCTGAACGAAGTGTTCGTGCCGCTGCTCACCAAGCAGTTTCCCGAGATCGTGGACTTCTACCTGCCGCCCGAAGGCTGCAGCTATCGGCTGGCGGTGGCGAGCATGCGCAAGCAGTACCCGGGGCATGCCAAGCGCGTGATGTTCGGCATCTGGTCGTTCCTGCGCCAGTTCATGTACACCAAGTTCATCGTGGTGGTGGACGAGGACGTGAACGTCCGCGACTGGAAGGAAGTGATCTGGGCCATCACAACGCGCGTGGATCCCGCGCGCGACACGCTCATCGCGGAGAATACGCCGATCGACTATCTGGACTTCGCCAGTCCGGTATCCGGGCTCGGCTCGAAGATGGGCATCGACGCCACCAACAAGTGGCCGGGTGAGACCAGCCGCAGGTGGGGCACCGTCATCAGCATGGACGCAGCGGTGAAGGCCAGGGTCGACGAGTTGTGGTCGAGGCTGGGACTGTAGAAACGCCAAGGCCGGCGCAACGCCGGCCTTGCTCGCGAACCAGGATCGCTCAGAACTTCAGCAGCCCTTCGAGCGAAATTACCTTGATGTGGGTTGCCCCGGTCGTGGCGGCGTCGCCCATGCTGTTGTAGTACTCGTACTCGGCGCGCATCCCGAAGGCATCTGTGATCATGTACTGGAAGCCGCCGCCCCACATCCCGCTCCACCCGGTTGACGACTGGGAGGGCAGCCCGAGGGAACTGGGGATGTCGAGGTTGGTCCTCCACCCCAGCACACCGCCTTTGACGAGAACGCTCCAGCGGTTGTAGAGAGGAACGAAGACGACGCCTTCCACGAACACACCCTGGCTCTTATAGTCTACGTTTCCCAAGGCGGGGGAGTTCATCGACGCCTGTGCCTTCCCGAAATTGGCGTATCCGACCTCCACGCCGAAATAGCGTATGAACTGGTAGCCGGCATAAGCCTTGTAGGCGAAGCCTTTGTCGTCGCAGCTGCCGGCAGCCCCACCTTGGGTGAGGAGATTCTGGCAGACGTTGTCCAAGTTGCTGAATTTCGATTGACCGATGCCGCCGCCGACATAGAACCCTCTGTCCCGTTTGAGATTGTCCTCCGCCAGCACGAGCCCCGACCCCAGCAGGGACGCGCTCAGCAGCACGCCGAGGAAAAGCTGTTTTTTGCGATTTTTGCTCGCCATCCACATCTCCCCACTTTCAAAAGAATACTGAACAAGCCAGCGTAACGGTTTGAGCCGCCTATAGACTTCGGCAGAGGAGCCGCAAAGTTTAGGCCGAGTGTCAGGCTTCTGTCCAGAGCCACCAGCAAGGACTTTACGGCGCCAAAACAAGCAAGTATCTTGCCTTCCTAAGCCGTTGCCTGCAGTTTCGCTCGAATCTGCCGGTCTGGGCGTTGCTTCTCCCGCGGTCGCGGCAGCTTGGCGGCGGAGCCGAGCCCCATAGCCCGTGCTACACTCGATCGCCCATCCGTTTGAATCCGCACCTGTTCGGCCATGCCCAACCGACTCGCGCAGGAAACCAGCCCCTATCTCCAGCAGCACGCAGACAACCCGGTGGACTGGTATCCCTGGGGCGATGACGCTCTGCGCGCGGCACGCGAACAGAACAAGCCCATCCTGCTGTCGGTCGGCTACTCGGCCTGTCACTGGTGTCATGTGATGGCGCACGAGTCGTTCGAGGATCCGGACATTGCAGCGGTCATGAACCGCAATTTCGTGAACATCAAGGTCGACCGCGAGGAGCGGCCCGACATCGACCAGATCTACCAGACTGCGCATCACATGCTCGGCCAGCGCTCGGGTGGCTGGCCGCTGACCATGTTCCTCGCGCCCGACCAGAAGCCGTTCTTCGGCGGCACCTATTTTCCGAAACGCCCACGCTACAACTTGCCGGGCTTCGGCGACCTGCTGGAGAAAGTGGCCGCCGCGTATCGCGAGCAGGGCGATGCTATCGCCAAGCAGAACGAAGAGTTGATGTCTCTGCTCGAGCCGTACCGCACCGAATGCGCCGCCGGCCGAGCTGGCACTCGATGCAGGCCCTGTCTCAGCCGCGCGGGCGGAGGTGAAGCGGATGTTCGACCCGGTGCATGGCGGTCTGGGCGGCGCGCCCAAATTCCCTCATCCCGCAGAACTGGAGCTGGCTTTGAGCCGCGGCGCACTGGAGCAGGACGACGCTGCCCGGCAGGTAACGCTGTTCACGCTGCGCAAGATGGCCGAGGGCGGCATCTACGATCAGCTCGGCGGTGGCTTCTGCCGCTACAGCGTCGACGAGCGCTGGTTGATCCCGCATTTCGAAAAGATGCTCTACGACAATGGCCCGCTGCTGCGCCTGTATGCGGATGCCTGGCTGGTGACGGGCGAGCCGCTGTTTCAGCGGGTGTGCGAAGAGACCGCCGCCTGGGTGATGCGCGAGATGCAATCGCCCGAGGGCGGCTACTACTCCTCGCTCGACGCCGACTCCGAGCACGTAGAAGGCAAGTTCTACGTCTGGTCGCGTGAGGAGGCTGCGGGACTGCTCGATGGCCGAGGAGTACGCAGTGCTCAGTGCGCACTACGGGCTGAGCGGCGCACCCAACTTCGAGTCAGAGCACTGGCACCTGCACGTGGCGCAATCGTTGAACAGCGTCGCCGAATCACTTGGCGTCGAGCTGGCGGCGGCGGAGCGGCTGCTGACACGGGCGCGCGCGAAGCTGTTCGAGGCACGCGAGCAGCGCGTGCGTCCAGGTCGTGACGAGAAGATCCTTACCTCCTGGAACGCGCTGATGATCCACGGTATGACACGGGCCGGGCGCGCGCTCGGACGTGCGGACTGGATCGCCTCGGCACGCCGTGCGCTGGATTTCCTGCGTTCCACTCTCTGGGTGGACGGCAAGCTGCTCGCCACGTACAAGGACGGCCGCGCGCATCTGAACGCCTACCTGGATGATCACGCGTTTCTGCTCGCGGCCTTGCTGGAGCTGATGCAGACCGATTTCCGCAGCGAAGACCTGGAATTCGCCGGCGCGCTCGCCGATGGCGCTGCTGGAGCGTTTCGAGGACCCGGCGGACGGCGGCTTCTTCTTCACCGCGCACGACCACGAGCCGCTTATCCATCGGCCCAAGCCCGGACCTGACAACGCCACACCATCGGGCAACGGCGTGGCCGCGCTCGCACTACAGCGCTTCGGCCATCTCGTCGGCGAGCCGCGCTACTTGGCTGCGGCGGAGCGCAGCGCTGCGGCTGTTCTTCCCGCAGACTGCAGCAGCATGCCAGTGCGTTTTCGACGCTGTGCCTGGCGCTGGCCGAGCACTCGACGCCGCCCACGGTAGTGATCCTGCGCGGCTCGCTGCCGGAGCTGGCGTCCTGGCACGCACGACTCGCCCGGCGCTACGCTCCGTCAGCGCTGATGCTGGCGTTGCCCGCTGGCGTGCCTGGGTTGCCCGAAGTCCTGGACAAGCCGGTGCGGCCAGGTGTCAACGCGTGGGTTTGCCGGGGCGTTGAGTGTCTGCCGCCGATCGATGATCCAGCCGCACTGGAGCGGGCCTTGGCGGTGGCCTGAGGCTGGCGCAGGCAAGTTTCCAAAGCCCGCGAAAGCCTTTAGAATTGCGGGCGCTTTGCTCAACCGGAATGGAGAGGGAATCCCCAATGAAGAAAATGCTGATCGCTGTTGCTACTGCGGCGGGCGTCCTCCTCGGCGGCACGGCCAACGCTGCGGTCGATGCCGCGAAGGCCAAACAGCTTGCCCAGAAGTACAACTGCCTGGCCTGTCATGCCGAGGACAAGAAGCTGGTCGGTCCGGCGTACAAAGAAGTGGCGAAGAAGTACAAGGGCGACGCCGGCGCGGAAGCGAAGCTGATCGGCAAGGTGAAGGCCGGCGGCAGCGGCGTGTGGGGCGCGATCCCCATGCCGCCCAACAACGTGCCCGATGCCGACATCAAGACGCTGGTGGAGTGGATCCTCTCGCTCCAGTAGAACCAGGCGCCAAAGTCGCAGAAAGAGCCGGCCTTGCGCCGGCTTTTTTGTTGTCCGCGCCCCCGGGGCCCGGCGCTCGGCGCACGCTCCTGCCGCACCGCCAAATGTTTGACAACTCTTTGACAAGGCGGAATAATCCGCCGGTTCGACTGACCCACACTTTTGTCGAGGATAAGACTCATGAAAAACGCAGAGCTGTCAGTCCGTCTCAAGCTCGTTGTTGCAGGTGCGGCGACCGCACTGGCGCTTGGGCTCGCGGGCTGCGGCAAGAAAGACGAGACGATCAAGATCGGCCACGCCGGGCCGCTGACAGGCCCGGTGGCGCATCTCGGCAAGGACAATGAGAACGGCGTGCGCCTGGCCTTGGACGAAGCCAATGCGGCGGGGCTTTCCATCGGCGGCAAGAAGGTCAGCTTCTCGATGCAGAGCGAGGACGACCAGGCCGACCCCAAACAGGGCACTATCGTGGCGCAGAAACTGGTGGACGCCAAAGTGGTCGGCGTAGTCGGCCACCTCAACTCCGGCACCACCATCCCGGCGTCCAAGATCTACCATGACGCGGGCATCGCGCAGGTCTCGCCTTCGGCGACCAATGTCACCTACACCCATCAGGGCTTCAAGACCGCCTTCCGCGTGATGGCCAACGACGCGCAGCAGGGCAAGGTGCTGGGCGACTACGCCGTGACCAAGCTCGGAGCCAAGACCGTGGCGATCATCGACGACCGCAGCGCCTACGGGCAAGGCCTCGCTGACGAGTTCGAGAAGGCCGCCAAAGGGGCCGGCGCCCAGATCGTGACGCGCGAGTTCACCGGCACCGACAAGACCGATTTCAACGCCATCCTCACCAGCATCAAAGGCAAGAACCCCGATCTCATTTTCTACGGCGGCATGGACTCGCAGTCCGGTCCGATGATGAAGCAGATCAAGAACCTCGGCCTGACCTCCAAGTTCCTCACCGGCGACGGCGGGCAGACCGCCGAATTCGTCAAGCTCGCGGGCGAGGCTGGCGAAGGCGCCTATGCTTCGTCGCCTGGCGTACCGTTGGAGAAGATGCCGGGCGGCAAGGGCTTCGCCGAAAAGTACAAGGCCAAGTTCAACATCGAGATCCAGCTCTACGCGCCCTACGCTTACGACTCCATGAACGTGCTGCTGGAGGCGATGAAGAAGGCCGACTCGAGCGACCCCGCCAAGTACCTTCCCGCGCTGGCCGGTATCACTTACCAGGGCGTGACCGGGAACATCGCTTTCGACGAAAACGGCGACATCAAGGGCGGCAGCATCAGCCTGTACCAGGTGAAGGGCGGCAAGTGGGAGTATCTCGAGACCGTCGGCGGCTGACCGCTTAAGCTTTGCCTTCTCAACCCCGATTCGTGCCGTTGCCCGGGGTCCAGCGGGTGGTTCTCAGGTAATCTTCGAACGGCGCCTCAAGGCGCCGTTCTCTCATGAGCATCTTCTTTCAGCAGATCGTCAACGGCCTGGTGCTGGGCAGCGTGTATGCGCTGGTGGCGCTCGGCTACACCATGGTCTATGGGATCCTCGGCTTGATCAACTTCGCGCATGGCGAAGTGGTCATGGTCGGCGCGCTGACTGCACTGTCGGTGACCAGCGCGCTGGTGGCCGCCAATCTCGGCCTGCCGGCGCCGCTGATCGCCCTCGTCGCCCTTCTGGTCGCCGTGGTCGTCTGTATGACGCTGGGCTTCTCGATCGAGCGCATCGCGTACCGGCCGCTGCGCAGCGCGCCGCGGCTGGCGCCGCTGATCACCGCCATCGGCGTATCCATCCTGCTGCAGACGGTCGCCATGCTGATCTGGGGCCGGCGCTACCACACCGTGCCATCGATTCTTCCGCCTACGCCCCATAACATCGGCGGCGCCAGCATCACCAACGTCCAGATCCTGATCATCGTCGTGTCGGCGCTCATCATGGCCGGCCTGCTGATGCTGGTTCACTTCACCAAGCTCGGGCGTGCCATGCGCGCTACCGCCGAGAATCCGACTGTGGCCGGGTTGATGGGCGTAAACATCAACCGCATCATCTCCGCCACCTTCCTCATCGGATCGGCCCTCGCGGCCGTCGCCGGCATCCTGGTGAGCACCAATTACGGCATCGCTCACTACTACATGGGCTTCGTCCTCGGGCTGAAAGCCTTCACCGCAGCGGTGCTGGGCGGTATCGGCAACCTCGGCGGCGCCATGCTGGGCGGCCTGCTGCTCGGGCTGATCGAGAGCCTGGGTGCGGGGTACATAGGCGATCTCACCGGAGGCTTTCTCGGCAGCCACTACCAGGACGTGTTCGCGTTTCTGGTGCTGATCCTGGTGCTGGTGTTCCGGCCGACCGGGCTGCTGGGCGAGCGGGTGTCGGAGCGGGCATGACAACGGATTGGCGCCGGCGCCTGCAGTGGTTTCAGCGCGACCCGCGCGGGAAGTGGATAGGCATCGCGCTGGTGGCGATCGGACTGGCGGTTCTGCCGTTCGCCCTCGAGGCCTCGGTGGGTCGTACCTGGGTGCGCATCATCGACCTGGCGCTGCTCTATACCATGCTCGCGCTGGGCCTCAATATCGTAGTCGGCTTCGCCGGCCTGCTGGACCTTGGCTACATCGCGTTCTATGCGGTCGGGGCCTACGTCTATGCGCTGCTCGCTTCGCCGCACTTCGGTATCCATCTGCCCTGGTGGATGCTGCTCCCCATCGGTGCAGTGCTCGCGGCTTTCTTCGGCGTGGTGCTGGGCGCACCGACTCTACGGCTGCGCGGCGACTACCTCGCCATCGTGACCCTGGGCTTCGGCGAGATCATCCGCATTTTCCTCACCAATCTGAACGCTCCGATCAATATCACCAACGGCCCGCAGGGCGTGAACATGATCGACCCGGTCGTCATCGACGCCGTCTCCTTTGCGAAGAGCAACACGCTGCTCGGTATCTCTGTTCCTGGCACGCACCTCTACTACTACTTGTTCCTGGCCCTGGCGGCGCTGGTGATCTTCACCTGCATCCGGTTGGAGGACTCGCGCATCGGCCGCGCCTGGGCGGCCGTCCGCGAAGATGAGATTGCCGCCCAGGCCATGGGCATCAACACCCGCAACGTGAAGCTGCTGGCCTTCGCCATGGGGGCCAGCTTCGGCGGCGTGGCGGGCGGCCTGTTCTCCAGCCTGCAGGGGTTCGTCAGTCCGGAAAGTTTTGCGCTCTGGGAATCGATCACGGTGCTGTGCATGGTCGTGCTCGGGGGCATGGGCCACGTCGCTGGCGTGGTGCTGGGTGCGTTGCTGCTCGCTACGCTCCCGGAACTGCTGCGCCACGCCGCCGCGCCGGTGCAGCAGCAACTGTTCGGCAAGGTCATCCTCGACCCGGAAAGCCTGCGCATGCTGCTGTTCGGCCTGGCGCTGATACTGGTCATGCTGCTGCGGCCGGCCGGGCTGTGGCCGTCGCCCACACGGCGCCGGGAGCTCACCTCGGCGCGCGCGCCAGGCACCGTCTAGAGCGTTCGTCTCCAACGCATGGCACTGCTCGAAGCGCGCAACATTCGCAAATCTTTTGGTGGCCTGCTGGCGCTGTCGGAGGTCTCGCTCACCATCGAGCCGGGTGAGATCTACGGCCTGATCGGCCCCAACGGCGCGGGCAAGACTACGCTGTTCAACGTGCTCACCGGCTTGTACAAACCCGACGTGGGCGCGGTTCTGTTCAACGGCGCTGACCTCACGGGCCGGAAGCCCAACCTGATCGCGGACGCGGGGATCGCCCGCACGTTCCAGAACATCCGGCTGTTCGCCAATATGGCGGCGATCGAGAACGTGATGGTGGGCCGCCATCTGCGCACCAAAGCGGGCCCTTTGGGCGCTGTCCTGCGCGACAAGACGACGATGGCGGAGGAGACCGCGATCCGGCGGCGCGCGCATGAGCTGCTCGAGTATGTCGGCGTGCTCCCCCAGGCCGAGGCGCTGGCCAAGAATCTAGCCTATGGAGATCAGCGGCGGCTGGAGATCGCACGCGCCTTGGCCACCGACCCCAAATTGCTGGCGCTGGATGAGCCCGCCGCCGGCATGAATCCCACCGAGACGGCATCGCTGCGCGCATTGCTGGAGCAGATCCGTAGCGATGGAATCACCATCCTGCTGATCGAGCACGACGTGAAGCTGGTGATGGGCTTGTGCAACCGGGTTGCCGTGCTCGACTACGGGAAAAAGATCGCGGAGGGTGCGCCGGCGGAAGTGCAGCGCAACCCGGCGGTGATAGAGGCCTATCTGGGCGGAGCGCTGCCGTGAGCCTGCTGGAAGTGAAAGGGCTGAAGATTTCCTATGGCGGCATCAACGCGGTGAAGGGCATCGACTTGTCCGTGCGAGAGGGCGAGATGGTCGCGCTGATCGGCGCCAATGGCGCCGGCAAGACCACTACCCTCAAGGCCATCTGCGGCATCCTCGCCCCGGCGGCCGGGAGCGTGCACTACCGTGGCGCCAACGTCACAGGTGCTCCGTCGTTCACGCTGGTGGAACAGGGTCTGGCGCTGGTGCCGGAGGGACGGCAGGTATTCGGTCGGCTGACGGTGCAGGAGAACCTGGAGATGGGTGCGTATGCCAGACACGATGCCACCGGCGTAAGGGCCGACCTGCAGCGCATGTTCCAGCTGTTTCCGCGGCTGTACGAGCGGCGCCGGCAGACCGGAGGGACGCTGTCCGGGGGCGAGCAGCAGATGCTCGCCATTGGCCGCGCGCTGATGAGCGCGCCAAAATTGCTGCTCCTGGACGAGCCCAGCATGGGGCTGGCGCCGCTGATGGTGCAGCGAATTTTCGAAACCATCCGAAAAGTCGCCGCCGAAGGCGTGACGGTGCTGCTGGTGGAGCAAAATGCGAAGCTCGCACTCGAGGTGAGCCAGCGCGGCTATGTGATGGAGAGCGGCCTGATTACTCTGAGCGCACTTTCCTCGGCGCTCCTCAACAATCCCCAGGTGCGACAGGCTTATTTGGGCGAGTGATTCTTGCTCGCGCGCAGTTAGTTAGCAGGCTGACCTGGCTCGCCGAAGCTAGTCGAAACATCCAGAAATTACAAGTCAGCCGCCCACCCGTTTCGACTCTGTGGCTATCGCCACGACGCTCAGCGCGAACGGAGTTTGTGACACTGTCAGAGTTCGATCGCGCTTTCTTATGAGCTCAATCCTGCTCGCCACGCAGAAACTCGCGCAGCACGCCGACCAGCAGGTCGTGGTCCTCCGCTTGCGGCAGTCCCGACACGGCGACCGTCCCCACCACGCCCACGCCCTTTACGATGACGGGAAACGCTCCGCCATGCGCCGCGTATTGGTCGGGATCCAGCCGGGCGGCTTCCTCGAAACTGGTGCCGCGGGCTCGATAGTGCGTGCCCATGTAGTACGAGCTGTGGCCGAAACGGGTCACCACGTTGCTCTTTCTGCGCACCCACGCGTCGTTGTCCGGTGCGGTGCCAGGGAGCGCGCAGTGGAACAGCTGTTGGCCGTTGCGGACGATGTCCACCGTGATGGCCTTGCGACCGAGCCTGGCCACTTCCACGATCTGCATCCCGAGCCGCAGCGCGGTGGCGTTGTCGAAGTTGCGGAACTGGAGCTCTTCCTCCTGCTGCCTTAACGTATCCAGAAGCTGGGCGTAGTTGTCCATGTGACTCACTCTGAGTGGGCAGCCGCGCCCGCCATTGGGCGCGAGGACGGCGGGACGGCGTCGGCGCCGGAGGATTGCCTGACGACGAGTCTGGGAGAGGCGAGGTAGCGCAGCGGCGGGGTCGAAGGCTCACGCAGACGCTGGAGCAGGAGTTCCGCCGCGACCTCTCCCAGATGGCCGGGATCGACGCTGATGGTGCTGAGCGGTGGATTGGAGTGGGCCGCATCGGCCACCCCATCGAAGCCGATGATGGCGAAGTCGCGCCCGGCTACCATTCCCTGCTCGCCGAGAGCCCCCATGGCCCCGAACGCCACCACGTCGTTGTAGCACACCGCGGCGCTGGGACGGTCGGGCCGAGCGAGCACCTGCCGGATGCCCTCCCTTCCTCCGGTTCGCGTCGGCGGGATGTCGATGATCCAGTCGCCCGGCAATGGCGAGTCCATGCGCGGCCATCGCGCGCTGGAAGCCGCTTCGGCGCAGTTCGTAGATGGGACCGCCACCCACGCGCCCCATGAACGCGATGCGGCGGTGCCCGCGCTGGATCAAGTGCTCCGTAGCCATGAACGTTCCGGTTTCGTTGTCCGAGCCGGCGAAGTCGTAGACGCCATCGCCGATCGGACGGACAACGACCAGAAGCGGGATGCCCGAGGCTCGTATCGCCTCCAATACCCCGGGCGGCGTGTCGAAGGCGGGGCAAACGATCAATCCGGCAGCGTGATATTCGCGCATCGAGGCCAGCACTCTCTCCTGCGTCGGCAGCGATTCCCCGGTGTGCGCCATCAGGCTGACATAGCCGGCTTCCATCAGCTTGTGCTCCATTCCTACCAGCAGCTCGGCGAAGAAGGGATTGGTCAGGTCGTTGATGACCATTCCTACGATCTTCGATGATTGTCGGCGCAGCGCCGCGGCGCCGCGATGATAAACGTAGCCGAGCGCGTCGGCGGCTTGCCTCACGCGCGCAGAGGTCTCGGCCTTGATCAACGGACTCCCCTGCAGGACCAGAGATACCGTCGACTTCGATACGGCCGCCGCTCTGGCGATGTCGGTGATGGTCGCGGAACGGGGATCAGTGCGGCGTTCGGGCATGACTTCGCGGGCTCAACTCGGAATTGACAGGAACCGGCGCGTCCTTCATATTATGCGGAATTGGAACGTTCCAATTCAGCAATTGGAACGATTGAACACCAGAATTAGCAGAAGATCAAGCGGGGAGGAGGAATGGCCCAATCCATTGAGCGAAGCCCTCTGGGGTGGGGCTTGATCGGCGCGAGCACGATCGCGCGCGAGTGGATGATCGACGCTATCCGCGCGCAGCCGGGCAATCAGGTCGTCGCCGTGATGAGCACCGACGCTGCCCGTGGCGCCGAGTACGCCAAGGCCAACCGAATTCCCACGGCCTATTCGTCGCTCGAAGCGCTATTGGCCGACCCCAAGGTCGGCGCCGTCTACATCAGTACCACCAACGAGCTGCATAAGGCGCAGACGCTCGCGGCCGCCGCGGCGGGCAAGCATGTCCTGTGCGAAAAGCCGCTGGCAATGACCGTCGCCGACGCTCGGGAGATGGTCGCCGCCTGCGCCAAGGCCGGCGTGGTCATGGGCACCAATCATCATCTGCGTCACGCCGGCACCCACCGCAAGATCCGCGAGCTGGTGCAATCCGGCGCGATCGGCAAGCCGCTCTTTGCCCGCGTGTTCCACGCCGTGTATCTGCCCCCGCACCTGCAGGGCTGGCGCCTGCACAAGCCGGACGCCGGCGGCGGCGTGATCCTCGACATCACGTGCCACGACGCCGACACCCTGCGCTTCCTGCTCGATGCCGAGCCGGTGGAGGCCGTGGCGATGTCCCAGCAGGCCAGCCTCGCCACCGGCGAGGTCGAGGACGGCGTCATGGCGGTGCTGCGCTTCGACAACGGCGTGCTGGCGCAGCTGCACGACGCGTTCACTGTGAAGCATGCCGGCACCGGGATCGAGATCCACGGCACCGAAGGTTCGATCATTGCGCGCAACGTCATGACGCAGCGGCCGGTCGGCGAGGTGCTGCTGCGCACCTCGAGCGGCGAGTCGATGGTCGCCGTCGAGCACGAGAATCTCTACGTCCGCGCGGTGCGCACGTTCAACGCCGCGATCGCGGCCAGGGCCAACCCTCGGCCAGCGGAGAGGACGGCGTTCGCTCGCTCGCGACTGCGCTCGCGGTCCTGGAATCGGCGCGAACCGGCAAGCGCGTTCCTGTCCGCTATCAGTAAGCCCTGCAGCGCGCGCAAATGAGCAAGGTCACTTCTGCCGAGAACGCCGTCCGCCTGATTCGCGACGGCGACGTCGTCACGGTCAGCTCCTCCAGCGGGCTGGGCTGTCCGGACAAGGTGCTGGCTGCGCTCGGCGCGCGCTTCGCCGCAGAAGGTCATCCGCGCGATCTGACCACGCTGCATCCGATCGCGGCCGGCGACATGTACGGCATCCGCGGCATCGATCACCTCGCGCGGCCCGGCATGCTCAAGAAAGTGCTGGCCGGCTCTTATCCGAGCGGACCGTCGTCGCTGCCGATGCCGGACATCTGGCGCCTGATCGTCGACAACCAGATCGCGGCCTACAACGTGCCGAGCGGCGTGCTGTTCGACATGCATCGCGATGCGGCAGCCAAGCGGCCGGGCGTGCTCACCAAGGTCGGGCTGGGCACCTTCGTCGATCCGGAGCTGCAGGGCTGCGCGATGAACGCGCGCGCCGCGGCCGAGCCGGTGGTGCGCAAGATCGAGTTCGCCGGCGAGGAGTGGCTGTTCTTCCCGACCATCGCGCCGCGCGTCGCGATCGTGCGCGCCACCACCGCCGACGAGCGCGGCAATCTGTCCTGCGAGCACGAAGGCGCGTTTCTGGGCGTGCTCGATCAGGCGCTGGCGGCGCGCAACAACGGCGGCGTCGGTGATCGCGCAGGTCAAACGCGTGGTGCGCGCGGGTTCGCTCAAGCCGCAGCACGTGCACGTGCCCGGGGTGCTGGTGGATCACGTCGTGGTCGATCCCGACCAGCGGCAGACCACGCAGACTCGATACGACCCGGCGATCAGCGGCGAGATCATGCAGCCCGAAGACAGCTTCGAGCTGCAGGAGTGGGGACCCGAGAAGGTCATCGCACGGCGCGCCGCCCTCGAGTTGTGGTCCGGTGCCGCGGTCAATCTGGGCTTCGGCATCTCGGCCAACGTGCCGCGCATCCTGCTCGAGGAAGGCCTGCACGGTCAGGTCACCTGGGTGATCGAGCAAGGCGCGGTGGGCGGCGTGCCGCTGCTGGGTTTCGCTTTCGGCTGCGCCGCCAACGCCGACGCGATCGTACCTTCGCCCAATCAGTTCACGTACTTCCAGGGCGGCGGGTTCGACGTGGCGTTGCTGTCGTTTCTGCAGATCGACCGCGACGGCAACGTCAACGTGTCCAAGCTCGGCGGCAAGCCCTATCTCACGGCCGGCTGCGGCGGCTTCGTCGACATCACCACGCACGCGCAACGCCTGGTGTTCTCCGGCTTCTTCACGGCCGGCGCGAAGCTTGCAGGTCGGCGACGGCAAGCTCACCATCGCTGCAGGAGGGCAAGAGCCGCAAGCTCGTCGACGCGGTCGAGCACGTCACGTTCAGCGGCCGGCATGGCGCGGCAAGCGCGGTCAGCGGGTCACCTACGTGACCGAGCGCTGCGTGCTCGATCTGCTCGACGATGGCCTCGACGGTGCGTGAGATCGCGCCCGGCGTCGACCTGCGAGCGCGATGTGCTCGACCCAGGCGGAATTCCCGCTGCGTGTGGCGCCGCAGATCTCAAACTCATGGATGCGGCGCTGTTCCGCGACGCGCCGCTCGGCCTGACGCTTCCCGGAGAAACGCCATGGCTGAGACAGCGCAGGGCAACGTGCTGGTGGAGATCGACGGCCAGGTCGCGACCGTCACGCTGAACCGGCCGGAGAAGCTCAATGCGCTGACGCTGGATATGCTCGACGCGCTGGCCGAGATCGCCGCACGGCTCGACGCCGACCGCGCGGTGCGCTGCGTAATCCTCACCGCCGCAGGCGACCAGGCCTTCTGCGTCGGCGCCGACATCAACGCATGGTCCGCGCTCGAGCCGCTCGACATGTGGCGCTCGCTGGGTGAGGCGCGGCCATCAGGTGTTCGACCAGTGGGCGCGGCTGCGGCAACCGGTGATCGCGGCGATCAACGGCCACGCACTCGGCGGCGGACTGGAACTGGCGGCGATCGCGGATATCCGCGTCGCCGTACCGGCGCGCGCAGTTCGGCCTGCCGGAAGCTAGCGATCGCGCACTGTGCCCGGGCTGGTCCGGCACGCAGCGGCTGGCTGGCCTGATCGGCGCGAGCCGCGTGAAATACCTGGCGCTGACCGGCACGCCGCATGAGCGCGGACGACGCGCAGCGTATCGGGTTCATCCACGAGCTGGCGGCGCGAGTCGAGCCGTCGTGGCACCGCCACGGCGATCGCCGCCGATATCTGCCGCCTCGCGCCGGTGTCGGTCCAGCTGACCAAGCAATCGATCGACGCCGGCCAGCGGCGAAGGGCTGGCCTGGGCATTGGAAGGCATCGCCGGCGCGCTTGCCGCCACGCACGCAGGACGCGCGCGAAGGGCTCGCCAGCTTTCGGGAGAAGCGGCCGCCGAGCTATCAGGGACAATGAACGAGCCATGGCGCGACGCGATCAGCGCGTGGCTGGCGTGCGCATCGCGGAGCCAGGATTACACTTGCGAAGCGATGCACAGCGCGATTCGAAGCTGGTGCTGCACCGCAAGAAGACTGCAGATCTGCTGATGCACATGCCGAGGGTGGACCCGGCTGAGCAATGCATGTCTTTCGGCCGCCCGGCCGTAACCGGGCAAACGACGACAAACCGAGGGAGGAGAACAGGCAATGCGTAGCAAGACTGCTGCCGCTACTCGTGGCGGCATGCATTCGGCGCGGGCAGCCTGGCAGCGATCGCCGCGGAGCAAATCGGTGGAGGTGGTGCACTGGTGGACCTCGGGCGGCGAGGCGGCAGCGCTCAAGGTGCTCAAGGACGACATGCAGAAGAACGGCTACGGCTGGAAGGACAGCCCGGTGGCCGGCGGCGGCGGCGATCAGGCGCGCACGGTGCTGCGCGCGCGCGTCGCGGCCGGCAATCCGCCCGATGCCATGCAGATGCTGGGCTTCATCATCACCGACTACGCCGAAGAAGGGCTGCTCGGCGATCTGACGCCGCGTGGCCACCAAGGAAGGCTGGGACAAGCGTGGTGCCCGCCCCGCTGCAGAAGTTCGACAAGTACAAGGGCCATTGGGTCGCCGCGCCCGGTCAACATCCACCGCACCAACTGGATCTGGGCCAACAAGAAGATCTTCGACGAGCTGAAGATCACGCCGCCGAAGACCTTCGACGAGCTGCTGGCCGCGGCCGACAAGATCAAGAAGGCCGGCTACATCCCGCTCGGCCCACGGCGGTCAGCCGTGGCAGGACGCCACCATCTTCGACAGCGCCGTGCTGTCGGCCGGCGGCCCCGAGTTCTACCAGAAGGCGATGATCGACCTGGACAACGAGCGCGCTGGGCAGCAAGACCATGGAGAAGGCGTTCGAGCAGATGCAGAAGCTGCGCGGCCTGGTCGACCCGAACTATCCCGAGCCGCGACTGGAACCTCGCCACCGCGATGGTCATCAACGGCAAGGCCGGCATGCAGATCATGGGCGACTGGGCCAAGGGTGAATTCCTCAAGGCCGGCAAGAAGCCCAACGTCGACTTCCTGCTGCTTCCAGTATCCGGGCACCGAAGGCAGCTTCACGTTCAACTCCGACGCGTTCGCGATGTTCAAGGTCGAGCAAGGAGCAGGAGGCCGGTCAGATGACGCTCGCCAGCGCGATCATGGACAAGAACTTCCAGGAGCAGTTCAACCTGGCGAAGGGCTCGATCCCGGCGCGCATCGACGTGTCCGACGCCAAGTTCGACGCCTGCGGCAAGAAGTCGATGGCCGATCTGAAGGTGGCGATGAAGAACAACTCGCTGCTCGGCAGCTTCGCCCACGGCCACGCGGTGCCCGAAGCGATCAAGGGCGCGATGATCGACGTGGTGACGAAGTTCTTCAACACGGGCGGCTCGCCGGCCGACGCGACGAAGCAGCTGGTGGCGGCGGTGCAAAACGGCGAAGTAATGTCCGCGGTCGGCCGGAGGCGCGCGCGCCGGCCGTCGCGTCTCCGGCAGCCCGGCGGGCTGCCGGCCGGCGTGGACTCGAGCGTTCGATCCGAGGCCACTAGCATGGAAGCGCTGCGCCGAGCGCGCTCACGCCGAACGCCAGCGCCCGCAAGATCGGCGCGGCTGCAGCGAGCTGCTGCCCAAGCTGGTGCTGTCGCCGACCGTGGTCGATCACGCTGATCTTCGTCTACGGCTTCATCCTCTGGACCACTTATCTCTCGTTCACCAAGTCGCGCGGCTATCCGGTCCACGAGCTGGGTGGGCTGGCTGCAGTACGACCGCGTGTGGCACCACCCGCGCTGGCAGGTCGCGATGCACAACCTGGCGGTGTTCGGCGTGCTGTACGTCGTGCTGTGCATGGCGATCGGCCTGCTGCTCGCGATCCTGCTCGATCAGCGCATCCGTCAGGAAGGCACGCTGCGCGCGATCTTATCTGTATCCGCTGGCGCTGTCGTTCATCGTCACCGGCACCGCCTGGAAATGGATGCTGAATCCCGGGCTGGGCATCGAGAAGCTGGTGCACGGCTGGGGCTTCGACGAACTTCACGTTCGACTGGATCGTGAACGAGGACATGGCCATCTACACGGTGGTGATCGCCGGCGTCTGGCAGGCCTCGGGCTTCGTCATGGCCATGTTCCTCGCCGGCCTGCGCGGCATCGACCAGGACATGCTCAAGGCCGCCTCGATCGACGGCGCGTCGCTGCCGCGGATCTACTGGCGCATCATCATTCCGCAGCTGCGGCCGATCTTTCTGTCAGCAGCCTGGTCATCCTCGTCGCATCTGGCGATCAAGAGCTACGACCTGGTGGTGGCGCTCACCGGCGGCGGGCCCGGCTACGCGACGGATCTGCCGTCGACGTTCATGTACGCGCACACCTTCACGCGCAATCAGCTCGGCATGGGCGCGGCGAGCGCGGTGATGATGCTGCTGACGGTGGCCGCGATCATGGTGCCGTTTCTGTATTCCGAGATGCGCGCCGGCCGCGCGCAGCCGACAGTGACGGCAGTGAACGGACGCTGATGGCACAACCTGGGAAACGCCCGCAGAGCGCACGGCAGCAGCGTCGCTGGTCGCGCG
Organism: uncultured beta proteobacterium; assembly: GCA_963741215.1. Lineage (GTDB taxonomy): Bacteria > Pseudomonadota > Gammaproteobacteria > Burkholderiales > SHXO01 > SHXO01. The sequence goes on from CAVUHQ010000035.1 coordinate 927,237, forward strand.
TGGTGATCTACGGCCTGCTGGGCTTCTTCGCGCTGGTGTATCTGCTGCCGCTGGTGGTGATGCTGCTCACGTCGTTCAAGCCGCTGCCCGAGATCTACAGCGGCAGCATGATCGCCTGGCCGCAGCAGTGGACCGTCGAGCCCTGGGTCGACGCCTGGGGCACGACCTGCGTGGGCTTGAGCTGCAACGGCATCAAGGGCTACTTCTGGAACTCCACCAAGATGACGGTGCTGGCGGTGGTCATCTCGACCGCGCATGGGCATGCTGAACGGCTACGTGCTGACCAAGTGGAAGTTCAAGGGCTCGAACGTGCTGTTCGGGCTGATCCTGTTCGGCTGCTTCATCCCGTTCCAGATCGTGCTGATCCCGATGGCGCACCTGCTGGGCAAGATGGGCATCGCGTCGTCCACCACCGGCCTGGTGTTCGTGCACGTGGTGTACGGCCTGTGCTTCACCACGCTGTACTTCCGCAACTACTACATGGCCTTCCCGGACGAGCTGATCAAGGCCGCGATGATCGACGGCGCGCGCTTCTTCTCGATCTTCTGGCGCATCCTGCGTGCCCAACTCCGTGCCGATCGTCATCGTCACCGTGATCTGGCAGTTCACCAACATCTGGAACGACTTTCTGTTCGGCGCGTCGTTCTCGACCGGCGAGAGCGCGCCCATGACGGTGGCGCTCAACAACGTGGTCAACACCTCGACCGGCGAGCGGCCGTACAACGTGCACATGGCCGCGGCGATGATCGCGGCGCTGCCGACGCTGCTGGTCTACATCTTCGGCGGGCGCTACTTCGTGCGCGGCCTGATGGCCGGTTCGGTCAAAGGATAAGGGAGAACGCACGTGGCATCGCTCGAAATCAACAACGTCAAGAAGCGCTTCGGCGACATCGAAGATCCTCAAGGGCATCGACATCTCGGTCGAAGCGGGCGAGTTCCTGGTGCTGGTCGGACCTTCGGGCTGCGGCAAGTCGACGCTGCTCAACATGATCGCCGGGCTCGACACGCGTGTCCGAGGGCGACATCGTGATCGGCAGGCAAGCGCGTCAACGACCTGCACCCGAGCGAGCGCGACATCGCCATGGTGTTCCAGTCCTATGCGCTCTATCCGAACATGAGCGTCGAGCGGAACATCGCGTTCGGCATGGAGATGCGCAAGGTGCCCAAGCAGGAGCGCGAGCGCGCCGTGCGCGACGTCGCGAAGATCTCTGCAGCTCGATCATCTGTTGCAGCGCCGTCCGAGCCAGCTGTCCGGCGGTCAGCGCCAGCGCGTCGCGATGGGCCGCGCGCTGGTGCGCAAGCCCAAGATCTTCCTGTTCGACGAGCCGCTGTCCAACCTCGACGCGCAACTGCGCGTGGACATGCGCACCGAGATCAAGAAGCTGCACCAGCGTCTGGGCGCCACCATCGTCTATGTCACGCACGATCAGATCGAGGCGATGACGCTCGCCACGCGCATCGCCGTGATGCGCAGCGGCGAGCTGCAGCAGCTCGGCACGCCGGCGGAGATCTACAACCGGCCCGAGCAACACTTTCGTCGCCGGCTTCATGGGCTCGCCGCGCATGAACCTCGCTGCCGGGCGTTGCTGCGAAGCGAGGGCGACAGCGCATGGCTGGAGATCGCAGCCGAGGGCCGCCCATCGCGCGCCTGCCGTCGGCCCGCTGCCCGAGGCGGTGCGGCCTACGAAGGCAAGGAGATCATCGCCGGCCTGCGCGCCGAGGCGATCAGCGACGATCGCCGACGCCAACGGCGCGACTCGCCCGTCGTCGAGGCGACGCGTCGAAGTGACCGAGCCGACCGGCCCCGATACGCTGGCGGTGCTCGAGCTCGGCGGCCACGAATTCACGGCGCGGCTGCGGCCCGACACCAAGCTGAAGCCCGGCGACACGGACGCTTCGCCATCGATCTCGCCAAGCTGGTCTGGTTCGACCCGGGCACGGCGCGTCGAGTACGGTTGATGGACTACGACGTCGTCGTCATCGGCTCCGGAGTCGGCGGCGGCTGCGTCGCGCTGACGCTGGCCGCCACCGGCGCGCGCATTCTGATCCTGGAGCGCGGCGAGCGCCTGCCGCGCGAGCCGCAGAACTGGGACGCGGAAGCGGTGTTCGGCGATCTGCGCTATCGCACGCGCGACATCTGGTAGGACGGCGCGGGCGCGCGCATTTCGTCCCGGACAGTTCTACTACGTCGGCGGCCACACCAAGTTCTACGGCACTGCCATGTTCCGCTTTCGCGAACGCGACTTCGAGGCGGTGGAGCACGAAGAAGGCGTCTCGCCCGCGTGGCCGATCCGCTATGCGGACCTCGAGCCCTACTACGATCGGGCCGAGCGCCTGTTCGGCGTGCACGGGCGCGCCGGCGATGATCCGACCGAGCCGCCGCGTGCTCAGCCCTACCCGTTTCCTCCGATCCCGCACGAGCCGCTGCTCGCCGACCTGTTCGAGCGCTTCCGTGGCCGCGGCCTCAAGCCCTTCCACATGCCGGCAGCGGTCGATTTTCATCCTGGCGGCAAATGCGTGCGCTGCGGCACGTGCGACGCCTTTCCCTGCCGCATCGACGCCAAAGGCGACGCCGAGACGTGCCTGATCGATCCCGCGCTGCGTCAGGCCAACGTCACCTTGCAGACCGGCAGCCTGGTGACGAAGCTGATCACCGACGATAGCGGCAAACGCATCGTCGCGGCGGAAGTCGAGCGCGGCGGCGAGAAGCAGAGCATCCGCGCCCGCCTGTTCGTGCTGTCGGCCGGCGCGATCAACAGCGCGGCGCTGCTGCTGCGCTCGGCCAGCACACGTCATCCGAACGGGCTGGCCAATTCTTCCGGCGCGGTCGGCCGCTACTACATGAGCCACAACTGCACGGCGTTGATGACGCTCATGCCGTTGCAGGTGAACGAGACGCGCTTCCCGAAGACGCTCGCGCTGAACGACTACTACTTCGGCGGCGACGTCAGCGACAAGCCGCTGGGCAATCTGCAGATGCTCGGCAAGATCCAGGAGCCGATGCTGCGCGGCGCACTGCCGCGCGTCGCCGAGATGGCTGCGTGCCGGCTCGCGCACCACAGCGTCGACTGGTACGTGATGTCCGAGGATCTGGCGCATCGCGGACAGCACGGTGCGCCCAACGGCCAGCGGCAGCATCGAGCTCAACTGGCGGCGTACGCAACATGCGCGCGCACCACCGGTTCGTGGACACTGCGAAGCGGCTGCTCAAGGACATCGGCTTCCCGGTCGTGCTGAGCAAGCCGTTCGACGCCGACACGACCTCGCACCAATGCGGCACTGTGCGCTTCGGCAACGATCCCGGCCAGGCGCCGCTCGACCCGTACTGCCGCGCCTACGATCACGATAACTTGTACGTGGTCGACGGCGGGTTTCTGCCGTCCTCCGCTGCGCTCAACCCGGCGCTCACCATCGCGGCCCAGGCGCTGCGCACCGGCGAGCACCTGAAGCGTCGGCTGCGCGAGCTGTGAAAGCAGAAGCCTTCGATTACATCATCGCCGGCGCCGGGTCTGCCGGTTGCGTCCTCGCCAACCGTCTCAGCGCCGACCCGGGGCTGCGCGTGCTGCTGCTCGAAGCCGGTCCACCCGACCGCAATCCCTACATCCATCTGCCGGCGGGTTTCGCCAAGCTGACTGGCAACGCCGCCAACTGGGGTTACAGCACAGTGCCCCAGCAGCACGTGGGCAGCCGGGAGATGTGGTATCCACAAGGCCGCGTGCTGGGGGGCAGCAGTTCCATCAACGCTCAGGTCTATACGCGCGGCCATGCGAAGGACTATGACGAGTGGGCGGCGGCGGACGGCTGCGCGGGATGGTCCTACAAGGATGTCCTGCCGTATTTCAGGCGTGCGGAAGACAACCAGTGCTTCAGCAACGAATATCACGGGACCGGCGGGCCACTGGGCGTGTCCGATCAGACCAGTCCCCATCCCATCACCAAGGTGTTCCTGCGCGCAGCGCAAGAAGCCGGATTGCCGTTCAACCCCGACTTCAACGGCGAGCGCCAGGAGGGGTGTGGTCTGTACCAGGTCACTCAGCGCAATGCCCGCCGCTGCAGCACGGCTGTGGGCTATCTGAAACCGGTTTTGCACCGGACCAACCTGACCTTGCTGACCGGTGTGCATACGACGCGCGTGCTGATCGAGAATGGGCGCGCGGTGGGAGTCGAGGTCGCCTATGCTTCCGGCCGTCAGCGCGGCATCGTTGCGCGCCGAGCGCGAGGTGATCGTCACCGCCGGCGCCATCGGCTCCCCCAAGCTCTTGCTGCTATCGGGCATCGGCCCAGCGGACGAGTTGCAGCCGCTCGGCATCCCGGTCGCGCACGATCTTCCCGGCGTGGGCCGCAACCTGCAGGACCACATGGACGTCTATGCAGTCAACGAGTTGACCGGCGACCAGAGCTACGACAAGCACCTCAAACCGCACAAGCAGCTCTGGGCCGGCCTGGAATACGTTCTGTTCCGCACCGGACCGGTGGCCTCCAATCTCGCCGAAGGCGGCGCGTTCTGGTTCGCCGACGGTGAAGCGCGTTCGCCCGACATCCAGTTTCACTTCATGGTGGGCTCGGGCCTGGAGCATGGGCTGGAGAAGCTGAAGAACTGCGGCGTGACGCTCAACTCCGCTTTTCTGCGTCCGCGCGCGCGCGGCAGCGTGCGGCTGCGAAGCCGCTGATCCGTTTGCGTCCCCGCTCATCGATCCCAATTACTGGGGCGATCCCTACGACCGTAAGATCTCCATCGAGGGGTTCCGCATTGCCCGCAGGATCATGGCCTCCCCTTCCTTCAAGCCCTTCGTGCTGGCCGAGCGGCTGCCGGGGCCGCAGGTGCAGACCGACGAGGAGATCGCCGCCTACGCGGGCAAATTCTCCAAGACCGACTACCATCCGGTGGGAACGTGCAAGATGGGTGTCGACGACACGGCGGTGGTTGACACGAGCTTGCGCGTGCGCGGTCTGCAGGGCCTGCGCGTGTGCGACTCCTCGGTCATGCCCAGGCTGGTGAGCAGCAACACCAATGCAGCGACTATCATGATCGCCGAGAAGGCTTCGGATCACATTTTAGGTAAGCTTGCGGCTTGAGTTGAGGCCACGCAAAGCGAGCTCAGCCCGGACCGATGGAACCAGACCGCAGCAAACAAACGAACTGGCCGCGCTTCGTAAGCGCAGGCGAGGCCCTGACCGATTTCATCCGCGTCGGCTCGGACACGTGGCTGTCGCGCCCCGGCGGCGCGGATTGGAATGTCGCGCGCGTGGTGGCCACGCTCGGGGTGCCCACCGCGTTTGCCGGCAGTATCAGCCGGGACCGCCTCGGCGACGAGCTTGCGGAATTGAGCGAAGCCGCGGGGCTGGATATGCGATTCACCCAGCGCTACAACAAACCACCGCTGCTGGCCATGGTGCACGAGATCTCGCCACCGCAATACTTTTTCATCGGCGAAGACAGCGCCGATCTGGCCTTCGACCCCGGGCTGTTGCCGCAGGGCTGGCTGCATGCGGCGGAGTGGGTGCACTTCGGCTGCATCAGCCTGGCGCGCGATCCGCTGCGCACTAAACTGCTCGGCCTGCTGGATCAGGTGAAGGCGGCGGGCAAGCGCGTCAGCTACGACCCGAATTTCCGCAACATCATGACCGCAGCCTACGATCCGACGCTGCGCCACATAGCGACGCGGGCCGACGTGATCAAGGTGTCGGACGAGGATCTGGTGGGCTTGTTTCGCACGGCGATCCGGCGGAAGGATTCGCGCAGCTGCGCGCGATCAACCCGACCGCTCCCATCCTCCTTACGCGGGGCGCCGATGGCGCCGAATTGCACCTCGCGGCAAGCACGCTGACTCAACGACCGCCGAGGATCGAGGTGGTCGACACCGTAGGCGCGGGCGACGCCAGCATCGGCGGTCTGTTGTACAGCCTCATGAGCGCTCCGGAGGCCGGCTGGGCGACACATCTGCGCTTTTCCGTCGCAGCCGGCGCGGCCGCCTGCCTGCGGGCCGGTGCGACACCACCGACGTTGCCGCTGGTCGAGCAGGTGCTCGAACGGATGGATTGACTCGCGGCATGAATTCCGCCGCCGGCAACGCGCATCCCGACTTCCGCAGCCGCAAGTTCCTGCTCGATCACATCGAGCACACCATGGCGTTCTATCACCCGCGCGCCATCGACCCGCGCGGCGGCTTCTTTCATTTCTTCAGGGACGACGGCACGATCTACGATGCGCACACCCGCCACCTGGTGAGCAGCACGCGCTTCGTATTCAACTACGCCATGGCCTATCGCCAGTTCGGCCGGCCCGAGTATCGCGATGCCGTCACGCACGGCGTCGATTTTCTGCGCCGGGTGCACCGCAATCCCGGGACAGGTGGCTATGCCTGGCTGCTGGGCAAAGATGGCGTGCTGGACGGCACCAATCACTGCTACGGGCTGGCGTTCGTGCTCCTCGCCTATGCCCACGCGCTTCGCGCCGGAATCAGCGAGGCACGCGGTTACCTGTCGGAAACCTTCGAGCTGATGGAGCATCGGTTCTGGTCTCAGGAAGCCGGCCTCTACGCGGACGAGGCGAGCCCGGATTGGACGCAGCTCTCGCCCTACCGCGGACAGAACGCAAACATGCATAGCTGCGAAGCCTTGCTGGCCGCATTCGAGGCTACGGGCGAGCAGCGTTATCTGGTACGCGCCGGCGATCGTGGCTCGCAACGTCACTGTGCGGCAGGCTGCGTTGGCCGACGGTCTCGTCTGGGAGCACTATCACGCCGACTGGTCGGTGGACTGGGACTACAACCGCGACGACAAGACCAACATCTTCCGCCCCTGGGGTTATCAGCCGGGCCATCTCACCGAGTGGGCCAAGCTGCTCCTGATCCTGGAACGTCACCGTGGCCATCTCGAGAGCGATGCCGATTGGTTGTTGCCGCGCGCGGCAGAGCTGTTCGACGCCGCGCTGGAACGAGCCTGGGACAACGAGTTCGGCGGAATCTGCTATGGCTTTGCGCCGGACGGCAGCATCTGCGATGGCGACAAATACTTCTGGGTACAGGCCGAGTCGCTGGCTGCGGCCGCTCTATTAGCCGCTCGTACACGACAAGACCAGTACTGGAACTGGTACGACCGGATCTGGGCCTACAGCTGGCAGCATTTCGTAGACCACGCGTATGGTGCCTGGTACCGTATCCTCACGCGCGACAACCGCAAGTACAGCGACGAGAAGAGCCCCGCCGGGAAGACCGACTACCACACCATGGGCGCGTGCTACGAAGCGCTCAATGTTGTAACGGGCTGAGCACACCGGCTCGCTCATATCCGGCGGCCTTCGTCCGGCACTCATTCGAGGGAAAGGGCGCGACCGTCGGGCAGCTTACGAAAAAAGAAGGTCGGCTTGATCCCGAGCGGGGTCGTCACCGCCGCATCCGCATCGACGCACACCCACAAGGTCCCATCGCGATCGACGCGATACACCTCCACACCGAAGTGCACCTCGACGCCGTCGACGAACTCTGCAAACGAGAACTCCTCCCCGGGCTGGAGGAACGACTCGTAGGGTCGGGCGGCCAGAGCGCGGCCGGCGGAATCCACGGCGCGTAGCAGGAACGCATAGTTGGTGCTCCACCGGGCCAGCCAATCGTTCAGCGCCACCGTGGCAAGCTCACAGCCAGTCGCGACGGGTCAGAAACTCGCTGTACAGCCGTGCTTCCGGTGTGCCCGGCGCCGGGTGCCAGTCGTAGCGCCACTTCACCACCGGCGGCAGTGACATCAGGATGGATTCGGTGCGCGCCGGCGGACTGCAGGCCGAACAGCGTGCCCCGGTCGTACACCAGATTGAACTCGACGTAGCGGCCGCGGCGATAGGCCTGGAAGTCGCGCTCGCGCGTCCCGTATGCGAGCTCGCGCCTGCGCTCGGCGATCGGGACATAGGCAGGCAGCAGGCTGTCGCCCACGCTTTGCGTCAGCGCGAAAGAGAAGTCGAAACTCCGATCGCTGAGATCGTCGAAGAACACTGCCGCCGATGCCGCGCGGCTCCTTGCGATGCTTGATATAGAAATACTCGTCGCACCATTTCTTGAAGCGGGGATAGTATTCGGCCCCGAAAGGCGCCAGCGCGTCGCTGCAGGTGCGGTGGAAGTGAATCGCATCCTCTTCGAACGGATAGTAAGGCGTAAGGTCCATGCCGCCGCCGAACCACCAGACCGGTTCGGCGTCCGGCCTCTGCGCTACCAGAAAACGCACGTTCATGTGCACCGTGGGCACGTACGGGTTGCGAGGATGCAGCACCAGCGATACGCCCATCGCCTCGAAGCCGCGTCCAGCGAGCTCGGGCCGCGCTGCCGTAGCTGACGGCGGCAGGCCCGCGCCTGCTACGTGCGAGAAGTTCACGCCGCCGCGCTCCAGCAGGTGGCCTTCCTCGATCAGGCAGCTCAGCACCACCGCCGCCTTCGGGCCGATCCCAGGCGTCGCGGCGAAATGCGCTGCCGTCGAGTTGCTCCAGCCGGGCGACGATGCGCGCTTGCAGCCCGACGAGGTAGTCCTTGACTGCCTGGGCGTCCATGGGGCTAGAGCAAGCTGCGTTTGGCGCCGATGGCGCGATAGCCGATGTCATGCCGCATCTGACTGCCCGCGAAGTGGATCTGCTCCGCGATTTCATACGCGCGCCGTTGCGCTACGCGGACGGTGTCTCCCAGCGCTGTCACGCACAGCACGCGCCCGCCGTTCGTGACCACTTTCCCATCTTTGACAGCGGTGCCTGCATGAAATACGTGGAAATCCTCTTCGGGTCTGGGGATCCCGGTGATCTCGTCGCCCTTGCGCGGGTTGTCCGGATAACCGCCGGCCGCCATCACCACGCCCAGCGCTACGCGGCGGTCCCACTGTGCCTCCGCGCGGTCGAGCGTGCCGTTGACGGCGTGCTCCGTCAGCACGAACAGATCGCTCTTCAGCCGCATGAGAATGGGCTGGGTCTCGGGATCGCCCAGGCGGCAGTTGAACTCCAGTACTTTGAGCTTGCCCTCGGGCGTGATCATCAGGCCGGCATACAGGAAGCCGGTATACGGCTCGCCCATGGCCTCCATGCCCTGAACCACAGGCTGGATCACTTCGCGCATCGCTTTGCCGTGCAGCGCCGGTGTCAGCACCGGTGCCGGCGAATAGGCACCCATGCCACCGGTGTTCGGGCCAAGATCACCGTCCAGCAGCCGTTTGTGATCCTGACTGGTGGCAAGGGCCAGCACGTGGCGACCGTCCACCATAACGATGAAGCTAGCCTCCTCGCCTTCCAGGAACTCCTCGATCACCACGCGCGCGCCGGCGCTGCCTACCCGATTGCCGACCAGCATGTCGTCGACGGCTGCGTGCGCCTCTGCGAGCGTCATGGCCACGACCACGCCCTTGCCGGCAGCCAGGCCGTCGGCCTTGATCACGATGGGCGCGCCTTGTCGATCGACGTAGGCATGCGCCGCCGCGGCGTCGGTGAAGCGTCCGATGGCATCGCAGTGGGAATGCCGTGCTCGACCATGAAGTTCTTGGCGAAGTCCTTCGAGCTTTCGAGCTGCGCGCAGCGGCGGGTCGGACCGAAGATCTTCAGGCCCGCGGTGCGGAAGGTATCCACGATCCCGTCGGCGAGCGGCGCCTCGGGGCCCACCACCGTCAAGCGCAACCGCCTCCTTGCCGGCGAACTCTACCAGCTCGTCGATGGCGGTGATCGGAACATTGAACAGACCATCCTCCTTGGCCGTTCCGGCATTGCCCGGCGCCACATACACGCGTCCCACGCGCGGCGACTGCGCCAGCCGCCAGGCTATGGCGTGCTCCCTGCCTCCGCTGCCGATCACCAGTAAGTTCACGCAGACCTCAAGACCAGTTCATGCATCAAAGGAACCCAGAATTCGGATACTGCTCCATGAAAGGCGTGCAAGACAGAGCGGAGAACCGAGCTCGGGTCAACGCTTTAATGCCGGAAATGGCGAACCCCGGTGAAGACCATCGCGATGCCATGCTCGTCGGCGGCGGCGATGACCTCGTCGTCGCGAACGCTGCCTCCGGGCTGAATCACGGCGCGTGCGCCCGCGTTCACCACGACGTCCAGCCCATCGCGAAACGGGAAGAAGGCGTCGGAGGCCACCACCGAATCCGTTAGAATCAGCCCGGCATTCTGCGCCTTGATGGAGGCGATGCGCGCGGAATCCACCCGGCTCATCTGCCCCGCGCCCACACCCACGGTCATGCCGTCCCGGCAGAATACGATGGCGTTGGACTTGACGAACTTGGCCACGCGCCACGCGAACAACAGATCCTTCAGCTGCGCGTCGGTGGGCCTGGCTTTGGTTACGACCTTCAGGCTCGACACGGGCACGTTGAGCGCGTCCGGAGTCTGCACCAGCAGGCCGCCGCCGACCCGTTTCATGTCGAACGCATTGACGCCATCGGCCAGCGGCACTTCCAGCACGCGTACGTTGGTCTTGGTTGCGAGCAGCGCCTTGGCCTGGCCCGAGACTTTGGGCGCCACCACGACCTCGACGAATTGCTGCATCACCGCCTCCGCCGCCGCTGCGTCGAGCTCGCGGTTGAAGGAGGTGATGCCGCCGAAGGCCGAGGTTGGATCGGTGGACAATGCGCGCCTGTAGGCGCTCACCAGGTCGCTCGCCACCGCGACCCCGCAGGGATTCGCGTGCTTGATGATCACGCAGGCCGGCTGGTCGAAGGTCTTGACGCATTCCCACGCCGCGTCGGCGTCGGCGATGTTGTTGTACGACAGCTCCTTGCCCTGAAGCTGAAGGAATTCGGACAGCGCGCCCGGAACGCGCCGCAGATCGCGGTAGAAGGCTGCATGCTGATGCGGGTTTTCGCCGTAGCGCAGATCCTGCAGCTTGGCAAAGTTGAGGTTGAGCCGGTCCGGAAACTGTTTCCGCTCACCGTCCACGTCGATGGCGGTGAGATAGTTGCTGATGGCGCTGTCGTAGGCGGCGGTGTGAGAGAAGGCCTTGCGCGCGAGGTTGAACCGCGTGCTTCGGCTGATGGCCCCGCCCGAGGACTCCATCTCGGCCAGCAAGGCCGCGTAGTCCGCTGGGTCGGTCACCGCTGCCACATGCTGGTAGTTCTTGGCCGCGGCGCGCAGCAGGGTTGGTCCGCCGATGTCGATATTTTCGATGGCCTCAGCCAGGGTGCAGTCGGATTGCGCTACCGTTTCAGTGAACGGATAGAGGTTTACCACCACGATATCGATGCTGGGGATGTGAGCCTCGGCCACGGCTCGCATGTGGGCGGGCAAGTCACGCCGCGCCAGGATGCCAGCATGGACTTTGGGATGGAGCGTCTTGACGCGGCCGTCGAGCATCTCGGGGAATCCGGTGTACGCGCCGATCTCGGTCACCTTCACCCCGGCATCCTGCAGCAGCTCTGGCGGTGCCCCCGGTGGAAAGAATGCCGATGCCGAAGCGCGTCAGCCGCTGGGCCAGGTCGACCACGCCGGTCTTGTCGGAGACGCTGATCAGCGCCTGTCGGGTGATTGTCATGGGAGCGGCGGAACTGCAGCGGATCTTGCGGCCGGCGCCGCAGCGCTACTTGATGCCGTACACCTTGATCTTCTTGCGCAGCGTGTTGCGATTCATGCCCAGCAGCTCGGCCGCCTGGGTCTGGTTGCCGCCGACGCGCCCGAGCACCACTTCGATCAGCGGTTTTTCCACGCAACCGATCACCATGTCATAGATGGCGAGCGGCTTCTCCCCGTCCAGATCGCGGAAATACCCGTCCAGCGTCCTGCGCACGCAGCGGGCGATTTCGTTTTCGTTGATCATGCTGCGAGGCTCCCCCTGTAGCTCAGCCGCTCGTCGTGTCGTGCCAGCCGGCCGAAGAATGCGTCGACGGCGGCAATCTGTTCGCGTGCGGTTTCGAGCTGTGTCATGCAGTGGCGAAATGCGGTCGAACCGGCCAGCTCTTTCGTGTACCAGGAGATGTGCTTGCGCGCGATCCGCACGCCGGCCTCTTCTCCATAGAAGGCGTAAAGGCCTTGCAGGTGATCGAGCAGGATGCGCTGGATCTCGGACACCTCGGGCGGCGCGAGCTGGTCGCCGGTCTCAAGAAAATGAACGATCTCGCGAAAGATCCACGGCCGTCCCTGAGCCGCGCGGCCAATCATGATCGCGTCGGCGCCAGTGTGCTCGAGCACGCGCCGGGCCTTCTGCGGCGTAGCGATGTCACCGTTGGCCATCACCGGGATGTCGATCCGCGACTTGACCTCTGCAATGGTGTCGTACTCGGCCTCGCCGACGAATGCGCAGGCACGCGTACGTCCGTGCACTGCCAGCGCGGCAATGCCCGCCGATTGGGCAATGCGCGCCACGCGCACTGCGTTGCGATTGTTCCGGTCCCAGCCGGTGCGGATTTTCAATGTGACCGGCACGTCCACCGCGGCCACCACTGCGTCCAGAATGCGTCCGACCAGCTCCTCGTCCTTCAGCAGCGCGGAGCCGGCGGCTACGTTGCACACCTTCTTGGCCGGGCAGCCCATGTTGATGTCGATGATCTGGGCGCCCTTGTCGACGTTGTGTTGGGCCGCTTCCGCCATCATCGCGGGCTCGGCGCCAGCGATCTGCACCGAAATGGGCTCGACCTCGCCCTCATGGTCGGCACGGCGCCGGCTCTTCTGCGTGTCCCACAGGCGCGGATTGCTCGCCACCATCTCGGACACCGCCATGCCTGCACCGAGGCGCTTGCACAGTTGGCGGAAGGGGCGGTCGGTGACTCCCGCCATAGGCGCGACGATCAGATTGTTCCTGAGTTTATGCGGGCCGATCTGCATCGAGGCGGGCGCCTGTAATCTTATCCACAACGCTTTTTTCCGGAACGCGCCTGGCTTCCACGACGCGGCCGCAGCGAAAGAGCGCAATTTTAGCGCAATCGAAGGCGCGCGCCAGGACAAAATTTGTGCGTGCTGCTGGCGTCCCGCTGCACCGTTCTAGAACGGGCGCCCGAACATCATCTGCTGCATGAACGCGCGCTTAATCGGGGGCAGGGAATCGAGGAAGGTGAGTCCACACCCGCGCAGCCAACGCAGCGGGAAATGGTCGTTCGAGAACACCCGCACCAGCGCGTCGGTCAGCAGAATTTCTCCGGCACGGTCGCGCCAGCGCCTCCTCGCGTAGGCCGCGAGCACTTCGCTGCGGCCGGGATCGCCGGGATGCGACTGGATGCATTCGGCCAGCTCCCAGGCGTCGCGCAGCCCGAGGTTGAGCCCTTGTCCAGCCACCGGATGCAGCGTCTGCGCGGCATTGCCGAGCAGTACGGTTCGTGCAGCGGTCGGCGACTCCGCCACGCGCAAGGCGAGCGGGAACTGCGCTCGGGCCGAGACCTCCATGAAACGTGCCGGCGCGGCCGCCGAAGGCTGTTTGCAACTGCGCCAGGAATGCTTTCCCGGGCAGGGCGCACAGCTCGCGGGCCGTCTCTGGGCTCACGGTCCAGACCAGAGCGTAGCCTTCCTCGCGCGGAAGCAAGGCTAGCGGACCCGCGGCGGTGAAGCGCTCGAAGGCGATGTTGCCATGCGGTCTCGACGTCAGAACATTGGCAGCGATCGCGCTTTGCCCGTAGTCGCGTACGTTCACGCGCGTCAACGCCTGCGACGTTGCCCCACCGTCGGCTATCACCGCCAACTGTGCACGCACCGCGCGGTTCGACCCGTTGTCCTCGAACTCCACGCGTACCGACTCGGCGTCTGCCTCCACCCGCGTGGCGCGGGCGTGGGCGGCCAGCGTCACATGCGCGGCGCGCCGTCGCCCAGCGACCAGCGCTCGTTGCAGTGCGGCGTACGGAACGACATAGCCAAGCGCCGGAAGGCCGCCTTCGGCGGCGCTCAGTGCGGCGCGTCCGAAGGCGCCGCGATGAGACACGTGAATGGATGCGATGGGTGTGGCTGGCGTGACATCGTCCCATACACCGAGGCGCTCGAGGATCAGTCGACTGCCGTATGACAGGGCCAGTGTGCGGGGATCGTCGTCGCGCGCGTCCGCGCCGCTTGCATCGGCCAGCAGCACCGACAGCCCGCTGGACTCGAGCGCCAGCGCGAGCGCGGCGCCGACCGGCCCGCCGCCGACGATGAGGATGTCGTGCTGGCTGGAACAGGCCACAGTGTCCGGCGCGGCTACTGCCGCATCGCGGTCTCGATGTCGGCGACCGTCTTGGGCGCTTCGGACGTAATCACGTCGCAGCCGCTGGGCGACACCACCACGTCATCCTCGATCCGGACGCCGATGTTCCAAAGCTGCTCCGGCACGCCCTCGCCGGGCCGGATATAGCATCCCGGCTCGACCGTGAGCACCATGCCCGGCTCGAGCGGCCGCCAGTTACCGTCGCGCTTGTAGTCGCCGCAGTCGTGCACGTCCAGGCCCAGCCAATGCCCGGTGCGGTGCATGTAGAATTTCTTGTATTCGCCCGACTCGATCACCGAGTCGACCGTGCCGGAGCACAGCGCGAAGATCGATGAATCCGCGCGCCAGCACCTTCACCGCCGCCTCGTGCGGCAGTTCCCAGTGGACGCCCGGCTTCACTTGCGCGATGGCAGCGGCCTGCGCGGCCAGCACCAGCTCGTACACGTCTTTCTGCGGGCCCGCGAACCGTCCGTTCACCGGGAATGTGCGGGTAATGTCGGCGGCATAGCCGTCCAGCTCGCAGCCGGCGTCGATCAGCAGCAAGTCGCCGTCCTTGAGCGGCTGATCGTTGGCGACGTAATGCAGCACGCAAGCGTTGGCGCCACCGGCGACGATGGGTGTGTAGGCTGGCGCCTGCGCACCGTTGCGCCGGAATTCGTGCAGCAACTCCGCCTCGACCTCGTACTCGTGCAGTCCCGGGCGTGCGCTGCGCATCGCACGTCGATGGGCGCCCGCCGAGATCTTCGCGGCACGACGCATCACATCCAGTTCCTGGCTGTCCTTGATCAGGCGCATGTCGTCCAGGAGCTTGCGCACGTCGCGTATCTCCCCCGGCGCAGAGACCCCGGTGCGCACTTGAGCACGCACAGCGTTCAGCCATTGGATCAGGCGCGCGTCCCATGCGCCGTTTTCACCTACGTCGGAGAAGATGGCCGGCTGGTCGGCCAGCAGCTTGGGCAGCATCTCGTCCAGCTGCTTGATCGAATGAGCGTCATCGAAGCCGAACGCCTGCTTTGGCGCCTTCGGGCCCATAACGGAAACCGTCCCAGATTTCGCGCTCGAGATCCTTGTCGCGGCAGAAGAGCAGGCTCCGGGGCGCGGCACCGGCGATCAGAACGAGCACCGCCTCGGGCTCCGTGAACCCGGTCAAATAGTAGAAGTAGCTGTCGAAACGATACGGGATAGTGGGCGTCGCGGTTGCGCACGTGCTCGGGCGCGGTGGCGATGACTGCAACCCCGCGCTGCATCCGCAGCGCCAGACGCAGGCGCCGGTCCCGGTAGAGCTCTATGTTGGCCATGTCCTCTGCAATCGCGATCCGATCACTGGATTATAAGCCCACCACGCCATGCGCCAGTGGAGTGAGCCGGTTCAGGGTTCGCGCAGCACCCGCTTTCGCATCAGCGCCGCCACGTCCTGCTCATGCGGCGTGCCCGCCTCCAGCGCGTTTATCACCCTGACGCGGTCCTCGCGGGTGCGGTTCTGGCTCAGTTTGAACTTGCCGGTAAGCTGGCCGATTTCGATTTCGAAGCCCACGATGCCGCCGATCATGCCCCGCTGGTAATCCTCCGGCAGCTCCATGCGCCAGGGGACGAGGCGCGGGTTCTCGAAGGTCGCAACCAGGCGTCGCACGATTGCCTCGAGAGCTGCCGGATCTTCGATCAGGCGTGCGCGGCCGCGTACGTGGACGACGGCGTAGTTCCAGGTGGGCACGCTCGGATGCACGCCATACCACGACGGCGACACATAGGTGTGGGGACCGTGAAACACGGCCAACACCTGTGGCTGCTCCATCAGCTTGCGCCAGTGAGGATTGCCGCGTGCAACGTGCCCGATCAATGTGCCGGCCGCACCGCGTGCGCGGTCCAGCAGGAGGGGTAGATGCGTGATCATGGGGTCGTCGGCGTCGGGCGAAATCAGAGTTGCAAAGCCGGACGACTCGATCAACTCATGCAGCGCGTCGGGATTCGATTCCGCGAATGCAGGGGGGAGGTAGATCATGCGGGTTTCCTGTCTGTCAGAATTTCGTTGGCATCCGGTTCAGTTCCGCCAGGCGCTCAGGCGTGCCGACATCGAACCAGCGGCCGCCGTAATGCTCTCCGCTCACTGCGTTGCGTCCCATTGCCGCGCGCAACAGCGGCGCAAGCGGCGCTTTGTTGCCTGGCGTGATGGCGGCGAAGAGTAGCGGCTGATACAGGCCCACGCCGCTGAACGTTAGCCGATTCGCACCCGCCGGCGCGAGCCGTTCGCCCGTCAAAGCGAAATCCCCGGCTGGGTGATGAGGTGGATTGTCGACCAGCACCAGATGAGCCAGCAGGCCATCCGCAGCGAGGCGCGCGCAGACGCGGCAGCAAACCGGCGAAGTCGAAGTCGGTGAACACATCGCCGTTCACCACGACGAACGGCTCGTCACCGATGAGCGGAAGCGCCTGGGCGATGCCGCCGGCGGTCTCCAGCGCTCGTGCCTCGGGCGAATAGACGATCGGGACACCGAAGCGGCTGCCGTCGCCCAGGCGCTGCTCGATCTGCTCGCCCAGCCAGGCATGGTTGATCACGATGCGCTCGCACCCGGCGCTGTGCAGCTTCTCCACATGCCACTGCACTAGCGGCTTGCCGCCGACCTCCAGCAGGACCTTCGGCATCCGGTCGGTCAGCGGGCGCATGCGCTCGCCGCGGCCGGCAGCCAGGATCATCGCGCGCATGAGCGGCCTAGAACGTGTAGCCGACCGCCGGTGCGCGCCGATCCAGCTCGTCCAGCAGCCGCAGCAGGGCGCCGAGGCCGTTGTAGCGCTCGCAGGTCTTGCGCAGATAGGCCATCACCAGGGGCATGTCACTGCAAGTACCGGTCCTTGCCGTCGCGGTGAAACAGGCGTGCGAAGATGCCCAGCACCTTGATGTGCCGCTGCACGCCCATCCATTCGAAATCGCGGTAGAACGCGCCGAAATCGGCAGCTACCGGCAGCCCGGCCGTTTCGCGCTTCTCCCAGTAGCGGACCACCCAGTCGATGACCAGCTCTTCGTCCCAGGCGATGTAGGCGTCCTTGAACAGCGAGGCGAGGTCGTAGGTGATCGGCCCATACACGCCGTCCTGGAAATCGATGATACCGGGATTGGGTTCGGTGACCATCAGATTGCGCGAGTGGTAGTCGCGATGCACGTAGACCCGTGGCTGCGCCAGGTTGTTGGCCAGGATCGCCTCGAACACGGTGGTCAGCGCCCGCGCTTGCGCGTCGGACAGCTCGATGCCGAGGTGCTTGGCGATGTACCAGTCAGGGAACAGCCTGAGCTCGCGCAGCAGCAGTTCGCGGTCGTACTCGGGCAGCACGCCGGGACGGCTGGC
This sequence comes from uncultured beta proteobacterium, assembly GCA_963741215.1. GTDB lineage: Bacteria > Pseudomonadota > Gammaproteobacteria > Burkholderiales > SHXO01 > SHXO01. The sequence goes on from CAVUHQ010000035.1 coordinate 944,695, forward strand.
GAGCTGGATGCGCACCAGCGCCTGCGTGGCGTCGTCGTACAGCTTGGTGGCGGTCTGCTCGTTGAGCGCCTGAAGGTACATGGTGCTGCCCAGATCGGACAGCAGCAGGTATCCGTTTTCGATATCCTCGGCCAGCACCTCGGGCACGTTGACGCCGGCGGCGCGAAACAGGCGTGCGATCTGCACGAACGGACGGCAGTCCTCGTGCTCCGGCGGCGCATCCATCACAATGCGGGTGCCGGTCTGACGTGGTGATGCGGAAGTAGCGGCGGAAGCTCGCATCCTCGGAGGCGGGCGCGATGCTGAAGGGTTCGCCGGAGAGGCGCGCGCGCAGCCAGACCTCGAGATTTTGTGTGCGGCTCACGCGGGTTGCGTTGCTCAGGGGAAACTTTTGTGCGATTTTATCGCCAAATCACACCAACAAGCCACGATGCTATCCCACCGCCGCGCTCTGATCGCGCTCACGGTCCTGGCGCTGACGGCTGGCAGCGCGCGGGCGCAGGACGCGTCGCCTGGCCCGCCCGACCCCGGTCTGGGCCTCAAGTTCAGGCTGCAGCAGTCGTTGCTCCCGCCAAAGGCGCCGGATCCGACTGAGGATCTGCCTGTGTTCGTGGAAGCGGATCGGCATCCAGGGCGTCATGGACCGCTACTTGGAGGCCGAAGGCGAAGCGTCATTGCGGCGCCGCGGGCAGGCCGTGTTCGCCGACGAGTTGCGCTATTCGTTTCAGACCAACGAGGTGACCGCCATCGGCCACGTTCGCTTCGATCGACTGGGCGACATCATCACTGGCGAGCTACGCCTCGTTCGACCTCGACGACGATACCGGCTACATCGATGCCCCGACTTTCCGCTTCCGGCAGTTTCATGCGCGCGGCAATGCCAACAAACTCATCTGATACGGGATCGCGATCGCTACCGGGCCATCCGGGCGACCTATACCAACTGCGACGTCGGCGACGACGACTGGTATCATGAAGGTGCAGCGGCTGGATATCGACCGCCTGCGCGATGTGGGTGAGGCGCACAACGCGACGCTCTATTTCAAGGAGGTCCCGATCCTGTACACGCCGTAGATGGACTTTCCCGTGTCCAGCCGGCGCAAGAGCGGCTTTCTTCCGCCGACGTTCGGCACTCAGGCGACCAGCGGCCTGGAGTTCACGTTGCCGTACTACTGGAACATCAAGCCGAACATGGACTATACGATCGCACCGCGGGTGATGTCGCGGCGGGGCGTGCTGTTCGGCAATGAGTTTCGCTACCTCGAGCCCACATACAGCGGCCAGCTGCAGGCCGATTTCCTCCCCGACGACCGCGTCGCGGACCGCAGCCGCTGGGCCTTCTGTTCAACTCACGGCCAGAATTTCGGCCACGGCTTAACCGGCGGGATCAACATTCAGAGAGTTTCGGACGACACCTACTTCACCGACCTCTCGGACAAGGTCGCGGCTACCTCCCAGAGCGTGTTGCCGCAGGAGGCCTGGCTCAAATATGAGGGCGGGTGGTATCAGTTGTACGGCCGCACCCAGCACTGGCAAGTCCTGCAGGATCCCCTGGCGCCCGTCACGCCGCCGTACGCGCGGGCGCCGCAGATGGTCCTGCTCGCGTCAAAGCAGAACGTGGCCGGGCTCGATCCTGGCGTTCGCCGGCGAGGTGGTCAACTTCCAGCAGCCGACGCTGCTATCGGGCTGGCGCCAGATCTACTACCCGTCGGTGAGTTTCCCGCTGCGCACGCAGTTCTTCTATGTCACGCCCAAGGCCGGCGTCAACTACACGCGCTACAGCTTTCCGAGCGAGTCGCGCGAGGCGAGACGCGCACGCTGCCGATCTTCAGCGTGGACAGCGGCATGAGCTTCGAGCGCGACACCACACTGGGCGGGCGCAACTTCGTGCAGACGCTCGAGCCGCGGCTCTACTATTTGTATATTCCGTTCCGCGATCAGACTCAGTTGCCGGTTTTCGACACCGCGCTGAAGGACTTCGACTTCACCAGCATCTTCTCCGAGAACAAGTTCAGCGGCGGCGACCGGATCAACGACGCCAACCAGATTACCGCCGGCGTCACCACGCGGCTGCTCGATCCTGTCACCGGCGCCGAGAGAATGCGGGCCCTGGTCGGCCAGCGCTACTACCTCGAAGCCGCAGGAGGTCACGCTGGACAGTGCGCTGCCGACTAGTCCGGTCACGGCCAACACCGGGTCCAACACGGCGACCCGCTCCGATCTGCTGGCCGCGTTCTCCGGTTCGCTTATCGCGCACCTGGTACCTCGACTCCGGGCGTGCAGTACGGCGTAACCAACTCTGAGGTCGAGCGCTTCAACGTGGCCTTGCGCGATCAGCCCGAGCCCGGCAAGGTGCTCAACCTCGAGCTACCGCTTCACGCGCGATTTCCTGGAGCAGGTCGACTTCTCTGCCCAGTGGCCTTTGTCGCGCCGCTGGGGCGGGCTCGCCCGCTGGAACTATTCGCTCCAGGACAGCTCTGTACTGGAGGCGCTGGCGGGCCTCGAATATAATGCGGGTTGCTGGACCGCGCGGTTCGTGCTGCACCGCTTCGTGACCAATACACAGGAGCGGACCAACGCGTTCTTCTTCCAGGTGGAGCTGAGCGGACTTTCACGTCTGGGCAGCAGCCCGCTGGAGGTGCTGCGCAGGGCATCGGCGGCTATACCCCACCAAGCTTACGTCCAGGCCGTTCGGAACCGTACTTTCCCGGCATGGATGCCCAGTGAAGGCGGCGCGTCACAGCCGAAGCCAACCCGACCCTGTGCCGAATCCGACCAAACTCGATTTCGAATTACATGAACTCGATTTCCCCTCGCTTGCTTTGCCAGCTTTGCTGGCCTTGTCGGCCGTCGCCGCGGCGAAGACCCCAAACCCCCCGCCTCTTCGGTGGTCGACATCGACCGCATCGTCGCAGTGGTCAACGACGAGGTGATCACACGCGTCGAGCTGGATCGCGAGAGCCGGATGGCCACGGAGCAGTTGCGGCGGCAGGGTACGCACGCTGCCCGCGCGCGACATTCTCGAAAAGCAGTTGATCGAGCGGATGATCACCAAGCGTGCGCTGTTGCAATACACGCGCGCAGACCGGCTTGCGGGTTTCGGATACCGATCTCGACCGCGCGATCGACCGCATCGCTCAGGAGAACAAGCTGACCCCTACCACCCTGCGCGAGACGGTGGAGCGCGACGGGATCCCCTTCGATCGAGGTTCCGCGAGGACGTGCGCGGCGAGATGCTGGTTGCGCGCCTGCGCGACCGCGAGGTGGAGAGCCGCGTCGTGGTGACCGACGACGAGATTCAGGCTTTCTGCGCAGTCAGGACGCGCAGGGCGAGAAGGTGGACGAGTACAACCTGGCCCACATCCTGGTGACGGTCCCGGAGCAGGCGACGCCCGACGAGGTGAAAGACGCGCCGCGCTCGCGCCGATACGGCGCTGGCCCAGATCCGCCAGGGCGCGGACTTCCGCCAGGTGGCGGCAAGCTTCTCGGATGCTCCCGATGCGTTCCAGGGCGGAGACATGGGCTGGCGACAGGCGGCCCGTCTGCCCGCCATCTTCCTGCAGGCGGTGCAAGGCTTGAAGCTCGGACAAACCAGCGACATCCTGCGCAGCCCAGCCGGCTTCCATATTCTCAAGCTGATCGACAAGCGCGGCTCCAACAGCCCGGTGATCGTGACGCAGACGCATGCGCGCCACATCCTGATCCGGCTGAACGAGGTGGTGTCGGAGAACGATGCCAAGAACCGCCTGAACAGACCTCAAGGATCGCATCGAGCACGGCGCCGATTTCGGCGAGCTGGCGCGTCTGCATTCGGACGATACCTCGGCGGCACGCGGCGGCGATCTGGGCTGGGTCACGCCGGGCGACGTGGTGCCCGAGTTCGAGCGACGCGATGGATGCGCTCAAGCCGGGCCAGGTGAGCGCGCCGTTCAAGACGCCGTTCGGCTGGCATATCGTCCAGGTCCTGGAGCGGCGCGAGCAGGACATGTCCAAGGACCGCGAGAGGCTGGCCGCGCGCCAGGCGATTCGCCAGCGCAAGTCCGAAGACCAGTGGCAGGAGTGGGTACGCCAGCAGCGCGACAAGGCTTACGTCGAGTATCACTTGGATGACAAATAGGCGCGCGGCAAGCATCCAACCGCGAGCGGCGTGTCAGCTTGTGATGCGTTCCCGGCCGCGACCCGACATCGCGGCGCAGCGTCCGGCTAGGGCACCGGCCGCGTAAGCGCTTCGGCCAGAATTTCCTGGTCGATCGTGCATACATCGCCAGGATCATCCAGGCGATCGATCCGCAACCTGAGGATCGGGCAGTCGAGATCGGCCCGGTCTTGGGCGCCTCACCGGTCCGCTGCTCGAGCGGCTGAGCGTGCTCCACGTGATCGAGATCGATCGCGACATCGTCGCGCGGCTGTCGTCAGCGTTTCCCGCGGGATCGGTTGATCGTGCATCAGGGCGACGCGCTGAAGTTCGACTTTCGGCTCGCTCGGCCCGCGCCTGCGCGTGGTCGGCAACCTGCCCTACAACATCTCCTCGCCGCTGCTGTTCCGTGCCGCCGAGTTCAGGGAGCCATTCGGGACTGCCACTTCATGCTGCAGCGGGAGGTGGTGGATCGGATGGCGGCTGCGCCGGGAAGCAAGATCTACGGCCGTCTGTCGGTGATGCTGCAGTATCGCTTCCGGGTGGAGAAGCTGTTCAACGTTCCGGCTGGCGCGTTCCGCCCGGCGCCCCAGGTGGACTCGGCTTTCGTGCGGCTGACGCCGCATGCCACGCTGCCCTCGCACCGCGCAGGACGAGCGATTGCTCGGGCAAGTGGTGACGAAGGCGTTCAGTCAGCGGCGCAAGACCGTGCGCAACGCGCTGTCGGATTTCGTGTCGGCCGAGGAATCTATCGGCGCTGGGGATCGATCCGCGCCTGCGGCCGGAGGACTTGTCGTTGGATGATTTCGTGCGCGTGGCTAATGCCGTTGCCACACGTCAAGGCTGAAAGTTCAACATGCGAGCCACTGAAGGGCGACGCCTTGCGTCCTTTCGCGACTCGGAAGCAACGCGCAGCGTGCGAATCGATCAGACCTTCCCGAACCAAGCGCTCAGGCCGCGGCAGTTTGAGCGCGAGCCTTCTGGATGAACTCGATCTTGTAGCCGTCGGGGTCTTCGACGAACGCGATGACGGTGGTGCCGTGCTTCATGGGCCGGCCTCGCGCGTCACCTTGCCGCCGCGCTTCTTGACCTCGTCGCAGGCCTTGTAGGCGTCGTCCACTTCGACCGCGACGTGCCCGTAGCCGCTGCCGATCTCGTAGGCCTTGGTGTCCCAGTTGTGCGTCAGCTCCAGCACCGCGGTTTCCGACTCGTCGCCATAGCCCACGAATGCCAGCGTGAAGTGGCCTTCCGGGTAGTCTTTCTTGCGCAGCAGCTTTCATGCCGAGCACGCCGGTGTAGAAATCGAGCGAGCGCTGCAGGTCTCCCACTCGCAACATGGTGTGCAGGATTCTCATGGTCGATTCCTTCCTCGTCTCGAATTCAGACTTCGATCAGCTCGAAATCTTCCTTGCGCGCGCCGCACTCGGGGCACACCCAGTTGACCGGCACGTCTTCCCATCGGGTTCCCGGCGGAATGCCCTCCTCGGGCAAGCCGGTGGCCTCGTCGTAGATGAACCCGCAGATGAGGCACATGTAGGTCTTGTGGACGCGCGTTTCGTTCATGGCGTGAGCGGAGCAATCGATCTGGAGTAGAGTAAAATCCGGATTCTAATCGAATTCTCTTCCTCGCCGAACACTCCCGTTTCGGGCCCCTCTCGAGCCTCAGGCGATACATCGAATGTCCCAATCTCCTCCTATCGTGCTCACGTTTGCCGCTACCGACCCGAGCGGCGGCGCCGGGCTGCAGGCGGACATTCTCACGCTTGTCGAGCATGGGCTGCCACGCGCTGTCGGTGGTGACCGCGGTCACGGTGCAGGATACGGTCGGCGTGGAGGACGTGCTGCCGCTGGATGCCGAATGGGTCGCCGATCAGGCGCGCTGTGTCCTGGAAGACATGCCGGTTAGCGGTGTTCAAGATCGGGCTGCTGGGCAGCGTCGAGATCATCGCGGCCATCGCCGAGGTCGTGTCCGACTATCCCGAGGTGCCGCTGGTGCTCGATCCGGTGCTGAGCTCCGGGCGCGGCGACGAGCTGGCGACCGACGATATGGTGATCGCCATGCGCGAGCTGCTGATTCCGCAGACCACCCTGATCACGCCCAACAGTCTGGAGGCGCGCCGGCTCGCCATCGACGACAGCGACGACAGCGACGATCCCGCGCTGGAGGAGTGCGCCCGTCGCATCCTGACGCTTGGGTTGCGAGTACGTGCTGATCACCGGGACGCACGAGAATACGCCGCAGGTGGTGAACATCCTCTACTCGCAGGAGGGCGTGGTGCGATCGGACAGCTGGCAGCGGCTGCCGGGCACCTATCACGGCTCGGGCTGCACGCTCGCCTCTGCCATCGCTGCCACGATCGCCAACGGCCTGCCCATCTCCGAGGCGGTGCGCGATGCTCAGGAGTACACCTGGCAGACGCTGAGCTCGGCTTACCGGCCGGGGATGGGCCAGCAGATTCCCGATCGCCTGTTCTGGGCGCGCGAAGAAGACGCCGAGGATGAGGAAAAGGCGGATTAGTGGTCTGTACGCGGTTACTCCCGAGACGCCCGACACCGATTGGCTGGCGGCTCGGGCGGAAGCGGTGTTGGCGGGCGGCGCCCGGATCGTCCAGTACCGCAACAAGAACGCTGACCGGCAGCGCGACGGCGGCAAGCCGTACGCTTGCTCGAGTTGTGCCGTGCGCACCGGGCGCTTCTGATCGTCAATGACGACGTCGGCCTGGCGCGGGAGCTGGACGCCGATGGCGTTCATTTGGGACGCGAGGATCAGCCGCTGGGCGAGGCACGCGCTGCCCTCGGAGCTGAACGATTGATCGGCGTCTCCTGCTACGACAGCCTGGCGCGCGCGCTGGAGGCGCAGGAGCTGGGCGCAGACTACGTCGCGTTCGGCAGTTTCTTTCCGTCGGCGGTGAAACCAGATGCCGTGCGCGCATCGCTGGACCTTCTGCGCGAGGCGCGCGCGACGCTTGATCTGCCGCTCGTGGCCATCGGCGGCATTACGCCCGAGAATGGAGGCGCGCTGATCGAAGCGGGCGCCGACGCGCTGGCGGTGATCTCGGCGCTGTTCCAAGTCGCAGATCCGCGCTCCGCGGCGCAGGCATTCGCCCGCTTGTTCGCGCCGACACATGAACCACTGAGCATCGATGCAAGCAGATGAAAACGCGCAATCAGACGCTGTTCGAGCTGTCCCAGCAGGTCATCCCCGGTGGCGTGAACTCGCCCGTGCGTGCGTTCAGATCGGTCGGCGGCACGCCGGTGTTCTTCCAGCGCGCGAAGGGCTCGCGCGTGTGGGATGCCGACGGCAAGGAGTACATCGACTACGTGGGCTCGTGGGGTCCGATGGTGCTCGGCCACGCGCATCCCGAGGTGGTCGCAGCGGTACAGCAGGTCGTCGCGAGCATGGCTTGAGCTTCGGCGCACCTACCGAGGCCGAGTACGAGATGGCCGCGCTGCTGTGCACGGCTGCTGCCCTCGCTGGAGCTGGTGCGACTGGTGAGTTCGGGCACCGAAGCGACGATGACCGCGATCCGCCTGGCGCGCGGCTTTACCAGGCGCGACAAGATCATCAAGTTCGAGGGCTGCTATCACGGCCACGCCGACGCGTTGCTGGTGAAGGCCGGCTCCGGTGCGCTCACGTTCGGGCAGCCCAGTTCTGCCGGTGTGCCGCCCGAAGTCGTGGCGCACACCCTGGTGCTGGATTTCAACGACATCGAGGGCGTGGCGCGCGCGTTCGAACGCGAGGGCAAGGACATTGCCGCGGTGATCGTCGAACCGGTGGCCGGCAACATGAACTTGATCGCTCCACGCCCGGAGTTCATCCAGGGTCTGCGCGAGCTGTGCACGACGTCACGGCGCGGTGCTGATCTTCGACGAAGTGATGACCGGGTTTCGCGTCGGGCCGCAAGGTGCGCAGGGTCTGTACGGCATCAAGCCGGACCTGACCACGCTGGGAAAAGTGGTCGGCGGCGGCATGCCGCTGGGCGCGTTCGGCGGCCGGCGCGACATCATGCAGTGCATCGCGCCGCTCGGCCCGGTGTATCAGGCTGGAACGCTGTCGGGAAATCCGGTAGCGGTCGCCGCTGGCCTGGCGACGCTGCAACTGGTGCAAGCGCCCGGATTTCTTCGACCGCCTTACCGCCTCTACCACGGCTCTGGTCGAAAAGCTGTCGCAGGCGCGCGCACGGCCGGCGTGACCTTTTCGGCGCAGTCGGTCGGTGGGATGTTCGGGATCTATTTTGCCGCACGGCCGCCGCAGTCCTATGCGGAGGTGATGCCGTGCGACCGGGAGGCGTTCAATCGCTTCTTCCACGCCATGCTGGAGGAAGGCGTCTATCTCGCGCCGTCAGCGTTCGAGGCGGGGTTCGTTTCCGCCGCGCATACGCCGTCCGATATCGAGCGACGGTCAGTGCGGCTGGACGCGTATTCGAGCAGCTCAACGCGCGTCGCGAGACTTGATCAGAGCCTCCCTGGGTTCGCTCGGGCGAGGTCTGCCCTGCGCCTTACCTCAGGCCGGAGATGTAGTCGGCCAACAGCAGCCATCTCCTTGTCGGTCATGCCGGGATGCGATCGTGCGCATCATGGCATTGGCGATCGTTGGCGCGCTCGCCGCTGCGGAAGGACTGCAGTTGGGCGATGGTGTATTCGCCGTGCTGGCCGGCCAGGCGCGGATACTGAGCAGGAATGCCGGCACCATCGGGGGAGTGGCAGCCGGAGCAGGCCGGTACGCCAGTCTCGCTGTCGCCACCGCGATAGAGCTTCTGCCCGGCGGTGACGAGCTCGCGTCTTTGGCCGCGTCGGGCTTGGCTTCTGATCCGCGAAATAGGCGGCGAGATTGCGCATGTCGTCCTCGGACAGGGAGCCACCATGCCGCTCATGACCGCGTTCTTGCGCTGGCCGGCTTTGTAGTCGGGCAATTGCTTGTACAGGTATTCGGGATGCTGACCGGCGAGACTCGGATTGGCCGGAAGCGGGCTGTTGCCGTCCGCGCCGTGACAGGCGGCACAGACGCTGCTGGCGATGGGTTGCGCCTTGGCAGGATCGCCTTCGGGCAGCGGCAGCATCTTGGGCCTCGGCAGCACGGGGAATGCGGCGGCGGTTACCAGCAAGGATCGCGGTCGCTCGCGGGAGGTACTTCATCTTCACTCCTGTATGCTGGTGCCGATTCGCGCGCTTCGGGTGCAACGGCCGAAAGGCCTGCCGATGCGGTGCAAAACAAAGCGCGCATTCTAGCCTATCTGCCTTGGCCAACGCCATCGCGAGGCCAAGCGAGTTGCAGTGGAGCAGCGATGTTCCACGGTCCGCAAGATTCCTGTTAGCGTGCGGCGAGATTGCACCAGCTGCCGCCCGACCGAGGGCGGAGGTCGCCTTCGCCGGACGCTCCAACGCCGGCAAGTCGAGCGCGATCAATGCGCTTTGCGGCCGGCGCAAGCTCGCCTTCGTCAGCCGCACACCTGGGCGCACGCAGCTGATCAACTTCTTCGCGCTGGGCGATCGGTACATCTGGTGGATTTGCCCGGATACGGCTACGCCAAGGTTCCAGCCGACGATCCAGGCGCGCTGGGAAGCGTTGCTCGGAACCTATCTGCGCCAGCGCGCGAGCGTTGCGCGGGTTGGTGCTGGTCATGGATGCGCGTCATCCGCTCACGCCACTGGATCGGCAGCATGCTCGACTGGTTCGGCGTTACTCGACAGGCCGGTGCATATCCTGCTCACCAAGGCCGACAAGTTGTCACGACAGGCGGCCCAGCGTCAGCTGACGCAGACGCGAGCGGTGCTGTCGCGCTTGTATCCAGCCGCGAGCGTGCAACTGTTCTCCAGCGTTACGCTGATCGGTCTGGACGAAGCACGTGACGCTCTCGCACGACTATTGGGCTCGATCGATCAACCCAACGCGTCGCCGAGAGAAGACGAGGGCCGCAGGCCCGAGCATTGAAGACAGTTGGAACCGCGGTAGAATCGACGCCTGACAGAAAGAGAAAACCCCCGGTTAAAGGGGATTAAAGCCGGGGGTGAAGCCTCAATTGGGATTAAGGCACCCGCTCAGGGAGGTGAAGCGGGAGACGAAACCGTCTACTGTTATGACGCTCGCGCGGCGCAGAAGTTCCATTCCCGCCGTGGCCTGGTTTACAACCGCTTATCCATGTTTCGGGTCCCTCGCCGCACCTGCCAACTATCGGCCAGCATTGCTCATGGACATTCTCGGACAATACCCGCAGCGGCGCATGCGCCGCCTGCGGCGCGACGATTTCTCCCGCCGCCTGGCGCGGGAAAACCGGTTCACCGCGGACGATTTGATCTATCCGGTGTTCGTGATCGAGGGCCGCAACGCCGCGCAACCGGTCCCCTCGATGCCCGGGGTCGAACGCCTGACGCTCGATCGTCTGCTGCCCGTGGCCGAAGAGTGCCTGAAGCTGCGCATTCCCGCGCTGGCGTTGTTTCCGGCTATCGAGCCCACGTCTCAAGACCGCCGGACGGCAAGGAGGCCGCCAATCCCGACGGCCTCATTCCGCGCGTCGTCGCGGCGCTCAAGAAGCAGTTTCCCGAGCTGGGCGTGATGACCGACGTTGCGCTCGATCCCTACACCAGCCACGGCCAGGACGGTGTCATTGACGACACCGGCTACATCCTCAACGACGAGACCATAGCAATCCTGCGAGCAGCAGGCGCTGACTCAGGCGCAGGCCGGCGTCGACATCGTGGCGCCGTCGGACATGATGGACGGTCGGGTAGGCGCGCTGCGCTCGCGCGCTGGACGCGGCGGAGTTCATCTACACGCGCATCATGGCCTACTCGGCCAAGTACGCGTCGGGCTTCTACGGTCCGTTTCGGGACGCCGTCGGCTCGGCCGCCAATCTGGGAAAGGGCAACAAATACACCTATCAGATGGATCCCGCGAACGGCAACGAGGCGCTGTGGGAGGTGGGACTCGATCTGGCGGAAGGCGCCGACATGGTGATGGTGAAGCCGGGCATGCCTTACCTGGATATCGTTCGGCGGGTCAAGGACGAATTACCAGGCGCCGACCTACGTCTATCAGGTGAGCGGCGAGTACGCCATGCTCAAAGCGGCGTTCGGAACGGGTGGCTGGATGAGCGCACCTGCGTGCTGGAAGCGTTGCTGGCGTTCAAGCGCGCGGGCGCCGATGGCATCCTGACCTACTTTGCGCTTCAGGCAGCGCGCTGGCTGCGCCAAGGCTGATCCTTTCGCTCGACCGCAGCGGGGTTCGCTCGCAGGTTGGGCGGCAACCATGGCGGCACGAGGGATGCAACTTCGCGTGCGCTGAGACGGAAAGCTACTGGCTGCCGTCCGCCACCAGGGACTCGACCGACTCGATCGGCGCACGCTCCAAAGGGCGTCCTTCGGACGACACCCGCAGCGGCTGGCGACGGTGCCGGAGCCCGAGCACGGTGATCGGATACTCGGCTTCCTGAGTACTGATCTGAAGGGTCGGCACGACCGCGCTTACGTCGCCGACCACACGCGCGTCTCGCGCGCTCGGAACGGGATCTGCCGATTCAGCAGGAACATCTCCAGTTCCTTCACGTCGTCGGTGTACAGGTGCAGGTGGATCTCGGCGTGCCGTCCGGCGCTGCCCGAAAGAACACGGGCCGGTCAGGTGTGGGTTGAACGGCTCCAGCAAGCGCATCATCTCGAGCGCGAGCTCGCGCAGACGCTGCAGCTGCTCCGGGTGCTCGTCGGCCTGGTACAGCGCCTGATAGGCGCGCAGCGCATCTTCGATCTCGACGTTCGTGGGCAGGTTGCGAGAATCGGGCGCCCCGGCCTGACGCGCGGCCTTGCGCTTGGCCAGTCCGTAGTCGCTGATACCGTCCTCGCGCGATCATGCGGGCCGCCAGATGCGCGATACGCCGCGCATCTGCGCCCGGTTGGCAGGCGTGTCCTTGCTCATTGCGGCGGATCAGTAGATCTCGTTCTTGATGTCTTCGGGCCGCCGCGGCTCCGACGGCATGCTCCGGACTCGGTCACGGACTCTTCTTCGGGCGGCAGATTCTCGTGGTAGAAGTACTCGATTATCGATTTTTCGCGGCTCGGGTCGCGCAACCCGGTTTCGGGGTTGATGCGCGCGGCGATTACGCCTTCCGGGACGGCCGGTGACTCTTCGGGAACGTTCTTGAGCGCCATCGCCATATAGGAAATCCAGATCGGCAGGGCGGCCACGGCGCCGGTCTCGTTCGGCTCCAAGCGAGCGCGGCAGGTCGAATCCGATCCACACCACGCAGGTGAGATTGCGCTGAAAGCCGGCAAACCAGGCGTCCATCTGGTCGTTGGTCGTGCCGGTCTTGCCGGCCAGGTCGAGTCCGACCGAGAGACATGGCGCGCGCGCCGGTGCCGCCGCGGATCACGTCCTGCATCATGTTGTACATCACGAACGCGTTGCGGCTGTCGATCGTGCGCTGGGCGCCCTCGCCGGCGCGCACCGGCGCGGCCTTGGCCAGCACCCGCCCGCTCGCGTCTTCCACCCGCGTAATGAAATACGGCGCCACTCGGTAGCCGCCGTTGGCGAACACCGAGTAGCCCGTCGCCATTTCCAGCGGGGTGACCGAGCCCGCGCCCAGCGCCATGGTCAGAGTAGGGCGGGTGCTGCTTGGGGTCGAAACCAAAGCGGGTGATGTAGTCCTGGGCGTATGCGGGCGTGATGGCTTGCAGGATGCGGATCGACACCAGATTCTTGGACTTGGTGAGTGCGGTGCGTATCCGGATCGGGCCGTCGAATGTGCCGTCGAAGTTCTTCGGCTCCCAGGGCACGGAGCCGGTCTCGGCGGCGTCGATCACCAGCGGCGCGTCATTGATGATGGTGGCGGCGTGAAGCCCTTCTCCAGCGCGGCTGAGTAGATGAAGGGCTTGAAGCTGGAGCCGGGCTGGCGATAGGCCTGCGTCGCGTGGTTGAACTTGTTGCGGTAGAAGTCGAAGCCACCGACCAACGCCCGGATGGCGCCGTCGTTAGGGTCCATCGCCACCAGCGCCGACTTCGACTTGGGGCAGCTGCACGATCTGCCACGCCCTCTTTCTCGTCCTGCTGAACGCGGATCAGCGCGCCGCGGCGAAGTTTGCGGTTGTTGGGCGCTTTTTCGCCGATCATCGGGCGGGCGAATTTGAGACCGTCGCCGCTGATTTCGATCGTCTCACCGCCTCTGCGATAGACCTTGACGGCCTTGGCGTTGGCGTCCAGCACGAGCGCCGGGTAGATGTCGTCGCTTTCGCTTTGCTCCTGGAGTGCGTCTTCCAGACGTTTCTTCGGACACGTTTTGCGGCAGCTCGAAGTAGCCGTCTGCGCCGCGATAGCCGTGGCGCTTGTCGTAGTCCATCACCCCCTTACGTACAGCGGCATAGGCCGCATCCTGGTCTGCCTTGGACAGCGTGGTGTAGACCTTGAAGCCGCGCGTGTAGGCCTCGTCCTGGTAACGCTCGTAGATCGACTGGCGCACCATTTCCGCGAAGAAATCCGCGCGCGTCGAGAACTCCGGCTGATCGCGCCGTACGATCACTGGCTTGTGAGTCGCTTCTTCGAACTGCGCGGGCTGGATGAAGTTCGAGTTCGCGCATGCGGCGCAGAACGTACATCTGGCGCTCTTTGGCGCGTTGCATATTCACGACAGGGTTGTAGCGTGACGGTGCCTTGGGCAGTCCCGCGAGCATGGCCATCTCACCCAGATTCAAGTCCCGCAGATTTTTTCCGAAATAGACTTGGGCGGCGGACGCGAAGCCATATGCGCGCTGACCGAGGTAAGATCTGGTTGATGTAGATCTCGAGGATCTGGTCCTTGGTGAGGCTGTGCTCGATCTTGAAGGCGAGCAGCGCTTCGTTGAACTTGCGAGTGAACGTCTTTTCCTTGGTCAGAAAGAAATTGCGCGCCACCTGCATGGTGATGGTGGAGGCGCCTTGCCTGGCGCCGCCGGCGGAGAAGTTATGCAGCACGGCGCGCAGCACGCCGATGTAGTCGACGCCGCCGTGCTCGTAGAAGCGCTCGTCCTCGGCGGCGAGGATGGCCTGCTTCAAGCGCGGACGGGACATCGGCGATCTTGACCATGGCGCGCCGCTCTTCTCCGAACTCGCCGATCAGCGTGCCCTCGGCGCTGTAGATGCGCAGCGGGATCTTGGGGTTGTATTCGGTCAGCGCGTCGATCGACGGCAGCGTCGGGTAGACGATCGCGGCCGCGTAGCCGACCAGCAGCAGACGGCGACGCAGCAGGGTGCAGAGCGCAAAGAGCGGATAGATCCACCAGCGCTTGGGCATCAAAGTTGCTTCAGGCGGGAATTGTTAAAGGGAGGAGGAAGCAACATCATTATATGGCTGCTCGTTACTCCCCCGAAACGTAGCCGACAATAAGCTTTACTTGCTTTGGGCTTGTTGCTAGCATTTAATGTAGTTTGTCGAGTATCTCGCCTAACCAGTCTATGCTCAAAGGAAAATTAGCAATTCGGTGGTGATTGGCTCTCCGATCTGTTCAAGGCCAAGACGCCTCCCTTGATCGGGGTCGACATCAGTTCGTCCTCGGTCAAGATGGTCGAGTTGGCGACGGCGGGCAAAGGCCGCATCCGGCTCGAGCGCTATGCGATCGAGCCGCTGCCCAAGGACGCGGTCGTCGACGGCAACATCATGAACCTCGAGGCGGTCGGCGATTCGGTGCGCCGCGGCTGGAAGCGCATGGGCTCGCGCATCAAGAACCTCGCGATGGCGCTTGCCCTCGGCGCAGGTCATCACCAAAAAGATCACCGTGCCCGCCGGCCTGCGCGAAGACGAGTTGGAGACGCAGGTCGAAACCGAGGCCAATCAGTACATCCCGTTTGCGCTGGAGGAAGTGAACCTGGATTTCCAGATCCTTGGCGCCGCACCCAACAGTCCCGAAGACGTGGAAGTTCTGATCGCGGCCTCGCGCAAGGAGAAGGTCGAGGACCGCGTGGCGGTGGCCGAGGTCGGCGGGCCTCAAGGCGATCGTGATGGACATCGACGCTTTCGCCGCGCAAACCGCGTTCGAGCTGATGGAGACGCAGCTGCCCGAAGGGGGGCGCGATCAGGTCATCGCGCTGGTAGACGTGGGCGCGTCGATGATGAACATCAACGTCCTGCGCAACAACCAGTCGGTCTATATGCGCGAGCAACCCTTCGGCGGCAATCAGCTCACCCAGGAAATCCAGCGGCATTACAACCTGTCGCCCGAAGAGGCGGAGGCTGCCAAGCGCAATGGCGGACTGCCAGACACTTATGAGGTCGAGGTGCTGAACCCATTCATGGAGACCCTGGCGCTGGAGGTCACGCGCGCGCTGCAGTTCTTCTACACCTCCACCCAGTTCAATCAGGTCAATCACATTTTCCTGTCTGGCGGCTGCGCCACCATTCCTGGACTTGACCAGATCGTGGCAAAGCGCGCCGAAGTCAATGCGCTGGTGGCCAATCCCTTCGCCAACATGGGGGTGTCGGCCAAGATCAAGCAGCGTCAGCTGCAGCAGGATGCGCCGGCACTCGTGGTCGCAACCGGGCTCGCGATGCGGAGGTTCGACGCATGATCCCAATCAACCTACTACCGCATCGCGAAGTACGACGTAAGGCCCAGCAGCGCCAGTTTCTCGTGCTGGCTGCTACGACGGTGGGCGTGGGCATCGGCGCGGTGGTGCTGGTCCACGGCTTCCTGGCGCAACGGATCGACACGCAGAATTCTCGCAACCGTTATCTCGACGCCGAGATCGCCAAGCTGGACAAGCAGATCGACGAGATCAAGAAGCTCAAGGAGCAGACCGTGTCGCTGCTCGCGCGCAAGCGGGTGGTCGAGTCGCTGCAGGCGAACCGCACCGAGGCGGTCAGGCTGCTCGACCAGCTGGTGCGACAGCTGCCCGACGGGCTGTACCTGAAGCAGATCAGACAGACCGGCGACATCGTCAACGTGCAGGGTTACGCGACTTCCAACGCCCGCGTGTCCACATTGATGCGCAACTTCGAGGCCTCGCCCTGGCTCGAGGAGCCGAAGCTGGTCGAGATCAAGGCGGTCAAGCTGAAAGAGGCCAACATCAACGAGTTCAACCTGAACGTCAAACTCACCCGGCCCAAGGAGGATGGGATGCAGGACGACAAGAAGCCCGCCGCTGCCCCGCAGCCGCCCAAGCACGGTTAGGCCGCGATGACTCTTGACGAACTCAGACGGCTCAATCCGCGCGATATCGGAAGCTGGCCGGCGTTGCCCAAGCTGGGCGCGCTCCTGCTGCTGCTCATCCTGCTGCTGGTCGGCGGGTACTTCCTCGACTGGTCCAACCAGCTGGAGGAACTCAACGCGGCGCGCGCCAAGGAAGATCGGTTGCGCACCCAGTTCCTGGACAAGAAGCGGCAGGCCATCAACCTCGAAGCCTACCGCAAGCAACTGGCCGACATCGAGCAGTCCTTCGGCGCCATGCTGAAGCAACTTCCCAATCGCTCCGAAATGGAAGCGCTTCTGTCGGACATCAACCAGGCCGGCCTTGGGCGTGGCCTGCAGTTCGAACTGTTCAAGCCGGCTGGCGCCGAGATCATGTCGGATTTCTACGCCGAGCTGCCGATCCAGATCAAACTGACTGGCAATTACCACGACGTGGGTGCCTTTGCCAGCGACGTGTCGCAACTGTCGCGCATCGTCACCCTCAACAACCTCGGCCTCGCCCTCGACAAAGACGGTACCCTGGTCATGGACGCTACGGCGCGGACCTTCCGCTATCTCGACGAGGAAGAGATCAATGCGCAGCGGAAGGCCGCGCGTGAGAAGGCCGACAAGCAGAAACAGGGCAAGTAGTGACTATGCGCGTCCGACCCTTTATCGTCCTGAGCACCCTGGTCCTCGCCGCTTGCGGTGAGGGCGAGTTCTCGGATCTCAAGCAGTTCGTGGATCAATCCGGCCAGGATTTGCGCGGGCGCGTCGACGCGCTGCCGCAGGTCAAGGCCTATGAGCCGATGACCTACAACGCGTTCGACTTGCCGGATCCGTTCCGGCCGCGCAAGATCGAGCCTGAGAAGGGCTCCGGTAACGGGCCGTCGCCGGATCTGAACCGGCGCAAAGAGGCCCTGGAAGGATATCCGCTCGAGAGCTTGAAGATGGTGGGCACCCTCGAGCGGGCCAACCAGCGCTGGGCTCTCATCAAGACCCCGGACAACAACCTTTACCGGGTACGCAAGGGGAACTACTTGGGACAGAACTTCGGCGTGATCGCGATGATCACCGACGCGTCCATCAACCTGAAAGAGCTGATCCAGGACACTACCGGTAGCTGGAGCGAACGCACCAGCAATCTGCAGCTGCTGGAAGCAGAGGAGAAGAAATAATGCGACCGCAGCTCCTGCTCGCCAGATCCATCGTGCTCGCCGTGTCGCTTCTTTTGTTCGGTGTGATCGCAGCATTCGCTCAGAACGGGACCAAGACCGCCGCGCCTGGACCGGACGCGGCGAATCCCAACGCCGCCGGGTCAAAATGCCGTGGAAGGCCTCGACGTGAGCACCGAAAGCGGCAAAGTCATCCTCAAGCTCAAGATGAAGGAGGGACTCGCCAACCCGCCCGCCAGCTTCAGCCTGGCCAATCCGCCCCGCATCGCGTTCGACTTTCCCAACACCGTCAACGCCCTCGGCAAGACCGCCCAGGATGTGAACGAGAACGACGTGAAGAGTATCCGTATCGGCGAAAGCAGCGGGCGCACGCGGGTCGTCCTGAACCTGAACCGGAGCCTGAAGTACAACGCGACGGTGGAAGGGCAGAACGTGGTGATTACCCTTCAAGCCGCAACCAGCGCAAGCGCTGCGGCTCCGGCGGAGCCCACCCACTTTGCCGACGCCAAGCCGGCGGCCCAGCCCCACAGCGTGCGCAACGTCGACTTCAAGCGCGGGCGCAACGGTGAGGGTCAGGTGGTGATCGACCTCTCCGACGTGGGCACCGGAATCGACCTCAAGCAGCAGGGCAAGACGGTCATCGTCGAGCTGCTGCAGACCGAGTTGCCGCTGGCCCTGGAGCGCCGCTTCGACGTGGCCGATTTCGGCACGCCGGTCGAGTTCATGGAGGCCACCGCACAGGGCAATAACACCCGCATCGTGATCCAGGCCCGCGGTCGTTGGGAGCAATCGGCCTATCAGACCGACAACCGCCTCATCGTCGAAGTCAAACCGCTCTCCGAGCAGGCTCAGGCGAAGGCCAAGACCGGCTATACCGGCGAGAAGCTCTCGCTCAATTTTCAGAACGTGGAGGTGCGCGCCGTCTTGCAGGTGATCGCGGACTTCACCGGGCTGAACCTCGTCACCAGCGATACCGTAACCGGCAACCTCACCCTGCGCCTGAAAGACGTGCCTTGGGACCAGGCCCTCGACATCATTCTGCAGGCCAAGGGACTGGATATGCGCAAGACCGGCAATGTGGTGTGGATCGCGCCGCGCGACGAACTGGCCACCAAGGAGAAGATCGCGCTGGAGGCGCAGCAACAGATCGCCGAATTGGAGCCGGTGCGAACCGAGAGCTTCCAGCTCAACTACCAGAAGGCCGAGGCGATGCAGAAGCTGATCTCGGATCCGACTCAGAAGGTGCTGTCCAAGCGTGGCAGCGCGGTGGTCGACGCTCGCACCAACACCTTGTTCGTACAGGACACCCCCACCAAGCTGGAAGAGGTCCGGGCCCTGATCAAGCAGGTCGACGTGCCGGTGCGCCAGGTGCTTATCGAATCGCGCATCGTCGAGGCCACCGACACCTTCCAGAAGAACATCGGCGCCCGGCTCGGGCGTCAACAACACGACTGTGGCATCGGCCTATGGCGGCGGCAAGGTGAAGGTTCCTCCCCGGCGGCAACATCCAGAGCATTGCCGTCACTAACGGTCAGACGCCAAACTATGGAACGGCCTTCATGCCCGACTCCTTCAGCGTCAACCTTCCGGCCGCTCCGATCAACGGCTTACCGGTCGGTCAGTTCGGGTTCTCGTTGTTCAACCAAGCTGCGACTCGGTTCCTGAATCTTGAGATCACCGCGCTGCAGTCCGACGGCAGGGGGAAGGTAATCTCCAACCCGCGCGTGATCACGGCCGACAACGTCGAGGCGATGATCGAGCAGGGGACCGAGATCCCCTATCAGCAGTCGACCAGCAGCGGCGCGACCAGCGTCTCGTTCCGCAAGGCCACGCTCAGCCTCAAGGTCAAGCCCCAGATCACGCCCGACGACAATGTGATCATGACCCTCGAAGTGCACAAGGACAGCGTGGGGCAGGTCACCACGGCCGGGCCTTCCATCGATACCAAGCAGGTCACGACCCAGGTTCTGGTGGAGAACGGCGGGACCGTGAGCATCGGCGGCATCTTCGTACAGGACGAGAACAGGACGGTCACCAAGGTGCCGCTCCTCGGGGATATTCCGATTCTCGGCGCGCTGTTCAAGCAGGAGTCGAACCAAAACAACCGGCAGGAGCTCCTGATCTTCGTGTCGCCGCGCATCATGCGCGAGGGGCTTACCGCGCGCTGAGTCCCAAGTTCCGTCGGGCCGCTCGGCCCCGTCATTGCCTTCCGCGCCGCGGCCTGATCCGCGGCGCGGGCGTCTCCGACAGGGCATTTGTTAGAATGCGGGAATGCACGCGGCCCGCGACAATCAAGAGCAAGGCCTGCGCGGCGATGCCGCGCCCGTTCCGGGGAATATCTTCCTGGTCGGCATGATGGGCGCCGGGAAGACCTCTGTCGGCAAACTCCTGGCGCGGCATCTGGGCAAGACGTTCTACGACTCGGACCAGGTGATCGAGAGCCGGACCGGGGTGAAGATTCCAGTCATCTTTGAGCTCGAGGGCGAGGCCGGTTTCCGTGCCCGTGAGGCCGCCGTAATCGAAGAGTTCACTGCCCTCGAGAACGTGGTTCTCGCCACCGGCGGCGGAGCAGTGCTGGCCCCGCGCAATCGCGAGCTGCTCAAGACCTGCGGTACGGTGGTCTACCTGCGCGCTTCGGTCAATGAGCTATGGAGCCGCACGCGCCACGACCGCAACCGGCCCCTTCTGCAGACCGCCGACCCGTTTGCCCGCCTGTGCGAACTGCACGCACAGCGCGATCCCCTGTACCGGGAGGTGGCGGCCATAACCATCGAGACCGGCACTCAGAGCCTCAAGAACCTGGTGGGCAAGCTCGAGCAGCGGCTTGAGCGGCTTGGGGATACGTCCACCCCGCCTTCGCAGACCGGCGCTTGAGCGTGGGTGCGATGATCAGCGTGCGCGTCGAGCTGGGCGAACGCAGCTATCCGATTCACATCGGCGGCGGCCTGCTGGAGCGCCCGGAGCTAGTTCTACCCCATCTGGCGCAGAAGAGGGTCGCCATCGTTACCAGCCCGACGGTGGGCGCTCTCTACTTGGAGAGGTTGGCGGCCGGACTCGCCTCCTGTGACGTGTCCGTGCTGCGGGTGGTCGTGCCTGATGGCGAAACGCATAAGAACTGGGAAACGCTCAGCCACATCTTCGAGCAGCTTCTGACTCATCGTTGCGAGCGCAAGACCGCCTTGATCGCCCTCGGCGGCGGCGTGATCGGCGACCTCACGGGCTTCGCAGCGGCGTCCTACCTGCGCGGGGTGCCGTTCATCCAGGCGCCTACCACGCTTCTCGCCCAGGTAGATTCCTCCGTAGGCGGGAAAACCGGCATCAATCATCCGCTCGGCAAGAACATGATCGGCGCGTTCTATCAGCCGCGGCTGGTGCTCGCGGATACGAGCACGCTCGACACGCTCCCCGACCGCGAGTTGTCCGCCGGCCTGGCCGAAGTCATCAAGTACGGGTTGATCCGCGACGCCGCCTTCTTTGCTTGGCTGGAAGCCAACATCGGGCGGCTCGTGGCGCGCGAACCCGGGGCGCTGGCGCACGCCGTTCGCCGCTCCTGCGAGCTGAAGGCGGAGATCGTCGGCGCAGACGAGCGGGAGGCGGGCGTGCGGGCCCTGCTCAATCTGGGTCACACGTTCGGCCACGCCATCGAGGCCGGACTGGGCTTCGGCACTTGGCTGCACGGCGAGGCCGTGGCGGCGGGAGCGTGCTGGCCGCGCGCCTGTCGCAACGCATGGGTCTGGTTGGCGACGCTGACGTAGCGCGGATCGTTAGCCTGTTCGAGAGAGCGAAGCTCCCTACCGAGGCGCCCGATCTGGGTGTCGCGCGGTATCTCGATCTGATGGGGCTGGACAAGAAGGTGGAGCAGGGTCGGCTGCGGCTGGTGCTGCTGGAGCGCATCGGCTCCGCGTTCGTGACCTCGGAGTTTCCACAGGATGCCCTCGAGAGCGTGCTCGAGAATTCCGTTGCTGTTCTGGCGCCGGCCGCGGGTGTTCGACAGCATTGATTCGCGTGAAGTCGGGAAGGCGGCCTGCTACAAGCGATGCAGCCCGTCGACGCACCCGACGGATACTCGCGACGTGGCGCGGCGGTAGACCAGCTCAGCTGGCTGGCGCATGCCTGATCTGGCGGCCTACGCCGTCTCCGTGCCGGTTTCCCGCGGACGGCGCATCCCGGAGGACGCGCCCGAGTCGCGCAACGAATTCCAGCGCGACCGCGATCGCATCATCCACTCCACCGCCTTCCGGCGTCTCGAATACAAGACCCAGGTGTTCGTGAACCATGAGGGCGATCACTTCCGCACGCGGCTGACTCACAGCCTGGAGGTGGCCCAGATCGCGCGCTCCATCGCCCGCACGCTTGCACCTCAACGAGGATCTGACCGAGGCCATCGCCTTGGCGCACGACCTCGGCCACACACCCTTCGGCCATGCCGGCCAGGATGCGCTCAACGAATGCATGCGCAGCCACGGCGGCTTCGAGCACAACCTGCAGTCGTTACGCGTGGTGGACGTGCTCGAGCAGCGCTATGCGGCCTTCGACGGCCTGAACTTGTGCTTCGAGACGCGCGAGGGCATCCTCAAGCACTGCTCGATCAAGCAGGCGGGACAGCTGGGTGACGTAGGGGAGCGTTTTATCCGCAAGCGCAGACCGTCACTCGAGGCGCAAGTGGCCAACCTGGCCGACGAGATCGCGTACAACAACCACGACGTGGACGACGGCCTGCGCTCGGGACTGCTTTCGCTCGATCAGCTGTGCTCGGTCGCCATCTTCCGCCGCCAGCTGGAGGGTGTGCGCGAGCGCTTTTCCGGGCTCGCGGAGCGGCGCCTGATTTACGAGACGATTCGGCGCATGGTCAACGTGCTGGTCACCGATCTCACGCATCAGAGCCAGGCCAACATTGCCCGGACCAGCCCCGGCTCGGTCGACGCAGGTGCGCGACTTGCCCGCGCTGGTGGATTTCAGCTCGGACATGTCGGGGCGAGCAGCAGGAGTTGAAGTCCTTCTTGCTCCACAACCTGTATCGCCACTACAAGGTCAACCGCGCGGGTGCCAAGGCACGCCGGATCGTCCAGGAGCTGTTCGAGGCTTTCCAGCAGGAGCCGCGCCTGCTGCCGCCCGATTTCCAGGAGCAGTTTCAGCGCGATGGTCTGCGGGCCATCGCCGACTACGTCGCGGGCATGACGGACCGCTACGCCATCCGGGAGTACCGTCGCCTGTTCGCCGTCGAGGACAGCTAGTCTGGCCCCTCGTCCTCGATTCCGCAGCCCGCTCCTGTTGAAGCGAGATGTCCCTGACGGTACACTGAAATCTTGCGCCCCAGATTGTGACTGCCCGGGGAGCCTTCCGGGCGGGTTGCGGCTGGGGTCGATTTGTCTGATCGATTAGACAGTTAGCACCTGCCGCGGACGGTGCGGCAGAGGAGGTGCGCGCGTGACACAGAGCTACCCGCCCCAAGCACAGGGATTGTACGACCCGGCCCAGGAACACGATGCCTGCGGGGTCGGCTTCATCGCGCACATCAAGGGAAAGAAGACCCACTCCATCGTCGAGCAGGGACTCCAGATCCTGAGAAATCTGACGCATCGTGGGGCGACGGGCGCCGATCCGCTGGCTGGCGACGGCGCCGGAATCCTGATCCAGATCCCGGATCAGCTGTTCCGGGAAGAGATGGCAAAGCAGGGCGTGACACTGCCGCCGCTGGGGGAATACGGCGTGGGCATGGTGTTTCTGCCGCAGGAGCCGGCCTCGCGGCTGGCCTGTGAGTACGAGATCGAGCGCGCCATCAAAGACGAAGGACAGGTGTTGCTGGGGTGGCGCGACGTGGCGCGGGACAGCTCCGGCCTGGGCGAGTCGGTGAAGAAGCTCGAGCCGGTGATCCGGCAGGTTTTCATCGGGCGCGGCGCCGGCGTTACGGTGACCGACGCCCTGGAGCGCAAGCTCTACATCATTCGCAAGGCCTCCGGCCACGCCATCCAGGCGCTCAAGCTCGCGCACGGCAAGGAGTTCTATGTTCCCTCCCTGTCGGCCCGCACCATCGTCTACAAAGGCATGCTGCTGGCGGCGCAGGTCGGCACCTACTACAAGGACTTGCAGGATCCGCGCATGGTCTCGGCGCTGGCGCTGGTGCACCAGCGCTTCTCCACCAACACGTTCCCGACCTGGGACCTGGCGCATCCGTTCCGCCTGATCGCCCACAACGGCGAGATCAATACCCTGCGCGGCAACGTGAACTGGATCCGCGCGCGCCAGGGGGCGATCTCCAGCCCGATCCTGGGCAAAGATCTCGACAAGCTGTGGCCGCTGATCTACGACGGCCAGTCGGATTCGGCTTCCTTCGACAACGCCCTGGAATTGCTGCTGATGGGCGGCTATTCCATCGCCCACGCCATGATGATGCTGATCCCCGAGGCGTGGGAGGCGCACACTCTGATGGATCCGAACCGCCGCGCCTTCTACGAGTACCACGCGGCAATGATGGAGCCGTGGGACGGCCCGGCGGCAATCGCCTTTACCGACGGCCGTCAGATCGGTGCGACGCTCGACCGCAACGGCCTGCGTCCGGCGCGCTACATCGTCACCGACGACGATCTGGTGGTCATGGCCTCGGAGACCGGCGTGCTGCCGATTCCCGAAGAGCGGATCGTCAAGAAGTGGCGCCTGCAGCCGGGCAAGATGTTCCTGGTCGACCTGGAAGCCGGCCGCATCATCGACGACACGGAACTGAAGGATGCGCTGGCGCAGCGCCAAGCCGTATCGCGAGTGGATCGAGCGCATCCGCATCAAGCTCGACGATCTGCCCGAGCCCAAGGAGCGGCGCACGCCGTCGGGCGAGGCGCTGCTCGATCGGCAGCAGGCCTTCGGCTACACGCAGGAGGACATCAAGTTCATCCTCACGCCGATGGCCATCAACGGCGAGGAGCCGATCGGCTCCATGGGCAACGACTCGCCGCTGGCGGTGCTGTCGAACAAGAACAAGACGCTGTACCACTACTTCAAGCAGCTGTTCGCGCAGGTGACCAACCCGGCCATCGACCCGATCCGCGAAGAGCTGGTGACCAGCGTGGTCAGCTTCATCGGCCCGAAGCCCAATCTGCTCGGCATCGACGAGGTGAATCCGCCGCTGCGCCTCGAGGTGAGCCAGCCGGTGCTCGACTTCGAGCAGATGGAGACCATCCGCCACATCGAGTACTACACCAAGGGCAAGTTCAAGTCCTGCGAGCTCGATATTACCTATCCCGCTCGCTGGGGCAAGCAGGCGATCGAGGCGCAAGCTGGCCAACCTCGTGCGCCATGGCCGAGGACGCGGTGCGCGCTGGCTACACCATCCTGATCATCTCCGACCGCAGGATGGATCGCGGCCACGTGGCGATCCCGGCGCTGCTGGCGCTCTCGGCCATCCATCAGCACCTGGTGAACAAAGGGCTGCGGACCAGCACCGGCCTGGTGGTCGAGACCGGCTCGGCGCGCGAAGTGCATCACTTCGCCCTGCTCGGGGGCTATGGCGCGGAAGCCGTGCATCCCTATCTCGCCTTCGAAACGCTGATCGAGCTGGCCAGGAGCGGACAGCTGGGCGAGTCGACTACAAGAAGGCGTGCAAGAACTTCGTCAAGGCGATCGGCAAGGGGCTGCGCAAGGTGATGTCCAAGATGGGCATCTCCACGTACATGTCCTACACCGGCGCGCAGATCTTCGAGGCGGTCGGGCTGTCCAGGGCGCTGGTCGAGAAGTACTTCACCGGCACCACGTCCAACGTCGAAGGCATCGGCGTGTTCGAAGTGGCGGAGGAGGCGATCCGCGTCCATCAAGCGCGCCTTCAGCGACGACCCGGTGCTCGACGGTGCGCTGGACGCCGGCGGCGAATACGCGTTCCGCGTGCGCGGCGAGGAGCACATGTGGACGCCGGACGCGATCGCCAAGCTGCAGCATGCCACGCGCGACAACAGCTACGGGACCTACAAGGAATACGCGCAGATCATCAACGACCAGTCCAAGCGCCACATGACGCTGCGCGGCCTGTTCGAGTTCAAGTTCGACCAGTGCACGCCGGTGCCGATCGAGGAGGTCGAGCCGGCCAAGGATATCGTCAAGCGCTTCGCCACCGGTGCCATGTCGCTCGGTTCGATCTCCACCGAGGCGCACACCAATCTGGCGATCGCCATGAACCGCATCGGCGGCAAGTCGAACACCGGCGAGGGCGGTGAGGATCGCCGCCGGTTCGCGCCGATCAAGGCCGGCGAGACGCTGGCCTCGCGTCTGGGCCGCGACCGCGTCGAGCGCGACGTTGAGCTGAAGGAAGGCGATTCGCTCAAGTCCAAGATCAAGCAGGTCGCCTCGGGCCGCTTCGGCGTCACCGCCGAGTACCTGGCCTCGGCCGAGCAGATCCAGATCAAGATCGCGCAGGGCGCCAAGCCCGGCGAGGGCGGCCAGCTGCCGGGCCGCAAGGTATCCGAGTACATCGCCGAGCTGCGCTACTGCCACACCGGGCGTGGAGCTGATCTCGCCGCCGCCGCATCACGACATCTATTCGATCGAAGACCTGGCGCAACTGATCCACGATCTCAAGAACGCCAATCCGCAGGCCTCGATCAGCGTGAAGCTGGTGTCGGAGATCGGCGTAGGCACGGTGGCGGCGGGTGTGTCCAAGGCGAAGTCCGATCACGTGACCATCGCCGGTCACGACGGCGGCACCGGTGCTTCGCCCTGGTCCTCGCATCAAGCATGCCGGCACGCCCTGGGAACTGGGCCTGGCCGAGACGCAGCAGACGCTGGTGCTGAACCGGCTGCGCGGCCGCATCGCGGTGCAAGTGGACGGCCAGATGAAGACCGGCCGCGACGTCGTGATCGGCGCGCTGCTGGGCGCCGACGAGTTCGGCTTCGCCACCGCGCCGCTGGTGGTCGTCGGGCTGCATCATGATGCGCAAGTGCCACCTCAACACCTGTCCGGTGGGCGTGGCCACGCAGGATCCGGTGCTGCGCAAGAGGTTCCGCGGCCAGCCCGAGCACGTCATCAACTATTTCTTCTTCGTCGCCGAAGAGGTGCGCGAGCTGATGGCGCAAGCTCGGCGTGCGCCAGTTCAACGACCTGATCGGCCGTTCCGATCTGCTCGACATGAAGAAGGGCATCGAGCACTGGAAGGCGCGCGGACTGGACTTCAGCCGCATCTTCCATCAGCCTGAGGCCGGGCCCGAGGTCGCGCGCTTCAACTGCGAGAGGCAGGACCATGGCCTGGACAAGGCGCTCGACCATCGCCTGATCGAGCTGGCGCTGCCCGCGCTCGAGCATCAGCACGAAGGTGACGATCGACATCCCGATCCGCAACATCAACCGCACGGTCGGGACCATGCTCTCGCACGAAGTGGCGAAGCGCTATGGCCACGAAGGGCTGCCGGACGACACGATCCACGTGCGCCTGGCCGGCTCCGCCGGCCAGAGCTTCGGCGCCTTCCTGGCCAAGGGCATCACGCTGGATCTCGTCGGCGAGACCAACGACTACTGCGGCAAAGGCCTGTCCGGCGGCCGCATCATCGGTGCAGCCGAGTGCCGAAGTTCCGCGGCGAGCCGACCGACAACATCATCACCGGCAACGTCGTGCTCTACGGAGCGATCGCGGGAGAGGCCTATTTCCGCGGCGTCGCCGGCGAACGGTTCGCGGTGCGCAACTCCGGCGCCCACGCGGTAGTCGAGGGCGTCGGAGATCACGGCTGCGAATACATGACCGGCGGTACCGTGGCGGTACTGGGAACGACGGGGCGCAACTTCGCGGCTGGAATGTCCGGCGGGATCGCCTACGTCCTGGACATCGACGGCCAGTTCAGCAAGCGGTGCAACACCGCCATGGTCGAGCTGCTGCCGGTGTACGCGGAAGCCGAGCAGGAGGGCAAGCTCGGCGCGCGAGCTCTGGCATCTGGGCGAGTCGGACGAGGCCAATTTGAGGGTGCTGATCGAGAGGCATGCCCAGTACACCGGCAGCCAGCGCGCGCGCCAGATCCTGGACGAATGGGCCAGCTACCGGCCCAAGTTCGTGAAAGTGTTCCCCGAACGAATACAAGCGCGCGCTGGGCGAGCTGGCCGCCAAGAGTCGCAAGCTGGCGGCTTGAGAGCCTTCAACATGGCGAGCGTGATCGCGAGGTCGAGCTGACGATGGGCAAGGTAACGGGATTTCTGGAGTACCAGCGGCTGGCCGAGGTCAGCGAGCCGACCGCAGAGCGCGTCAAGCATTGGCGCGAGTTCGTCCATCACCTGAACGACGACGAGGCCAAGGTCCAGGGCGCGCGCTGCATGGACTGCGGCATTCCGTTCTGCATGAGCGGTTGCCCGGTCAACAACATCATTCCGGACTGGAACGACCTGGTCTACAAGCAGAACTGGAAGCAGGCGCTGGACATGCTGCACTCCACCAACAACTTCCCCGAGTTCACCGGGCGCATCTGCCCGGCCCCGTGCGAGGAGGCCTGCACGCTCAACATCAACAACGACCCGGTCGGCATCAAGTCGATCGAGCACGCCATCATCGACAAGGGTTGGGAACTGGGCTACGTCGTGCCGCAACCGCCCAAGCGCAAGACCGGCAAGCGCGTGGCGGTGGTGGGCTCCGGCCCGGCGGGCCTGGCCTGCGCACAGCAGCTGGCGCGTGCTGGACACGACGTCGTGCTGTTCGAGAAGAACGATCGTATCGGCGGTCTTCTGCGTTACGGCATCCCCGATTTCAAGATGGAGAAGTGGCTGATCGATCGCCGCATCGAGCAGATGCAGCAGGAAGGTGTCGAGTTCCGCACTGCTGTGTGCATCGGGGTGCCTGACTCCCTGCCGACGGGTGTCAACAATCTGGCGGCGAAATTCATCCCGGCGAAACAGCTGCTGGCCGAGTTCGATGCCGTGGTCGTGTCGGGCGGCGCCGAGCATCCGCGTGACCTGCCGATCCCCGGCCGCGAGATGGGCGGGATCCACTTCGCGATGGAGTTCCTGCCGCTGCAGAACAAGCGCGTGGCGGGAGACGACGATGTTGCCGATCTGTGGGCTACGGGCAAGCACGTGGTGGTCATCGGCGGCGGCGATACCGGTTCGGATTGCGTGGGCACTTCCAACCGTCATGGCGCCAAGTCCGTCAGTCAGTTCGAACTGCTGCCGCAACCTCCGGATGTAAAGAACAATCCGGTGTGGCCGTATTGGCCGGCCAAGCTGCGCACGTCCTCTTCGCATGAGGAAGGTGCCAACCGCGACTGGGCCGTAAGCACCAAGATGTTCAAGGGCGAGAACGGCGAAGTTAAGGCCTTGGTGGCATGCCGCGTGGAATGGAAGAAGGACCCCGCTAGTGGCCACATGAAAATGCAGGAAGTGCCGGGTTCCGAGTTCGAAATGCCGGCCGATCTCGTGCTGCTGGCCATGGGCTTCATCAGCCCGGTGCACAACGGACTGCTGGACGAGCTGGGTGTCGAATACGATTCCCGCGGCAACGCCAAGGCGACCACCGATGGCCCAGGCTGCATACCACACGTCACAGCCCAAGGTATTCGCTGCCGGTGACATGCGCCGCGGCCAATCGCTGGTGGTGTGGGCTATTCGCGAGGGCCGCCAGTGCGCCCGTGCGGTGGACGAGTTCCTCATGGGGAGCTCGGAGCTGCCACGCTGAGCGTGGACCATCGCGCACCCCGGCGCGAGCGGCTGTTAGACGCGAAGTGCGAGGCGAGCTTGTGAAGGCTGCGCCTCACCCGCTTTCCCTCGTCTCACGCTAGTCCTTTCCCCGTGTCCCGGCCGAACAACGACACACTGCTGCGCGCGCTGTTGCGCCAACCTACGCCCTATACCCCGATCTGGATCATGCGCCAGGCCGGGCGATATCTGCCGGAATACAACCAGACGCGAGCGCGGGCGGGCGATTTTCTGTCGCCTGTGCAAGAACCCCGATCTGGCCACCGAGGTTACGCTGCAGCCGCTCGCTCGCTTCCCTCTGGATGCGGCGATCCTGTTCTCCGACATCCTGACCATTCCCGACGCGATGGGGCTGGGCTTGTACTTCGCGGAAGGCGAAGGCCCGCGCTTCGAGCGGCCGTTGCGCGAGGAGTGGGAGGTACGCGACTTGAGCGTGCCCGACCCGACCGGCAGCCTGCGCTACGTCATGGACGCGGTAGTCGCAGATCCGACGAGCGCTCAACAACGCAGTGCCGCTGATCGGCTTCGCCGGCAGTCCGTTTACGCTCGCCTGCTACATGATCGAGGGCGGCGGCAGTCAGGATTTCCGCACGACCAAGCGTATGCTCTACAGCCGGCCCGACCTCCTCCACCGCATCCTCGATCTCAACGCCCAGGCGGTTGTGGCCTATCTCAACGCGCAGATCGAAAGCGGCGTCCAGGCAGTGATGCTGTTCGACACCTGGGGCGGTGCGCTGTCGCACGCCGCCTTTCACGAGTTCTCGCTGCCTTATCTGCGTTCGGTGCTGGAAAGCCTGCACCGGAGCCAGGACGGTCACATCGTTCCGCGTACCGTGTTTACCAAAGGCGGGGGCCAGTGGCTGGAGAGCCTGGCGGACACCGGTGCGGACTGCGTCGGCCTGGATTGGACGACGGCGATCGGCAGGGCGCGGGAGCGGATCGGCCACAAGGTCGCTTTGCAGGGAAATCTCGATCCTGGCGTTCTGTTCGCCACACCCGAAGTGGTGCGCAGCGAGGCAGCCAAAGTCCTGGCGGGCTATGGCTCGGGCAGCGGCCACGTCTTCAATCTGGGGCATGGCGTGTCGCAGTTCACTCCGCCTGACAACGTCGCCACCTTGGTAGACGCGGTGCACGAGCTGAGCCGGTCGTACCATCAGCCCTGACGCGGCTGCGCGCCGACATGAGCCTGGTTCGCGTCGCGCTCGACGTTCCGCTGCCTACGCTGTTCGACTACCGCCTGGAGCAGTTCACCGGCGAACCGGTTGGCGTGCGTGTACTGGTGCCGTTCGGTCGCGGCCAGCGGGCGGGCGTGATCCTCGAAGTCGGTGGCGAACCGCAAGCTGGCGCCGGAGCGCATCAAGGCAGTGACCCACGTCTTCACACGCGAGCCCCGTCTGGCCCCGGACGTGGTGCACCTGATGCGCTTCGCCAGCCGCTACTACCACCATCCCATCGGACAGGTGGTGATGGGTGCGCTCCCCCAGGGCTTGCGACGTGCGGGCGCGGATCGTGGCGACGGGCCGGTGGCGCTTACACCCGCTGCACGCGCTGCCGACTGGTCCACCATTCCTGCCCGCGCCGTAGCCAAGCGCCGCGTGCTCGAGCATCTGCTCGCGAACGGAGCTTGCCATCCAGCCGTGCTTCGCATGCTTGCCTCTAGCGCGCCGCGTGCGCTGCGGGACCTGATAGCGCAGGGCTGGGTGGCGCCCGAGACGGATGCACCACTGGCCCTGGTCGAGCCGTGCGACCCTTGCGTGGTTCGCGGCCCTGTCCTGACCCCCGATCAGCAAACCGCAGTGGAAGCGATCGGCGCCACGCTGGGACAATTCGCGGCCTGGCTGCTGCTGGGCATCACCGGCAGCGGTAAGACCGAGGTCTACCTGCGGTTGATCGAACGCGTGCTGCGACGCGGGCGGACAGGCCCTGTTGCTGGTGCCGGAGATCAATCTCACGCCGCAGCTCGAGGCCAGGCTGGGCGCGCGCTTTCCTGGAGCTGCGCTGGCTGGCCTGCACAGTGGCGTGCCGGAGGCCGAGCGACTGCGCCGCTGGCGTGCAGCCGAGTCCGGGCAGGCGCAAATCGTGGTCGGCACGCGGCTCGCGGTGTTCACGCCGATTGCCCCGGCTCGGCCTGATCGTGGTGGACGAGGAGCACGACGCCTCGCTCAAGCAGCAGGACGGTCTGCGCTATTCGGCCCGCGACCTGGCGGTGCTGCGTGCGCAAGCAGCGGCAGCGTGCCGGTGCTGTTGGGCTCCGCCACCCCGTCGCTGGAGAGCTATGCCAGCGCGCTGGCGGGCCGCTACAAGCTGGCGCAGCTGCCGGCGCGAGCGCAACTCGCAGCTGCCGTCGATCCGCTGTGTCGACACGCGCAAGCAGCGTCTCGCGCGAAGGCCTGTCGCAGCCGCTGATCGAGGCCCTGGCGCGAGGCTTGACCGCCGGCGAGCAGAGTCTGGTGTTCATCAATCGCCGCGGCTACGCACCGGCGGTGATCTGCTTTGCCTGCGGCTGGAGCGCGCCCTGCACGCGCTGCTCCGCACGTCTGGTGCTGCATCTGGAGCAGCCGCGCTTGCGCTGCCATTACTGCGGGCACGAGGAGCCGGTGCTGCAGCGCGTGCCCGAGCTGCGGCAACCAGGATCTCATCGCCCGCCGGCCACGGCACCCAGCGCATCGAGCATGCCGTGACGCAAGCTGTTCCCGGCTGCGCGGGTGCTGCGCATCGACCGCGACAGCACGCGCAAGCGCCTGGCGTTCGAGCAGATGCGCCAGCGCGTGCACGAGCACGCCGTGGATATTCTGGTCGGCACGCAGATGCTGGCAAAGGGTCACGACTTTCCGCGTCTCACGCTGGTCGGCGTGGTCAACGCCGACGCGCGCTGTACAGCACCGACTTCCGCGCGGCCGAGAAGCTGTTTGCGCAGCTGACGCAGGTGGCCGGGCGCGCCGGGCGCGGAGACGGGCCGGGCGAGGTGCTGATCCAGACCGACTTTCCCGGTCATCCGCTCTATGCGGCGGTCCAGCGCCAGGACTACGCAGCGTTTGCCGCAGCATGGCACTGGCGGAGCGTCGCGAGGCCGGCTTTCCGCCGTACGCGCACCAGGTCCTGCTGCGCGCGGAGGCGCTGCCAGCGCGAGGCGGTCGATCGCTTTCTCGGCACGGGCGGCGCAGGAGGCGCCGGAAGCTGGGCTTCCCGGTAGAGGTCTACGAGCCGGTGCCGGCGCCGGTGGCCCGGATCGCCGGCCGCGAGCGCGGGCACCTGCTGGTGCAGAGCGGCTCGCGCGAGGAACTGCAGCGCTTCGTGGATGCCTGGGAACCGCATCTGTCCGGTCCTGACGCCAGCCACGTACGCTGGGCGCTGGATGTCGATCCGCTGGATCTGTAGCCTCGGAAGCGGATGCGATCGGGCGCCAGGGCGCGTCGTCAGAGGGGCTGACGGCGGACCAATGCGGCTCCCTGTCGGACCGTCCCGCTATAATTCGCGCTCCCTGGAACCTTACCCGCCGATGATCTCAGCTCCTGCCACCGATCTCAGAAGCCATGTCGCGCAATTGCTTGCGCGCGCCGTCGCCGAAGCGCTTCCCGAGCAGCATGGCGCCGCCATCGCGTTGGAGCGGCCCAAGCAGGCCGGACATGGCGACTACGCCTGCAATCTGGCTCTGCAACTCGCCAAGCCGCTCAAGCGCAATCCGCGCGACATCGCTCAGGCACTGGTGCGCGCGCTGCCGCCTTCGCCCTTGCTGGCCAAAGCGGAGGTCGCGGGCGCCGGATTCATCAATCTGTTTCTCGACACCGGCCGCCAAGCAGCGCGTCGTGACGGCCATCCTCGACCCAGGGCAGCCAATACGGACGCATCGGTTTCGGCCAGGGCAGCAAGGTGCAGGTCGAGTTCGTTTCCGCCAATCCGACCGGCCCGCTGCATGTCGGCCACGGGCGCGGCGCGGCGTTCGGCGCGAGCCTGGCCAACGTGCTGGATGCCGCCGGCTTTGTCGTCACGCGCGAGTTCTACGTGAACGATGCGGGCCGTCAGATGGACATCCTGGCGCTGTCCACCTGGCTGCGTTACCTGGAGCTGAACGGGCTCGACGTCCCGTTTCCCGCCAACGCCTATCAAGGGCGATTACGTGCGGGAGATGGCGCAGGCCATCGTGCAGGCGCATGGCCGCCGCTATGCGCACGCGCCGCAGGCCCTGCTCGCTGGCGTTGCCGCCGCTGCAGACGAGGACGTAGAGGCTCATCTCGATGGGTTGATCGCCAACGCCAAGCAGGTGCTGGGCGCAGGACTACGCGTACATCCACGACTTCGTGCTCACCGAGCAGCTCGGCGACTGCCGCAACGATCTGCTCGGAGTTCGGTGTCAGCTTCGATCACTGGTTCTCCGAAAAGTCGCTGTACGACAGCGGGCAGGTGGAGCGGGCGCTGGAGAAGCTGCGAGCAGGCCGGTTATCTGTACGAGCAGGACGGCGCGAAGTGGTTTCGCAGCTCGGCGTTCGGGGACGAGAAGGACCGCGTGGTGCAGCGGGAGAACGGGCAGTACACCTACTTCGCGTCCGACATCGCCTACCATCTGAACAAGTTCGAGCGCGGCTTCGATCGGGTGATCAACGTGTGGGGCGCAGATCATCACGGCTACATTTCGCGCGAGAAGGGCGCGCTGCAGGCGCTCGGGATCGATCCCGACCAGCTCACTCGTCGCGCTGGTGCAATTCGCGGTGCTCTACCGCGACGGCAAGAAGGCTTCGATGTCCACGCGCGCGGGCGACTTCGTCACGTTGCGCGAGTTGCGCAACGAGGTCGGCAACGATGCCGCGCGCTTCTTCTACGTGCTGCGCAAGAGCGATCAGCATCTGGACTTCGATCTCGATCTGGCCAAGTCGCAGAGCAACGACAATCCCGGTGTACTACGTGCAGTACGCGCACGCGCGCATCTGCAGCGTGCTGGAGCAATGGGGCGAAGACGAGTCTGCGCTGCGCAGCGGGCCGATCTGCGAACCGCTCGACGTCCGAGCAGGAGTTGCAGCTCTTGCGCTTGCTGATGGACTATCCGGCGGTGATCGAGGATGCGGCGCGCGACTTCGCGCCGCATCTGGTGGCGTTCTATCTCAAAGATCTGGCTGCCATCTTCCACAGCTACTACAATTCCGACCCATTTCCTGGTGGATGACGAGCGCGTGCAGCTGGCGCGCCTGTCGCTGGTTCTGGCGCTGCGACAGGTGTTCGCGAGCGGCCTCAGGCTCCTCGGTGTCAGCGCACCGGCCAAGATGTGATCCCCCTCGCGCGAACAGAGGATGAGCCAAAACTACAAGAACGGCCAGACGGCGTTCCAAGGGACAGAGCGGTCACCCCATGGTGATCGGGGTGTTCATCGGCGTGCTGGCCGGCTTGTGCCTTGCGCTGGCCGTGGCCTTGTATCTGAACAGGACCCCGACCGCCCTTCGTTGCCAAGGACAAGGCAAGCGAGCCGGACAAGAGCACGGGCGGCAAGACGCCCCTGAAGTTCGAGCCGGCCAAGCCGGAGCCTCAAGCCGGCACCGTCTCAGGCGACGCGGCTCCGCACCGGCCGGTAAACCGACAGAGCCGCAAGACGCGTTTGGACTTCTACACGATCCTTCCCGGCAAGGAAGAGATCGTACCGGACAAGGACGTGAGCCAGCGCCCCTCGTCGGGCTCTACCTCGCGCGTCGTGTACTACTTTCAGGCCGGTGCCTTCCAGAGCGCGTCCGACGCGGACAACCTGAAGGCGCGGCTGGCGCTGGCAGGCCTGGAGGCCCAGATCCAGACCGCCACGCTGCCCGACAACAGCATCTGGCACCGCGTGCGGCTCGGGCCGTACAGCAATCGCGCAGGACCTGGACAAAGCCCGCGCGGCGCTGAAGGAAAACAAGATCGACAACGCCGTGATCAAAGTGAACGAGCCGCTCGCGAAGCGCTGAAATAACGCGCCCAATTGCTGGGCTAGATCGACTGGAGAGCTGATGAGACCCGCAAACCTGTTCCACCTCGTCGTCGCCTTGATCCTTGGTCTTGCTCTTGTCGCTGCCGTCTCACTCGCAGCAGCCGGTGGCGGAAAAAGAGTACAAGGCTCATCAACCCGCCGCAGAAGCCGGGTTCGGGCAAGAAGATCGAGGTGATCGAGTTCTTCTCCTATGCCTGCCCGCATTGCGCCGAGTTCGAGCCGACGCTGCAGGGCTGGCTCAAGCGCAAGCCCAAGGACGTCGAGTATCAGGATGGTGCCGCATGGTGTTCCGCGAGTAACTGGAAAGCGCCGGCCAAGCTGTACTACACGCTCGGAGACCATGGGGCTGGTCGACAAGTACCATCAGAAGGTCTACGACGCCATCCACAAGGAGAAGCAAGGAGTTGTTCACCGACCAGGCGGTGAAGGACTGGGCCAAGAGCGTCGGGATCGATTCGGCCAAGTTCAACGAGGTGTACGACTCCTTCGGCATCGACGCCAAGCTGCAGCGCTCCGTGGCGATGGGCAAGGCCTATGGCATGCAGTTCACGCCCGCCATGGCGGTCAACGGCAAGTACTGGACCGGCCCGTCCATGGTCAGCAGCCCCGAGGGCGGGCTCGACTACGCCCGGTTCTTCAAGGTGGTGGACCAGCTCATCGACATGGAGCGCGCCAAGCCTCGATCGAACCCCAAGGCCCCACCGAACCCCAAGGCCGCCGCGAAGAAGAATTCCTGATCGGCGCCGACGGGCGATCATTCCCGTGTCTCATCCGGGCTGTGGCTCGGGCGCGGTCGGCTGCTTCTGCTGGTCGGTGCGTTGTTGTTCGTCGCGCCAGTCAGCGGCCGACCTCATGGAGGACGTCGACTATCGCGTCATCCCCAAGCAGCGGCTGTCCGACACCGAGCGCATCGAGGTCGTCTACTTCTTCTACTACGGGTGTCAGTGGTGCTACCAGTTCGAGCCCTACGTGGACGATTGGCTCAAGAAGAAACCGGTCGACGTGAGCTTCCGCCGCGTGCCCGGCCTTGCGCAACACCAAGTGGGTCACGCTGACGCGCGCCTACTATGCGTTCGAAGCGCTGGAACTGCTCCCGCGTCTGCACGCGAAGGCGTTTCGCGCTTTTCATCGCGAGGACGTCAACCTGCAGAGCGAGAGCACGCTGTTCGACTGGGTGGCCAAGCAGGGTGTCGAACGCGACCGCTTCGAGGAGGTGTTCCGCTCCGACGCGGTCACGAGCCGCATGACGGATTCGCGCGCGCTCACCGATTCTTTCGAGATCGACAGCACGCCCGAGCGTAGCCGTGGACGGCCGCTATCTCACCAGCAGCGGGATGACCGGCGGCGTGGCCGAGTTGCATGGTCGTGGTGGAAGAGCTGATCCAGATGGTGCGCGCCGAGCGGCGGCGAGCCAAATGACGTCTGCGGGTGGTGATCACCGGTGCCTCCAGCGGCATCGGACGGGCGCTGGCGACCGAGTATGCGCGCCGCGGCGCGACGCTCGGGTTGATCGCGCGCCGCGCCGAACAGCTGGAGCAAGCTGGCGGCGGAGCTGAAGCCACCGTCTGCGCTCTATGCGCTCGACGTTCGCGATGCCGTGGGACTAGCGCGTGCTGCGGAGGATTTTTGCGCGCGGTTCGGCAGCCCCGATGTGGTCATCGCCAACGCCGGTGTAAGCGCCGGAACGTTGACCGAGCGCGGCGAGGACCGCGCGGTATTCCAGGAGATCCTGGACATCAATGTCATGGGGGTGGTCAATACCTTTCAGCCCTTTCTCGCCGGCCATGCAAGCCGCGGCGAACGGCACGCTGGTGGGTATCGCGAGCGTGGCGGGATTCCGCGGGCTGCCCGGTGCTGGTGCCTACTCGGCCTCCAAGGCCGCCGCCATCACCTATCTCGAGAGCCTGCGCGTCGAGCTGCGCGGCAGTGGTATCTCGGTGGTGACGATCTGCCCCGGCTACATCGCCACGTCCATGACCGAGCACAATCCCTATCCCATGCCCTTCATCATGCCGGCGGATGCGGCCGCGCGGCGGATGGCCGACGCAATCGAGCGGCGCAAGCGGTTTGTGGTGATTCCGTGGCAGATGGGCGTCATTGGCGCCGTGCTGAAGATCATGCCGCGGCCGCTGTACGACCGCCTGTTCGCTCGCGCGCCGCGAAAACCCGCGCAGGACAGATTAAGCCGCACGACCGCAGAGGTACCGGAAACCGCTCTCTCTTAGGTGAGCGGCAAGCCGAGCACCTGCTCCAGTTCCGCCAGCGCCTGCCCGGGCGATTCGACTCTGATGGTGGTCATCCCCAACGCCCGAGCGGGCTTTAGATTGATGCCAAGGTCGTCGAGGTAGACCGCCTGTTGCGGTTCAATGCCGAGGCGCTCGAGCGCAAGCTGGTAGAAGCTTCTGCTCGGGCTTGCGCGCGCCCACCAGACTCGATTCGATCACCAGGTCGAACAGGGCCATGATCTGCGCGATCTCACGCGCCTTCGTCTCGGTGGTAGGCAGGCCGTGTCCGCTGCCGGTTTTCACGTTGTTGGTGAGGCAGGCGTTGATGAAGTGCGGCTTGCAGCGGCGCAACGCCTCCACCATCTGCGGCCTCACGTCCCCATAGAGCAGCGCGACCACGGCCTCGCCACGAACCGGGTGACCCGCTGCTCTGGACTCCGCCTCGAAAACGTCGCCGAACTCTGCCAGCGTGAGCTCACCGCGTTCGAAGCGAGCCCAGGCATTGGCGTCAGGATTGAGGCTGTTGACCCGGCGCAGGAAGTTGTCGGGGAGCCCGCGGCTCCGCTCAAACGCGGCGAAGGCCTCGAACGGGCTTTCGGTGAAGACACCGCCGAAGTCCCACAACACGGCCTTGATGGCAGCGCTCACTTCTTTTTCTTCTTGTACTCGTCCACCGCACGACGGAGGTCCTTCAACTGCTCGCACGGAATCGGCGAGCACAGCTTCTGCAACTCGGCCAGGTGCTGCTCTGCCTTGGCCAGGTTGCCGGTCATGAGGTAGGCCTCCCCGATATACTCGTGCGCCGCTTTATGCGCCGGGTTGAGCTTGAGCGCCTCGTTATAGGCAGCGAAGGCCGCATCGAGATGGCCCTGTTTGCGTTGCGCAAACCCCAACCAGTTCTGGATATCGGCATTCTTCGGGTCGGCCGCGGCCGCTTTGGACAGCAACTCGGTGGCACGTTTCCACTCCTGTGCCTCGACCGCCTTCTTGCCCTCGACCCAGTTCGGGTCGGTGCTCTCGGCTGCGTCCTCTGCACCCATGTTGGCGCTGGCCGACAGCGAAATTACCGCCACCAGGATGAGCGCCAGTGCGCTCACAATCGGCTTCCAGTGGTTCATGTCCGTCTCCATTGGTCTGACCCGCCTGCGGTTAGTGGGTCGTATGACCGGGAAAGTTTTGCCCACGCCGCCGTTCTGGTCGAACAGCACGATGACCGGTACGAGGGCGGTCAGCTCTTGCGTTTGATTTCGATCTCGATGAACACGAACGGGAAGTCGTTGGCGTTGATCACGTCGTGCTCGACACCGGCGGGACGCGTGTAAGGCACGCCTGCGTGCAGTTGCGCGAATCGTTTCCCCTCCGGTTCGTCGAGGAGCAGCTTGCCGGTTGTCATCGGCACCACCACGTACTCATACTCGTGGCGGTGGTAGCCGGTCGCAGCTCCGGCGGCAAAGCGCCATTCGGTGACGCGCACAGTGTCGTTGTCGATCTGGACTGTCGGTTCGGCGGATTGCATGGCCCTATGCCTCCCTAGCCGCAGCAAAGCTGCGGCGATCGCGAGAGATTAGCAAGTATGGACGCAGAACTCCACGGGATGGCGATACCGAAGGTGACACCGGGCAGCTTGATTTGAATACGGGCCGGAAAGGCGATGCAGGCCCGGGCCGGCGGCGTCAACCCGCTGCGCTTGTGCGACGCGACACCCACGGCCATGTTGGGATCGCGCTGTGCAAGAGCAGCGGCTCGATATAGAATTTTGCTCCCCACCTCCCCAATCCCTATACTTTCTGCCTTGGCCGTACCCCGAGAAAAAAAGACACCCCAACATGAGACAAGGAGACTGAACATGGCGGCAACGCTACGTTGCAAATCGTTATTCGCAGCCGGCGCCATACTGGGTGCGATGACCTGGATCCCCGGTCTGGCCCAGGCCAAGGACTGGTTTCCCTATCCCGTCGAGCAGTGGGATCCGCCCTTCGACATGAGCAGCCCGCGCAAGAAGGTCGAGTACACGCCGCTGCCCAAAGCGAGCAAGAAGTGGTCGATCTGCGTCTCCTTCCCGCACATGAAGGATGCCTACTGGATGGGGGTGGACTACGGTGTAGTGGAGGAGTCCAAGCGCCAGGGCGTCAAGATGCAGCTGGTCGAGGCCGGCGGCTATACCGAGCTGAAGAAGCAGATCTCGCAGATCGAGGACTGCGTCGCCGCGGGCGCCAACGCCGTCGTCATCGGCGCCATCTCCAACGACGGTCTGAACAACTCATCGCGGAGATCCGCAAGAAGAACATCCCGGTGATCGACGTGATCAACGGCATCTCCTCGAAGGAGCTGTCGGCCAAGTCGCTGGTGTCCTTCGGCGAAATGGGCGCCAAGGCGGGCGAAGTGCTGGCCAAGGCTGCATCCCAAGGGCAGCGCGCCGGTCAAGGTCGCCTGGTTCCCGGGCCCGCCCGGAGCGGGCTGGGTGGAAGCGGGCAACACCGGCTTCCAGGGCGCGATCAAGGACAGCGCGGTGCAGGTCGTCGAGACCAAGTACGGCGACACCGGCAAGGAAGTGCAGTCCAAGCTGGTCGAAGACACGCTGCAGGCGCATCCCGACATCAGCTACATCGTCGGCACCGCGGTGACCGCCGAAGCCGCCGTGCCGATTCTCAAGTCGCGCGACCTGGACAAGAAGATCAAGGTCATCTCCTACTACTACACGCCGGGCGTGCATCAGGGCATCCGCGGCGGCTCGATCATGGCTGCCCCGACCGACTCGCCCGTGATCCAGGGGCGCATCGCGATCGATCAGGCGGTGCGCATCCTCGAGGGCAAGGACTACCTGAAGCACGTCGGCCCGGCGCTGTTCGTCGTGGACCAGGCCAACGTCAAGACCTTCAATACCGAGTCGACGCTGGCGCCGGCCAGCTTCAAGCCGACCTTCAAGGTCGACTGAAGCGGCAGGAAGGAACGCGCGAAGCGGGTGCTCACGCGCCCGCTTTCTTCTCGAAGCGCATAGCGAGACCCGCAAGGCCTCACGCATGCCGGCTGCGCCCAACCCATCCCCGTCCGACCGCCACGCGGCCGCTGCATCGGAGCATTCCTCGCCGCTGGTCGAGTGCCGCCAGGTGGTCAAGCAGTATCCCGGCGTGCTGGCCCTGGACCGGGTCGATTTCCAGCTCCGTGCCGGCGAGGTCCATGTGCTGTTCGGCGAGAACGGCGCCGGCAAGTCCACGCTGATCTCGCTGCTGGCCGGCGCCCAGGAGCCCACGTCGGGCGAGATCCTGGTGCGCGGCGCGCCCGTCAAGCTGGCCTCCGTGCACCGCGCGCGCGGGCTCGGGCATCAGCGCCGTGTTCCAGGAGTTCTCGCTGGTGCCGCAGCTCACCGTCGAAGACAACCTCTTCCTCGGCGCCGAGCCGAGAAAACACGGGTTCCTGGACCGCCAAGCCCTGCGCCGCGAGGCCAAGGCGATCCTGTCGCGCCTGGGCTTTGCGCTGGACCCGGCCGCGACGGTGCAACATCTGACGCGTGCGCAGCAGCAGATGGTGGAGATCGCCAAGGCTTTCCGCACGCAGCCGTCGGTGCTGATCCTGGACGAGCCGACCGCTTCGCTTACCGAGCGCGAGACCGAGCAGCTGTTCGCGCTGATTCGGCGCGGCTACCGCACAGGGTGTGGGCGTCATCTACATCACCCATCGCATGGCCGAGATCCGGCGCATCGGCGATCGGGTGACGGTGCTGCGCGACGGCCATGTGATCGCCACGGTGGATGCCAAGGCCACTTCCGAAGATCGGCTGGTCGAGCTGATGACCGGCCGCGTCATCAGCGAGATCTATCCAACCATCCGCCACGCAGCCCGGAGAGTGCGTGCTCAGGGTCGAAGGGCTCACCTCCGTCATCGCAGAGCGTGCGCGATGCCACCATCGAAGTGCGCGCCGGCGAGATCGTCGGCATCGCGGGGCTGGTGGGATCGGGCAAGTCCGAGCTGGCTCGCGCCTGCTTCGGACTCGAAGCAGTGGCGGCCGGCCGCGTCTGGCTGCGGGGGCGAAGAGGTCACCGGCCTGCCGCCGCGCGCCATGCTGCAGAAAGGGATTCTTCTATCTGCCGCCCGACCGCCGCGAGGAAGGGCTGATGATGATGCGCTCGTGCCGGGAGAACATGGTGCTGCCGGCCCTGCGCGACGCGCCGATCCGGCGCGGCGCGTTCCTGAACGTGACGTCAGGAGCAGAGCCTGAGTCAGCGTCTGATCCGGCGCATCAATCTGCAGCCGGCCCGCCCCGAGCGCGACGTGGGGCATTTCTCCGGCGGCAATCAGCAGAAGGTGCTGCTCGCCAAGAGCCTGTCGCGGCCGGTGCAGGTGTTCGTGTTCGACGAGCCGACGACGGGCGTCGACGTGGCGACGCGCGCCGCGATCTACCGCTTCATCGGCGAGCTGTGCGAAGCCGGTGCGGGCGTGCTGCTCATCTCGTCCGATCTGCCCGGAGGTGCTGCACTTGAGCCATCGCCTCTACGTCATGTACCGTGGGCCGCATTCAGGCGGAGTTCTCCGGCGGCGGAGATCACCGAGCAGAACGTGTTGAGCTATTTCTTCGAGCGTGAGGCTGCATGAATCACGACCACAGGCGCCGATTGCTCCGGAGGCGAAGGCATGAACCAGCCGGCCGAGCTCGCGCAGAGCATGGGTCGACCGCCAGTGCCGCGCGCTCTGCGCCTGGTCCAGCGACTGTTCATCGAGCTCGGGGTGCTGCCCTTCCTGCTGCTGGTGGCGATGATCGTGTTCACCGCCATCTCGGACCACTTCCTCTCGGCGCAGAACCTGATCAACGTGGTGCGCCAGTCGGTGTATCTGATCATCGTCTCGCTCGGTCAGATGCTCGCCTTGCTCACCGGCGGCTTCGACCTGTCGGTAGGCACCATCGTCGCGCTGACCTCGGTGGTGGGCGCCACCGCCATGGCAGCGGTGTCGGCTGCCTCGCCCGACAGCGTGTGGCTGGCGATCGCGGCTGGGCTGTCTGGCCGGCATCGCGGCCGGCACGCTGGTGGGTGTGACCAACGGCATCGGCGTGGCCGTGTTCAATGTCTCGCCGTTCATGATGACGCTGGGCATCGCTTCGGTCGGCTTCGGGATCGCGCTGTACATGACCGGCGGAGTGCCGGTGTACGGCATGCCGCCCGAGTTCGGCAAGGTGTTCGGCTTCGGCCGCGTGGGCGGCGTCGTGCCCGTACCGGTGATCGTTGCCGTGTTCATCGCCGCGTTGACCTGGGTGCTGGTCAACCGCACCGCGCTCGGGCGCTATTTCTACGCCGTGGGCGGCAACGTGAAGGCGGCGCATCTGTCCGGCATCAATACGCGCCTGACGCTGTTCCTCACCTACACGCTGTGCGGGTTTCTGAGCGCGGTCTGCGGCATGCTGCTGACCGCGCGGCTGGAAACCGGCGAGGCGAACATCGGCGCTTCCATGCCGCTCGAGTCTATCGCCGCCTGCGTGATCGGCGGCGTCAGCCTGCGCGGCGGCGTCGGGCGGGTGGGCAACGTGGTGCTGGGCGCGCTGTTCATCGGGCTGGTGCAGAACGGAATGAATCTGGCGAAGATCGAGTCTTACCTGCAGACCGTGGTGCTGGGAACGCTGCTCATTCTGGCGGTTATTGCCGATCAGTTGCGCCTGCGGCTGATCGCATCCATCCGCGACTGAGCCACAGCGGCAGACAACAGGAGAGACTAGACATGGCTATCGATATCAACTGCGACATGGGAGAGGCGTTCGGCCTCTACAAGTGCGGCGACGACGAAGGGATCATGCCGTACATCACCATGGCCAATGTGGCGTGCGGGTTCCACGCGTCCGACCCGGTCGTGATGCGCAAGACGGTGCGTCTGGCCAAGCGGCATGGCGTGAGGGTCGGCGCCCATCCGTCCTATCCGGACCTGCAGGGCTTCGGCCGGCGCGAGATCAAGATGGGCCGCGACGAGCTGGCTGCCTGCCTGATCTACCAGGTAGGGGCCCTCAAGGCCTTCCTCGACGCGGAGGGCATGACGCTCAACCACATCAAGCCGCACGGCGCGCTGTACGGCGTGGCGGCGCGCGACGAGCAGGTCGCCCATGCGGTCTGCGATGCGGCCGAGGTCTTCGGCGTGCCGCTGCTCGGCATGGCGGGCACGAAGCACGAGGAGGTGTACACGAAGCGCGGACTCGCTTTCCAGGCCGAGTACTACACGGACCTCGACTACGGGGACGACGGCGCGCTCATCATCACTCGTGAGCACGATGCGAAGGACGCCACGGAAGCGGCGCGGCGTGCGCGTGCGAGTCCGTGAAGGAAGGCAAGGCGAGCTCCATCACCGGCAAGGAGATTCCGATGCGCGCCGAGCTGCATCTGCGTGCACTCCGATACCCCCGGGGCGGTCGAGCTGGCGAAGGCCGTGCGCGAGGCGCTGGCTCCGTTTCTCGCAAGCGGTGTCGCGCGCGCGGCGGCGACTGCGCACTGACGGCGACTGCGCTTCGCGGACGCGGCGGGAAAGGCAAGCGGTCCGTGCCAGCGATCCTCTACAACGGCCCCACCAGCCCGTTCGGACGGATGGCGCGCGTAGTGTCGCTCGAACTGGGCGTGCCGGTGGAAGAGCGGGTGATCGATGTTTACACCGCGGAGTTTCTCGACGCGATGCAACCCGCTGCGCCAGATCCCGACGCTGGTCACGGAAACCGGTGCGCCCCTCTACGACAGCCGCGTGATCTGCATGTATTTCGATGCCGTGTCGGGCAAGGCGAGCCTGATTCCGCCGCGCAGCAAGGTGGGAGATCGAGACGCGCTGGGCGCTGGCCCTGGGCGTGATGGAAGCGGGGTTGCAGCGACGGATGGAGATCATCGCGGCCCGACGGCGAAAAGAGCCCGGGCGCGATCTCCAAGCTGGAGATCCGGATCAAGCGGGCGCTTCTGCACCTCGAGCGCGAGAGCGAGGTCATTCGCGACGCCGGCGTGCGCATGGACTCCATCGCCATCGCTGTCGCACTCGAATACACCGACTTCCGCTACACGACCGAGTGGCGTCAGCGACTGTCCCCAGCTTGAACGCCTGGCTGCGAAGGCTTCGCTCGGCGCCCGAGCATGATCCAGACTCGCCCCAGCGACCCCAAGTAGACCCGACGACTCGAAATCGAACAGGAGCTACCCATGGCCCGTCACGAAGTCCTTTGCCCTCTTCCCGGGACCTTCTATCGCAAGCCTGCGCCGGATGCCGAGCCCTTCGTCAAGGAAGGCGACACGGTCAAGGCCGGGGACACCATCGGCCTGGTGGAAGTGATGAAGCAGTTCAGCGAAGTGCAGGCCGATGCCGCCGGCAAAGTCGTGCGCTTCCTGGTGGACAACGAGGGCACAGTGGAGCCCG
Source organism: uncultured beta proteobacterium (assembly GCA_963741215.1). Lineage (GTDB taxonomy): Bacteria > Pseudomonadota > Gammaproteobacteria > Burkholderiales > SHXO01 > SHXO01. The sequence continues at coordinate 989,315 of CAVUHQ010000035.1, forward strand.
GCCAGCCGCTGCGTGATGATCGAGACGGCCTGAGACTCTGATGGCCGGTCGCGTTCAAGAGGCTGCTGGTGGCCAACCGCGGCGAGATCGCAGTACGGATCATCCGGGCCGCGCGCGAGCTGGGTCTGGAGACCGTCGCCGTGCACAGCGACGCGGATCGCGATAGCCTCGCCGTGCGCATGGCCGACGTGGTGGTGCCGATCGGACCGCCCCCGGCGGCCAAGAGCTACCTGAACATCGATGCGCTGATCAAGGCCGCGCTCGACTCCGGCGCGCAGGCGGTGCATCCGGGCTACGGGTTCCTGTCGGAGAACGCGAAGTTTGCCGAGGCGGTGGAGCGCGCCGGCCTGATCTTCGTCGGCCCCACTCCGGAAGCCATCCGCATCATGGGCAACAAGTCGCTGGCGCGTGCGACCGCGGCGAAGGCCGGTGTGCCTACCGTGCCGGGCAGCGATGGTGTCGTCGAGACGCATCGACGAGGCGGTCGCCGCCGCGGCCAGGATCGGCTACCCGATCATGATCAAGGCCTCGGCGGGCGGCGGTGGGCGCGGCATCCGCGTGGCCAGCGATGCCGAGGAGTTGCGCAAGCAGATGAGCGTCGCGCAGACCGAGGCCCAGTCCGCCTTCGGCGACAAGAGCGTCTATCTCGAGCGCTTCATCCGGCGCGCGCGCCACATCGAAGTCCAGGTGCTGGGCGACGGCCGCGACGTCGTGCATTGCTTCGAGCGCGAGTGCTCGCTGCAGCGCCGGCGGCAGAAGATCCTCGAAGAGGCGCCATCCCCGGCTTTGTCTCCGGCCACGCGCGAGCGCCTGTGCGACTCCGCCGTGCGCCTGGCCAAGTCGGTGGGCTATCGCGGCGCCGGCACTCTCGAATACCTCTATGACGACGACTCCGGCGAGTTCTTCTTCATCGAGATGAACACCCGCATCCAGGTGGAGCATCCCATCACCGAGATGATCACCGGCATCGACCTGGTGCGCGAGATGATCCGCGTCGCACAGGGCTATCCGCTGCGCCTGAAGCAGAGCGAAATCGCGATGCGCGGCGCGGCCATCGAATGTCGCATCAACGCGGAGGACCCGGACAAGAACTTCATGCCCAGCCCCGGCCGGGTGTCCGAGATCGTTCTGCCCGGCGGCCCTGGCGTGCGCATGGACACCATGCTCTACCCCGGTTACACGATCCCGCCCTACTACGACTCGTTGCTCGGAAAGCTGATCGTGCACGCCGAGGATCGCCCGGCAGCGATCGCGCGCATGCGGCGCGCGCTGGGCGAGCTGCACGTGGAAGGCGTCAAGACCACCCGCTCGCTGCACCTGGCGCTGATGGACGAACCGCGCTTTCAGAGCAGCGCAGTTCGATACCAATTTCCTGGAAGGGTGGCTAGCCGCTGCCCCTCCCATCTTGAACGCGACCCGAGGAGCCAAGCATGGCCATAGGAACCGCCCGCTACAGCTTCGGCGCCGACGAGCACATCTTCGTCGAGCTGTCGGAGGAGATGTCGCTCGAGGCCTTCTTCAAGGGCATGGCGATCACCACGGCGCTCGCCGGCAAGAAGGTGCCGGGCGTGACAGAGATCTGCCCGGCCAACGCCTCCTACCAGGTGAAGTTCGACCCGGATGTGACGCACCCGAACGAGATGATGAAGCTGCTGCAGCAGCTCGAGCGCGACGTGGGCAGCGTCGAGCTCGAGCTCAATACGCGCATCATCGAGATCCCGGTGCTGTACAACGATCCGTGGACGCGCGAGACGCTGATGCGTTTTCGCGAGCGCCATCAGGAGCCCGACTTCCACCGACATCGAATACGCCACGCGCATCAATCACTTCCAGTCGGTGGACGAGTTCATCGCGGCGCACAGCGGTTCGCCGTGGTTCGTGTCGATGGTGGGTTTCGTGGCGGGCCTGCCGTTCCTGTTCCAGCTGGACGAGCGGGCCAGGCAGATCGAAGTGCCCAAGTATCTGCGCCCGCGGACCGACACGCCGAAGCTCACTGTGGGTCACGGTGGCTGCTTCGGCTGCATCTATTCCGTGCGCGGTGCGGGCGGCTACCAGATGTTCGGGATCACACCGGCGCCGATTTTCGATCCGGCGCAAGGCCTGCCCTACTTCAAGGAGTTCATGTGCCTGTTCCGGCCCGGGGACATCGTGAAGTTCAAAGCCATCGATCGTGCGGCTTACGACGCCGCTGTGAAGCAGGTAGAGGCGGGCGGGTTCGACCTGCGCATCCGCCCGGTCGTGTTCTCGATGAAGAAGTTCCTCGCCGACCCTGCCGGCTACAATCATCAGCTCGAGGAGGTCCTGTATGGCAATTAAGGTCCTGAAGCCAGGCCTGGCGACCACCGTGCAGGACGCCGGCCGGGAGGGCTATTACAACGTCGGCATGCCGCTCTCCGGCGCGCTCGACCAGTACTCGTTCCGTGCCGCCAATCTGCTGGTGGGCAACGACGAGAACACTGCCGTGCTCGAGTGCACGCTGATGGGTCCCGAGCTTGAGTTCCAGCGCGATGCGGTGATCGCCGTGACGGGTGCCGAGATGGCGCCCAAGCTCAACGGCGCGCCCGCGTCGCGCAACGAGGCGATCGCGGTCAAGGCCGGGACAATCGTGTCGTTCGACTTCATGCGTCTCGGTGCGCGCGCCTACATCGCCGTGGCAGGTGGCATCGACGTGCCGGTGATCCTGGGCAGCCGCTCGACCTATGGGCTGGGCGCGTTCGGCGGATTCCAGGGGCGCAAGCTGCAGGCTGGCGATATCGTGCCGGTAGGGACGGCCAGGAATGCACCGAAGGTCGGCAGGCGTGTGCCAGATGGTCTCGCGATGCCGCTGCCCAAGGAGCTCGAGCTGCGCGTGGTGCCCGGCTTGTACTTCCATCGCATCACCGACGAGTCCGCACGAACATTCTTCGAGGACACCTGGACTGTGGCGCCGGAGGCCGATCGCATCGGCTACCGCTACAAGCAGGGCCGGCCGCTCCAGTTCCGCGAGCGCAAGCAGCCCTTCGGTGCCGGCTCTGATCCTTCGAACATCGTCGATGCCGGTTATCCCTATGGCTCGATTCAGGTGCCGGGAGGGTTGGAGCCGATCATTCTGCACCGCGACGCCGTATCGGGCGGAGGCTACGCGATGATCGGCACGGTCATCAGCGCCGACATGGACCGCATCGCGCAGATGCAGCCGAACAACAAGGCGCGCTTCGTCAAGGTGGATCTCGATGGGGCGCTGGCCGCTCGTGCCGATCACAATCAGCGGCTGCAGCGGCTGCGCGCGGCGCTGGCCTGATCGCTTGCAGTTGCCGGGGACCGTCATGACACCACTCGACACGCCGCCTGTTCAAGCGGCCGCAGGATCGAAGCCAGACGACGACTGCAGGTGGAGTCTCGAGGGGTGCTCGGCGTGTTCGAACTGCCGTTCAGCGACCTGATCCACCAGGCGCAGTCGGTGCACCGGCAGCACTTCGATCCCAACACCGTGCAACTGTCCACGCTGCTGTCGATCAAGACCGGCGGCTGCCCCGAGGACTGCGCCTATTGCCCGCAGTCGGTGCGCTATCAGACCGGCGTACAGTCTCAGGACCTGCTGCCGCTCGACGACGTGGTGGACGCCGCCCGCCGCGCGAAGGAGGCGGGCGCCACGCGTTTCTGCATGGGCGCGGCCTGGCGCGGGCCGAAGGACAAGGAGCTGGAGCCGGTGCTCGACATGGTGCGTGCGGTGAAGGGACTGGGGCTGGAGACGTGCGCCACGCTGGGCATGCTGCGCGAAGGCCAGGCCGAGAAGCTCAAGCTCGCCGGGCTCGACTATTACAACCACAACCTCGATACCGCGCCCGAGTTCTACGGCGAGATCATTACGACGCGCGACTACGGCGAGCGCCTGGATACGCTCGGCAAAGTGCGTGCCGCCGGTATCCACGTCTGCTGCGGCGGCATCGTCGGCATGGGCGAATCGCGCCGCCAGCGCGCCGGTCTCATCGCCCAGCTCGCCAGCCTCGAGCCGCAACCGGAATCGGTGCCGATCAACAACCTCGTCCAGGTCGAAGGCACACCTCTGTACGGCACCACTGCGCTCGACCCGCTGGAGTTCGTTCGCACCATCGCCGTGGCGCGCATTACCATGCCGCGTTCCTACGTGCGGCTGTCAGCCGGGCGCCAGGAGATGTCCGAGGCGGTGCAGGCGTTGTGTTTTCTGGCCGGAGCGAATTCCATCTTCTACGGCGACAAGCTCCTCACCACCGGCAATCCGGACGTGGAGCGCGACCGCGCGCTGATGGACAAGCTCGGCGTCCGTCCGCTTGCGACCTGAACAATCCGGACTTGATGCGCCGCCGTTGAGCTCGCTGGTATGGTCCTTCAACGTCCCCTACTCTACGGTGACTGACTTCGCCAGATTTCTCGGCTTGTCCACATCGGTTCCACGCACCAGCGCGGCGTGGTAAGCCAGCAGCTGCAGCGGTACCACATGCAGGATCGGGCTCAGCGCGCCGCGGTTTTCCGGCAGGCGGATGACGTGGACACCTTCCGATTCTTGAAAGTGGCTGTCGGCGTCGGCGAACACGTACAGCTCGCCGCCGCGTGCCTTCACCTCTTGCAAATTGGACTTCAGCTTCTCCAGGAGCGCGTCATTGGGCGCGATCGCCACTACCGGCATGTCGCGGTCCACCAGCGCCAGCGGGCCATGCTTAAGCTCGCCGGCGGGATAGGCCTCGGCGTGGATGTAGGAAATCTCCTTGAGCTTGAGCGCCCCTTCCAGCGCGATGGGGTAGTGCATCCCGCGACCGAGGAAGAGCGCGTGGTGCTTCTGGGAGAAGGCTTCAGCCCACCCCGCGATCGCATCTCCCAGCTCCAGGACATGCGAGAGCGCGGACGGCAGGTGCCGCAGCGCCGTAAGGTATTCCTTTTCGGCCTCCACCGTGATCCGTCCGCGCACCTTGGCCAGCACCAGCGTCAGCAGAAATAGGGCCGCCAGCTGGGTTGTGAACGCTTTGGTGGAGGCCACGCCGATCTCGGGCCCCGCGCGCGTCATGAAGCGCAGACGCGCCTGGCGCACCAGCGCGCTCTCCGGCACGTTGCAGATGGCCAGGGTCTTCTCATGGCCTAGCGCCTTGGCATGTTGTAACGCGGCGATGGTGTCGGCGGTCTCGCCCGACTGGGAGATGGCGATCACCAGCGCGCCGGGGTCGGGCACACTGACCCGATAGCGGTACTCGCTGGCGATCTCCACGTCGCAAGGCAGGCCGGCGATCGCCTCGATCCAGTAGCGCGCCACCAGACCGGCGTGGTAGCTGGTCCCGCAGGCGAGCACCAGCACGCGATCGACGCCGCGCAGGACTTCCTCGGCGTCTGCGCCGAACAGCTGTGGAACGATGGAGCTGGCGCCAACGACCATCTCCAGCGTCGCCGCCATCGCGCCCGGCTGCTCGTAGATCTCCTTCTGCATGTAGTGGCGGTAGGGGCCGAGCTCCACGGCATCCGCCGAAAGCTTGCTCTCGTGCACAGGCCGTTCGGCTTTGCGCCCGCTGGCGTCCAGAATGCTGTAGCCGCTCGTGGTCAGCGCGACCACGTCCCCTTCTTCGAGATACACGATGCGGCGCGTCACCTGCAGCAGCGCGGATGCGTCCGAAGCGGCGAAATTCTCACCCTCACCCAGGCCCAGCAGCAACGGCGCGCCGTGGCGCGCCACCACGAATGCGTGCGGGTCTTTTTCGGATACCACTGCAATGGCATATGCGCCGACCAGCTCGTTTGTCGCGCGGTAGCGTTGCGGCGTGCAGATCACCGCTTTCCAGGAAGTAGTGATGAATCAGATGCGCCACGACCTCGGTGTCGGTGTCGGAGGTGAAGGTATAGCCCAGCCCGATCAACCGGGCACGGATGCTCTCGTGGTTCTCCACGATACCGTTGTGCACCAGCGCCAGTCCGTCGCTGCTGATGTGCGGGTGGGCATTGCGCTCGGTGGGCGCGCCGTGCGTGGCCCAGCGCGTATGTGCGATGCCAAGCCGCCCTTCGACATGGGCCTGCATTGTCATGTCCGTGAGCGATGCCACGCGACCTACGCTGCGCAGGCGGTGCAAGCTGCCGTTGACCACGGCCAGGCCGGCAGAGTCGTAGCCCCGGTACTCGAGCTTGCGCAGCCCCTCGAGCAGGATGGGGACAATGTTACGGTGGGAAATGGCTGCGACGATTCCGCACATTAGAGATCAGAATTCAGTTGTCAGCGGTCCGGAAGGATAGCGCATGGATACTATTGTCAGCTAAACAAGCAACAGATCTGTCAACTATTAACTGTCCTCTGACCTTGGACGCTTCACCGGCCTTTTCCAGTTCTTGACCGTAACCTGCCTCGCGCGTGACACGGTCAGCTCGCCCGCCGGTGCGTCCTTGGCGATCGTGCTGCCCGCCCCGATCGTTGCACCTTTGCCCACCGTGACCGGCGCCACCAGCTGGGTGTCGGAGCCGATGAAAGCCTCGTCCTCGATCACGGTGTGGTGCTTGTTGGCGCCGTCGTAGTTGCAGATGATGGTGCCCGCCCCGATGTTCACGTTGCGCCCGATGGTTGCGTCGCCCAGATAGCTCAGGTGGTTGGCTTTGGAGCCCTCGCCCAGCCGCGCATTCTTGATTTCCACGAAGTTACCGACGTGCGTATGGGCGGCAAGGTCGGCGCCCGGACGCATGCGCGCGTAGGGGCCGATGCGCGAATCCGGGCCGATGCGCGCGCCGTCGATATGGCAGAACGGCAGTATCCGCGCGCCGGCCTCTACCGTCGTATCCTTCAGCACGCAGTTCGCCCCCACGCTGGCGCCGTCGCCCAGGATCACCTTGCCCTCGAAGATGCAGTTCACGTCGATGCTCACGTCCTGTCCGCAGGTGAGCTCGCCGCGCACGTCGATGCGCGCAGGATCGAGAAGAGTCACGCCGCGCGCGAGCAACTGCGCGGCTCGCTCGCGCTGGAGCACGCGCTCCAGCTCTGCCAGTTGCTGTTTGCTGTTCACGCCCAGGATCTCCCAAGTGTCTGAAGGTTGCAGAGTATGGATCGCCACGCGCTCCGCGACTGCGCGTGCGACGATGTCGGTGAGGTAGATTTCGCCCTGGGCGTTGTCGTCGTGCAGCCCGTGCAACCAGGCTTTCAGCTTGGTTGTCGGCGCAGCCAGGATCCCGGTGTTGATCTCGCGGATTGCCTTCTCGTCGGGAGTGGAATCGCTCTCCTCGACGATGCGAACTACGCGGCCGGTGGCGTCGCGCACGATGCGGCCATACCCGGTGGCGTCCTCGAGATGCGCGGTGATGAGACTCAATCCGTCGCGGTCGAGCACCGCGCGCGCCAGGGTCTCGACGCGTGTAAGCGGCACGTCGCCATAGAGAATCAGCGTGCGCTCGCTCTGGAGCGCAGGAGCCGCCTGCTGAACGGCGTGACCGGTACCCAGTTGCGGATCCTGCAGGACGAACACCAAGCCTTCGTCGTCGAACGCCGACCGCACCTGCTCACCACCATGGCCGTAGACGACCACGATTCGCTCGGCACGCAACGCACGTGCGGTATCGACGACGTGGCGCAGCAGGGGACGCCCGGCGAGCGGGTGCAGCACCTTAGGCTGCGAGGAATGCATGCGCGTCCCCTTGCCGGCGGCGAGGATGACGACGTCGAGACTCATGGGTCAGGATCGGAGGGCTTGAGTTCGCGGCCGGGCCGCGATCCGCGCGCGGATTATCGCATAACGGCTGGCCTGGATAATTCATGAGGGTCTCGGGAATGATGGCCACCGTCGCCCAAGCAGCCTCGAACCGACCTATCAACGCACCTTCACGCCATCTTCCAGCAGCAGGGTCTGAATGTCGTTGACGATGACCTGCGGGACCAAGAAGCTGGTGGTATAGATCTCGCGCACCCACCCGTCGCGGTCGATCAAGAACAGCTTAAGAACGTGGCTGAGATCGCCCGGTTTGCCAGCCTCAGTTCCGTCCGCCGGCACTCTAACGTCCTGCCCCAATCCGTCCAGCACCGGCCGGAGGTCCTGGGCGGACGCGGTGGTCAGGAAATACCACGGCACCTGGGAGCGCTTGTTGGTCTCGCCGTCGCCATAGGTGCGCATGACCTCAGGGGTGTCGTGCTTCGGATCGAAGCTCAGGCTCACGATGCGGATGCGGTTGCCCGTCGATCTCTGCCGCGCAAGGTCGCGCCTGACCTTCTGCAGCGTGTACAACGCCACAGGGCAGCCGCCGGCGTCGGTGCAGGACGTATACATGAGGCTCAACAGAGTAATGCGGCCTTGCGTGTATCTGGCGAGACGCGTGCGCTTCTTTCCAGTGTCCAGCACGTCGCCATCGGGCACTACCTGGATGCGCTCCAGCCGATAGGTCCCCGGCGCCGGTGGAATGAAATCGGCTTTGGCGGTCGCAACCTCATGGGCGAAGGCGGCCGGCAGCAACAGCGTCAGGGCGGCAGCCAGCAGCCCCGCCCTGACTCTGGTGGTGTGCTCAGTGTGCGCGGGAGGCCACATGCTCCGCCTCGTCCGCATAGGCGGTCTTGAGCGCTTTCGAGCCGAGCTTGATGTGGTGGGCCCGCCCCAGCTTCTCTTTGTAGAAGTCGACCTCGAAGGTCGGAGTCAGCTCGCTCCCGTTCCAGCTGAAGCCGCGCAGGAACTGCTCGTCGCTGTCGCCGGTCTTGTCCCAGTTGGCCAGCAGCGAAGATGTAATGTAGACGCGCTTGCCGTCCCAGCTTTGCGAGATCATGTTGACCTGTTTGCCGGTGACCTTCTCGTAGGTCTGCTGCGGGTGCTCCGGATCGGACAGGTCGAAGTAGCGGGTCTTGCCGTCCATGAACGTGTTGACCCACAGCCCCTTGCCGTCGGCCGTGATGCTGATGTCCACCGGCAACGGGATCTTGGATGGATCGCCGATTACGGCCACATCTTTAGCCTGCCATTCGCCCGCGGCATCCTGCTTGATCAGCCAGATCTTGGACGTGAGCGCAGTGGTCACTACCGCCCAGTTGTCACCCTGGGCCAGCGACCAGCGCATCTCCAGGGGCGCGCCGGGCACGCTGAACACCTTCCGCGGCGTCATGGCCTTGAGGTCCCACAACACCACGGTGTTGCCGAAGTGCTTCATGGCCTCGCCGTCTCCGATCAACTCGCCCAGGTTGCGCATGTAGTTATTCCATCCGGTGAAGCTGGAGGTGAGCAATGCGTTTTTCTGCGGGTTGATGGCGATGTCGTAGCCGTAGCCGTCGCCGCCGTCGGTGGGCATCGGATAGGTCCGGATCAAGTCGCCCTGGTTGTTGTAGAGGGCCAGCCCGGTCACGCCGCCGTGGTCTTTGGTGTTCGACAGATTGCCCACGAGAATGCGGCCAGGCAGCGCGTAGAAGGTGTGCGGTCCGACCAACCCGGTTTGCTCCGGCAGATCCGTTATGGTCTTCGCCAGTCGCGGTCTGCCCGGGTCGGTGGCGATGTCGAATATGAAGATCTTGCTGTCGTCCAGGTTGCCGGCCCACAGATAGCGCCGGTCATCGCTCAAGCCCATATGGTGCGGCTCGCCACGGCCTCCGACGGTGACGGTATGCGCGACCTTGCCGTACTTCGGCGATGCCGGGTTCACGTCGATCGTGACCAGCTTGTCGGCACCGTCACCGAGGCCGGGCACGCCTAGCGTCCACACGTAAGCGAAGTCCTCCTGCCCTTTGATCAAATTGCCGATGTAGGGGGAATTGCAAGTCTCGTCGGCATTTGCGCTCCCCGTCACTGCGAGCAATCCACACAGCGCGGCGAGCGCAGCCGGGCGCGCTGTACGACGAACCAGCGAGGCAGCGGTGGTAAAAGCAGACATGACATCCTCCTCTTTTAGATTCCGCAGATCGCGGCGAACAACCCGCAAATCTACGGGAGTGGCGGCTAAGTACGATTTAGCGAAGCAGACACGACTCAAGTATAGAAGACCGAGCGCCAGCCTGGATGATTCATGAGTGGCGCGGCGCAACATCCCTTTAGCAGGCCTGAATTGCTGCCAACCCTCAAGGCGCGCCACCTTCGCTATCTTCGAGGGCGTCTCCGGAATTATCTAGGGGTCACAGCACATGCCGCCTGATCCGCGCGACCACGCCCACTGAACGACCGCCTCCTGGAACGCCTGTGCCGCTACGGCCTGGGGATGATTGATCAGGCTCACGACCACCAGCGTGCGCCCGCGATTGTCCATCATATAGCCGGCGATCGCGCGGACGCCCTCCAGATAGCCGGTCTTCAAGTGACCGCGCCCGACGCTAGGCGAATCCGTCAGCCGGCGGCGCAAGGTGCCATCCACGCCCGGAATCGGCAGCGAGGCCGCGTACTCCGGCATGAGCGGGCCGCGCGCTGCGTACAGCAGGATCTCGCCGAGGTGGCGCGGACTGATGCGTTCGTTGCGCGACAACCCGGAGCCGTTTTCGATTTGAAGCTCGGGGAAATCCAGATGGCTGCGGACGAGCCATTCCCGCAGCGCGCGCGTCGCCTTCTCTGTGCTCACGGGCGGGTTGTCTGCGGCGAGCGATAGGGCCAGGAACAATTGCCGCGCCATCACGTTGTTGCTGAACTTGTTGATGTCGCGGATGACCGCGGCGAGCGGCTGCGACTCCCAGGTGGCCAGCAGCGTGGCCGAGTCGGGCACGAGGCCGTCGCGTACGCGACCGGTGAGGGTTCCTCCCAGCTCGCGCCACAACTGCTGGAACAACGCGAGTGCATATTCGTTCGGGCTGAGCAGGCTGAAGCTCTTCGACTTCTCGCCACAACCGCGCGGGAACACTCCGGTGAACACCAGACGCGCCTGCTCCGGGATCGCCTGCGGCTTCTCGGGCCAGAAGTCGCAGCTCCCCGCGCCCAGAGTCAGCTGGTTCACGATGCTGATCTGAGGCAGATCGGGTGTGGCGAGGATCCTGACCGTTCCGGTGTCCTCCTGCGGGAGAAATTGCAGGCGCACGGACTTGTAGTTGATCAGGAGCGCGTCGGGACCGACGTTGTAGGGCCGCGTAGGATCGTTGTCGAACTGCGCCGGGTCGATCGGCTCGACCGCGAAGAACGTGCGATCTAGCACCAGGTCACCGCGGATCTCTCGCAGCCCGCGCGAGCGCAGCTCGCGCAGGAACAGCCACAGGTCCTCGATCGTGAGTTTGGGATCGCCGTAACCCTTCAGGATCAGGTTCCCCTGCAGCACGTCGCCGGTGAGCGTGCCCTCGAGCCACGCGTCGGTACGCCAGGTGAAGTTGGGGCCGAGCAACTCCAGGCCCGCCAGCGTCGTGAGCAGTTTCATGGTCGAGGCTGGATTCATCGGCCGGTTGGCGTTGTATTCCAGCAGTGGCCGCGCGGCACCCACCTCGTGGATGTACACCCCCACCGCGGAAGGCGGGACGCCAGCGCTTAGCAGCGCCTCGCGCAGCGGCGCAGGCAGCAACGCCGACTGCGCGCAGGCAGCCCCGCTGCTCAGGAACAGCGCAAAGCATGCGGCGTAGAACAGGTGGGGAATCACAGCTCGCCGTATGAGCTTCATCGGTCGCGGCAGAAGCGGGTTTGGTTGAGGAAGTCGGGCGGCTCGCATTGTAAAGCCATGCACGCACGTGGTGCTTTGTACACGTTTGGCGCACCGTAAATCTGGCAGCTTTCACCGGCGAGTGCTAACGATTCCGGCCATTTGCCCCACGCACGGGCGCCTCTCGCCCGTGAGGAATGATGCGGCGGGCGTAACGGCATTGGCATCGAAAGTGCTAAAGCCTAAGCTGTCGAGGCCTAGTGCTAAAGCCAAATGGCACAGGCGAATGTCAAAGCCTAGTGTGACAAATCGACGCGGTAGGTTTTGGCGGTGACAGGAGACGTGCATGGAATTGATCGAACGCATCGAACAACAAATGGCCGCAACGCAGCTGCCGCTGTTCGCGATCACGCTGGCGGCGGTTCCCTGTCCGGACACGCCCGTCATCCTGACGCTCCACTGGCATGCTTTCGTGCGCGAGCGGTTGGCTGACATCGAGGGCGCCGATACGGTCGCCTATAAGCCGATCCCGAGCTCGGCGCTGCAGCTCAACGAACGCTGGGAAGACGTCCTCACGGTCGACCGCGCGGCCCTCGAGGCGGCCTGGGAACTGGGTGCCTGGGACGTGGCGCGGGCGGAGCGGCCATCGGTCACGCGCCCTGGGGCCGAGTCGCGCGAAGCGCTCGAGTGCCTGCAGGCGTTCGGTGCGTTTCCCTTTGGCGTAGACGGTAACCAAGTGGTGGTGTCGGATGCGCCCGATACCGACGGCCTGCTCGACGTCGCGGCGCGCCGCGGCTATCTCATGTGGATGTTCCGGCCAGTGCACGGCGGCATCTGGAAGGACGTTGCCGACGATGCCACGCTTCGAGCAGACGGCACACGCGAGGGGCCTTGCCCAGTTGAGCCGGTTCGCCCTGCCGGCATGGGCACCCGCAAGACGGTCTATCGATTCGGAAAGGCGGCGCACATCGCACATTGAGCGGTTGTGCGGCTGCCAGGTGCGAGGCGATAGCGCTTCGCGCTAACCAATCCCTACTCAGAGCTTCCCCAGTCCCAGCCCCGAACGGGGCGTCACCGCCGTCTTGAGCCTGACGCGTGCCGGGTTGCTTCAGCCCCCGCGCTTCCAGACCCGCACGTCTTGAATTCCTCCTTGCGCTCGCCTTATTATTAGCACTCGTTAGCCTTGAGTGCTAACACGACCTAGATTTATTGTAATCAACGATTTACCTCAAGGAGACAGAGCCTATGAAAATCCGCCCCTTGCATGACCGAGTGATCGTGAAGCGCCTGGAAGAGGAGCGGAAAACCGCCTCGGGCATCGTGATCCCGGACACCGCTGCTGAGAAGCCGGACACCGGAGAGGTCATCGCAGTTGGAACCGGCAAGGTTCTCGAAGACGGTAAGGTCCGCCCCTTGGAAGTGAAGACGGGCGACAAAGTCCTCTTCGGCAAATATTCCGGTCAGACCGTCAAGGTCGACGGTGTCGAGTACCTGGTGATGCGCGAAGAAGACCTGATGGGCGTTATCGAATAATCACCACATTCTCCAATCCCTTCAGAACTCGCAGGAGTCCCGAATATGGCAGCGAAAGAAGTTAAGTTCCACGATTCCGCCCGTAACCGCATCGTGTCGGGCGTGAACATTCTGGCCGACGCGGTCAAAGTGACCCTCGGCCCCAAGGGTCGCAACGTCGTGCTCGAGCGCTCGTTCGGCGCTCCCACCATCACCAAGGACGGCGTGTCGGTCGCCAAGGAAATCGAACTGAAGGACAAGTTCGAGAACATGGGCGCGCAGATGGTCAAGGAAGTGGCATCCAAGACCTCGGACGTGGCCGGTGACGGCACCACGACCGCCACCGTACTGGCCCAGTCCATCGTGCAGGAAGGCATGAAGTTCGTCGCCGCCGGCATGAACCCGATGGACTTGAAGCGCGGCATCGACAAAGCCGTGGACAGCGTGGTCGCGGAGCTGAAGAAGATCTCCAAGCCCACCACCACCAGCAAGGAGATCGCGCAGGTCGGCGCCATTTCCGCCAACGCGGACGAGTCGATCGGCAAGATCATCGCCGACGCGATGGAAAAGGTCGGCAAGGAAGGCGTGATCACGGTGGAAGACGGCTCGGGCCTGGCCAACGAGCTGGAGGTGGTGGAAGGCATGCAGTTCGACCGCGGCTATCTGTCCCCGTACTTCATCAACAACCCCGAGAAGCAGATCGCAGTACTGGACAATCCCTACGTGCTCCTGCACGACAAGAAGATCTCCAGCATCCGCGACCTGTTGCCGGTGCTGGAACAAGTGGCGAAGGCCGGCCGTCCGCTGCTGATCATCGCCGAGGACGTGGAAGGCGAAGCGCTTGCCACTCTGGTGGTGAACAACATCCGCGGCATTCTCAAGACCACGGCAGTCAAAGCCCCTGGCTTCGGCGATCGCCGCAAGGCCATGCTGGAAGACATCGCCATCCTGACCGGCGGCACGGTGATCTCCGACGAGGTCGGTCTGCAACTCGAGAAGGTGGCCCTCACTGATCTGGGCCAGGCGAAGCGCATCGAGGTAGGCAAAGAAGAAACCACCATCATCGATGGGATGGGCGATGCCAAGCAGATCGAAGCGCGGGTGAAAAACATCCGCCAGCAGATCGAAGAAGCTACCAGCGACTACGACAAGGAGAAGCTGCAGGAGCGCGTAGCCAAGCTGGCAGGCGGTGTGGCGTTGATCAAAGTCGGCGCCGCGACCGAGATGGAAATGAAGGAGAAGAAGGCGCGCGTGGAAGATGCGCTGCATGCCACACGTGCCGCAGTCGAGGAAGGTATCGTCGCAGGCGGAGGCGTTGCGCTGATTCGCGCGCGCCAGTCCATCCAGGCGCTGAAGGGCGCCAACCACGACCAGGATGCCGGCATCAAGATCGTGATGCGCGCCCTGGAAGAGCCGCTGCGTCAGATCGTGGCCAATGCCGGTGCCGAACCCTCCGTGGTCCTGAACAAGGTCCTGGAAGGCAAGGGCAACTACGGCTACAACGCCGCGACCGACCAGTATGGCGATCTGGTCGAGATGGGCGTGCTCGATCCGACCAAGGTTGCGCGCTGCGCGCTGCAGAACGCCGCTTCGGTCGCTGCGCTGATCCTGACTACCGACGCGATGGTGGCGGAGTTGCCGAAGGATGAAGGCCACCGGCATGGCGGTGGTGGCGGTGGCGGCGGCATGGGCGGTATGGGCGATATGGACATGTAGTGTTATGGCGTCACGTTCCGTGACGCCATAACTTCGCGAATTGAAGCGTCAGAAGAAGCCTGACGCTTAATTCGCGGGTCTGTAGTCCCAGAAGCGCCAACGTGCTTCAAAGCCAAAGGGCTCCGTTGAAAGACGGGGCCCTTGTCTTTTGTAAGGGAGAGAGTTTTTCGCGTCGCAACAAGTTTCAGTCTGAAACGCGGGCCCGCAGACCAGCACCGCTACGTTGACAAGCGTGCGGGTCGAGCTTATGTTGCCCGGGAGTCGCGCACACTTCAGGGCGGCCACAGCTAAAACACTAACATGGGAGGACCTCGATGAGTGAGGCAACAGCTACCGGTCACGCTGCGTCCGCACATCCCGATTTCCAGCCCGAAGAAAAGCGGGTCATCTTCGCTTCTTCTCTCGGTACCGTCTTCGAGTGGTACGACTTCTACCTCTACGCGACTCTCGCCCCTTTCTTCGCCGCCCTGTTCTTTCCCAAGGGCAACGACACCGCCGCACTGCTGTCGAGCTTCGCAACCTACGCAGCCGGTTTTCTCGTCCGGCCCTTCGGTGCTCTTGTGTTCGGGCGGGTGGGCGACATCGTCGGCAGGAAGTACACCTTTCTGGTGACGATTACAGTCATGGGCGCAGCCACCTTCGCGGTGGGCCTGTTGCCTACGTTCCAAGCGATTGGATGGGCGGCGCCGGTCCTGCTGGTGTTGTTGCGATTGCTGCAAGGCCTCGCGCTGGGCGGGGAGTATGGCGGTGCCGCGACTTACGTGGCAGAGCACGCCGCCGAGAGCAGGCGCGGTTACGATACGAGCTGGATCCAGACCACCGCGACGCTCGGCTTCTTTCTGGCGCTGATGGTGATTCTCGCCTGTCGAGGAACGATGGCCAAGGAGGTCTTCGCGGAGTGGGGCTGGCGCATTCCCTTCCTGGTCTCGCTGGTGTTGCTGGTCTTCTCGATCTACATCCGGCTCAAACTCGAGGAGTCGCCGGTATTCCAGAAGATCAAGAGCGAAGGCCGGACGTCGAAGGCGCCCCTGACCGAGAGTTTTGCCAACTGGGAGAATGGCAAGATCGTGCTCCTGGCGTTGTTAGGCGCGACGGCCGGTCAAGGCGTGGTCTGGTATACCGGCCAGTTCTACGCCCTGTTCTTTCTGATCATCACGCTCAAGCTGGATTTCCAGAGCGCATACATCCTGATCGCGATCTCGCTGGTGCTCGGCACGCCGCTGTTTATCTTCTTCGGCTGGTTGTCGGACAAGATCGGGCGCAAGAACATCATCATGGCGGGATGCCTGCTCGCCGTCCTCACCTATTTCCCGCTGTTCAAGGGATTGACTCACTACGTCAACCCCGACCTCGAGGCCGCCGCCGCGAAAACACAAGTCTCGATCGCCGCGAGTGACTGCACCTTCCACATCTTCGTAGGGCCATGGTCCAGGTTCAGCGACTGCGACAAGGCCAAGGACTTCCTCACCAAGCAGGGGATTTCCTTCACATCCCTGCCAGCGGTCGAGGGCCAGAGCGTGGTCCTGAAGGTGGGCGATGTCGAGTTGAAGGGCTGGAACGAGGCCGGCTACAAAGAGGCCCTCAAGACAGCCGGCTTTCCTGCCGCGGCAGACCCGTCCAAGGTCAACTGGTTCATGACCGAGGTGATCCTCGTCATCCTCGTCCTCTACGTGACCATGGTGTACGGGCCGATTGCAGCGTTCCTGGTCGAGCTGTTTCCGGCGCGCATCCGCTACACCTCCATGTCGCTGCCGTACCACATCGGGAACGGCTGGTTCGGCGGCATGCTGCCGTTGCTGGCTACCGCGATGGTGGCGGCTTCGGGCAACATCTACTTCGGGCTCTGGTATCCCATTGTCGTGGCTGCCATGACCCTTGTCGTCGGCACCACGCTGCTGAAGGAGACCAAGGACCGCAAGGTACGCGTGGACCTGTAGCACGGCCAGCCCTGGCACGCAAAGCCCGCTTCGGCGGGCTTTGTCGTAACTGGGGACTCCCTGTGCGCGCGTGCCCGTGTCAACCTTGGCGGTAGAGCCTTTTGCCCCTATAATTCGCGCTCCTTTCAACGCCCGCCGAGCTGCGGTGGGTGCTTCGGGTACGGCCAAGCGGGCTCAGTTGGTAGAGCTAAATTGCCTTGTGCCGATGGTTGGTGGTGTAGAAGTGGCCAAGTAGCTCAGTTGGTAGAGCAGAGGACTGAAAATCCTTGTGTCGGTGGTTCAATTCCGCCCTTGGCCACCAAATTTCTATCAACTCTCTGTTCGATCATGCCCACGGCGATCTCCCGCCGCCTGGCTGACGGCAAATCCCTTCGATCACGCAAGAGTGGACGCGGATCCTCTCTTGCGCGGGAAATTCATATCTGCTAGCGTCCTCAGGCACTGGCTGTCTCGAACAAAGGGTTCCCGTCCATCCATTGGAGTAGCGATGGGAGGTCAAACAATGACAAGCCATATCACGAAGCGCGCTCTCCTGAACCCACGCCATGTCGCTCTCGCGGCGCTCCTTGCGCTGACTCATCCGGCGCTGGCGGCCGTTACCACCGTAGGAGACACCTTCGTCTCTGCCGAGGGGGCGCTGTTCCTCGGGAATGCGAGTGCGGGCGCCGCTACGATAACCTTCCCGGGGGCTACGTTTCCACACATCGCCATCGGCAACGGCGCCGACGGCGAGCTTACCGTGAGCGGAACGGGAACCGTACTCAACGCTACCAACACGATTCAGACAGGAGCGCTCTCGGCCGGACGATTCCTCATCCAGGGCGGTGCGGTCGTCAACATCCAGGGGGGAGCGAGCCCCTTCGCGGGTTGCACGAACTGCAACTCCACGCCGATCGGCAATGGTGGGGGCGCGAGCGGCACCCTCACCGTTACCGGAACAGGGTCTCAGCTCAACGTTGCGGACGGACTCGGCGTCGGGGCACTCTTCCTGGTTGGCAACGGCTTCGTCGGTCCCGGGTTCGGAACCCCTGGGGCGCCAACGTCGGGAACCTTCAACGTGCTGAGCGGCGCCACGGCCAGCACCGTTGCAACCATCATCGGCAACTCGAATCTCATCACCGGTCAATCGCTGGCCACTGGAGTGGTGAACGTCGATGGCGCCGGCTCCCGCTGGACAGTCAACGCTACCACCAGCAACGTGTCCTTCATCAATGTAGGCAGCCTCGGGCACGGAACACTCAACATCACCAAAGGTGGCCGGGTCGACGCGACCTACCTGAACGTGGGAGTGGACAACGGCAGCACCGGCACGCTCACGATCGACGGGACGGGTTCGCTCCTTAGTCTGACCGGAGGCACGCAACAGTTCGGGGGAGCCGGACTTCTGGTGGGCTGGAACGCTGGTGCCTCCGGCTCGCTCTCGGTGACCAACGGTGGCCACATTCTGATCGATGCGCGCGGCGCCGGCGCTGTTGGTGGCGGCATGACGATAGGCGGGCTGGGCAGTGGCGGCGTCGGCATCATGACCGTCTCCGGAACCGGCTCGCTGGTTGAGATCAAAGGGGATACGGCCACGAGCTCCATCGGTCCTGGCTTCACGGTCGGACGTTCGGGGCACGGGCAGCTGTCCATCCTGAGCGGCGGCAAGATCACCATTGAAGATGCGAATCCGACGGCCTTCGCCGGATTCTCGGTCGGCGGCAACGAAGAGCAATTCGCCAACGGCGACCCCGCCGGCAACGGAACCCTGCTGGTCTCGGGGGCGGGATCGGAGCTCGCTGTGAACTCGCCGTTCGGGTCGTTCACCATCGGGCATACCAACGGCTCTGTCGGGCAGATGACAATCGCGGCCGGCGGCAAGGTGAGCGCTGAGCAGGCGTACGTCGGTCTACGTGCGGGGGGCACGGGCTCGGTCACGGTGACCGGGGTGGGCAGCAACCTGCTGCTATCCGGCAGCGACGCCAGCTTTGGTGCGTTCCTGCACGTTGGGCGCGCAGGGACTGGCACGCTGAACGTGCTGGACGGTGGCATGGTGTCCATTAGCGCGGCGAATGGCGCACCCTTCGGCGGTGTGCATGTCGGTGGCTCAGGCCTGCAGGCCGCCAATGAAGTGGGCGGCATCGGCACGGTCAACGTCGGTTCCAACGGCCGGATCGAGGTTACGGGTGACAAGAACGTCCAGATCGTGCTCGGCGAGCATCAGGGTGGCGTTGGCACGTTGAACATCACGGGCGGTGGCCAGGTCACTCTGTCCAGGCCGGCCAACCCGGCGGACCCGAACGAGAAGAGTGGCGTGTTGCTCGGTGCTGCACCCGGTGCTCACGGGGTCGCGCTGGTCCAGGGTCAGGGCAGTCTGCTCGATGGCGGTGCGTTCATCGGCATCGGAGCGGACCGAACGGGCAGCCAGGGTAGCGGCGTGCTGACCGTGCGGGATGGTGGCACGGCGATGGCGGATGTGATCCGCATCGGGTCCGGCGGCGTCCTCAACGGGAACGGGACGGTTCACGGTGCCGTGACCAATGACGGCGGGATCATCGCTCCTGGCAACTCCCCGGGCACCCTCACCATCGTCGGCTCTTTAGTTTCCACCGGCATCATCGAGATCCAGGTGGAGGGCCTTGGTGCGGGCCAGTTCGATGTCCTCAACGTGGTTGGTCCCCTGAACCTGAGCGGCGCCACGGTGCGTTTCCTGTTCGAAGGTGGGTACCTGCCAAAGACCGGGGATAGCTTCACGTTCCTCGAGCGGCTTCACCAACGCGAATCCGCTCGCGGGTACGCAATTCGACTACTCGGGCGCCGCGCCAGGTTTCCTGTTTGACGTGAATCGCAGCACCGGCCTGTTCACTGCGCTCAACAACGCTGCGCCGGTGCCGGAGCCCGCGACCTACGCGTTCCTCGCTATCGGCTTGGCTGCACTGATCCTTCAGGGGCGCCGCTGGCGACAGAAGAATTCGCTGGGATCAATCGCCACCGAACTCGGCGCGTAGCATCCTCGCCGCTTCGACCATCGCTTTGAGCTTGCCGAAGGCGACGTCGCGCGGAAGGTATTTCATCCCGCAATCCGGTGCGAGGATCACGTTCTCCGCCCGGACGTAGGGTAACGCGGCCTTGATTCGCGCGACGACCGCTTGCGGCGTCTCGACCGTCATGTCGCTGAGGTCGAGGCAGCCGACCATGATCTGCTTGCCTCCGAGCTTCGCCAGCACAGCGCAGTCGAGTTTCGATTGCGCTGTCTCCACCGAGACCTGCCGGCATGAGCACCCGGCAAGCTCGGGCAGGAACGAATACCCGGAAGGGCGCTGGTGGACGATTGCGGCGTAGCCGAAGCAGATATGCACGGCAGTCGGGCCGGTGATCCCCTCGAGCGCGCGGTTGAGTGCTCTGAGCCCATACCCGCGCGCCTTCTCCGGCTGCGCCTGCATGTACGGCTCGTCGATCTGGACGATGTCCGCACCGGCGGCGAAGAGATCGCGGATTTCCTCGTTCACCGCGACGGCGTATGCCATGGCCGCCGCTTCCTCGGTCGGGTAGTAGTCGTTCTGTGCCTGCTGGCTCATCGTGAATGGTCCGGGCACGGTCATCTTGATCGGCTTCGCTGTGTGCGCACGCAGGAACTTCACATCGTCGACCTCGACCGGCCGCTTGCGCCGGATCGGGCCGACGATGCGTGGCACCGGGTTCGGGCGGCCTGTACGACCGAGTGCGGTGCCGGGGTTGTCGAGGTCGATGCCTTCCAGCGCGGTGGCGAAACGATTGGAGTAGCTCTCGCGCCGGATCTCGCCGTCGGTGACGATGTCGAGCCCGGCCTCCTCCTGCGCCTTGATCGCCATGATCGTGGCGTCGTCCTGCGCCTCAGCGAGATACGGCTCCGGGATGCGCCACAGCTCCTGCGCTCGCACGCGGGCCGGCATGCTCTTCGCGAGCTTTGCGCGATCGATCAACCAATCGGGCTGCGGGTAGCTTCCGACAAGCGTGGTCGGGAACAGCATGCTTTGTTTCCTCCTCGAGATTGTTCGGTGCGCCGACGCCGAGCACTGGAAGGATAGCGCCGATATCGTGCGCCTGGCGTGAACGCGTTGGATCGAATTTGCATGTCGAGCGCGCCGTGCGGATCTTGATGCGGACCTGAACGCTGGGTATTCTCGTGGTCGCACGGATGAATTGCCGGCGAGCCTCCCGTGCGAGACCTTACGAATCAGCGCGGGCTGGCGGCACGAATCGTAACCGCCGAGCCCGAGCTCGCCACCGCGTCACGACCCGGAGCGCCCGCGCATGGCCGAACCCCTCATCGTTGTTCCCGACGACTTCCCATCGGTTTTCAAGGGCACGGCCGCTGAAGAGCGCTGCGCGCGCCTGGGCGAGACGCGGGTCTATGTCGAGCGAGGTGCCAACGAAGAGGCGGAGTTGATCCGCCGGCTCGACCGGCGCGCGCGTCGCGATCAACATACGGGCCCATGCGTGCTTTACCGACACGGTGTTCGCCGCCTGCCCTGCGCTCAAGATGATCTCCATATGGGGTACGGGCACCGACAATATCGATCTCGAGTCGGCGCAGCGCC
This sequence comes from uncultured beta proteobacterium, assembly GCA_963741215.1. Classification (GTDB taxonomy): domain Bacteria; phylum Pseudomonadota; class Gammaproteobacteria; order Burkholderiales; family SHXO01; genus SHXO01. Next base: position 1,010,526 of record CAVUHQ010000035.1, read on the forward strand.
GCGGCATCACCGTCTGCAACACCGCCGGTGTCAATGCCAACGCGGTGGCCGAACATACCATCGCGCTCATGCTGACCGTCGCCCGCCGCATCCCCAAGCTCGACCGGGAGATGCGAACAGGTGCGTGGCCGCGGGAGATGCTGACCCAACTCCTCGGCAAGACGCTTGGCGTTTTCGGCACGGGGACGATCGGGATGCGCGTGATCGCGCTCGGCCGCGCCCTGGGAATGGAGGTCTTGGCGTGGAGCGCTCGCGGGGACGCGGCACGTATCGGCGCCGCCGGCGCACGCGCGATGACCAAGGAGGAGATTTTGAGCCAGGCGGACGTCGTCACGCTTCACCTGCGCCTCTCACCCGAAACGCGCGGCTTCCTCGCGCAGCGCGAGTTGTCCTTGATGAAGCAGCCGGCCATTCTCATCAATACCGGGCGCGGGGCGCTGGTCGATCGGGCCGCGCTGCTCGACGCGCTCGGCCAGGACAGGATCTCCGCCGGGCTCGATGTCTTCCACGACGAGCCGCTCAAGGCCGGCGATCCGATCCTGACTTTGCCCAACGTCGTGCTCTCGCCGCACAACGCGGGTCAGACGCCAGAGGTCGTCCGCGACGGCCTCTTGCGCGCGGTCGAGAACATCGAGCAGTTCCTGCAGGGCCGACCCACCGGCGTCGTGGTGGCGCCGCCGGGACTTTGAGCGAGAAACCGATGCGGCAGCCCCTATCTTGGTTGTCTTGGCCTCCCCAGCCATCAGACCCATTGTGAAATTGCGTTGGCTTCCGGCATAAAAGGAGCCGTGACGTTGCTGGACCAACGCGCCCGCAGTAAGATTGGTGACGTCTTCAGGTGACATCCCGAGCTCGTCAACGACATCCATGGAAACGCGCAACGCACCGGCCTCTCTGTCCGATATGCTCGAGCGCCTCGACGTGGGCGTAATGCGACTCGCCCGCGGACTGCGAGTCGTCGCCCGTATCAACAACTTGGCCACCGCCTAGACGGAATCAAGCTCATGGGATGCTTACTCAAACAAGGCGGCGGGCTGTACCCGAGGTTGCGCATCGGTGCGGTGCTGTTGGCTGCCGGTGAAGGCCGGCGCATGGGTGGTGTAGCCAAGTCGCTGATACGGCTTCAGGGAGTACCACTGATCAGCCGGCAACTGGTTGCCCTCAGCGGTGCCGGTGTCGACGAGGTGGTCGTAGTGACAGGATACGCGCGCAGTGCGGTCGAGGAGCAGGTGCAAAGCTTCCCGGTGACCCTGACGCACAACGAGGCGCACGCCCAGGGGCAGGAGGGATCAGTTCGGGTCGGATTGCACGCGCTCAGCGGACCCTTCGACGCGATATTCATCGTGCCCTCCGACCAGCCGCTGATCGCGGCGGGGGATTTGACCGAGCTCATCGGCGCGTTCAAGAAGCGCCCGACGGGCCACGTTGTAGTGCCCGTTGTGAATGGACAACGCGGTAACCCCATCCTGCTCGACGAAGTCGCGCACGCGCAGATCCTTGCCAGCGGCACGAGCCTGGGCTGCCGGCACTTGATCGAACGCCACCCCGAGCTCGTGCACCCGTACGAAACTGCCAACACCCGCTTCGTCACCGATCTTGATACGGTGGAGGATGTGCAGGCGCTAGCGGAACGCACCGGGTGGCGGCTTGAATTACCAGCATTGGCGGCTGTCGAATAAAAGACGTTGCCGGCCGTAAGCACCCGGCAACTGGTTTGTAGACGTGATCGATGATCGGTGCAATCGCGCTTTGTTGCGGTGCGTCGCAGAATGCCGAGCTCGATACGTCGAAATGGTTCGGGTTGCCGCCAGCGATCCTAAAGGGAGAGGTTGATGCAGCAAGCCTGCGCCCACGCGGAAGCGCAGTCCGCGTCGTCCGGCTCGTGGCTATACATGCTCGAGCGATTCGAGATCGGCCTGGTCCACATCGATCGGGAGTTGCCCACAATGCCGCCATCTCGACTCTTCATGGAGCGCGCATCGGGATCGGTCAGCGAAATCTGCTGGTCTGGGCTGGCGAGCATTTGCGCTTCGAGCCCCTTGATTTGCTGCATCTGCTTTTTCAAGGCACTGACCTTGTCTTGCAGCCGTTCCTTCTTCAGCTTCGCAATCTCGGGTTCGCTGCGGTCAGCCGTATCCATAGCGGCCAGGTAGCGGCTGATACTCTCTTCGATCTGCGCTAGCCGTCGCTTCATCTTGGCGCTGGTAAAATTCTTGTCACGGTTGTTGACCGCCTTGAATTTGCTGCCGTCGATTGCCACCATGGCCTCCGAGAACAAGCCCAACTGGCGACACAGCACGATGAACTGGCGACATACGTTGCGAATCGCCGGTCCGTTGTCTTTACGAAAATCAGCGATGGTCTTGAAATCAGGTGTCAGGCGACCCGTCAGCCACATCAGCTCAACATTGCGCTGCGTCTCCCGCTCCAGTCGATGGCTCGACTGGATGCGGTTTAGGTACCCGTAGATATAGATCTTGAGCAGGATCGCGGGATGATAGGAGGGTCGCCCGGTTTCGGCTGGTGCCACCCTCGAGAATCCCAGACCGCGCAAATCGAGTTGATCCACAAACACGTCAACAACTCGAACTGGGTTGTTCTCGTCGACGTAATCCTCGAGACATGCTGGGAGCAGAGTGACCTGCGTGCGTCCTTCGCCTTCGATAAAACGCTTCATCGGGCAACTCGCATCAGAGACGATGCCTGAGTCTATCCGATATCCGTCGCGTCATAATGACGATCGACAGCAAGATCGCGTTTCCACACAGCCTCGGCCGATGTGAGACGTTCGCGCACGCCGGCACACGCCCCGAGTCTGACGGCCGAGGTGCTCCGAACTGGTCATTGAAACGGACGGAAACGGCTGTTCAAGTTACAGCGACAGCGCCTCATCGTGCTAGCGATTACTGATCAGCAGCTGATTGGTTGAGGAGCAGATACTCCGCGGCGAGCGCGAGCGCCCAGTGCGCGGTGTCGAATTAACCACTTCGCGCTGGGCGATGCGCCCTATCCGCTATTGCGCACCAGAGGCCTGTGCAAACCACTTCGCCGTAGCGTCGTCGGCCGGGAAGAACAATTCGAGACGCAGGTTTTGCAGGGAGACATCGAGTGGCGTACCCATGGTCGCGATCATCGTGAAGAGCGCGAGCCGAGTATCGCCCCTGCGAAATCGCAGGACGAGGGTCGGCGGCAAATCGGGGTCGGCTTTTGAGGCTTGGGCAATCTCCTCTACGCCGGGGAGCAGCAGCATTTTCTTCAGCAGGTCCGTCGCCAGCGTCCCCGCGACCTCGAGCATGGCTTCCGCACGCAGACGCCGGATCGACCAGAGCGCGACTTCTTCCCAGTTTTCGATGAAGGGCCGGAAGCCTTCCGGATTCAAAAGTATTTCGATGCCGTTCATCGGTGCCTGGGATTCGGGCGCTTTGGTCCCGGCCCTCAGGAATGCGACCAGCGCAGCGCACGCGCGATTGGCGCGCAGAGTGTAGTGGGCATGATCGACCACCAAGGCGGGATAGGGCTCCTGCTGGCGTAACGCGTGGTTGAGTGCGAGCTCGACGGGCTTCATGTCCGCAGCGTCCGGTCCGCGCTCCTTGTACACCGGTGCGAAGCCGGCGCAGAGCAGCATCGCATTCTGCTGTCCCAGCGGCACGTCGAGCGCAGAAGCAAGGTGCAGCACCATGCCGCGGCTGGGCCGACTCCTGCCGGACTCGAGAAAGCTCAGATGCCGTTGCGAGAGACCGCAGTTAAGTGCGAGCTCGAGCTGGCTCGCACCGCGCGCCTTGCGCCACTCGCGCAGCATGGGGCCGAAGCCGGCAGTGGTCGAAGCTTGTCGGGTCGAGATCGTCATGGCGCCGTTTTCCTCTTGATTGCCAGCGCTGGCAATTACCCGGGAGGTAATTGCAGCGCTCGCGCAGCGGCACGATGATGCTCCCGCACCTTCGCGACTTCAACCGTAAGGGAGAAGAGCATGACTGTGCTGAGTCTTGCTGCACCAGAGTGGTTTCATTTGAGGAGTATGGATGCTCGACTACCATTCAGAACCGGACACACATGCAGAGATCAGGACCGACCTGCAGGTCGCGCCTCAAAGGTATTTCCTACCACGAGCGGTACGCCGCGCGATCGAATACATCCATGCGAATTTGTCGGAGGATGTCCAGCTCGAGGATATCGCTGGCGCCGCTAGACTGAGCACGTGCCACTTCGCCCGAATGTTCAGGAAGACGATCGGAATGACGCCGCATCGCTACCTGATGCAGGCGCGCGTCGGAAAGGTGAAGGACCTTTTACGGCAGAGCGAACTATGCCTGGCAGCAATCGCGGATGAAGCGGGATTTTCGGACCAGGGCCACATGAGCAAAGTGTTCAAGCGCCTCACAGGGATGACGCCCAAAGCCTTCAGAAACGAGCGCCAATTGCAGTCGGCAGATCAGTGCTATCGAGGAGCGATTACCTCCGACGTAATCGACTTGGGTTCCCCGCTCTTGCTCTAATTCGTCGAACCGGATCGAAGGAAGTAGGGGGCAGGCCGCCTCCGCCGATCCGTGGGTCTCAGCTTGTACTTCAATCGAGGAAAACGTTATGCACAGACGAGATGTTCTCAAATGGGTTGCCCTTGTAGGCGCCGCTGCCCTAACAGCGACGTCCAACGCAGGAGGCGATTCGAGTCGCAGTCCGGAGACGAACCCAACCACAGCGAAGAGGGGCAATCAAGTGAGCAATGTGAACGAACTAGTCGCACGTTATATCGCAGCATGGAATGAAAGGGACTCCAAGCACCGGCATGACCTTGTCGCCAGGACGTGGGCCAATAGCGGCACCTACGTTGATTCGCATCGTCACGGCGAGGGCCATGATGGTATCGATGAGATGATCGAGGTGGCGCAGCGCAAGTTCCCCGCGTACCAATTGCGCCTGGTAAGCAAGATCGAGACGCACAACAATTATGTGCGTTTTAGTTGGGCAGCCTGGGTGGGTGGTGACTCTGAACAGGCACCTCTATATGTTGCTGGCACTGATTTCGGTGTCATCTCTGGTGACGGGCGGTTCCAGACGGTGACCGGCTTTGTCGACGCGGCGCCAGCGCCTACAGCGACGCAGTGACCCGACCAGCGCCGTCGAGCTCGGACCAAGGCATGCCGCGTCTGCCGACGACGGACGCGGCCGTGCCCGGTCGAACCGCCCGAAAAATCCCCCCAATTCCTGCGCCGGCCTGCGCCAGTCCCGGCTGGCTTTGCGCGGGCGGGCAGCTGCCCCGCCCTTAGTTGTCAGGCTTCCGTCACATCAGGGGCCCGGCCCGGCCGGGCGGCGGGTTCACCTGGCGCGTATCCTGCGTGTGGGCTCGCGGGTCAACTCCGCCCGCTTGTCATGATCGTCCTATTCGCCCTGGGTGTGGCTGCCGCTGCGCTGGCGGTCTGGGCCATCGCCCTCTACAACCTGCTGGTGCGTGATCGCGCCCGCGTCGCGGCGGCGTGGAGCGACGTGGGCGTACAACTCAAGCGCCGGCACGACCTCATTCCCAAGCTGGTGGAGACGGTGAAGCAGCACGCCGGCTACGAACGCGGCGTGCTGGAGCGCGTTGCGCTGGCGCGCTCGCAGGCCCAGGCCGGCAGCAGCCCGGCCGCGCAGCGCATGGCCGAGAGCTAACCTCGGGCGCGATCTACAGAGGCTCATCGCGGTGGCCGAGTCGTATCCGGTGCTCAAGGCGAGCCAGAGCTTTCTCGACCTGCAGCGCAGCCTGACCGAGGTCGAAGATCAGATCCAGTTCGCACGGCGCTACTACAACGGGGCGGTCAACAACCTGAATACGCGCGTGGACACGTTCCCGGATCTGCTGATCGCGCGTCCGCTCGGCTTCCACCCTGCCGAGTATTTCGATCTCGACAGCGCCGGGGAGGCCCAGCCCGCGGAGGTACGCTGATGCGCTGCATTTTGTTCGTGACCGCACTGCTGCTGACGGCCGGCCTCGCCCGCGCCGATGAGCGCATCCTTTCGTTCGACAGCACGATCGACGTCAGGGCCGACAGCAGCGTGCTGGTGACCGAGACGATCCGCGTGCGCGCGGAAGGCAACCAGATCCGCCGCGGCATCTTCCGCGAGTTTCCTACCACCTACGCCAGAACCGACGGCAGCCGGAGCACGGTGGGGTTCGACGTGCTCTCGATCAAGCGCGACGGGACGAAGGAGGCATATCACGTCGAGCGGCGCGTCAACGGTGTGGCGATCTACATCGGCCAGAAGGATCACTATCTTGCGCCGGGCGAGTATGCCTACGAGATCCGCTATCGCACTGATCAGCAGCTCGGATTCTTCGCCGACCACGACGAGCTCTACTGGAACGTCACCGGCGTAGGCTGGGCGTTCCCGATCGACATCGCGCACGCGCGCGTGCAGCTTCCCATCAATGTTCCGCAGGACGCAATACGTCTCGAGGCTTACACCGGCTCCGCGGGTGCCAAGCGCAGCAACTACATCGCGCGTATAGAGGATGGCTCGGCGCTGTTCGAGACGACGCGGCCGCTCGCCGTGCAGCAAGGGCTGACCATCGTGGTGAGCTGGCCGAAGGGCTACGTAACCGCACCCGGCGAGGTTGCTTCAGCTTTGCACTTCCTGGGCGACAACAAGCCGCTTGCCTGCGCTGTGCTGGCTCTGCTGTGTGTGCTGGCCTATTACATCGTGATCTGGAAGCGCGTGGGCC
>CAVUHQ010000036.1:0-14676 GCA_963741215.1 uncultured beta proteobacterium
CATCACAAGACTGGTAGCACGGGCAACGAGTGCATTGCCTGTCACATGCCGAAGATCGAGCAGACCATTGGAGACGTGAATGTGCGCGCCCACACCTTCCGCTTCATCACGCCAGCCGAGAGCGAGGCTCTGAAGGTTCCGAACGCCTGCAACGTCTGCCACACGGACAAGAACACCGGCGTGGGCTACCGACGCTCTGAAGACATGGCGGACCGCTCGCCCTGGCGCGTTGCTCAATGATCGAGCGCGCGCTCCGGAGGCCCGAAGCGACTTGACGGCTGCGATCCGCCGCGGGCGCGAGTCGTTTCATGGTTTACCAGCCGTCGCGTCTGAAGCATGAACAGACGCCTTTACTGCTGCTTGCTCCTGGTTGTGGTGGTGGTGGTCAGCGGCTAGTCGTTTGGCCAACTTTGTCGGGCGGCGACACAAGTGGTGGTGGTCTACGTCAGCCACGATCAGGTCTTCTCCGAACCGATACTCAAGGATTTTGAGCGCGACACTGGGATGACGTGCGGGCGATGTTACGACACGGAGGAAACGAAGAGCGCCGGGGTCATGAATCGCTTGATCGCCGAGAAGGCGAATCCACAGGCCGACGTGTACTGGGCCAACGAGCCGATCCGCGCGGAGGTGCTGCGCCAACAAGGCGTCTCAGCGCCCTACCGCTCTCGCCGAGCGCAGAGGGCATCGCCGAGCAGTTCCGTGATCCGCAAGGTCATTGGACCGGTTTCTCCGCTCGGGCTCGCATGCTGATCGTCTCGAAGAGGGCTCGATGACAAGCCGACCTCCATACGCGCTTACACGGACCCACAGTTTCAAGCGGCCAAGCCGTTATCGCCAATCCGCTGTTCGGCACTACGACTGCTCACATCGCGGCCCTGTTCACGGTTTGGGGAGATGAGCAGCGCCAAGGGCTTCCTGGATGCGATGCGCCGCAACGGTGTGCGTATCGCTTCGAGCAACGGCGACAGCGCAGATCAGGTGGAACGGCGCGCGCTTTGCAGTTTGCTTTGGTGGACAGCGACGACGTCCACAGCCGCCAGAAGCAGGTCAGCCAATCGAAGGCGTTTACCCTGACCAGGAAGACAGGCGGCCTGGGCTGCTTCATCGTCCCGAACGCCGTCCTGTTGGTCAAGGACGGCCCGCATCCAGACGCAGGAAAAAAGCTCATCGACTACTTGCTGTCAGCCCGAGACGGAGAAAAAGCTCGCCTCTTCCGATGCCGCGCAGATTCCCCTGCACTGCTGGCGTAGAAACACCACCCGACGTGCCTCGCCTGGAGAAGCTGAAGATCAATGAAGGTCGACTACGCCCAGGTGGCGGCGAAGATGCAGGCGATCCAACCTCTGCTCAAGGACTGGGTGGGACATTAACCTTGGAGCGGCGCCTCACCCTGCTGCTCGTCGTATTCGCACTGCTGGTCGTTGGCGTGCTGCCGCTGGTTGCGATGCTGGGCAAGAGTATCTTCGTCGACGGCAGGTTGACCCTCGCCGCTTACCAGAAGCTGTTCGCGGATCCCTGGCAACAGTGGATACCGATGGGACGCAGCCTGACACTTGCCACCTTGACCGCGGGCTGTGTCACGCTGATTGGTGTGCCTCTCGGCCTGCTGCTCGGAAAGACCGATCTGCCGTTCCGACGCACCCTGGCGGTGCTGTTTTCGATCCCGTTGCTCCTCCCACCCTATGTCCTCGCGGTGTGCTGGTTCAATCTGCTTACGAGCCACGCGTCTGCTTGCACGCGTCATTCCGGCAGCGGCCCTGGCATCGCTGTCAGGCTGGCTGTTCGGCTTGCCGGGCTGCCTGTGGGTGCTGGTTAGCGTGTTCATGCCGATAGTGATGATTCTGACGGTGGTCTATCTGCACGCGGTCAATCCACGGCTGGAAGAAGCGGGACGCCTGATCGCCCGCTGGCCTGCCATCCTGCGCCACATCACGCTGCCGATGATCTTGCCCGGGATCCTGTTCGGCGGGATCCTCGTGTTCCTGCTCGCATTGGGCGAGATCGGCGTGCCGATGTTCCTGCGCTATACCGTCTTTCCGCTCGAAACGCTTACGCAGTTCGCCGCCTTCTACGACTTTGGCGCTGCGGCCGCTGCCGCCACTCCGCTGCTAGCCGTTACCTTGCTGGTATTGGCTCTGGAGCGTGTCTACCTGCGCGAAAAGACCTACCGCTTGCGACCGACTACGCCCGGCGGCGCATGCTGGTCGTCCCGCTCGGCCGCTGGCGCGTCCCAGCTCTCTTCGCCGTCAGCCTGCTCGCAACCGCTAGCGTCGTAGTGCCGTTGCTCGCCTTGCTTATGTCTTCTCTATCACCTTTCGCCTATGGGGAAGCATGGAGCAAAGCGGCCGATAGCCTGGGACGCAGCCTGGTTTTCGCGGGCGTCGGCGCGACCCTGCTTACGGTAATCGGATTCTTCTGCGGCTACCTCGTTCACCATCGTGCGCTGCGCCTCTGGCGCGCGGTGGACACGCTCACGCTGCTGCTGTTTACGCTGCCCGGAACGGTGCTCGGGGTCGGACTGATTGCTTTTTGGAATCGGGCGGGCACCGGCTTCCTTTACTCATCGGCGGCCATGGTGATCCTCGCATACCTGGCACAGTACACCGCGCTGACCAGCCGTATCACCCTGGCCACCCTGGCCAACGTTCCTGCATTCGCTGGAAGAGGCGGCACAGATGACCGGCGCCCCCTGGCTCGTACGCGTCTGGTGCGTGGTCGTGCCCGCCGCCCTCCCTGGCGTCATCGCGGCCTGGCTGATCGGTTTCATTTTCTGCCTCCGCGATCTGGGCGCATCGATGCTGGTCTATCCAGCGGGGCAGGACACGCTCCCCGTGCGCATCTTCACCTTGATGGCCAACGGCGCCCCCAGCCTGATCGCGGCCTTGTGCGTCATCCTGGTGGCTGCCACCCTGGTGCTCGCTGGTCATCCTGGGTGCGTTGATCCGAGCGACGGCAAGTCATCGATGAGCGCGATCGAACTGCGTGCGGTGTCGAAGATCTACAACGGTCGCACGGTCGTCGACGCCATTCTCGCTGTCGGTCGAGCGGGGCGAGCGCGTGGCGCTGGTGGGGCCTTCCGGTTGCGGCAAGACCACTCTACTTCGCCTGGTGGCCGGCCTCGAGATACCCAGTTCGGGCGCCATCAGCATCGACGCAACGCTGGTGGCCGAGCGCGGGCGCAACCTCGTCGAACCCGAACAGCGCCATATCGGCATGGTCTTCCAGGACCTCGCCTTGTGGCCGAACATGACGGTGTACCAGCACCTCGACTTTGCGCTGCGCTATGACAAGCGGAACAAGCGTCTCGGACAGGCCAGTCCGGATTCGAGAAGCTTTGCAGATGGTCCGCATGGCCGATCGCGCAGGGGCCAAGCCTGGAGAGCTATCTGGCGGGGAGCAGCAGCGCGTCGCGCTGGCGCGCGCCCTGGTCGCCAATCCCACCATCGTGCTGATGGATGAGCCGCTCTCCAGCCTCGACCCCGAGTTGAACCTGCACCTGCGCCGGGAAATCTTGAGGCTGCATGCGGAGCTTGGCTTCAGCTTGGTTTACGTCACGCACAGCGGAGACGAGGCCGCTCACGTCGGGTCGCGCGTGCTGGTCATGCGCCGCGACGGCGTGAAGGAGACTTGACCAAGTGGGATCAGACTCGCGGCAGTCGTATCACATTCCTGACACCATTATTGCCGCCGGCACTCGCACCCACTACCGTGACGTCCCTATGGACCACACGTCAACTCGCGAGCAGGTCTCCTCTGCTCTCACCCGCATGCTCGCAGCCAAAGGCATCGCGGATCCCAACGACGCAGTAGAGGTGCGCGCGACGCGCGGTGATGGACCGAGATTGTTTCTGGTCATTGCCTCGGCCCGAGCCAACCTGAGTCTAGGCGAAGAGCTCACGAGAATCACTGGACATGGCCGCCCGGCGGTAGCAGGAGTCTGGATCCTGAACCAGGCGGAGAGCCGGGAACTGATCGGCGCCGTGGCAAACGATTCCGGGTCTGCTTTAGGGATCAGCCCGTACGTCGGGTGACGGTTGCCCGTCGCCTGCAGATGACGGCGGCCTGACCCAATCCCGGTTCACCCTCTTTTGACAAAGAGGGACCCGTCCACCCGGCTACTGCACCGGAAAGTCCACCCGCTTGATGAAGACGATCTTGCCGCTATCGTTCTTCACCACGTTGTAGCCGTGCAGGCCGTCGCCATTCTTGTCGAACTCGTACGTGCCTTCGAGCCCCTTGTAACCCTTGATCGCGAGAATCGCATTGCGTACGGCCTCGGGATCGGTGCTGTTGGCGTTGTTGATGGCTCGCGCCAGGATGTTCAGCGCATCGTAGGACCAGCTCGCGAAGTTGTCCGGATTGATGCCGTAGCGGTCACGATACTTCTTGGTGAACGCACGCGTCGCATCGCTCGCGTCGATGGTGAAATCCGCTACCGCATACGTCCCGTGCAGCGCCTCGCCCGCCAGGTTCAACGTCGTCACCGCGGCGGTTGTCGGAGAGCCGACCCACTGAACGCTCACGCCGAGCTGTCGCAACTGCTTGGCAAAGATCGCCTGGTCCGCCGGTATCGTCATGTAGGTCCCGAGGACGTCGGCGCCTGACTTCTTGATCGCCAGCACGATCGGCGTGAAGTCCTGCGCGTTGCTGGTATAGCCCTGATCCAGTACGGGCGTCACGCCCAGCGCTCCGAGCGCGTCGGTAAGGGCCTTCGCCCCGCCCGCTCCGAACGCATCGGTGGCATGAATGATCGCCCACTTCTTCAGCTTCAGCGTGTTCACGCCGAAGTCCGCGATGACCTTCGATGAGTAGAGATCGTTGGGACGCGCCCGGAATACCCAGCGGTTGTTCACGCGCGTGAGGCTGGGATCGGTGCCGCCGATCATGGTCGGGATGCCCGCTTTGGCGATGGCAGGCGAGGCAGCCTGGATCTGAGTGCTCGCGATGGGTCCGACGATCGCGGCGATGCCCGGATCGTTGAACAGCTTGGAGAAGGCGAGCACGGTACCGGGATTGGTGCTCCCGTTGTCCTCCGTGCTGCAGTTCCAGTTTGCGTCCCAGCACGCCGCCGGCCTGATTGATCTCTTCCTGCGCGATGGTGAGGCCGTTGACGGTGAACCGTCCGGCTTCGGCGAGCGGTCCGGTCAACATGTTGACCACACCGATCTTGACGGGCTCGGCGGCATATCCAGGCAACCCGAGCATCGCACCGGTTGCAATACCTGCGACAACAACCGCTGTACGGACGCACTTGACGATCGCGCTCTGCACCTTGACCTCGTAACTGTTTCCGCCGCATGGCGTAAGCCGGTACGATAGCCGTTGAGCCGTACCGTCGTCAAAGTGAAGGGTGCGCTCCTCAGTAGCCATTCAGGGCCGGCAACCGCGACTGAATCAGGCTACGGCCGCCGATCCGCCATCACGATCGTCCCGCTCGCGGCGAACATGCCGCCGACGCCGTGGCAGACCGCGACGTGCACGTCCTTCACCTGGGCTGGCGCGGTCCCGCGCACTTGCCGCACGGTCTCCTGCAGCGCGAACATCCCGTACATGCCGGTGTGCGTGTAGCTGAGGCCGCCGCCGTTGGTGTTCAGCGGCAGCTTGCCGCCCGGCGCGGTATTGCGCTCGGCGATGAAGGCAGCGGCCTCACCGCGGCCGACGAAACCGAGATCTTCGAGGCCATATAGCGGCAGGTGCGCGAAGGCGTCGTAGATCATCAGGTGATCGACGTCCGCGTGCTTGATGCCAGCGCTGTCGAACGCCTGCTTGCCGGCAACACGGAACGCTCGCGACGAGGTGAAATCCGCCATCTGACTGATCATCGGCGTCTCCACGCTTTCGCCGCTGCCGAGAATGTATACCGGCTTCTGCGGGAAATCCTTTGCCCGGTCGGCGGACGTGAGGATCAGCGCGCCGCCGCCGTCGGTGACCAGACAGCACATCAGCAGCCGGAACGGATACGCGATCATGCGCGAGTTGAGCACGTCATCCACGCTCACCGGATTCTTCATCATGGCCCGTCGGATTCTTAGCCGCCCACTCGCGCTGTACCACCGCCACCATCGCGAGCTGTGCCTGCGTGACGCCGTAGGTCTTCAAATAGCGCAGCACCGGGATGGTGAACATGGTCGGCGGACCCATGATGCCGAAGGGCGCTTCGAATTGACCTTGCAGCGTCGCGGGCGGAATGCTCCGGGGCAGCGCACCGATGCGCGAGCGGCCGCTCTCGCCGTGCGTGATCAGCACGGTCTTGCATAGTCCTGCGCTGATCGCGGCCGTGGCGTGCCTCACATGCAGCATGAAGGAGCATCCGCCTACGGCTGTGCCATCGACCCACTGGGGCACGATGCCGAGGTAGTGCGCGACGGTGGTCGGGACTTCGCCGGCGCAGGCGAGGCCGTCGATATCCGATGGTTTCAAACCGGCGTCCCGCAGCGCGTTCAGCGCGCAGTCGGCATGCAGCTGGATCTGCGACATGTGCGGGATCACGCCCAGCTCGGTGGTCTCGGCGGCACCGACGATCGCGACGCTGCCGGGCTTCATGCGGCGCTCCCCGTCCAACCCGGGACTGGACGAAACAACGGCAAGCTGATGTCCTCGCTCATCTTCTGGAACACCACCTCGAGCGGCATATCGAGCTGCAAGGCTTCCGGGGTCTGCGCGATCTCGACGATATTGGTCATCATCCGCGGGCCCTCTTCGAGTTGCACCACTGCAATGGAATAAGGCGGCACGAAACCCGGAACCGGCCGGTGATGGATCACGTAGCTGTAGAGCGTCCCCCGGCCGCTGGCGCGGATCACACTCACCTTCGGCGATGCGCATTGGGGGCAGAACGGTCGTGGCGGGAAATACACGTGACTGCACGCCGTGCATTTCTGCAGTCGCAGCTCGCCGGAGCGAGCGCCCTCCCAGAAGTGTCTGGTCTCCGGCGTGATCGCTGGAAGCGGTCGTTCAGTCATGTTGGTATCTCCCGTGTCCGCGCCAGCCCCGGTCAGCGCCCGAGGATCTTGCCGAACAGTTTCCACTCCTTGCCATCGAAGCGGGCGAGCTGCGCCTGCGTGATCAGAAAGTAGTCCTCCGCCGACGTGTTCAGCTTGACGCCCGGCAGGATGACGCCCGGCTGCAGGTCTTTGATGCTGGTGACTTGCTTCATCACGTTCTCGCGCGTGAGGTTGTCGCCGCACTGCTTGAGCATCTGCACCATCACCTGGGCCTGCACGTAGCCGACCAGGTTGTAAATGTCGGCGACGTTGCCCTCTGGATAGTACCTTTTCAGCCAGGCGATGTACTCCTTCACCGCCGGATCGTTCTTCCATTGCGGATCGATCGGGTCCTTGTAGAAGGCGGCGGTGATCAGTCCAACGGACTTGTCCAGACCGGCGGGCGTGAGCACCGAACCGACCGAGGTCGAGACGTTGTTGAGAATGTGCAGCGGCTTCCAGCCGATGTCGTAGACCTTGCGCACGGCCTGCGCGGCGAACTTGGGCGTCGTGATGTTCACGAAGGTGTCCGCGCCCGAGGCCTGCAGGCTGACGATCTGGGAATCGATCGTGGTGTCGGTGACCTCGTAGCTTGCCTCGGCGACGATCAGCTTCGCCGCCTTGTCGCCGAGCCCGTCCTTCAGCCCCTTGAGATAGTCCTTGCCGTAGTCGTCGTTCTGGTACAGGACCGCGATCTTCGCGTCCGGTTTGGTTTCCAGGATGTACTTGGCATAGATATGACCCTCATTCTGGTAGCTCAGGTTCCAGCCGATGGTCCAGGGAAAGTTCTTGGGGTCGCCCCATTTGGTTGCACCCGTGTTGAGGAAAACATGCGGCACCCCTTTGACGTTCACGTACTTGTGGATCGCGGAATTGGTCGGCGTGCCCAGCGTCCCGAACAGCAGCAGCACCTGCTCCTCTTCCACCAGCCTGCGGATCTGCTCGACCGTACGCGGCGGGCTGTAGCCGTCGTCCAGGCTGATGAAGTTGAGCTTGCGTCCGTTGATCCCGCCCTGCTCGTTCACCATCTGAAAGTAGGCCGCGCTGGCCTTGCCGATGGTGCCGTAGGCGGACGCCGGGCCGCTGTAGGGCATGGTCTGGCCGATCTTGATCTCGGTGTCGGTGACGCCGGGGCCGTATTTCTTCTGCGCCTGCGCCGGGCCGGCGAGCAGTGTGCAGAAGATTGTGAGCAGCGCAAGTGCGCGTCCTGAAAAAGCCATGAAAGTTCCTCTTGGTGGTTGGTTTTGTCGCCGACCCGCGCTTGCGGCGTGGGCGCGCAGGCACTGTATAGCGGCAGGCGGTCTTTTGTGCAAGGCCTCTACCCGCATGTTGAAGACCCCGAGCGGAAGGAATAGATTAGCGGACATCTAGTAGTGGCCTGGAGGCTCTATGAAAGTGGTCCTGACCGTCAACGGCAAGACAGCGACGATCGAGGTGGACGATCCGCAGATGCCGCTCCTGTATGCGCTGCGCAACGACCTCGGCCTGCATGGCCCGCGCTTCGGCTGCGGTCTGGGCCAATGCGGGGCCTGTACCGTGCTCGTGGATGGCACTGCGGTGCGTTCTTGCCTTTTTCCCGTCAGCAGCGTGGGCAAGGCCAAGCTTACGACCCTCGAAGGCCTGGGGAGTTCAACGCATCCGCACCCGCTGCAGAAGGCCTTCATCGAAGAGCAGGCGGTGCAGTGCGGCTACTGCATCAACGGCATGATCCTGCAAGCCAAGGCATTGCTGGATTCGAACCGGCACCCGAGCGAAGACGAGATCAGGCGCGCGTTGGCCGGGAACCTGTGCCGCTGCGGCACCCATGTCCGCATCGTGCGCGCCGTGAAACGCGCCGCGGACATGGCGTGAGGGAGACGACTATGCTGACCTCGACGCTCTCCCGCCGTGAATTCCTGAAGGCAAGCGGTTCGCTCGTCGTGACCTTCTCGTTCGCCAGCCTGCCGCAGCAAGGCGCCCTGGCCCAAGGCGCTGCAGCGAAGACCGTGTCGCTCGAACAGGTGGACGCGTTTCTCGCGATCGGAGCCGATGGCGACGTGACCTGCTATTCCGGCAAGGTGGATCTGGGCACCGGCGTGCGCACTGCGATTGCGCAGATCGTCGCCGACGAGCTCGATGTGCCGTTCGGCAAGGTCGCCGTGGTCCAGGGCGATACAGCGCTCACGCCCGATCAAGGCCCGACCTACGGCAGCCTGTCGATTCAGGTGGGAGGCATGCAGGTGCGCCAGGCAGCGGCAACCGCCCGGGCTGCGCTCGTGCGCGAGGCGGCGAAGCGCCTGGACCTGGCCGAAGAAACGCTCGTGACTCAGGATGGCGCGGTAGTCGCGCAGGCCGCTTCCCAGCGCATCACTTACGGCGCATTAGTAGGCGGCAAGGCCTTCGAGTTGAAGCTCGATCCGAAGGCGCCTCTCAAGGACCCGGCAACCTATCGCGTGGTGGGTCAATCCGTCCCGCGCCTGGACATTCCAGCGAAGGTCACCGGCGAGTTCACCTACATGCAGGACTTCGCTGTCCCCGGCATGCTGCACGCGCGGGTGATCCGGCCTGCGGGCATGCGCGCCGACCTTCTCTCGTACGATGACAGCGGCGCGAAGCAGATCAAGGGTTTCGTCCAGACCGTAAGGCAGGGCAATTTTCTTGCAGTGGTGGCGGAAACAGAGTGGGCGGCAATTCAGGCCAGCCGTACGCTGAAAGCGGAATGGTCGAAGTGGGAGGGTCTGCCCGATAAGGCCGAGCTGTGGGATTACGTCCGCTCGACCAAGATCAATCACAGCGACGTGCTGCAAACCGTCGGCAACAGCGCCGACGCGAGCCAAGCCGCACCGAAGAAACTGAGCGCAACCTACGACTTCGCCATCCATACCCACGGCTCGATCGGTCCGTCCTGTGCGGTGGCGCAATGGAACGACGGCAAACTCACCTGCTGGACGGCTTCGCAGGCAACCCATTTGTTGCGCAAGCAGCTCGCGCAGATGTTCGGCGCGCCGCCCGAGGACATACGCTGCATCTACATCGACGGCTCGGGATGCTACGGACGCAACGGACACGAGGACGCAGCAGCCGATGCCGCGCTCATCGCCAAAGCGACGGGCCGTCCGGTGCGGGTGCAGTGGATGCGCGCGGACGAGCACGGCTGGGATCCCAAGGGGCCGCCCACACTGCTCGACTATCGCGCCGCGATCGACGCCAGCGGCAATGTCGTCGCCTGGGAATCCGAAGTCTTCATCCCGGACGCACCGAAGACCATTCAGGTCGCATTGGTCGCAGCCGAGCTCGCCGCGCTGCCCACGGATACTTCCCATCCGGGAAACATTCAGCAGGCGCTGGCGATTCCGTACACGTTCCCCAACATCAAGGTCACGGCCCATCGGCTCGCGCAGACGCCATTCCGTCCATCGTGGATCCGCACGCCCGGCCGCATGCAGAACACCTTCGGGAACGAGACTTTCCTGGACGAATTAGCGCGTGCGGCTGGCGCCGACCCGATCGCGTTTCGCATCCGCTATCTCAACGACGCGCGCGGCGTCGAGCTGCTGCAGAGGCTGTCGCAAGCCGCCCACTGGCAGCCGGCGAAGGCCCGCCCGGCGAGCCGTGGCGACATCGTCTCCGGCCGCGGCGTCGCCTTCGTCAAGTATGAGCTGGTGCGCACCTACGTCGGCGTGGTTGCGGATGTCGAGGTCAACAAGGCAACCGGCCAGATCCGGGCTGCGCGCTTCACCGTAGCGCACGACTGCGGGCAGATCATCAATCCGGATGGGCTGCGCAACCAGATCGAAGGCAACGTGATCCAGACCGTGAGCCGGACTTTGATCGAGGATCTGCAGTTCAATCGCTCGACCGTGACCAGCCTCGACTGGGCGAGCTATCCGATCCTCACTTTCCCCGACGTTCCCGACGTCGTGATCGAGCTCATCGACCGCCCGAAGGAGAAGCCCTGGGGCGCCGGCGAGCCAACCGCGGCGGTCGTGCCAGCGGCGATCTCCAACGCGGTGTTCGACGCCATCGGGGTACGCCTGCGCTCGGTGCCGTTCGTGCCGCAGAAAGTGCTCGTGGGCCTGAAGGCTGCGTGATGGGACGAACCCCTGCCGGAACCCGCGAGATTTACCACTCGCGCCCGTTGCTGTGACTCTAGCAGCATCATCCAAAACCCCGTTCGCGCTGAGCGGGCTTCGACTCTGCTTGCGGAGTCGAAGCGTGCGGCACCACCGGCCGGCAGCAAACATGCAATGAGACTCAATTTGATCAACCAACAGGGACACACATGGAATATCGACAACTCGGTCAATCCGGCCTGCGGGTATCGGTGCTCACTCTGGGTACGATGACTTTCGGCGGACGTGGCCGCTTCAGCAAAGTCGGGACGACAGACGTTGAGGGCGCACGCCGCCAGATCGATATTTGCCTCGAAGCCGGCGTCAATCTGATCGATACGGCCAACGTCTACTCGGGCGGCCTGTGCGAGGAGATTATCGGCCAGGCTCTGCAGGGAGGACGCAGGGATCGCGTGCTGCTCACCACCAAGGCGCGGATGCGGATGGGCCCCGGTCCCAACGACGCCGGTGCTTCGCGCTACCACCTCATGGCCGAGTGCGAGAACAGTCTGCGCCGCTTGAAGACCGATCGCATCGACCTCTACCTCATGCACGAGTGGGACGGACAGACCCCGCTCGACGAAACCCTCGAGACATTGGATAGCCTGGTGCGTGCCGGCAAGGTGCGCTACGTCGGCGTCTCGAACTATTCCGGATGGCATTTGATGAAAGCTCTGGGCACAGCGGAGCGCCATCACTACGTCCGGCCTGTCTGTCAGCAGATCTACTACTCCTTGCAGGCGCGCGAGGCCGAATACGAGCTGGTGCCGATCTCTCTGGATCAGGGACTCGGGATCCTGGTCTGGAGCCCGCTGGCCGGGGGTCTCCTGTCGGGCAAGTATCGCCGGGGCAAGCCGTCGCCCGAAGGAACGCGTCACTTCAGCGAGTGGGGCGAGCCTCCGATACGCGACCAGGAACGGCTCTACGACGTCATCGACGTTCTGGTGGAGATCGCCGCAGCGCGCGGAGTATCCGCCGCTCAGGTGGCACTGGCCTACTTGCTGGGGCGCCCGGGGGTGACATCTCTGGTGATCGGCGCTCGCACCGACCAGCAACTTGCGGACAATCTCGAAGCGGCCAAGCTCGTGCTGACGCCGGCTGAGAGAACCAAGCTCGACGGCGTAAGCGCTCCGCCCTTGCTTTATCCATATTGGCACCAGGCGAAGACGGCATGGGACCGGCTTGGTCCGGCCGATCTCTCGCTGCTTCGGCCCTACGTCTCATGAATTGTGCATGCGGCGCCTCGCCTGAACTCCACACCAGCCGCAACACGTGATGCTCGCGCCTTGAGTACGCTTGCGAGGCATGATAGGGTTCGATGTCCTATCGGTAGGCTTACAACTGACGAGGAGAGTGCTGGATGGCACCAGGTCGCCTGCCCGCCGGGTTCCAAGTCCGTCCGATCGACGCGGTGCTGGGTGCCGAAGTGCTCGGCGTCGATCTGGCGCAGCCGCTGAATGACGACCTCTTCGCGGCTCTCTACGATGCATTTCTGCGACATCACCTGCTCGTGTTCCGCGCGCAGCGCTTCACCGACGATCAGCACGTCGCGTTCGCACGCCGTTGGGGAAAGCTGCAGCGCCATGTGCTGAACCAGTATAGGCACGAGGGCAATCCCGATATCCTGGTGCTGACCAATCTGGATGCCGGCGGCAAGCCCAAGGGCGAGCATCCCGATCCGGGTTCGGCGATCTGGCACACCGACGGCTCCTGGGCGCAGGAGCGCGGCCTGTCCACCATGCTCTATGCCGTCGCGGTACCGAAGGCCGGCGGGGACACCCTGTTCGCCAACATGCATGCCGCGTACGACGGCTTGCCGGCAGAGATGAGGGCGCGGCTCGAGGGCTTGCGGGCCGTGCACGACCTGGACTACTCGCGCCAGCTCACCGGTGCGCGTGCGCAGATGACCGAGGAGCAGAAACGCGCGGCGCCCCCGGTCGAGCACGACATCGTGCGCGTGCATCCGGACACCGGGCGAAAATGCCTGTACCTCGGGCAACACGCCTCGCATATCGCAGGTCAGCCGGTCGAGGAAGGACGCGCGCTCATCGCGATGCTCAACGCGCATTGCACGCAACCGCAGTACACATTCACCTACCGGTGGTCGGTTGGCGACGCGGTGATCTGGGACAACCGCTGCCTGCTGCACAGCGCGACGGATTTCGACTGGATGACGGACGTTCGCATCATGCGCCGCACAACGACGGTCGGTGAGCGCATCGCAATCCCGGCGTAGCAACGGAATCTCGATGAACCGCACATTCGGCGAGCAGCAGCGTTTCATGCTGCTGCTGATCGCGCCGGCCGCGACCCTGATGGTGCTGTTCCAGGTCGTGCCCATCGTGCTCGGGGCCAACGCCAGCTTCCGCGACTGGGCGCTCAACGATCCGAAGAAGACCTGGGTCGGGCTCAAGCACTATGTCGGAGTGCTCACCGACAGCGCATTCCTCCAGGTTGTTCTGCCCAACACCTTCGTGTTCATGGCGTTGAGCGTGTCGCTCGCGCTCGCGGCCGGGCTCGGCCTGGCCCTGCTGCTCAACCGGCCGTTTCGCGGCCAGAAGCTGGTGCAGACCGTGCTGTTGCTGCCGCTGATGGTAGCGCCGGTGGTCGCCGCGATCATGCTGCGCTGGATATTCAACGACCAGTTCGGCATCGTGAACGTGGTCCTCGACCAGATCGGCATCGAAGGCCCTTCCTGGTTCACCCAGCGCTGGAGCGCGTTCGCGATCATCTTGCTCACCAACGTCTGGCTGTGGACGCCGTGGTTCACGCTGCTCTTGCTTGCCGGCCTGCAAAGCCTGCCGAAGGAACCGTTCGAGGCCGCCGCCATCGACGGAACCAGCCGCTGGCGCGTGTTCCGTTATCTCACTGTGCCGATGCTGCGCCCGGTGATCGTGGTCTGCGTGGTCATCCGCTCCATCGACGCTTTCCGCACCTTCGACATCGTCTGGACTCTCACCGGCGGCGGGCCGGCGCGCTCCACCGAGCTGGTCAGCCAGTACGCCTACGTCAGCGCGTTTCTCAATCTCGATTTCGGCCGCGGGTCGGCCGCGGCAATCATCGCCGGCGCTGATCATCCTCGTGCTGGGCATCGTCCTGTATCGCTTCCTGGATCGCGTTGTTCAGGTGTCGCGATGAGCGCGGTCGAGCGTGCGCTGTTTTCCGGATGGCGCCGGGCGCGCAGCGAGCGTTTTTCGCGCTGGTGGTGACCGGCATCTGCCTGCTGTTCGCATTCCCGGTGCTGTGGCTGATGCTCACTTCGTTTCGCCCGGCATCGGGCGTGTACTACGTCCATCGCGGCCTGGAGTTCACCTGGGCAGCTATGCCGAGGTCCTGCAGAACGAGCGCGTCGTCCAGGCGTTCGTCAACAGCGCCCTGATCGCGACGGCTGCGACCGTGCTCTCGTTGATGGTCACGGTATCGAGCGGCTACATGCTGTCACGCTTCCGCGGACCGATCGCGAAGACGTGGTTCGGCACCATCTACGTCTTCCGTTGCGTGCCCTATATCTCCTGGGTGTTGCCGCTGTACTTCGTCACCCAGGCCTTGCACGTCTACGACACTTACCTCGGCCTCCTGCTGCCGCACGTCGCCGTGCA
>CAVUHQ010000037.1:0-28523 GCA_963741215.1 uncultured beta proteobacterium
TCGGCGATGGCTACTGGTGCCTTCGCCGAGGCTGCGACGAACACGGCGTGGTGGAAGCGGCAGGAGGAACGACATGATCATCGGCGGGGCGAGGTGATCGATGGACCGCTGATCGAGGAACTGGTCAGCGGCTGTTCCAGATGATGCTGGACGCGGTGTCGGCAAAGAGACCAAGAGCGAAGAAGCATGCGCATGCGGAGCAACGAGTCGTTCTGGGAGACTCCGGTGTAGACTGGTACCGCCCGGGGCGGTGCGGTAAGCCGAACCCGAGCCGTGCGCAGACGATCGAGGCCGACGACGACGAACTGAACCGGCGGCACGGTGAGAAAGTTCGACTACGTGATCGTGGCGCCGGGCGAGTGGTTCGACCTCGCCAACCGGCTCTGGAACGAAGGTGAACGCGCGCCGGCCGGAGGGAGGCCCAGGGAATGGGTATTCTTCTCCCGGATCCCGGGTGGCTTCATCAAGGTCCTGGTTCAACTGCTTTCACCTGCAGCTTTCGACGAACTGTGAACACCAAGGTCGTTGCGCGCCGGTTCGAGCGGCGATGCTCTCGCGGTTCGCGCACCGCGATCAACGGCCTTGTTGAGCAACTGGGTGACCTTTGCATGAATGCAATGTTGGCCGCGGCTGGGTCGCGGCTGGAAGCTTCGCCGAGCCGCTGCTGACGAAGCGCACCGAGCGAAAGATCGGCGCCGGCGACGATCGGCTTCCGCGGCCAGGCCAGATGCTGATGACCGACATGGATCGGATCGACCCAACTGCCAGGCCTTCATCGTCGGCGCCCAGACGTGGGGGTTGCGCAACTGGATCAACAACGGCGCGCGCCAGGAAGGCGTCGGCGACGATCAGTGCATCCTGCACGGCTCGGCGGACGATGGTGCGCATGTTTGGTGGCTGGCGCGCAAGCGCCCATACTCGAAGTGCGCAACCGAGGCTGATCGACGTCGGGTGATCTGCGAAGGGAAGCGCGCGCCGGCGCGCGCTCACGTGCGCAGCAATGTGCCTCGGGAGCACGCACGCAGGTACGGGCGCGGCGCGCGATCCTGAGCCGCGGGTGCGATCAACACGCCGCGGTTGCTCCAGCTCTCGGCGTCGAACCAGGCGCGCTGTCGTAATCTCCTCGTGGCGTCGGTCGTGCACGAGCCGCCCGGCGCTCGGCGAAACCTTGGCGATCCACTACTCGATCCGCTGTCGGCAAGGTGCGAGTATCGACGACGAACGAGCCGGCGGTCGGGTGGCGCCTGCAGGTGCAGATCGTGCGCGGCTGTTGCGGCACCGAAATACCTGGCGCTGAGTCCTCGCTGACACTGTCCGGAAATCGTGCGCAAGGACTTGGATGAGCCCGATCTCCAGGTCCACCCCGCGAGTCATCGCGAAACAGACGTCGGTGCCTCGATGAGTTTCCAGGCATGACCTGCGGCGTTCTGGCAGCATTACTGTTCAGCAGTGGGTATGTGGAAGATCGCTGGAATCGTTTGAACAACCCGATCGTGAACCAAACTTCCTGACCGACGAGCGCGACCAGCAGGTGCTGATCGGCGACATGAAGCCGGCCGTGGCGCCGTACGCCTGCCTCCCTGGGCGCTGTATTCGCCGAGGAAACGCCGCCAGGGCCGGGCGTCACGACGACGACGAGCCGCCTGCATTCGTCGCAGCTACGCCAGCCTGGGCGCTGATCAACGTCACGGCAACTGCTGTGGATGGCTGCGGAGCGACTGAATCTGCGGTGGTTGATGATGAGCTGCGTGTGCGTGGCATCGCGGGGCTGGCGCGCTGCGACATGCTTCGATCATGCCGGGCATGCCGTCGCTGTAGATCTGCGCGGCGACGATGATGATCGCCGAGCAGGCGGAACGAGACCACCGGGGTCGGGCCGCTGGCCGCCGCGGAAGTCGTTCGGGTAGATCCGCGAGCGTGGCCGAACGCCATGAAGTTGTTGCCGACGTCGAGGCAACCCTATGACCGCTCGCCGGACGCTCTACGAGAAGATCTGCGCTGCTGATAGGTGCGGGAGCGGCTGGACCAAGGGGCACATCCTGCTCTACGTCGATCGCCATCTTCCTGAACGAGTACACCAGTCGCAGGCCTTCAGCGCCTTGCGTGAGAGCCGGCGTCCGGTATGGCGCCGTGTGTCGCTGGCGGTCGTGGATCACGTCAACTCTACGGCGCCGCTGCGCACTATCGTGATCGACGACGCCGCGAAGGCGCAGCAGGTCCAGCACCTTGCGCGCAACTGCCGCGATTTCGGGATCCAGTTGTTCGACCTGCTCGACAAGCGGCAGGGTATCGAGCACGTCGTCGCTGCGGAACAGGGCTTCGTCCTTCCCGGGATGGTCTCGTCGCCGGCGACAGCGACACCACCACGCACGGCGCATTGGGCGTGCTGAGCTTCGGCATCGGGATGTTCGAGATCCAGCACCGCCGGCGACGCAAACGCTCGTATATCGGCGCATGCGGAAGCCTGCGCGCGATCACGATCGACGGCGCTGCAGCCCGGCGGTCACGGCCAAGGACCTCATCATGGCGCTGATCGCGCGAATCGGCGCGCCGGGTGCGAAGCGGCTTCGCGATCGAGTTCACCGGCAACACGATCTGGCCGACGAGCGTCGAAGGGCGGACGACAATCTGGAACATGAGCGTGGACGCCGGAGACGCGGCGTTCGGTGGCGCCCGATCGGCGAGTGCTGGAGAACCGGGACAGACCGATGGCGTCAACGGGAGCGCTGTGGGACCAGCGGT
Organism: uncultured beta proteobacterium; assembly: GCA_963741215.1. Taxonomy (GTDB): domain Bacteria; phylum Pseudomonadota; class Gammaproteobacteria; order Burkholderiales; family SHXO01; genus SHXO01. Next base: position 2,743 of record CAVUHQ010000037.1, read on the forward strand.
GGCCGGGCTGGGCCGGTCTGCACAGCGGTCTGACGCGACTTCGATTGCGAGATAACTCGACGCGACCGCGATTGTACCGATGGCGTCGGGGCACGAGCCCGGGATTAGTCAGTTCCCGTCGATGGCCGGTCCTTTACGGGCAACGGTACCCGATCCGTTACGCCGCCGCGCGATGGATGCGGCGCGTGCTACATGGCGCTCGCCCCGGGATGCGTCTGCAGGATGTGAAGATCGATCGCGCCTTCATCGGCTCGTGCACGAACGGCCGCATCGAAGACTTGCGCGCCGCAGCTCAGGTGGCGCGGGGGCGGCGCGTCGCGCCTGGTGTGCGCGCCATGGTCGTGCCGGGTTCAACGGCTGTACACGATCAGGCCGAGGCCGAAGGCCTCCACCGCACCTTCCTCGACGCCTGGGCTTCGAGTGGCGCCAATCGGGCTGCTCGATGTGCGTGGCGGACGAACGACGATCGCCTGCTGCCCGGCGAGCGGTGCGCGTCGAGCACCAACCGGAACTTCGAAGGCCGCCAGGGGGCCGGCGGCAGGACGCACCTTATGAGCCCGGCGATGGTGGCCGCCGCCGCCATCGCAGGCCGCCTCGCCGACGTGCGCACGCTGGAGGCATAATAGATGGAGCCGTTCAACACGGTCACGGGCACCGCGGCGCCGCTGCTCCTGCCCAACGTCGATACCGACGCCATCATGCCGAAGCAGTTTCTCAAGGGCATCGACCGCAGCGGCTTGCGCGACGGGTTTCTCTTCGATCTGCGCTGCTTCGCGGACGGCTCACCGCGCCCCGCGTTCGTTCTCAATCAGCCGCCCTGGGCGGATGCGAGGTTCCTCGTGGTCGGACCCAACTTCGGTTGCGGCTCGAGCCGCGAGCATGCCGTCTGGGGCATGCGGCAGTTTGGCATCCGCGCTGTCATTGGCACGACGTACGGCGGCATCTTCCAGGACAACTGCGCGCGCAACGGCGTCCTCACGATCTCGCTGCGGCCGGACGAGGTCGAGGTGCTGGGCCGGCAGGCCAGTGTGGCGAACGCAAACCGCCTCACAGTCGACCTTCCATTACAAACCGTCGCCATTGCGGCGACGGGGCGGTCCATCCGCTTCGAGATCGACGCGCTGACCAAGAACGCGCTGATGCAGGGTCTGGATGCGGTGGCCGCGACACTGCAGGACGCGGACAAGATTCGTAACTTCGAAAGCGCGTACTTCTTGGCGCGCCCGTGGTTGGTTTGAAGCAGAGTATGGTTGCACGAGAGCAAAACACACCCCAAGCCGATAGGAGCGGCAATGACATGAGCTCACACCCCGACGAAACCAATCTGATCAAGGCCCGCCGCAACTTCGTTGCGGCCGGAGCAGCATCCCTCACCCTGGCGGCGGCCGGTAAGTACACCGTGGCGGCCGCTTCAGCGGGCGACTCGATGCCCGCTGTGCAGTCCGACCCGCGAGCTTCGACAAACGCCCTGGTCTTCGACGTCTTCGGCACCGTGGTGGACTGGCGTGGCTCCATCATTCGAGAGGGACAACTGCTCGGAAAACGCAAGGGCATCGACGTGGATTGGGTGGCATTTGCCGATGCTTGGCGAGGTGGCTATCGACCCGCAATGCAACGCGTGCGCAGCGGCCAGATCCCGTGGATGAACATCGATGGTCTGAACCGGCTCATCCTGAACGATCTGCTGGTTCAGTTCAACATCAAGGGATTGTCCGAAGAAGAAATCGATCACTTCAACCGTGCCTGGCACCGGCTGTGGCCATGGCCCGATTCCGTGGGCGGATTGCGCCGCTTGAGCTCGGGCTACATCGTGTCGACCCTGTCCAACGGCAACGTGAGCCTGCTGACTAACATGGCGAAGTACGCAGGGTTACCTTGGAACTGCATTCTGTCTGCGGAACTATTCGGCCACTACAAACCCGATCCCGAAGTTTATCTGGGCGCCGCCAAGCTGCTCGGTCCTGCGCCGGGCCAAGTCATGATGGTGGCGGCCCACGTGGACGATCTCCAAGCGGCAAAGAAGGTCGGCTTGAAGACGGCGCTGGTCACGCGCCCGCTCGAGTTCGGGCCCCAGCGAAAGGCTGATACAGCGCAAGACGGCGTCGGCGTAGCGGATTTCACCGCGACCGACTTCATGGATCTCGCAACACAGCTCGGGGTGTAGCACCGATTGCAGGCAGCCGGAGGGAGCATGAGCCAAGATCGAGTTTTAGCCACTTATCTGATCGAGACGCCGCATTCGCTCGAGCATGCCGCGGCAGTGATCGCCGGCGAGCAGTCGAGCGGCACGTTCGTGTCAGTGCCCGGGAGAGACGAGCGAACTGAAGGAGCGTTTCGCGCGCTCAGGTCCTGCGCGTCGAACCTCTCGATACCGTGCGCGCACCCAGCCTGCCTGGGAGCAAGCCGCCGCGGGCCGCAACGGGCCGCCCCGAGTACCGCCGCGGCCGGGTCGTCATCTCGTTTCCGCTGCACAACTTCGGCCCTTCGCTGCCCAGCTTGCTCGCCACGGTGGCGGGCAATCTGTACGAGCTCCAGGAACTGTCCGGCGTTCGCCTGGTGGATCTGGAGCTGCCGCAAGCCTTCGCCGAACGTTACCCGGGCCCCGCCTTCGGCATCGACGGCACGCGCAAGCTCGCGCAGGTGCACGGCCGGCCGCTGATCGGCACGATCGTCAAGCCCAGCATCGGCTTGTCGACCGAGGCAGTGCGCAAGCTGGTGCGCGATCTGGCAGCGGCCGGGCTCGACTTCATCAAGGACGACGAGCTGCATGGCGACCCGCCCTACGCTCCGTTCGCCGAGCGCGTCGCGGCGGTCATGCCCGAGATCCAGCGGGTAGCCGAAGCGACCGGCAAGAAAGCCATGTACGCGTTCAACATTACCGGCGACGTCGACCACATGCTGCGCGGCCACGACCTGGTGAAGAAGCATGGCGGCACCTGCGTGATGATCAACATCAACAGCGTCGGCTTCGCCGCACTGGCCCACGTGCGGCGCCACTGCGAGCTGCCGATCCACGGCCACCGCGCGAACTTCGGCGCGATGGCGCGGCACCCGCTGCTGGGCATCGGCTTCACCGCCTACCAGAAACTGTGCAGGCTGGCCGGTGTGGATCACCTGCACGTCGGCGGCTTCAACAGCAAGTTCTACGAGAGCAACGAGGAAGTTGGCCGCTCGATCAACGACTGCCTGACGCCCCTGTTCGGGGACTACCGCGTGATGCCCGCGATCTCGTCGGCGCAGTGGGCGGGCTCGGCCTTGCCCATCTATGCTGCCACCAACACTATCGATGTGATCCATCTCGCCGGCGGCGGAATCATCGCGCATCCGGGCGGCACCGCGGCGGGCGTGCTGAGCATGCAGCAGGGCTGGGAGGCCGCGCTGGCCGGCGCGACGCTGGAGGGCTACGCCAAGTCCCATCCGGAGCTGCGCGCCGCGATCGAGAAGTTCGGAGGCCGAGGCTGATGGCAACCCGCTCCGAGCTTCTGCTCGCCTTCTACGGCGACGATTTCACCGGCTCCACGGATGCGATGGAGGCGCTCGCGCTGTCTGGACTGCGCACCGTGCTGTTCCTGTCACCGCCGAAGCCAGACTTCCTCCAGCAGAAGTTTGCGGATCTGCACTGCATGGGCGTCGCCGGCACCAGCCGAGCGATGTCGCCGGCGGAGATGGACGCGCAGCTCGAGCCGGTGCTGCGAGAGCTGTGGACACTGGGCGCCCCGCTCACCCACTACAAGGTGTGCTCGACGTTCGACTCGGCTCCGGAAGTGGGCAGCATCGGCCACGTGGCCGACATGGCGCGCGGGACACTCACGCCCGGCCAGACCATCTCCGTGCTGGCTGGAGCCCCGCCGTTGCGGCGCTACACCGTATTCGGCAACCACTTCGCCGCGGCGGGAGACGAGATCTTCCGGCTCGACCGGCACCCGACCATGTCGCGCCATCCGGTGACGCCGATGCACGAGGCCGACCTGCGCGTGCACCTGTCGCACCAGACGCAAGCCCGCATCGGGTTGATGAGCCTGCCCGAGCTGGCAGGCGACGAGGCCAGCATCGATGCGCGTCACGCGCAGAAGCTCAATGCAAAGCCCGACCTGCTGCTCTACGACTGCGCCGACGATCAGAGCTTGCGCACGGTCGGCCGGTTGATCTGGCGGGAGGCGCAGCGCGCGCAGCACTTCGCGATCGGATCCTCCGGAGTCGAGTACGCGCTCACGGCGCACTGGCGCGCAAGCGGTGTGATTCCGGCGGCGCGAGCGACCTTCCCGCGCCGTGTCGCCGGTGAAGCAGTTACTCGTCGTATCCGGCAGCGCCTCGCCCATGACTGCAAGTCAGATCCAGTGGGCATCGGAGCGCGGCTTCGACTGCATCCGCGCACCCACCGAGGAACTGTGCCGGCCGCAGGTCGCCGAGAGCACGGCAAGAAGCTTGTTCGAGCAAGCGCTCAGGTCGCTTTCTCAGGGCAAGAGCGTGGTTGTCTACACCGCGGCCGGGCCGGACGATCCGAGCATTCGGGCAACCCGTGAAACGCTGTCCGGCGGTTCGGGAAACACTGCGAAGCTGCTCGGCTCGGGACTCGGGCGCATCGCACGCGACCTGCTAGCTCGCACTGGACTGCGGCGAGTGGTAGTCGCAGGCGGCGACACCTCGAGCTATGCGACACAGGAGCTGGGGTTGTACGGGCTGGCGATGCTCGCCGAACTGACGCCCGGCGCTCCGCTGTGCCGTGGCTATTCCGAGGATCCAAGGTTCGACGGCCTGGAGATCGCGTTGAAGGGCGGCCAGATGGGCAAAGCGGACTATTTCGGTATGGCGCGGGGAGATCGTTGAGACTTGCAAGACGCCTGCAGTTGGGTGCCTGACGGAGAGTCCGGCAGGTTCGCAGTAAATCGAGTGGAATTTCATCACGGAGACAGCATCATGAAGAAAGTCGTAGTTCTTGGCGCGGGTGGCAAGATGGGCTACCGCGTATCGGCCAATCTGAAGGGCGCGCCTTATGAGGTGAGCCACATCGAGGTCAGCGAGGCGGGACGGAACCGGCTCAAGGAGCTGGGGATCACGTGCGTGGATGCCGACAGCGCGCTGCCCCAGGCCGATGTGGTGATCCTCGCCATTCCCGACAACATGATTGAGAAAGTCACCGCAAAACTGGTCGACAAGTTCAAGCAGGGCGCAACACTGATCGCGCTCGATGCGGCGGCACCGTTCGCCGGCCATCTGCCCGAACGCGAGGACCTGACGATCTTCGTCGCCCACCCCTGTCATCCGCCCATCTTCAACGACGAGACCGACCTGGAGGCGAAGCGCGACTACTTCGGCGGCCTCAAGGCCAAGCAAGCGATCGTGTGCGCGCTGCTGCGCGGCGACGAGAAGAACTTCGCAGTAGCCGAGGACGTGGCCAAACGCATGTACGCACCGGTGACCCGCTCGCACCGGGCCACCGTGGACCAGATGGCGATCCTCGAACCGGTTCTGTCCGAGACCGTGTGCGCCACCTGCCTGACCATCATTCGCGAAGCCACCGACGAAGCGGTACGCCGCGGTGTTGCGGAAGAGGCTGCGCGCGACTTCATCCTCGGGCACTTGAATGTCGAGCTGGCAATCCTGTTCGATCAGCTTCCTGGAGTAAGGATGTCGGACGCGGCCAACAAGGCAGTGGAGCGCGCGAAGAAGGAGATCTTCGCGCCAGACTGGAAGAAGGTGTTCGAGCGCGACGCGATCGCCGAGAACATCCGCATGATCACGTCGATTTGACAGCGGAGGTCCAAAATGCTGAAGAAGGAAGTCGCAAAGGGAAGCGGAGGCCGGGTGATCCTCATGGACTCGATCACCAAGGTGACGCCCGAGGATAAAGGCGCCATCATCGTGTGCGCTTCGCACGGTGGCACCAGCTCGGGAGAGTTCGCGCTGGAAGTACCGCTCAAGGCGGTGATCTTCAACGACGCCGGCGTGGGCAAGGACAACGCCGGCATCGCAGCACTGGACATGCTGCAGAAGCGCGGGGTCGCCGCAGCGACGGTGGCTCACACCAGCGGGCGCATCGGCGATTCGATGGACATGTGGGAAAACGGGGTGCTGTCCCACGTGAACGCGGTTGGGCAGGCAGAAGGGCTCGCGCCCGGCGCGCGGGTGCGCACAGTGCTCACGCAGTTGGTGTCGCGCTGAGACGAAGGAGGGAGGCAACCACGTTGCGTTCGAGTCGCCCCGGAAGATGAACCCTCACTCTGAATTCGCCGATCCCCAGGCTGTCCTCGCACCGCAGGCGGGCGCGCCGAAGTGGTTGGTGGCGCTCGAGGCCGCAGTCGGGGCCGCCGTCGAAGCCGTCGGCTGCGCTGCTTGTCGTGGCCGAGGTTGTGATCCTGTTCGCAGGCGTGGTGTCGCGCTACGTCTTCCACCGGCCGCTCCTCTGGTCGGACGAGCTGGCCTCGATCCTCTTCCTGTGGCTGGCGATGCTGGGTGCGGTGGTGGCGTTGCGCCGCGGCGAGCACATGCGTATGACCGCCGTCGTTGGCAAGGTGTCGCCGCCGGTGCGCGCGTTCCTCGATGTGCTGGCCATTGCCGCGGCGCTGGTCTTTCTTGTGCTCATCGTGTATCCCGCCTACGAGTTCGCCCACGACGAGATGGTGATCACCACGCCTGCCCTGCAGATCACCAATGCCTGGCGCGCCGCTGCACTTCCCGTGGGCAGCGCGCTCATGCTTCTGATCGCCCTGATGCGGCTGCTGGAAGCGGGAAGCTGGCGCCTCATCCTCGGTGCGCTCGCAGTGATCGCAGTCGGTATTGGCATCCTGATGGTGCTTCAGCCAGTGCTCTTCGAGCTCGACAACGAGAACCTGCTCATTTTTTTCGTCGGGATCGTCGCGCTCAACGTGTTCGCCGGCGTGCCGATCGCCTTTGCTTTCGGGCTCGCCACGTACGGCTACCTGGCGATCACCACCATGATCCCGATGACGGCGATCGTCGGGCGCATCGACGAGGGCATGTCGCATCTGATCCTGCTCTGCGTTCCGTTGTTCGTCTTTCTCGGGCTGCTGATCGAGATGACCGGGATGGCGCGGGCGATGGTCGCATTCCTCGGCAACCTGCTGGGGCACGTACGTGGTGGCCTGCACTACGTGCTGGTGGGTTCGATGTACCTGGTATCAGGCATCTCCGGCTCCAAGGCCGCGGACATGGCGGCTGTCGCGCCCGTCCTGTTCCCGGAAATGCAGCAACGCGGCGCGAAGAAAGGCGACCTGGTTGCGCTACTCTCCGCGACTGGTGCGCAGACCGAGACCATTCCCCCCAGCCTGGTGCTGCTCACCATCGGATCGGTGACGGGCGTCTCGATCGCCTCGCTGTTCACGGGCGGGATGCTGCCTGGAGTAGTGCTGGGGCTGACGTTGTGCGCACTGGTATGGTGGCGCTATCGCAACGAGGACCTGTCGCACGTGCAACGAGCGAGCGGCGCGAAGATTCTGCGCAGCCTGCTGATCGCGGTGCCCGCGATCGCCCTGCCGTTCGTGATTCGCGCCGCAGTAGTGCAAGGCGTGGCTACCGCCACTGAAGTCTCCACCATCGGCATCGCCTATTCGATCCTCGCCGGGCTGCTGATCTACCGCCAGTTCGACTGGCGCCGGCTGGTGCCCATGCTGGTGGAGACGGCCTCCCTTTCGGGCGCGATCCTGCTCATCATCGGCGCGGCAACCGCCATGGCCTGGTCGCTTACCCAATCGGGCTTCTCGCAGGATCTCGCCGCGGCGATGGCCGCAATGCCTGGGGGGAAGGTCGGCTTCATCGCGGTGTCGATCGTGGTCTTCATCATCTTGGGCAGCGTGCTCGAGGGCATTCCCGCCATCGTGCTGTTCGGCCCGCTGCTATTTCCGATCGCCAAGCAGATGGGCGTGCACCAGGTGCATTACGCCATGATCGTCATCCTGGCCATGGGCATCGGGCTGTTCGCGCCACCTTTCGGCGTCGGCTACTACGCTGCCTGCGCCATCGGCCGGACCAACCCGAACGAAGGCGTCCGCCCGATTGTCGGCTACATGCTGGCCCTGGCAGTCGGGCTGATCCTCGTGGCGGCGGTGCCGTGGATCTCGATCGGCTTCCTGAAGAAGTGACGAAAAGCTGGAGGCCCATCATGACGATAGAGCGTGCGAAGCAAAAATCGGGCGGAACAACACGTCGCCAGGTGCTCGCCGCCGGAGCGGCGTTGCCGCTGTTCGGAATCATCAGCCGGCGAGGCCTGGCCGCGCGGCCGAAGTACCGATTCAAGTTCGCGGGCAATCTGCCTATGACGCATCCCATCAACGTGCGCGTGAAGGAGATCCTGCCGAAGATCCTGCAGGAGTCGGGTGGGCAGCTCGAGGTGCGGATGTTCCCGAACAACCAGCTCGGCGGTGACTCCGATATGCTGTCGCAGTTGCGCAGCGGCGCGCTGGAGATGTTCGTGCTGTCGGGCACCAACGTCCTGTCCACGATGGCGAAGCAGACCGCGCTGTACGGGGTTGGCTTCGCGTTCAAGGACTATTCCCAGGTGTGGGCAGCCCTCGACGGTGACCTCGGCGCCTACCTGCGCGGCATCATCGCGAAGGTCAACCTCCACGCTTTCGACAAGCTGTGGGACATCGGCTTCCGGCAGATCACCAGCAGCACCAAGCCGATCCTGACTCCGGAAGACTTGAAGGGCTTCAAGATCCGCGTGCCGGTGAGCCCGCTGTGGGGGTCTTTGTTCCAGCACCTGGGTGCGGCGCCGACCTCCATCAACTTCGCCGAGGTGTACTCGGCGTTGCAGACGCATATCGTCGACGGCCAGGAGAATCCGCTGTCGCTGATCCTGATCGCCAAGCTGTACGAGGTGCAGAAGTACATCTCGATCACCAACCACATGTGGGATGGCCAGTTCACCCTGGTCAACGGGCGCGTGTGGAAGTCGCTGCCGGAGAACCTGCAGGAAGTCCTGGCGCGCAACTTCAATGAAGCGGCGATGCGGGAGCGCGAAGACCTGGTGAAGGTGAACCAGAACGTCGAGACCGAGCTGACCAAGCTAGGTCTGCAGTTCCACCGCACCGACCCGGAGATGTTTCGGGCTGCGGTATCCAAGTCCGGTTACTACAAGCAGTGGAAGGCCACGTTCGGCGACGAAGCCTGGGCCGTGCTGGAGAAGTACTCCGGTCCGCTGGTGTGAACCCGATACCGGGGCGAGAGGAGAGACGGGAAATGACGAGTCGACTCGAAGGGCGCGCAGCAACGGTCGCCGGACAGGTGTCCGCAACGCGCCGGCGTTTCCTGCAGGCGGCGCCATTACTGCTCGGCGCGGTGGCCGCACTGCCAGCCATGACGCTTGCTGGCAATAACGGGAGGAAGCCCGTGGAAACCCCGGGGAAGACCTGGCTCGAGGTGTCGTTGAACGGACCATGGTCACGCGACCGGCAGCCGGGCATCCCGATCGCGGTCAAGGACATCGTTGCAGAGGGCATCGCGTGCGCCCGGGCGGGTGCCGCCATCGTCCATGTGCATGCCTACGACGAAAAGACCGGCCGGCAGAAGGACGATGCGGATCTGTACGTGGCGATCATCGAAGGCATCCGCGCGAAGGAGGACGTGGTGGTGTACCCCACGCTGCCCTTCGCCGGCAGCGTCGATGCCCCCAACATGATGACCGCGCAGGAGCGCTTTGCGCACACCGAAACGCTGGCCAAGCGCGGCCTGCTGGAGTGGGCGGTGGTGGATCCAGGCTCCACCAACATCACGCGGCTGGACGAGATCCCCGCAGGCAAGCAAGGCTTCGTGTATGCGAATCCGGAATCGCACATCCGGCTCGGCCTGGAGCTCGCCTCCCGCTACCGCTTTCACCCGGGGTACGCGCTCTACGAGCCCGGGTTCGTGCGGCTCGGCGCAGCCCTCGAGCGCGCCTACCCGCAGGTCCCGCAGTGTATCTACCGCTTCATGTTCTCCGACGGGCTGAGCTTCGGCTTCCCGCCGCAGCCCTACGCGCTCGACGCCTTCCTGCGCCTGCTGGCCGACGAGGCGCCGCACGCACCGTGGATGATCGCCGGGCTGGACGTGAACATAACGCCGTTGATGGCGTACGCCGCCGAGCGCGGCGGACACATCCGCGTGGGGTTGGAGGATGCTCCGTTCGGGGCAAGCAAGACCAATGTGCAGCTGGTGGAAGAGGCGGTGACCGTGATCCGCTCGGTGGGCAAGGAGCCGGCGAGCATCAAGGAGATCCGGCAGGCGCTGGCACGGGCTTGAGGCGACGATGGGATCTGACCAGATACCGCAGCGGGTCGCGCTCATCACCGGTGCGGCAAAGGGAATCGGCGCGGCCATCGCGGATCTGCTGGCGCAGCAGGGCAAGCACGTGCTGATCGGCGACATCGACGAGACGCAAGCAGCGGCCAAGGCCGAAGCGCTGACCAACGCTGGGGGGACGGCCTCTCCCCTGCGGATCGACGTCGGCGACTCCGCATCGATTGCTAGCGCGTTCGAAATCATCGATCGGCGCTACGGCCGGTGCGATATCGTGGTGAACAACGCCGGCATCGCCAAGACCTTCCCCTTCGTCGACTTCCCGCTGGATAGCTGGCAGGCCCATCTGACCATCAACCTGACCGGTGTTCTGTTGTGCGCCCAGCATGGTGCCCGGCGCATGATGCGCGAGCGCTGGGGCCGGATCATCAACATCGCATCAGTCGCGGGCATGCGTGCAGTGGGCGTGGGCCGGACCGGCTACGGGACCTCCAAGGCCGCTGTCATCGGACTCACCCGGCAGATGGCGGTCGAGCTCGCCGAGCATGGCATCACTGCCAATGCGGTTGCGCCCGGTCCCGTCGACACGCCGATGACGCGTGTGCTGCATTCGCCCGAGTTCCGGCAGAGCTACACCGACGCCATCCCGATGAATCGCTACGGCACGCCCGAGGAGATTGCCGCCGCCGTCGCTTATCTGGCGTCGGATGGTGCTGCATACGTGACCGGCATAGTCATTCCGGTCGATGGCGGTTTTCTCGCCTCAGGCGCGAGGTAGAAGTTCTCTTCCAGCCGCCTGTCCGCAATTCACATCACAGTGCCGCCGTCCACGTTCAGCACGTGGCCGGCGACGAACGAGGCCTGGTCCGAAGTGAGGAAGTCGATCGCTGCCGCAATCTCCCCGGCCTGCCCCACGCGGCCTATCGGCGTCATCGCGATCACCCGGTCCAGCGTCGGCGGGGAGCCGGTCGAGCTGGCGTTGGGCGAGGTCGGTCATGGTGAGGCTGGGAGACACAGCGTTCACGCGAATGCCCGACTTTGCGAACTCGCGCGCCAGCGCCTTGGTCAGCGCGATCACGGCACCCTTCGAGGTCGAATAGGCTGCGGTCCCGAGCAGGCCACCGCCGCGCTGCCCGGCCACCGAGCTCACGTTCACGATGCAGCCGCTCCCCTGGCGCAGCATCGCCGGGATGACGGCCTGGCAGCACAGCCACACGCCGGTTGTGTTCACTCGCATCACCTGCTCGTATTCCTCCACGACCGATCTCGAGGAAAGGCTTGGAGCTTTCTACTCCCGCATTGTTGACCAGGATGTCGATGCGTCCCCAGCGGCCCAGCACCGTCTCTACCATGGCGCGCACGCTGGCTTCGCTGCCCACATCCACGGTGACCGGTTCGACATCGAGCGCCTCCGCCTGCAGCCGCGCCGCCGCCTCTTCCGCGGCCGCGGGACGCAAGTCGGCCACCGCGACACGCGCACCGTGCCGGGCGATCGCACGCGCCGCGGCCTCGCCAATTCCACCGGCTCCGCCGGTGACGATCGCAACCTTGGTTCGCTGTGCATGGGCTCCCGACGCGCCAGATGGCGAATCAAGGCCACCTGGCGCTCGCTAGTGGCTGAACAGAAGCAGACTGCGGCCTGCGGTCGTACTTCTTCTCGGTCAAAGCCTTCACGATTTCACCCAACTGCTTGAGAGCCTCGGCATCCTCGGGACTCACTTGATCCGAGCCGGGACAGCGTGGATCGGTCCTTTGCAGCGCGCCGAACATTGCCTTGGTCACCGGAATAGGGTCGCAGCCGTGCTCCGTCTCGCAGATGAAATCATACTCAGGCCGCGCCTTGACGTGACAGGTAAAACAGTTCAGGCCAAAGCGATTGTTGACCTCGGCGAAACCGCGCGTGAAGATCTTCGAACCGCTCTTGTCCACGTCGATCCAGAAGAACTCCCAATCTCGCGTCGCCGGGCTGAACCCTTGCTGCTGCTTGATCATCACCTCGTTGGGCATCAGCTGCACCACCGAGCCCTCTGGATAGTCGCCGGTCCCCGCGTTCGCCACAGCCACGGTTTGGGCCAGGTTGCCCAGCAGGTTATCCACGTAGAAATGCCGCACTTTGGCCATTTCAGTGATGCACTTGAACGATGTGTCGTCGACCTTGACCTTGGGCTCCGCGGCATCTCCGCGGCTGCCATATCCACCAACCGACAACAGCAGCACGCCGCCGAGCACGGCCGCGAGCGTGCCTTCGAACCTCTTCTTGAATCCGACCATCGCATCACCTCCCCTTATTGTAAAGTCATTGTTCCAGCCTTCTCGCTTTCACTCCTTCTTCGCGCCGCCTGGATTGACGACGTTGGTCCCGCTCGGCCCCATTCCACTGATCTGCACGATGACTTCCTCATCCTTTGCGCCGTCGTAGTGCACTTTGCCAGGCGCATGAATGGCGAAGCCCCCGGCGGCGACGGGCGTGGTGCTGCCAGGGTCGAAGTTCTCTCCTGTACCGGCCCACCACGTGCCTTTCAGCACGGTGACGTAGCGTGCCTCCGGATGCCAGTGCGGCCGGCTCATGGTGTGCGGGGCGAACTTCGCGCGGATGACGTACAGCCCGGGCTGGCTCGGGTTGCCGGCCAGTACCACGAACTTGACGCCGGGCAGACCGGGATAGTCCTTCCATTCCATCTTATCGATTTGCAAGATGGAAATGGTTTCCTCATCTTGCTCGGCAGCCGTGCCACTCGCATGGCCAAGCACGAGGCTCAAAGTCAAAGCCAGCACCAAGCACTTTCTCATCGTTGCCTCCCTGTGTATTCACGCCGACGATGATTGGCTCGCCATGCATCGCGGTTTCGCCGACCGCCTCAAACCAAACTCGAGGTTCCGCTGCCCACGCGCCGCATTGAGCGACCCAAAGACCAGTCCGCCTCGCGGACGAAGCACCGCCTACCGACAGTATGACAATCATAGCAAGAACCCGGCGGCTGGCTGTTCGACGCAAATCGTGGCCGGCGCCGCCGGGTCTATACTCGGGCCAGGCGGCGCTGACCGCGAGGTACGCGGATAAGCACTCCTGGCTCTCAGGGGTCGGCGCCACAGCTCTTCCAATCGAGATCCTTCTCATGTCGCAATTGTTTGTGCATGATTTCGCCGATCTGGGCGACGTCCGCCTCCACTACGTCACCGCCGGGCAAGGCGCTGCGGTCGTCCTCCTGCACGGCTGGCCGCAGACCTGGTACATGTGGCGCAAGATCTTGCCCGGCCTGGCGCAGCGTTACCGGGTGGTCGCTCCGGATCTACGCGGTCTGGGCGATTCTTCCCGGCCGGCCGGCGGATACGACAAAAAGACACTCGCCCATGACGTGTGGCGTCTGGTCCACGACGTTCTCGGCGAGAGGCGCTTTTTCCTGGTCGGTCACGACTGGGGTGGACCAACCGCCTTCGCGCTCGCCGCACAGCATCGGCAAGCCGTCCGCCGCATCGCCATCTTCGACGTGCCGGTGCCGGGGGACGGAACGCCAGTCATGTTCAACAACCGCTGGCATCACGGGCTGCACTGGGAGCTGGATTTCCCGGAGGCGCTGACCGCGGGGCGCGAGGAGCTGTATCTCGGCTTCTTCTATCGCAACTGGGGGGCGCGGCCCGATGCGATCTCCGAGGAGGACCAGCGCGAGTACCTGCGCACCTACCGGCAGCCCGGCGCCATGCGCGCGGGCTTCAATCTGTATCGCGCAACCGTGCAGGACATCGAGGACAATCAAGCCTTCATCGCGCAGGGCAAGCTCGAAATGCCGGTTCTCTGTTACGGGGGAGCGGCGGGACGCGGCCGGGGCATGGCGGCGATGGAATCGTGGCAGCGAGTTGCGAGCGATGTCCGCGGCGGAATCGCGGAGGGCTGCGGACACTGGATCCCGGAAGAGCGCCCAGAGTGGGTCGTGGAGCGCCTGCTCGAGTTCTTCGGCGAGGCGCAGTAATGACGGCGGGCGCACTACGAATCTTTGGGCCGGAATCATGGAGAGCCAGATGGCAAGAGCGATCGTAATGCACGGACCGGGCGGGCCCGAGGTGCTGAAGGTGGAAAATGTCGATGTCGGACACCCCGGCCCGGGACAGGCGCGCCTGCGCCAGACCGCTGTCGGTGTGAACTTCCACGACATCTACGTGCGAACCGGGTTATACAAGACCCTGCCCCTGCCCGGCATCCCGGGCTTGGAGGCAGTCGGTGTCGTCGAAGCAATCGGCCCGGGCGTCAAGCAAGTGAAGGTGGGCGATCGCGTCGGCTGTCTCAGTGCCGCCTACGGCAGCTATGCGGAGGCACGCCTGGTCGATGCCGACTTGCTCATCAAGCTGCCCGATTCACTCGACGACCTCAGCGCGGCCGCCACCCTTTTGCGGGGGCTGACCGCCCAGATGCTCGTGCATCACGTGCACAAGATCGGTCCAGGACATATCGTGCTCGTGCACGCAGCCTCCGGTGGTGTGGGACGGCTGGTGTGTCAATGGGCGCATCACATGGGTGCCACGGTGATCGGCACTGTGGGCAGCGAGGAGAAGGCGCGCAGCGCGCGCGAAAACGGCTGCGATCACGTCATCCTCTATCGCACCGAGAACTTCGTCGAGCGCGTGCAGGCCATCACCGGTGGGCGCGGCGTGGACGTCGCGTACGACTCCGTGGGCAAGGACACCTTCATGGGTTCGATGAGTTGCCTCGCACGCCTCGGCCATATGGTCAACTTTGGTCAGGCCTCGGGCCCGGTCGATCCCATCCCCATGTCGCTGCTGTTTCAGAAGTCCAACTCCGTGACGCGGCCGAATCTGTTCCACTACATCACCGATTTGCCCCGGCGCGAAGAGATGGCCGCCTCGCTGTTCAAGGCCATGGCTGACGGCGTCATCACAGCCGGCTCGAGGAACGAGTACCGCCTGGAGGACGTCGGGCGCGCCCAGCGGGACATGGAAGATCGCAAGACGGCGGGGGCGGTGATCCTCACGCTGTGAGTGTCGCGCTTCCTCCCCGCATGCGCTCGTGAGTGCCCAGCAGGCTGATCTCGGAGCTGGCGAGAAGCAATGGACAGCTCACCGACGGCCTCAAGGAGCAGCTCATGAGCCCGACGCCTGACTCCGAAGCAGCCTTCCTCCACCCCGGACCATAATGTATATGGCTGCAGTGCGGAACGCTGATCACGTCTTCGTAGTTTGCGTCGGGCCTTTGGCGCGCCTTCATGTATGACCGGCAGAAGCCCACTCGCGCCGGCTGAATGGTTCACGGCCGGTCGGGGACCCAATCTCCGTGGAAGCCAAAGGGCACGCGCACGGGAAGTTCAACGACCGCTAAAGGCGGACCGGCGAAGTCTTGAGCCGACAGAATCACAACGTCGCTGGCGTTGCGCTCCGCATCGAAGACGTAGGCCATGACATAGCCATCGTCCTCGTCGGTTGCCCCACTGCGGGGCACGAACACTGGCTCCAGGGACGCGTGACCGGGGCCGAAGTCGTGCACTTCTGTGCGTCCACTGCGTACGTCGTGCTTGTAGAGGGGCCCAGAGCTCACCTTGTCTCCCCACCAGTGCGCCGTGTAGGCGTAGCGATAGTTCTGTCCGCCGAGGCGGTCGTCAAAACGCGGAAATTCGCCGCCGTGATCGTCGAGAAGGCGCTCCGTAAGCCGGCCACGGACGCGATCCAGGGTCCAGCGCACCAAGACCGGCGTGCCCTCGTTCGGCCCCTGCTGGTCGTGATCGTGCGTGCGCGGGTGGCGCACCACATCCACTACCACTTCGCCGCCTTCAGCCTCGTAGGCGTTCACGATATGGAAGACATAGCAGGATGGCGCCTCGAACCAGATCAGGCCGCCAAGATCGCCGTTGCGCGGCAAGAGGCCGATGCGCGGGGCTTGCTGGTCGTTCCAGAAATAGGGGAAGGTATGCCCCGGGACCCGTTGCGGCTGAAGAGTGACCGGCAGGTCGAGCACGATGACGAAGTTCCGAGTGAAGCCCACATCGTGCACCATCGGCATATGCGGCGCGGAAATGTCGGCCCGGGTCTCGGCGCGGCCGGCAGCGTCCACTGCCACATAGCGCAGCGTCGGCCGACCTGGCTCATAGGTCATGGCGACGAATTCGCCCGTCACGGGATCACGCTTTGGATGCGCGGTGAAACCGCCTTCGAGCGTACCGCCGAAGTCCGAGCGGGCGACGCTCTCCAGGTTGTAGTCCAATTCGATCGGCAGCTGACCGGCCTCCACGATAGCGAGCACACGGCCCCCGATGAGCGTGACGTTGGTGTTCACAGACGTCTGACCGTCGCCTGGCCCTGGAATCGGAGGTTTGCCCAAGGCCGCGGCCGCGTCCGCGCTCATTGTGAAGCGGCTGCGATACCATTCCGCGCGGCCGCCGCGCAGGCGCAGGCCATGCACAAGGCCGGTCCCCGTGAACCAATGGTAGAGAGCCCGATCCACCGGGCCGATCGGGCTTGGGCCGATGCGCAGGAGCCTGCCTTCCAACTCATCCGGGATGCGACCGCGGACCTTGAGGTCGAAAGCGGTGGTCTCGCTGGTCATCGGGGCGAAGTTGCCGCTGAGGTACGCATTGTCATCTGCACCGTGCGAGGGAGCCAACTGTGCTGAGGTGCGTTCGGACATACCGACCTCCTGCGACGTGCGGCAATGCTGTCGTGAGACGATCCATCTGGAAATCTCCTGTCAATGTGGCTGTATCAACGTAAGGGCGGTGTCTCGCACCGCTGCCACCTCGTCAGGCGCCCAGCGACGCGAGTGCGTCGGCAGACACTCACGATCGTTCGCGAAAGAGCCGAGCGTGCATGCTGCCGTTGCAGCTGCACAGTAGCGGAGCGCGGCTGGCGAATCCTTGCCGCGGAATAAATTGTTGTGAAAGCTGCGCGGCACACGGTCGGCGCAGCGTCTGCGCACGCGAGCAGCCATAAAGAAGGATTAAGTTTCCTGAACCGCAACACCCTGAACCGCCTAGCGTCTCAGAATGGACGATCAGTTCGGGTTCAGTATGTGTGGGTCGGGCCGCTCTTCCGTGCACTCTCGATGCACGGCGGGTTCTCTCACTGTAGGCTTGAGGTCGAGCGCTTTGGCGAGTGACACATTGAGCTCGATCTCGCGCGCCAGCCTCGAGCGCACTTCTTCGAGGGTTCCGTACACGGGATCCCCGCCCGTCGCCGAATACTGCGAGCGAACGTCGGGCTCTTGCATGATCGCCGCGATCTCCTTGTTCAACACCGCAACCACCTTCTCGGGTACGCCCGTCGGCCCAAAGAGATATGTGGTGCCTATGAATTCACACCCCGGGTAGCCTGCTTCTGTCATGGTTGGCACATCTGGAACCGCGGGGTTACGCTCCGGGCGTGCAACGGCCAACGCTCGGACCTTTCCGGCTTTGATCTGCGGGACTGCAATGGCGCTGTAGAAGAAGCCTGCCAAGACCTGCCCGCTCAATACGTCGACCAGAGCGTCGGCTTCGCTCTTGTAGGAAACGAACAGCAGGTCAATGCCTGCGTTCTGGCGAAACAGTTCTGCCGGGAGGTGCGTGGAACTGCCCGATCCAGCGTGGCCGAAGGTGACGGAGCCGGGCTTGGCCTTGGCAAGGGCGACGAGTTCTTTCACCGTCCGGGCCGAGACTGAAGGGTGCACGACCAGGAACGGGGAGCCCGCGGCAAACATCGCGATCGGAGTGAAGGAAGTCACCGGATCGTATCCGACGTCCTTGTAGACAAGCGGCCCAACCGGGAGCGCCGGAGTATAGGTTGCCAGCAAGACGTACCCATCGGGCTTTGCAGCAGCAACCGCCTTGGTTCCAACTGTGGTTCCGGCACCGGGTTTGTTTTCAACGACGAATCGCTGTCCGAGCCGCGCCGAGAGTCTTTCGGCGACAAGGCGTGTACGCACATCGCCAGATCCTCCGGCCGTCGAGGGAAAGATGATGCGCACTGGCCTGGATGGGTACGCGTCCTCTGCGAAGGCTGCGGACGTGGATGACAGCAGCACCAGTAAGGCTGCGATGGTGCGCCTTATCCACATACGCAGTCTCCTATCAAACACAGGCTCTGAGCGGCCCAACGTGCCAAATGCGGACTATGCGGCATTCTGTTTGACCGGGGTACTGGTTGTCCACTTCCGGCCCGTGTCTGATTCGCTGATCAGCCCTGAAACGGTATGAGGTTCGCGCGACCTCATCGCTGACCGGGCTGCTCTGATTCTGCGGCATCGCGTTTTCATAAGATTTTATCTCTGCGGCAACGACTCTTCAGCTCGCAACACTTATCGTGCGCACTCAGGCTGAGCAGGCCATATCGGTATGCCATCCACACAGGAGGTGCGTCATGATCCACTACGAAAATCGTTGGGGTGCGCCGTGCCAAGGCACGGTCTTTCAGTGTTGCTCGATCATGAAGTGCGCAGGCCGGAACGAGGATCACGCGCGATGCGCGCCGGGGCTACCCACGCCTCAAGCATCGAGCACGCGCTTCGCTGCCTGCAGGTCTGCGGTCCCGAAGCCCTCGGTGAATCGTCCGTACACATCTGAGAGCAGCGCACGCGCGCGGCTGGCGTCGCCTCGCTCCTGCCACACCTGCGCGAGGCTCGTCGCGCAGCGCAGCTCCAACGACAGTGCGCCTTGGCGACGCGACCAGTCCAGGCCAGCCTCGAACTGTGCGATGGCTTCTGCGCGCGCGTCGGGCCGCGCCTGCAGCAGCAGCTCGCCCTTGATGCGCAGCAACTCCGCCATGCACCAGCGCTCGTCGGTGCGCTCGACATTGGCGAGCGCCTCGTCGATCAATTCGAGCCCGCGCACGGCATCCCCTGCGCTGCCAAGCCCCTGGGCGATGTCGGCGAGAAAAGGCGCGTACCGGATCATGAAGCGCGACTCGCGCAGCTCCTCGAAGGCCTCGCGCAACGCGGGCAGCCCCGCCACGAGGTCGCCACGCTTGACCAGCAGCAGCGCGCGGTAATAGCGGCTGCGCGTGTTCCACCGCGTCACCGCATGACGTTCCGATTGCTCACAGAGCATGTCGAGGTGGCGTTGCGCCTGCGACAGGTCCTGCACGAAGTAGAGCGCCACCAGGCAGGCCGCCTCCAGCGCGTACAGCCACGAGACCACGTGGCCGATGCTGCGTGCGTACTCGACATTGTCGGTTGCCGTGCGCATCGCCTGATCCGGGAAGCCCTGCACCCAGAGGATCTGCGCCAGCATGCGGCGCGCGGTCACCGGCAGGTCGAGCTGGAAGCGGATGACGTGCGAACGATGCACCGGCGCCGCGTAGTTTGCCAATGCACGGTCGATGTGCGCGCGCGCCTGCGCCTGCTCGCCGAGGAAAAACAGCGATGTGCCCACCATGCGGTCGCCGACCACGGCATCCCCGGCATCGACCGAGCGCACCGCCACCGTGCAAAAACGGCGGGCCAGATCCAGGGTCGCGCGGCACTCGCCCCTCAACACGCGGAAGGTCCACAGCGCCCAAAGCGCGCGCAGCTGATATTCGACATCGTCCAGGCGCTCCGCGAGCTCCAGGGCGCGGTTCCACGCAGCGCCGCTCTCTTCCACCGAGCTTCTGGCATAGTTGAGCGATCCGCCGAGCGCCGAGTACAGCT
The DNA here is from genome assembly GCA_963741215.1 of uncultured beta proteobacterium. Taxonomy (GTDB): domain Bacteria; phylum Pseudomonadota; class Gammaproteobacteria; order Burkholderiales; family SHXO01; genus SHXO01. The sequence continues at coordinate 22,580 of CAVUHQ010000037.1, forward strand.
GCATTTCGCGACGCGCATCGCGCTCCGCCGCATCGTTCACGCTGGCAAGCGCACGTTCCACCCTGGCGTGGCACTCTTCCATCAGGGAGAGGTGCATCCACAGCGGCACACTGGCCACTGTGAGCGCCACTCCGATCGCGGCATCACCGCCGGGCGAGAAGGCCCAGTCCAACGCGGCGCGCACGTTGTCGAGGTGTCCGGCGTACGCGGCCAGCCATTCGGCCGTCGGGCGCGAGTCCCATTCCGCTGCTGCGGCTTCGATCAGCCCGCGGTAGTACTCGGCGTGGCGGCGTGCAACGGCATCGAACTCCGCATCTCCGGTCAGCTTCTCCAGAGCATAGGCGCGCGTGGTTTCGAGCAGCCGGTAGGAGGAGGCGGTTCGGCTGAGATCGGCGCTCACCAGCGACTTCGCCACCAGGTTGGCCAGGCATTCAACGACCTCGGATGCGGACATATGCGCATCGGACACGACGGCTTCGGCCGTGTCCAGCGCTGAACCCGCCCGCGAACACCCCCAGTCTTCGCAGCACCGTGCGTTCGGCCAAGGGCAAGAGCTCGTAGCTCCAGTCGAGGGTCGCGCGCAACGTCTGATGCCGCGCGAGTGCGGTGCGATGCCCCCCGGCGAGCAGCTTGAAGCGGTCGTCGAGCCGAGCCGCCAACCCCTCCACGCCGAGGGCGGGAACGCGTGCTGCGGCCAGCTCGATCGCCAGGGGGATGCCGTCCAGGCGCCGGCTGATCCCGGCCGCGGCAGCCATCGCACGTCCGTCGAGCAGCAGGCGCGGCTCCGCGGCGAGGGCGCGGGCCAGGAACAGCCGCAGCGCGCCGGAGCGCATCAGCTCCTCGCGGTCCTCGGTGCCCTCGCCCGGCACGGTCAGGGCCGGCACGACATAGATCTGTTCGTCCGGGGTCCGCAGCGGCTCGCGGCTGGTCGCCATCAAGTGCGCACTGGGATTCACGCGCAGCACCACTTCCGCCATGCGCGCCGCCGCCTCGATCAGATGCTCGCAGTTGTCGAGGATCAGCAACACCTGCCTCGATCCGAGCGCCGCCGCAACGCGTTCGGCAGACGGCATCTCGCCAGCCAGCTTCAGACCGAGCACGCCCGCGACCGTGACCGGGACGAGTTGCGGATCGGAGAGCGGACCCAGTTCCGCGATCCACACACCGTCGGCAAACTGCGGCAGCAGAACGCGCCCGCACTCGATGCTCAGGCTGGTCTTGCCGATGCCGCCCGCACCGCTGAGGGTCAGAAGACGGTGCGTGGTGGCAAGTGCACAGATCGCCGCGACTTCAGCTTCACGACCGATCAGCTCCGTCACCCGCATCGGCAGATTCGTGCGCGTGCCCGGCGCCGCGCTAACCTCTGTGCTGGCAGGCACGATGCGCAACGGCGCGCAGAACTGATAACCGTGTCCGGCAACGGTTCGCACCAGCTCGCGATCGGGCCCCAGCGCCTTGCGCAACGCCGCGATCTGCACGAGCAGATTGTTCTCCTCCACCACGCGCCCCGGCCAGACGCGGGCGATCAGCTCGTTCTTGCCGAGGACCGCCCCGTCAGCCTCCACCAGCGCCAGCAGCACGTCGAAGGCGCGGCCGCCCAGCTCAACGGGCACACCGTCGGCGAGCAGCTCACCGCGTTGAGGATGCAGCTTGAAGCGGGCGAACTCGAACGCGTGCGGCCGTTTCGATTCAGCGGGCATCAGGGATGCGGTGCGATCGGCTTCGACTGCGGCTGACCTTCATTGGGAATCAAGTCAGGCTTTGCCTTGACCTGTAAGGAGTGATTTCGCGGCTATCAGATCGGCAGTATCGAAGCCTTCAGTGAAACGTCCATAAATGGGTGTCAGCAGCTCATGGGCCTCACGCGTTCGGTGCTGCTCATGCAACAGGCGGGCGAGGCTGGTTGCACATCGCAGTTCCCATGACAACGCCCCCTGCCCCCTCGCGCAATCGAGACCCTGCCGGAACAGCTCTTCCGCCATCGGGCCGGCATTGGACGCATTTCCCCGGAGCAGAAGCTCGCCCTTGATACGCATCAGCTCCGAAATACACCAGCGCTCTTCATTGCGTGCGGCGCGCTCGAGCGTGTCGTCTATGGCCGCGAGGCCCTGCGCGATCTCGCCGGCGCGGCCCAGGCCTTCCGCCAACTCTCCGAAAAACGCCGAGGTGTACGGCGCACCGAGCCCTGACGCCTTGAGCTCGGCAAGTGCGACCCGCAGATCCTGCAATCCCACGGTCAACTCATTGCGCTTGATCAACAGCACGCCTCTGAAGCAACGGCCCCAGATGCGCCAGAACCATAACGCATGCCTTTCCGAATGCGCGATCAACATGCTCACGTAGTGTTCAGCCGCCATCAGATCGCCAGTGAGAAGCGCAAGCCGGCACGTCGTGTGGGCCAGCGAATTGCACAGGGACGTTGCGTGATCGATTGCCAGGGCATCGTCGGTGTTTTCCTGGGCGATGCGCATGGCCTGGTCCGGGAATCCCTGCAGCCAGAGGATGTGCGCCAATGTGGTCCGCGCCATTACCCGCTGATCGAATTGAAAGCGGATGAGGTCCGATGGGTGAGGGGCGGCAACGTAGCCACTGAGCATTCGTTCCGTATGCTGTCGTGCGCTGGTCTGATCTCCCAGCAGGTGCAAGGCCATACCGGTCATCCGCTCGCCGATGAGCGAGTCGACGGAATCGGTCCGGCTCGCGGCAGTGCTGACGAAGGCGCGAGCGAGCTCGAGCGCGAGTCGAGGCTCGCCGCTGTTCACACGCGAAGCCCACAGGCCCCACAGCGCGCGCAGCCCGTAGTCGATGTCCTGCAGGCTTTGCGCAACTTCCAGGACTTTGGTCCAGGCTGCATCTACCTCCGGGCCAGGACCTTTCGTATAGAGCAAAGCCGTGGCAAGTGCAGCGTAGAGCTGCATATCGCGGCGGGTTCCCGGATCGGTCCCGGCACTGGCCGCTGCGAGCGCTTGTTCGACGCGCCGTCGGCATTCGTCTATCAACGAAAGCTTGAACCACAGCGGCACGGCTGCAACGGCCAGCGCCGCGCCGATCTCCGCGTCGCCGGCCCGCGAGAAGGCCCAGTCCAACGCGATCCGCAGGTTGTCGATGTGGTGGCGATAGGCGTTCAGCGATTCGGCCGTCGATTGCTGGTCCCAGACCGCGGGCGCCTGTTCGAACAAATCCCGATAGTGTTCCGCGTGGCGACGGGCGAACGCGTCGAACTCTCCACTTGCGCCCAGCTTTTCCAGCGCGTAGACCCGCGTCGTATCCAGGAGGCGGTAAAGTGCGACGGCTCTATTCACCTCCGCCGTAACGAGGGATTTTGCGACCAGGTTCGCGAGATAGTCGACGACGTCGGCTGCGGCGATGTCGCCGCTGGAGACCACCGCGCCGGCGGACTGCAGCGTAAAGCTGCCGACGAACACGGATAGCCGGCACAGGATCACGCGCTCGGTTGCGGGCAGCAACTCGTAGCTCCAATCCAGGGTCGCGCGCAGCGTCTGGTGCCGCGCGAGCGCGGTGCGGTACCCTCCCGTGAGCAGGCGAAAGCGATCATCGAGCCTTGCTGCAAGCGCTTCAACGCCGATCGCTGCGGCACGAGCCGCAGCCAGTTCGATCGCCAGCGGGATACCATCGAGCCGCCGGCAAATCGCGGCCATCGCAGCAATGCGCATATCGGTCGACATTTGCGCGTCGGCCTCGCGCGTTCGCGCCAGGAACAGCTTGATGGCACCGGACTTCAACAACTGTTCTCGATCCACGATCTCTTCCGCGGGGACGTCGAGCGAAGGCACCCGATAGAGCAACTCACCCTCGGCGCGCAGCGGTTCGCGGCTGGTAGCCAGTACGCAAGCAACCTGGCTCGCCCGCAATATGGCCTCTGCTATGGACGCTGTTGCGTCGATCACGTGCTCGCAGTTGTCGAGGATGAGCAGGAGCCGCTTCGAGACGAGGGCGGCCGCCACCTGCTGCGGCGACGGGTCGCCTGTGACGAACTTGAGCCCGAGCCGCGTGGCGACCGTGACAGGGACTAACTTGGGGTCGGAAAGCGCACCCAGTTCGGCAAGCCAGACGCCATCGGGGAACTTCGGCAGCAGCCGTCGGGCGGCTTCGATGCCCAGCCGCGTCTTGCCGATGCCGCCGGCACCCGTCAGGGTCACGAACCGCCGCTCGCTTGCAAGATCGAGAATCTTGCGCAAGTCGGCATCACGGCCGATGAGGTCCGATACTGCCTCCGGGAGATTGGTGAGAGCGGCGGTCGGCGCGATCGTGCTGCTATCGGCGGGCGTGCCGGTGCGCACTGTGCCGGTAAACTGGTACCCGCGCCCGGCGACGGTGCGAACGAGCTCGCGTTCGCCCGCCAACGCCTTTCGCAGCGCGGCTATCTGAACCTGGAGATTGTTCTCTTCGACGATCCTGCCCGGCCATACTTGCGCCATGAGCTCGTCCTTGCTGAGAACCGTGCCACGGGCTTCGACGAGCGCCATGAGCAGGTCGAATGCCCTGGCACCCAGTTCGACGGTGTGGCCGTCGACGCGCAACTCTCGGCGCCGAGGCAGGACCTCAAACCGGCCAAACTGGAGGATCGTCGATGAGTCGGATTCCCGATTCATAGCCCCTGAGGACGTCATGATCCTTCCAAGTCGCTGCGGCTTCCCCTGACTCTGGAAGGGCTTAGCTATTGTTCTACTTCTGATTTTTCTTACTTCTGATTTATTGTTGATTCTACCTCGGGCGGCTTGGGCCTGCGCCGGCGACCCCTCGCACGTCTTGCCCCCACCAACGAAGCATTTGAGCGCTGCGCAGGCAACGAAGGGTTGGTGTATTTCGCAACTCACCTCTCGTCCACCGCAGCGCCTGAGGATGCTGGCTTAGAAGAATTCATAGAAATTAAGTTCGCCTTCGTCGAGCGCAGCCTTAGCATGGGTGGTGGAAGAACAGTCTAACGGGGCCAAACGTCGGCCGCTGGTTGGCGGACTCACGACACTAACCCATGATGCAATTGATCGGCCGCGACGCCGAACTCGAAGAGGTGCTGCGACTTGCCGCCGATCACCGACTCGTCACGCTGACGGGGGTGGGCGGTATCGGCAAGACCCGCCTGGGTCTGGAAGCTGCACAGCGGCTCCGGGTGCTGTTTGCCGACGGCGTCGGATTCGCCGAGCTGCGATCGCTCGCGAACCCTGACCTGGTTCCCGTCACCGTCGCGATCGCGTTCGGACTTACCTTCTCCGGCGGCAGCATGACGCCGGAGCACGTCGCAACCGCGCTGGGCAGCAAGCAGCTCCTGCTGATGCTGGACGACTGCGAGCATTTGATCGAAGCCGCGGTGCGCATGGTCGAGGTGCTGTTGCGCTCCACGCCCTCGGTATGCGTGCTGGCCGCCAGCCAGGAGCCGCTGCGAGTGGAAAGTGAATGGGTGTACCAAGTACCGCCGCTTGCAGTTCCGCCCGAAGATGTACCCGGACGCGAGGCGCTGCTGAAGGCTGGCGCAGTGCAATTGTTCATGGCACGCGCACGCGATGCCGAACCGCAGTTCGCGCCCGACAAGCGCGTGGCCGCCATCGCCGCCATTTGCCGCCGGCTCGACGGCATTCCGCTCGCCATCGAACTGGCCGCCGCGCGCACCTCGGCGCTCGGTGTCGAAGATCTCGCCGCGCGACTCGACGACCGCTTCAAACTTCTCACAGGCGGACGCCACACGGCGCTGGCGCTCCACGAGACGCTGCGTGCCACGCTCGACTGGAGTTACGAACTACTCCCGGCGACCGAGCGCGTGGTGCTGCGCCGGCTGTCGGTGTTTGCCGGAAGCTTCACAATGGAAGCGGCCAGCGCCGTTGCGGCGGGCGGCGGCATCGCCGATTCGGATGTCTTGGACTACGTTACGAACCTGGTCGCGAAGTCGCTGATCACAGCCGATGCCGCGCGCGCGGTCCTGCACTAC
>CAVUHQ010000038.1:0-11088 GCA_963741215.1 uncultured beta proteobacterium
TGCCGGCCGGCAGCCGCGGCATGCGCAACGGCCTCCGCGGCATGGGCAGTCGAGCCCCAAGAAGCGAGGCGGATTGCACCTCGACGCAGGGAGAACCGGTGGCTTTACCTGGTCTCTTCGAACAACTCGCGCCCGATCAACATACGCCGGATCTCCGAGGTGCCGGCGCCGATCTCGTACAGCTTGGCGTCACGCCACAGCCGTCCGGTCGGGTAGTCGTTGATATAGCCGTTGCCGCCCAAGGCCTGGATCGCCTCGCCGGCCATCCAGGTGGCCTTCTCGGCAGCGAACAGCACCGCACCGGCCGCGTCCTTGCGCAATGCGCGTATCGCATCGGGGGTCTTGGCGGCATCGCACGCACGGCCCACCGCGTAGACGTAGGCCTTGGAGGCGCTCATGGTGCTGTACATGTCGGCGAGCTTGCCTTGCATGAGCTGGAACTCGCCGATCGCCTGACCGAACTGCACGCGCTCGTGCACGTAGGGCACGACCACGTCCATGCACGCCTGCATCACGCCCAGCGGGCCGCCCGCGAGCACCGAGCGCTCGAAGTCCAGGCCGCTCATCAGCACGTTCACGCCCTTGTTGAGCTGGCCGAGGATGTTCTCCTCCGGCACTTCGCAGTCCTGGAACACCAGCTCGCAGGTGTTGGAGCCGCGCATGCCCAGCTTGTCGAGCTTCTGCGCGGTGGAGAAGCCCTTGAAGCCCTTCTCGATCAGGAAGGCGGTGATGCCGCGGGGTCCGGCGTTGACGTCGGTCTTCGCGTAGACCACGAGCGTGTCGGCGTCCGGCCCGTTGGTGATCCACATCTTGTTGCCGTTGAGCACGTAGCGGTCGCCCTTCTTGTCGGCGCGCAGCTTCATGCTCACGACGTCCGAGCCCGAGTTGGGCTCGCTCATGGCGAGCGCGCCCACGTGCTCGCCCGAGATGAGCTTGGGCAGGTACTTGCGCTTCTGGGCTTCGTTGCCGTTGCGGCGGATCTGGTTCACGCACAGGTTGGAATGCGCGCCGTAGGAAAGCCCCACCGCGGCCGAGGCCCGGCTGATCTCCTCCACGGCGACGATGTGGGCGAGATAGCCCATCGCCGCGCCGCCGTACTCCTCCTCGACGGTGACGCCGAGCAGTCCGAGGTCGCCCAGCTTGCGCCACAGGTCCATGGGAAATTCGTTGCTGCGGTCGATCTCGGCCGCGCGCGGGGCGATCTCGCCGGCGGCGAAGCTCTGCACCGTCTCGCGCAGCATGTCCAGGGTTTCCCCCAGGCCGAAATCCAGGCCGGGAAAGCGGGTCAGCATCTTGGCGTCGGCAGGGTTCATGGCGGGCTCCCGAGCGAGGGTCGAGCAGTCGAATGTTAGCCCATTCGGACCGGGGGCCGGGGGCCGCCGCACCCGGCGCCTCACCCAGCTGCGTCAGGCGCCGCGGATCGGCTACCATAGGTTCGACTCCTGCAATCGTTCGGCGCCGCCGGACGGACGTTTCGCCGTCGCCAGCGCCTCCATGAACGATCCCACCGCTGCCCTCGCCCAGCCCAATCCTTCCGCGGCCGCACCGCTGCAGTTCCCCTTTGCGGACGTTCCCGCGCCAGGCACCACGGTGGAGGTGGCGCCCGGGGTGTTCTGGCTGCGCATGCCGCTGCCCTTCGCGTTGAATCACATCAACTTGTGGATGCTGCGCGACGAGGCCGGCTGGACGTTGGTGGATTGTGGCCTGAACTCGGCTCCCACCCGCGATCTGTGGGAGCAGGTCTTCGCCTGGGCGCTGCCGCAGGGTCCGATCCGGCGTCTCATCGTCACCCACTACCACCCCGATCACTTCGGCCTGGCCGGCTGGCTGACCCAGCGCTTCGGCATCGAGCTGTGGATGAGCGAGGGCGAGTATCTCACCGCCCGCGCCTTCCTCCTGGGCCTGCCGGGATACTGCACGCCCAGCGCGGCCGATCTGTTCGCCGCGCACGGGCTGGACCCCGCGCAGGTCGCGCACCAGCGCTCGCGCGGCAACACCTACAGCCTGGGAGTCGGCGAGCCGCCCGCGGCGTTCCGGCGCATCATGGACGGCGACCATGATCCGCATCGACGGGCGCAGCTGGCAGGTCATCATGGGCTACGGCCATGCGCCCGAGCACGCGGCGCTGTACTGCGCCGACCTGGGCGTGCTCATCTCGGGCGACATGGTGCTGCCCAAGATCAGCACCAACATCAGCGTCTGGGCGGCCGAGCCGAACGGCGATCCGCTCAAGCTGTTTCTGGACTCGGTGGATCGCTACGCCCGCCTGCCCGCGGCGACGCGCGTGCTGCCCTCTCACGGGCCGGTGTTCCATGGCTTGCGAGAGCGCGCCCGCCAGCTCCACGAGCATCACGAGCAGCGGCTGCAGGCGCTTGCTCGAAGCATGCGCAGGTCCGGTGACGGCTGCGCAAGTGCTGCGGGTGCTGTTCCAGCGCGAGCTGGACAGCCACCAGATGCTGTTCGCCATGGGCGAGGCCATCGCCCACCTCAACCACCTCATGCACCGAGGCGCGGTCACACGCGAAACCGGGCCCGACGGCGTCATGCGCTTCGCGCCAGCTAGCGACGCCTGGAGCACGCGAACACCCTCTCTCCTGGGGAGACGCCGAGCACCGCCAGCACACCCCCTCTCCCCTAGTGGGAGAGGGTCGGGGAGAGGGGTAATTGAGCTCGCTACCGAGCTCGCAGTTACGGTCTGCTCTGCTAAGCAGACAAGGGTTCGACCGCAAGCTGCGGCGACCCCCGAACACGGTGGACCGCCTCCGTAAGGTGTAGTCTGTGCAGACCCTTGCACAAGGCTGACAACCATGGCAGACCAACCCCAATCGAATACCCCCAGCCCCGAAGAGCTGGCCAAGGCCTTCGCCGAGATCGCCGAGCACAGCCAGAAGGTCGCCGCCGATTTCATGGCCCGCACCGCTGCGGGCAAGCAGGTCCTGCCCGAGGATGACATCGGCGTCACCAACGCCTTCATGGACCTGGCCGCCAAGATGTGGTCCAACCCCATGAAGCTGGCGGAAGCGCAGATGCGCATGTGGCACGACTACACGCGCCTGTGGCACAGCTCCATGTCCAGGCTGCTGGGGGAGAAGCCGGAGCCGGTCGCGCAGGCGGCCAAGTCCGACAGCCGCTTCAAGAACGCGGTGTGGGAGAACAACTTCCTGTTCGACTACATCAAGCAGTCCTACCTGATCGCGGCCGACAACATCCAGAAGACCGTCGCCGAGGTGCAGGGGCTCGACCCGCAGACCAACCGCAAGGTGAAGTTCTTCACGCGCCAGTTCGTGGATGCGCTCGCGCCGACCAACTTCGTGTTCACCAACCCCGAGGTGCTGAAGGCGACGGTCGACTCGGGTGGGCGCAACCTGATCGACGGCCTGCATCATCTGCTCGACGACCTGGAGCGCGGCGGCGGCCAGCTCGCCATCAGCATGACCGACTACTCGGCTTTCGAGGTGGGCAAGAACGTCGCCACCGCGCCGGGCAAAGTGGTGTACCAGACCGATCTCATGCAGCTGATCCAGTTCAGCCCTTCGACCGAGACGGTATGGCGCACGCCGCTGCTGATCATCCCGCCCTGGATCAACAAGTACTACATCCTCGACCTGCGCGAGAAGAACTCCTTCATCCGCTGGGCCACCGCGCAGGGCCACACCGTGTTCGTGATCTCCTGGGTCAACCCGGACGAGCGCTACGCCGGCAAGACCTTCGAGGACTACATGCTGGAAGGCCCGTGGGCGGCGCTCAACGCCATCGAGCAGGCCACCGGCGAGCGCGAGATCAACATCATCGGCTATTGCCTGGGCGGGACGCTGCTCGCGTGCTTCCTGGCCTGGCTGGCGATGAAGGGCGAGAAGCGCATCAAGAGCGCCACGTTCTTCACGGCCATGATCGACTTCACCGAGCCGGGCGAGCTGGGCGTGTTCGTGGACGAGGGCGTGCTCGCCAACCTCGAGAAGAAAATGGCCGAGCGCGGCTATCTCGAAGGCGCGGAGATGGCCACCACCTTCAACCTGCTGCGTTCCAACGACCTGATCTGGTCGTTCGTGGTGAACAACTATCTATTGGGCAAGGATCCGTTCCCGTTCGACTTGCTGTACTGGAACTCCGACTCCACCCGCATGCCGGCCAAGATGCACACGTTCTACCTGCGCAACATGTACATCAAGAACCTGCTGGCGCAGCCGGGCGCGATCACGCTGGCGGGCGAGCCGATCGACCTCGACAACGTGAAGGTCCCGGTGTGCTTCGTGTCGACGATGGAAGACCACATCGCGCCATGGAAGAGCACCTACCTCGGCGCCAAGCTGCTGCCCGGGCCGGTGAAGTTCATTCTCGGCGGCTCCGGTCACATCGCCGGCATCGTCAATCCGCCCGCGGCCAACAAGTACAACTACTGGACCGACGACAAGCTCGCCGACACGGCCGACGCGTGGCTGGCGGCCGCGACCCGGCATGACGGCTCCTGGTGGCCGGAGTGGAACAGCTGGGTCAGCCAGTTCGGCGGTGAGAAGGTCCCCGCGCGCGTTCCCGGCGCAGGCAAGCTCAAGGCGCTGGAGGATGCGCCGGGGTCTTACGCGAAGCTGCGGCTGGACGCGAAGAAGGGTGCGCCCGCCGATGTCGCGCCTGCAGTGAAGACGAGCGCGCCGGAGCCGAAGATCCAGGCAGCGAACGACCCGGGTAGAGGTTCTCCACTGGATCTGCTCGCGGCAGCGGCAGCGACGAAACCGGAGGGGCCGGCGCCGCGAAGCCAGAAAGCGAGCGATGGACACGCCCGTGCTCCAGCGCCCAGGAAGCCGCGCAACAAGCCTTGAGGCCAGACCAAAAAGGGATCTGGCAGAGGTCGCGCGCACGACCAAAGCGGCTCCTCCCGAGACCTTTCGATTTGACAATCACCCGGTCGTTCAGACTTGCATTTTCGTGCCTCTCGATTTAGGGTAGTCGCACAACAACGATACGCCTCGCGGGTGCATCGCAACCGCGCTCGGGCGACCGGGATTCGTCCCGCTGAATCGATCTTGGATCTAGCCAGCCGCGCGCGAGGGCGTGCACATGCCATTGGCAAGGGGAGGCTGGGGGGCGCTGTCGCTCACGACTGTCGAACTGCATTCGACAGTTGACGTCCGGCACGTCCGCCAGGCACATAAAGACGACGACACGCACGATCCCGTCCTTGCGGGACTCAGGCGCCGCCTGAGCCTCGGCATCAGAGCGCACGATCCAACTTGCCTACCCGGTCAGCTTGGATCGCGCGCTCTGCAAACTCTGCTGCGATTCATGCTGGACCGGGCTGAGCATCCACAGCTTGCGGCAATCCCCGTGCAGAAGGTCGGTCCATGAAGACACATTGGCGACTCGCGAGCTCGCTGGCACTGGTCCTCGCTCTCTTCTGCGGCGCAGGAAACACAACCAGCGCGTGGGCGATTCCCGCCGGGGACGGCAACGACCCTGTCGGGAAGCTGTTCTCAAACAGCCCGTCCTGGCGCCCCGTCGTATACAAGCTGGAGTACCAGGTGGTGCCCAACACCGAACCCTCCGGCCAGCCCTTCTCCAACTGCCCTCCCGACTACCGAAGCGCATTGCCGTGGGTCATGTTCAGCTACCTCGGGGGGTTTTTCCGAACGCAGGCCTGCGGGAATACCTTCAATGAAGCTCTTGAGGCCGGCGTCGCGCAGATCCGCAAGGACATCTTCAACGACCTTGCCGGGCGCGGATTCCCCGTACCCCAACTCGCCGGGTACCGGGTGGAGTTCTATCTGTTCTCAGGGAAATTCCTCTGGGCCCAGGTCATCGCCCCGTCGCTGCCAATCGAAGCGAACCTTGGTGTCGACGAGGAAAGTGATGGCCCTGACAGCTGCGACTCCGCCGGGGTTCCCGACGCAAGCAAAGTGGGCAACCCAATCCTGCCCGGTATGGGCAACAAGCTCCAGATCGAGGCGGACTACGCATGTTCCGGGCAAAGCGGCCTCGCATTTCGGCGCTACTACAACAGCCTGTCCTCGCTGACAACGCCGTTCGGCTCACAGTGGACCGCCGAGTACTTTCAGCGCATCCAAGTCGTGCGCAGCAATCTGATCTGGGTCGATCGCCCATCTGGAAGAAGTTACGCGTTCTATCTGGACAGCGGGATCTGGAAGGCGAACGCCAGCACGCCAATCACCGTGACCGAGACGCTCGTCAACGGTCAGCGAAGCGGCTGGGAGTTGCGCACATCTGTCGATTCCGTGGAGCAGTACGATGCGGCCGGCAGGCTGCTCTTCATCCGAACAAGGAGCGGTCATGTCACACGGCTGCAGTATGACGCCGGTGGCCGGCTCAATCGGGTCGAGGACCCCGTCGGTCGAACGCTCTCCTTCTCCTACGACTCGCAGAACCGGATCACCGGCGTGCGCAACGCCAGCTCTCAGGAAATCGGCTATGCGTATGACGCCAGCAACAACCTGATCTCGGTCTCGTATCCAGACGGTACTGGGAGAGCTTATCGATACGAAGCCGGCAATCTAGGCTTACCCAACGCCCTGACTGGGATTGACATGGGGGGCGCGCGTTTTGCCACGTTCTCGTATGCCGAGCCTGGCGACTCCTCCGGGCGAAGCCCGAACCGCCCGACCTATACCGGTCATGCCCTCGGCGCAGACGTTTACCGGCTTGCCTATGCGCCACCTGCAAATGCCTCTCTCCCTGCAGGTAGCGTCGGCGTCACCGATCCGCTTGGCACGACGAGGACCTACACGTTCCAGACTTTCGCTGGACGGCGTCGGACCATTGCGATCGCGGGGCCGGCATGTCCAGCTTGTGGGCCAAGGAGCGCGACCTACGACAGCAACGGCTACCTGTCCAGCTCCACTGACTGGAACGGATCTGTCACCGAGGTGCAACGAGCGGATCCGCATGGACGTCCAGACCTGGAGACACAGCGCACCGAAGCGGTGGGAACGCCGCTCGCACGGTCCCAGACGATCGAGTGGGACTCTCGGTTCCGACTGCCTGTACGGCTTACCGAACCCGGCCGCGAGACAGTCCTCGCGTGGGACGACCGCGGTCACCTGGTCAGCCGAACAGTTGTCGACACGCAAAGCGCAGCAGCACGTACTTGGTCTTACACCAATGTCTACTCAGAGCCGCTGCCTGGTCAGTTCGAAAGTGGCCAGCTCATCCGCGTCGAGGTCGACGGTCCACGCACCGATGTGACGGATCGCTTCACGTACCAGTACTACGCTGCGGACGCGATCTGCGTACCGGGAGCGGGCGACAGCTCGACCACCGGCTGCCGCGGTGAGCTCGAACTTGTCCGAAATGCGCTCGGACACGAGACGCGCTTCAGGCGCTACAACGCCCACGGTCAGGTGGAGGAGATAGTCGACCCCAACGGCCTTACGACTACGCTCACCTACGATGCGCGCCAGCGACTGCTGTCACGAGAAGCGGGCGGCGAGCTAACCCGCTATCAATACGACAACGTCGGCCAGCTAAGCGCTGTCACCCTTCCTGACGGGAGTGCGCTTACTTTCAGCTACGATGACGCCCACCGCCTGATCGGCATCGCCGACTCACTCGGCAACCGGATCGCCTACACCCTGGACCCGATGGGCAACCGTATTGCGGAGGACACCCTCGATGCTGAGGGGCAACTCGCTGCCACCCGCTCGCGTGTCTACGACGGACTCAATCGCCTGATCCAAGACATCGGCGGCACCAACCCGGCGGCACAGATCGCCCGCTACGGCTATGACGCGGAGGGCAACCTGACCAGCGTGCTCGACCCTCTCGACCACACCACTACTCGGGCCTTCGACGCACTCGGCCGGCTGACGACGATGCGCGACGCGCACGGCGGCGCGACCCGTTTTGCATACGACGGGTTGGATCGACTGAACCAGGTCACCGATGCTCTAGGGCGGACCACCGCATACGGCATCGACGGTCTGAGCAACGTCAAGAGCCAGCTGTCCCCCGACACCGGCACAACCGCCAACAACTATGACGCTGCGGGCAACCTACTGACCAGCACCGATGCGCGCGGGGTCACCGCCAGCTATCGCTACGACGCGCTAAACCGCCTCGTCAGCACGACGTTCACTCCACCCACTGGGTCCACCCTGGCACCGGTCACCCACACGTACGAATACGACCAGGGCTTGAACGGCATCGGCAGGCTCACCCGCATCACCGATGCCACCGGCTCGACTAGCCGCACCTACGACCCGCACGGCCGCATCACCCAGGACACCCGCGTCATTGCCGGGATCAGCTACACCACGGCGTACCAATACGACCTCGCCGGGAGGCTGATCGGCATCACCTACCCCAGCGGCCGCCAAGTCAGCTACTCACTGGACAGCCTCGGGCGCGTGAGCGCGATCAGCACCACCTACGCAGGCAGGACGCAGATTGTCGTAGCGGCGGTAACCTACCGTCCGTTCGGCGGCGTGGCGTCGTGGGTGTTCGGCAACGGCCGGCCCTACATGCGCACCTTCGATCTGGACGGACGCATCACCGGGTACACGCTCGGCGATCGAAGCCAGGTCCTGACGTGGGACGCGGCCAATCGCCTCACCGCGCTTACCGATACCGCGAACCCCGCAAGTCCCACGCTGATGGGCTACGACAGCCTGGATCGTCTGGTCAGCTTTGTTACCTCGAGCACCACTCAGACCTTCAGTTACGACCCCGTGGGCAATCGGCTGAGCGCCGGCATCGGCGCTAACACCTACGGCTACGGCTATGCCGGCACCAGTAACCGACTTCTCACCGTCTCCGGCCCATTCCCTCTGAGTTACGCGTATGACACGGCAGGCAACCTCGCCACGAGCGGTAAGCATATCTTCGTTCACGATGCGCGCGGACGGCTGACCCGGGTGATCAGCGTCAGTACCGGCGCGTTGCTGGCGCAGTATCAGATCAACGCGTTCGGGCAGCGGGTGCAAAAGCTGCCAGCCAGCGGCACTGGCCGGGTCTTCCTGTACGACACCGCCGGACGGCTGATCGGGGAGGCACGGCCCACTGGCCAACCTCTCTGGGACCACATCTGGCTGGGCGACCTCCCGGTGGGCTGGATCAGCGTCGATCAGGACGAAGACGGCGTGCCCGACGAATCGGACAACTGCATCAGCGTGGCTAACCCCAGCCAGCACGACGTTGAGGGCAACGGCATCGGAGAAATGTGCGAAGGGGACATAAATGGGGATGGGCGCGTCGACCTTGACGACAGTCAGTTGATCCAGAAGTGCGTTGTGCGTCTGGTTCCTTGCAAGCCCAAGTACGACGTCGACGGAGACGGGCGACCCTCCGCCACCGACGCTCTCCGCGTAGCACTCAGGGCAGGCTTGCCCGCGGGCCCATCGGGTCTGCGCGGCGAGGCGCCCGATGCGCAGATGTTCTACGTCTACCCGGATCATCTGGGCACGCCTCGCGTCGTCATCGACACGCACAATCGCGTCCGCTGGCGGTGGGACAACACCGACCCCTTCGGCGCCAACATCGCCAGCGAGGATCCCGACGGGGATCGCCTCAGTCTCAGCTATCCGCTGCGCTTCCCGGGGCAATACTTCGATAAGGAGACGGGGTTACACTACAATTACTTCAGAGACTACGATCCAACGACTGGGAGGTACGTCCAGCCCGATCCGATTGGGCTTGAGGGTGGAACGAGCTTGTACCAGTATGTTGATGGCAACCCTCTCAAGGACATCGACACTTACGGACTATTCAGTGGTGCAGACCTGCCGACGCTGCCGCAAGCGTTCGTCGATTTCTCGGCGGGTATGGGGGACGTGATCCTCTTTGGACAGGGGCAAAGGCTACGTGATGTGGCCGGCATTGACGGGGGCGTAGACCCGTGTTCAGATGCTTACGGTGCAGGCGAGTGGACTGGAGTGGCAGTAAGCTTTGCCACGGGTTTGACCGGCGGCCTCAAAGCCACAGGTGCCAAAGGCGCTGGGTTGGAGTTCTCTCACTGGATTCCAGCGCGCATGGGTGGACCGCGCACGATGTGGAACGGCAACTACGTGCCAATCGCCACTCACGCACTTTCTGATCCTTACCGATACCGATTCATGCCCCGCGTTTGGAAAGCGGCGAACCCTATGCCTACTCGAGCTTCGCAGCAATTGGCACGAATCCCGAACGCGTACAAAGGCGCGACCGCCGGTGGCGCATACGGAGCAGCTGGCGCTGCACAGGCGGGGTGCACGTGCCACTGAATTCCTTCTTCTCCAGACTGTTTGGCTCTGACGCGCGCCTATCGGAACTAGAGAAGCTTGTGCTCCAGAGCGTTCGGAGCCAGCTTACCAGCGATGTAGGTGTGCTCTGGGACGGCCAGGTGCGGGCCATCAACAAAGTTCAGCGGCTCCCCGAGGGCATTGAAGTCAACTTCTATCGAATGAGAAATCGTCGTCCGACATTTGATGCCGATCTAGCCCTTCCAAACAAGGCGGAAGAGTTGCTGGTGGCCAGAGTGCAAGTTAGAGCGCGTAACATCGCCAGCAAGTTGACCGCCAGCGTATGGTGTGTGAACGAATTGTCTCCTCGATTGAGTATGACGGTAGCGTCAAGTACTTCGAAGAGGCCGCCGGTATGGACCCAAAGCCGGAGTTCATCGTCAACTGTGCGTTAACTGCGGATTTGTCAGTTCCAAAGGGCGGAGTTGTGTGATCGTTCTGTCAAGGCGGGATGTAGATACGGAGGCGGTGAGACCACTAATTTAGAAGGGGCTTCCGCGTACACGCTCTCGCCAAGTAAGGATCGCGCTCGATTTGGGTGTCCCCGAGAAGTTGACGCTTACTCAAACTAAGCAGCTTGTCGCCGATGTCCTATCGCAGTCTCAAGGCAGGCGGAGCTGACAAACTCCACTTGCGGTTGACCATGGACACAGCGCTGCTGCATCCTTGACTACCAACGCCGCTCAAGCCCTCGGATCCACCGCGCCCTATTCCGAAGGCGACGCAGCATGGTCATCTTGATCAATGCCAGGAGCGACGCACTTGTTCGCCTCTTGGATCGTTTCGGCACGGCCTACCGACGATAGCCCCCAACTCCGCCCCGCACGTCTGAAATGAGGCGCGCAACTCAGGCAGCAAGCCCGCTTCC
>CAVUHQ010000039.1:0-176815 GCA_963741215.1 uncultured beta proteobacterium
TAGCAGCGTCCGCTCCCTGGGCACGTTCTATCTTTTGCCCCATCTCGACAATACCCGCCGCAGTAAGCCAGGGACTGCGGTGAGGGCCTCCTTCTCGACACGGCCATCAGCGATGAAGATGGGGTAACCGATCTGGTAGTAATAGTCGTCCGGAAGAGTGCCTTCCAGCAAAGACGACCGTACCCGATACAGGGAAGTGATTGTACGCGGCGGAGCTATCGATGCCCCGAGCTTGTTGAGAAACTCTGCCGGATGTGCGGCGAACTGGGCTGCCAGTTCTGCCCTATGGTTCTGGAAAACGCTGTAACCCGCTATCTTTCTGATGCCGTCGATTTGACTGCTTTCTTCAACCACGAGGTAGCGATGCGCACCATCTCTTACTTCCCACTGCTTCTTCGCTGTATGCGGCCAGGGAACAACCAATGATTCTCGAAATGAGATCTCGTTCAATCGGGCGCCGTTTCTGTTGAATTCTCTGCGAAGCTCTGCCGAGCACGCTTTTGAATGCCCATCCTCCAGTTCGGCCTGATATCCCGGAGGGAGTACAAACAGCAGCGGACATTCCAGTGCTTCGAGCAGCGGATGGTACGCCGCACTGTGCTCGAACTCTTGGCTAACCTCCGAAAGAAATTGAAGCAGCGTGGTTTGCTGCGAGAGGCTATCAACGAAGTCGCGATCCTTTGCACGCAGACTCTCGATCAAAATGAGCCTGTTTCCTCGGTATTCCAGCCCGGACAGCCACAAAACCACACCGACAAGATCACCGGAACTGTTCTCCTTGGGTGGAATTACGACTTTGACAGCCTCGAGGGTCTCGAAACCGAATGGGGGAATCGTGGCGGAATCGCGCTCGATCATGGAGGACCGCGCGAGAAGATGCTTGAGAACGGCTCTGATCTTCTCAGTGGGAGAATACGGACGCGGATGCCGCGTCTGCTTGCCTTCGACCTTGGGCCCGTCCATCGCCAGGCTTGCGGTCCATTCCGGCACCTTATCAAAAGCGACAGTGCCGGAAACCTGCTCGAAGTACGCATCCAATCTCTGCCGATCGATATACAGATAATCAATGAGACTCAAAGTCGAGCTCCTGTCGATTCGGGGCTACGCGGCTCTGAGGATGTTCGCGAATCGACGCCGCCGGAATTGCCGGAAATACTGCGTCACTGCTCGCGGTGGATTGAGCGCACCGATCAGGGCGAACTCCGCTGCTGGAGCGAGCCGAACATCGGCTTCTTCAAGCGGTTCGGCGTGGCCTTCATGTCCCTGCTCCCGATCGACTGGCTGCTGTAAGGGTATCTGCCGGTTCCTGCGAGATGTCCCGGTTGGTGTAGTCGGTGAGCAGCGCGGTGGCGATAATGCTGATGACAGCGCAGCCGAGGATGAGGATGTAGAAGGCGATCGCATAGCCCGATTGGAACTTGGCGAACAGCGCCGCGGCGATGAACGGCACCGGGCCGCCGGCGATGATCGAGGGCAAGTTGCCGTAGTGGCCGAAGATGGCGGCGCCGACCGGGCGCGCGATGAAGCCGACGAAGAACACGGCGTACGCCTGCAACGTGCCGGCCAGCGGGTCGGATTGCGGAAGTAGAGCTTGGCCAACCCCAGCCCGGTGACGATTCCGTAGATGAAGAAGTCGTAGCACTCGATGGTCGTGCCGATCGCGCTGGCTACCACGGCGCGTCGTAACTGGCGCCGTTGATCGGTGTCGGACGGGATACCTGCGGCAATTCCGGTTGCGGACATCGCATCTCCTCGAGCCTGCTGGTTTGAAAAGAAGCTGAATCTGTTGCCGTTCGATGCCGTCACGCTGGTGGCGAAGCATCTTACGCCGTCCGCATCTGTCACGTGCGGACGCAGTCCGCACGCGCTGATGGGAGGCGAAAACCAAAGCCTTCGTGGATTCAGATACGATACCGCTGGATCGCAATCATCAACCCGACCTGGTACCAGACAATGAGCTTGTCCATTGAGCCCATTCAGCCGCAGTTCGCGGCAAAGGTTTCCGGCGTTGACCTGTGCAGCGGGATCTCAAGCGGAGATGCCGCGGCGATCGACGCCGGTATGGATCGTTACGGTGTCCTGGTCTTTCCTGACCAGCGCATCAGCGACGAGCAGCAGCTTGCCTTCACCCGGAATTTCGGCGCCATCGAGCGTGCCCAGGGCGGCAACATCACCAAGGACAACGAGTATCGCCTGCAGGACGGCATGATCGATGTGTCCAACCTGGATCAGCGCGGCCAGCCGTATGACCGCAACGACCGGCGCCGGATGTTCAACCTGGGAAACCGGTTGTGGCATTCCGACAGTTCTTACCGCGCCGTCCCGGCGAAGTACTCGCTGCTGTCCGCCCGTACCGTGGCATCCCGCGGGGGCGACACCGAGTTCGCCGACATGCGCGCCGCCTACGACGCGCTCGACGAGGACATGAAGGCGCTGATCGAGGACCTGGTCTGCGAGCACTCTCTGATCTACTCGCGCGGCTCGATGGGCTTCAGCGAGCTGACCGAGAGCGAGCGGTCCATGTTCAAGCCCGTGCGCCAGCGGCTGGTGCGCACGCATCCGGTGACCGGACGCAAGTCGCTGTTCCTGTCGTCGCACATCGGCACCATCGTCGGCTGGCAGATCCCGGAAGCGCGCGACCTGATCCGCGACCTGATCGAGCACGCGACACAGCGCGAGTTCGTCTACGCTCACGTGTGGAAAGAGTTCGACTTCGTCATGTGGGACAACCGGCAGACCATGCATCGCGTGCGCCGATTCGACGAGAGCCAGCCACGCGACATGCGCCGCACGACCGTGGCCGGCACGGCGATGACGGCCGAGCAGGTTGCCAGCGTGGCTTGAGTTCGCGCGATACGAACGACATCAGGCCGTCACTGCCAGGAGGGGACACATAAGCCGCTGCTTCCCCTTGTGCCTAGCCGGGGCGCTGATCGGCGTCAGCGGTCTTCCGGCCGCCACGCCAGATCAGGCGACCAGATGGTGGACGCCGACAAGCTCACCTGGCAGGACGATCCGGGCTTGGCCAGCGTCAAGTTCGTCGTGCTCGCCGCAGCGGACAGCGCCGTGATCGGATGCATTCCTCAGCGCCTTGCGCTCTCGATCTTGAACAGCTCGAGGGCGTTGAGGCGGCCGATCTTGAGGCGATCGGCCTCGCTGATCGAAGCTGCATCGAACCACTCGGCCGCCTCGCGCACCTGCTCGAACGGATAGTCGGTCGAGAACAGGATACGATCGGCGCCGATCTCGAGCATGCAGCTGATCAAGCTCTGGGTGCGGAAGTTCCCCGCAGTCGTGATGTAGACGTTGCGCTGGAAGTACTCCGAAATCTTCTGCTTGGCGGGATAGCCCATCGGCGACCACGCGATGCGCTGGTCGATGCGATGGAGATTGAAGGGCAGCGCCTCGCCGAGATGACCGAGGATCAGCGTGAGCCGCGGGTACTTGTCGAACAGCCCGCTGCCCAGCAGACGCAGCGCATGGAGTCCAGTCTCGGCCGCAAAGCCGTAAGCGGGGCCGATCAGCCAGGGATGGCCTTCGTAGGCACGCCGCTGGCTCGGCTCGCGCGGATGGAGATAAAACGGCACGTCGAGCTGTTCGACCACGCCCCAGAAATCCCAGTACTCGCGCAGGTCGTAGTACAGGCAGTTTTCCGGATTGCCGAGCTGCGAGTAGCCGTTCACCATCGCGCCCTTGAAGCCAAAGTCCTTTACGCAACGCTGCAGCTCTTTCGCGGCCGCATCCGGATCCTGCATGGCCAGCGCAGCGAAGCCCTCGAAGCGGTCGGGCCGTTTGGCGATCTGCTGTGCGAGCATATCGTTGGCCCGGCGCGCCACCTCGATCGCTTTGCGCTTGTCATCGATGCGCTGGACCGCTGGCGCATGGAGCGACACGATCATCTTCTCCATGCCGTAGCGATCCATCTCCGTCAGCCGCTTGTCCTGAAAATCGAGCAGGCGCTCGCGCAGATCGGTCCAGATTGCCTCGCCAACGAAACCGCGGGCATCAGCGACGGTGTCCGAAATCGCGAAATGTTCCTCGAGACCAATCTTGCCGTTCATCGTGGTTTCCAGTATTGGTATGTCAGTTGCAATTGAGCCCGATCGAGCGTCTATCTCTCGCTGACCGGCGCGGCGACGCGAGACGCTTGAGTTCCCGTTCCGTCCTGACCTACGCGCTCCCACGCTTTGCCATCGAAACGCCGTAGTACGGTTTGCCGGATCGGGTAGAAGTCGGTCGGACTGGTATTGACGCGAATTCCCGGCAAGAGCATCGGCAGCTCGAGCTCCTTGATATTGGCTGCTTCACGCATCACGTTTTCGCGCGTCAGTTTGTCGCCGCAGCGCTGCAGCACATGCACGAGAGCTTGTGCTGAAGTGTAGCCGTAAACATTCAGCCAGTCCGCCACGTCGCCGTCGGGGTAGTAGCGCTTCATCCAGGCAAGCCACTCTTTGGTTGCCGCATCGTTCTGCCACTCTCCGGCAGACGTATCCTTCAACCAGCCTGCGGACAGCAGGCCGACCGACTTTTCGAGGCCTGCCGGCACCAGCGTGGCGCCGGTCGACGTGCTCGGACCGGTGACGAAATGGACGGGGTGCCATCCGATGTCGTAGACCTTGCGGATTGCAAACGAGCCGAACTTCGGCGTGGAAAAATCGAAGAGCGTGTCCGCCCCGGCGCCACGCAAGGCGATGATCTGGGAGTCGATCGTAGGATCGCTGACTTCATACGAGGCCTCGGCCACGATGCTCGGCTGGGCCTTGTCCGCCAAAGCCTCCTTCAAGGCTTGCACGAAACCCTTGCCATAGTCGTCGTTCTGATACAGCACTCCGATCTTCGCGGTCGCGCGATGAGACAACAGGTACTGCGCGAGCGGCGCCACTTCGGTGCGCTGATTCGGCGGAAATACCATGGTCCAGGGGAAGTTCCGCGGGTCCACCAGCCTCAGTGTCGACGCCGTGATGAACAGCTGAGGCACCTTCTGCGCGTTCAAATACTTTTGCACTGCTGTTTGCACGCCGGTGCCCGGCGAGCCGAACATCAACAGCACACCTTCCTGCTCCACCAGCTTGCGCGTCTGCTCGACCGTCTTGGCCGGGTTGTAGCCGTCATCCAGCGACATCAGCGTGACGCGACGCCCGTTTATTCCCCCGTGCTCGTTGATCATCTTGAAGTACGCGGCATGTGCCCGGCCGATGGCTGCCACCGCGCTCGCCGGCCCGCTGTAGGGCATGGTCTGGCCGATCTTGATCTCGGTATCGGTCACGCCTGGTCCGTATTGCTTCTGCGCATGGGCCGAATCAAATGGCAGGAGCAGACCGAGGGCGCAGGCGAGAGTGAGAAGTGGCTGGAGAGATTTCATTGTTGTGAGCTCCGTGTATGGAGCAGGAGAAGCCCTGCGACGCCGACCACTCTATGCCTATAACGCTGTCCGATCACTGTCGAACTGATAAATCCACCGAAGCTCCTCCCCTCCTTCCGAAGGAGAGGTGGCGCGAAGCGACGGGGTGGTGAGTCGAAGCTTGTGCCGAGATGGAATCTGCCAACCGGTGCCAATCGTTGCGAGCGGCCATGCGTCTGGCGGAGCGGAGAGCCAGCAAGGTTGTCGGCATGGCTGGCCAGTGGTGCGACCGGGTTGGACCATGACGGGATCGAATTGCCTCGATGCTTCCCACGGGCAACGTCTTGACATTCGCATCCATGTAGCCTCATAGTGGGTAAAAATGTAACCCTGCTGTAAGCCTGACGTTTTTGGAACGGAATTGCCTGACGGCGATGAAGGGGGCCAAAATGTCGTCTGCGCTAATCGTCCGCGATCCCACCACTAGAACGGCGCCCGCCATCTGCAGGGTCCGTTGCGTTGTGCCTTGCTGATTCCTAAGTAGCAGGAATTGACTAGTTGCATCGCGCCCTGTTGTGGAGGGACAACCGTGCCTACCATTCGCCTAAGCAAAGCGTTTGTTGCAATGTGTTGTGTTTCGGTAGCTTTGGGATTCCTTGGCTTACCACCGGCAAATGCGGTAGTGGTCTCGCCAATCGTGAACGACTACCTCAACGTTTTTCCAGTTCTAAACGAAGCTAATTTGACGTCGTTTCGGACTGCCGACAATGTGCCATGGTATGTAACCTTTAACCTGCTCGCGCCTGCGGTGGTAAACGTAGGAGTAATTGCGCTACCTCCCGAGGACGACTTCTCGCCTGTCATTACCATTACCTCGACCCGTCTAATCGACCTCGACAATGGCCGCGTGATATTCGGGACAGATACTTTCTCAAAGAATCCCTTTCCCCATCCAATCAGTCATCTGATACCGGCGGGCTTGATTGACGATGGACATTATGCCATCGAGATAAACGGCAGTGGGAATCGCACCGACCGATTTGGCGATTCTGCTGACTTCATCACTCGGTTGCAGGTCAACAACGTTCCGGAACCTTCAACCTACGCTCTGATGATTGTAGGGTTGGGGCTGGCGGGCCTGCTGACCCGGCGCAGAACCGAAAGAGCATAAGAAAAACGAACCGCCTATTTCCCGATCGGGAAGGCTTGCGGCCGGTCAGCTGTCGATCACGCGAGTCCTCGGTCAAGACTCGAGGAATTACGGCGATTTGCTGGGCCAATCACCCATGCAGCTGCCCGCTATCGGCGCCGTTTTGCCGCTTGCGCGAGTGCGGGGCGAACGGGCTCCTCTCGGCTTAGGGGCTAAGCCCGATGGAAGGGGAGCTTGAGTGTGCGATCAGGCCGCTTGGAACAGATCGACTCGCCGCGCCCGGTGATCTGGGCGGTGCGCGCGCCGACAGGTGCAGATGGGCGAGGATCTTGGTGATCACCACGGGATCGACGACCGCGCGATGATCTGCAGGTGGCCGCCACAGTTTGCGCAGTATTCCATATCGATATCGAATACTCGTTTGAGTAAGCAGCCCCAGCTCATGCACGCTGGTGCTGAGGCGGGTGACGGATACGGATAGGAAATTGAACCGTATCACGCATCGCGGGACGCCTCAAGCCGGCTCAACCCGGCGTGTTGGATTGACCTTGAGAGGGCTGAGAAAGTGGCCGGGACGCGTGCCTAAGGGGGATGAGGGGTGCCGGAAGGCGATGACAGGCAGGTCAACCGTCACGGTGTTGGGACCGGGGCGGCAAAACCTGGCCCTCAGTCCCCATTGCAGGGGCTGGACGAGCCCAGCGACAAGAGGTGCGCAGGGCTACCCGCTCAGGCGCTGGTCGAAGACGAACTCGGGCACAGGTGCCGGGATGTCATCCCATTGGGGCTCAGCGGCCTGCTCCCACAGCGGGGGGCCGCGTGCGGGGGCACTTGGGGTGGGGTGGTGGGCTCGCCCAGATGGGAGAGGATGCAATGGCGCGCCGGGGCGTCGGTGACGCGAAGCGACGGGGTGGTTATAGCCGCGATCACTGCCGCAGCGTGTCTGCAAGCGCCTGGGTTTCCTTGGACGGCTGCACGCCGAGCACGACCGAAAGCAGCTCCCGGCAGCGGCGGAAGACCTTCAGGGCCTCGGCCGCCTCGCCTGTCTCCTTGAGGCATGCGATCAGGCGGCGGTATATCGGCTCGGAGAGATTGTCGAGCACCAGCGCTCGTTGATACAGCTCGATCGCCGCGTCGCGCTCGCCTCTTTCCTCCAAGGCCTTGCCGGCGGCCTCGGTCAGCTGCGTCATGCGTCGAGCGAGCTGCTCGCGAAAAGCCAATGCCCACGGTTGCTCGGCTTCCTGGTCGAGAACGTGGCCCTTGTAGAGGTCCAGCGTTGCGCGCGCTCTTTCAACCAGGTCTGCACCGGAAGCCTGCAGGCATTGCGAGGCGCGCTGCTCGAACGACCAGGCATCCACCCAGCATCGCATCGAGTTGAGCGCAATGCGCCCTTTCACGCTGATCAACGCGTCTTCGACTCCGAGCAGCTTGCGCAGCCGGTATACGTTGGTGTCGACGTTGACGGAAGCCGCGTCGGCCTCCAGGTCTGGCCACAAACGATCTGCGATCACTCGCGACGTCAATCCCCCCGGGCCTGCCGCGGCGAGGAGCACCAGCAGCTCCAGGGGTTTCTGCGGGGCTTTTCTCTTGAACTGCAAAGGTTGATCGCGGCACACCACGCGCAAGCCTCCCAGCAGGTAGAGCCTGACGGTCCACGGCCAATGCTCGGACGCATCTAGGCCGGGGGCGATCTGATAGTGCTCGATCCAGGCCTTGATCCTGACTGCGCCGATGCCCTCGCTCAGAGCGAAGCTGAAGACAGACGGGAGCACGTTGGGAATCAAGCGCAACATGAAGAGGTCGGTATCCGCAGCCGTGGAAGCGGCGGAATCGATGAGCGCACGGGCGCTCGTCCGCTGCCCATGGAGCAGCTCGGCATAAGCACGCACGAGCAGCAACTGGGCCTCGGCGTGGCCCATATACGTGTCCTGTATGGCAGCGCTGGCGCTGCCAGCCAGACGTTCGACTTCTGCCAGTGCCCCCGCCTGGGCGAGGTGCGCCGCGAGTATGATTGCTCCCGTGATCTCCCCGTAGAAAAGCTTGACGCGCGCATTCGCTTCGAGATGTTTGCGCTCGGCTGCGCTCGCGCCTTCCGGCGCGTCGATATGGGCGGCCAGCAACGACTGCGCAAATGTACTGAGCATGAGGTCCGAATCGCGCGCGGGACTCATCGCCTGGAGCATGCCAGCGACGTGCCGTTTCGCTTCTTCTACATCGCGCTGCACCAAGCGCAGGAACACCCAGAACAAATGCCGCAAGACGGTCGCAGTGTGGGACCCGAAATTGAGCGCGATTTCGTCGGCCCTTCGCAGCGCCGCTTCCGCCGCCGCATAGCGGCCGTCGGTGGTATAGAACATACCGACCCGGGACCACCAGTAGAGTTGAGCCAGCGGCGGAACTGACTTGTCCTCCAAGACCGGTTCGACCAGGCCGATGACCCAGCGCGCCTTCGGAACATCGGCGGCCCAGGCGAAAGAGCGCAAAAGCACGTCGCCCGCGGTGACCAGTTGGTCCGGCTCCAGCCCTTGGGCGAGGAGGCGCGAAACACGCTCGATACTGGGGCCCAGACGAGGATGGCGCGGGGAACACGAAACCGTT
This sequence comes from uncultured beta proteobacterium, assembly GCA_963741215.1. Taxonomy (GTDB): domain Bacteria; phylum Pseudomonadota; class Gammaproteobacteria; order Burkholderiales; family SHXO01; genus SHXO01. The sequence continues at coordinate 9,087 of CAVUHQ010000039.1, forward strand.
GCGAGCGCGAGGCTGCAATAAGCCCGCAGCTCGACATCGCGGTCGGGGATTTCGAGGTCTTCCGCAAGCAATCCGTCCAGCACTTCGATCCACTGTTCGACCGGTCTGGTAGTGACGTAGCGGCGATAGATCGCCTCGATGACTCTGGCGGCGCACGCGATCTGACCGATCTTGTCGTCCATGCTTCTGAACCGCTCGAAAGCTTGCTCGAGCAGACTGATGGCTTCCAACTGGTCCACCGGGATCAAGGACACGCCCAGCCAGTAAGAGATCCAGGGCCGGGCGCCGACCTCCGCCTCCGGCACGCCTGCAATCCATTCGCGCAGGGTCTGCGCCCGACCTTGTCGCAGCAGCCGCGGCGCCTGCTTGAGCAGCAAACGCGTGACGGCACCCCAGTCCTCCGCATCGCGATACAGCGCGACGGCTTCCTCGTCGCGTTCGATCGTTTCCAGCAGTTGCGCCGTCTCTTCGAGCAGACGGCGCAATCCGGTGCGGCTGTATTCCTCCTGCGCCTTCGCCAACAGAAAATCGCGGAACAAGCGCGTGATATTCGTAGGTTGCCTCGTCCGCTTCCGAGTGCGCGCTGCTTGATCGGAGTCCGCGCCAGCCCGAGACGGCGGCGGTAGGTGAAGAGATGGCGGCGATGCAGATGCTCGAGGAGCTTCCCCGCGTTTGGATTGCCGGTGAGACTTTCGGCCAGCGAGGGGGTGATCTGCGGCAGAAAAGCGGTGCGCAACAACACTTGCCGCGTATCGGCCGGTTGCTTCTCGAACAGTGTGCCGGCGAAGTAGTTGAACACCGCCTCGCGCGTTTCCGCTTCGATCGCTTCGGGCACCACCCCGGTGCGGGCGATGCGCTCGAGCATCAGGGTGAGTCCGGCCGCCCACCCTTCGGATTGCTCGAACAGTTGCACGAGCGTGCGCTCTTCGATCGGCTGCTTCACCGCTGCAATCTGGCGGGTCTCGTCCAGCGTGAGCCGCAAGTCCGCCCATTCCAGCGTTGCCAGCCGGCCGGTCGAAGCGTAGCGCGCGAATGTGCTGGGCGGATCGGCTCTGCTGATGCAGAGGACATTCACTGCCTCCGGGATTTCCTCGAGCAGCGACGCCAGGATGGACTGAAACGAAGAATCGGCAGGTGCCTCCTGCACGTTGTCCAGCACCAGCAAAGCACGCTCGGGAAGCTGGGCGAACAGCTCGCGGAAATAGCGGCGCGAAAAACCGTCGAGATCGTGCTGGAACTCGGGCGTGAGCAACGGCAGCGGCTTGTGCTTGCCTTTTGCCGCCTGGTCTGCGGCCACGCCTAAGTAGTAGAAAAAAGTCGCGGGGTCGCCATCCCCCGCATCCACCTGGTACCAGATCCCGGGAATCTCGCGCTCGCTCACGTAGCTCGCCACGAGCGTCGTCTTGCCGGCACCTGGTGGGCCGCAGACCCAGATCGCCGGGTGCTCGCGCGTCTCGTCCAGCCGCTGAAACAGCCGCGCGCGCGGGACCGCGCTATAGAGCTTCGGGCGGCTCAGCTTGGCGAGTGCGGTTGCGGGCATGGCTCCTCTGACGTTGGGCTGCAGGCCTTGCGACTCGTGTTGTGACTTTGAGACGGAGTCGACTGTCCACTCTACGCGGGGGCGCTGTCAAATCGCTGTCAGATCGATCCTGTGGCCCCCGCGATTTTTCTCGCGCTGTCCCTTCGCGCACTACCGTGCCGCCTCTCAACATGGGCAAAGCTGCGGATTGACTGGAAGTTCAATAGGATACGCAGCGGCTTCGGCGTCTTCCTCGAACACGACAGGCGCCGCGACCGTCACCTCCGCTGGCAATACCGGCGGAGCAATATAGGCTTCCAGATTGATGGCAACCACTGTCAATGCTACTGCTATCGTCAGCGTGATGGCACGAACAACTGTCGTGGTGTTCATGACGTATCTCCTCATCGGATTGGGTGTGGAACCGAGCCGTGCTGCGTGACCCAGTATCATCTCGACCGGCTGACAATTAGCTGGCAGATTGCGAAGAATGCAAAAGCAGGCGCGAGCGCGCGTGCTGCTCGACTGGCCCCGCGCCCGGCGCCGCCCTCGTAGGGATCAGCCCGGTGAGGGATAATCGCGCACCGACCTTCGCCTACTCGTCTGCAACACGCTCGTGGGGAGAGAACATGAGGCAAGCAATACCGATCCTGATCGCGCTGGCCATACTGGCCGGCTGCGCCCACAAAGGGAAAGAGGCGTCATCGACTGCAGGCACGTCCAGCACTACGCAACCGGCAACGCAAGCGAGCTCCCAGCCGACGCCCCCGCCACCGCCCGTGGACCAAGGCTGGCCCCGTACCTATGCGAGCGGCGGCACGACCAGCAAGATCTTCGAGCCGCAGCTCGAAGCCTGGGATGGCTTTACGCTGAAGGCAAACGCGGCGGTGGAGATCGATCCCGCTGGCGCCGAGCCCGTATTCGGGCTCGCCCAGATGACAGCCCGCACAACAGTCGACTGGGGCGCGCGCACGGTCAAGCTCGATGACGTCAAGGTTACGAGCGCAAAGTTTCCCTCTGTGTCGGCACCGGCAGAGCGAAAAACTTACGTGGCGTTGCTGCGCGAGATGGCGGGCAAACAGGTTGGCTCCATCGCGCTGGACCGGCTGGAGGCCGATCTTGCCATCGTGCAAGGGCAGCAGGCCGCGGCGGCGGTCCCGATCCGCAATTTGCCGCCGACTATCCTGTTCTCGGTGCGGCCGGCCGTGCTCGCCTATGTTTACGGGGAGCCGCATGCTGTCCCGGTAAAAGGCACGCAGCTTTCGCGCGTGATCAACACTCGCGTGCTGCTGTTGACCGACGCGGCAGGCACGTACTATCTGCATCTGTACAACGGTTATATGCAGGCTCCTGCGCTGTATGGGCCCTGGACTGTCGCGACGCAAGCGCCGGACGGCGCGCAGACAGCCGAGGACGGGGCGCGCAAGACCGGGCCGCTCGATCTGCTCGAAGGCCCCAAGGATCCCAAGACGGGTGAGCGTCCAACGCTGCAGGCCGGCCCGATCCCCGAGATCTACGCCGTTACCACATCGACCGAGCTGATCGTCACGCACGGCCCTGCGGACTATCTCCCGATCGAAGGCACGCAGCTGCTGTATGTGCAGAATACCGATGCCAACCTGTTCCGCTACCTGACGAACGATAGTCTGTACGTGCTGATTTCCGGGCGCTGGTTCACCGCACCGGATGAGTCCGGCCCCTGGCAGTTCGTGCCCGGGGACAAGCTGCCGCCAGACTTCAAGAATATTCCCGACAGCAGCCCCAAGGCCGTGGTCAAAGTCTCGGTGCCCGGCACGCCGCAGGCGCAAGAAGCGGTCATCGCCAACAGCATCCCGCATACCGCTTGGGTCAGCCGCACAACCGCGACGACTATTCCGATCGACGGACCACCGAAGGTCGCGCCCGTCGTGGGTACCCCCCTGTCATATGTGGTGAACAGCGAGGCCCCGATCATCAAGATCGACGACAAGACCTGGTACGCTTGCCGGAATGGGGTATGGTTCGTGGCCACGTCGGCGAGCGGACCGTGGAGTGTTGCGGCCACCGTTCCGGCCATCATCTACACCATCCCGCCCAGCTCGCCCATCTACTACGTCACGTATGTTCGCGTTTACGGCGTCTCTGCGCAGTACGTCTACGTCGGCTACACCCCGGGCTACTACGGGACGGTGATCGGGCCCGGCGGCGTGGTCGTGTACGGCACGGGTTACTACTACTACCCCTGGGTGGGCAACGTGTTCTACGCCCCGCCCGTCACCTACGGCGTAGCCGCCGTGCCCTACTATTCGGCGGCGGTGGGCTTCACGATCGGCTTCGCCTTCGGCGCCGCGATTGCACCGCACCCTTACTACTGGGGACCGGCCTATCACGCCGTGCCCTACGCCTCGGCGGGGGTATACGGGCGCTGGGGCAACGACGTGTATTCGGGCGGCAGGACTGCCTACGCAGGGGGCGGCGATGTGGGCGTGCATGGCGGCGGGACCTACGTCAACGAGCGTACTGGCCAGGAGGGCGCGGTGAACTACGACCGCAACTACAACGCTGCCACCGGTACCTCAACGGCAGGGTACGACCGCGATACTTATAACCCGCGGACCGGAGTGAGCGGCAGCGCGGAGGGCAGCGGGAGCTACAACCGCGAGACCGGCGACTATTCCTACAGCTCGTCGAAAACGGCCACCGGACCGGGCGGCGAGCAGGTTTCGTCGGAGCATGGCACGGCAGGCGGCCCCGGCGGCGTGTCCGCGACCGCCGGATCAACGACGGTCACCAACACCCGCACCGGTCAAAGCGACACCGTCAACTACGCGCACGCGGGCGGCACCAGTTACGCGACCAACAACGGAAACGTGTACCGCAACAGTGGCAGCGGCTGGGAGCAGCAGACTGCGGGCGGCTGGAAGGGCGCGGATGCCGGTTCCAGCGCGTCTTTGAACCAGCAGCAATCGTTTCAGAACCAGGGGGCCAGCCGCGCGTCCAGCTATAGCGGCGGTAGCGGTTTCGGCGGCGGGGGCTTCGGCGGTGGCGATGGAGGAGGTTTCGGCGGTGGTGGAGATGGAGGGTTCGGCGGTGGGGGCGGAGGTGGAGGAGGCGGCTTCGGCGGCGGGGGCGATGGAGGCTTCGGCGGCGGCGGTGGGGGCGGAGGAGGCGGCTTCGGTGGTGGCGGCGGCTTCGGTGGAGGAGGAGGCTTCAGCGGAGGCGGAGGGTTCGGCGGCGGGGGCAGCTTCTCGGACCGCTTCGGCGGAGGCGGATTCCGTGGGGGCGGCGGATTCCGCCGCTAAGGTGATGCCATGAGGAGCGCAACAATCAGAGACCTGCGTCGAGGGCTCGGCGTGACACGTGGGCCACGTGTCGCCTTGGGTGCGCTTGTCGTTGCAGCGTGCGTCGCATACGCGGCCGCACTCCCGACAGCTAGCGCTGCAAAGACTGCGGGCACGAGCGCAACGGCAGGAGCTACCCCGGCCGATCCGGGTTGGCCGAGAACGTTGTCCGCCAATGGACAGAAGTTCACGGTGTATCAGCCGCAGCTCGATTCGTGGGACGGCTTCACGCTGGAGGCGCACGTCGCGGTTGCAGTGGATGCCGGCGCCGATGCGCCGCCCATCTTCGGCGTAGTGAATCTTTCGGCACGTACTCTGGTGGACAAGAACGAGCGCCTGGTGACCTTCGAGGACCTGCAAGTAACCGACTCGCAGTTCCCATCCGCGCCCGAACAAGCGCAGGTCTACGGACCAGCGCTGCGCGACGCCATGGTGAAAGACATCAAGGCGGTTTCGCTCGACCGCCTCGAAGCGCAGCTGGACATCCAGCAAGCGCTGAGCAAGAGCGAATCTGCCCCGCTGCAGAACACGGCGCCGCGCATCATCTTCATGCAAGAGCCTTCGCTGCTGATCTTTATCGACGGCGAGCCGCAATATGTCGCAGTCGAGGGCACCAGTCTCACGCGCGTGGTGAATACCCGCGTGCTGCTCCTGAAAGATCCGAAGGGCAAGCTCTATCTGCACGTTCTGGACGGCTACATGGAAGCGGCCGCCCTCACCGGGCCGTGGAAGGTGGCGAAGGCACCGCCCAAAGGCGCGGCCAAAGCCGAGACCGTGGCACGCGAGCTGCGCCAGATCGACCTGCTCGAGGGACAAGAAAATCCCGATACGAAACGCAAACCCTCGCTCAGCAGCGCGCCCGCGCCGAAGATCCTCGTCGCCACTGCGCCGACCGATCTGATCGTCACCGAAGGGCAGCCGAACTACGTCCCGATCACCGGCACTTCGCTGCTGTTCGTGAAGAACACCACGGCCAACGTCTTCAAGCTGCTGACCGATCAGATGAGCTACGTGCTCATCGGCGGGCGCTGGTTCCGCGCGAAGTCGTTCGACGGTCCATGGGAATTCGTCGCGCCGGACAATCTGCCCCCGGACTTCGCACAGATCCCCGACGACAGCCCCAAGGAGAATGTGAAGGCTTCCGTGCCCGGCACGCGTCAGGCGCAGGAAGCCCTGATCGCGAATCAGATCCCGACCTCTGCGCGCGTCGAGCGCATGAGCGCCACCTTCACGCTGCAGACCGATGGCGAGCCCAAGCTCGTTCCGATCGACGGCACCCCGCTGCAGTACGTGCTCAACGCGTCTGCTCCCGTGATCCGAGTGGATGAAAGGACCTGGTACGCGTGTCAGGACGGCGTCTGGTTCGTCGCCACCGCGAGCACCGGTCCCTGGGTGGTGGCCGACATGGTTCCAGCCGTGATCTATACCATCCCGCCTGCGTCACCGGTCTACTACGTGACCTACGTGCGCGTGTACCGCGCGGCGCCGACTTACGTCTACGTGGGCTACACACCCGGCTACTACGGGGCGGTTGTCGCGCCGGGCGGCGTGGTGGTCTACGGCACCGGCTACTACTACTCGCCGTGGGTCGGACGCTACTGGTACGGCTATCCGGTGACCTACGGCATGGGTGTGGGCATGGCCTGGACACCGTGGACCGGCTGGGGCTTCAGCTACGGTTTCGGCTGGGCCTACGGCCCGGTGTGGTATTACCCGCCGGCCCCGTGGTGGGGTCCGTATTATGGTTGGGGATACAACGCTCGCGGCGGTGTCACGGCCTGGGGCCCAGGCGGCTGGGCCAGCACCACCGGGAACATCTACGGTCAGCGCGCGGGCTTCTCGACCGTGCAGCGCGGCGCTGCCGGCTACAACGCCTTCACCGGAAATCAGTGGGCGACGCGCTACGGCACCGCCTACAACTCCACCACCGGCACGCTGATTGCCGGTCAGAAAGGCGCCGTGAAAAATGTCTACACCGGCAACTACGCCTATGGCTCGCGCGGGACTGCGGTCAACACGAAGACCGGCGCCACCGCCACGGGCGGCAAGGTGACCGTCGGCAACGCATACACGGGAAACTCCACCACCGTTGGCGGGATCACCGGCGGTAAGCCGGGAGGGCCGCAGCACTCCGTCGTCGGCGTAAAAAACGACCAGGGAGGCGTGGTTGCCGTCGGCAGCCCCGGGGACAAACAGGTCTTCGGGACTAAGGACGGAGAGGTGTATCGGCACACGGGCAGCGGCTGGGAACAGGTTACTCCGCCGAGCGGCGGCGGCAAGGCGACTGCCTATTCGGGTGGGAACCGGCCCGCGACGCCGTCGCAACTACCCGATCTGAGCAATCGACCCACCGCTCCGACGCAACTGCCCGGAGGCGGTGCGACGCGGCCGGCGTCCGGCAACGTGCAAGATCTGGAACGGCAACGGCAGGCGCAGGACCGCGGCAACCTGCGCGCCAACAGCTATCAGAACACGCGACCGGCCGGGGGCTACCGTGGCGGCGGGGGCGGTGGCCACGCTGGCGGCGGGCGGCGCCGTTGATGCGCCGTGAGGCGGAAGACCATGCAGCTCATCGGCATGCTTGATTCCCCCTACGTTCGCCGGGTCGCAATCTCGCTGCGCTGTCTTGGGATTGCGTTCGAGCACCGCGCGGTTTCCGTCTTCACGACGTTCGAACAGTTCCGGCAGATCAATCCCGTTGTCAAAGCACCGTCGTTGGTCTGCGATGACGGCGAGGTGCTGATGGATTCGACGCTCATTCTCGACTACGCCGAAGCCCTGGCTGCACCGGGCAGGAGCTTGATGCCTTCCAGCATTCCCGAGCGCCAGCACGCATTGCGCATCATCGGTCTGGCGCTGGCCGCTTGCGAAAAGACCGTGCAGATCGTATACGAGCGCAATCTGCGACCGGTGGAGAAGCAGCATGCGCCGTGGCTCGATCGCGTCCGAGGTCAACTGCTCGCGGCCTACTCGGCCTTGGATCTCGAGTTACGCCGCAAGCCGCTGGGCGCGGGCAGCAAGACCATCACTCAAGCAGGCATTACCTCGGCCGTCGCCTGGCGATTCACGCAAATGATGCTGCCCGAAATCGTCATTGCGTCCGAACACCCGGCCCTTCAAGCATTCTCTGCTCAGGCCGAGCAACTCGCAGAATTCGTGGCCGCGCCGCCGATTGGACCGGGGTGACGGCCAACCCTTGATGTCCGCTTCCGGTCGCTTGCGCAGAAGCGACGGCGAGACGGATAGGCATAGTATGCAACGAACGATGATCTCGAGCCGGCATATCGTCCGCTATTCAGACGGAAACGGCCGCGATGTTCGACTGCATGAGGAAGTTCCACCTTCTTCCGGCCAAGGAGAACGGATGAGGTGTGCTCGGTGTCGGGCCGATGCTCCGCGGGATGCCAAGTACTGCCCGCAATGCGGAGCTCCCTTGGAGATCGTTTGCCCGGGCTGCCAGACTGCCAACCCTCTGTCGCACAAGTTCTGCCAGAGCTGCGGCCAAACTTTGGCCACCGAAGTGCGGGCGGACGTGAACGACGCTCGCTTCGCCTCGCCCCGCTCCTACACTCCAGCTCATCTCGTCGACAAGATCCTGACGATCCGCACCGCGCTCGAGGGCGAGCGCAAGCAGGTGAGCGTTCTGTTCTGCGATGTGGCCAACTCCACCGCGCTCGCGGAGCGGCTGGGTCCGGAAGGCATGCACGGTCTATTGGACCGGTTCTTCGAGCTGGCACTGGCCGAGGTGCATCGGTATGAAGGCACCATCAATCAATTCCTCGGCGACGGCTTCATGGCATTGTTCGGTGCGCCGCTAGCGCATGAGGACCATGCACGTCGCGCTGTGCTGGCGGCTCTTGCCATCGACAAGAAGCTGCGCGAGCAAAAGGCGGAGCTGACCTCTGCGGACGCCGAGATCGCTGTCCGCATGGGCTTGAACACGGGCCCGGTCGTTGTCGGCAAGATCGGTGACAACCTGCGGATGGACTATACGGCCATCGGGGATACGACCAACCTCGCCGCAAGGCTGCAGCAGGTTGCCGAGCCCGGCGCGATCCTCGTGAGCCATGCCACCCGGCTCCACTGCGGCCCCGAGACGTTGGTGGAGTCGCTCGGTCCGCTGCGCGTCAAGGGGCGGAGCGAGCCGGTCGAGGTCTTCAAGGTTGTGGGACAGGGCGCTGCGCGGCCGCCGTTGAGCGGCACTGGAGATCGCCCCTTGAGCCGGTTCATCGGACGTGATCGCGAGTGGCGGTTGTTGGACGATCTGCTGGATCAGGTCGAGCGTGGTCAAGGGCAGGTGGCCGGCCTTGTCGGCGAGCCGGGCGTCGGCAAGTCACGTCTCGTCTACGAGTTCGCGAACCGCGCGAAGAGCCGAGGCGGTGCAGGTTCTCGAGGGACGCTGCCTGTCTTACGGCGCGAACGTCCCCTATCTGCCCGTGCTCGATGTCCTCCGGTCTTTCTGCGGGATCGCCAGCTCTGATCCCGGGGAAGCGATCGGCAAGAAGGTGAGTGTCGCTCTGCGCAACCTGGGTGTCACCGAGGAGGTTCATGCTCCCTATCTTCTGCAACTGCTCGGGGGCAGCGAGCCGGGAGCACCGCTTGCCTCCGTCAGCCCCGAGACGAGCAAGCTGAGGACGTTCGATGCGCTCCGGCAGTTGAGTCTCGGCGCCTGTCGCCACCGATCGATCCTGTTGATCGTCGAGGATATCCATTGGATCGACAAAACCTCCGAGGCTTACCTCGATTTCCTGACCGAGAGCCTGGCGGGCGCGCCGCTGCTTCTCTTGTGCACCTACCGGCCCGGATACTCGCCGCCCTGGATCGAACGCTCGTTTGCCACACAAATCGCGCTGCGCCCGCTCTCGAAGTCCGAAAGCATGAGTGTGGTCGAGTCGGTGGCGCAGCGCGCGCCCCTATCGGAGTCGATCGCCCGGGTCGTGCTGGACAAGGCCGAGGGCAATCCATTTTTCATAGAGGAACTGGCGCGCGTCGTCCTGGAGGACGCGGGCCGCTCCGCAGCGCAAGGGGTACCTGACACGATCCAGGATGTCTTGATGGCGCGCATCGATCTGCTCCCGGACGTGCTCAAGCGCCTTCTGCAAACCGCCTCGGTCCTCGGTCGAGAGTTCTCGCCCTCGCTGCTCGACGCAATCTGCCAGGATCCTGGCCCGCAGGATGAGCGCCTGCACTCTCTTGCGCGGGCGGAGTTCCTGTATGAGCGAAACGAACCCGACGGGCCGGTCTACGTATTCAAGCACGCGCTCACTCAGGAGGTCGCGTACGAGAGCTTGCTGTTATCGCGCCGCGGACAACTGCACCTCGCCGCAGCCCAAGCGCTCGAGGCGCTGTACGCCGGGCGGATCGAGGACGCCTACGACCGGCTTGCGTACCACTACGCGCGGACCGAGCAATCGGAGAAAGCGGTCGAATATCTCACCCTGTGCGCAGAGCGCATGTCGCGATGGTACGCGCACGATGAGGCCGTTCGAACTCTGCGCGAGGCTCTCGTCCATGTCGAGCTGCTTCCGGTCGAGAGGCGCGAGCGCACTTACCTCAATCTGGTTCTCCAACAGGCGCTATCGTTGTTCTTGCTCGGCCGCCTGCGGGAAGCGCTGGAGTTGCTGCTGGCACAACGCGATCGGCTCGAGCATCTCGGTGACTCCACGCTGGCCGGTCCGTACTACTTCTGGCTTGCCCATACCTACTCCATCGGGGGCGACCGGAGTCAGGCAGCCGCCAGTGCCGAGCGGGCGCTGGCAGAGGCCGAAGCGGTGTAACGATCGCGCGACGCTTGGCAAGACCTGGTACGTGCTCGCCGTCGAAGATTTCTGGCGGTCGCAGCCCGCCAGTGGCGTTGCGCACGCTCAGACCGCGGTAGCGCTTCTGCAAGAGACAGAGGAGCGGTATTGGCTTGGGATCGCCTACTGGGTGCTCGGTCATCACCAGACCGTACTTGGGGAGTTCGACGTCGCACTCGCGACGCTTGCGCAGGCGCGCGCAGTGGGCGAAGCCCTGGGTGATCCCCGCCTCCAGAGCTACGCCGCGTGGACCACCGGATGGAACCTCGCATTGCAGGGCGAAGGACGTGCCGCCGTTGATTCTTGCAAGCAAAGCGTCGAGCATGCCAAGGACCCGTTTACTCGCGCGGTTTCCCTTGGAGTGCTCGGGCACGCATACCTCGAGCAGGGGGAATTCGCAGCGGCGATTCCTCTGCTCGAGGAAGCAGTTCAGCACTTCGCCCGGTTCCAGACGCATCAGCATGAACTGTACTTCGCCAACTATTTGGGCGCGGCATGCGTCCAAGCAGGCGATCTCGTCCGAGCGCAGGAACTGGCAACCCGTGCACTGGACCTGGCGCAACACTTCTTGTACGCCAACGGCAGTGCGTCGGCACACCGAGTATTGGGACAAATCGAGCAGCGTCGGGGCGTCAGCGCCGGCGCGCGCGAGCACTACGAAAAGGCCCTCGAAGTCTTCGCGCTTATTCCCGCGCCGTTGGAGGTTGGCCGCACTCATCTCGCCCTGGCCGAGCTGGCACAAGAGGAGGGACGGACCAGCGATGCCAAGAGTCAGCTGGATGCTGCGCGTCAGGTGTTCGCGGCGCTGCGGGTGCCAGTCCATCTTGCCCGGACGGAGCGCATGAGCCGCGGCGTATTAGACTAGGCGGGCCGTATAACCGACCCGAGGGGGGGTATGCCATGTATGACGCTATTGTGGTTGGTGCCCGCTGTGCTGGCGCACCGACGGCGATGTTGCTCGGCCGCAAGGGACACAAGGTGCTGCTGGTCGATCGCTCGACCTTCCCCAGCGACCTCAGGCAGTCCACGCTGCTCATCCACCAGCCGGGGGTTTCGTATCTGGACCAATGGGGCCTGCTGCAGAAGGTGCGGGCCTCGGGAGCGCCACCCATCACGCGCTGGCTGGTCGACGTGGGGCCGCTGGTGTTCAAGGGCTCGCCGCCACCCGACGCGAAGACTACCGAGGGCATCGCTCCTCGGCGTACTGTCCTGGACAAGATCCTGCTCGATGGCGCCGTCGACGCCAAGGTTGAGGTGCGCGAGGCGTTTACCGTCGAGGAGATCCTCGTCGAGGGCGGGAACGTAACCGGAATACGCGGCAAGGACCGCTCCGGGAAAGCGGTCACCGACAAGGCCCGCATTGTCATCGGCGCGGAGGGCAGCAACTCGATGGTGGCGAAGGCGGTGAAGGCGGCCGAATACAACCAGCGAGAGTCGAAAATCTGCACCTTCTACACCTACTGGAGCGGCGTAAAACTCGCGGAGGGCTTCCAGCTCGAGTTCTACCCGCGCGTATATCGAGGCATTTACGCCTGGCCGACCAACGACGGGCAGTTACTCATCGGTGCCAACTGGAAGGTCCCCGAGTTCGAAGAGGTACGCAAGGACCCTGAAGGCAACTACATGAAGGTGCTGGACGAGTGCGCACCGGACCTCGGCAGACGCGTGCGGGCCGGCAAGCGGATGGACGATTTCGTGGGCGGTTACGCACGCAACCTGTTCCGCAAGCCTTACGGAGAGGGCTGGGCGCTGGCGGGTGATGCGGGAGCCAGCTACGAGTTCACCTCCGCGCACGGGATCACCAACGCCTTCCGCCAGGCGGCACAACTCGCCGAGGCAGTGGGCGAAGGGCTCGCAGGCGCGCGGCCGATGGCAGATGCGCTCTCCGAGTTCGAGAAACGGCGCAACGAGTTGGAGGGCGCGTTCTACGACTTCACCTATCAGCAGGCTACGCTCGAGCCGCCACCGCCCGAGGCGCTTCAGCTGTTCGGCGCGATCCACAAGAGTCAGGAAGCGACCGACGCCTTCCTCGGATTGTTTGCGCAGACCACCAACCCGGCCGAGTTCTTCTCGCCGGCCAACCTGGGAAAGCTGATGGCGGCATAGCACGTGACCGGGAGGCCTGCTTCAAGGACGGGCCGCACCCAGAAAAAAACGAGGGCCAGGTGGCCCTCGGAAGACAGTCAGAGGAGAAGGCTACTGCAGAGTAGTAGCGGGGCGTGGAGTGCGCGCGATCTTGGACTTCGGATTGAGTTCGCACGCGGTGTGCACGACGGCGGCTTCCAGTGTGCCTTTCTCCGGATGCAGGAAATCCAACTGCACTGCTCGATCAGCCCACACGGTATTGCCCGTACCGTCGGGGCCGTCGGTCAGCACCCATTTCTCCAGGGCGTAGGTCCGATCCGCGCACTCGATCGCGTACTGCAGCTTCTGCGACCGGTGCGGGTAGGCGTCGTGTCCCAGTGTGATGGTTTCGGGGAAACTCTTCGTCACCCATACGTCTACGGAGGCACCGGTGTCGTGCAGAGACGTCCAGTCGACGGCTACGATAGGCACGCCGGACGCTTCCTCATCAGCGGCGGAAGCCGAGACGGCGGTCAGAATGGCGAAGAGGGGAACCGCCAAAGCCTTGAGCAATATTCGCTTTACCATGATAAATCTCCTTAAATCAAAGCACTGGGCCTGGAACGGGAACCCCCATTGGCCCTCGTGTTGCGTTGCAACAGAGTGTGCTCTCGAAGGAGGAAAGAGAATGCCCACAGACGGAATAGATGCCATGCCAACGATGCATCAATGCGGGACCTGAAGTGACTCCGGCGTCTGCGCAACACCTTTCAATCACTCACCGACCGAGGACGTGAGCATGCAGCCACCCCAGTTGTCCGACCTGAGAGAATTCAGCGCCCCCATCCTGTCCGACGTCATGGACAGCCTCGGCCTGAGGCAGCAGGCGATGAAGCCGTTCGTGCGGCCGCTGGACGAGCAGTCGGTGCTGGTCGGGCGCGCACGGACCGGGCTCTATATGCCGGTGTACTCGGTACGGCCGGGCGAGAATCCCTACGAGGTGGAGATCGCGCTGGTGGACGATCTGAAGCCGGGCGACGTGGCGGTGCTCGCCTGCGGTGGGCCGACCGAGCGCATCGCACCCTGGGGTGAGTTGCTGTCGACTGCTTGCGTGGCGCGCGGCGCCGCCGGCTGCGTGACCGACGGACTGGTGCGCGACGTGCGCCAGATCAAGGCGATGGGATTCGCCGTGTTCCACGGCGGCATCGGACCACTCGACACCAAGGGACGAGCCCGCATGATGGAGCGCGATATCCCGGTCGAGTGCGCGGGCGTGCATGTGCGCAGCGGCGACTTCGTGCTCGGCGATGCGGACGGCGTAGTGGTGATCCCGCAGGAGCGCGCGGCCGAGGTGATCGCCAAGGCCAGGGAGAAAGCGCTGGGTGAAGACCACACGCGCGACGAATTGCGCAAGGGCGCGTTATTGGGCGACGTGTTTCGGAAGTTCGGGGTGCTGTAACCGGGCGGCCGCGTCTCGCGTGCTGCTGCAATCTCTCACGCGTGCTTTGGCGGCCAGCCCAGTTACAAAGCCCGATCAGTACACTTGTTCCCAGGGCGCCGGCCGGAGCAAGGTGCGCCGGGCCATCAGCTGATCGGAAGGGGTGAGGCTCTGCTGCAGAACGGTCAGCAGGAGATCATCGTCCATCGTCCAGCGCTTTTCCATCGGGATCGCCGGCGCGGACAAGGCGACCGTGATGCCGTGCGACGCCGGGAGCAAGGCGGCGGGTCGCGGTGCGGCGGCAAGCGCGATGGTGAAGGCGGAAGCCAGCGTGTTCTTGTTCATGGTCTATTCCCCTTTTGTATGTTCGTTTTTTGAGGCGCTGCGAGCGTTGCTGCTTTCCCCTGTGCCCGTCGCGCTTGATCCCATCTTCATTGCGTTCCACGGACAGGAGAAGCGCCGGCCGGAAAGTGGTTTGCGGCGCGCCTCCCGGTATCGAATACCGCTACCTTCGCCGCGACACCGTATGCGAGCGGGAGGCACCGCCAACCATGCGTTTCCGAAGGGAGTTGCTACTTGCGCACTCGCGGTATCAAATGACGCTACCGAACGGGGATAGGGAGGGAGAGATGGCCGAGGCTGCAGCGTTCGTGGAGGGGCTCAAGCGCCATCTGAAAGCGCGGAAGATAACGTATGCGGAAGTGGCAAAGTCCCTGCGCGTCAGCGAAGCCAGCGTCAAGCGGATGTTCTCGAAAGGCAGCTTCACCCTGGACCGGTTCGAGCAGATCTGCCAGTTCGCCGGCACCAGCATCACACAGCTAGCACGGGAGACGGATAGCGGCAAGGTGCATGTCTCGCAACTCACGCTCGAGCAGGAGAAGGAGATCATCCGGGACCGCAAGCTGCTGCTGATCGCGTTGTGCGCGTTGAACCAGTTGACGTTGGAGCAGATCGTCGACACCTACAGCGTCTCGAAGACCGAGTGCATTCAACTGCTGATAAAGCTCGATCGCATCAAATTTCTCGAGCTGCTGCCAAACAATCAGGTCAAGCTGCTGGTGGCGCGGACCTTCTCGTGGCTGCCGGAAGGGCCGATTCAGCAGTACTTCAAGGCGCGGGCGCAGAACGAATATTTCCGCTCGCAGTTCGGCGGGCCGGACGAGATTCTGCTGCTGGTCAGTGGCATGCTCTCGCCCGCCTCCACCCAACTCATGCTGTCCAGGCTCAAGCGCGTGGCCAACGAGTTCTCGGAAATGCACAACGCGGACGCCGGTCTGGCATTGAGCGGACGGCGGCCCGCGAGCCTGGTTGTTGCGATGCGGCCGTGGGAGCTGGACGAGTTCCGGGAGTTGCGCCGGAGGAAGCCCGCCGAGCGCGGGGCGCGGCGGTAGCCCTCACCCTGCAGCTTGATGTAGAACCCCGCTCGCGCTGATCAGGCTGGACTGCGGTCGGACTGCTCAGAACAGCGTAACGGTTCCCCCCTCTGGAAAAGGCGGGCTTAGGGGGGATTTGTATTGCTGCCGCATCACCGGCGACTGCAAATCCCCCTCCCGTCCCCCTTTTCCAAAGGGGGAAGCTGGGGTGCATGAGCCATTTGGACTATGGCCGGGCGTCCGGGACGCGGAGTCCACACATGAAGTCCTTGATTCAAAATCATTCGCGATGCTGTTTCTTGAGAGCGTAGGCGCCCTCCTAACCCTCCGAGGGAGAGCGAGGACCCTATTTCTCCTGTCAGAGCTTCCCTAGATCCACCTCGAAAGTGCTGCCTCCGCCTGCGCGCGGGACGTAGCGCACATCGCCGCCATGCCGGCGTGCGATCTGGCGCACCAGCGCCAGCCCCAGACCCACGCCGCCATCGCTTTCCTTGGCACCGGGCGGTCGGTAGAACGGTTCGAAGATACGTTCGCGCTGGGACTCCTCGACGCCGGGCCCGCGGTCCGCCACCGCTATGCGCGCACCACCCCCGCTGAGCGCCACGGTCGAGGCTTCGACCGGCGAGCCGCCGGCATAGCGGCGCGCGTTTTCCAGCAGGTTACGGATCAGGCGGCGCAGCATGCGCGGGTCGCCGCGGACCGCCACCGTTTCGCCGCTCACCTCGGCACCGGTGCGCGACGCCTCTTCGGCCAGCAGTGCGAGCAGGTCGACTTCTTCGGTGTCGATCAGGTGGTCGAGCGCGTCCAGGCGGCTCGCGAGCAGCAGCTCGCCGATAAGAGCATCCAGCTCGCCGATGTCTTTGGACAACTGTGCACGCAGTTCAGGGCGCTCCTCGCCGGGGAGGAGCTCGACCGCCATGCGCATGCGCGTGAGCGGCGAGCGCAGCTCGTGCGAGGCGCCCGCAAGCACCGTCTTCTGCGCGTTCACCAGGCGCTGGATGCGATCCGCCGCGTGGTTGAAGCTGCGCGCCAGCTCCGCCACCTCGTCGCAGCCCTCCACCTGGACGCGAGCAGCGAGGTCGCCCGCGCCCAGCGCCTCGACGCGCACCTGCAGGCGCTCGAGCCGACCGGTGATGCGACGGACCAGGGGGTAGGCACCGATCGCGATAGCCGCCGCAAGGAGCAGCAGCGCACCCAGCCAGCCCAGGGCGCGGTGGTGCCGATGCCAGCGCGCCAGCACCCAGCGTCCGTCGGGCAGCGACAGCGCGATCATCGGTCCACGCGAGGAGCGTACCCATCCGCTGCCGGTGCGATCGGCGGGAACAGCCGGCAGAGCGTCTCCTGCATTCGCCAACAGCGTGCCATCGTGCGCGCGTACCGTGATGTCGGCATTGAACTGCTGCGCCATCCGGCTCCACCTTCGTCCGCCAGTTCCGCCGGCGGACGGTCAGCCGCCGGCAAGACTTCGGCAACCAGCGCTCCCACGCCATCGAGCGACCCGCGGTCCTGCCCGTCGCCGGGGGTGAGCCACCAGGCGACCGAGACGAGCGCTCCGAACACCAGCAGGATGCCGACGAAGGTGACAGTAGATCTGGAGATACAAACGGCGCATCAGGCGTCCTGATGCCTGGCGAAGACGTAGCCGGCGCCGCGTACGGTGATGATGCGGCGTGGATGTTTCGGATCGTCCTCGATGGCGGCGCGGATGCGCGAGATGTGGACGTCCAGGCTGCGATCGAAGGCCTCGAATTCCTCGCCGCGCAAGTTTGTCCATCAGCGCGTCGCGCGACATCACGCGGCCGGCGTGGCTCGCCAGCGCCCACAGCAGGTTGAACTGGTAGCTGGTGACCGGCCGCTCCTCGCCGCTCACGCGCACGGCCCGCGCGCCGCGATCGATCTCCAGCCGCCCGAAGCGCAGGATCTCTTCACGCTTGCCGCTGGCCGGCAAACGCCGGCGCAGGATCGCGCGCAAGCGCGCCAGCAGCTCACGCGGGTTGAACGGCTTGGGGAGGTAGTCATCGGCGCCGATTTCCAGGCCGACGATGCGGTCTGTTTCGTCGCCGCGCGCGGTGAGCATGAGGATCGGGATGTCGTGCTCGGCGCGGACACGGCGGCACACTTCGAAGCCGTCGATGTCGGGCAGCATCACGTCGAGGATCAGCGCGTCGAAGCTGTCCTTCTGGATCAGCCGAAGGCCTTCGCCTCCTGTCGCGCACGCGGTGATGTGGAGCCCTAAGGGCTCCAGGTACTCGCCGACCATGGCCGCCAGCCCCTGGTCGTCCTCGATCATCAATACGCGCTCGATCATGGCAAAAGGATACCTTCCCCCGCAAGCGAGGGAAGGAAAATCATGCGCAAAGGAAGCGGCTGCCGATCACCAGCGCCGGAACTGATTGGCCATCTCCACCAGCTTACCGCGCTGCTCGGGTGTCAGCACGTCGGCGGCGTCAGCGATCGCGTTCACGAACCGGTCCGACGCCGACTCGGCCAGCTGCATCTCGGACTGGCGGATCTGCTTCAACGCATCACGGTTCACGGTCGGCTGCGTCAGCGCATCCAGGAACGCCTGGCGATTCTTCATGTGCTGCTCGCGCACCTGCGCCAGATCCTTGATGGCATCCTGCACGATGGCCTTGATGCGGGTCTTCTGCTCCGGGGTCGCATCGACTTTCCCGAGCACCCATTCGGTGCCGAAGTCGGCGCGCGCCGCACGCTCCTCGGGGGTCATTGCGCTCATCCGCTTGTGTCCCCAGCAACCGCGGCCGTGGCCGTCGGGACCGCTCTGCTGCGACCATACGTTGAAGCTGGTGGCCGCCAGGGTGCCCAGCAGTCCGCCTAAAGCCAGACCGCTGAAAAATCTGCGCCGCCCGCCGCGTCGCTTGCCGGGCTGTTGAACTTCGGGTGTCTTGGGATCTTGCTCGCTCATACCTGACTCCTGTCCTGTTGGTTGCGCCGCGACTGCAGCGCATGGAGCACAGTGTGAGGGCGGCGTTTTGCAGAGGTCTGTCGGCGATGTAAAGATACGTAACAGAGAGCGGCGCCCTGCCTGGGTCCCGCATCCGTGATAACGTCGCCGCTCCGACCCTACTCCTCCAGATTGGTATCCCCAATGCGCATCGCCATCGGCGGCTTCCAGCACGAGACCAACACGTTCGCCCCGAGCCAGGCCACGTTCGACGATTTCCTGCGCGGCCGCAGCTGGCCGCCGCTCGCACGCGGGGACGAGATCTTCGACGCTTCGGCCGGCCTCAACGTCCCGATCGCCGGCTTCATCGAGCGGATGCGCAAAGCCGGGCACGACCTCGTGCCCACCACCTGGGCCGGAACCAGCCCTTCGGCACACGTGACCCGCGACGCGTTCGAGCGCATCGCA
Organism: uncultured beta proteobacterium; assembly: GCA_963741215.1. GTDB lineage: Bacteria > Pseudomonadota > Gammaproteobacteria > Burkholderiales > SHXO01 > SHXO01. Next base: position 27,972 of record CAVUHQ010000039.1, read on the forward strand.
GGAATGATCGTGGACGATCTGGAATCGGCCGGCGCGCTCGACGCCGTCTACCTGGACTTGCACGGTGCGATGGTAACCGAGCATCTGGAGGACGGGGAAGGCGAACTGCTCGCCCGTGTGCGGAGTGTGGTCGGCAACGATGTGCCCGTCGTCGCAAGCCTCGACCTGCATGCCAACGTTACGCGCCGTATGGTAGAGCTGGCCGATGCGCTGATCGCTTACCGCACTTATCCGCACGTCGACATGGCGGAAACGGGAGAGCGCACCGCGCATTTTTTGCTGCGACGCTTCGGGGGCCTGCCACGCCCGCATGTTGCGCTCCGGCGCGTGCCCTTCCTGATTCCGCTGCAAGCGGCGTGCACGATGCTAGAGCCCACACAATCGATCTATGCGCAATTGAGCAAGATGGAAGGCGGGCACGTTCCCACCCTCTCGTTCACGCCGGGTTTTCCCGCCGCCGATTTTCCCGAGTGTGGACCGGTGGTGCTCGCTTATGGACAATCGCCCGACGCTGCCGCGCAGACAGCCGACAAGCTGCGCGCAGCGATCGAAGCACTGGAGGCGGAGTTCGACTTCCCGGTGCATACGCCCGAAGATGGCGTCCGGCGCGCGATCGCGATTGCCGGACGTGCGACGCGCCCGGTCGTCATCGCCGACACCCAGGACAACCCGGGCGCCGGCGGCAACTCCGACACCACGGGGATGCTGCGCGCGCTGGTCGGCGCCAATGCGCAGCGAGCGGCGCTCGGCCTGATGGTCGATCCCGAAGCTGCGCTCGCCGCACATGGCGCCGGTCAAGGCGGCACCATCGAGATCGCGCTGGGGGGCAAGTCCCGCATCCCGGGCGATGCGCCCTTCCGCGGCCGCTTCGTGGTGGAGCGTCTGTCCGAGGGGCGGTTCACTTGCACGGGACCGTTCTATCGCGGCGCGCGCATGCACCTGGGGCCGTCTGCTTGTCTTAGGATCGGCGGCGTGCGCGTCGTGGTCGCGTCCGACAAGCCGCAGATGGCCGACCAGGAGATGTTCCGCTTCATCGGGATCGAACCCACCCAGCAGGCGATTCTGGTCAACAAGAGCTCGGTGCACTTTCGCGCGGACTTCACACCTATCGCCGAAGAAATCCTCGTGTGCAAGGCGCCCGGCCCGATGCTCGCGGATACGAGCGACTTCCCGTGGAAGAATCTGGCACCCGGCATCCGGTTGAAGCCGCGAGGGTTGGCGTTTGTGCGGGGTTGAGGGCCAACGGCAAATCCCCCCAGCCCCCCTTTTGCAAAGGGGGGTGCCATTTGGAGGAGACGATGACAACTAAATGCAGACGGCGTTCTCGCCGCCGTATTGCTCGCGCTGATCCTGCAGCCGGCTTTGGCCGCCAAGCAGTACGGCCCGGGCGTCACGGACTCCGAGATCAAGGTCGGGCAGACCATGCCCTACAGCGGGCCGGTGTCTGCCTGGGCCACGCTGGGTCGGGCCGAGGCGGCTTACTTCAAGATGCTGAACGAGCAAGGCGGAGTGAACGGCCGCAGAATCGATCTCGTGAGCCTCGACGACGGGTACAGTCCGCCGCGGACGGTGGAGCAGACGCGCCGGCTGGTCGAGCAGGACGAGGTGCTGGCGATCTTCAGCCCGTTCGGCACACCGACCAACACCTCGATCCAGAAATACCTCAACGCCAAGAAAGTACCGCACCTGTTCCTGGCCGCCATCGGCACCAAGTGGGCCGACCCTCAGCGCTTTCCCTGGAGCATCGCGCTGTGGCAGGACCAATACACGGAAACCGCCGTGCACGCCAAATGGCTGCTGAACAGCCACCCGAATGCGAAGATCGCCGTGCTGTATCAGAACGACGATTTCGGCAAGGACTATCTCAAGGGCTTGAAGGACGGGCTCGGCCAGAAGGCGGCCGCCATGATCGTGGCCGAGGCCTCCTACGAAGTCACCGATCCGACCATCGACTCGCAGATCATCGCGCTGCAGGGCTCGGGGGCCGACACGCTGGTCTCGTTTGCGTCGCCCAAGTTCGCCGCGCTGTCGATCCGCAAGGTCTACGACATCGGCTGGAAGCCGGTCCACATCGTCGCGCAGCCGGGCACGTCGGTGGGATCGGTGTTGCGGCCCGCCGGCCTGGAAAAATCCGCAGGACTGGTCGCCGCCTCATTTCTGAAGGACCCGACCGATCCCCAGTGGCGCGACGATCCTGCCATGAAAGCATGGCTCACCTGGATGCAGAAATACTATCCGGAAGGCGATGTCACCGATTGGTTCAACGTGTACGGGTACACCGTCGCGCAGGCACTGGTTCATGTCTTGAAGCAGTGCGGCGACAATCTGACCCGCGAGAACGTCATGCGCCAGGCCACGAGCTTGAAGGATCTGGAGCTGCCGCTGCTGCTGCCGGGAATCCGGATCAACACATCTGCAACCGAATACCACACCATCAAGCAGCTACGGCTGCAGCGCTTCGACGGCAAGCAGTGGGTGCGGCTCGGAGAGGTGGGTGCGCAGTAGCCGACCTCACTCCTGTCAGTGTTGGGCCGCGAACAGATCCTTGTGGATGCGCCCGTCCTTCATGACGAGCTTGATGTTGCCGGGGACTTGCAGCAGCCGGACATCCGACTGCGGTTCGCCGGCAACCACGACCAGATCGGCAAGAAAGCCTTTCGCTACCTCGCCCGCCTGACCTTCCAGCAGCATCGCCGCGGCCCCGGTGCGTGTTGCCGCAACCAGGGCTTCCGCATCCGAGTAACCGAACAAGCGCACGAAATGTTCGAGATCGCGCGCGTTGGTCCCGTGCGGCGTCCAGGGAAAACCGTAGTCGCCGCCGACGAGAACGCGCACGCCGCGCCGGCGCAGCTCGGCGAACACTTTCTGCGCGCACTCGAATTGATCGACCACCCCGTTCAGCTTCGCTTTCTCGTAGGTGATGCCCCACTCCTGCGCCTCGAAGATCGTGTTGTGGAGCAGTCCGACTGCCGGTGCGACGAAGATCCGGTCACGGGCGGCCTCGAGGAGGTCGAGGCACTCCTCGTCGGCGTATTCGCAGTGGTAGAGAATGTCGATTTCGCTTTCGAGCGCCAGCTTGATCGATGCCGCCGCGCGGACATGGGCGGCGATGCGCTTGCCGTGCGCATGTGCCGTGCGAGCGGCCGTGCGCACCTCGTCGTCGCGCATGATGGTCTGGTGCGGACGCGAGCCCGGGATCGTCTGATTTCCCGAGATGTTCAACTTGAGCGTATCCACTCCCTCCCGCAACAGGGTCCTGCAGGTACGTGCCATCTCATCGACGCCGTCGACGATCATGGCGATCGATTCGCGGTAGATGTGCATGCGGCGCTCGTCGCCGAGATTGCCGGTATTGGTCAGCTCCGGGCTGGCCGCCAGCAGGCGCGGTCCCGGGATGCGCCCGGCATGGATCTCGTCGCGGAGGACGACGTCCAGGCGCGGCTTCGCCGACCCGCCGCTCAGACACGAGGTGAAGCCCGCTTCGAGCACGGTTTTCGCGTGGTACGTCGTCTGCAGCATATGCTCCTCGGGCGGCACGTCGCCGGTGTCGGCGATGTCGGCCTTGTGCAGGAACGGCAGGTGCGCGTGACCGTCGACCAGGCCAGGGATCACAGTGTGCGTCGAGATGTCGATCCGCCGCGCCGCCCGGAATCCCGGTGGAGCGTGCGGCCATACCTCGACGATCCGGTTGCCGTCGACCAGGACGTTGGCAGGAAAGGCAGGCTTGCCGCTCCCGTCCCAGACCTTGCCGCCATGCAATAAGACCGTGTCCATGTTGCCTCCGTGTCCGTTGCGAGAGGTTAGCAGAGTCGAGGCGCGCCGACGCGCCTGGGTTTTTGGCTCGCGGGCCTGTAGCTCGCAGCCGCGGTTCGCGATATGCTCTGCGGCCCGAACGGACCATCGCCCTTTATCCAGGCCCCTTTATCCAGGCTAGCCCATGATCAAGGATTGGCTGCTCGTCTGGCTCGGCGTGATCGCCATCGCGTTTCTGGCGGTGCGCGGCCTGCGCTCGCTGCGGCGGAATGCGCCGCCGCCAAACCCTGCTGCCCCCGCGCCGCCCCGCCCCGCCGCGGCAACGCCGGCACTCCCCTGCGCAGACCGCCGGTGCACCACCCGCCGAGGCAAAGCCGTCCAGTCCGCTGGTCCTGGCCGACAAGTTCCGGGAGTTCTACGAAGCCTGCGCCCACCCCGAGGATCTGCTCGGGAATAGCGACTTCGAGGCGGGGGTGGTCCGCCTGTGCGATCCGTCCATATCGCTGGACCAGGTGGTGAACTACTGCGTGGGCGCCAACGCGCAGCTCGCCGTCATCGGAGCCGAGGCGCTGGCGCGGCGCGCGGACAGCGTCCCCGCCCTCGCGCGCGCGTTCGATCATCTGCGCTACGCCAATGTCTGGACCGCTTTCTTCATCCTGCGCTTTCTCGATGCGCGCAGCCGATCGCCCCGCCATCGGCCCGGTGATCGCGCAGACGCGGGAATGGTGGGCACGCAATCCGCTCATGCCGCAGATCGTCGGCGACTTCGTCGACCGCACGCTTCGCCAAGGGCGAGAACCCGCAGTTGCGCGAGGCGCTGGAGGGAGCTGCCGAACTGGACGCCGACGACGTCGGTGCCCTGCTCGACGCTTTGATCACACCGCAGGCCGGCCGGCTGCGCGAAGCGTTCTGGGAGTGGCGCAAGACCCGCGTCGACGTGACCTTCCTGCAATCGGTGGGCAGGATTCGGGACACCGGGCGCGCTGTCGGCGTTGTCGTCGAGCACCCGCTGCTGTCCGCGGCCGTGGACGCCGGGCTGCAATGCCTGGAGCGCACGCCGCCGCAGTCTTTCCTGATCACGCGGCGAATCGGGCATCGGCAAGACCGCGCTGTTCCACCTGCTGGCTGCGCGCCTGGCGGAGAAGGGCTGGACCATCTTCGAGGCCTCGGCGGTCGACGTGCTGTCGGGCCAGGTCTATATCGGCGAGCTCGAGCGGCGCGTGAAGCAGATGCAGGACAACCTGGACGCGGCCCGGCGCGTCGCTCTGGTACGTGCCCAACTTCCACGAGCTGTACTACGCCGGCCGGCATCGCTTCAGCCCGCACGGGGCTGCTGGATCTGTTCCTGCCGGCGGTGGAGAGCCGGCCGCATCTGCATGGTGGGCGAAGTGCAGCCCACCGCGTTGCAGAAGCTGCTGCAGGAGCGGCCGCGACTGCGCCTCGCCTTCAAGGAGATGACGGCTCGAAGCGCTGTCCGCGGCCGAGACCCTGGACCTGACCGAGCGCCTGATCGAGCGCGAGTTCGTTCCCGCGACGCGTTTCGGTGCGGCCGACGGCGTGCTGCGCGAGGCCGCTCGAGCTGGCGCGCCACTATCTGAGCAGCCGGGCGCAGCCCGGCAACTGTTGCGAACTGCTGCGCTCGACCAAGTCGCGCCTGCGCGCAGCCGACGACGGCAGCATCGCAGCTCGGGCGCGACGATCTGCTCGTCACGCTGTCGCAGCTCACCGGGCTCCCGCGCAGCGTGCTGGACGAGCGCGAAGGGCTCGATCCCGCCGGGCCTGCGCGCGTTCTTCCAGCAGCGCGTGATGGGTCAGCCCGAGGCGGTGACCTGCCTGGTGGACCGCGTGGCGATGCTCAAGGCGGGACTGACCGATCCCGAACCGGCCGATCGGCGTGTTCCTGTTCGCCGGCCCGACCGGCACCGGCAAGACCGAGGTGGCGAAGACGCTGGCCGAGTTCCTGTTCGGCTCGCAGGACCGCATGATCCGCCTGGACATGAGCGAGTTCCAGGAGCCCGCGTCGGTCGCGCGCATCGTCGGCGAGAGCGGCGAGGCGCGCGAGCGTCGAGTCGCTGGCTCGGCCGCATCCGCAAGCAGCCGTTCTCGGTGGTGCTGCTCGACGAGTTCGAGAAGGCGCACCCGCGCGTGTGGGACCTGTTCCTGCAGGTGTTCGACGACGGCCGGCTGACCGATGCGCAGGGCAACCTGGCCGACTTCCGCCACAGCATCATCATCCTGACCTCCAACCTGGGCGCCACTCAGCACCGCGCCGCCAGCCTCGGGCTTCAACCCGGCGGGCGGCGAGCTTCTCGCGAGCAGCAGATCCTGCGCGTGATCGCCGAGACCTTCCGCCCCGAGTTCGTCAACCGCCTCGACCGCGTCGTGGTGTTCCGCCCGTTGACGCCGCACGGTGATGCGCGAGATCCTGAAGAAGGAGCTGCGCAACGTGCTGCAGACGGCGCGGCTTCCGCAACCGCGAGTGGGCGGTGGAGTGGGAGGAGTCCGCGCTCGAGTTCCTGCTCGACAAAGGCTTCACGCCAGACATGGGCGCGCGCCCGCTGCGGCGAGCCATCGAGCAGCACCTGCTGGCGCCGATCGCCATGACCATCGTCGAGCACCGCTTCCCGCGAGGGCGATCAGTTCCTGTTCGTGCGCAGCGACGGGTGCGCCATTCAAGTCGAGTTCGTCGACCCGGACGCGGAGCCGGGTACACCGCTGGAGACGGTCGCGCCCGACGTGGAGCTGTCTCTGCCGCCCTTGGTTCTTGCCGCCAGCGGCCGCGACGGCGAGCGCCGATTCCTCGAGCAGCGGCTCGCGCTGCTCGAGGCTCTCCTCGACGGCACTGAATGGATCGAGCGCAAGCAGCAGTGGCTCAAGCAGATGAGCCGCACGGGGTTCTGGCACAGCGACGCTCGTTTCGAGGTGCTCGCCCACATCGAGCTGGCCGACCGCATCGAGAGCGGTGCACGGGCAGCGCGTTCGCTGTTCGGCCGGCTTGCGTCGCGTTCGGCAGCCAAGGCCGGCGCCCCGCGGACGCTGCTATCGGCGCTGGCGCAGCAGCTGTACTTGTTGAACGCGGGGCTGGAGGACCTGGACGCGGGGGTCGTGTCCGATGCCTTCGTCGCGATCGAAGCGGTGGCAGGCGACACGGCCAAGGCGGACGATGGATGGCCGCTCGCGCTGGCGCAGATGTACCAGCGCTGGGCGCACAAGCGGCAGATGCGCTCGCAGGTGCTGGTGGATGGAGCGCAGCAGGCCGGCGCGCTCGCGTTGCTGATGGCGGTCAGCGGGCTCGGTGCGCATGCCATCCTGCGCCGCGAGTCGGGCCTGCACGTGTTCGAGCTGCCCGACACCGATGGCTCGTTCCTGCGGCAGTCGGCGCGCGTGCGCGCCATGCCGCAGCCGTTCAAGCCGCGCCCCGTCCTGCAGTCCGAAGCGGACTTCGCGCGTGCCTGTCTCGTGAGCGCGCAGCCAAGCGCGAACAACATCGTTCGCCGCTACCGGGAGCAGCCCTCGCCGCTGGTGCGCGACAGTGTGGCCGGCTGGCGCACCGGGCGGCTCGACCAGGTGCTGGGCGGGGACTTCGATCTGATCTCCTGATCGACTTCACCGATCAGTACCGACAAGAAGCATTTCGGTACCCCTCGCCAATTCACGCTTCGACTGCCTGATCCGAACCAGCTTGCTCCGCCCGGACGTCGACCTATCTCTTGCGCGGCTTGAGCAACCTGCGCAGACGCGCAGTTGTCTGTTTCCGATCGAGCTTCGACGCAGCCAGGTCCTATACCTTATTGGGCCATAGAGCACCATGCCGGCCCCCCGCTCGGAGAGGACGCGCATGATCGGTAGCCCAGCGCGCGCAAAGCAGACAACTCGCCGCTGGCGATAGTGCCTGCTCCGGCCCTCGGGGCGAGCCCGTGTGTTCGGAGAAGGAATTGCACCGAGACCGAGGAAAGACTAATGGACTTTGGCCGTGTTTATACGGACACTGACCGATTGAACCCATCGATGTCGATTGATTGAAAGCTGGGTGTATCACGGAAGGGGCCGTCGCACGCCTTACATCTGCAGGTGGCGACAAGGTGATTCGATGAAGCGTCGAGCGCTCCGTCTACGGCTTGCTGCGGGATGTGGTCGTGCGAGTGCCTGCTGATTCAGGCCAGAGCGTGATCCAACGACACTCTCGCCGAGCGTTTGTGAGTAGTCTCGCAGCACTGGCTATCAGCACTGCGATCGCATTCAAGTCCGCACGGAGCCCACGCCCAGCAGCCGGCATCGCCGCAGGCGTATCGGGGTCCTTCTCGTCGGGCCCTCACTTGAGAGCAAGGAGGCGCAGGCGTTTCGGCAGGGATTACGGGACGCGGGCTATGCGGACGGACGCGATGTAGTGATCGAATGGCGATCCGCCGCTGGGGACTACGCTCGGGTACCGGCGTTGGCGGCCGAACTGGTCCAAAGCAAAGTGGATGTGATTGTAGTGAACGGTACGCCCGCAACCCGAGCAGCCAAGCGCGCCACATCCACCATTCCCATCGTCATGGTGCTCGTCGGCGACCCAGTCGGGTCTGGCCTGGTCGCGAACCTCGCGCGTCCTGGCGAAAACATCACGGGGCTCTCGATGATGGCGATCGAGCTCATCGCCAAGCGGCTGCAACTGCTCAAGGAGACGATCCCACAGCTGACCAGGGTGGCAGTCATCGGGAATCCAGACAACCCGATGCAGCCAAAGATGCTCGAGGACCTCAAGGCGGCAGCGCCCTCGCTGGCGATCGAGCTCAAGTTCGTCGGTGTGCGAACACCCGAGCAGTTCGATCCAGCCTTCTCGGCTCTCAGCCAGGCCCATGCACAGGCCTTGTACGCCATCGGGGATCCTTTCTTCCTTGCTCATCGAACGACACTTCTCAAACTGGTCTCCAAGGCCCGGCTGCCGTGCATCTACGCGGAGAGGAACTTTGTCGACGAGGGTGGGCTGATGTCCTATGGGCCGAACCTCGCCGATGAGTTCCGCCGATCGGCCGGGTACGTCGCCAAAATCTTGAAGGGCGCCAAACCAGGCGACTTGCCGATCGAGCAACCGACCAAATTCGAGCTCGTGGTCAACCTGAAAGCCGCGAAGGCGCTCGGCATCACCATCCCCGATTCAATTCTGCTGCAGGCGGATGAGGTGATCCGGTGAACCGTCCGAATATCTACCCCCGGTGCATTCGAGCGGAGCGCCGAGCAGCTGCGCCTCGCTCGCCGGATACCAACCGCTCGACTTTGACATCGGACGTGACCAAGGCCAATGCGATGAAACGAGGGGCTCTGCTCTTTGGCCTCGTAGCTTTGCTAGGAACCGTCTCCGTTGCCGCCCACGCACAGGAACGCGGACGGGTCCCGGTCGTTGGTGTGCTTACGCTTTCCGCCGGTCCGGAGGATCCCGGCGTGCAGGCGCTCCGCGACGGCCTTCGAATACCGCCTGCCCGCGATCTCTGACAACTACAATCTGGCGAAAAGCCGGCACACTCATGTCGTATGGTTCCGACAATGTTGCCGCGTTCGGGCGCGCTGCATATTTTGTCGACCGGGTGCTCAAGGGCGCAAAGCCTGCGGAACTGCCCGTGGAACAGCCAGTGACGGTCAAATTAGTCGTCAATCAAAGAGCAGCCAAAGCGATCGGAGTCGTCATCCCGCAATCGATCCTACTGCGATCCGACGAGGTTATCCGATGAACGACTGCCGAGAGTCTGGGCCTTCAATCGTTTTGCCTTCGACGTACCCCAGGTCTTGATCGAGGACTCACGAGATTGGCACGCTTGGACTACCCACCCGCCACCTTCCTACTCTGGAAACAGGGGGGTTGTTTGTCCTATACCCACAAGTACGTCGGCGTCGCCATGACCCTTCGGCGTCGCCATGACCCTGTTGCGACCAGCCTGCTTGGCTGCGTAGAGCGCGCGATCGGCGCGCTCGAGCAGTTCCTGGGATGTGTTGTTCGGCCCAGGCACCAGCTCCGCCACACCGATGCTCGAGGTGACCCGTCCGAACGGAGAGGCGCCGTGCGGAATATCCAGTGCAGCGATTGCTCCCAGCACGCGCTGTGCAACGTCGAGCGCGCCATCCGTGTCGGTGACCGGCAGCAGGACCACGAATTCGTCGCCGCCGTAGCGCGCGGCCAGGTCTGCCGGGCGCTGCAGCGATTGGCCGACCGCCTTGCCGACCAGGGCAAGGCAGTCGTCGCCGGCGGGATGCCCATGGCAATCGTTGTAGGACTTGAAGTAGTCGACATCGATGAACAGCGCTGTCAGCGGCCTATGGTCCCGACGCGCGCGCTCCCACTCCGTGGCGCAAACGATGTCAAAGTGACGGCGGTTATGCAGACCGGTCAGCGGGTCGGTGATGGTGAGCGCACGAAGTTCGTCCTGTAGGCGCCGGTTCTCCTCCAGTTGCTGACGCAGGCGCCAATTGACGCGATAGAAGCGACGTGCGATCCAGACGACCACGGCCAAGATGAGTGCGACGGCTGCAAGTACCCACAGCAGCCAGCGCAAGTCGGTCGGCTGCGGGGAATGGTAGATCAGTCCGCCGATATCGATGTTCGGCGCCGCCGGGTGCAAGGCCGAGTTCGCGGTACACGTCTAAGATGTGCTGCCAGCGGCCGACGTGCGAGTGGCCGAGCTCCACAAGATCCGAGCGCATCAGTGGCAGCATGCGTTCGGCCTCGAAGCGCAGTTTTTCCACAGGAAGGTCGGGCGCGTACTTCGCGTGAATGAGCGCAGAGATCTCCTCCTGATGTGCAAGAGCGTACTCCCAGCCACGCAGACTCGCCGCACGGAAGGCCTCCGCCCATTCCGGGTGCTTTGTCACCATCGCACGGGTGGTGAACAGCGTGTCGCCGTAAAAGTCCACGCCGCTGGAACGTGGCGTGAACTGGCGGTACTGCCCACCCGATTGCTGCAGGTAGTAGCTCTCGTCGGTCTCGTAGCCCGCGAGCGCGTCGACGCGCCCCTGCACCAGGGTGTCCACGGTGTAGTCATGCTGCACGAGTTGCAGTCGGTCGAGCGGCACCTGCTCGCGCTGCAGGTAGGCGAAAATTTCGGTTTCCCACGGCGCGAGCGCCACCTTGTGGCCCGCGAGGTCATGCACGGTATCGATGCCAGCGTCGCGGCGCACGAACAAAGTGAGTGGTGAGTGCTGGAAGATGGAGGCAAGCACGACAATCGGGTCACCTCTCGCGTAGCGCAACACCAGCTCCGAGGATGCGACGCCGAAGTCGGCTCCGCCCTTCAGCACGGTCTCGACAGGATCGGTGCCGGGGGTCGCCGGGATGATCGTCACGTCGAAACCGGCCTCATGGTAATAGCCCTTCTCGAGTGCCGTGTAGAAGCCGGCGAACTGGAACTGGTGACGCCACTTGAGCTGCAGGCGCACCGGTGCAGCGTTTCCGGAGAACGTCTCGGCCGCACAGACGGTGGGCGTGGCCGCAAGGGAAAGGATGGCGGACATGACAACGGCCAGTCCAGTCCGCCACAACCCCAGACTGGTCTTTGTTGGTCGGCTATGTCTGTCACTCATGCGGATCGTCCTTTTCCGGGCAGCCGTATTGTAGTATTGGTGGGCGATCGGCTCTTCATCAGGTCAACGACGGCGTGCTCCGAGGGGTCTCGCGCCAGTAGCGATCGCGGTAACGCTTGATCGCACTGAGCAGAGCGGCGCAACGCTATGATCTCATGATATAAGTCTGTCATGGCGCAGCAACTTGGAGCTCGCCCTTAGCGCCCCCTTATTTTTTGGGGCGAAAACGGTCGCTATAAGCACCCGGGGCATGAACGAGACTCGCAATTTGGCTGCTAGCATGGCGCAGGCCGCGCAGGCGCTGCTCGATTCGCTTTCGGCCGAGCAACGACAGCTTGCGCAATGGGAATTCCCGGCGGAGGAGGAGCGGCGCCGCTGGTTCTATACGCCGACCGACCACGGCGGCCTCACGCTCGGGCAGATGCGTCCGGCACAGCAACAGCGCACCATGCGGCTGCTGGCGACGGGGCTCAGCCGCGCCGGTTACATCACCGCCGCAACCATCATCGGACTGGAGAACGTTCTCGACGAGCTGGAAGCGTGGCGCATGTCGTACGGACAGGAGCGGGGACGCGATCCGGGCCGCTACTACCTGCGCGTGTTTGGCACACCCGGCGCCGACACCTGGTCGTGGCGCTTCGGCGGTCACCATGTCTCGGTCCACCACACCGTGGTCGGTGGCGAGCTGCGCGCGTTCACGCCCTGCTTCTTCGGTGCCGATCCGGCGCGTTCGCATTTGCTGGGGCTGCATGAGCTGCGGCCGCTGGCCGCTTGCGAAGATCTCGCGTTCGAGCTGCTGCGCTCGTTGAGCGAGGCGCAACGCGGCGTCGCGGTGTTGTCGCCGGTGCCGCCCGTCGATCTGGTCGGCGCGAATCGCACTGTTCTCGGCGAGGGGGACGGCCCGCTGCCGCTCACGAAGATCTGGCGCAGCGAGTTCACCGGCGAAGTGATGGATTTCCTGGAGCGCGCGCAGGAGTCCGAAGAAGCCAAGCTCGGTCTTACCGAAGCACACGTCGATGCGATGCGCTTCACGACGGTGCCGAAGGGCTTGAGCGCGGCAGCGATGAGCGCACCCCAGCAGGAGATTCTGCGGGCCTTGCTCGATACGTACGTGGGGCGCTTGCCCGACGCTATCGCGGAGCGCGAGATGGCCAAGATCACCGGCGCCTCGTTCCCCGCGTTGCACCTGGCGTGGGCCGGTAGCCTCGAGCCGGGGCGGGCGCACTATTACCGCATCCAAGGCCATCGTCTGCTGGTGGAGTACGACAACACCACGCGGGATGCCAACCACGTCCATTCGGTGTGGCGCGATCCAGTGGGCGACTTCGGCATGGACGTGCTGGGCGCGCATCGGCGCCATGAGCACTAGTCTGCCTGCACCGGCGCCGGGCCGACGGTCCGATTCGATCACAACAGGCAAGGCGCTTAAGAGCGACAGACCGACGTTTCGAAACATTCGCGCTCGGAGCGGGCGGACTCTTTGCGTAGACCATCCATTCTCCCCGGGGTCCTACCTTCGTATATGACCAGTGTCGAGACGCCTCCTGCCGCCCCTGCGCCGCCGGACCGAAGAGAAGGCTGGAGTATCGACAAGGCCAAGGCCCTCTACAACGTCGAGGGCTGGGGTGTGGGCTATTTCGACGTGAACGAGCGCGGTCGAGTGATCGTTCGCCCGGACCGTGACCACCCCGAGCGCTCACTCGATCTCTTCGACCTGGCGAAAGACCTCCAGGAGCAGGGCGTAGCGCTGCCCGTGCTGCTCCGGTTCTCGGACATCCTCCGCTCGAGGATCGAATCTCTCAGTGAGCGGTTCGCAGCCGCAGTTCGCGAATTCGAGTACGGCGGCGGCTATACCACCGTCTATCCGATCAAGGTCAATCAGCAGCGTCACGTGGTGGAGGAGATCGTTCAGTTCGGAGCCGCACACGGTGTGGGGCTCGAGTGCGGATCGAAACCCGAGCTGCAGGCGGTGCTGGGTCTTACCGAATCGAGCGAGCACTTGATCGTCTGCAACGGCTACAAGGACGAGGAGTTCATGCGTCTCGCCTTGATGGGCCAGAAGCTCGGACACCGTGTGTTCATCGTTGTCGAGCAGTTGAGCGAATTGGATGTGCTGCTCGCGGCGGCCAAGGATCTGGACGTACAGCCGATGGCAGGCGTGCGCATCAAGCTGTCGTCAGAGGGTGCTGGACGCTGGGCGCAGAGCGGCGGCGAAAGGTCGAAGTTCGGGTTGAGCGCTGCACAGGTCATGAAGCTCATCGATCGGCTGCGTGCGGCGGACCGACTCGATCTGCTGAAGCTCATCCATTTCCACATCGGGAGCCAGGTCACCGACATCCGGTTTATCAAGTCCGCGCTGCAGGAGATCGCGCGCTACTACGTCGAGCTGCGGCGCGCAGGCGTCGACATCGCCTACCTGGATGTCGGAGGCGGCCTGGGCGTCGACTACGATGGGACGTTGTCCACGTCACACGCCAGCGTGAACTACTCGCTCCAGGAGTACGCGAACGACGTGGTCTACACGATCGCGGAAGTGTGCCGCGACCACCAGCTGCCGATGCCGCATCTGATCAGCGAATCCGGGCGTGCACTGACCGCGCACCACGCGTTACTACTGGTCAAGGTCATCGACGTCGAGTCGCAGGCGCAGCCTCCGCTTCCCGAGATCACCAGCGAGGACCCCCTGCTGCTGCAGGATATGATCGCCGACTTTCATACGCTGGCCAGGCCGAAGCTCACGTCCAACGCGCGCAAAGTTCTCGAGGTTTTCCACGACGCCACCTTCGACAAGGAGCGCGCTCGGCAATACTTCAACAGCGGCGTGCTCTCGCTGCGCGAGCGCGCGCTGGCGGAGACGATCTACTTCGCGACGGTCAATCGAATCGCACAACTGGCGCAGCAGGATCGCGACGCCTATCGGGAGATCGCGGCGGAGCTCGACGCGGTGCTGGTGGATCGCTATTTCTGTAACTTTTCGCTGTTCCAGTCGCTCCCCGATTCGTGGGCGATCGATCAGCTCTTTCCGATCATGCCGGTGCACCGCCTGGACGAGCAGCCCGATCGCCGCGGGACGCTGCAGGATGTGACCTGCGACTCGGACGGGAAGATCGACCGGTTCGTGGGAGGCAAGGACGGCCGTCCGAGCCTGGCCCTCCACGAATTCCACGACGGCAGCGACTATATCCTTGGCATCTTTCTCACCGGAGCCTACCAGGAGATTCTCGGCGACCTGCACAACCTGTTCGGTGACACGAACGCGGTTCACCTCAAGCTCACCGACCAAGGGTACGAGATCACCGACCTCGTACATGGCGACACGGTGGCCGAGGTGCTCAACTACGTGCAGTTCGAAGCGTCGAACCTGCTTGCAACCTTCAGGCGCAAGGTGGGCGCTGCAAAGGAGCTATCGCGACAGGAAGCCAATATGTTCATCGCCGAGTATGTCGGGGGCCTCGATGGGTACACCTATCTGGAGGGTGAGGCGGCGCGCTGATCGGGCAACGCAGGGAGCGCTTTCGCTGCGGCTTCGCTACCGCAATCCGCCGGCGGCGGCGGCCGCATGCCCAGTCGGCGTTGACTTATCATCGCAACTATCCAAACCGCGTCTTCACTCCTACCATGCATAAGCTCCACGGCAAGCGCGCCCTCGTCACCGCCGGCGCCCAAGGTATCGGTCTCGCCATCAGCCGCCAGCTGCTCGCGGCCGGCTGCGACGTGTTTGTTCACTATCGCACCAGCGTCGATGCCGCCCGCGGATTGGAGACTGAAGCGAAGGCGCTCGGCCGACGGTACGCGCACGCCGCGGCCGATCTCACCGACTCGCCCGCATGCGAACGGCTCGTGGGCGAAGCGGTGAGGTTCCTGGGCGGACTGGATGTGCTGATCAACAACGCCGGTTCGCTGGTGGCGCGCAAAACCGTGGCTGAGGCCGACGACGCGTTCTGGGAGGAGGTGATGTCGCTCAATGTCGGTAGCGCCCGCCGCGTGACGCGCGCCGCAACGCCCCATCTCATAGCGGCTGCGAAGAGCGGCGGTGGGGCCAGCATCGTCAATCTGTCCTCGCTCGCCGGCCGCAAAGGCGGCCATCCCGGCTCGCTCGTCTACTCGACCGCGAAGGGCGCCATTCTCACGTTTACGCGCGCGCTGGCCAACGAGCTCGGTCCGCAGGGTGTGCGCGTCAACGCCCTCGCACCCGGCATGATTCTGGGCACCAGTTTTCACAACACGCACACGACCCCGGAGTCCGCCAAGGCGACGGTGGCCGGCATACCGCTCGGTCGCGGCGGCAATGCCGATGATGTTGCGCGTGCCGCCGTGTTTCTCGCCAGCGAGTACGACGGCTTCATCACCGGTGCCACGCTCGATATCAACGGCGGCGTCTACGGTTGCTGAGCGACCGAGCGTAGGGTTTGGCAGCGGCTGCCCGGGCGACAGCGTAGCCGGCTGGCGCACCGGGCGGCTTGATCTCCCAAGCATCTGCAGCAGTGCAGCACCTCGCACCCCAGCGCTCCCGCGTCCCCCTTGACGGCACCGACCCGGTCGCAGGAAAGTAGTCGTTCCATCCGCATCGAGCCGATTCGCGACGCGCGTGGCTGGCAATCCCGCCGAAGGTCACAAGGAGCAAGCCCATGGCAGCGAAACAATTCGAACCCAAGTTCATGAAGATCAGCGTCCTCACCGCGGCGCTGCAGGAGCTGACGCCGCGCGAGATTCGCGACAAGGATCCCGATCGCGCGATCGAAGAGTGGCTGCAGTTCGCGCGCGACGTCGGCGCCGACAACATCGAGCTCTCTGCCGCACTGCACCCGACCGAGAGCGACATCCCGGCCGACGCGATGCTCGATCCGGTCGCCAACACGCTGGACCTGCGCCAGCCGTTCGACAAGAAGCGCGCACAGCGCGTGTTCACGGCGATGAAGGAAACCGGGGTCGGCCTCTCCGACCTGGGGTACTTCGACAACATGCTCCACGACGACCCGGCAGTGCGCAAGAAGAAGTTCGACTTCATGCTGCGGGTGTTCGATGCCGCAGTCCTGCTCGAGAAACCTGCCGTGGTGGGGTTCGTCGGCCGCAACCAGAAGCTGCAGATGGACCAGAACCTGCAGATGTTCGAGGAAGTGTTCATCCCGCTGCTCAAGGAGGCGAAGGCGCGCGGCATCGAGTACCGCGTCGAGCAGTGTCCGATGCCCGGCTGGACGACGCTCGACAACTTCCACAACAACATCGCTTACGCGCCGGGCCCGTGGATCGCGCTGGCCCGCATCTGCGAGAAGCACGGCGTCGCCGACAATTTCCGCATCCACTACGATCCTTCGCACGCCATCCTGATGGGCCAGGACACGCGCTCGATCTTCCAGTACCTGAAGGACGAAGGCTACGACCATCTGATCGGCGGCTTTCACGTGAAGGGCCAGGTCGTGGACGCCAAGGGCATTGCCGCGTGGGGCTACGGCGGCCAGACCATGGAGCGCGGTGACTGGATCAACGGCAAGCCCTCGCCCAAGCCCGCCGATCAGCTCAACGCATGGAAGAAGCAGGTCGTTCTGTGCGAGCACGAGCTGCCCGGCACGGCCAGGCACGATCCGCTGGGCTACCTGCAGAACCGCACCGTCGACTGGCTCGACCATCAGCTCGCCGCGCGCGAGCTGCTGAAGCTCGACGTGGCCAACACCTACCTGGTGATCGAGCACGAGTATCCGAAGGCGCGCATCCAGGACAAGGAAAAGCTCAAGCCCATCCTGGCCGGCTCGATCGCCTTCACGCGCAAGATCGACGAGGCGGCAGCCTGCATGTACGCGCTCCAGCACGAAGTGCTGAAGGCCCAGGGCATACCGATCCAGGGGCGCGGCCGCCAGGCCTATTCGACGTAGCTCCCTGACCCGCTCGCCGACAACCACACCGCACCAGAGGCACAACATGGCCAAGAAGAAATTGAACGTCGCAATGATCGGGTACGACTTCATGGGTCGCGCCCATTCCAATGCCTGGCGCCAGGTGGCGCGCTTCATGCCGGATGTCCCCTTCGAGCCCGTCATGAAAGTCGTCGCCGGCCGTACCGAGGCGAAGGTCAAGGAGGCTGCAGAGCGCCTGGGCTGGGAGGAGTACGCGACGCGCTGGGAGGACGTCATCGCGCGCAAGGACATCGACATCATCGACATCTGCACGCCCGGCGATTCGCACATGCCCATCGCCATCGCGGCGGCGGAGGCGAAGAAGAACATCCTGTGCGAGAAGCCGCTCGCCAACACCCTGGCCGATGCCGAGAAGATGTGGAACGCCGCAACCAAGGCCGGCGTGATCCACATGCTCTGCCACAACTACCGCCGCTGCCCGGCGGTGGCGCTGGCCAAGCAGCTCATCGACGCCGGGACAGATCGGGAAAATCTACCACTACCGCGGCACCTACCTGCAGGACTGGATCGTCGATCCGGCGTTCCCGCGCGTGTGGCGGCTGGTGAAGTCCCGCGCGGGCTCGGGGTCGCTCGGCGACATCCTCTCGCACACGATGGATCTGTCGCGCTACCTGGTCGGCGAGCCGGTCGAGGTAAACGGCCTGCTCAAGACTTTCATTACCGAGCGGCCGCTGCCCGACAACCCGGCGAAGAAAGGCCCGGTGGACGTCGATGACGCGGCGTTATCGCTCGTGCGCTACGACAACGGCGCGGTCGGCTACCTGGAAGGCACGCGCTTCGCGACCGGCCGCAAGAACTACAACCGCTTCGAGATCAACGGCGCCAAAGGCAGTATCGTCTGGGACCTCGAGCAGTTGAACGAGCTGCAGCTCTACGTGGAAGAAGGGCCCAACAGCGGCTTCCGCACCATCTCGGTCACCGACGGCAAGCACCCGTACGTGGGCGCGTGGTGGCCGCCGGGGCACATCATCGGTTACGAGCACTCGTTCACGCACACCGTGTACGACTTTCTGCGCGCGATCGCAGAGCAGAAGCTGCCCTCGCCCAGCTTCGAGGACGGCTACAAGAACCAGCGTGTGCTCGATGCCATCGAGCGCTCGGCGCGGGATGGGAAGTGGGTGAAGATCGGGTAGTGGAGCCTGCGGCCCGCGCCGGCTCGCGGACGATCGACACGCAACGCGCAAGAGGATCGACAACGGCGATCAAAACTACTGATACTCGGCGCTAGGGGAAGTCTTACTTTGGGGGCAAGAGCATGGGCGTTTTCCGCAGACTCTTGCGTAGCCACTCCACGACAACGAACGCTGAGTCGGCCACAGCATCGGTACCGCACGCGCCGCTCGACGGGTCGACGGTTCGGATCAGCCTCCGGGACCAGATCGCCGACCCGAGCGCAGGGTCGGCAGGCGAGGAACGCGCGCACTACATAGTGGTGCTGGAGGGAATAGCGCGCGGGCGGAGCATCCAATTGGGTGCGACACCCGTCACGGTCGGTCGCACGGCGCCTGCGGATCTCGTTCTGCCCGATGAACGGGTGTCGCGCAGTCACTGCAGCTTCCACGTCCTTCTTAACGAGGTGATCGTGACCGATCTGAATTCGACCAACGGCAGCTTCGTGGATGGAAAGAGGATCTCGGGGACCCTGTCCCTCCGGCCGGGGGGCGCCCTCCAGGTGGGCCAACATATGCTCAGGCACAAGTTCTGGAGCAAACGCGAGCTGGAGGAGTGGCAGAGGCTGCAGGGGCACGAGGAGACGCTGGCGCACGAAACGAGCGATATCCGCATCGAGATCGATGAAACCAAGAGGCGGCAGGAGGTGCAGCAGATCACCGACAGCTTGTACTTCAGGGACCTCTCGGTGGAACTCGACGAGATGCGAGGCCCCGATGACAAGTAGATCCTGGTACCGTGGGACGGCCTGCCAGCGCCTCGAAATGCATTGAGCCGTCAGCAATATTGCTCCCTCCCGGTGCATGGCGGTCTAGCGTGCACCTGAGCAGTGCGACGTCAAGTCTCCTCGATTCCTGTGCGTCTGGTTTGAGAGCTGATCTTCATAGCTTTTTTCGGCTGCTGAAAGGCGGCATTGGAAATGCTACGAGGCTCCCTCGCTAGCTTGGAACAAACCCTGGCCGCCACCGCGCATGTCGAAAGTCATCGCCGTTCACTCTTATAGGGGTGGGACGGGAAAGTCTCATTTCACCGCCAATCTTGCGACCGCCGTCGCGATGCAGGGCAAGCGTGTCGGCGTTGTTGACACCGACCTGCCGTCTCCGGGCATTCACAACCTGTTTCGTCTCGATCCCGAGCAGGCGCCGAAGACCCTCAATCACTTTCTCTGGGCCGAGAGCGCGATCGAAGACTCCGCTTACGAGGTCACTGGCACGATCGGACTAAGCGGGGAAGGCCGGATCTGGCTGGTCCCCTCCAGCGTCAAGGCAGACGACATCGCCAGGATCCTGAAGGACAGCTATGACGTGAAGCGCCTCAACGATGGACTGCGAAGCCTGGCCAGGAACCTCCAGCTCGATTACCTATTCATCGATACCCACCCGGGTCTGTCGAAGGAGACGTTCCTGTGCATCGCGGTCGCTCATCTGGTCATACTGGTTCTGCGCCCCGACAAGCAGGACTATCAGGGCACGGCGGTCACGGTGGACGTGGCACGCCAGCTAAAGGTGCGCAATATGCTTCTCGCGATCAACAAAGTGCATCGGAAGCTGCACATGCCGGCGTTGAAGGCCAAGGTCGAGGAACTCTATGGCGTTCCCGTTGCGGGGGTGTTCCCCCTGTCCGAGGACGTTGCGCAGCTCGCGAGCGAGGGGATCTTCTGCATCAAGCATCACGATCACCCGATCAGTCACGAGCTGCGCAGAGTCGCTGCTCAAGTCCTGGAGTCGGCGTGAGATGAGGGAGCAACTGCATGTCTGAGCGCGGCCATCTGCAGTCGCTGGCCAGCTCGATACGCTCGGTCGTGTCACCCTTGCGGGGTTACCTGAGCGATCTGCATGAAAAGTACAGCTCGTACACGCACGGCAGCGTCGCGAACTACATCCCCGAGCTCGCGCTTGCCAAGGCCGAGTGGTTTGGTATCTGCGTCGCAACGCCAGACGGCCGCGTCTTCGACGTGGGAGACTGCGACCGGCTGTTCACGATTCAGTCCATCTCCAAGGCGTTCGTTTACGGACTGGCTCTGGAGGAACACGGTCGCGAGCATGTGAACAGCAAGGTCAGCGTCGAGCCGACCGGTGAGGCGTTCAACGCGATCGTGCTGGACGAGAAGACCAATCGCCCCTTCAACCCGATGGTCAACGCGGGTGCAATCGCAACCACGGACTTGATCGAAGGCAGCGGCGGAACTGCGCGGTTGAAGCGCATTCTCGAGATGTTGCGCCGTTACACCGGACGGCCGCACGACGTGGATCTCCCGGTTTTTCTCTCGGAGAAAGCCACCGGAAACCGCAACCGGGCGATGGCGTATCTGATGCTCAACTTCGGCATGGTCAGCGATCGCGTCGAGGAGACGCTCGACCTCTACTTTCAGCAGTGCTCAATCCTGGTGAACGCACGCGATCTAGCGATCATGGCGGCCACCCTGGCCAATGGAGGTGTGAATCCGATCACCGGTGAACGGGCGCTCGAGGAGCGCTATGTGCAGGACGTAATCAGCGTGATGCTGACGTGCGGCATGTACGACTACTCCGGCGCGTGGGCGTACCGGGTAGGTGTCCCTGCCAAGAGCGGGGTTGGCGGCGGGATCACTGCAGTGGTGCCCGGCCGGCTGGGCATCGGCACCTTTTCGCCTTTGCTCGACGAGAAGGGAAACAGTGCGCGGGGCATCCGGGTGTGCGAGGATCTATCACGTGACTTCGGCCTGCATATGTTCAACGCAGCCAGGCCGGAACGCGACTTGAAAGAATGGATGGACTCGGCCGACGCCCCGGGCGCCTAGACCGCCCCGAGAATGCGCATGTTGTGCAGGTGTGCGCGCCCAATGAGTTGCTGATAGCCGGCGACTTGATCGGAGGATCCCCTGTCTAGTGTCCGCCGGCCTGGTCTTTCAGGTACGCGCGCAACGTTGGCGCCGGCAGCGGCCGGCTCAGGTAGAACCCTTGCATGCCGTCGCAGCCCAGTTCTTCCAGGAAATGCAGCTGCGCCGCGGTCTCGATGCCTTCCGCGATCACTTCCAGCCGCAGGCTGTGTGCCAACGTGATGATGCCGCGCACGATGGCCGAATCGTCTGCGTTCTGCGGGACGTCGCGCACGAACGATTTGTCGATTTTCAGTTGATCGATCGGCAGGCGCTTGAGGTAGCTGATGGAGGAATATCCGGTGCCGAAGTCATCGATCGACACGCGCACCCCCAGATCGCGCAAGCCGCGCAGCGATCGCTCGATGCCGCTGGCATCGTGCAGGAACAATTCTTCGCTGATCTCGAGCACCAGGTGCGAAGCGTCGATGCCGTACTCGCGTATCAGTGCGGCGATGCGCGGGTAGAGCTCGCGCTTGTGCAGCTGGCGCGGCGCGAGATTGATGGCCACCTGCAAGTCGGGCAGACCCCAGTCGCGCAGCTGCACGAGCTGTGCGCAGGCGGTCTGCAGAACCCAGTCGCCCATGACGTGGATGAGGTCGCTCTGCTCCGCGACCGACAGGAAACGGGCGGGCAGCACCAGATCGCCGGGGTTCTTCTGCCATCGCAGCAGCGCCTCGAGCCCGGCGATGCGTCCGCGCTTGCCATCGAATTCCGGTTGGTAGTACAGGGCGAACTCGGCGTTGCGCAGTGCGCTCCACAAGCTTTTCTCCAGCGCTATGCGCTCGAGTGCGCGCTCGCTCATCTCTGCGGAATAGAACTGAAAGGCATTGCGCCCCTGGTCCTTGGCGCGATACAGCGCGGCGTCGGCGCGCTTGAACAACCCGCCAACATCATCGCCGTCGCGAGGAAACAGGCTGATGCCCATGCTGCCAGTGACGTAGACCTCGTGCTCCAGCACCTGCACCGGCAAGGACAGCAGCTCGAGCATGGTGCGGGCGCGGGCCACCACCCCGTCCTGGCTCAGCGCCTGCTCCATCACCACGACGAACTCGTCGCCACCCCAGCGCGCGACGGTATCCTCTTCGCGGCAGCTGCCCTTGAGCCGCCCGGCGATCTCCACCAGCAGCGCATCGCCGGCGGCATGCCCGAACGCGTCGTTGACCTTTTTGAAGCCGTCCAGATCGATGAAGATGACCGCCACTTGATTTTCCGCGCGCCGCGCGCGGGCGATCGCCTTCAGCAGGCGATCCTCGACCAGCACGCGGTTGGGCAGCCCGGTCAGCGCATCGTGGGTGGCTTGCCGCAACATCTCGCGACTGAGCGACAGCGTCTCGGTGACGTCGGAGAACGCGAGCACCATGCCGGCGATCACACCGGAGCCGTCGCGGATCGGCGCCGCCGACCAGCGGATGGCATGCTCCGCGTCGCGCCCGCGCAACAGGCAGTAGCGGGAAGGTTGCACGGTGCGGCCTTCGATCAAGCATTGCTGCAGCGGGGGAGTATGCGGCGCTCGCCGGTCTCATCGTAGGTGGGTAGGACGTCCTGCAACGGTCGGCCGCAGGCGTCGGTGAGCGCGTAACCAGTCAACGCCTGTGCGACGGGATTGAGATAGGCGACGAGCCCGGTTCGATCGGTCGTGATCACGGCATCGCCGATGCAATGGAGCGTCGCGCGTGCCAGGTTGCGCTCTGCGCTGAGCGCGGATGCAGTGGCATCGAGCCGCCGCCAACTCCACAACGGATAGCTCACGGCGATCACGGCTAGCGCAGCTGCGGGTCCGAACCACATGTGGATGAGATGCAGCAGCGCGAAGCTCACCGCAAACGTCAGCAGCAGCAATGCGCCGAACGCGATGAACGCGGTGCGCGGACGCAGCCACGGGTAGACCAATGCGGGCACGATGGCGAGCAGCGCGGTCAGCAGCATGGACGTGCCGTGGCTCATCGGCGCAACGGTTGCGTCTTGAGTCAGGCTGGCGAGGATGTTCGCGCTGAGCTCGACCCCGGCCATCGGGTGGCCGAGGCCGGAAACCGGCGTAACCAGTGCCTGACCGATGCCGGCTGCGGTTGCGCCGACCAGCACGTAGCGCCCGCGCACTCGATCCAGAGCCGCGCGCTCGCCGTGGAGCACTTGCACGAACGACACATGCGCAAAGCCGCCGCAGCGTCGAAGAATCGCACCAGGTAACGGTGCTCACGCACCCATTCGTGGGCGGCGTCCGGCACTGCGGTGGAGGGCCATGCGCGGCCAGTGCGGCGGCGCGCGCGGCTCGCCGAGCTCGAGCATGGCCAGCGCCAGCGCCGGCCACTGTGGCCGATTCATGCCCGCACGCAAGTAGACGCTGCGCACGATGCCGTCGGCATCGAGCTCCACGTCCGCATGCCCGAGCTTCGCGACCGCCGCCAGCGGCTCGATCGGCACCGTCGCGGCGAGCTGAGCGCCATGCTGCATTTCCGGCGCGACGGCCAGCACGACACGCCCATGGGCTCTGATCGCCAGCGCTAGAAGCTCATCGCCATCGGGATCTTGCGCATCCGGCTCCGCGAACAGCACGTCCATGCCGATCACTTTGGCGCCGGCTCGGGTGAGCTGCTCGATCATTTGCGCGTGCCAGCGGCGCGGCCAGGGCCAGTGACCGAGCGCGCTCAAACTTTCCTCGTCTATCGCGACGATCGCGATGTCCGACGGCGCGGCGAGCGGCAGCAGGCGCAGGTCGAGGTCGTACAGCAAGTTGTCGCCGCGCTGCAGAACCTCCGTGAAGGTGAGCACGACCGCCGAGCGCCAGCAATACGGCTGCGAGCCAAACGCGCTCTGAACGGAGGATCCGATGCAGACTGGGCGGCATCAGAAGGCGAAGATGATCAGGGGCAGCAGCAGCCAGTGTGGAAAGCGCGCTGGGATCTGTACGCTGCGTGGTGACGAATACGAGCCTGGGTTTCCTTCCGCATCGATGCTGCGTATTCTGACGAAATAATTGCCGGGCCCCGGGCGGGCCGTTTGCAGCACCGTCGCGTTGGTGCGCTGGTCGATTGCCACGCTGCGGAATTGCGCGTCGTTGGCGAGTTGCACCTGATATTGCGCACTGTGCGGCTCTTCACGCCAGCGGATGATCACCTGACTGCCCGCTGCATCGACAGCGGTCAGCACCGGTGGTTTGGGCAACACCCGAAACGATTGTGGCGGGCCGAACTCACCTTCGCCATCGGCTTCGGTGCTTGCCGAGACACGCCAGTAGTAGACGCCGGATGGCAGCACGCTGGGCACAACGAACGCCGCCCCTTCGACCTGGCGTTGATCCAGCAGGGTTGCATTGAATTGCTGGTCGTTGCTGATCTGGATGTGGTAGCGCGCCCCGCTTTCCTGCCCTGACCAGTGCAATTGCGGCTGCTCGGGAACGCTTGCGCCGGAGATCGGGTCGAGCAGTTGCGGTGGGGCCGGGCGTGCGCGCACTTCCACCGGCTGCACCACACCGTACGGGCCAGCAACCCCATCGGCATCGACCGCGCGCACGCGCATGAAATAGCGCCCCCCTGGCGGCCGCGAGATACGCAACTGGGGCTCGCCCACGTGCGCCCGTGTCAAGACGTCGTTGAACGCCGCATCTGCCGCCAGCTCGACCTCATACTGCGAAGCTGATTCTTGGGTCTGCCAGCGCAGCAACAGGGTGAACGCGTCGGCTGCCGGCGGCTCATATGCGGGCGCCGGGGGGACCTGGCGCAACGACTGTGGCGGGCCGAATTCGCCTTGGCCATCTACGTCGTTGCTGGCGGCCACACGCCAAAAGTACACGCCCGGCTCGAGCGAGCGCGCCAACGCGAAATTCGGCTGCGTGAGGGTGGCAACGTCGAGCAGCGGCGTTTCGAACGTTCGACTGCGCGCAAGCTGGAAGCGATAGCGCTCCACGCCACCGATCGGCTGCCACCGAAACTGCGGTGGCTCTCCCGCAATGACAGCGTTTTCGAGCGGGTGCAGCGCTTGCGGCGGCAGCGGCGGAGCGTGCAGGTCGATCGCTTGCGGCGCCTGATACGGCCCTTCATACCCGTCCGGCTCCGCGGCGCGCACGCGCAGGTAATAACGGCCTGGCGCCGGACGTGCAAGCTGCACGGTGGGCTGTTCCACTAGTGTGTCGCTCACCATATCCTGAAACTCCGCGTCGCGGGCAAGCTCCACGCGATAACGCCGCTCTGGACCATCGCTCTGCCAGCGCAGGCGAATGTGAGTCGGGCTGAGGGAAACCGGCGGCACTGCAGGCGCAGGCGGAGCGATGCGGAATGCATGGGCGGGACCAAACGGCCCCGCTCCTTGCTCCGCATGAGCCGCGGCGACACGCCAGAAATAGACCCCCGAGGCGAGCGGCTGCTGCAGAGCGATCGAGGGTTCGCGCAGCTCCGGCAGATCCGCGCTCAGTTCGGAGAACGCAGCATCCGTGGAGATCTGAAAATGGTAGCTGAGGGCGCTATCGGATGCGGCCCAGCGAAACATGGGGGCCCCGGTGCCGACGATCTCTCCATCTGCAGGCTGGACAGCCGCGGGCGGATCGGGACGGGCAGCCACCTCGACCAGGCGTTCGGCGTGGCGACCCTCTAAGCCCAAGGCGTCGACAGCGCGAGCGCGCATCACGTAGCGCGCGTTGGGGAGCACCGGCAACGTGACCTTCGGTGCACTGTTCAGCGCCTCGAATACGATGCGGTCGAACTCCACGCTCGTCGCAACTTGCACCCGGTAGGCGACGGCACCAGGCACCGGCGCGAATTCCAGCTCGAGCGGCAGTCGGGATACCGTGCCCGGCAATCCGGCGAGATCGGGGGACGGCAGCAGCGCTACCGGATCGGCCGGCGGCTCGCCTGCGCGAACCGATGTGCCGTAACCGGCGTTGAGCGTGATTTCCTTGCCCGCATTGGCGACGTAGACCGCTCCGACCAACACTTCGGTATGCGACACCGCTTCTTGCACTGGAACGCTCACGCGCAATTGCGTACCGCGCACCGACGTGACGCCGGCCGGCGTGTTGATGTGAAAGCGGGACCGCGCGTTGCCGCCAACCGGAACCTGGCTTTCAATGCGCCCTTGCTGCAGATCGAGCCATGCGGCGCTGGTACCGTTCGAATAGTCCAGCAGCTTGTCGAGCCGCAAGATCGAATCTGATAGCAGCGTGAGGTGAGTGCCGTCCGCAAATGTCAACACGGCGTTGGCGTGCGGTTCGGTCTTTACCATGTCGCCGGCATGCAAGACCAGGTCGAGTGTTGCCGGGCGCTCGCCGCCTTGCTGACCTGTCGACGATACGAGCACGGTGCCGACCACCGCGGCGAAGCGCGCGTTGCCCGGGCTCCATCTCGTCCACGCCCACGGCATGCGGAGTTGCGTGCCAGGCGGTATGCGGCGCGGGTCAGCGATGCGGTTGAGCCGCTGGAGCTCCGGCAGGTGCGCATGATCGTTCAGATAGCGTTCCGTAAGCACCCACAGATTGTCCCCGGGCTGCACTGTATATAGCCACTCATCGGCGCAATGCACGGGCGACGATTGCGCCAGCAACCACGCCACGAGGCGACAAAGAAAAGCGACCGGAAGGAGGATAGGTATCCGTGGCAAGCGCGTGCGCGCACGCAATGAGCCGATTCACGGCGGCATGTAGCAACTGCCGGTTGGGTGATCTTACACAGCCCAGCTGCTCGCGGGCTTGCGGCCGCTCGCGCCGATGAATGTGGTATGTGCCGCACAATTCCCCGCTGCACGTGGGCAATTGCGTTCACCATCTCTTTCGCCCACCGAACGTCCTGCAAGCCCAAGAGGGAATGCCGCAGCGTCTCCCAGCGAGGACATGAGTTCGGGAACCGCGATGGCAGCGCAGACGCTCACGCTGCGAGCCAAATCTCACATTTTGGTAGATTTTGCTGTCCCGGCGTTCGTTTGCGTACGGCAACGCCTAGTCCTACGCCGAGCATACCCATGTGATCGGTGTCCGGCAATCGTTGCGTCAAGGGGGTCGGCGTTGGCCGTACAGTGCGAAGCGGACTTCGCGCGTGTCTGCTGCATGATCGAGCCGACCGATCACTACGACGAAAACATTCGGTTGGACCCAACAAAAACCGGCGCGTAACCTTGAGCGCGCTGCGACGATTCCGCCAACTGACAAGGAGACCTGCATGAAGCCCCCAAGTCCGACCACGTTGACCACAACTGCCGGCGCACCGATCGCCGACAACCAGAACTCCGAGACCGCGGGTCCGCGCGGCCCGGTGCTGCTGCAGGACTACCAGCTGATCGAGAAGCTCGCGCACCAGAACCGCGAGCGGATTCCCGAGCGCGTGGTGCACGCGAAAGGCTGGGGCGCCTACGGTACGCTCACCGTCACCAAGGACATCACGCGCTACACGCGCGCCAGGCTCTTCTCGGAGATCGGCAAGAAGACCGACCTCATCGCGCGCTTCTCGACCGTGGCGGGCGAGATGGGCGCGGCAGATGCCGAGCGCGATGTGCGCGGCTTCGCAGTCAAGTTCTACACCGAGGAAGGCAACTGGGACCTGGTCGGCAACAACACGCCGGTGTTCTTCGTGCGCGACCCGCTCAAATTCCCGGATTTCATCCACACCCAGAAGCGGCACCCGAAGACGAACCTGCGGCTGCCCACTGCGATGTGGGATTTCTGGTCGCTGTCTCCGGAGAGCCTGCACCAGGTCACGATCCTGTTCTCCGATCGCGGCGTGCCCGTCAGCCCGCGTTTCATGGACGGCTTCGGCAGTCACACCTTCAGCTTCTGGAACGCGAACGGGGAGCGCTTCTGGGTAAAGTTCCACTTCAAGACTGCGCAGGGTCACAAGCACCTCACCAACCGGGAGTCCGAGGCGGCCATCGGGAAGTCGCGCGAAACCTATCAGGAAGATCTGTTCGGCGCGATCGAGCGGCGCGAATTCCCGCGCTGGACGCTCAAGGTGCAAGTCATGCCAGAGCGCGACGCGGAGAAGACGGCCTACAACCCGTTCGACTTGACCAAGATCTGGCCGCACAAGGACTACCCGCTGATCGAGGTCGGCGTGATGGAGCTCAACCGCAACCCGGACAACTATTTCGCGGAGATCGAGCAGCTCGCGTTGTCACCGTCGAATGTGGTGCCGGGCATCGGTTTCTCGCCCGACAAGATGCTGCAGGCACGGATCTTCTCCTACGCCGACGCGCACCGCTACCGGCTCGGCACCCACTACGAAGCGCTGCCCGTGAACCGCCCGCGCTGCCCTGTGCACAACTACCACAAGGACGGTGCCATGCGGTTCTTCGGCAGCGAGACGGGCAATCCGGACGCTTACTACGAGCCGAACTCGATGGGCGGGGCGGCTCAAGACCCGTCGTTTGCGGAACCACCGCTGAAGATCAGCGGCGACGCGGCTCGCTATGACCACCGCGATGGCAACGATGACTACACGCAGGCCGGCAACTTGTTCCGGCTGTTCAACGCGGAGCAGAAAGAGCGGCTGTTCAGGAACATCGCGGAGGCGATGACCGGCGTGCCGGAGGCTATCGTGCAGCGGCAGCTGAAGCACTTTCTTGCGGCCGATCCCGCGTACGGGGCTGGCGTTGCGAAGGCGCTCGGCGTGAGCGTGAAGGAGAAGGTGTGAAACGACGTCTGAGCTCGCCACCGCTGTAAATCCCCCCTGCCCCCCTTTGACAAAGGGGGGGTTCTGGTCCCCCCTCCACCTTTTGGAAATTCAGGAGGTTCTACCATGCGAACCTCCCCCTTTGGAAAAGGGGGATCGAGGGGGATTTGGCGTCCGCGCATGAGGAGTTCCTCTCCAGCGAGCACTGCGGGCAGAAGCTGAGATTCGCGCGTAACCAAGTTATCCTTGGCATTTTCGCCCTGACCCCATGAAAGCCATCATCGTCGAACAGCCCGGTCCACCGGACGTGTTGCAGGTGCGCGACATCCCGCGTCCTGCGGCACGGCCGGGGTGGGTGCTGGTACGCGTCAAGGCGTTCGGGCTCAACCGCTCGGAGATGTACACACGACAGGGCCACTCGGGGCCCGCGGTCAAGTTTCCGCGCGTGCTGGGGATCGAGTGTGTCGGCACGGTGGAGGATCCGGTCGACTCCGGACTCGCGCTCGGCCAGACGGTTGCAGCCGTCATGGGTGGCATGGGCCGCGACTTCGACGGCGGCTATGCCGAGTACGCGCTACTGCCGGCGAAGCAGGTGATGCCGGTGGATACCAAGCTCCCGTGGGATCAGCTCGCCGCGCTCCCCGAGACCTACCTGACCGCCTGGGGTTGCCTGGTTGAAGCGCTGAACGTCCAGTGCGGCCAGGTGCTGCTGGTCCGCGGGGGCACGTCTTCAGTTGGCATGGCGGCTATCTGCCTCGGCCGCGACATGGGGCTGATCGTCGCAGGCACCACTCGCAGTCTGGCCAAGGCAGATGCCTTGCGCAAGGCAGGAGCCGAACACGTCGTCATCGACTCGGGCCAGATCGCGCCCGAGGTGCGGCGCCTGTTTCCGGAAGGCGTACACGCGGTGCTGGAGTTGATCGGCACGGCCACGCTGCTCGACTCGCTCAAATGCCCTCGCACGCGCGGCATTGTCTGTTATGCGGGCCTGCTCGGCAATGCTTGGACGCTGGAGAAGTTCGAACCCATGCCGGCGATCCCGTCGACCGTGCGACTCACCACGTATACCACGCACATCGTCACCGCGGCGAACTCGACCGCACCGCTGCAGCGGATCGTGCGCGCAGTGGAGGAAGGGCGGCTGCCGCTCAACCTCGATCGCGTGTTCCGCTTCGATCAGGTCGTCGAAGCGCATCGGTACATGGAGGAGAACCGCGCCACCGGGAAGCTGGTGGTTGTGGTCGACTAGTCACTTGACCGCCTGCGGGCGGACCTGCAAGGGCCCCTCTTCGCCGGCCCTTCTCCCCAAGGCGAAGGAAGGTACCGCCCCGGCCCTGCCCCGCGCGAGACTTAGGCCTTGCGGCGGGGTAACATGGCCGTGGATCGTCCCGATCCGAAGCTGCAGGAACATCACCAACCAATGGAGGAGTGTCATGGCGAAGGCCAAGAAGAGCTCGCAGGAGCCGGTCTACAAAGTCGTCGAAGTGATTGGTACCAGCCCGAAGTCATGGGAGGAGGCCGCGTCGAACGCGGTGGCAAGGGCGGCTGAAACCCTGCGCGATCTGCGCATCGCGGAAGTGGTGAAGCAGGACATGAAGGTCGAGGAAGGCAAGGTGGTCGCCTACCGCACGCGCGTGCTGCTATCGTTCAAGTACGAGAGCTAGCCAGACCAATTTCCTTGGATGGTGTTCGGCAGCATCCTGTGCTGCCGCGCATGTGCGCGCCTGCGCGGCGCGGCCCCACGCGCACGAGCTGGCGAGGAGGGGAGCTTGAACCAACCTGATCGCCGCGCCTTTCTGCGCGCGGCGACGGCCGCAGCAATCGCAGCAGCCTGGCCGGGCGGCATGCCGCGAGCGGGGGCAGACGAGAAGTTCGATCTCGTCATTCGCGGCGGAGAGGTGATCGATCCGAGCCAGCGGCTGCGCGCACGCCGAGACGTTGGAATTCGCTGGGGGCGCGTCGCTGCGGTCGAAGCCGACATCTCGCCCGAGCGTGCGCTGCAGACCATCGACGCCGGTGGCAAGCTGGTGCTGCCCGGGTTGATAGACATGCATGCGCACGTCTATCCGCAGGCTTCGGCGATCGGGCTGCCGGCCGACGAGCTGGTGCCGTATACCGCGACCACCACCTATGTCTCGGCCGGCGACGCGGGGGCGAACAACTTCTCGGCGTTCAAGCACTATGTCATCGCGCAGGCGCGCTCGCGCATCTTCGCCTTCGTGCATATCTCCAGCATCGGATTGGCGGGATTTCCGGTAGGCGAAGAGCTCAACCTGGACTACCTGGATGTGGACGCGGCCGCCAGGACGGTAGCCGAGAATGCGGACGTGGCGATCGGCGTCAAAGTGCGCATGACCAAGAGCATCGTCGGCGCCAACGGACTCGAGCCGCTCAAGCGCGCCATCGCAGCGGCCGAGCGCGCCGGCGGCGGCGCCCGCGTGATGTGCCACATCGGCGATGCGCCCGGCGATCTGACCCAGCTGCTCGATCTCCTGCGCAGCGGAGATATCCTCACCCACACCTACAGCGGCGCGGGCAACAACATCGTGCAGGACGGTAAGGTCCTGCCGGCTGCACTGGAAGCCAAGAAACGCGGCGTGTTGATCGACGTGGGGCACGGCGGCGGCAGCTTCGACTACACGGTGGCCGAGCCCGCTATCGCGCAAGGGCTGATACCGGACACCATCGGCAGCGATATCCACGCGGTGAGCGGCAACACGCCCGGCATGCCCTATCTGCCCTGGGTGATGAGCAAGTTCGTGAACCTGGGGTTCAGCCTGGAAGACGTGACGGCGATGGCCACGATCAATCCGGCACGCGCAATCGGCCGGGTAGAGAAGCTGGGCACGCTGCAGATCGGCGCGCCGGCGGATGTGTCGATCCTGGAACTGATAGAGGCACCGGTGAGCTTCGTGGATACGCGCAAGAACTACGCGCCAGGGCACCCGTTGGCTCAAGCCGGTGCAGACCGTGCGGGCCGGGCGGCCGTTCGGCCGGCCCTATCCGCAGCCGTTCGGGTATCCGTGAACGGGGCGGGCGATTCGAGATCCGCCACCCCGTTGTTGCCAAAAGGCGGCTGAGGGCGGATGAGCGGTCTCGCGAGCGACGCAGTTCTGCGTGAGGAGCGCCAGCGGGCACGGCATTCCAGCTCCTGCGCGTCCCGCCGGACTTCATCGACGATCCCTACCCGTACTACGCGCTGCTGCGCCGCCACGATCCGGTGCACGAGCTGGAAGGAGGCGGGATTTTCCTGACGCGCTACGAGGACGTGGTCGGCATCTACCGCGACACCCGCGCGAGCTCCGACAAGAAAGCCGAGTTCGGGCCGAAATTCGGCGACAGCCCGCTCTACGAGCATCACACCACCAGCCTGGTGTTCAACGATCCGCCGCTGCACACGCGCGTGCGCAGGCTCATCATGGGCGCGCTCAACCAGCGGGCGATCGCTCGCATGGAAACCCAGGTCGAGACGCTGGTCGACCGCTTGCTGGATGACCTCGCGCAGAGAGCCGAGCCCGACCTGATCGAAGACTTCGCCGCGCGCATCCCGATCGAGGTCATCGGGAATCTGCTGGAAGTCCCGCGCCACGAGCGCGGTCCGTTGCGCGGCTGGTCGCTGGCCATCCTGTCCGCGCTCGAGCCGGCGCCTGGGCCGGAAACGCTCGAGCGCGGCAATCGCGCGGTGCGCGAGTTTCTGGACTATCTGCGCGTGCTGGTAACTGAGCGCCGCCGACGGCCGGGCGATGGCGACAGCGATGTGCTGACGCGGCTGATCCAGGGCGAAATCGACGGCGAGCGGCTGACCGAGAGCGAGCTGCTGCACAACTGCATTTTTCTGTTGAACGCCGGGCACGAGACCACGACCAATCTGGTCGGCAACGGCCTGCACGCCCTGCTCGACCCATCGCAGCGAGCTGGAGCGGCTGCAGGCAGAGCCGGCGCTCATCGCGGCCGCGGTCGAAGAGCTGCTGCGCTTCGAAAGTCCGCTCCAGCTCAACAATCGGATCACTACCGCACCGATCGAGCTTGGCGGTCGTGTTGTTTCCGCCGGGCCAGTTCATCACGCTCGGAGTGGGTGCGGCCAACCGCGACCCGGCCCAGTTCCCCGAACCCGATCGTCTGGATGTGGCTCGCAAGCCCAACCGCCATGTCGCGTTCGGACATGCCGATCACGCCTGCGCGGGAATGAACGTCGCGCGCCTCGAGGCGCGCATCGCAATCGGCCGGCTGCTGCGTGCGCTTCCCGAAGCTGGAGCTGGCCGGCCGCCGGAGCGTGATCGGCGGATACGGTTTCGCGGGTTCCGGCACCTGCCGGTGCGGTTGAGCTGAAGATGAGCGCACGCAATCTTGGCGCGCGAATCCTGCTGGCGCTGGCTGCGTTCGCGCTAACCCACGCCGTGCTGGCCCAGAACGCGCCAAAGAAGTACCAGGACCTATACCGGGAGCTGGACGCACAGCTCAGCGCTTTCGAACGCCGCCTGCCGCCGGTTTCCAGCGGCAAGAGGCCGATCCGCGCCGCCACGCTGCTGAGCGCCAGCTGTCAGCGCGGCGAGATCATCCTGGACGACGCGCAGCGCGAGGCCACGCTGCGCGAACTGGACGCGCTCGAAGAGCCTCGATGCCGACGGCAGTAGTGCTGCAAGTCTGCTACCCGTTGCTCACGCCGGCGTTCCGCGATCCGCAGCCGTTTCTGGACTACTACACCAATCTGGCCAACGAGGTGCGCGCGCGCGGAATGAAGCTGCTGGTGGAGCACAATTCACGTGCTGTCCGCATACGCGTCGGTGGACGCGCGGCCGTACTACCGCAAGTTGACCAAGCAGCGCTTCGACCGCGAACGCTACGAGGAGCTGAAGGTCGATTCTCCTTTCGCTGCAGCCGGACTATCTGACGTTGGTGTCCGAGCCGCATACCGACTCCGGCGGACTGAAGCTGACAGTGAAGGACTGGCGTACCTACGTCCAGCGCAGTGTGGATACGCTCTCGCAGCAGCTCGGCTCGTTTCCCACGCTGCTTGGCGCGGGTCCGGACTGTGGGACGACTTCGAGCTACATCGAGGCCTTTGCCGGGAGTCAAAGGCTTGAGCTACGTCGACCTGCATCTCTACCCGCTCGTCACTGGCGGGCAGAGCAATCTCGACCGCCTGCTGGACGTGGCCCGACCGCATCCGCGCCATCGACCCGGACAAGCGCATCGTGATGAGCGAGATGTGGCTGTACAAAGCCAGGCGCGGCGAGACGTTCAACGCGACGATCGGCGGTGCGATGTTGAATCCGGCCGTATTCGCGCGAGACGTTTACAGCTTCTGGACGCCGCTGGATCAGAAGTTCCTGCGCGTGGTCGGCATGGCGGCGCGCGAGAAGGGTATCGAGGTGGTCGCGCCGTTCTGGTCGCAGCTACTTCTTCGCCTACCTCGACTACAACGATCCGCTGACCTTCAGGCTGCAAACCGAAGGATCTGATGAACCTCGCCAGTCAGCGCGCCTACGAGGCGATTCTGCGCGGTGAGATGACCGATACGGGCCTCGCGTTCCGCGGCATGTGAGCGCAGTTGTTGAAACACTGTACCACCCTTGAGCGCTCCTGCGACACGTGATACGGTTGGATTTTCCTATCCGTCAACCCGGTTGCTATCGAAGTTCCGAGGGCACGCATGAAGTATCCGATCACAATCATCGCAACACTGTTGACCATCCTGCCGATCGCGGCCACACCACAACAGAGCGATCCGCGCTCGGGGAAGGAAATCTTCGAGCAGATGTGCGCTGGATGCCACGGTACCAGGGGTGACGGAGGCGAAGGACACAGCGGCGGATTCAGCCCCGTCATCACCACTTTGGCGAACAAAGAATATATGAGCCAGGTCCCCGACGAATATCTCGATCTTGGTCATCAAGAAGGGCGGCGCCTATATGGGAAAGATCGCGGCCATGCCCGCGTGGGAGACACGGCTGAGCGACGATGACATCAAACGGGTCGTCGCGCACATCCGAACGTTCTGATCAGGGCGCGATGGAGTTTGCCTGACTCCGTTCTGCTCTCGTGCTCAAGGCGTTTCCGACTCTGCCTGCCGCCGCATTCCTCGGCCTGTTGTCCGTTCCAATGACGATTTGCGCGGACTCCTGCCGCATCCCGTCCAGGGCACGCCGAACCCGTGGAGGCCGAGTTTCGCGGCTGTGATTCGGCAGGCTGGTGCCGGTTCTGGATCGAACCGCTGCATCCTTCGGAGGAGTCACTGTATCGCGTGCGTCCCGATGGCGTTGTCGCGAATGCCCGATGACGCCGCCATTTCCATTGCGGTGCGCGACCGCCTCAATGCCTTGCTGGCCAACATGATCCACCAGTCCAAACGCATCGTGCTGCATGATCTGCGCGAACTGGACGACGGAACGTTCGCTGCCACAGTGACGGTGAACGGTGTGAACGTGGAGTCGGACCCGATTCTTCTGGAATTGCGCGAGAAGCGCTCCAGCACTCGGTAGTCTGCGCCTGCAGCTGGACGCTCGCCGCTGCGGAAGGGAAAACCCGGGCAGGAAAATCCCATCCGGCAGCCGAAGCTGCCGGGATGGGAAGAACTGACTGACGCTATTCCTTCGTGATGGTCCACACGACCGCGGATTTCGGCGTCGTGTAGAACGGCGACTCCATCTGGTAGTTCACATACAGCTCGCCGTAGTCCGCAACGTACATCGTCTTGCCATCGTTGCTGAACTCAACGTCGTTGGTGCGCTCGAACCCGCCCCGGTTTTCCTTCTTCTGGTAGGCATTGGGGCCCGGATCGATGTTCTCGGCGAAGATCGACCACTTGACGCCGGTCGGGTTGAGGAACTCGATCTTCACGATCGACCGGCCACATCGGGCGCAGGCTTTCCGGACCGTTGTCGATGATGCCGAACACGGCGGTGAAAAGCGTGTCCCCCGGCACACCGAAGGCCTTCGGCGCCCAGGCCAACCCGTCCATCGGGTTGTTGGTGTCCCATTCCATCACCGGGTTGATGTACCCGTTGGGGTTGGGATTGGCGACGATCAGCGGAGTGCCGCGAACCCCGATCGAATGGTCGATGAACCGATAGGGCGGCAGCTGCGGAATGTACGGCTTGTCCCCGATGTACAGCTGGGGATTCGGGCGCGTGCTGTCGAAGTTGTTTCCGCGATACACGTCGGGACCGTAGCGCTTGATGTTCACGAAGTTCAGGCCTTCCTTGTCCGGAAAGCCCGCGTCCTGACCTTTCTCGGTGATGATGAAGAGCTTCTCGGCACCGTTGGCGACACGGCGATTGCCCTTGTCGTTTTGCCCGTTGTCGCTGACGACCAGGGCATTTTCGAAGCGCGAGCCCTTGGGTCCGAAGGCGAGACCGGACGAGTTGCGCAGGCCCATCGCATACACTTCCCAGTCGTCACGCGTGTAGTTGCTGTCGGGTTTCAGCTTCGTCCTGTGGATGGCGCCACCGCACGGCTTTTGCGCCTTGATCACCTGACCCGGCTTGGAAGGCGTGCCTTTGGGCAGGTACGCACCCGTGAGATTGCCCTGACCGTCACGGATGTTGAGCCCCGTCAGCACGATATCCCGGCAAGGCGGATCGCGCGGCAGCGCGGGAACTCCGGCCGGCGTGCGCTTTTCCCAGTAGGGATCGACCGCATCCGTCCAACCATGGATGTTCGGATCGGAAAAGCCGGAATTGGTCGGGGCGCCCTACCGCGTAGTACAGCCAACCGTCCCGGCAGGTGATGCCGCCGAGCGCGTGGTCACCGATCGGAACCTCGTTCATGATCAGCTTGGGCGTACCGTTCACGCCGTCGATTTCCCAGATGCCGTAGCTGTAGTCACCGACGTAGGTGCGGCCGTTTTCCGCGCAATAGCCGATTTCGTTCAGGGCAAACGACTTGAACATGCCCAGACCGACGTTGTCCTTGATCAGCTTGCCGGACTTGTCGAAGATCTTCACGTGCGGCTTGTCGATGCCTTCCGGCGGAAAGCCGAAGGTGTTGCCTGAAATGGCGACCCAGACGTTGTCGTTCTTGTCGACCGTGATCGAGGTGATCGTGTCGAGGCCGGAGGCGAACACGCCGACCTTGTAGCCCGGTGGAACCTTGATCTTGCTCGGGTCCGGCTTGACCGGCGTGCGCGTAGACCATTTCCCGGCCGGACCGCCCGGCTCCGCCTTTGCGCGATCCTGGGCGAGAGCGGATCCCGCTACGGACCCCACAGCCAATGCCAGTATTGCCGCATATATTGGTATTTTCATTTCCTTCTCCTCCTCGGTTGAAATTTCACTGCACTTGCCGTACTACCTACGCACCAACCGCTTCAGATCCTTCGTAAGGCCCGGAATGTCACGATGACTTTGAGACACCTCGTTGTGGAAATCAGTGAGCGACGCGGATTTCTTGGTCAGGTCATTGTGCGGACATAGGCGATGGAGTCGAACATCTGCTGCCTCGAGAGCGCACTCCCCGAAGACGCCATATCGTCTTGCGAGGACGCTGCCGGATGCAGCGAAAGACGCGCGCCCGCTACGATCGCGGCGACGGCTAGCGATGTTGTTCTTGCTTTTTTCATCGACCCCCCAAGGCCGGGCTCTCCCCAGCCGCCAAGTTTGCAGCCGTGCCCGAGGCGCGGTCAAGTGGGAAACGGTCCTGTCACGTACGATCGCCGGGCCGGCGTACGTCCCCCGCGCTGCCCACCGCGCCCCGACCTGCCTCAGCGGCGCCCGGGCCTGATCGGCAGCCGGCCGCGCCAGTACTGGATCAGCAGGAAGCCGCCGG
Organism: uncultured beta proteobacterium; assembly: GCA_963741215.1. Taxonomy (GTDB): domain Bacteria; phylum Pseudomonadota; class Gammaproteobacteria; order Burkholderiales; family SHXO01; genus SHXO01. The sequence continues at coordinate 65,576 of CAVUHQ010000039.1, forward strand.
CCATCCCGCCTAGGTGGGCGAAGTGGGCCACGCCTTGCTGCGTGCCTGTGATTCCCATAAACAGCTCGAGCGCGCCGTAGAGCGTGACCAGCAGCCAGGCCGGCATCGGGATCGGCGGAAACAGCAGCATGACCATGCGCCGCGGGAACATCATGCCGAAGGCGAGGAGCAGCCCGAACACGCCGCCCGAGGCACCGACACGTGGGATACGGTGCCGCCAGCCAGCGCTCGCCACGATCAGTTGCGCCAGCGCGGCCGATACGACGCACGCCAAGTAGTAGACCGAGATAGCGGCGGCTCCCCCACACCCGCTCGATCTCCGAGCCGAACATGAACAGCGCCAGCATGTTGAAGAACAGATGCGTGATGCTGCCGTGCAGGAAACCGTAGGTGACGAGCTGCCAGAGCTGGAAGCTCCGCGCGTCGCAACGTCGAACTGCCCCTCCATCCCGGTGGACAGCGGCCATAGCCCGAACGCGATGACCAGTTGGTTGCCGGCGACGGTCTGCAGCAGGTAGACCAGGACGTTGATGATGATCAGCGCCTGGGTGACGGGAGGCATCGCGAACATGAGTCTGGAAAAACCCGAGTGATTGGTCGATGAAGTGAAAGGGAGGAGAGCCCGGGCGCGCCGGTGGCGCTGGCTTAGGGGCCGATGCGGTCGAAGTTGAGCTGGGGTATACCTGGCGTTTGCGCCGGTCCCATGCGTGCGGAGCGGCGAAGCCGCAATCATACCTGCACGCCGGGCAAAAAAATGGGCGCGTGCGGCGCCCAGATGCTCCTCCCGTCGCCCCGTTCTATGCAGGTTTGACGTTTGCGTCGAGCTCCGACCCCTGATCGTCGAGAAACTCCTTCTTCACGTACCGCGTGCTGTAGCCGTTGAACAGATGCCCCAGCAGCCCGCGGTCGAGATCGCTGGTACCCATGTACCAGTCGGCGATCGGATAGGTCAGGTTCATGTTGCGCTCCATCATGATCGGCTGGCTATGATGGGCAGCGTGATGCCGGCGGATGGTGTTGACCAGCGGGACATGGCGCACGAGCCAGTTATCGTGCACGTGGCAGCATAGATGGAAGGTCTCGTAGTTCAAATAATAGACCGGCGTCAGCAGCATCAGGATGTAACCCGCGTTGGCCGACCACACGAACCCGACCACCAGCGCCGCAGGCAGCGTAAGCAACATGAACACCAGCAGCGCGTAGGGCGGGAACAGCACGATGCGCCATTCGCGGTTGGTGTCATAGGTCATGACCTGCGCGGTGAAGTACTGGTGGTGCTGGTGCGTGTGGCGGTGGTACACGGGCATCAAGATGCCGCCCAGGCCCTTGATCGGGCGGTGCATGGCGTTGCGGTGCAACCACCACTCGTTGAAGTTGTAGAACACCAGGACCGGAATCGCAAACAGCAGTTCCCAGAGCGTGGGAGCGTGGATCTTGTGGATGCACCAGCCGATGACCGCGAGGCCCGGCAGATAGATCGACAGCAGGTGACCCCAGCCGTTGTACCAGCTGGCGATATTGCGCCTGTATTCCTCGCGGAACGCGGCCTGCTTGGGCGTCAAGGCTGCGGTGGTCATGCCCCTCCCTCCGACGCTGGATTCGTTGTGATATATCAGACTGCGCGAGTATACCCCACCGGGTTGGACCGGGGTCAAGGCTCACGGGGTACCCTTACAGCGAAGCCCTTCTGGGACCGGGCTACGCGCCCGTCTCCGCGGTGGCGCGGGTGAACTGCTCGATGTAGTCGACCAGTCGGTCGGAAGCCTGCCCTGCGGCTTTCTCGTCGCCGCTGGCGATGCCCCGGGCCACCGCCGCGTGCACTTTCGCCGCCATCGGCATATCCGCCACCTGCTTGTAGTGAATGAACCAGAAGCGCCGCGACAGCGCATGCATGAGCGACATGGCGCCCGCGGCATATTCGTTGCGCGACGCGACCAGGCAAAGATCGTTGAAGGCGCGGTCCGTACGCATGAAGGTGGTTTCGTCGTCGCCGCGTGCTGCCGTCTCGAACGCGGAGGCCAGCTCGGTGAACTGGCGGCGCTCACCGTCGGTGGCCCGGCGCGCGGCGGACCGCGCCACCAGCCGCTCGATCTCGCGCCGCACTTCAAGCAGCCGCAACTGGCTGCGCACGTCCACTTCCGACACGACGATCCCTCGCCGCGGCAGCACGATCACCAGGCGCTCGCGCGCCAGGCGTTGCAGCGCTTCGCGGATCGGCGTGCGTCCGATGCCAAGCTGTTCGCTGAGCGCCGACTCGGACACGACCGCGCCGGGTGGCAACTGCAGCGTCACGATCATCTCCTCCAGCATCGCGTAGGCGCGGTGGGTCAAGCTTTGCGCGGAGGCGGGCCGGCCGGCGGTCCGTCGATCTGCGGTGACTTCGCGGGCGCTTTGGCTAGGCGCTCTGACTGCGGGCATAGAGGTAGGTTGGCAGCGAGGCTCGACCCCGAATTATGCATGAGGCACGGGTGCTGATGCTGTCGTCGGCCACGTGGATGCTTACGGCAACATGTCGGACCGGCAGTTGCGCGCGCTGCGGCGCGCTTCGGATAATCTTCCACGGCCCCGCCGGCCAGTCAAACTTGCTGCCGCCCGGCATGGTCGATGCCGAACGCATGCTCGTGCCGCGATGTCGAGGTCGCACCCGCAAGGGGTACCACGCGTGGTCCAGCGCCGCACGTTGATCGAGCGTTCTGAGTTCCACCCAGATCAAGGTGCTGCGCAACAGCGAAGTGCTCACTACCGCTTCGACGCGCCTCGCATGGCGCGCGTCGTCACCGGGCGTCCAACGACGAGGAATGGATACGAGGAGACGATCGGCGACGGCAGGCGGAGCACGCACATCGGCGGCAGCGACACGCCAGGATTTAACAATAGTTCACTGAACGTCACACCGCGCTCCGCTCGTCCTGCAGACTTGCACTTCAGCGGTCGCGTGGCCATACTTCCATCATGAATTTTCCGGCGTTCAGTACACGCCTCGCGACCCCACCAAACACGATTGCCAGCGCCGAAGCGTTTGCCGTACGGCGGAGGACCTCAGATGATCCATTCCATGCGACTAAGAAGTCTTCTCGCCACCGGTGCACTGGCAATCGCAATGGTCTTTGGCGTGGCACAGCCTGCGCACGCGACGCTGTCCCAGCTGACAGTGAGGCTGAGCGACCCCGAGCTGTTTCCTCCGTTGGGGCTCCCGTCGATCATTTCCGACACAGGGTTGAACGTGATCGTCCCTCCGACCGTCCCTGACAAAGAAATTTTTGCGGGAAATGGAACGAACATCGGCGATGCAACGCCGGAGGGCTCTAACTCTACGCTGCTGCTGGCGAACGACTATGTCAACGCGAGACCCACGCTCGACGCTGCCGCTGCCAACCGGATCGTGCTGGGGGTCGAGGCGGGGAACGGTAACCAAACCGGTTACAGCCCGAGCGCATACTATTCTTTCTCCAATTTCGTTTTCTCTGCGCCGTCCATCGTCACGGGCGTCACCATCAGCTCCGTCAACATCGACGGTCTGGGTACGCTCAACGCGCCTGGCAGTCAGGTCAGTTTCGACCGCGCCGCCGGTATCGTAAAAGTGATGATCGGGAACTTCTTCATCACCGGCGGAATGCCCGAATGCGGCCAGGGCGTCCTGTGTGGAACCATCACCATGGACCTGACTGTTCAGGCGGTGCCGGAGCCCGGGACCTGGATGCTGATCGCCGCTGGGCTGGTAGTCGTTGTAGTCGTCGGGCGTCAGCGGCACCGCTCCTAGCCATTACTCACCCTAACTACCAGTTGATACCCGGGCAGGCATCGCCCTTTTCTCGCGTGCGTCCGGTCATTCACGCGCGATTGACGCCGCCCCCAGCTACATGAGAGCCATGCTGGACGAGCTGACGCAACTCGACTTCGCACCTCTGGTGACCGATAGATTTCGGCTGGTCGAAAGCGACGTAACGCTGGACTTGGAGCTACTCTCCGCAGAGGCCGCGACTGTCAGCGGCCATCAAGCTTCCGGGCGCGCACCTTTTTCGCTCGTCTTCCGCGGGCCGCACGAACCGCTGCTGCCCCAACGTATCTACCCCTTGCAGCATTCCGCCCTGGGCGTTCTGGACATCTTTCTCGTTCCCATCGGCCCCGACGAGTCAGGCCAGCGCTACGAGGCGGTCTTCTCCTAAGATCCTGCGTCGCCACCGCGCTCAGCTGCCAGGGCGGACCGTGCCTGGCGGGATCCAGATCATCTCCTTGTAGACCCCGTGGTCGGTTGTCGGCTGGAACGCGAGGCGTAAATAGAGGCGGATTGCGGCGTTGGACTGCTCGACGTGGATGATGATGGGCTTGCTCTGGCTGGCAGCCTCCGCCTGCAGCTCGCGCAGGAGTGTTCCGCCGATGCCCGCCCCTCGGTACTCGGGCAGCAGCGCGATGTCGATTACGCGGATTTCCTGGTTGGACCGATCCACGTAAAAGCGGCCGGCAGGATCTCCCTCCACCTCGACGACAGCGAACCGAGCCGCGGGAAAATGCGCGTGATAATAGCTGTGCTGCGCATTGAACTGCATGGTGAGGAAGACGTTCTTCTGCTCCTCGCTCCAGCCGGTTAGCCGCAACTCCTCTTCCCGTGTGCTGGCGTAGACGCGAAATAAGAACGCGAGGTCCTGCTCGGAGGCGGCTCGTAGAGCGATACCGGGGATCACAGTACTGCCCGCCTCCGGCCACAGTTGAAACGTCATCCGATGCGGCCACAGCGAGCCGCCGCGGGCCTGGATCCGTTGCAGAGGGCGCCCGGTGACGCTTAGTTGCGGGCAGGAAATATCCCTTGGAGCGCGATGATGAAGTTCAGGGCGAGATAGGGCTGACGGTTGTCGTGCGGCTGCGAATTGCCAGTGGGCAACACCGCCACGCCGGCCATGGGCACCAGATTGCCGGGCGGCCCGAAAATCTTCGCGGCCGACTGCCCAAGCACGCTGGCCCCGGGCGTATTTGTCGATGCGCCGGTCGACGCGGTCAGCTGGTGCGAATGGGCCGGTATCTGACCAAGGTTCAACGTCACAGTTTCCTCGCCGCCTTGCTCCCCAAGCGTACGGTTGGTGAGCCCTGGCCCCTGGCCTTGATGCATAGGCGAGCATCCGCGCAGGTCCGGCAGCGCGAAGTTGCGTCTTGCCATCGCCGCCATAGGTCGTACCTAGCAGCGAGAACAGCGCGGTGTTCTGCGAGATGGGAAACAACTGTCCGTTGCAAAACGCCCATCCCTTCGGCGCAAAGTTCCCCGCGAAGATCCTGATTTCAGCGACGAATTGGTCCATGATCGGTATCCTCGATAGCCGCAGCGATTCAGCCTTGCGACGGGAACACGCCGAACAGCGAAATGATGAAGCTCACGCACAGGTAGGGAGCCATGTTGTCGTGCGGGCCGCTACCCCCTGCGGTGCTCACTGCCTGCGCGCTCATCGCCACCGCGACATTGAAGTCGTAGACGTTGCTTACTCCCGTGTTGGCGAGGAGGCTGCCCGCCGGACTCGAGAGCGGGTTGGCTGCGTCGCTGGAGCCTTGAAGTTGGTGACGATGTGCCGGCATCTGCTGGAGCGTGATAGTCACCGTTTCCGTACCAGCGGCTTGGGCAAGCACGTGCGTGCCCCCTTGGTCGATGGGAATCCTTCCCCGCAGGTCGGGTAGCGCAAATGTGTTCTGGCCATCCCCCCCGTAGGTCGTCCCGATAAGGTTGAACAGGGTCTCGTTCTCGGCGATGGGCAGCAATTGTCCGTCGCAGAACATCCATCCCACAGGCGGGAAGTTGCCCGCAAACATCCTGATTTCGCCGACATAGGGGGTAGCCATGAGACTTCTCCCGATCCAAACTGGCGTTCAATTCTGTGAAGGGAAAATGCCTTGCAACGCGATAACGAAGGTGAGCGTAAGGTAGGGCTGCATATTGCTGTGCGGCTGTGTCGCCCCTATCGGGACCAGGGCGTTCGTCGCCATTGGCACAGCGTGATTGGCGGGGGTGAAGACATCCACGCCGAACCTTGCCTTTTTCGCCACCACCCTGCCGCTAGGATCGGTCGAGGACGCGGAGGTAGCCGACGCGTAAAGCGTGTGCGCGTGTTGGGGCATTTGGGCCTGGGTCAAAGCTGTGGTCTCCGTGCCAGCGCTTTGCCCAAGTGGATGGGTAGCCGAAAAATGAACCGGCGCGCGGCCCTGCAGATTCGGCAAGGCAAAGGTGGTAACGCCATCGCCGCCATAGGTCGTACCCAGCAGCGAAAACAACGCCTGGTTCTGATTGATCGGCAACAGCTGACCGTTGCACAGCGCGTAACCTTTGGGGGGAAAGTTGAAGCTCACCAGCTTGATTTCGGCGAGGAATGGGTTAGACATACTGACACTCTCCAGATGCGGGCGGGCTATCTCCGAGCCACCAGTTCACCAGCGCAAACTGTGTATTTTTTTAACAGTTTTCTGATGCATTGGGTCGGTGCGCTTGCTGGTAGCATTATTGAGCGGCGCAGATTAAAGTCAAGGACAGCGTGCACTCGCACCTGCGATTGCTATACTGGCGCCACGGTGCGAGTACCGTGTTTTGGCGAACCGCAAGCGCAGGTCCGCGGCGGCAGCGGAGGAAAATCCAAGATGATGATGAAACGGCGCCAATTTGTAACCGCGGGTAGCGCCCTGCTGGCGGCAACGGGGTTCGCGCCCGCGCGCTTGATCGCAGAGTCCACGGAGACGCTCGACGTTCGTGTCGTCGGGTTTGCCGGTGGATTGAGCCAGATCAAGTTCAAGGCTCTCTTGAACCAGACCTTCTACATTCGCGACGAAACATTCGGCACTGTTTTCGCCCAGCTCGTGGCAGTGAAGAATGTGGACGGGCCGGTCAACCCCGAGCAATTCTCGATCTACTTCCGGACGCCAGCCGTGCCCGCGCTTCCCGCGGGTCTCTATCAAGTCGAGCATTATCTCGCCGGCGTGACCCCGCTCTATCTGGAGCCTGTGTCCGGATCGGGAGCAGTCCCTCTGTACCGCGCCGATTTCAGTCTGCTGCACTGACCGCCTGCAGGAGGCACTGGTCAGGCGGCACGCCATGCTCTAACGCGGCGTGCAGCTCCGAATTCGAAACCCCGCCCCGGCGGGGTTTCGCTTTTAAGGGGCCGCTGCAGAACGGGCGCCTGCTCCACGTTCACGCTCGGACGCGGGCTTGTACAATGGCGCGCTGTGTCGCTTCGGCGCCGCTGTATCGCCGTCCCACGAAAGACCCTTCCTGCCTGTCGAATGAAACCTCGAGATATCAATCTGCCCGATCGGACGCACGACGCCATCCACATCCAGGGGGCGCGCCAGAACAACCTCAAGAACCTCGACCTGCGTATCCCTTTGAACGAGCTGGTGGTCGTCACCGGTGTGTCGGGATCCGGCAAGTCGTCGCTGGTGTTCGACACGCTGTACGCGGAGGGCCAGCGACGCTACGTGGAGACGTTCTCGCCCTACGCCCGGCAGTTCCTGGACCGGATGGACAAGCCGCAGGTGGACCGCATCGACGGCATCCCGCCGGCCATCGCCATCGACCAGACCAACCCGGTGCGCACCTCGCGCTCCACGGTGGGAACGATGACGGAGCTCAACGACCACGTGAAGCTCCTCTATGCCCGCGCCGCGCACCTCTATTGCCGAGGCTGCGGTCAGCCGGTCCGCCGCGACACGCCTGAGACAATTCTGGCCGAGTTGAGCGCGCAGGGCGGAAGGTGCGGGCGACCCGCGCTTGATCGTTACGTTCCCCGTGACGGTGCCGAAGAACTTCTCGCAGACGGAAGTGCGCCAGCTCCTCGAGCAGCAAGGCTATACGAGATTGCACTCGCACAAGGGCAACCTGCTGGAAGTCGTGCAGGACCGCTTCCGCGTGTCCGGGGTGGAGCGCTCGCGGATAGCGGAAGCGCTGGAAGCGGCGCTGCGCGTCGGGCAAGGCAAGGTGAACGTCTACGTGATTGCGGAGGAAAGTATCGCTGTCGCGAACCTTTCTGACGCGGCGGCGGATCAGACTTCGTCTTCATCCCAGGTCTCTCCCACAGCCGGAGAAGAGGCAACCGCACCGCTCGGCGCGCAACCGGTGTGGCGCTTCTCGAGCGATCTCCACTGCGCCGACTGCGACATCCACTATCAGGACCCGACGCCGAGCCTGTTCTCCTTCAACTCGCCCATCGGCGCGTGCGAGACCTGCCGCGGCTTCGGCCGCTCCATCGGCATCGATTTCGGTCTGGTCATACCCGACGAATCGAAGACCCTGCGCGAGGGTGCCGTCAAGCCCTGGCAGACGCCGAGCTTCAAAGAATGTCAGGACGACATGGAGCGCTTCGTCCGCAAACGCGGTGTGCCGATGGACGTGCCCTGGCGCGATATGGCCGACGAGCATCGTGAATGGGTGCTGGAGGGCGATCCGGACTGGATCAGCTGGAGCAAGTCCTGGCCGGGCAAGTGGTACGGCGTGCGGCGCTTCTTCGCGTGGCTGGAGTCGAAGAGCTACAAGATGCACATCCGCGTCCTGCTCTCCAAGTACCGCGCCTACACCGCTTGCATCGCCTGCGAAGGCGCGCGGCTCAAACCCGATGCGCTGCTGTGGCGCCTGGGCACCAACGAGGACGCCGATGGAGTGCTGGCACCGGAGAAGCGGTTCCGGCCGCACGGATTCACACTTGCAGTGGACCAGCTGCAGGCCCTGCCGGGCTTGACGGTGCACGACCTCATGCTGCTGCCCGTCGACCGCTGCCGGGAGTTCTTCGCTCGCCTGCATTTGCCCGCGCCACTGGATGAAGCGACCGATCTGCTCCTCACGGAAATTCGCGCACGCTTCGGCTATCTCAACCAGGTGGGCCTCGGCTATCTGACGCTCGATCGCCAGTCGCGCACGCTATCGGGCGGAGAGGTCCAGCGCATCAATCTCACCACCGCGCTCGGCACCTCGCTGGTGAACACACTGTTCGTGCTGGACGAGCCTTCTATCGGTTTGCATCCGCGCGACATGGGCCGCGTGATCGACGTGATGAAGCACCTGCGCGACGCCGGCAATTCGCTGGTGGTAGTGGAGCACGACCCGCAGATCATGCTGGAAGCCGACCGCATCCTCGACATGGGACCCGGTCCGGGAGAGCGCGGCGGCAACGTCGTTTTCTTCGGCACGCCGTCCGAGCTGACGCGGATGCCAGGCTCGCTGACTGCGGACTATCTGGCGGGACGACGGCGCGTGGATGACAGATCCGAATCCTCGGCGCCGCAACCGCCGGCCGCGGCCGGAATGAAGGAGCCCGCCGATGCCGGTTCCATCGATATCCTCGGCGCCGCCGAACACAACCTGAAGGCGATCAACGTCGCCATCCCGCTGCATCGACTCGTATGCATCACCGGCGTAAGCGGTTCGGGCAAGTCCACGCTGGTGCAGGACGTGCTGTACCCGGCGCTGCGCAAGCACAAAGGCAAGCCGACCGAGGCGCCCGGCGCCCATCGGGCCGTACTCGGCCACGACAGAATCGCGAATGTCGTGATGGTGGACCAGTCCCCGATCGGCCGCACCACGCGCTCCAACCCGGCCAGCTACGTCGGCGCGTTCGATGCCATCCGTCAGCTCTTCGCCAAGGAGCCGCTGGCCAAGGGACGCGGCTATACGCCTGGCACTTTCAGCTTCAACTCGGGTAATGGCCGCTGCCCCACCTGCGGGGGGAACGGCTTCGAGCACGTGGAGATGCAGTTCCTGTCCGACGTGTACTTACGCTGTCCAGACTGCGACGGCAAGCGCTACCGGGACGAGGTGCTGGAGGTGACGCTGCGCAGGGAAGAGCATTGCCGACGCGCTCGAGATGACGGTGTCGCAGGCGGTTGCCTTCTTCTCCGAGCAGCCCGAGGTGCTCGCCGTGCTGCGGCCCCTCGCAGACGTGGGACTGGAGTACCTCAAGCTGGGCCAGCCCGTACCCACGCTCTCCGGCGGCGAGGCGCAACGGCTGAAGCTGGCAGGGCATCTCGCCGAGGCTGCGCGGCCTACTTCTCGCGCCCCGAGCACAGCGCGTCCAGCCTTAGCGCCTGCGCACGGGCGCGGGAGCTTGTTCCTGTTCGATGAACCGACCACCGGGCTGCACTTCGACGACATCGCCAAGCTGCTGAGAGCCTTTCGTCAATTGATTGCGGCAGGACATTCGCTGGTGGTAATCGAGCATAACCTCGACGTGATCGGCGCCGCCGACTGGATCATCGACCTGGGCCCCGAGGGCGGTGACGCCGGCGGCGAAGTCATGTGTGCCGGTACGCCGCAAGAGGTGGCCACGAACGCGCGCTCGTATACGGGCGTAGCTTTGCGGGACTACCGGGCGGCTCTGGTGAATCTGGCGGTCGCGAAGTCCGCTCTGCACCCGTTGCATGGAGGCGAGGATTTTCCAATTGCGGCACCGGCCGGCGTGCGCCTGAGCAACGGCTCCATCCATATCCACAACGCGCGCGAGCACAATCTCAAGAACGTGGACGTGCAGATTCCGCGCGAGAAGTTCACGGTGATCACCGGAGTTTCGGGCAGCGGCAAGAGCACGCTCGCCTTCGATATCTTGTTCGCCGAAGGCCAGCGGCGCTACCTGGAATCGCTCAACGCCTATGCGCGCCAGTTCGTGCAGCCGGCTTCGCGCCCGGATGTGGACGCCATCTTCGGCATCCCGCCCACGGTCGCCATCGAGCAACGCACCAGCCGCGGCGGACGCAAGAGCACGGTCGCCACGCTGACCGAGATCTATCACTTCCTGCGGCTGCTGTTCGTCAAGCTGGGGACCCAGTACTGTCCCAACTGCGACGTGCCGATCGAGCCGCAGAGCTTCGAGGCCATCAGCGCGCGCCTGATGCGCAATTACCGCGGGCAACACATCGGCCTGCTGGCGCCGCTGGTGGTGGCGCGCAAGGGCTACTACACGGATCTGGCCAAATGGGCCTCCGGCAAGGGCTATGCGCACCTGCGCGTGGACGGGGCGTTTCTACCAACCGCCAAGTGGCCGCGGCTGTCGCGCTTCCAGGAGCACAGCATCGAGCTGCCGGTAGCGGATCTGCGCGTGGAGCCGGCGAACGAAGCAACGCTGCGCGAGGCGCTGACGCGCGCGCTGGAGTTCGGTAAAGGCGTAGTGCAGGTCATCGCGCCGCTGGATGGGCTCATGCAAGGCAACGCCAAGGTGACCGAGGCGACGTTCTCGACCAAGCGCGCCTGCCCTTCCTGCGGCACCAGCTTCCCCGAGCTCGACCCGCGGCTGTTCTCCTTCAACTCCAAGCACGGGTGGTGCGAGACCTGCTTCGGGACCGGATTGAAGCTCGGCGACATCGGCTGGGATGAGGAACGCGAGAGGACCGGGACCGAGGACCATGTCCTCGACTCCTGGCTGGAATGGCTCGAGGTGGATGAGGCTTGCCCCGCGTGCGAGGGCAAGCGGCTGAATCCGACGGCGCTGCACGTCCGCTTCCAGGACCGCTCCATCGCCGACCTCACCGCCTTGCCGGTGGCCACGGTCGAGGGCTTCTTCCATGACATGCGCCTGGAAGGTCGAGGCGCCGAGATTGCGCGCGACATTCTGGCGGAGTTGAAGGCGCGCCTGTCCTTCCTGCAGGACGTGGGACTGTCTTATCTGGCCCTGGACCGCTCTGCACCGACGCTTTCCGGCGGCGAGGCCCAGCGCATCCGGCTGGCATCCCAACTCGGGTCCAACCTGCGCGGCGTGTGCTACATCCTGGACGAGCCCACCATCGGCCTGCATCCGCGCGACAACAGGATTCTGCTGGACACGCTGGCCAAGCTCGAAGCCAAGGGCAACACCTTGGTGGTGGTGGAGCACGACGAGGACACCATCCGTCACGCCGAGCACGTCATCGATCTGGGCCCTGGAGCCGGCACGCTCGGCGGGCAGGTGGTGGCGCAGGGCTCGGCCGCGGAATTGATGCGTCAACCCGATTCGCTCACGGGGCGATTCCTGGCGCACCCGCTCAGGCACCCGATCCAGCCGCGCCGCGCGGTCGAGCGCAAAACGCCGCACATCGATGTGCTCGGCATGCGCCTCCACAACCTCAAGAACGCCGACGTGCGCATCCCGCTCGGGCGGCTTACGGTCGTGACCGGTGTGTCGGGCAGCGGCAAGAGCACGCTGGCGCGCGACGTGTTGCATCAGAACCTGGTGCAACTGCTGAGCAGCAGCCGGCGGCGGGCGCGACGTCGCGCTGTTCGGCTGCCGGCAGATCGAGGGCTGGGAACAAATCGGACGCGTCCTCGAAGTGGACCAGACGCCGATCGGCAAAACGCCGCGCTCCTGCCCGGCGACGTATGTGGGTTTCTGGGACGCGATCCGCAAGATGTTCGCCGAGACCAACGAATCACGCATGCGCGGGTACGGCCCGGGGCGCTTCTCCTTCAACACCGCGGGCGGGCGCTGCGAATCCTGCGAGGGCCAAGGCCTGAAGACGATCGAGATGAGCTTCCTGCCGGACGTGAAGGTCACCTGCGAGGCATGCGGCGGCGCGCGCTTCTCGCCCGAGACGCTGATGGTGCGCTTCAAAGGCAAGAGCATCGGCGACGTGCTGGCCATGAGCGTGGACGAGGCGGCCGACTTCTTCTCCGCCCATCGCTCGATCCATCATGCGCTCAAGCTGCTGCAAGACGTGGGGCTCGGTTATATCACGCTGGGTCAACAGAGCCCGACCCTGTCCGGCGGCGAGGCGCAGCGCATCAAGCTGGTTACGGAGCTGGCGAAGGTTCGCACGGATGTTTCTCACCCGTTCAAGGGGAGAGCCAACGAGGGCACGGGTTCTCGCGGCGGCGGGATTTCCACCCTTTACGTCCTCGACGAGCCCACCGTCGGGCTGCACATGGCCGACGTGGAAATGCTCATCCGCGTTCTGCACCGCCTGGTCGACGCCGGCAACACGGTAGTGGTCATCGAGCACAATCTAGACGTAATGGCGGATGCCGACTGGATCATCGACCTCGGCCCGGAGGGCGGCGATGCAGGCGGTGAGATCGTCGCGCAGGGCTCGCCCGAAGACATCACCGGACAGGATCGCGCTCCCGAGACGAGAGGCGGCGCGGCAGCGCGCTCGCACACGGCCGCGGTATTGAAAGGTTTCCTGGCGCAGCGGGGACGTGGTTGACATGAAGCGTTTCATGCGGTGGCTCATCCGCATCGCCGCTGGCCTCCTGCTTCTGGTGGTTCTGGCCACGGGAGCCGTATTTGCGCTGAGTGAGATACGGCTGACCCGTACCTACCAGGTTCCGGCCGAAACCGTCGTGATTCCGCATGACTCCTGCCGGCATAGCGCGCGGGCAACACGTCGCGATCATCAGCGGGTGCGTCGACTGCCACGGCTCGAATCTCGCGGGCCGCGTGTTCTTCGAGAGTCCGATGATCGGCCGTTTCGTCGCCTCGAACCTCACCGCCGGGAAGGGTGGCATTGGCGGCAGTTTCACCGACCAGGATTGGATCCGCGCCATCCGCCACGGTGTCCAGCCGAGCGGAAAACCGCTGCTGGTGATGCCGGCCAGAGAGTATTACTTCCTGAGCGATGCCGATCTCGGGACGTTGATCGCTTACGTGAAGACGATCCCGCCGGTCGACAATGAGCTTCCCGCGAGTGCCGTATCCCCGATGGGACGCGTCTTGATGCTGGCCATCAAGGACATCGCGTTGCTGGGCGCTGAACGCATCGATCACACCGCGCCGCATCCAGTCGCGCCGGAGCCAGGAGTCACGCCGCAGTACGGCGGCTACCTCGCGGTGCGCTGCACCGGCTGTCACGGGGACACGCTGTCGGGCGGCAAGATCCCAGGCACTCCGCCGGACTGGCCGCCCGCCCTGAATTTGACACCCTATCCTGGCGCAGCTATCGCGGAATGGTCGCAGGACGAGTTCATCCGCACGCTGCGCACCGGCATCACCCCGCGCGGGAACCAGCTCGACACGAAGTACATGCCCTGGAAGGTGCTCGGCCAGATGACCGACGATGAGCTGAAGGCGCTCTGGCTGTTCCTAAGGTCGGCACCGCCGAAGGAGTACGGCGGCCGCTAGTCGCCCCTAGCTAAGCGAATGCCCGCGGCTGCCCCGTCGCTTCGATAACCGACATCCACAGATCCATGCTGGGATCGACCTGCTTGCGGCTGCGCGTGGCGAGCGGCATCGGCACGTGCACGAAGCGCCCGTGCCAGCGGCCGATGAGGATCTCGGTGTTGCCCGCCATGGCAGCGTGGACTGCATTACGCGCCATGTTCCAGCAATAGACACTGTCCGACGGTGTCGCCGGCACGCTGCGAATCGTATAGCTCGGATCGATGTACTTCAGGGTCACGTCGCGGCCGGCGCGGTGGTAGTGCGCGGTGATCGTGTCCCGCAGATACACGCCCACGTCCTTGAGCTTGGTATTGCCGCTCTTGTCGGTGCCCTCCGGGCCGTCGGCGATGAGATCCTGGGCTGCGCCTTCGGCGACCACCACCACTGCATTCCCTTTGCGCGCGAGCACACGATCCAGGTAGGCGATGACGCCGCCCTCGCCTTCGAGAGTCGCCGGAATCTCCGGGATGAGGACCAGGTCGACATCGGTGGACGCGACCGCCGCCTGGCAGGCGACGAAGCCGGAATGGCGCCCCATGAGCTTGACCAGCCCGATGCCGTAGCGCGCCCCCATGGCCTCCACACGCGCGCTGCGGATCACGTCCACCGCGGCCGAGTACGCGCTTTCGAAGCCGAAGCTGCGATCGATGAAATGGATGTCGTTGTCGATCGTCTTGGGGATACCGACGACGGCGATCTTCAGGCCGCGGCGCTCGATCTCCGCGGTGATGTGCATCGCACCGCGGATGGTGCCGTCGCCGCCGACGACAAACAAAACGTCGATGCCGTTGGCCTCCAGGTTGTCGACCACCTCCGCTGGATCCTGCGAACCGCGCGAGGAGCCGAGGATCGTCCCGCCCTGATGCTGGATGTGCGCGACCGATTCCGGCGTCAGCGCCAGGGGTTCGTGGCCGAAGCGCGAGATCAGCCCTTCGTAACCATAGCGGAAACCGAAGATGCGCTTGACCCTGTAGCCGTGCGACAACTCGAGCACGATGCCGCGCACCACGTTGTTGAGCCCGGGACACAATCCGCCGCAGGTGACGATGCCGCAGCGGACCGTGCGCGGATCGAAGAAGATGCGGTTGCGCGGCCCGGCCAGCTCGAAAGCCGGCAGCGCGCCGGGTTGTTCCGTGCTGATCGCAAGCTGCGACATGCGGTCATCGATCAGCACCTTGTCCGCGGCGCCGACGAACAGCATCGCGGTCTCGCCGAGGTGCGCAGCCACGGGTGAGGGCAGCAGGCACTTGCCCAGATCCTTGACCGCGACATCGGCGGGCGTAAGCGACGTGAGCAGCGTAGACGCGCCGGCCTTGACCGGTTCGACACTCGCGGCCGCAGGTGCAACGATGTTGACTGAGCGTACTGATTGACTCATCCCACTGATCTCGGGATAAGTCTGCCGGGGGAGGAAAATTCTTATTTGGTTGGGACCGAAGCTACGCCGCTGAGCCCCCGGTGTCAACGCCGCTCGCCGCCTTCCACGTCCTGGAGAGCCTGTTACGGCGCGTCACGCACTGCGGCGGTGCGCGATCTCCAGCAGGTGCACGTACTCGATGCGCAGAAGCACGCGTTTGCAGTCACCTTTGACGAGACCTTCAGGCGAGCGCCTCCCTGCGCAGGGACGCAGGCTCCGCTTTGAACACAGTAACGGTGAGCATCGCGCACAGGAAAAAGAACCCGGCCAGGATGTAAAGCGCGTTAGCGGGACTGCCGGTGAGATCTTTCACGAAGCCGACCAGCCAGGGCCCGGGCATGCCGCCCAGCGCGCCGAAGGAATTGATGAGCCCGATGCTGCCGGCCGCCGCGCTGCCCCTCAGGAACGAAGTGGGCAGCGACCAGAACACCGGCGAGACGCACAGCGAGCCGGCGGTCGTCACGGTCAACGCCGTCATCGCGACGATCGCGGGCGACGAACCCACGTAAGCCGCGACGATCAGGCCGATGCCCGCGAGGATGGCGGGTACCGCCACGTGCCAGCGGCGCTCGAGCATCTTGTCCGAATGCCGGCCGTTGAGGACCATGGCGACGGCGGCGACGGCCCAGGGGATGGCGGAGATGAGGCCATTGTGCAGCACGTCCGTCACCCCCATCTCCTTGATGAGCTGCGGCAGGAACAGGATCACGCCGTAGAACGCGATGACATTGGAGAAATAGATCAGCGCCAGGACCCATACACGGTAGTCCTTGGCCGAATCCACGAAGCGTGCATGCCCGCCGGCGGCATCCTTGCGGCTGGCTTCCTCCTCGATCTGGCGGCCGACCAACTGCTTCTGCTCCTCGGTGAGCCAGCGCGCAGAGCGCGGCCCGTTGTCCAGGTAGAACAGGGTCACGACGCCGAAGATCACCGCGGGCAAGCCTTCGAGCAGAAACAGCCATTGCCAGCCGGGCAGGCCATGGACGCCGGCGAGAGACTTCATGATCCAGCCCGACAGGGGGCCGCCGATCACGCCCGAGATCGCGATGGCGGTCATGAACGTCGCCGTCATCCGCGCGCGGCGGTGGGCGGGAAACCAGTAAGTGAGATACAGGATGATCCCGGGGAAGAAGCCGGCTTCGCCCATGCCCAGGAGGAAGCGCATCACGTAGAACTGCATGGGCGTGCGCACGAACATGAAGCTCACGGAGATGATGCCCCAGACGATCAGGATGCGTGCGATCCACACCCTGGCGCCGACACGATGCAGGATCAGGTTGCTGGGGATCTCGAGGAAGAAATAACCGATGAAGAACATCCCGGCGCCGAAGCCATACACCGTTTCGCTGAAGCCCAGGTCCGACGACATCTGCAGCTTCGCGTAGCTGACGTTGACGCGGTCCAGGAAAGCGATCACGTAGAGCAGAAACACATACGGAACGATGCGCCAGGCGATCTTTCTATACGTGGCCGTCTCGAATTCGGACGGCGCTGCAGCCGCAGTCGATGCGCTCACTTGAGCTTCTCCTCCCTGGAGTTGTCGGACCAGTCTATCGGCTGGCTGGAATGGTGCCGTCCCGGCCGCAAGGATCGCTGTTCGACCCGCAATGCGCAAGGCCTCCTGCAGCGAACGGGCTATGGCAGCTGACGATGAAGCGGCGCACTGCCAGGCGACAGCATACGGTCCGCGGTATCATTACAGGCTCGTAGCGCCCGCTCTGACCTCTACTGACCTTCCCCCGGAAGTCTCGTGAAACTCAACGACACCGATCTTTCCCTCCCGCCCCAGCAGGTCAGCCTCGACGTGCTGCTGGAGAAGTACGCCAAGGGCGAGGAACGCACTATCGAGGACGTGCGCCGGCGCGTCGCACGCGCGCTCGCCGCGGTCGAGAAGGAGCCCGCGCAAGTGGGAACCGGTGTTCTACGAAGCGCTCGAGAACGGCTTCATCCCGGGCGGGCGGATCAACTCCGCCGCCGGCACGCAGCTCACGGCCACGCTCATCAACTGCTTCGTGCAGCCGGTGGGCGACTCGGTCTCGCAGACGGTGGACGGCAAGCCCGGCATCTACGTCGCGCTGCTGGAGGCCGCGGAGACCATGCGCCGCGGCGGCGGGGTCGGCTACGATTTTTCGTCGATCCGCCCGAAGGGCGCGCTGGTGCGCGGGACCAACAGCAGCGCGAGCGGCCCGGTGTCCTACATGCGCGTGTTCGACCAGAGCTGCGAG
The DNA here is from genome assembly GCA_963741215.1 of uncultured beta proteobacterium. Classification (GTDB taxonomy): domain Bacteria; phylum Pseudomonadota; class Gammaproteobacteria; order Burkholderiales; family SHXO01; genus SHXO01. The sequence continues at coordinate 83,299 of CAVUHQ010000039.1, forward strand.
ACGGTGGAGTCGGCCGGCGCGCGCCGCGGCGCGCAGATGGGGATACTCCGCTGCGATCACCCCGACATCGAAGACTTCATCCACGCCAAGGACCAGGGCGATCTGCGCAACTTCAACGTGAGCGTGGCGGTCACCGACGCCTTCATGCGCGCGGTGGAAGCCGACGGCGATTGGGAACTGGTGCACAAGACGCCGCCCGGCCGCGAGTGGGAGCACGGGCCGGTACGTCAGCGCGACGACGGGAAGTGGGTCTATCGCACGGTCAAGGCGCGCGATCTGTGGCAGCAGATCATGGAGCTCCACGTACGATCACGCCGAGCCGGGCGTGTTCTTCGTCGATCGCGTCGAACGCGGACGACAACCTCTCGTACTGCGAGAGCATCGAGGCGACCAATCCCGTGCGTTACCGCGGATACCTGGGTGATGACCGGCTCGGGGCCGCGGCAGGTTCGCGATCTGATCGGTCGGCAGTTCGACGCGATAGTCGATGGGAGAGCCTACCGGCGCTCCGAGGGATTCTTTCGGACCGGCACGAAACCCGTACTTCAGCTTCGAACGCGGGAAGGCTTCGCATCCGGCTAACAGCCGACCATCTCGTACGCGGGTCTTCTATCGAAGAGCCGTACATGCTGGAGACGGAATGGGTACGCGGCGAAAGCGTCTGCAGCCCGGCGATCAAGATCGTGCTGCACGACCATCGAGCCTTGGCTGGTTGGGCCGGTGCGGTACACGAAGACGAGGGATATCTGATCGGCTTGCTGATCGGCGACGGCCATCTGAAGGAAGACAAGGCCGTCCTGGCAGTCTGGGATCCCGAGGCTCGCATGCAGGCAAATGGTGGCTGCGTGCTTTCGCCAGGAGCCGGCAGCGTGATGGAGGCCGCAGAACAGCGCGCATTCGGCAGCTGCCCGCATCGCAGCGATTTCCGATGGCTGGCAAAGCCGCGTAGCCGCGACGATCGGAGTTCCGGCTTCAGTCTGGCGCATTGCGTGACCTGGCGCTCTCGCTTGGAATGCGGCCTGGCAACAAGCGGATCACCGATGAGGTCGAGCGCTGCTCATCGGACTTTTGCTGTGGGCTGCTGCGCGGCTTCTTCGATACAGACGGTTCAGTCCAGGGTACGCAGGAGAAGGGCGTAAGCGTCCGCCTGACGCAGGTCGACCTGAGCAATCTGCGTCCGCGCGCAACGCATGCTGCTTCGGCTGGGCATTAGCTTCGACCATCTACGAGACCGGAAACCGGCAGGACAGAAGCTCGCTGCCTGATGGCAAGGGCGGCCAAGCGCTATACCCAACCCAGGCACTTCATGAGCTTGTGATCAGCGGGGAGAATCTGCTGCGCTTCGAGCAAACGGTCGGCTTTGTACACGCACGAGAAAGCGCAGACGGCTAGCCGACTTGCTGGCCTCGTACAAGCGCACACTCAATCGCGAACGTTATACCGCGACGGTTGAGTCGGTCATTGAGGACGGCATGGAGGACGTGTTCGACGTGACCGTTCCTGACGTACAGTGCGTTCGATGCGAATGGCCTCTACGTGCACAATTGCGGAGAGCAGCCGCTTCCCTCCTACGGCTGCTGCTGCCTCGGCAGCATCAACCTCGACGCCGTTCGTCGCGCGATCCGTTCACGCCGAAGGCGCGCTTCGACTTCGACGCCTTCGGCAAAGTCGTGCGCCCGGCGGTGCGCATGCTCGACAACGTGCTCGACGTCGACCGTGTGGCCGCTCCCGCAGCAGCAGGACGAGGCGATGACCAAGCGCCGCGTGGGGCTCGGCTTCACCGGCCTGGGCGATGCGCTGATCATGCTGGGGCTGCGCTACGACACCGACGAAGCGCGCCGCATGGGCGCGAAGATCGCGGAGGCGATGCGCGACGAGGCCTACGCGGCGTCGGTCGAGCTGGCGCAGGAGAAAGGCGCCTTTCCCGCTGCTCGACGCGGAGCAGCTATCTCGCCGCGCCGCGCTTCGCCTCGCGCCTGCCGGAGCGATCTGAAGGGCGAAATCCGCAAGCACGGCATCCGCAACAGCCACCTGCTGTCGATCGCGCCCACCGGCACGATCTCGCTCGCCTTCGCCGACAACGCCTCGAACGGCATCGAGCCGCCCTACTCCTGGACCTACCAGCGCAAGAAGCGCAGGCCCGACGGCTCGATCAAGATCTACGACGTCGAGGACCACGCCTGGCGGCTGTACCGGCATCTCGGCGGCGACGTGGAGAAGCTGCCGCCGCAGTTCGTCACCGCGCTGGAGCATCTCCGCGCTCGACCACATGCGCATGGTCGCGGCGGTGGCGCCGTTCGTGGATTCGGCGATCAGCAAGACGGTCAACGTGCCGGAGGACTATCCGTACGAGCAGTTCAAGGACCTCTACCTGGAGGCCTGGAAGGCGGGGCTGAAGGGCATCACCACTTACCGCCCGAACAAGGTGCTGGGCAGCGTGCTGTCGGTCGCGCCCAGCCCGAAGCCGAGCAGCCGAACGATCTCGACACTCAGACGCCGACCGCCGCATCCGGCTGGAGGCGGCGCCGCAGCCCGCGCTGTCGAGCCTGCGCTGGCCGGGGCGGCCGAAGCTCGCCGCCGGCAATCCGTCCTGGACCTACATGGTCGAGTCGCCGTTCGGCCAGTTCGCGATCTTCGTCGGCCACGTCGAGAACGGCGAGCCGTACCCGTTCGAGGTGTGGGTCAACGGCAACGAGCAGCCGCGCGGACTGGGCGCGGTCGCCAAGACGCTGTCGATGGACATGCGCGCGCAGGACCAGGCCTGGCTGCGCATGAAGCTCGACATCCTGGCGCGCACCGCGGGCGACGACGCCTTCGACTGCCCGATGCCGCCCGATGGCAAGCCGGTGCGCGTGCCGAGCCTGGTGGCGGCGTTCGCGCGCATCGTGCGCTATCGCGTGGACCAGCTCGGCGCGCTGCGCGACAGAGCCGGACGGCAGAGTCGCCGGTGCTCGACGCGCTGTTCGCGAAGAAGGAGCCCAAGACCGGCACCGACGGCACGATGTCGTGGACGGTGGACGTGCACAATCCGCGCGCCGGCGATGACTTCGTGCTGATCCTGAAGGAGCTGGTGCTGCCCAACGGCCAGCGCCGTCCGTACTCGGTGTGGATGGCGGGCGACTACCCGCGCGCGCTCGACGGGCTTGTGCAAGCTGCTGTCGCTCGACATGCGCGTGATCGACCCGGCGTGGATCGGCATGAAGCTGCGCAAGCTGCTCAACTACGCCGAGCCGCTCGGCGATTTCATGGCGCGGGTGCCGGGCGAGGAGCGGCAGCAGAATTTCCCGAGCACGATCGCCTACGTGCGCGCGGCTCATCATCCACCGCTACGCGATGCTCGGCGTGCTCGACGAGCGCGGCTATCCGGTGAACGAGATGGGCGTGCTCGAGATTCCCGAGGACGACCGCGAAGCCGCGAAGACGCCGCCTACCGCGTCGCTGCCCGGCAAGCGCTGCGCGGAATGCGGCAACGCGGCGGTGATCAACAAGGACGGCTGCGAGTTCTGCACGGCGTGCGGGGCGATCGGCGCGTGCGGGTGAGTGCCGATGTTTCGGCCCTTGCCGCAAGACGCCCCCGGCAATCGCGTCAGCGGACCGACGAAGCCGCGCTATCTTGGTAGGACGGCGCCGCCCTCCTATAGCTGACGGTGGACCGCTCTGACTCCGCCGGCGCTGACCAGTCCGTCAGCGACGGCACCAATGTCCACGCATCCAGCTCCTGCTCGAAGAGCTTCCTGAGCAGCCTGGCATGAAGCGCGTGACCCGGCTTGAAGCCGACGTAAGTCGCCCGCATGGGCCAGCCGCCCAGCGACAGGTCCCCGATCGCGTCGAGCACCTTGTGTCTGACGAACTCATCGGGATACCTCAAGCCGCCGGGGTTGCGGATCTGCTCGCCGTCCACCACCACCGTATTGCTCAGGTCGGCTCCGCGAGCGTGACCGCGCTCCAGCAGAGCAGCATGATCGACGGCAAAGCCGAAGCTGCGCGCGGGGGCAATCTCGCGCCTGAAGAAATCGTCATTCCACGCCGCGATGACCGATTGCATGCCGACCGGAGTCCCGGGAAAGTCGATGCTTACGACCAGGCGTGGGTTCAGGCTCGGACTGAGCCGGACGTACCGGTTGCCGGTGCAGACCTCCACCGAACGCAGCAAGACGAGGGTTCGAGCCGGTACGTCTTGCTCGACCGTGCCGACGTGCTCGATCCGCCTGAGGAATGGAGCCGCGCTGCCATCCATCGCCGGGACTTCGGGACCATCGAGCTCGATCAGCGCGTTGTCCACCCCGCCCAGCCGGAGGGCCGCCAGGAGATGCTCGACGGTTCGCACAGTAACGCCTGCGGCATTGCCGAGGTCGGTGGAGTATTGAGCGTTCACGATATTGCTCCAGCGCGCGAGAATCAGGCCGCGTGCCGGCGGCTGGTCCGTGCGCAGGAAACAAATCCCCACATCCGGTTCCGCTGGAGAGACGGTCATGCACACCTGCTCACCCGTGTGCACGCCTCTTCCACAAAGCTGGAACTCCTTGGCCAATGTTCGCTGCCGAATCACTCGATCTTCGATCTTGCTCATCATGTCCGTATCGCTCCTTTGGTTGCGCGGGTGCCGGAAATCCATGAATGGGCCTTCCGCGTTCAGGAGCTAAGATTAAAGAGGAGCCGCGTATTGGCACAGGTCGCGCTCCGCCAATCGCTTGTCCGAATGCGCCAGCGGAGAATCGTCTGCATGTTGGTCCCCCGATTTATGGATTTGGGCTATGCGGGTCTGCTGACCCGTCCCCGCTGCGCCTTCAGCAGCCGCCATGCCAATGGATTTTTCATTAGCCGGTTCAGCAGGTTAACGTCAGCGGCGGGGAATGCGATAAGCAGCGGAATGTTGTGCTTGCACAACGCCCTTGCGCGACCGCGGAGCGAAAGCACCAGCCGCGCAACCACTTGCGTTGTTGGGCCGGCCCAACGCTCCCGTCGCGATGCCGCGCTGGCCGATGCTGCGCTCATCTTAGGCTAGCCGAGAATGGGACCGTCCACACTGACCTCCTGGGCGCTGCTGATCCATCGAGCGCTGTCTGCACGCGCAATCGATAGCGGCCCTCTGTTCCGTAGCGCGGGACTCGATCCGGAGCGGATGGAGGATCCGAACGCCCGTTACCCAATGGCACAGCTGCAGCGGCTTTGGGCCCTGGCGATAGCGGCGACCGGGGACGAATGTTTCGGGCTCGAGGTCGCTCAAGCTTGGCACCCGACGACGTTCCACGCTTTGGGCTACTCCGCGCTGGCGAGCGAAACCTTGCGCGAGGCGCTCGAACGCGCAGCTCGATACAGTCAGTGGTTACGACTGGCGCCCGTCTCGAATTGCAGCAGGACGGCGAAGAGGTGATGGTAAAGCTTGTTCGGCTTGTTACCCGATCGATCAGATCGTCCCGGCCTCCATCGATGCCGGCATCGCCTCGCTGGTGATCCTGTGTCGCGAAGGCCGCGGCGGACGGATCGACCCGGTGCGCGTCGAAGCTGGCACGGCCGGGGTCGAGCTGCCTGGATCGTTTGCAGGCTTTCTTCGGTTGCCCGATCGATTTCGGCGCCACGGAGGATTGCGTCGTGTTCCGAGCCGCCGATCTGGATGCGCACTTATCCACCGCGAATCCGGTGCTCCTGCGGGTGAACGAGCAGGTCTTGACCGACTACATGGCGCGTCTGGACCGCAGCGAGGTCACGGTCCAGGTGCAGGCGAAGCTGATCCAGGTCCTGCCGCGGCAAGGTGGGCGAAGCATCGATGGCACGCGCGCTCAACCTCAGCCTGCGGAGCTTGCAGCGCAAGCTGAACGAGCGGGGCAGCTAGCTTCCGCAAGCTGCTCGACGACACGCGCAGACAGCTCGCCGAGCAATATCTCCAGGACTCGACGCTGATCCGTGTCGGAGATCGCCTACCTGCTCGGGTTCGCCGAGGTGAGCAGCTTCTCACGCGCCTTCAAGCGATGGACTGGTAACGCACCGCGCGCACGCCCTTGGTCGGATTGACGCGATCATCATCACCGTTCAGCGGGCAGCGCACGCCGGCCGAAGTACCGCTCGACGAACACGTTCTCGCTCAGAACGTTGTCCACGATCAGCTCGGCCGCGGAGGGGTCGCCACGATAGCAATCCGCGTAGGCGAGGATGTCGTTCAATCCCTGCGCTGAACGGCTCGAGCCGCCGGCACGGTTGAACCAGCTGAGCGCGGGCCGTGGCAACCCGCGGCGACGCTGCAGGAAATCGGAGATCCGCCGGCCCATTCGATCCAGCAGATACTCGAAGGCCACCGCCTCGACCAGCTCGGCAAAACCCAGATCGCGCAGGCTGGTGTACGGGGCGGGGTCGGAGATCATGCGGGCGAAAGCCTCCCGCGCCTGTGCGTGCAGATCTGGCAGCTCGCTCCCGAGGCCGGCGGCGATCAGCATCGTCTCCAGCGAGGACGGTCGATCCTGCCCGCTGCGCTGCGCGTCGAGCGGGTCCAGGAGCTCGAGCCGCAGGCGCTCCGGCATATCGGTTGGCGCGACCGACTTCAGAAACGCGATCAACTGCGGGCAATTCAGGTGCGTCAACGCCACCCGCCGGAGCAGGGCGTCGTAGCTCGAGGCGTCGGCGAGTCCCGCCTCCAGCGACCGGAACATCGCGTGGTCCGCGAACTGTTCGGCATGGTCGAGGTAGCGCTTGCACACTGCGGCACGCGAAAACATCGGTGACCCCCTTTTACAGTCCAGTCGCTGCGCGCCCGCTCTGCGCTGCTGTCGGGCTCGTCCGGGCGAAACGCCGAGCACGCGAGGGAGAATCATGTGCGTCGCAACGGCAGGAGGAGAAGCGCGCCGGAGGTTGTTGCCACCTGTGCTTCTGCGGGTATCGTCAAATGATACTGCGGCGGCGCTGACCTGGCCGGCGGCGCCGCGGTCGGGTTACGCCGAGCGTTTGATTGCTGGCGGACGGTCCGCAGGGTTCTGACGGAGCGCGATTGGGTAAACTGCTAGGTTTCAGACTGCTTTCGCCGCGACAACCATGCTCAACCCCACGCCCACGACCATCTACCTCAAGGACTACCGTCCGCCCGCGTTCCTGATTTCCACCGTCGATCTGGACGTGGACATCCAGGACGACTTCGCGCGCGTGACGGCAAGCCTTGCGGTCCGCCGCAACCCCAAGTCCGCCGATTCGAAAGCGCCGCTGGTGCTCTCCGGCGACGAGGTCGAGCTGGAGTCGATGGCGCTGGACGGCAAGCCGCTGCCGGCGTCGGCGTACGCGTCGATGCGGCGGAACTGAGCCTCGCCAACGTGCCGGACCAGTTCACCCTGACCACCGTCTGCCGGATACACCCCAGGCAGAATACCAAGCTGATGGGGCTGTATGCCTCGAAGGACGGCTACTTCACCCAGTGCGAGGCGGAGGGCTTTCGGCGCATCACCTTTTTCATCGATCGGCCCGACGTGATGGCGCGCTACACCACCACCATCCACGCGGACAAGCAAAAGTATCCGGTGCTGCTGTCGAATGGGAACCTGGTGGCGAGCGGAAGCAGCCCTCACCTACCCTCTCCCATACGTCGAAGACGACTCCCTCACCACCCTCTCCCGGAGGGAGAGGGAGTTACTGCTCGGAGACTATTTCGGCTCGGCATTGGGCACGCTGGGAGGACCCGTTCCCCAAGCCCTCCTATCTCTTCGCCCTGGTGGCCGCCAAGCTCGACAAGCTCGAGGATAGCTACGTCACGCAGTCGGGGCGCACGGTAAGCCTGCAGATCTACGTCGAGCCCGGCAAGCTGGACCAGTCGGGCTTCGCCATGCTGGCGCTGAAGAAGGCCATGCACTGGGACGAGGAGGTGTTCGGGCTGGAGCTGGACCTCGACCAGTACATGATCGTGGCGGTCGGCGACTTCAACATGGGCGCGATGGAGAACAAGGGGCTCAACATCTTCAACACCAAGTACGTGCTCGCCCGTCCCGACACCGCCACCGACACCGACTTCATGCTCATCGACCGCGTGGTGGCGCACGAATACTTCCACAACTGGACCGGCAACCGCGTCACCTGCCGCGACTGGTTCCAGCTCTCGCTCAAGGAAGGCCTGACGGTGTTCCGCGACCAGGAGTTCGGCGCCGACATGTACTCGCGCGCGGTGCAGCGCATCCAGGAAGTGCGCGGCCTGCGCGCGGCGCAGTTTCCCGAGGATGCGGGGCCGATGGCGCATCCGGTGCGGCCGCAGTCGTACATGGAGATCAGCAACTTCTACACCGCGACGGTGTACGAGAAGGGCGCTGAAGTCGTGCGCATGATCCACACGCTGATCGGACGCGCGAACTTCCGCAAGGGCATGGACTTGTATTTCCAGCGCTTCGACGGCCAGGCCGTCACCACCGACGACTTCGCCCAGGCCATGCAGGATGCGAGCGGCGTGGATCTCGCCCAGTTCAAGCGCTGGTACGATCAGGCCGGCACGCCGGTGCTGGAGGTCAGCGGCACCTACGACGCGGACGCGAAGCGCTATACGCTCACCGTGAAGCAGTCCTGCCCGCCCAGTCCCGGGCAGCCCGACAAGCTGCCATTCCACATTCCGTTTGCCGTCGGTCTCGTCGATGCCGATGGCAAGGAGCTTCCGCTGCGGCTGGAAGGCGAAGCCGAGGCAGCAGGCACGACGCGCGTGCTGTCGCTGAGATCACCCGAAGCGCGCTACACCTTCGTGGACGTGGCGACAAAACCCGTGCCCTCGCTGCTGCGCGGCTTCTCTGCGCCGGTGCTGCTGAGATACGCCTACACCGACGGCGAGCTGACGCATCTGATGGCGCACGACAATGACGCCGTCAACCGCTGGGAAGCGGGACAGCGGCTCGCGCTCGAGATCGTGCTCGACGGCATCGCAAAGCAGCAGGCCGGCCGCCAGCCGGATTTTCCGGCGAGCTTCGTCGACGCCTTCGCGCGCGTGCTGGCCGATGGGCCCGCGGACCCGGCCTTCGCAGCCGATGCGCTGTCGCTGCCCTCCGAGGGCTACATCGCGGAGCAGATGAAAGTGGTCGACCCCGACGCCATCCACGCCGTGCGCGTGGAATTGCGCCGCTACCTGGCGCGATCGCTGCGCAGCCAGTTGCTCGCAACCTACGCGTCTCAGAACGTGACCGGACCATACAGCCCGGACGCGGAAGCGGCAGGACGGCGCGCGCTGCGCAACCTGTGCCTGGGCTATCTCATGGAACTGGACGACCCCGAGATGCGCTCGCTCACCATGCGGCAGTTCACCGGCGCCAACAACATGACCGACGCCATGGCGGCGCTCTCGACCCTGGCCAACACCGACTGCGCGGAGCGCCAGGCTGCACTCGACGCCTTTTATGCCAAGTGGAAGGAGGAGCCGCTGGTGGTGGACAAGTGGCTCGGCGTGCAGGCGAGCTCGCGTCTGCCCGGCACGCTCGGCGAAGTAAAGCGGTTGCTGGTCGCACGAGGCCTTCAACATCAAGAATCCGAACAAGGTGTATGCGCTGATCGGCGGCTTCCGCGGCAATCAGGTGCGCTTCCACGCGGCCGACGGTGCCGGATACGCATTCCTCGCGGACCAGGTGATCGTGCTCGACGCCCTCAATCCGACAGTGGCGGCGCGCATGGCGCGCGGCTTCGACCGCTGGAGGAAGTTCGACACTGGACGGCAGGTGAAGGCGCGCCAGGCGCTCGAGCGCATCCGCGATGCGCAGGGGTTGTCGAAGGATACGTTCGAGGTCGTAACTCGCGCGCTGGCATGAGGGTGATTTACGCACATTCTCAGGTTCGCGCGCCTGGCCGGGTGCCGCGCGATCGTTCAGGTCGGGATGAGTGCGGTCATTCCGCCTCGCCGTCCGCGCTGCCTGGCTGGAACACCGAGCGCAGCCACCGCGCCCAGGCCCAGAGCGCGAAGCAGCTGATCAGCACACCACCGATCCCGAACCAGATGCGGCCGCTCAGCTCGCTGCTGGCCGAAGAGGTGAACACCGGGCCGATCGACAACCCGCCGCTGAAGTGGCGCTCGCCGGGCCCGAAGGCGACCCAGTCGAATACCGATGCGAACGCCGTGACCAGCAACCCGCCGAGGAAGCCGCGCAGTCTTATCCAGTCCTCCGGCAGCAGAACCAGCGTTCCTGCCATGGAGAAGGTGAACCCGGCCATGAACACGACCCACTCCGGCGCATGCAGGCTGCCGGGCCTGGGCGTGATGAGGCCGGTGGCCACCGCCATGATCGGCAATCCGGCAACCACGAAGATCAGGCCCATGGCCAGCCGGCCGCCGGGGGTGAGTGGTGCGTCGTTAGGCATGGTCAGCTTGCATGCGCGGCGTGTTACCCGACCGATGCAACATCCGTGCGCAGCTCTCCTGAAAATCGATACGGCATAGATGACCATCCTCGCCCTGGCCCTGGACTTCGGACTGGGCGCCCTGATCGGCGCCTTCGGCGGGCTGTTCGGCGTCGGCGGCGGAGTGATCGCGGTGCCGGTGCTGGCGTTGCTATACGGCCTGGATCAACAGCACGCGCAGGGCACGGCGATGATGATGGTGGTCCCCAACGTGCTGCTGGGCCTGCGCCGGTATCGCCAGAAGGCCGCGATGGACAACCGGATGGCGCTGACGCTTGCTGCCAGCGCCATGGTCTTCACGCTCCCGTTCGCACTGCTCGCTACCCACGTGAGCTCGAGCGCGTTGCGCGCGGCCTTCGCCTGTTTTCTGCTGGCGCTTGGTCTGTTTCTCGCGTGGCGCCTGCTGCGCCGACCGGATGCGAGCTCCGCCGGTGCGAAGCTCGCGTGGGGCTGGTCGAGCCTCGTAGGTGCCATCGGCGGCAGCCTGTCGGGGCTGTTCGGGGTGGGCGGCGCGATGGTCGCCCCGCCCGCGCTCACCGGCTTGTTCGGCGTCACGCAGACGCAAGCGCAAGGTCTGGCGCTGGCGCTGGTGGCGCCCGGGACCGTGGTGAGCCTGCTCACATATGCCATGGCCGGCGACGTGGAGTGGCCCACTGGCATCGCTCTCGCCGCCGGTGGACTCACTACCGTTTCGGCGGGAGTGGCCCTGGCACACCGCCTGCCGGAGCGCACCATGCGGCTGCTGTTCTGTGCCCTGATGCTGGTTACCGCACTGGTGCTCGCGCTTCGGCGATAGCGAAGACCGGTCTTAGCGTCCTGAGTCACTAATTCGCGGCCGAAAACCGGACGAGAATCGGCCTCATGCGTTGTTGCGAATCCTCGCCAGGTGTTCAGCACCTGGACTGCGGTTCGCGCCTAGCCTGGATACCCGCTCCCGGGAGAGCCGACGCGCACGCGGGCCGCTGCTGCGGCCGATACGCAGGCCTGGCTGCGGATCGCGCCTAACCACGACCAATTTCGCCGGTTTTCCAATCGCCTCCGAAAAGCTGGCCTAGTCACGAACGAAAACGTATCGCATGCCGTGATCTATCCCACGAACTAGTGACTCAGGACACTAGCGCCGAGAGCGTTTCGGTTTGGTTGGCGCAGCGGCAGGCTTCGCCGGCACGACCTCCACCACTCCGCTATCCGACGGCGAGGCGTCCTGCGCCGGCGGCTCGAGCAGCGCAGCCATCAGCAACCGGTAGCGCAGCTCCGACGCGCTGCCGGACAGTGTGGTGGTCTCCGTCGGCACCACTTCGATCAGGTCTATGCAGGACATTTTTGTTTCACCTTCGCTGGTGTCGGCCGCGGAAGCCTGAAATGGGAAGCGGCGGCATCGCTATCTCTCGTTCAGTTGCGAACAACGTGCCCGCGCCGATCTGGCCCGCCGAGCGGGAGCTTCAGTGGACCAGGGCGGATGAGCGGAGGCCGCGGCCCGACGAGCGGCGGCTGGACTCTCGTAGGCGGCGGAGCAAAGGTGCCGCGCCCGGGCCAACCTGATCCGAGCGCGACGGGTTTCCGTCATCCGGCGACGAGCCTCCGGCACGCTCGCGCGACACCTCCCCCATCGCAGGTTTGGAGCAGAATAGGCGCTGCACCCAGCGTTCACACCTGCAAGATGAAGGAGACTCCCATGAGCGAAGCAACCGCTGTGAGTGGAGTAACCCCATCCGCGCCTGCCGATCGAAAGGACAAGCTCGGTCTGCGTATCGCGACGGTTGGACTGGTGGTGGCCGTGATCTGCGCTCTGGCAGCGGTGTTGTCCGGCATCGGTTACCGCCTCGACCTGTGGCATTTCCGCACCGGCTTCGCCATTCTGCAGTGGGCTTTTTTCGGGGCGCTGGCGGCGGCACTGATCTCCCTGGCGGGGCTGATCGTGGGCCGCGCGGCCAAGCCCGCCGTGCTGCTCATCGGTCTGCTCGGGCTGCTGATCGGCCTGGTCACCGCTTATCTGCCGTGGAGCTACAAGCGCGTCGTGAGCAGCCTGCCCTACATCCACGACATCACCACCGATGTGCAGAACCCGCCCGCATTCGTGGCGGCGGCGAAGCTGCGCAAGGAGGGCGATCATCCGGTCGCGTACGATGGTCCCGAGGTGGCGGCGAAACAGCAGGAGGCTTACCCGGATCTCGCCCCCTTTGTTACCAAAGCGCCGCAGGCTCAGGTGTTCGAGGCCGCGCGCAATGCTCTGACCGCTCTTGGGCTGGAGATCACCGAGGCCAACCCGGCCGAAGGGCGCATCGAAGCAGTGGCCACGACATTGCTCTACGGATTCAAGGACGACGTGGTGGTGCGGATTCAGGACACGCCGGAAGGCACACGGGTGGATGTGCGCTCGAAGTCGCGCGTGGGGCGCAGCGACCTAGGCGTGAACGCGAAGCGTATCCGGGCGTTCTTGCAGAAGCTCAAGGTCGCATTGCCTGCCTGAAAGTCTTGTGCACCGGGCGCTCACGGCATCCGATGCTCGACGCCATACCGGGCGTAGATGCGCGTCACTGTGCCGTCTTTCAGGAGCCGATCCAGCACTTGGTTCACGGCATCGACCAATGCCTGGTCGGACTTGCGCATGCCGACCGCGACGCTCCATGCGAGTTGCGGCTCGTCGTCGTAGGCAGGAATGGAGCGGATGCCGGCTTCCGGATGCTGACGTGCGTAGTAGGCGAGCGTGGCGGGCGAGGCTGCAACACCGAACAGCTCGCCTTTGACCAGGTCGTCCAGCATGTCCTGCTCGAACGCATAGGGTGAAACGCTGATGCCGCGCTTGCCCAGCACCACGCTCGCCAGCGAGTTGATCATCACGCCGACCTTCTGGCCTTTGCGCAGGTCCCCGAAGCCGCGGATACCGTCCCCGCTAGGGCCGACTCCCAGGGCTACACCGGTGTACTGATAGGAGTGCGACAGCAACAGCCGTCCCTCGTATATGGACGGATCGTTGATGCTGTCGAGCAGGACGTCGCAGTTCACCAGCGAGGCGCGACGGCGCGGCAGGATCCATTGCATCTCTAGGGATACGCCGAGCCCGGCAGCCAGCGCACGTCCCAGCTCGATCTGGAAGCCGGGCGGATCGGCTTTCTCGCTGGCGTACGGCAAAGCGTCCGGATTGGCGCACAGCGAGATCGCGCCTTTCGCTTTGATCTCGGCCAGGGTACGGGCCTCGACGCTGGACACGCCGGCCACCAGCGCAATCAACGAGCAGGCTGGCCGCAAGCGCGGCCGGAAATCGAAACGGAAGCAAGCTCATGGGTCGACGTCGGGCGTAGGCTGCGAATGAAGGTCGACGATCTGGTGGATCTGCTCGTCGGTGAATGCGCCGCCGAACGCGGCCATGCGGCCGGGCTTGCCGTTCTTGATGCGGTTGAAAATCTGCTCGTCGGTGAGCTCGGTGCCCATCAGCTGCGGCCCTTTGCCGGCCTTGCGCCCGTAGTTCTCGTGGCAGAAGCCGCAGATGTTGCGGAAGGTGTTCTTGACGCTGAACTGCTGCTTGGGCGGCGCGCCTTCGCTGCTCTGCGCGGCCGGTGCTGGCGGCTTGGTGTCTGTTTCCGCTGCCAGGCTGCCTGGTGCAGCGGCCAGGCGTCAGCGCAGCGCAGGCCGCAATGAATGCATATCGGTACATGGACGTACGACTCTCGGAGGTTACGGAAGGTTGCGCCGAACCGCGCACGTGCAGGCTCAGTGCTGCAACCAACGAACGAAAGGCATTCTGGCCGACAGTAAAACGGCGGGGACATACATCCCCGCCGTCGAACCTCAAACTAAAGCCTGCTCACTCCAGCGCGAAGGCCTTCACTACGCCGGAGTCCTTCGGCATGCTCACCCAGGGCTCGCCCCACAGGTCGCCGTAGCCGTCGCTCACCAGGCTGCCCCAGCCGGTCTCGACCAGAATGTATTGCTTGCCTTTGGCCTTGTAGCTGATGATCCCGCCGTCGTGGCCTTGGCCATCGTTGTGGGTCCACAGCTTCTTGCCGTTGCTGGCGTCGTACGCCACCAGCGTGCCGTCGGCCTCGGGCACGAACAGCAGCCCGCCGCCGGTGGTCAGCAGGCTGGCATGCGGCGGGGCGGCCTTGGGCCCCTTGTACGAAATCTCGAACGCCACCTTGCCGGTGACCGGGTCGCGCGCACGAATGTGGCCGCGCAGCTGGTCGCCTTCCGGCGCTACGAACTTGAAGTCCGCGCCGATGTTGAGCTGTGCCATCGGCTCGAGCACCGGTTCGGTCCGCACCACTTCGAGGTCGATACACCATTCCCAGCCGACCTTGTAGAACAGCCCGGTCTTCGGGCTGTAGGAGCCCGAGTTCCAGCTGTAGCCCCCGGCGATCGACGGGCACAGGTTCTTGTGCTTGCCTTCGGCCAGGTCGCGCCGTCCGATCAGCTCGCCGGTCTTGGGGTTGATGTCTTTGACGAAGTTGATGTTGTCTACACCCCGATACACGTTCTGGACTTTCACGTTGCGGTCGTAGACCCACACCCAGCCGCTCTTGCCCGGCGTGCACCACGTACTTCTTGCCGCCCTTGTCGATCATCATGAACTCGCCGGGAGCCGAGTCGAAGTCCCACGCGTCGTGCGGGATTTCCTGATGGAACGCCTTGAGATTGCCCGTGTCCGGGTCGAGCAAGATGACCGAGGTCGTATACAGGTTGATACCCGGGCGCGGGCCTTCGGTTTGCCACTTTTCACCCGCATAGTCGTATAGAGGCGCCGGATTCCCGGTGCCCCACCAGACCGAGTTGGTCTCCGGATCGTAGCCGCCGGCCATCCAGCCGCCGCCGCCGCCCGTCTTCCAGGAGTCGTTGCCCCAGGTGTTGCGCGCGTCGGAGGGCGTTCCTTCGTTGCCGCCCACGGTGAAGAACGTCCACACCAGCGCACCGGTCTTGGCATTCACGCCAAACATCGGACCGCGGTAGGGCCATTCGCCACCCTGCGCGCCGATGATGACCTTATCCTTCACCACCAGCGGGGCGCCGGTGAAGCCCACGGTGAGCTTCTCGGAGTTGACCAGCTTGGTTTCCCAGTTGAGCTTGCCGGTCTTCATGTCGATGGCGACCAGCTTGCCGTCCAGGGTGCCCATGTAGATGTTGCCGTAGGCCGCGGCGATACCGCGGTTGTAAGGCGAGTGCGTCTGCTTGGCCACCAGGTCCTCGTTCAGCTTTTGCTTGTACGTCCACAGCATCTGGCCGGTGGCCCCGTCCAGCGCATACACCTGATTGTAGGAACTGGAGTAGTACACGATGCCGTCGATGGCCAGGGGGAAGCCCTGCAATCCGCGGTTGGCGCGCGAGGCCACGTGCGACCACGCCTCTTTGAGCTTGCCGACGTTGGCAGTGGTGATCTGATCCAGCGCGCTGTAGTGCCAGGACTTGTAGCCACCGTGGTAGCTCATCCAGTTGCTGGGGTCCTTGTCCGCGTTCAGCAGGCGCTCGAAGGTGACATCGTCTGCGCATGCCAGCGTGGAAATGCCGAGAAGGGCCGCTGCTGCCATGGCCCCCGCGACGCCTTTGGGTTGCATCCTACTCATGAGTCTCTCCTTATTGACAACCGCTTTATTAGATTAGCGACAACCTCATCTTGGCTTCGAGCCGGAGCTTCGACTGTGCGAGCCCGGATTTTTTATAGCTGCGCCCCCTGGGATTGCGGCCGCAGGGAGATGCCTCGCCGCGAAACGCCATCTCATGCTCTGGGACCGGATTGGCTGAATAGCTGCAGGAGAACTACCCCAAACCGCAGGCGACGGATGTTACACCGATTCCGAGATCCCAGGCAGCGGCGGGAGCGCCAACTGGGCGGGCGAAGCGCGGCTCAGCGGCGGCCCTTCAGTACGCCGATGGGAAGCCTTGCGCACTGCCGCAAACGGTGCGGCGGACGGGCAGATGGGGCTGGAGAGCGCGGCAGCGCAGCGGATCTGCGCGTATTCAACAAAGGCTTCCGAAGGTTCGTCGACACGGTGCAGCATGGCAAGGACTCCGGCCGCATCATGACTATGCCGGCGTGGGGCGGCGTGCTCGACGAAAAGACCATTTTCCAGATCGGCGCCTATCTCGAGACGCTCGCGCTCCAAGGCGCGAACTGGAAGGAAGGCGTGGTAAACCGATAGCAGGTCGCAGAAAAACACCGTTCGCGATGATCCTTCGACTCCGGGCGCTGCGCGCCCTACGCTCTCAAGAAACAGCATCGCGAACGATTTTGAATCAAGGATCTACAGAGACGCGCAAAACACCCAAACAGCACCCACAACTTGTTTCTTCACCTCGCCTTGCCCCGCCAGCGGCGGGCCTTAGTTGGCTCAGGACGAACGGATTTAGAGGTGTTTTCAATAGCCTGCTAGCTAGTGTCGTCGCCGGAAGGGACTCAGGCAGGGACGTCTGCTTCGGTGCTGGCGGCGGCGCGCCGTTGTGCCAGGCCCGTAGACGTGCGCTCCGCCAGAATCATTTCCGCGGCCCGCTCCGCGATCATCACCGTGGGTGCGTTGGTGTTGCCCGAGGTGATGCGCGGCATGATGGACGCGTCCACCACTCTCAAACCCGCCACCCCGCGCAGGCGCAGACGGTCGTCCACGACCGCCATCTCGTCGTGGCCCATCTTGCAGGTGCCCACCGGGTGAAAGATGGTGGTGCCGAGATCGCCTGCCGCGCGCAGCAACTCGGCATCCGATTCCACCGCGACGCCAGGCTTCACCTCTTCTGGCTGATACTTGGCCAGGGCCTGGGCCGCCATGATCCGGCGCGTGAAGCGCATGGAGTCCACGGCAACCCGGCGGTCCTCCTCGGTGGAAAGATAGTCGAGCTTGATCGCCGGGTACGCGTGCGGATCCGGGCTCTTGATGCGCACGTAACCTCTGCTGGTGGGTTGCAGGTTGCACACCGACGGGGTGATCGCCGGGTACGAGTGCAGCGGCTCGCCGAACTTGTCCAGCGACAGCGGTTGCACGTGCCACTCGATGTTGGCCGATGCCCGCGACGGATCGCTGCGCGCGAAGGCACCGAGCTGCGAGGGCGGCATGGTGAGCGGGCCGGTCTTGAACAGCAGATACTCCAGCCCCATCGCCGCCTTGCCGGACAGGCTGTTGGCGCGCTGGTTCAGCGTCAGCACGTTCTTCACCTTGTACACCAGGCGTACCTGCAGATGGTCGTGCAGGTTCTCGCCCACGCCGAGGCAGCTCGTGGATGACCGGCAGGCGCAGTTCGCGCAGCAGCGCGCCCGGGCCGACACCCGACAATTGCAGGATCTGCGGAGAGCCGATGGAGCCGGCCGCCAGGATGACCTCGCGCCGCGCCTCCACCATCGTCTCACCGGTTTGCGGCGAGTGCAGCTCTACCCCGGTCGCGTGCTTGGCCCCATCGCGCGTCTCGATGCGGATGCGTTGCACGTGGGCGTGGATCATCACCTTCAAGTTGCGACGGTGCAAGGCAGGGCGCAGGAAGGCCTTGGTGGCGCTCCAGCGCACGCCGCGACGCTGGTTCATCTGGAAGTAGGCGTTGCCGAAGTTGTCGCCGCGGTTGAACTCCGCGATCTTGGGGATGCCGCATTCCGCGGCCGCGTCGCGCCAGGCGTCCAGGATCTCCCAGTTCACCCGCCGTTCCTCCACGCGCAACTCCCCGCCGGCTCCGTGGAACGCGTCCGCTCCGTGGACGTAATCCTCGGAGCGCTTGAAGTAGGGCAAGACCTCGTCCCAGGACCAGCCGCGATTGCCGAGCGCGGCCCAGTGATCGTAGTCGCTCTTCTGACCGCGCATGTAGACCATCGCGTTGATCGACGAGCAGCCGCCCAGCACCTTGCCGCGGGCGTAGCCGATCGAGCGCCCGTTGAGCCCCTGGTCCGGCTCGGTCTTGTAGCACCAGTCGGTGCGCGGATTGCCGATGGTGTACAGGTACCCGACTGGAATATCGATCCAGAAGTAGTTGTCCTTGCCACCGGCTTCGATCAGCAGCACGTTGACCTCCGGGTCGGCCGAGAGCCGGTTGGCGAGAACGCAGCCGGCGGTACCCGCTCCTACGATCACGTAGTCGTAGCTGCCCAGCGATTTGGGAGCCATCAGTTCCTCCTGTCTTGTTCGCGGCTTGCCGCTCCCGGCGCGAAGCCACGTTCGCAGGACGGAATGTTACCCCTATGCAGGCCGGAGAAATGCGCAAAGGCGCGGCGTGACCGGTTCGTGCAAGGCACAATCCTGGCAGCGGGCTTGCCCTGAGCACTCCCTGCGCCGAAAATGGCTGACTCCAACCAGTGCTTCGGAGTATCCGGATGACTGCGACGACGATCTGCAACCGGCTGGCCGGCATGCGGGTGATACCCGTGCTGCGACTGGCTACGCGCGAGGCGGCCGTGGCGGGGATAGATTGCCTGGTCGAAGCGGGATTCGAGACCGTCGAGCTGACGTTGACCACACCCGACGCCATCGCGCTGATCGCCGAGCTGCGCCAGCGAATGCCGGATTCGTTCCTGGTCGGCGCGGGTACCGTGCTGGATCTCGAAACCGCTCGCCGCTGCCTAGACGCGGGCGCGGACTATCTGGTGTCGCCTTGCCTGGTCCCCGGGATGCCCAGCATCGCACGCGATGCCGAGCGCGCGGCGCTGATGGGCGCGTTCACGCCGAGCGAAGTGGCGGCGGCCTGGCGCGAAGGGGCGCAGATCGTGAAGGTATTCCCCGCAAGCAGCGGCGGGCCATCTCACCTGCAGGCGATCCACGCGGTGTTTCCGGCCATCCCGCTTTGTCCCACGGGCGGCGTGTCGACGGCCAACATGCTCGACTATTTCAAAGCGGGCGCGACGGTCGTCGGTGTCGGCAACAACATCATCGACCAGAAGGCGCTGGCCGCCGGAGACCGCGCGCAGGTGATGAAGCATGCGCGGGGGTTTCTCTTGAAGGCCGGTGAAGGGTGAAGGGTGAAGAGTGAAGAGTAAAGGCGACGAGGATCAGATCATCCGTTCGCGCTGATCCTTCGACTCTGCAGCTGGCGCTGCGACGCTCAGCGCGAACGTGGTTGGGTGTTGAGCGCGCTCGCACCCTAAGACCTCACCCTTCACTCTTCACCCTTCACTCTTCACGCCTTTCATGACCACCCCCATCGACATCGTCTCCCTCGGCGAGCCGATGTACGAGTTCAGCCAGATCCCCGGCGAAGGCAACCGCTACCTGCAGGGCTTCGGCGGCGACACCATGAACGCGGCGATCGCGGCGGTGCGCCAGGGCGCCAAGGTCGCGTACGTCACGCGGCTCGGCGACGACGAGTTCGGCAGGCAGTTCCTCGCGCTGTGGCGCGCGGAAGGACTGGATAGTTCCGGCGTCGGCATCGATCCCGAGGCCCACACTGCGGTCTACTTCATCCATCACGGGCCGCAGGGTCACGTGTTCAGCTACATGCGGGCAGGCTCTGCGGCGAGCCGCATGCGGCCCGAGCATCTGCCGCTGGATCTCATCCGCGGCGCCAGGTTCTTTCACACGTCGGCCATCTCACAGGCGATCAGCGCCAGCGCGTGCGACACGGTGTTCGCCGCGATCGAAGCGGCCACTGCGGCTGGCGTGAAGTTCACTTATGACTCCAACCTGCGCCTGCGGCTGTGGTCCCTGCCGCGCGCAAAGGCAGTGATCACCGCGACCATTCCGCTGGCCGACTACTTCCTGCCGAGTCTCGACAACGTCAAGGCGCTGTCGGGATTGGAGCAGCCCGAGGCCATCGTGGACTGGAGCCATCGCCTGGGAGCGAAATACGTGGCGCTCAAGCTGGGTGCGGATGGCGTGCTCGCCAGCGACGGCGCACGCCGCGAGCGCATGGCGGCGCACAAGGTGAATTGTGTGGACGCGACCGGCGCAGGAGACTGCTTTGCCGGATCCTTCCTCGCCCGCCTGTCGCGCGGAGACGATTTCTGGCAAGCGGCGCGCTACGCCAACGCGGCGGCGGCATTGACGACGACCGGGTACGGCGCCGTGGCGCCGCTTCCACGGCCAGCGGCGGTCGAGGCGCTGCTCGCGCGTGGTTCGTAGCGGGGTTCGCGCCAAGATCTGCTCGGCAACGCCCCCAAGGCTGGGTTGCCGTGTCAGGACACCAGCGGATCATCGAATAACCTCGTTGGCCTGCAGCACAATCGACTGCGGTACGGTCAGCCCGAAGGCTTTGGCGGTCTTGAGGTTGACGACGAGCAGGTACTGGGTCGGTTGTTCGATCGGCAGGTCGTAGCATCCAGAAGGTCCAGTCGCTAACCTTTGTCGAGCACGATGTCCCAAACGGCGATAACTGAGTCCGGCTCGAGGTCCTTTGTGGGCTGGAGGATCCTGGCAATCGCTCCCTCTTTGTTCGATCGCACAGACTGCAAAAGAATGTCGCTATCGTTCAGCGGTTCTCCCGGAAAATACATTTGAGTCGTCAGGCGGTTGGTCCTGCCGGTGACCTCAAAATGTATATGCGGTGGCCGCATCCAGTTGGGGTTCGCTGGGTATGCTCCAGGCTTAATTGTCTTGAAGCGATAGCGACCCTCGTCGTCGGTGAGTTGCGCGCTGAAGCCTTCAAAGTTCGCGTCTAATGGCGCAGGATTCGTATCGCTCAGATGTGTGTAACGCCCATGGGTGTTGGCTTGCCAGATCTCAATCCTGGCTCCCTGCACCGGTTCGCCTTTCAGATTCAGTACCCGCCCCATGAGATAAACAACCTGTCCTTGTGCGTGCCCTGGCTTGCCAGAGATCACTGTGAGATCAGCATCCTGGTCGAGCGGCTTGAGAACGGGATAGAACGGCCCGACGATTTCACCCGGCGTGCGCTTTAGCGCTTGGGCAAACGCCGAGCCTACTACGCCGGGCATTGCGAATCCGGCAACAGCCAGCGACATTGCGAGAACGCGTCGTCGTGAAACTCGCTGTTGGGTATTCAATTTGGATCCCCTCGAACGTTGCGTGCTCGTATCTTCCGCTTTACTGTCCAGGAGTGCCACCTTCGCACGTGCTCTGCCTGTCCAACCGCCCCAGTTCGCCGGGCGACAACGGCAGCACTGCGTTTGCCATTGCCGCTCCGGTGGAACTGGTTGTTGGGCGTCACTCGTTTGCGCTGAAGGACAGCACCGAGTGCCGAGTTGACCTACGGTGCGACCGGTAGCCGCGAGCCATGCTGATCAACGATCTGCCACCGTCCTCCGATCTTTGCCCAAACCACGCTGCTTCGCAGCGGGTAGGTCATCACCACCCCCTGTTGGTTGGTCACGTAGAGGACCGAATAGCTGTTCGTAATCACCAGGTCATCGTTGTACACGCGCGTCGTCGACTGCCGGGGCAGGACGCGACGCTTTGGGTATATGGCAAACAATTCCGTGAAGTGGGCTCGTATAGCCTCCTTGCCCTCGACGCGGAATGCCGACAGCGCGGACTGGAACACAGCGTTATCGGCGAACGCAGCCATGTATGCATCCAGGTTTCCGTCTTGCAGGGCCTGCAACCTCGGCGCGGCCATCTGGGCAACTTCCTCCGCGGGTCCTGCCCAGACCACACCACCGAATCCCCCAATAGTCAACGCGAGCAGCGTAGCAATCGATCGCTTCATGGCTTCCCCCCACAGAATGGAACTGCGCACGGCAGTCGGCCCGTGCAGCGCACGAGTCATTGACTGGCTTGCAGAGTGGTACAGGTAGGTACCGAAAGAGCGGGCCTGCGGCCCAAAAGTGCAGCGTAGGAGCAGCCGAACAGCTGATCCCTTATCGCTTCTTGTATCGCGGCGGGTTAGGTAGTCTACTCCGTCGGGCGATCGGCGTGCGGCCCTTAGAGCCTAGGTTGCGCCACCACGCTTGCAGACATCCGTGACGCCGAACGACAGCGTCAAGGACGCGCCGCCGCTTTCGCACTGCGTCCTCTGGAACGCAGGTGGAAGACGCGCGCGATACCTTCCGCCGCTTTGAGACATAGCTCGAACAATCCGTCTCCTATGGCTGCGACGCGCGTAGCGCGGCGCGCTACCCAACGGCGACGTCGGTGAAATCCCCGCCTGACGCCGGTGTCATCGAATCAGCTCGTCCGCACGGACGAGCATAGACTCTGGGATTCGGACACCAAGCGCCCGGGCGGTCTTGAGATTGATCGCCAGGTGGAACCTTGAGATCTGCTCAACAGGCAACTCGGCTGCTTTGGACCCCTTCAAGAGGCGATCGATAAGGTACGTCACGCGACGCATAGCTTCGGTCAGATCTGGGCCATATGAAAGTAGTCCCCCGGCGGTTGTGAACCAGGGCTCTTGGAACACGGTGGGCAGCTTGGCCTTTAGAGCTTCGGCGGCCAGACTGGCGCGTGGCAAGAAGAAGGTCGGGGAGTACAAGAACATACCCGCGTCAGCGCCTTGTCTCTCCTGCCGCAGAAGATCCGCAAATCCGCGGACATCCCGAACTTCGACGAGACGCACCTCAATGTTTAGCGCGTGTGCGGCTGGCTCGAGTTCTCCGAGCTGGTTGCGGCTGAAGGAGTCCCAGAAAACCATAACCCGGCGCGCGGTGGGTATCAGCTCCTTCAACAGCTCAAGCCGCTTTCCGGTGAGCTGCGTCTGCAGCAGGGACACTCCTGTTACATTGCCTCCAGGTCGGCTGAGGCTCTCGATCAAACCCGCAGCTAGAGGGTCATAGTCCCATGCTAGGAATACGATGGGAATAGTGTTGGTGGCTTGCTTTGCCGCGCGCAACCCCGGTTCGTTCGGCGTCATGATGACGTCCACCTTTTCCTCGACAAACTCAGCGGCGATCCGAGGAATCCGCTCTCGATGACCTTCCGCATAGCGACTGTCTATCTTTATGTTTCTTCCGTCTTCATACCCTAGCTCGCGCAGCCCTTGAAGGAACGGAGGCATGGAAGGATCATTCGGATCAAACGCAGAGCCTCTTACGATTCCAACGACGGGCACGCGACTTGATTCCCGTCCGAATGCACGGCTGGGCAGCGCGAGCGGCACGATCGAACCTAGAAGAAAGTCGCGACGCTTCATTCACTCACTTTTCGGTCGCATCCAGTAGCCGACCGCATCGGACGCTCGACGCTTCGCATGACCGGGCGTTGGCATGCGCAGCGTGACGGGTACCAACGGTACTGCCGCTTCGCGCTCCGGTCGCTGCGAGCTTGGGCATCTGCTCGCAAAGCGCGGCAGCACTCACTTGAGCGGCGGCCCCACCACTTCCATGTTGTGTGTCTTCATGAGCGTGCGGTACGTCTCTGCGTCCACACCTTGTCGTTCCTGGAAAATCCTCTCAAGTCCTCCTGGCGTCACGCCGACTAGCAACACGCCAGGCTCGCCGCCGACATTCTGGAAGGCGTGCGCGGTTCCTCGAGGCACGAACATAACGGACTGAGCAGGGGCGCTCATGATACGGTCGCCCAATTTGACCTTGAACTCCCCGCTCACGACGTAGAAGAACTCGTCTTCGGTTTGGTGAACGTGGGTGGGCGGACCGCTCTTGGGTGCGATGGTCTGACGGAACATGCCGAGCGAACCTCCGGTTTGGTCAGCTGTTGCCAGGAGCTCGGTGAAGTCCGCCTCTCTGCCCTGTTGGCCGGAGAATCGTGGCGCACTGTCAGGTAAGACGACGAACCCCGCTGCTGCCAACAACCAAACAGCAGCCACCGCGCTGGGACCCGAGAGCAGAGTGCCCACGATGCATCCGACAACGATCCATGTCCGAGAGCCGAGACGTAACTTCATGGCGCGAGTTCTCCTTCTCAAAGTAATTCGATAAGACCAGTGGATTGGGCGGCACTTTCAACGGATCGCCTCGTCGGCGCGCAAGAGTATCGATTGGGGGACCGTCAGGTTGAGGGCTTTTGCCGTTTTGAGATTTACGACCATCTCTAACTCGGTCGGCTGCTCAACTGGAAGATCATTTGGCCTGGCGCCCTTGACCACTCGATCGATGAAATACGCAAGACGCTTGAAGGTCTTCAAAGCGTCGGTGCCGTAAGACATGAAGAATCCGGCTCTCGCGAAGTCCGATGAGTAGCCAATCACCGGCAACCGGTTGTCGACGGCCTGCTGCGCAATGGATTCGCGAACGACGTAGAACGCGGGCGAATACAGGAACATCGCGGCGCCCGCCTTCTTTTGCTTCGCGCTCTTGAAAGAGATGCCGTAGTTGTAGGGGGGCGTCAACTCCGTGAGTACGAGCTGAATGCCGAGCGAGCGTGATGCGGACTGAACATCCTCCACCTGGCGGCGCCCATAGGAGTCGTAGAAAACAGCGACACGCGATAGGTTCGGAATCGCTTCCTTTAGCAGTTCGAGGCGCTTGCCGATCAACTCCGGCGCGCGCGTGAAGACACCCGTAATGTTCCCGCCGGGATGAGCCAAGCTGTCGATCAAGCCGGCAGCGACAGGATCGTAGTCGAAGAGCGCCGCGACGATCGGGATCGTGCTGGTGGACCGCTTCGCGGCGAGCATTGCCCCTTCGGTTCCGACGATGATGAAGTCAACCTTGAGCTGCACAAGCTCCTCTGCCAGGGGCTGGAGTCGATCAACCTGCCCCTGTGCGCCACGGTACTCGAACCGGAAGTCGCGACCCTCGACGTATCCCAGCTCGAGAAGTCCTTTGCCGATGGCGTGGATGGAGGGATCATCCGGGCCGGCGCTCACGAATAGTATGCCCAAGACGAGCGCTCGGCTCGATTGCTCTGCCCACCCAGTGATCGGGAGCGTGGCGAGACTTATCGCGATAGCGAGGCACGCCGAGCGTATGGTCGCCATATATCGTGATCTCGACAGGGCATTGGGCGGCAAATTAATCAAGCTCTGTAGTAGCGGCGCGCTCGCTGCTCAGCTCGAGCTGCGGCCGCCTGCGGCGTTGACTGTCCCGACGCAGCCTCGGCCACCATGTTCACCAGAACGAAATCCGACAAGCACGCCGCCGAGGCGTGACCTAAGCTGCCCGCGTACCCTGTGTCCAGCGTCATCCGCCCGCCATCCCGAAAGGGCGTGTGTTTGGGGTCCTCGGTCCAGACAGGGTTGGATTCGTATTGTCTCAGCGGCTGTGTGATGTACCCCAAGGAAGCCTGCTGCCAACGCTCGTACTGTTCACGCTCCAGCATGAATCGCAAGTACTCTCGGGCTGCGTTGGGATACTTGGTGTACTTGAACACCCACGCGGACGTGAACACCGCCAGCTCGGTGGGTCGATTGACAGGGCCAATCGGCAGATGCGCGTGAAATATGTCGGGCGCCAGCGCCTTTAGACCCGGTTCTTGTGCTCGTCTTGGCGGCGTAGTAAATCGAGATGCCGTTATAGGTCAAACTGATTTCGCCGGCGAGGAAGGCTTTGTTGTTGTTCGGATCCAGCCACGACAGCGTGCCCGGAATGAAGGTTGGGTAGAGCTCACGGCCGTACTCAAGCGCGGCCAGCGTCTCCTTGGAGTTGATGACAACCTCGTTTCTCTCGTTCACCATCCTGCCGCCGTGCGCCCAGATCAGCCAATGGCACCAGGTATTGGCATCTCCGCCAGCATTGCCTAACGCAAGTCCCGCCGGGGTTCCTCTCTCCTTGAGGGCTTTGCACAGCTTCAAAAAACCGGGCAGGTCCTGCGGGACCTCGGCAAATCCAGCCGCCTGGACCATACTCTTGCGGTACACGACGCACTCTGTGAGGAATGCCATGCCCACCGCAATCCAACGGCCATTCGTAGTGCAATATCTCGCGCAGGCGGCATACCAGCCGCCATATTTGTCACCGAGGTACTGCGCCAGCTCGGTAAGGTCCAAGCACTTTTCTGGATAGAGTTGAGGGGCATCGTAGGCCCCATAGATAATGTCGGGACCTGCCCCAACATTCGCCGCGAGTGCTGCCTTTGGAGCCACTTCCCCCGGTCCGACGCTCTCCACCTGGACAGCCACCCCGGTTACTTCAAAAAACTTCCGCGTGTTGGCCATCCATTGGTCTTCGTCGCCCTGTACGAATCGCTTCCAACGCAGCAGCCTCAGTGTTGCGCCTTTCTCGGGCTGGTATCTCAATTCTCGAGCCGCGCTGGCAGGGCGTGGCGCGTCAAACTCCGCGGCACCGGCCAGTGCCGCAGCGCCAAGAACCTTCAATGCATCCCGCCTGGTCAGGTTCCTCACAGTCTCCCCTCCCATGACGCGTTCCCCTGCTTCAGCGGGGGCTATCTTGCAGGAAATATGGCCCAACGACCCCAGTTCACCGGGCCGCGAGAGCAAGCGAAGCGCCGCTTTCGCGGCTTCGATGCAACTGACGGTTGGGCGTCACATGGTTCATACTGACTCGAACGCGTCCAGCAGCACGCCATAACCGAAGCGCTCGACAGTTCATCGGATCACCTCGTCGGCGCGCTGAAGGATCGACTGCGGGATGGTCAGACCGAGAGCTCTTGGCGGTCTTTAGGTTGACGACGAGTTCGAATTTGGTTGGTTGCTCGATCGGCAGGTCGCCTGGCTTGGCGCCCTTGAGGATGCGGTCCACGTAGATGGCGACGCGGCGATTGAGTTCCGCGATGACCGGTCCATAGGCCATCAGCCCTCCGTCTCGCGCGATCTCTCCCCACTCGTACATCGCCGGGATACGACGCTTCGCTGCCGCCTCGATAATCCGTTGGTGCTCAAAATAGAACCGCGGAAAGGACAGTACCAGGACGGCATCGACACGTGCCCTGGCCATTGTGTCAAAGACGCGGTCGTAGCCCTCCGAGCCGGGCGGGTCGGTGATGTGGAGCTGGATCCCGGCCGCCCGCGCTGCTTGGCGTACCTCCGTGAACGTCCAGCCATCGCCGGGGTTGAGCACTGCGACCTTCCTCGCGTTCGGCAGAGCCTCCAAGAGCAGTTCGAAGCGCTTTGCGTCCAGTTCCGCGGCGAGCATGTAAACGCCGGTAACGTTGCCGCCAGGCCGGGCGAAGCTCGCAACGAGCCCGGATTCGAGCAGACCTTCTCCGCCCCAAAATCCCATGACGACCGGGATCGTGCTGGTCGCGTGCTTTGCCGCCAGAATCGCTGGCGGACTCACCGCCACGATGATGTCCACCTTCGAACGGACCAGCTCGGCCGCCAGCTCTGGAAGCCGGTCGAGATTGTCCCCCGCAGCGCGAACCTCAAACGTGATTGTCTGATTCTCGACGTAGCCCAGTGCGCGCAACGCTGCGACAAACTCCGGCCAGACACCGCCGCTCGCGGGGGTAAGGAACCCGATCCGTGCAATCTTCGCCTGCGCCCAGCACTGTCCAGTCCACCCGAGGGTGGTAAGCAACGCAACCGCAACGAGCAGCACAGCAGCAATTCGATGTCTCATACCCCTCTTCCGCGCGTGGTGCCGCAAGCTGTCATCATCATCGTATCGCTGTGTCAGGGGTGCAGTTCACGCGATGTGCAGGTCGCAGTCCCGCTGGCGCCCTTCACCGAATCATCTCGTCGGCACCTGCATAGGTGAGGCATGGAACGGGCGCCTTCGTGACGCCAACTAGAGGTCGGCACCTTCGAGGTGCAGACTACGCCCACACCAAGGTGCATGCAAACCGCCTGGAAGGTGTATCAATGTTTCCAGCGCCGCCTAAGCCGCTGGTGCCCTCGTCTGGCCATTCCTGGAGGACGGTGAGGCAGCCAGAACCTGTCCCTCTGCGCGTTTGAGCTACCCTCGCGAGCAAGGCTCCTAGACTAGGTCCGGGGCGTCTGCGCGGCGAGCACTACGGTATCCGCACCGAGCCGGTTTATGTGGATTGGGTGAGGCGTTCTTGACCCACGTGGCGGGTCCGGGTCGAATTCGGCCCCCACAGGAATCCGAAACGGGATGTCCTGGTGGACTCGGTCAGCCGGTTCAGATCGTCGGAAAACCCAGCGCGGCGCGAAACCGGGTCTTCAGAAACACTCCGTCGCGCGGCGGTAGCGCACGCGTCACCTCCTCCGCGCGCACTCGAATTCGCGCGAGCCCACATCCTTGCATCGCCTTCAGACGCGTTGCCAGCGGTGCGATGGCGCTTTCCTCGCCGATGTCGAGCGTCCAAGCGAACCCGCATGCAGCGGCGACCCCCGCCAGGCTGACGCCCATCGCGGTGTGGCTGCGCTGCATCCCGGTCTCTCCGAAACGCGCGTTGTCCAGGACCACGACCGTTAGATTCTTCGGTTGCTGCACGCCGATCGTAGCCAGCGCACCGATTCCCATCAGCTGCTCGCCGTCGCCCGTGAGCACGAGCACTGGACGCCGCGGCTGCGCCAGCGCCAGACCCAGGCCCATGGCGGCGGCTCCACCCATGGCGCCCCACAGATAGAAGTTCAAGCTGCGGTCGCCGGCGGCAAACAGGTCGTAGCCGGCGGAGCCCAGACCGGCCACCACGAGAACGTCGGTGCACTCCGCCATCAGCAAGGCGACCGCTGAGCGCCGGTCGAGCCCGTCGTCTTCGCTCACTTTTCGCTGATCCAAGTCTTTCTCCCAATCAGCCGCTGCGACAACAGCACCGCCACGGCCTGTTCGCTGCCGAACGCCAGCTCCGCCGCGGACTGGACGGTCTCGACCACATCCTTGGCTTCGGTCACACGGAACACGGTGATGCCCATCGACTCGAGCGCGACCGGCGTGGCCTTGGCCATCGGCACCTGCCACGGGTTGAACTCGGCCCACTCGCCACGCATCGTGATCAGGGCCAGGAAAGGAAAGCGGCAGTTCGACAGGAGCGAGAACATGTCCACGCAATTGCCGACGCCGCTGCTCTGCATCAGCAGGACGGCGCGCTCGCCGCCGAGCCAGGCGCCGCAGACCAGCGCCACGCCTTCTTCCTCGGTGGTCAGCACCACCGCGCGCAGGTCGGGATCGCCCTCCGCGCGCTCGATCAGTCGCGCATGCCCCGCGTCGGGAACATAGGCGACTTGCCTGACGCGGTTTTCTTTCAGCAGGTCGAACAGTTGGTCTTGCCAGTTGGTCACGGTTGCCTCTTCAAGGTGCCATGGTTGTCGCAGGCAGCATGATAAAGGAGATGGCGAGGGGCGAGGGTGCTTCGACTCCGTGGCTGACCGCCACTACGCTCAGCACGAACGGGGGGTGAGGGCCGCAGGTCCGTTCGCGCTGAGCGTCGCAGCGTAGGCTGAGAGTCGAAGCGTCGGATAACATTCGCAACGGAACTCGGGCTTCGACTCCGTGGCGACGCACTGATCCGTTCGTCCTGAGCGTAGGGCGCGCAGCGTCCGGAGTCGAAGGATCAGCGCGAACGGAGTGAGAGTAATCCCAAGCCCACCCTCACTCACAACTGCAAATCCTGCCCATACCCCGTCAGCTCTAGATAGCCCCGCCCGATTTCCTCGCCTTTTCGCATGGCGCGCACCGCGCCTTCCCAGTAGATGGCGCCGGTGCTGACGCGCGCATCCAGCTCCTGGTCGTCCATGAGCGGTTCGAGGTCGAGGGTCAGATCGCCTGCGGTCACGCTCATCGCCACTGGATATTCTGTGCCGCTGCGAGGTGAGCGCCAGCGTCGCACGGGACTGAACCGCACTTCACCCGGCGCAAACGCGCGCACTCGACCGCGAGCATCGCGCCAGGTCCCTCCCGCCCAGACATCCTTGCCGGATTTTCCGCGCATGCGAAACGCCATCAGTGCGCCGCCGTCGGACAGATTGATCCCGATCCAGTCCCAGCCCACGGCATCCGCCGCCAGATATTCGCTGGACCATTCGTGATCCAGCCACGCCTGACCCTTCACCAGCAGAGTTTTGCCCTCCACCGTGATGGTGCCGCGCGCGGCGAGATGCGGGCGGCTGTAATAGTAGCTGGCCTGCACCGGCTTTGGCCCCTTGCGGCTGAAGCCGCCCTCGCCCTTCGAGCAGCACGGGCTGAGTCGGCTCGAACGTGAGATCGAGATGGAACTCGCGCGCGCGTACCGCGTGGCGTAGCTGCCAGTGCCCAGCTCCAGCGACGAGTCTTCGACCGATACCCGGGTGTTCGCTTCGTCGGTCCGGCCAGGCCGAGTCCGGCGCGTGCCGTGCGCTGGTCGTGTCGCAGACGGCGTAGCGGGCATCGGCGAGGGCGGCGTGGGCGAACACGATCTGCTTCGGCGCGAAGGCAGTGGAATTTTCTTCCTGCACGCCCGGGCGGCTGTGGAAAAAAGTGACTGGCACGCCGAAATCGTTGCCGGCGTGTCCTGGATCCAGCCGGTGATGTACGACTACTCGGTGCGGAATGCCGGATGGCTGCCGTGATCGCGCGGGAAGACGAGTGCGCGTCCGGAAATGACATCCGGAGTACCGGCCTCGGCCCACGCGGCTGCAAGACCGCGAGCGGGGTAAGGTGAGCAGAAACCGCTGGCGCCCCGGTCTTTGACCGATTACTCTTCACTCTTTCACCTTCACGCCATCATCTTCCTCTTAACGCCTTCGTATAAAACTCGCCCAAATTAACCGACATCTCGGAGGAGCTGAACATGATCAAGCCCTACACGGCCGTCGGCCTCATTCCCACCGTGCGCGGCATCCGCAAGCGCGAGGACATCAAGCTCAACCTGGAGCACCTGTCGCACCTGGTCAAGGCGGCGGCCTGGCTGTCCAGCCTGGATCTGCCGGTGCGGCTGATCGCGTTCCCCGAAGGCGCGCTGCAGGGCTTCAACGACGAAGTGCTGGACCTCGACCATGTGCAGTTCGCGCGCGAGTGCGCCATCGACATCCCGGGCGAAGAGACCGAGGACCTGGGCAAGATCGCCCGCGAGTACGACGCGTTCATCATGGCCCAGGCCAAGGCGCGCCATCCCGATCTCAAGGATCGCTTCTTCAACGTCGGCTTCATCATCGATCCCAAGGGCGAGGTGATCCTGCAGCACTACAAGGTCTCGCCGCTCTTCCCGGTCGAGCACTCGGTCTGCCCGCACGACGTCTACGACTGGTGGGTGGAGAAGTATGGCCGCAACCTGGAGGCCTTCTGGCCGGTGGTGGATACCGAGATCGGTCGCCTGGGCATCATGATGGCCAACGAAGGCTCCTACCCGGAGAATGCGCGCGCGCTGGCCATGAACGGCGCCGAAGTGGTGTATCGCGCCTCCTATCCGCACCCGGCACCGGCAACGAGTTGTTCGAGATCCAGAGCCGGGCCCGCGCGCTCGACAACAACATGTACATCGTGGCGCCCGAACATGGGCACCTATTATCTGTTCCCCGAAGAGACCACGCCGATCGACACCTTCGGCGGGCGCTCGTTCGTCATCAACTACAAGGGCCAGATCGTCGGGCGGCAGGACTATGGCGCCGGCTCGACCTATGTCGGCGGGGTGATCGACATCGAGGCGCTGCGCGACCACCGCGCCCGCGCCCAGTGGGACAACTGGATGAAGGACCTGCGCACCGAGCTGTACCAGATCGCTCTACGAGCAGCCGATCTACCCGAAGAACCTGTATCTCGATCGCGAGCCGATGAAGCACGCCGAGTATCGCGAGAAAGTCATCAAGACGCAGATCGAGCTGATGCACGAGCGCGGCATCTGGGTAAAGCCGGAGCGCTGAGGCAAGGACCAGCGAACGAAGACCAGTAGTTTGATCCGATGTCTTCGGCACGTGGTGAGTGCCGAAGCAAGCGGGCGGGCGCAGGTGCGTCGCCCGTGCGTCGCGGTCAGCGTTTATGTTTGCTTTGGCACCTTGATCCGGATGCCGAGTTGGGATTGCGCTCCGCCTTGGTCAACGCCATCCCGTTCACAAAGTCGGCGACCCAGCTGGAACGTCCCGCCGAAACGGACACGTCGCTCGCCGCGACCGCATCCCAATTGATCACGGGCGCTGCCCCGCTGGACGACTGTGCGTTGTACTCCGCCTCGCTCACCCTGGGATCATCGCCCGGGCCGCCGTCCAGCGTGTCCCGACCGCTGCCCAGAACGATCGTGTCATCGCCGGCCTCGCCCTTGACGATGTCGTTGCCGGAGCCACCGATGAGAACATCGTTGCCTGCGCCACCATATAGCTTGTCGTCGCCGCTGCCGCCGTCGAGATGGTCCGCCGCGGCGCCGCCGTGCAACTCGTCGTTGCCCGTATCGCCACGCAGATCGAGCGGCGCTACCGAGACGCAACCGCCGTCGATCCGGTCGTTGCCCGCCCCGCCATTGACCAGCGTGTCGACCGTCAACCCGACGAGCTGTACGTAGTCGTCGGCGGCGAGTGCGTCGACATGGATCGCGTCACGCCGGAGTATGCGTGGATTTCGTTGTTGACGGCGACGCGCACCAGACCGTCTCGCTCCGAGATCTCGATCTTGTCGCTGCTGTCCGTGCCCTGCACGAAGAGCACGCGCTGGGGACGTAGCACTTCGAGATCGACGGTGCTCGGCCGAGCCACCCTTGCCGTCCTCCGCGCTCAGCACGAAGTGATAGAGCCCGGGTTGCGTCGGCCGCCACGTCAGCAGTCCGGACTCCCGTCGAGCGTCGCGCCTTCCGGACCGTCGACGAGCTGGTAGGTCACCGGATCGCCGTCGGCATCGGTCGCTCCTGCGGCGTACGTATAAGGCGTCGGTTCGGGCAGGCGCAGGTTCGTCGCCGTCACCACCACGTCGTTGAAGTCCTGGTCGCCGCCCTGGGTCATATCCTCCCAGGCGAGCGTGACTGCACCGGTGGCCTGGATGGTGGCGTGCATGTGGTCGTAGCCGTCGGGTTCGCAGTCGCGGTCGAGAAGAATGCCAAGGGTCCGCGATCGAGCCGGTTCTCCGGATTCGACGCGAGGAAATGCGCGGTCGTGTCGTTCTGGATGATATAGAACGCGTATAGGCCGCCGCCTTCGAGCGTGAGGTCGTGCTCCGCGCCGGCTCCCTTGCCGCTCGCGAAGATCACCTGTGCGTGCCCGTCGGCGAGCGCGGCCTTGGCGTAACCGTCATCGCCGGGCCGCAGCGTGCCGATGCGCCCCGAGGCGTCGTCCACGCGGAAGATGCCGACTTCGTTGTTGTAAGCAGCATCGCGGAACGTCCAATCGAAGCTGGACATTGACGGCCTGTCCGGCGTTGCCGACAACCTGGAATACGCTGTCGCGGTTCGCGCCCGTTTGCGACGAGTCGAGGATGAACGAGGTGCTCGGGGTAGTCGTGTACACCGGTGCATCGTTGACCGGCTTGATGGTCAGATGCACGCTTGCCGTGCTCGACGCATCGTTCGGGTCGCTCGCCTTGTAGGTGAATGCGTCCTCGCCGGAGAAGTTGGCGACGGGCGTATAAACAAAGGCGCCGGTCCGATCGAGCGTCAGGGTGCCGTGCTGCGGCCCGGTTCCCAGCGATGCCGTCAGCGCATCACCGTCGGGATCCACGTCGTTGCCGAGCACCCCGGGCCCACCGATCGAGAGCGCGGTGTCCTCGTCGAAGCTGTACGCATCATCGTGCGCCGACGGTGCGTGGTTGCCGGGCAAGACGTTGATGGTGACCGCCGCGGTGTCGATATCTTTCCCGTCCGAGACATCGTAGGTGAAACTGTCGACGCCAGAAAACCCCGAGGCCGGGGTATAACGTACCTGACCGTTCACGACCTCTGCCGTGCCGTGTGCCGCCGCACCCAGGCTCGCTATGGACAGCGGCTTCGATTCCATGTTCGGTTGTTCGCCAGCACGTCGATATCGACCGGGACGCCCTGCGTCGTGGTGGCCGCGTCGTCTTCGGCCACCGGCGATCGTCGACCGGCGATACCGTCAGCGACACGGTCGCGACGTGGTCGGCGCTCACGGTTCCTATCGTTGACGCGATAGGTGAAAGAGTCCGCGCCAAAGTAATTTCGCTACCGGCGTGTAGGTGAACGTGCCGTCTGCTCCGAACTGCAGCTGCCCACTCGCGTGGGGCCCGCTACGAGCGAGGCAACCAGCGTGTCGCCGTCCACGTCCGTATCGTTGCCCAACACCCCTAGTGCTGCGACCGCGAGAGGCGTGTCTTCCGCCGTCTGATACGCGTCATCCGCAGCGATCGGCTTGTCGTTCACCGGGGAGACAGTGATGTGAAACACCGACGTTGCCGA
This sequence comes from uncultured beta proteobacterium, assembly GCA_963741215.1. Taxonomy (GTDB): domain Bacteria; phylum Pseudomonadota; class Gammaproteobacteria; order Burkholderiales; family SHXO01; genus SHXO01. The sequence continues at coordinate 117,552 of CAVUHQ010000039.1, forward strand.
CCCACCGTGGCCATCCGTCAGCTCATAGGTAAAGTCGTCGGGGCCGAAGAAGTCGGGTGCGGGAGTGTAGGTCGCGACGCCATTGACGAGCTCCAGAGTACCGTTATGGGGAGCTTCGACGAGCGTTGTACTCAAGGCATCTCCATCGACATCCGTGCCGTTCGCCGCAAGGGTCAGGACAAGCGGAGTATCTTCATCGGTGGCGCCGACATCCGGACCAGGGACGGGCGCGTGGTTCACCGGCAGGACGGTAATGGACACCGTCCCCGGTGCGGAGCCGCCATGCCCATCCGTCACTTCGTACATGAAGCTGTCCGAACCGTTGCGTTGCTTCGGGCACATAGGTCGCGAGTCCATCAGCGAGCTGCACGGTACCGTGAGCGGGACCTTGCGTAATGGCGGCGCTCAACACGTCGCCGTCCGGGTCCGTGTCATTGGCCAGGATGGGAATGAAGGCGCGAGCGCCCTGATCGAGGACGGCGGATTCGTCGGTTACCACGGGAGGGCTTATCACCGGCGCCGCGGCCATATTGATCACGACGGGATCTCCGGCCGGAGCTTGCTCCTGAGAAATGGCTGGGGGGTCTTCGGGCGGTGGCTCGCTCGGTACCGCAGCTCCGGCCAGGGGGTCGGGCAGCATGAGCATCCGCAGCTCGAGCGCTTCGAACAGAGGTTTACGTTGTGACAAAGCGCTGACGCAGCCCGGCCCCGACTGCGTGGGCCTGGATGCAGAAAGCTGGGGGCGGAAAAACCGCAGAATCCTTTGAGGCCACTGCCGCAGGTCCGAAGCAACGATGGAGAAGATCGACAAGGTGGTCATGGAAGAAGTCCTTGAACGGCACTGAAGTTGACTGGGAACTTGGAGATCGTCGGAAGTACCGGCGGCGGGACGGTCAAAGGCCGCGCGAGCTGTACTCGTCAGGATCATCCTGTGCAGAACGGCGCAAACGATGGTGTCCTCGCGCAAGTACTCACTGGTATTCGCTATGCATACGACTGCCGTGATGAAACCGCAACACGTGAGAGCAAGGCATCGGCCCGATCCTCGATGTGAACCAAGATGTTCATGCGGATAGTCGCCGTCTGCTGCAATATGAATAGCGAGATTGCGCGGCGAAACTTTCGTGCGGGATGAGTGCTGCTATTGACGATGCATATCCAAGAAGAGATCTTGCCGGGCTTGGAAGCAACTGTCCGACGAAATTGGATTGGCGGGGACGTGCGTCTCGTTCGTCCCGAACCGGCTGGGCTGCTGACCTTGCGGCATGTAGAAGGTGCCGAACAGAAGGTCGACGAATGGAAACAGGGGCGCGAAGTTCTTGTCGAGTCCCTGCTCTTCGGTCGTGTGATGCCAGCGATGGAACAGCGGGCTCGCGATCACGTAGCGCAGCGGTCCGAACGACCAGCTCACGTTGGCATGCAGCAAGATGGCATAAAAGGTCAGGAACGGGACGTAGGCCGCGAGGGCCGGCAAGGGAAAGCCGAGGCAGGCGAGCGTTACCGCCAGCACCAGCTTGGACAGCGCGTCGTTGACCGGGTGGACCCGCACCGCCGATAACCAGTCGAGCTGGGTGGAGCTGTGATGCACGGCATGGAGCCTCCACAAGCAGGAGCCGTGAAACCACCGGTGCGTCCGGTAGCCGACCACGTCTCCCACCACGAACATCTCGAGCACGATGACCCACTGCGGCTGACTCATCACCGGACCGAATCCGCGCGCAGCTTCGGGACCATTTGGCGACCCAGCGCGGCCAGTGCGATGACGCGACGGCCAAGGCAACGGCCTTCGATATCGCCCTGGTCACCAGCGGCGTGCAAAACCAGTACAGCAGATCGACCCTGCTGTCCCGGCGCCACAAAGGCTGCCCGCTCACTGCCGGGAAGGCCCACTCGAGCGCATAGAGCAAAGCGCTCAACCCCGCGAGCGCAATGAAAATTCCGAGGATCTGGATCATGGTCGGCGCCCCCTTCACATCCTTGGAAGCAGGAACTGCTCCCGGGCACATGCGATAACCGACCCTCGCTTCCGGTAGCGCTCCCGTCGTGCCAGCAAGCGCTAGCACGCTGAATCTGCGGGTGTAGGGATTGTGAATTCAGGCCCGGCGCCCGTGGCCGGGTCAGCCCCTGGCCGTGGCCGACTCTTTGCTTTAGCGGCTTTATGTTCGACGCCACGGCAGCGATATCCCCCTTGAATAGCGCGCGATGAAGCTACGCAGCCTCAGCAGCCGAATGGTTCTCGTCTTCGCGCTCCTGTTCACCGTGGTGCAGGCGAGCGTGCTGGTGCTCGTCGATCGCGTCGGCCTCCGAATCGCGCGCGAGCGCAACGCCGAAGAACTGCAGGTCGGCGAACGCGTGTTCCTGCGGCTGCTGGACCAGAACCGTCAGCGTCTGCTGCAAGCGGCCGAGGTGCTGTCCAAGGATTTCGCGTTTCGGCAGGCGGTCGCGACGGGCGATGCGCCCACGATCTCGTCGGTCCTCCACAACCACGGCGCCCGCATCCAGGCCAGCGTGATGATGCTGGTGTCGCTCGGACAACATTCTGATTGCCGATTCCCTGCACCCGGCGAGCAGCCGTCGGCCTTCCCGCAGCCCGCCCTGATCCGCTCGGCGCAGGAACACGGCCGGGCATCGGCGATCATGCGCATCGACGACTGCGCTGTATCAGGTGGTCGTCGTCCCGGTGCTTGCGCCGGATCCGATCGCATGGGTCGCGATGGGCTTTTCGATCGACAAGGCTTTTCTGCACGATCTGCGCACGCTCACCTCGCTTGCACGTCTCGTTCCTCGAGCGCGAGCCCGGCCGGACGCTGGCGCAGTGCTCGCCACGACGCAACCGCAGCCCGAGCTCGAAGCGTCGCTGCGCGGTACTGCCATCGGCGCGCAGCCGCCGAGCGTGCCGCTGCAGCTGCACGACTTCGACACCATCGTCACCGCCCTGCCGCAGGAAGGCAGCAACCCGATCGAGGTCGCGCTGCAGCGCTCGGTCACCGAAGGACTCGAGCCGTTCGAGCGTCTGAAATCGATGCTCGCGCTGCTCACGGCGGCGAGCATCGTGGCCTCCGTCGTCGGCAGCATCGTCCTGGCCCGCCGCATCACGCAGCCGCTCGCCGCGCTGACCCGGTTCGCGAGCGCGCGTCCGCGACGGCGACTACCGCGGCGCGCTGGAGCTCAAACGCAACGACGAGATCGGTGCGCTGTCGGCCAGCTTCAATCACATGCTGGATGGCATCGAAGCGCGCCAGGCGGAGATCCTGCGCCTCGCCTACGAAGACACCGTGACCGGGCTGCCGAACCGGGTGATGTTCAACACCCGGCTGACGCGAAGCGGTCGAGCACTATCGCCGCGACCGGCGAACCGACGTCGCCGTGCTGCTGATGGATCTCGATCGCTTCAAGTTCATCAACGACACGCTCGGCCATCACGCGGGCGACATGGTGCTGCAGGCAGTGGCGAAGCGGCTGCGCGAATGCGCTGCGCGAATCCGACACCGTAGCCCGGCTGGGCGGCGACGAGTTCGCCATTCTGCTGACCGGCGCGCGATCCGACGCGCGCATCGGCAGTCGGGCGCATGATCCAGACGATTCTCGAGGAGCCGATCGACCTGGACGGGCAGCCCGTGGACGTCGGTTCGAGCATCGGCATTGCGCAATGCCCCGTGCATGGCGAGGATCCGTCGTTGCTGCTGCGCCGGGCGGACATCGCCATGTACGTCGCCAAGCGCGACAAGTCCGGCGTCGCGATGTACGAGTCGCGTTTCGACCAGCATCGCGCCGAGCATCTTTCGCTGCTGAGCGACCTGCGCCGGGCGATCGCCGAGACGCAGCTCTCGCTGCACTACCAGCCCAAGGTCGATCTGCGCCGCGGGCAGGTGGTCGGCGTCGAGGCGCTGATCCGCTGGCTGCATCCCGAACGGGGCATGATTCCGCCGTCGGATTTCATCCTGTTCGCCGAGCAGACCGGCATGATCCGGCACGTGACGCGCTGGGTCATCGAGGAGGCGATCCGCCAATGCGGCGTCTGGCTTGCCAGCGGCACTGCGCTGAGCGTCTCGCTGAACGTTTCCAGCCGCGATCTGCTCGACCGCGAGCTGCCGCAGTTGTTCGCTGGCCGCGACGCGCAGGCACGCGGTCCCACCGGAACTGATCACGGTCGAGGTCACCGAGAGCGCGTTGATGGAAGATCCGCAGCGCGCGCAGGAAACGATTCGTGGCCTGAAGGAGCAGGGATTCCGACTGTCCATCGACGACTACGGCACCGGCTATTCCTCGCTCGCCTACATCCAGCGCCTGCAGTGCGACGAGCTCAAGAGTCGATCGCGCCTTCGTGACGCATGCGTCCGGGGACGGCAAGGACGCCGCCATCGTGCGCTCCACCATCGAGCTGGGCCACAGCCTGGGCCTGACGGTGGTCGCCGAAGGCGTCGAAGATACCCGAGGTGATGGAGGTGCTGCGCGACCTGGGCTGCGATCTCGCGCAAGGCTACGCGATCTCGCGCCCGCTGTCCGCGCAGGAAGCTTGCGCAGTGGATTGCAGACCTGCGCAGTGGACCACCGGCCGGCGCGCGGACCCGTCACCAAGGTCGCGGATCGTCTGCGCGCGGTGTGATCGGCATGCAGCGACTCCAGATGAAGCGGATGCTGCTGTTCGGCGCCTGCTGTGGCCTGCTGCTTGCCGCCATCGCTCGCGCGGAATTGGGGCTTCGACGCGGCTGCCGGATTCACCTACGACGACAACGCTGTCGAATGCGATCGAGGCCGAGGATCGGAAGGCAGACAGCGCGCATCACGCTCAACGTATCCGGCGGACTTCACGAGCAGCTTGGCGCGAGCACCGGGTCGGGCTTGAGCCTCGTCGCCGAATCGGCGTACTACCTGCGCTACTCCGGCCTGAGCAACCTCGGCCTGGGCGCGCTCGCGCAGCTGCGCCACAAGTTCGGCGCTGGGTGGCGATGCGCCCTGGGCGGCCGTTCTCGGCTCAGGCGATCCACCGCAACTATCACTACGACTATCGCGACGGCTGGCAGTACGACGCCGCCGCGACCGCAGGCAAGCAGCTCGGAGAGCGCTGGAGCGTGCGCGCAAGCGTGCGCTACGACCGCTATCACCGCGGATCACCTGCAGCCCACGGTGCTGCCAGGCGTATCCACCGCGGCGTACGATACGTCGGGCTGGAGCTTCGGTGCCCAGGCCACTTTTCTCCTGACCGAGGCCGATCTGCTGTCGTTTCGTACACCTGGCGCAATGGCACGGTCACGGCGGTCACGCCGCCGGACGAGAAGTCCTCGAATACTCGAGCGCGGTCGCACGCGACCCGGTGTTCGGCGGCACGCCGCCTCTGATTGCGTACCGGATCGAGGCCAAGACCGATACGCTGTCGCTGACTTGGAGCCACACGCTTGGGTCGCCATGCGGCCGTCAATGTCGCCTATGCCTATCCGCGGAGCCGCACCGACTCCGATCTGGAGACTACTATTCCAACCTGATCAGCCTCAGCGTGAGCTACAGCCGGTGATGACGACGCGCGTCGCATTGCTCGGTCGCATCCAGACCTGCCTGGCGCTGCTTGATGCCGTCGGCATCGGCCGCACAGCTGCGTGCAGATCGTCTCGACCGCGACGGAAAACCGTTGCCGAATGCCGTGGTCGTGGCCGTCCCCGAGGATGGCCAGCTCCCGGCGCCGAAGCCGACCGTGGAGATCGTCGACCAGATCGACAAGGAGTTCGTGCCCTACGTCAAGCCGGTGCGGGTCGGCGTCGTACGTGCAGTTTCCCAACAAGGACAACATCCGCCACCACGTCTACTCTTTTTCTGCCGCCAGGAAGTTCGAGCTGCCGCTCTACAGCGGCACGCCGGCTCAGCCCGTGCTGTTCGACAAGGTCGGCGTCGTCAAGCTCGGGTGCAACATCCACGACTGGATGATCGGCTACATCTACGTGACCGAGACGCCCTACTTCGGAAAGAGCAACGCGGAGGGCCGCGTCGATATGGATCCAGCTGCCGCCAGGGCGCTATCGGGTACGCGTCTGGCATCCGCGCATGGAAGGATCCGAAGACGCGACGGTCAAGCATGTAGAGCTGCAGGATGCGACTGCCGCTACGGTCGAATGGAAGCTCAAGCTCAAACCAGAGTTCAGGCCGCGGCGCATGCCGCTGCCCGGCGAGGCTGGATATCGCTAGGGCACCCGTTCTCGTACCCGGTCGTTGCTGCTCCCGGTCGTTCCCCTCGCCATTCGTTCCCGGTCGTTCCCGTTCGCGACACCCATTGACCTCGCTGGTCTCCGGCCGAGTACTCTCGAACACTGCTAAGGCCGGGAACGGGACTGAGAAAGCGGTCTAGATAATCATCGCGGAAGTCTCCTGCGAGGTGTCGGACCCGCCATCGATTCGCAGGTCATCTCGCTCAAGAGCAGCAGCGCCGATACGCTCCTCGAGGCAATATCGTTTTATTCATCAATTGAGGCTTGTTTTTCCATCAAATGACGGCGTATTCTTCATCAAATGAGAGCGACTTGTAGTTCGGCGTCAGCCGGCGGACGCAGATGGGAGTATTCTTAGGCCCTATGAAGATTGCTACTGGAAAGGTGATTGGCGGAAAGGTCGTGCTAGAGGGCACGGCCTTCGAGGAAGGCAGTTCCGTCACAGTCCTAGCTCGGGATGAGGAGGGTGACATCACCGTTACGCCTGAGGAAGAAGCCGAGCTTCTTCTCGCGATTGCCGAGGCAGATCGAGGCGAAATGGTTTCAGCGGAGGAAGTGCTCGCGAAGCTCGCGCGTCGTCGTGGCTAGCTGAGCCGTGAGAGTCCGGGTCACGAAGCGTGCGCAAGCGCAGATTGACCGAGCCGCCGTTTGGTGGGATGAGAATCGTGAGCTTGCGCCCGAAGCCTTCGACGAGGATCTCGCCGAGGCTTTTTCACTTGTGAGCGTCGAACCGGGGATCGGCGCACCGGTCGCAAGTGCACGCATCCTAGGAGTGCGGCGTTTGCATCTAGCTCGAATTCATTGCTTCCTCTACTACCGAGTACATCGTGGAGAAGTGCACGTGCTGCGTATTTGGCACACAAGCCGAGGTAGTAGCCCTGCTTTGTAGTTGAGGCGATGACGCCGAACCCTGCAATCGACCGGAGCGCCCAACGGCAGCGCCGTTGGGTCCCCGTCCCGCTGCGCGCGCCGGCGCCCGGTGACTGCATACGTTGGACATCACGGGTTGGTCATTGAAGTCAAGCATGTGGAGATGTCGACAATCGCCTCACCACTAGTGCTACGCAAGTCTGTTGGATTGATCTCGTGAACAGACGTTTGTTTCTGCTCATGCTGCTCCTGGAGGCAGCCCACGTGTCCGAGGTCGGCGCACAGTCCTCCGTCGAAGCAGTTCGCGTCACATTCGTTGGCTCGGTTTCTGAGTCCACGGCTCCCCGAGCTGTAGCAGCCTTCTGGACTCATCTCCGGCAGCTCGGTTGGGTGGAAGGCCAGAATCTAATACGTGAGACATACTGGGCTGAAGGCGACGTCGAGAGACTACCGAAGCTAATGTCGGACGCGGTCTCCCGGCCCGTCAACGTGTTGGTTACCTTTGGAACGCCGGCTGCAACCGCCGCTCGAAACGTCAGCCGAACGGTCCCAATCGTCGTGATGGGAATGGGCGATCCCGTTGCAACGGGGTTGGTCCAGAGTCTGGCACGCCCTGGTGGCAACCTCACCGGACTTTCTGCAGCGTGGGACCAAGCCTTCGCGGGGAAGTGGCTCGAGCTGATACAGGAAGCGACTCCAAGACTCGCCACCGTAGCCGTCCTGGGTCACGCGGGCAATCCGCTCACCGTCAAGGTCCTTGACGCTGTGAAAGCGCGCGCGGTCGAGCGGGGGTTGAAGATCCGCTTCCTCGGGTTGAAGGCCGCTGATGGCATCGGATCCGCGATCGACGAGGCTAGAAAACACACGCAAGCGCTCCTCGTCCTTTCAGACCCTGTCACATTCACCGCCCGACGGCAGCTGGTTGCCCTCGCGGCGAAAAATCGGCTACCCACCGTGTTCCCGATGCGTGAGTTCGTTGACGACGGTGGGTTGATGTCATATGGGTCCGATTCAGCAGATCTCGGCCGACGGGCCGCGGAGTACGTGGACAAGATTCTCAGAGGCGCTAGGCCGGGAGACTTGCCGATCGAACAACCCACGCGATTCGTGCTCGTGGTCAACCTGCGAACTGCCCGCGAGCTTGGGCTACAGATGCCAGAGTCCATTCTGCTGCGGGCAGACGAAGTGATACGCTAGTGACGTCCAACATCTGCATCGACCGGAGCGCCCAACAGCATCGCAGCACAGACCAGACCCGACCCGATGGGACGAACGCTTCATGGAGCGGCGGAAGTGACACAAAGACGGAAGACGAAGTACATCCACGAAGGGCAATTCGTTGCCGAGGTTGAAGGTTGAGGTTATTGAAGATGACTCCTCCTGGTCGCCCTACCTCTCTGTTGCTGACGCCACCCGACTTGATAAGGTGCGCGACGCATCGTGCAGAGGCGACCTCAAGGCAGCTGCTTCTCTGGGTCGCGTGTACAGGCTTGAACCCGTAGCACCGACGCATTGATGCCCAAGAAGGGCCTGGAGGGGAGCACCCACCAGCGTGACTCTACCTTGGCTGACCGGTCAGGACGCTGGACTGAATTCCTCGGGGCTCCCTGCGCTCACGAAACGTAGTTCGACCGCCAGCGACGGCGCTGCCGCCTTGAGCTCCGCGATCGCCTTCGGGTGCCACCTCGCATCCGTATGCCATCTGTAAGTTCCCGGATGCTAGCCTGCGAGTCCGGACCGGGGCTGGAGATGCCCGGCAGAAACCCGGGCGACCAATCTCACGCACGTTGCTCGGCGCGGGAAGAGCAGAGTTATACCTTCCCTGTTGAACCTATCCCAAGCGCGAGCGGGATGCGCCTGCCGACACCGGGCGCCGTATCGAAATGCGGGGAGGAGTAATGCGCAACGCACTTGCAGTTGCCGCGTCTGGTCTGGTTGTTGCCGCCTTCTGTAGTTCGGTCGCCGCCCAGCAACTTCCGAAGTCGGGCAGCATCAGCGTCCACAGCGGCTATTGGGCCGTGGGCGAGTCGGTCGACTGTCGCCGAGAAGACTGTCCAAGGCCACGGCAACAATCGAGGCATCACGTTCAACGATAAAGGTTCAGGTCCGCTGCACCTTGGCCCTACTGATTGCTTCTACACGTTTTCTACCATTGCCGAGCGCACCAAAGTGAAGGGCTATTGCACCTTCGGCGACACCGATGGAGACCGCATATTCACCGATTTCAAAGGTGCCTTTCAGCCCAGCGGCTATGTTGAGGGCACGCACGACGTGGACGGCGGCACCGGCAAGTACTCTGGCATCCAGGGCACCATGATGTTCAAGTGCAAGTACTCGGGCCCGAACGGCGAGCTCGAGTGCATTCAACGTTTAGACTATCGACTCCCGTAGCCGAAAGAGGGGCTGCCGAGCTCAGCGTTTCGGCTTCGTTGAAGAGACTCGCGCTCATCGCGAGCGGGATGCGCCAACCGTACGAACCGGCGCAGCACTTCAAGTGGGAGTGGAGGGGATATGAACGAGAGGGGGAAGTTCATCTATCTAGTAGTGCTGGCTGTTGGCTGTGGTGTGCCTGGCGTCAGTTTCGCCGGGAAAATGCGCTGGAAACAACATCAACAATCTGGTGTCATGGGAACCTACAGAGATATCCAAGGGGACCACGCTCGCCACTTTGCGGATAACAAGCGTCACCGTAAGTGACGATCCCAGCGCCGCCTATCACCTTGTGTCTGGCGAATGCGTCGGCAGTTTTCTGACTACTCCCGACGGAAAGACGCAGGGGAGTGGAAGTTGCGCGCGCAGGGACAAGGACGGCGATGTTCTGAACGAAGAGTGGGTTTCAACTGATGGCGCCGGGGCCAAAGGAACTTGGAAGAACGTGGGCGGGACCGGCAAGTTCGCCAAGGCCGCCTCTACGGGCCAGTGGGAATTTACTCAGTTGCAGGGGAAGATGGCTGCCGTGCGCTGGGTAGGCAACTGCCAGTAAGTGTTGCTGCCAAGAGCCCAACAACGCGCTGAACCGGACGCACCAACAGCGGCGTTTCGCTTGCCGTTGGTGCGCCGGCTAGCGCGGGCGTTCGGCGTCATGGAAGGTGCGCGGTGACCAGTCCGCCGCCGTGTTGGTCATTCGGGACTGAAGTCCGGTACTGGGACGTTCGTGGCCCGTCGCTCAGACACCCAGATAGCGATGCCAGAGCCCGTGATCCGCCGCAAGCTGCGCTCGAGCTCCCTCGCCAGGCCACTCGCCCGCGCTCGATGATGGTGTGGTGATCTGCGAGCGGGATCAGGCGCTCCACATATTTATCCACCACCAGGATAGTCTGGCCGGCCGTCTTCAACGCTGCCAGGCAGCGCCACACCTCTTCGCGGATCAGCGGCGCGAGTCCTTCGGTGGCTTCATCCAGGATCAGCAGATCAGGGTTGGTCATCAATGCGCGCCCGATCGCGAGCATCTGCTGCTCGCCGCCCGAGAGCTGATGGCCCATGTTCTGGATCCGCGCCGCGAGGCTCGGGAAGAACTCCAGCACCCGCTGCAGCGTCCAGGGGACCGGGCCGCCGCCACGGCTGTCGGCAAACGCAAGCAGGTTCTCGCGCACGCTGAGGTTGGGAAAGATCTGCCGCCCTTCGGGTACCAATGCAACGCCACGCCGCGCAATCTGGTCTGGCCGCAAATGCTCGATGCGCTCACCGCGCAGCGTAACGGTTCCGGCGTGCGGGGGCGTGAGGCCCAGCAGGGCGCGAATGGTGGTGGTCTTGCCCATGCCGTTGCGCCCCAGCAGTGTAGCCACCTCACCACGCTTGAGTTCGAGGTCGATCCCGAACAGGACCTGGCTCATGCCGTAGCCCGCCTCCAGTCCTTCGGCACGCAACAGCGGCTCGCTGGTCATGCCTCATCTCCGAGATACGCGCGCTTGACTTCCGCGTTGGCCCGAATCGCTTCCGGTGCTCCGGTCGCGATGATCCTCCCTGACACCAGCACCGAGATGCGATCGGCCAGGCGGAACACCGCATCCATGTCGTGCTCCACCAGCAGCACCGTCACGACACCTTTGAGCCCGGCGATCAGCTCGATCATGCGTTGCGACTCGTCGGGCCCCATCCCCGCCATCGGCTCGTCGAGGAGCAGCAGCCGGGCATCGGTAGCCAGCGCCAGTCCGACCTCGAGCTGGCGCTGCTCGCCGTGAGCCAGGGTGCCGGCGGTCTTGTGCTCGCGGCCCGCGAGGCCGACGCGAGCGGCAATCGCTTGCGCTTCCTCGGACAGCGCCGGTTCGTGCGCCAGCGGCCGCCAGAAGCGCACACTCGATCCGCTGCGGGCGAGCACCGCCAGCGTGAGGTTGTGCAGGACGCTGAAACGACGGAACACGCTGGTGATCTGGTAGGAGCGCGCCAATCCCAGCCGCACGCGTTCGTGCAGGCTGCGCGCCGTGATCTCCTGCCCGTCGAACAGGATCCTGCCGGCGTCGGGCTTGAGCGCGCCGGATAGCTGGTGGATGAACGTGGTCTTGCCCGCGCCGTTGGGGCCGATGAGCGCGTGCAGCTCGCCGCGCTCGACGTCGAAGTCCAACCGGTCGGTCGCGACCAGGCCGCCGAAATGCTTTTGCAGCGCTCTCCGCCCGCAGCAGCGTGTCAGCCACCGGCCGCCCTCCTCTGCGCCAGCGCTGCGATCAACCCGGCGAGGCCCTGTCGCGCATACAGCACGATGATCAGCAGCACCACGCCCAAGCCGAGCTGCCAGTGGATGGTGTAGCTGGACAGTACCTCCTCCAGCACCAGGAACACCACCGCGCCCAGCACGCCGCCGTACAGATAGCCGACGCCGCCGAGAATCACCATCAGCATGAGCGTGCCGGACTGGGTCCACTGGAGCAGGTTCGGACTCACGAAGCTGTTCTGGTTGGCGATCAGCGCGCCCGCGAGCCCCGCCACTCCGCCGGCGATCACGAAGCAGATCAGCTTGTACCGGTAGGTGGGGAAGCCGATCGCTTCCATGCGCGTCTCGTTCTCGCGGATCGCCTGGATCACCTGGCCGAAGCGGGCGTTCAGCAGCCGCCGCAACAGATACAGCGTCGCCGCGAGGATGGCGAGTACAACGTAGTAGAAACTGAGGTCGTCCGCGAGGTCCACGCCGAAGCCCAGGCGCGAGCGCGATGCGAGGTTGAGTCCATCCTCGCCGCCGTAGGCGCGCATGGAGATGAACAGGTAGTACATCATCTGGGCGAAGGCGAGCGTGATCATGATGAAGTACACGCCGCGCGTGCGCAGGGAGATGGCGCCAATCACGAGAGCGAGCAGCGCCGACACCAGCACGGCCAGCGGCCAGCTCACCCAGGCGCTGCGCACGCCTTCGGCCATGAGTATCGCCACCGTATAGGCGCCGGCGCCGAGAAAGGCCGCGTGCCCGAAGCTCACCATGCCGCCGTAGCCCAGGATCAGATTCAAGCTGGTAGCCGCCAGCGCGAAGATGAGGATGCGCGCGGCGAAGCTCACATAGAACAGCTGGCCCCAGTGCTTCGCCGCCAGCGGAAATACGAGCAGCAGCAAGAGCACACCGATCGTGAGACGCTTATGCATCGTCTTCAGCAGCCGCTAGTCAACCGCGCAGGTGCACGAAGCGCAACTCACGCCCTCGCAGGGAACAGACCCTGCGGGCGCCAGAACAGCACGGCAACCATGAGCACGTAGATGGCGATGGAGGCGAGCGCGGGGCCGAGGCCCGACGCGACGGCCGGCGGCAGGATGCTGCGCAGCAGAGGAGGAAGCAAAGCGCGTCCGACCGTGTCCACCATGCCGACCAGCAGCGCCCCGACCATCGCGCCGCGGATGGAACCGATGCCGCCGATGACGATGACGACGAAGGCCAGGATGAGAATGCTCTCGCCCATCCCCACCTGCACCGCCAGGATCGGGCCCAGCATGGCGCCGGCCACCGCGCACAGCGCCGCTCCCACCGCGAACACCAGCGTAAATAGCATCCTGCACGTTGACGCCCATCGCGGTCGCCATCTCGCGGTTGGAAGCGCCGGCACGCACGCGCATGCCGACACGTGTCTTCGCCACCAGCAGATACAGCAACACCGCAACGGCGAGTCCGACGCCGATGACGACCAGCCGGTAGGCCGGATAGTAGAAGTCCGGCAGCAGCTCAACCGGACCCGACAGCGCCGCGGGCATGTTGAGCATGAGCGGCTGCGAACCGAAGATCATGCGCACGACCTCGTTGCAGATGAGCAGCAGCGCGAAGGTGGCGAGCACCTGCGACAGATGATCGCGAGTGTAGAGCTGGCGCAGGACCGTGAGCTCGAGCACCACGCCGATCACCGCCGTTCCCACCACCGCCCCAACGACTGCGAGCATGAAAGACCCGGTCGCCTGCGCTACGGACGCGGCCAGATAAGCCCCGATCATGTAGAGCGACCCATGCGCGAGGTTGATCATGTCCATGATCCCGAACACCAGGGTGAGGCCGGCGGCGAGCAAAAACAGCATCAGGCCGAACTGGAGGCCGTTGAGGGTTTGCTCCAGGATCAGGACGGACATCTGAAGAGCGTGAAGGGTGAAGAGTGAAGGGTGAAGAGTATGGAGCGTCAGTTCACGGGGCTACCGTTCCTTCGACTCCGGCGCTGCGCGCCCTAGTCCCGTTCGTCCTGAGCGTAGGGTGCGCAGCGCCCAGAGTCGAAGGATCACGACGAACGGATTCAGGTGTGTCAGCCATCGGACTCGAAGGATCAGCGCGAACGGAGGATTTGAACCTGTCGCTTTCACCCTTTACCCTTCACTCTTCACTCTTCACTCTTCACACATTCACTTCAACGGACACTGCTCCACATACACATCGGGATGATCCTTGAGCACGGTGCTCAGCGTCCTATTGGTGATGCGGCCCTTGCTGTCCCGCTCCACCACTCGCAGGTAGAAGTTCTCGATCGGGAAGCCGTTGCGGTTGATCTTGAACGGGCCGCGTACGGACTTGAAATCGTTGGCGCGCAGAGCCTTGCGCACAGCCTCGGCATCCTCCACCTTTCCGTTCACTCCTCGCACTGCCGCGTCGATCGCCCGCGCGGCGTCGTAGCCTTGCGCCGCGTACCCGGTCGGCAGCCGCCCGTACTCCTTCTCGAAAGCCGCCACGAAAGCCCGGCTCTCCGGGTTGTCCATGTCATGGTTCCAGAAACCGGTGTTGTAGATCCCGAGCATCGGCTCGCCCACGGCCGGGATGATGTCCTCGTCCACGGAAAACGCGGTGCTGATCAGCGTGACCTGCTTGCCGAGCCCGGACGCCGAGAACTGCTTGATGAAGTTGATGCCCATCCCGCCGGGCAGAAAGAAGAACACCGCATCGGGCTTCGCCGCACGGATCTGCGCCAGCTCCGCGGAGAAGTCGAGCTGTCCCAGCTTTGGATAGACCTCGTCGGCGACAGCGCCCTTGTAGAAGCGCTTGAACCCGGCCACCATGTCCTTGCCGGCCGGGTAGTTCGGTGACAACAGGAAAACGTTCTTGAAGCCTTTGTCCGCGGTGTATTTTCCTGCTGCCTCCATGGTGCCGTCGTTCTGCCACGCCATGCTGAAGAACCATGGGCTGCATTGCGCTCCCGCAAGCAGCGACGGGCCGGCATTCGCGCTGATCAGGAAGGTCTTGCTCTCGAACACCGCGGGCGCCACCGCGAGCAGCACGTTGGAGAACACGATGCCGGTGACGAAGTCGACATGGTCGCGCTTGAGATACTTGTCGACGATCTGGCGGCCCACATCCGGATTCTGCTGATCGTCGTTGACGATCACCTCGGCGGGCAGGCCGCCCAGCTTGCCGCCGCTCGTCTTCAGCCCCAGGTTGAAGCCGTCTCGAATGTCGGTCCCGATGGCAGCGCCCGGTCCGGACAGGGTGCTGACGAAGCCGACCTTGACCTTGTCGGCGGCCTGGACGGACGCCGCGAACAGCATCGCCAGCGCCGCCAGAATTGTTGTTTTCACGGTGAGCCTCCCTGCGTTAAGTGCTGCGCGGAAGTGTAGCGTAAAGCTGCGGCGCGCCTCACCAGTCCTCTCGCACCGCCCGCACAACGTCTCCACCCATGGCCTGCCTGCCGCTTACGGCGGCGGTAACGGTCGCCAGCGCCAGCATCACGAACGAGAACAAGACGAGCCCCGTCCACGGGACATGCAGCTCCATGCTCCAATGAAACGACTGGCGGTTGACCACGTGGATCAGGATCAGGCTGATCAACCACCCGAGAGCCAGCCCCACCGCAAGGCCGAGCGCGCTGGACAGCAAACCTTCCGCACCCAGCATGGCCGCGATCTGCCGCCGGGTCATGCCGATGTGCCGCAGCATGCCGAACTCGCGGCGCCGCGCCAGCACCAATGCCGTCACACTGCCGGACAGGCTGAACAGCCCGATCAGGATGGCGCAGGCCTCTAGCGCGTAGGTGACGGCGAAGGTACGGTCGAAGATGGTCAGCGAAATCCGGCGGATCTCGCCCGGCTCCGACAACTCGATCCGCTCGCCGTTGGGGACGCTATCCCGCAGCGCGCGGCTCAGTCGGGCCACGTCCATCCCCGGCGCGAGCCAGAGCCCGGCATCGGTTGCCACGCGGTCGCCGGTCAATTGGATGTACAGCGCCCGGTCGATCAGGAGTGCGCCGTTCTGCCGTGCATAGTCGCGCCAGATGCCGGCGACGGTGAAGGGCAGACTCCGTCCTGCCAGCGGCAGCGCAACACGCGCACCGGGACGCAGGCCGAACATATCCGCGACCGGCTCCGTGATCCACACCGGCGGCGGATCACCCGGCGCCGGCCGCACCACCGCAGAGACCAGCGGCAGAACGGTTTCGGCACGAGCGGGGTCGAGGTCACGGGCCAGCAAGGTCACGCGCGCAAACGCGGGATCGAGCAGGATCTGCTGCGCGCGGAGAAACTCGACCCGCTGCAGACCGGGCAGTCGCGCGATCGCCTCCTGGGCGGCCGAGTCCAAGAATCCCGTGTCGCCCGCGCTGCCCGCGCGCAAGTAGACTTCCGCCGGCAGCATCCGGTGCAGCCAGGCGTCGAGCGAGGTCCGGAACGAGGCGACCATGATGGCCATGGAGACCATCAGTCCAACCGCGGCGACGATGGCGGCAAGGCTCACGCCCGTCTGCGCTGCAGCGCCGCGCAACTGCGCAACCGCCAGCGCACGCGAAGCGGCTCGCGGCAGCGGCAGCAACGCGAATACGCGTGCGGAGATCCAGGGCATCAGCGCAATGACGCCGATCAACAGCAGCGCGATGGCGAGATAACCGAACAGCGGGAGCCCATTCACCGGGGGAAGCTGCGTCGCGACGGCGCCGCCGAGCATGAGCAGCAATCCCAGCCAGGGCGACTGGATGCGTCGGTACCCGGCTTGTTCGTCGCCAGCCTTGAGAGCTTGGGCCGGTTGTGCGCGCGCCGCCTCGATGGCGGGCAGCAGCCCACCGGCCAGCGCCGCAATCACACCGGCCACGAAGAGCATCACCAAGGCATAGAGGTCGACTTGCAGCCTGGGTCGGACACCCGCGAAGAAACCGGCGCCCAGATCCGCGCCCACTGCGCCCACGATGCCGGCCGCGAGCAGATGTCCAAGCACGAGGCCCAGCAGCGCACCGATCACACCCACGAGTGCGCTCTCTATGGCTAACAGTCGCACCAGCCGCCGCCGCGTCATGCCGAGCACGCGCAGCAGCGCAAGCTCTGCGCGCCGCCGCACCACCGACAGCGCTTGCGTCGAGAACACCAGCAGCGCACCGGTGAACAGCGCCACCAGCGCCAGCACGTTGAGGTTGATCCGATAGGCACGCGATAGCCGCAGATTGGATTCCACCGTGGACCGCGGGCGCTCGACGAACACACCGGCCGGAAGTTGACTCTGCAACAGCGGCTGGAACGCAGCCCAATCCACGCCCGGCCGCAGACGCAGGTCGATCCGCGTCAGGCGGCCGAGGCGCTGCAAGCGCCACTGCGCAGCGGCGATGTCCATCACCGCAAGGCGCTGAGGCGCAGCACCGTCCTGCAATATGCCGGCGACGCGCAGCCGCACCTGATCCAGACCGACCTGGACCTCCAGGACATCGCCCGGCTTCAGCCCGAGCCAGTCCGCCGCAGGCCGGCTGAGGAACACTGTGTCGGAGCGCAGCGTATCGAGCCGATCGCCACTGTCTCCGACCAACCCGGGCTGCAAGCGCCCTGCGCGCATCACATCCAGCCCGACCACACGCAGCGGCTCGTCGTGCCCCGGCAGCCGCGCATCGACCTCGAGCGCGGGACTGGCGACCGCCACTTCGGGCATGCGGGCGATGGGTGGATACAACGCTTCGTCGAACCCGCCGCGCGCGCCGCGCACAGTGAGGTCGGCTTCGCCGGACAGGGTATAGAGCGCCTGCGCAAATTCGTTTGCGGCGGAGTGATTGATGAGCTGCACGGCATAGCCGAGCGCGACCCCCAGAGCGATGGCCAGCACCGAGATCAGGAGGCGGCCTTTTTTCTGGCGGAGCGGGGCGAGGAGGAGCGGGAGATGGTGAGCATAGGTGGAGGTGAAGGAAGTGAATGGGTGAAGTGCGTGAGCCCACTCACCCTAGCCCTCTCCGCCAGCGCCAGGGCCAGAGGGAACGAGTGCATGCAGCCTCCCGGGAGACGGTTCACTCTTCACGCTTCACGCAACAATTGCCCCCCTTTGAAAACGGGGGGCCGGGGGATCTGGATTTGCTAGCCGGGGTCTGCGCGTCGTCGGCTCATGTCGAAGCGATGCAAATCGCCCTCGCGTCCCCCGTTTGCAAAGGGGGAAGCCTGCGAGTGGCGCAATTGTCACTCTCCACCCTTCACTCTTCACCCTTCACGTTCTCAACAAACTCCCTGATCGCCCCCACCGTCGCCTCCTTCCGGTCGACGTGAGGCGAGTGGGCGCAGTCGGCCAACATCACCGTCTCCACCGGGCCCTTCACCTGGCGCGCGATCGCCTCTACCTGCGCCGGCGTGCCGTATTGATCATCCTCGCCTTGGATCAACAGCACCGGCGCGCTGATATGCGGCAGGTATTCTTCGATGTTCCAGGCGCGGAAATCGGGATGCAGCCAGATGTCGTTCCAGCCCCAAAAGGTCGACGCGGCATCGTCGTGATACCGGCCCAGCTTGACGGCCAGGTCGGTGGTCTCGAACGTCGTCTTGGCCTGGGCGATGCTCGTCACCGAGATGTCTTCCACGAAAACGTGCGGCGCCATCAGCACCAGCCCGCGCACCGGCCAACGCCCGGCGCCGGCATGGATGAGGGCGATCGAAGCGCCATCGCTGTGGCCGACCAGCACCGGGTTCTCGATCTCCTGAGCAGCGAGTACCGCGGGCAGCACTTCCAGCGCCTCGCGATGCATGTAGTCGACTGTGCGCGCCGCGGTCAATCGGTCCGACTTGCCATAGCCATAGCGCGAGTAGACCAGCGCATTGCATCCGGTCGCTTCGACCACCGCTTCGGGGAAGTTCTTCCACAACGCAGTCGATCCCAGCCCTTCGTGAAGAAAGACCAGCACCGGCTTGCCCGCGGCAGCGGCGCGATCGGACGGCGTCCCATGGGCGTGGGGCCGGATGCGTTTGTATTCGAGGCGATGGCCGCCTGCGTGTAGATAGTGCACTGGTCGCGCGCCGAGAAAGTCTCAACCCGGATGGTAGCGCAAGCGGCCGGGCAAGTTGGTGAAGCTTCGTAGCCTGCATGATCCGACCCGATGCTCTAACATGCCGCGAATCCGCGACAGCAACCTCAGAAGGTCAACGGGAGGATAGTTGGCTGCACCGAAGCACACCGTGGTGGTCCTCGATCCGGGCCACTTCCACGCCGCGCTCACTCTGCGCAGGAGCCATCCCCGCCTCAATCAGGATGTCTACGTGTACGCCCAGGACGGGCCGGACGTGGAGAGCTTCCTGCGCATCGTGCAAAGCTTCAACCAGCGCCCCCACGACCCGACCAGCTGGACACTCCACGTCTACCGCGGGACCGACTACCTGGAGCGGCTGCGAACCGAACGGCCAGGCGACGTTGTGATCGTCGCTGGACGCAACGACACCAAGATGATGTCGATCCACCGGCTGCACGCGGATGGCTTCCTGGTGCTGGGAGACAAGCCGTGGTTGATCAGCGCGGGCGCGATCGGCATGCTACGCGGGACTACGGCGACGCCGCCGCTGGCGATGGACATCATGACCGAGCGGCACGACATCGCCAATCAGGTCCAGAAGGCACTCGCGCAACAGCCCGACGTGTTCGGTCGGTTCCGCACCGGCGGCGACGCGCCGGCGATCGCGATCAAGGGCGTGCACCATTTGTACAAGATCGTCAACCAGAAGCCGCTCGTGCGCCCCGCGTGGTATTTCAACGTCGCCGCGCAGGGGGAGGGTATCACCAACGTCACCACGCATCTGGCAGACCTCGCGCAATGGATGACCGGCGGAGGCCAGCCGTTCGACTACGAGCGCGACGTCGAGTTGTTGTCGGCGCGCCAATGGCCTACCGAGGTGCCCCGCGACCTGTTTGCCCGCATCACAGGACTCGCGGAGTTTCCTCCGGCGCTGCGCGGCCAGGTTGTCGACGGATCGCTTCGGTATCTGTGCAACGCCAGTCTCTCCTATCGCCTGCGCGGCATCCAGGTACAGCTCGAATCCCTCTGGAATCTCGCGATCCCAGACGGTGGCGGCGACACGCACTACGCGCTGGTGCGTGGCACGAAGGCGGACCTGATCGTCGAGCAAGGGCCCGATACGCGTTTCCTGACCGAGCTGACGGTTCGTCCGGTGAACGGGAGCACGAGCTATGCGCACGCCTTGCGCGATGCGGTGGCGTCGCTGCAGGGAGCGTTCCCGGGACTCGGGTTCGATGCCACGGACACGACGTTTCGCATCACGATTCCGCAAGCCCTGCGCACGACCCACGAGGAGCACTTTGCAGCCGTGCTGGAGGAGTTCCTCGGCTACATCGACAGCGGCGAGCATCCCGCCAACCTCGGCCCCGACCTCGTTGCAAAGTACACGCTGCTGGCGCGCGCGGCCGAGCTGTCTCATAGGGGCGGCTAAGAGCGAGGCAGGTTCTCGACAACCAACGCAGACGACTCGAACTGATAACGCCTCCCGTCGCGTGCGCGGGAAGGCTGGAGTGAGGGGGATCTTGTTCGGTCTATGCAAATCTGCGCCGTTTGTCGACCCAAAGCTCGGCGAGCTTCATCGCTCCCGTGGCGCATGGCGCGGAACGCTCGCGCTGGCCGGTAAAGCTGCAGTGCTCCTCGTAGTCAGCGGCCCTCGCGCCGCTCCCGATCCCGAAGCTCTGCGCGTGGCTCGTTCGGTTCCCGCGGAGTATGCGTCGTGGCGTCCTGCGATCGAGCGCGCGCTGTTCGAACATCTCCTCCCGTACGCGGAAGCGGTTGCGGCCGGAGAATTCGAGCCTCCTGCCTCGGGTTTGCCCTCGATGGACACGCCCGCCTCAGTCTGGCCGCATACCACCGTCGAGTTCGTTCAGGTTGCCCCGCTCAGCGGTCGGCTTACGGTCGAGATCGGTTATCGGGTGGCGTGGGACGAAGAGCACACTCTGGGCGCTCGTCTTCTTGATGGGCAGCTGGTAGAACTCTGCGGTAGCGTGTTGTCTCCATGAGAACGCCGCCTGACCACATGGAGGGAGCAGATGTGGTGGTCAGGCGCCTCCGTCGCCGTTGGGTTGCAGCAACGGAGAAGATGACTGAAGTGCGACCCATAAATGCTCCGGGGGAGGATAGTCATGGCACGCAACGTTGAACGGCGCGAGTTTCTGATCAAATCTTCAGCCCTTGCAACAGGTGCAGCAGTTCCGACTGCGTTTCCTTATCGTAGCGCCTACGCCGACGCGCAGAAGAGCTTGACTGATTTGTCGGCGGTCGCGGCCGTCACGGCGATGCGGACCGGTGAGATCAAGGCCGAAGATTACGCTCGCGCGCTGCTGGACCGCGCTCAGGCGTTGCAAGCCCTCAACGCTTTTCGCACGCTGGACCAGGAGATGGTCCTGGAGGCCGCACGGGCCGCGGACAAGGCGCGCGCATCAGGCGCTGTTCTCGGCGCTCTGCATGGCTTGCCGATGCCGGTGAAAGACAGCATCAACACCAAAGCTCTGCCCACGTCGAACGGCACGCGTGCGCTGCGCGATTTCAGACCGAGGGACGATGCGGGGGTGCTGAAACCCTTGTTCGCACAAGGTGCGATCCTGATGGGCAAGACCAACATCCACGAACTGTCGTATGGCTGGACCAGCAATAACGGCGTATTCGGTCCGGTGCACAATCCCTACGACACTACTCGCGTGCCTGGCGGCAGCAGCGGCGGGTCGGCGGCGGCAGTTGCGGCACGCATCGCGCCGCTGGCGATCGCCGAGGACACGCTCGGGTCGATCCGCGTGCCTGCCACGATGTGCGGGCTGGCGGGATTGCGTCCTAGCTTCGGTCGCTACCCGGGGGATGGGTTCATGTCTTTGACCGTGAATCGGTTCGATCAGGTCGGGCCGGTTGCCCGCTCGGTAGCAGACCTCGCACTCTTCGATGCGGCAGAGACTGGTGATCGCGCGCGACTTGCCACCACACCGCTGAAGGGAGTCCGGATCGGCGTTTCTCCCGAGTACTTCCTTGCCGGACTCGACCCGGAGGTCGAGCGGATCACCAACGACGCCTTCCGGAGGCTCAGCGCGGCAGGCGCCACCCTAGTGTGGGCAGAGATACCCGACGCAGCGAAGGCGGCAACCGGGGTGACGGCCACCATTATCGTCTATGAGACGATGCCGAGCATTTCCGCTTTTCTCGAAGAACAAGGGACCGGCTTGACCTTCGAGCAAATGCTGGCGCAGGCGAGCGAGGGTATCCAAAGCGTATTTAAGGCGTTCGCATTGCCCCCCAACCGGCCGGCCCAAGATGTCTACGAAGCCATGCTGGTGCAGCGACAGCAAATCCGGGAGCAGATTCGCGCCTACTTTGAACTGCAGGGCATCAGCGCGCTCGCATTTCCTCCCATCATGATTCCGCCCCCGAAGATCGGAGAAGATGTCGAGGTCACTATTCGCGGGGAGAAAGTCCCGCTGTTCGTGACCATGGCGCGCAACACGGCGCTCGGAAGCTGCGCCAGCATGGCGAGCTTGATCCTCCCCGCCGGAATGACGTCCAACGGGCTTCCAGTAGGAATGGAGTTCGCCGCGCTCACGGGCAAAGATCGTGAATTGCTTTCCCTTGGCCTGTCGCTCGAGCAGGCGCTGGGTCCAATTCCAGCCCCGAAGATCTGAGACGCCCTGGCAGATCGGCAAGCTGCACGCTCCGACTCCGTGGCTCATGCCACCAATCCGTTCGTCCTGATCCTTCGACTCCGCGCTGATCCTTCGACTCCGGGCGCTGCGCGCCCTACGCTCAGGACGAACGGACTGGGGGTGCGCAGCGTCCGGAGTCGAATCGTCGGCTTGGCAATCCGCAGATTAGGACTAAACTGAGGTTTCGATCGCTTCCCAAACTCTGCGATGAAATGGACATGTGTGCCTGTCTTTCGAGTGCAACGCTGTAGCTTGTATCGAGAGCCCTGATCCGGCGACCATGGCTTATTTTCTGCAGCAGTTGATCAACGGCCTCACGCTCGGGTCGATGTTCGGTTTGATCGCCATCGGTTACACGATGGTCTACGGCATCATCGGCATGATCAACTTCGCCCATGGCGACATCTTCATGATCGGCGGCTTCGTCGCCATCATCGCCTTCATGACGCTCGGGCTGGCCGGCATCACCTGGATGCCGCTCGCGCTGCTGTGCATCCTGATCCTCGCTATGGCGTTCACGGCCCTGCACGGCTGGACCGTCGAGCGGATCGCCTACCGCCCGTTGCGCGGCTCGAACCGCCTGGCGCCGCTGATCTCCGCCATCGGCATGTCGATCTTCCTGCAGAACTACGTGCAGCTGCTGCAGGGCGCGCGCAACAAGGCGCTGCCGCCGGTGATCCACGGCAGCATCGAGCTCATGAATGTCGACGGGTTCACCGTGCACCTCGGCTATATGCAGATCGTGATCGTGCTGCTCACGGTGGCGCTGATGATCGGGCTCACGCTGCTGATCACGCGCACCTCGCTCGGGCGTCAGCAGCGCGCGTGCGAGCAGGACATGAAAATGGCATCGTTGCTGGGCGTGGACGTCGACCGCACGATCGCGCTGACCTTCGTGATTGGCGCTGCACTGGCCGCGGTGGCCGGGCTGGTATGGTTGATGTACTACGGGGTGATCGATTTCTTCGTCGGCTTCATGGCCGGGATCAAGGCCTTCACCGCCGCCGTGCTGGGCGGCATAGGCTCTCTCCCGGGGGCCATGCTCGGCGGTATCCTGATAGGGCTCATCGACACCTTCTGGGCGGGCTATTTCAGCAACGACTACAAGGACGTCGCCACCTTCGCCATTCTCGTGCTGGTGCTGATCTTCCGGCCGACCGGTCTGCTCGGCCGGTCGGAGGTCGAGAAGGTATAGTCGGGATGAGCTCGACCTCCATCGCTCCAGCGCCTCCCGCCGCGCCGCCCGCCGTAACAACACCTCGCCGCGCCTCGTTGGTCCACATCCTGAAGGATGCGCTGGTCACCGGCGCTGTCGCACTGGCGCTCGCGCTGCCGTTGGTGGGGTTCAAGACAGTGGACCGCGGCTCGACCACGCTTCTGGAAACCCGCTTCGGCCCGATGCTCTGGGGCGTGGCGGTGATCGCGCTGGGACGGCTCGCGTTCTCGCTCATCAACGCCGGGTACGCGCGCGCGGTGTTCGCAGTCGCCGCAACGATGGCCGCCGCCTGGCCGCTGGCCGTGGTGCTGGGTGCGGCGCCGGGCCGCTGGTTGCCACTCGCCTGGATGACTTGGCTGGTCGCGGTGTCGCTGGCATTGCGCGCCGCCTATGTGGCGTGGGGTGAGCGCGCGACGGCCCGCGGCGAATCGGCACCGGGCGAGCGCGTGGCGGCAACTGTGCAGCGGCTGTCGGCGTTCGTCGCGCCGCTGCTGATCGCATTCGCTGTCGCCATGCCCATGCTGCCGCTCGCGGACCAGCGCTGGGTGGACCTCGGCATTCTCGTCCTCACCTACATCATGCTGGGCTGGGGCTTGAACGTCGTGGTCGGTCTGGCAGGCCTGCTCGACCTCGGCTACGTTGCCTTCTACGCGGTCGGCGCCTACAGCTTTGCCATCTTCGCCAAGACGTTCGGGCTGAATTTCTGGGAGGCGCTGCCGATTGCGGGCCTGCTGGCGGCTACGTTCGGCGTGCTGCTCGGCTTTCCGGTGCTGCGCCTGCGCGGCGACTACCTGGCCATCGTGACGCTCGGTTTCGGCGAGATCGTCCGCGTGGTGTTGCTGAATTGGAGCGAGCTGTCCAACGGGCCGAAGGGGATGGGCGATATCCCACGCCCGAGCTTTTTCGGCATGCCGTTCAGCGCGGCGCCGCCGGCGGGCGTGACATCGTTCCATCAGTGGTTCAGCCAGCACGCCTGGGAGGTCAGCTTTTCGCCGATCCAGCGCGCGACCTACCTGTATTACATCATCCTCGCCCTGGCCCTGCTCACCAACTGGTTCACTCTGCGCATCCGCAAGCTGCCGATCAGCCTGGCCTGGGAGGCGCTGCGCGAGGATGAGATCGCTTGCCGCGCGCTCGGCATCAATCCCACCAGCACCAAGCTCACGGCCTTCGCCATCGGTGCGATGTTCGGTGGCTTCGCCGGCGCTTTCTTTGCCACGCGCCAGGGCTTCATCAGCCCGGAGAGCTTCAACTTCATGGAGTCCGCGATCATTCTCGCGATCGTGGTGCTGGGTGGCATGGGCACCCAGATCGGCGTCGTGATCGCCTCGATCGTGCTGATCGGAGGACCGGAGTGGTTCCGCGACCTCGAGAGCTACCGCATGCTCGCGTTCGGGGCGCTGATGGTGCTGATCATGATCTGGCGACCGCAAGGGCTGCTGGCCTTCCGCGAACCAACCGTCCGCTTGAAACCGGTCGTAGCGCAACCTCCATGAGCGCCGCGTTGCTGAGGGTCGAGCATCTCACCATGCGCTTCGGCGGCCTGGTCGCGGTGGACGACGTGTCGTTCACCGCCATGGATCGCCAGATCAACGCCCTCATCGGGCCGAATGGCGCGGGCAAGACCACGTTGTTCAATTGCGTGACCGGCTTTTACCGGCCGCGCGTAGGGCGCCTTGCGCTGCGCTCCGCGGACGGGCGTGAATTCCTGCTCGAACGCATGGACGGGTTTCGCATCGCACAGCAAGCCCGCGTCGCACGCACGTTCCAGAACATCCGCCTGTTCCCGCGTCTGTCGGTGCTGGAGAACCTGATGGTCGCTCAGCACAACCGGCTCATGCGCGCGTCGGGCTACACGCTGGCGGGACTGTTCGGCCTGGGCGTCTATCACCGCGCGAAGGACGCAGCGTTGGAGCGCGCGCGCTACTGGCTCGACCGCGTGCAGCTGCTCGAGCGTGCAAACGACGAGGCGGGGAACCTCCCCTACGGCGCACAGCGGCGTCTGGAGATCGCGCGCGCCATGTGCACCGAGCCGGTGTTGCTGTGCCTCGACGAGCCGGCCGCGGGCCTGAACGCGCGCGAGTCGGACGAGCTGAACGAGCTGGTATTGTTCATCCGGGACACGCACAAGATCTGCGTTCTGCTGATCGAGCACGACATGAGCGTGGTGATGAAGATCTCCGACCACATCGTGGTGCTCGACCATGGGCGCAAGATCGCCGACGGCAACCCGGCCGAAGTGCGCAGCGACCCGTCCGTGATCCGCGCTTATCTCGGCGAGGAAGAAGACGAAGAGCTGCCAGCCGAGGTCGCGGGCGATTTCGGGGTCGGGGGCTGACACGTGCTGCGGGTAGAAGGCGTGCGCACTTTCTACGGCCGCATCGAGGCTCTACGCGGTGTGGACATCGAGGTGCAGGAAGGCGAGATCGTAACCTTGATCGGCGCCAACGGCGCGGGCAAGTCCACGCTGTTGATGACGATCTGCGGCACACCGCGCGCGGCCGAGGGCCGCGTGCTGTTCGACGGACTCGACATCAGCGGCCAGCCGACGCATCTCATCATGCGCGGGGGCATTGCGCACGCGCCGGAAGGCCGGCGCATCTTCTCGCGCATGAGCGTCCTGGAGAATCTGCAGATGGGCGCGCTTACGGCAAAGACTCAGCACTTCGAGGAGGACCTGGAGCGGGTGTACGCCCTGTTCCCGACCCTCGAGCCGCGCCGCGATCAGCGCGGCGGCACGTTGTCCGGCGGCGAGCAACAGATGCTCGCTATCGCCCGCGCGCTGATGAGCCGCCCGCGCCTGCTGCTGCTCGATGAGCCCTCGCTGGGTCTGGCTCCGATGATGGTGAAGCAGATCTTCCGCATCATCCGCGATATCAACCGGGTCATGGGGACGGCCATTTTTCTGGTGGAGCAGAATGCATTCCGAGCGCTGCGCCTCGCGCACCGCGGCTACGTGATGGTGAACGGCAGAATTGTGCTGGCGGGCACCGGTGAGCAACTGCTGGGGAATCGGGAAGTGCGGGCAGCCTATCTCGAAGCCGGACGCGAAGGAAAAGCATGACAACGGGTACCATGGCGATCATGCTTTTATTCTGCTTCTTCGGCTACGTGAGCGGTCGGGGGTTGGCCGAGAACTGGCGGCCCGCATGGCAAGTAGCCCTCTACGGCTCGCTGCTGTCGGTGGGCGCACGGCGTCATGGCTTTGGTCCTGTTTGCGCGCCATCTGCGAGGGCCGATCGACGAGGTGATCGAGCTTTCGCTGCTGGCGCTGATGATCGTCGGAATAACGGCAGTTGCGTTCCGGCTCACGCTGGCTCGTCAAATGCCGTTGCAATATCCCTGGCTCTACGAGCGCCGCGGGCTGTTCGGCTGGCGCGAGAAGCACGCGGATCTCACACGCGACACGCGAGTGTGAGGCTGGCATAGGCGAGTATAGTATCTGCAGGCGAGTCAGGGATGCGTTGCACAATCGGGCCGCCGTGAGGCGAGTGCTTTCCCGGCGGGCGTTTTCTCCAAATTGAAGGGGGAGCAGGCGATGCGCAAACTTTCGATCTTCGTCATCCCGGCTGTTGCCGCCCTGGTGCTTGGTCGGGCCGAGGCACAGGATATCGTGGTGGCCACGGCCGGACCGATGACCGGCGGCGAAGCCGT
Source organism: uncultured beta proteobacterium (assembly GCA_963741215.1). Taxonomy (GTDB): domain Bacteria; phylum Pseudomonadota; class Gammaproteobacteria; order Burkholderiales; family SHXO01; genus SHXO01. The sequence goes on from CAVUHQ010000039.1 coordinate 144,775, forward strand.
GTTCGGTGAGCAGTTGAGGAGAGCCGCCGAGATGGCGGTGAAACACATCAACGCAGCCGGTGGTGTGCTGGGCCGCAAGCTCAGACTCGAGCTCGCGGACGATGCGTGCGAGCCGAAGCAGGCCGTACCCGCCGCCACTTCGCTGGCGCAGAAAGGAGCCGTGTTCGTCGCCGGACACTATTGCTCGGGCGTGGCGATCCCGGCCTCGGCAGTCTATGCCGAGAACAACATGATGCTGATCACGCCGGCCGCCACCAACCCGCGCCTCACCGATGAGGCCAAAGCCAAGGGCTGGAAGACCATTGCGCGCACCTGCGGCCGTGACGACGTTCAGGGTGTGGTGGCCGGCAAGTTCCTGGCCGCCCAGTACAAGGGCAAGAAGATTGCCATCCTGCACGACAAAAGCCCATACGGACAGGGCATCGCCGACGAGACCAGGAAGAACCTGAACAAGGCCGGCCAGACCGAGGCGTTGTACGACTCGTTCCAGAAAGGCGACAAGGACTTCACCGCGCTCATCAGCAAAATGAAGGCGATGGGCATCGATGTGGTCTACGTGGGCTCGTATCACAACGAGGTCGGCCTGATGGTCAAGCAGGCGCGCGAGCAGGGATTCAAGGCTCAGTTCGTCAGTGAGGACGCCGTCGTTACCGACGAGTTTTGGAAGGTCTCAGGGCCGGCGGGCGAAGGGCTGCTGATGACCTTCTCACCGGACCCGATCGCCAATCCGGCGGCCAAGCGCGTGGTCGATGCATTCAAGCAGGAGAACTACAACCCCGAGGGCTACACGCTCTACGCCTACGCCACGTTCCAGGTGTGGGCCGCGGCCGCAAAGGCTGCCGGCAGCACCGACGCGCAGAAGGTCGCCGCGCAGATCCACGGGAAGTCCTTCGATACCGTGGTCGGCAAGCTGCAATACGACGACAAAGGCGACGTGAGCAACGCCGAGTACGTCTGGTACGTCTGGGGCAAGGACGGCAAGTACGCGCCGGTCAAGCGCTGAGACGCTGGTGCGTTAGAAGCGCGTTGCCGACGCCGCGCGGGCATTGCGCACGCGCCGGAAGGCGGTTGAACAGAATGAACAGCAGCGAGCCGATGCAGCGCGCGGAATGCTAGTGGGCGCGGGCGTTTCCCTCCGCGCATTTCGTCTCTAACCAAACGGGAGTCAGATCATGCGCAAACTTTCGACCTTCGTGATTGCGGTTGCGGCTGTCGCTGCCCTGACGCTCGGGCACGCCGAGGCACAGGATATCGTGGTGGCCACGGCCGGACCGATGACTGGCGGCGAAGCCGTGATGGGTGAACAGTTCAGGAGAGGCGCGGAGATGGCGGTCAAGCACATCAACGAGGCCGGCGGTGTGCTGGGCAAAAAGCTCAAGCTCGAGATCGCGGACGATGCGTGCGAGCCGAAGCAGGCCGTACCCGTTGCCACTTCGCTCGTCCAGAAAGGAGCCGTGTTCGTTGCCGGACACTATTGCTCGGGCGTGTCGATCCCGGCCTCGGCGGTCTATGCCGAGAACAACATCATGCAGATCACGCCGGCCGCCACCAACCCGCGCCTCACCGACGAGGCGAAAGCCAAGGGCTGGAAGACCGTGGCACGTACCTGCGGCCGTGACGACGTCCAAGGTGTGGTGGCCGGCAAGTTCCTGGCCACCCAGTACAAGGGCAAGAAGATCGCCATCCTGCACGACAAGAGCCCGTACGGGCAGGGCATCGCAGACGAGACCAGGAAGAACTTCAACAAGGCCGGCCAGACCGAGGCGCTGTACGACTCGTTCCAGAAGGGCGACAAGGACTTCACCGCGCTCATCAGCAAGATGAAGGCGATGGGTATCGACGTGGTCTACGTGGGCTCGTATCACAACGAGGTTGGCCTGATGATGAAGCAGTCGCGGGAGCAGGGCTTCAAGGCCCAGTTCGTCAGCGAGGACGCCACCGTCACCGACGAGCTGTGGAAGGTCTCGGGCCCGGCGGGCGAAGGGCTGCTGATGACCTTCGCGCCGGACCCGATCGCCAACCCGGCGGCCAAGCGCGTGGTCGATGCATTCAAGAAGGAGAACTACAGCCCCGAGGGCTACACGCTCTACGCCTACGCCGCGTTCCAGGTGTGGGCCGCGGCCGCAAAGGCCGCCGGCAGCACCGATGGGCAGAAGGTCGCGGCGCAGATCCAGGGCAAGGCCTTCGATACCGTGGTCGGCAAGCTGCAGTACGACGACAAAGGCGACGTGAGCAACGCCGAGTATGTCTGGTACGTCTGGGGCAAGGACGGCAAGTACTCGCAGGTCAAGCGCTGACGCGCGGATCGCTGCCGTGGCACGCGTCGCCGTCGTCGGGGCCGGAGTGATGGGCCTTGCGACGGCGCGGGCCCTCGCGCGCGCGGGATGCGACGTCGTGGTCTACGAGCAATTCGGGCCAGGGACACGCGCACGGTTCGAGCCACGGGCGTTCACGTATCTTCCGCCTCGCCTACGCGGAGCCGCGCTGGGTGCGGCTCGCGCAGGAGTCGCTCGCGGGTTGGCGCGAGCTCGAGGCGGAGACGGGAGAACATTTGCTCGAGCTCAACGGCCTGCTCGAGATCGTCAAAGGACCTCGGTGAGAGCTCAGCCCCCGCGCTCGATGCGTGTGGTGTCGCGTGGGAGCGGCTCGAACGTCACGAGGTCGAGCGCCGCTTTCCGCTGCGCGTGCCGCCGGGATCCTTCTGTGTTCTCCAACATGAAGCTGGCATCGTGCTCGCCGAGCGTGCCCTGGCCGGTTTTGCGCGCGGTATCGATGTGCGTTATGGGACGCGCGTCGCTTCGCTCGCGGAGATCGACGCGGATTGCGTTGTCGTCACCGCGGGGGCCTGGGTGAACCATCTCGTCGATCCGCCGCTCGCCGTTCGCGTCACGCGCGAGACCGTCTGCTACTTTCGGCAGGCGGACGCGCGCCCGGCGCCGGCCGTCGTGTCGTTCAACGAGCGGGCAAGCGGACACCTGTTCTATGCACTGGCCGACCCCGAGCACGGCTTCAAGGTCGGCGTACACCATGGAGGGCCGGAGGTCGACCCGCAAGCCGAGGTCGAACCCGACCCGGGCATCGTCGAAGCGATATCGGCGTGGGCGGGCCAGCATCTCGTCGCCGACCCGCGTCCGGTCGAGGTCGAGACTTGCCTCTACACCTCGACGGCCGACGAGAGCTTCGTGCTCGAGCGGCGCGGACGCATCGTGGCGGGCTCGGCTTGCTCGGGCCACGGTTTCAAGTTTGCGCCCGCGGTTGGAGCGCGCCTCGCGGCGCTCGCGCTCGAAGTGCTTTGAGGATTCCAGCCTGACCGTCGCCAAGCGGTATCAATGCCGCTGGCCACGGGAAGTGGTCAGGGCGGAGGGAACTGCGCCAGCTCCGTCTTCGCCACGCTGACCCAGGCCTGTTCCTCTTCGTGCTTGACGTTGAAGCGCTTGGCATGGGCGACGGCTTGCTCGAATACGCTGCGCGCCTGCGTCTCGTGGCCGATGCGTTTCAAGAGCTGACCGTACCGGATCTTCGCTTCCAGGCCGACCGCCGTCTCGGCGAGGCGCTCGTACTCGTCCAGGGCCGCGGCGTCTTCGCCCAAGCCCTCCAGCGCTTGTGCCCGCAGCAGCGCGACATCGTTCTCGCGGAACTTCTCGTGCTTGACGCGCAACTCCTCGGCGATCGCGCGCGCTTGCGCGAAGTTGCCCGCTGCGGTATAGGCTCGCGCTAGACCCAAGGCTAGATCGGGGTCGTTCGCGTGGGGGCCGGCCCTGGTCTCCAGGTATAGCGCGATAGCTTCCTGCGGGTGGCCGCAACGGAGCCACTCTTGCGCAAGCGCCACTTTGTTCTCCACCGTGGGAGCGATCCCCACCGCTTCCAGGCAGCGCTTGAGATCCTTGTCCGGATTCAGTGCTCTGGCGATGTCGCGGGTCGCGCGGTTGGCGACGAGATGCTCACGCGACCCGGGAAATATCTCGAGGAAATAATACGCAATGCACCCCACGACCGGCGCACCGAGGATTACATACGCCCACCAGGCCGGCCGCCGCGTCTTGAACACGTGGTAGACGAAGCAGCACTGGACGATCAATGTCAGGATGATCAATGGCATAGCCCCTCCGCATACGGGTCGACGCCATTTCCATTGCAAACACCATACCCGGCTTGGTAAGGAGGCGAAATTTCTCCCCTCCTTCCCGCGGAGGGGTGCCGGCAAAGCCGGCGGGGGCGCGAATACGCGTTAGCGACTCGCGAGGCTCAATCGTCGCTGTGACGTTCGAGCAAGGCGCGATCCCATTTGCCCAGGTCTGCCGCGGCTGCATAGGTCGTCTGCAGAAAGTCGAGCAACGTCTCGTCCGGCGACTGCGATTGACGCACGACGTCGTAGGGCAAGATGAACTCTCGCAGATCGGCGCTGTAGAACGCGGAGTCTGGCTTGACGGCCGCCTCCGAGAACCCGGCCGGTTCCGGATAGGCATAGGAGTAGAACGCCGCATACGGAATCGGCCCACCTCCGGGCCAGAATCCGCAGCTGCTCACCTCGTGTGAGTAAGCCTCTCGAGCTACCCAGTCCGGCAGATTGCGGAACCCCGCCCGGATGTTGTGGAGCGCTGCGGCCGGAAAAGCGCGTGACCGCGAGGTCGGGTGCTCCCCAGAAAAAATGCACCGGGCTGGATTTGCCCACGAATCGCGCTCGAAACTGCTTGAAGATACGATCCGCTTGCACCAGGATCCGCCAGAACCGGTTGACGTATTCGCGATCGTAGGCCTTGTGCGTCTCATCCTGGTCGAAGCGGATCGGCTCGGCGACCTCGTTGGGTTTGCGGCAGATCGTCACCTCGAGCCCGAGCTTTGCCATTTCTTCCACCAGCCGCGCGTAGAACACCGCCACCGATTGCGGTTGAAGCATGAAGCCGCCGATACCGCCTTCGCTCGACAGGACGCGCAGCTGATGCTCGACGAAGTCGAACTCGATCTGGAAGGTGCGCTCGCCGTACGGGATCGGCGAAGTGGTCAGCCCGCGCGCCGTTACGTAGAGCGTGACATGCCAGGAGTGATTGACCCAGGGCGTCTGGGCGAGACGCATCTTGCCGACGATCTGGGTGAACAGGTGCAGCGTCGCGTAAGTTTCGCTCCACGCCGCAAGGGGCAGGTCCGGCCACGTGTCAGCTCGAGAAACAGCAGGCATTAGTTCTCCTATAGCGCGGCACCGAAGGGGCGGTCAAGTACCAGGTCGTACCCATTCGATCCCCTGAGACCCGGCCTACTTCGTCTCAGCCGGAGGAGCAGCGGACGTGAATATGTAACGATGAATTTTCCATGCGCCATGCTCGCGCTTGAACAAAAAAAGCTCGCTATTGGCCACGTCACCCCCTGCACCGGTCGCAATAACCGTGAAGCGCCCGGTTGAATTGGTGCGGACCCAGGCTGTGTCTCCTATCACTTCTGCTTCATGGACGATGAAATGCCCGTTGAGGTTCAGCGTCGCGAAAACCCACTCGTAAGCTTTGCGCACCGCCTCGCGGCCGACCGCGGGCGGCGCGTACTCAGGCATGAACACCGGATCCGAACTGTAGAGTTCGAGAATACCGTCGACGTTCTTGTTGGTGAGCCGCTCCTGATACGCGTTGAGGAGCTTCTCAAACTGCGCTCTATCGTTGCTACCTGCGCCGCTATCGGCGGCGAATGCTGTCAAGGAGAAAATCGACACCAAAAAAACTGTCATGACTCCGCTGACTTTGATCATAGTGACCTTCATCCTTTCACCGTTAGACGGACCATTGTCTGGCATCAGTGCAGACTGAAGACCGAGGTCTTCAGGAGTCGCTCGCCAGCCGGGCGAACAGGCGCTTCATGCCATTGACGCGCCCGAGATAGGCGCGCACGTCGTGATCACCGCATCGCTGTCCGGGGGTCAGCCGAAAGCCGCGGTGGGCGTAGATCTCGCCCGCCCCAGCGCCGCACAGGTGAATCACGGCTAGCCAGGTCTTGCTTGTGCTGCAGGGAGGGGGCGGCAATTCGCTGACGCTTGAGCGTTGTCGCGACGCCGCGATCCAGGAGCGTCGCCGTGAGCTCGACAGCGTGGCTGGGCACCACGCGAGCGTAGAGACCATCGAACCAGCAGAAGCCGGGGCCGCGCCCGAGATCGTCCTCGCGGGCAGCAGGTTCATACAGGCATTCGCGCCTCGTCTGGGCGAACGCCGCATCGGTAATCTGGTACATGCCAACCGCGCTGGAAGCCGGTCGATACAGCCCGAAGGGATGCCATGTCAGCTGCCATTTCCAGTACGTTTGCGCGAGAGGGTTGCCCGCGCTCTCGACCTGGGCAAGTGCGGCCAGAAGCTCAGGGGCGATCGCCGTGGTGGCGTATCTGCGGAAGTGTGGCTCATATTCACGCCACGTCTCCGAAGGCGTCTTGTTGAGCGTGTTGCTTACCGGAAAAAGCAACTCGGTCGGTTTGTGGACTACCTGGTAAACCCAGTTGACTGCAGCCCACAGCCCCAAGGAAACGATCCCGCCGGCGACGAGCTGCAGCACGAACGGCGCGGCCCACAGCGCCCGAAGCGTACGCGAGCGCACGCGGCGGCGAAGACGCGGGAAGTGGTGACGGCGCATCATGCGGGACTTGGTTCTCGCGGCGTAGGACGAATGGGACATGAACACGGTGCAGCTTATAGTGTATTGCGCGTATCGGATTTGGGGTGAGGCTGTGTGACCTCGCTGCTCTTTGGGCCCATCGCTGCCCATGCACGGCTATCAACGCAGTGTCTCCCGTCGGCGACATTCAAGGAGACTGAAAGGTGTTTTTGTTCGGTTCGCTGGCCTCGATCTGCCCTTTCATTCTCCCACGCATCCACATAGGTCTTTCCACTGGAGGCAAGAGTCGTCGAATCACTCAGGCAGTGCATTCACAAAAACTGCACGGCGACGTTGCGTTCTGTCATCGATCGAGAGGGCGCTTCTCGACAGAAGGCAGGAGCCATTTGACTGCGGACAGAAACGGCGCAAAATGTTGTTCGAATAGTTGCTGTGCCGCGCGGCACGGTTAGCAAGGAGAATGTCATGAAGCGGACAAGAATGGTGGGGCAGCTGTTTGCAGGCGTCGCGCTTTTCTGTGTGCTCAGCCCCGCATTCAGCGCTGTGTTCTCCCTGGGACCGGGGAGCTCAATCGATCTCACCGGCACTGTTTCGCTCACTGTAAAAACCTCCTCCGGTGCGCTCTTGTCGCAGGGCACGGGAGACTTGGCGGATCAAGGTCCAAATAGTCGGCACTCGAATCTGAGCGGGCTCATCAGCGCGAATGTCTCTGCATCGGATATCAGCTTTCTGGGCGGGAATGCGCTCACCGCCCTGCCTTCCGGCAGCTGGCAGCCAAGTGGCCTGCCCGCCTCGTTCGGGTTCCAGGTGGAAATCGCGTTATCCGGACTGGGCGGCAACAGCGTGAAGCTCGTGGGCGACATTCGAGACCTGACGTTCTTTCTGACCGGTACCAAGCCGCTGTCCGGTCCGTCCGGCAATCAAACGTTCGATACCACGGGGCTGGAATTGGCCACGGACGGTGGAACGATGGATCTGCAAACCTCCCGCTGCTTGGCGGGCACTTGCACCGTTGTCGACACGCAGACGATTCCGCCCGACAGTTCGGGCCCGCCTGATACCCTGCCCGCGGGGACCGGTAAGTTGGCGCTTGTTGGGAACACGCTTACGCTTTCGGTGCCGTTGTTCCTCGAGGCTGCGGACTCTGCCTCCGAGCCCATAACGGTGGAAGGAATCCCGCTGACGGTCGATGTCACAGCTGATATCAAGCTCCAGGGAAATATCGTCGCATCGATGGTTCCCGAGCCTTCCGCGTGGGCGATGCTGTGCGTCGGACTCGCCGGGATCGGCTTGATGTGGCGGAGAATGAGAGTCACATAGCGCACTCTACCGCGCATGCCGTGATCTTCACGGCGTGCTTCAATTTCGGTGTCGAGGCTCGCGGCTTTCACCCAAACAGTACGCCGGCCGCTGTGCGTTCGCACAGTCACACCTGCTGGCCTTTGATCTTCCTGGTTTCGCGCATCCAGAGCTCAACCTTGACGCATACGTTGCGCTGAACCCGGCGGCCACCTGGATTCGACATGCTCATCGACGATAACGCCAAGCAGCGAAGCCAAGCGGACAGTTGTCCCGTGACGGGGATCGGGCGCGAGTTCGATCCTTTTGTCGATCCCTATCTCGCCGATCCGTATCCGTTCTGGCTCCGGGCACGAGAATCCGAGCCGGTGTTCTACAGCCCGGAGTTGGACTATTGGGTGGTGACGCGCTACGAGGACATCAAAGCGATCTTCGCCGATCCGAAGGTGTTTTCCGCCAGCAACGCCCAGACGCCCATCAAGCCGCTTTCACCGCAAGCGGTGCAAATGCTGCAGGCCGGCGGACTCAAGACCAAGCCGGTCATGTCGAACGCGGACCCGCCCGTGCACTCTCGCATCCGCAAGTCCACGTGGCAGGCCTTCACGCCCAAACGCATCGCCCAGCTCGAGCCCGAGGTGCGGCGGATCGTGACTCGGTTTCTGGACCGTTTCGCACACACAGGAAAGGCGGACCTGGTACGCGAGATGTTCTACGAGCTTCCGGTGCTGGTGCTGTTCATTTTCCTGGGTATGCCGGAGGAAGACGTCGCGCGCGTCAAGACCTGGGCGCGGAACCGCCTGATGCTCACCTGGGGGAGGCTCTCCGACGAGCAGCAGATGATCGAGGCGAAGGGGTTGCTGGAATACTGGAAGTACACCGAGGCGTTCATCGAGCCATTGCTGGCCAACCCGCCGGACAACTATGTCGGCGACCTGATCCGCATCAGCCAGAAGGACGAAAGCGAATTGTCCGTCCACGAGATCACCAACGTGGTCTACGGATTGCTGATCGCGGGGCACGAAACCACCACCAGCATGTCCGCCAACGCAGTCGTTACGCTGATGCGGCATCGTGAAGCCTGGGATCGCCTGTGCGCCGACCCGACGCTCATTCCCAACGCCGTCGAGGAGCTGCTGCGCTTCGACTCGTCGGTCATCACCTGGCGCCGCAAGACACTGAAAGCCGTCGAAGTCGCGGGCGTGTCGATTCCGGAAGGCGCTAACCTGCTGCTGGCCTTGTGCTCGGGCAACCGCGACGACGCGCATTTCCCGGCGCCGGACCGGTTCGATATCGGGCGCGAGAACGCGAAGACACACCTCTCCTTCGGCTTCGGCATCCACTATTGTCTCGGCGCGCCGCTCGCCCGGCTGGAGCTCAAGGTGATACTCGAGGAGCTGACCCGGAGGCTGCCAGCCTTGCGGCTGTTGCCCGATCAGAAGTGGGCGTTTCCGCCCAACACTTCGTTTCGCGGGCCGAGCGAGCTGTGGGCGGAGTGGTAAGAACAGCGAGTTGGACTCGATTCACGCCCGTGCTTGATCGCGCCGCCGACGCAGCGAGTCGGCCAGGCTATTGTCGTGCAGCAAGGTGATCTCCTCGGGATCGAACGCCGCGAAGGCCTCAGCTACGAACGCCAGGAACGCAGCCAGCTTCGGCGGCATGCGCGCAGTCTTACGGTACAGCGCGTAGATGGGGAAACCGCCGGGACAAGACCAGTCGGTCAGGACCTTGCGCAGCTGACCGGAGGCGACCAGGCCGGGGTCGAAGCAGCCTAGCTTCATCAAGCCGGCACCCGCGAGAACGGCCGCGATCAATCCTTCACGATCGAAAGTCGCCACGGCCGGAATCACCTTGATCAGCTTGCGTTCGCCCGCGCGCTCGAACTCCCATTCGTCCATTGCCTTGGTCAAGAAAGCGACTTTGAGCAGCAGACACCGGTGCTGCAGGAGATCATCCGGAGTGGCGGGTGCGCCGGCTAGCTCGATGTATTTCGGAGACGCATAGACGGCTTGCCGCGTGTGCGCCAGCTTGCGTGCGATCAGGCCCGACTCCGGCGGGTCGCCAAATCGAATCAGCAGCTCCACGCCTTCCGCATGCATCTCCTTCGGGTGCGCCTGCACGAAGAACTGCAGGTGCAAATTCGGGTGGCGCCGCAGGAATACCGGGAGCAGAGGCATGATCACGTGACGGCTCACGGGTACACCAAGCCCGACGCGCAACGTGCCCGTGAGCCGATCGGGCCCCTTGCGGGCATTGCTCTCCAGCTCGGCAAGCTGGCGCAGGATGTCACACCCGCGCTGATAGACCCCTTCGCCGTCTTCGGTCAGCCGCAGCTGCCGCGTGGTTCGGTAGAAGAGCGGGACGCGGAGTTCCTTCTCCAATTGGGTGATGGCATGACTTACCGCTGAAGGCGTCAACTCCAACGATCGTGCGGCCTTCGCGAAGCTCCCCGCGTCTGCAGCCCGTACCAGCAACTCGATTCGGCGCAATCGATCCATCGCTCGATCCTCGACTTCCTGTCCAGCGCCGATTATTCGTGAATTCGATGCAACAGTGAAGTGCCGGCAAGAGTCTCGAACTTCCCGTGCCCGCCGCCTACACTGCGAGCGCCTTAAGGAGGAAATACCATGAGACTCTTCACAGCAGCATTGTCAGCGGTCGCCTTGATAGCTGCGGCCCCGGCAAGCCTGGCCTGGGCGGACAACTATCCGTCCAAACCAATTCGGTTGATTGTCCCTGCGGGTGCCGGCAGTCCACCTGATATCCGCGCACGCTGGCTGGCGGAAAGACTCCGTCCCGTGCTCGGGCAGCCGATCGTCGTGGACAACAGGCCGGGCGCAGCCGGCATGATCGGAACGGAAGCGGCAGCCAGGAGCGCGCCCGACGGCTACACGCTGGTGATGGTGCATCAGGGAACGATCGCTCTCAATCCGCATCTGTACGCGCATCTGCCCTACGATCCGATCAAGGATCTTGCGCCCGTGTCACGGTTAGTGGTGAGTCCGATGATGCTCGCAGTCCATCCAGCGGTCCCGGCAAACAACGTGGCCGATCTCGTGCGTCTGGCAAAAGAGAAGCCCGGGCAACTCAATTTCGGCTCCGGCGGTGTTGGATCGCCGCCGCACATGGCCGCGGAACTGTTCCGGCACATGGCCAATATCGATGTGTGGCACATCCCCTACAAGAGCACTCCAGACGCACTGACGGATCTTATCGGGGGGCGGATCACCTACACGATCGATGGCATCGCCATCCAGCTGCCTCAGGTGCGCGCGGGCAGGATCAGGGCCCTGGCGGTCACCAGCGGACACCGTCTCGCCGCGTTCCCCGACATCCCGACGATCGCAGAGTCGGGCTTGCCCGGGTACGAATACTGGGCGTGGATGGGTGTTTGCGCGCCGGCGGGCACGCCCAAAGAGATCGTCGCGCGGCTCAATGCCGAGATCACGAAGATCGCGCGGACGCCCGAGGCGCGCGCGTGGTTCCAAGAGCAGGGCGGTGAGCCGATAACCGAGTCGCCCGAACAGTTCGCCGCGTACATCAAGACCGAGATCACGCGATGGGGAAAGATCATCCGGGAAGCCGGGATCAAAGCCGACGGGGCGTGAGAGGGATCGTCATGACCACATCGACGGAGCAGACGGCTTTGCGCCAGATGATCGATGGCTATCGCATCTCGAAGATCATCTGCGTCGCGGCGGAGCTAGGCCTGGCGGACCAGCTCGCGAGTGGACCGAAACACTGCGAGGAACTGGCTAGCGAAAGCGGAACGAGCGCGCGAGCGCTCTACCGGCTGTTACGCGCCCTGGCCAGCGTGGGTGTGTTCACCGAGATCGGCGAGCGGCGTTTTGCTTTGAACCCGCGTGGTGCACTCTTGCGGGAAGGGGTGCCTGGTTCATTGCGTGCCTGGGCGATCTTCAGCAGCCGGATGTATCGGAACTGGGCTGAGCTCGACCATAGCGTTGCAACCGGCCAGACGGCGTTCGACCATTTGCATGGAATGGATGCATGGACGTACCGGGAGCAGCACCAAGACGAAGGGAGGGTGTTCAACGATGCCATGAGCGCGCTTGTTACTTTCGTCGCTCAGGCCATCGCCACTGCATATGATTTCTCGCGCTTCGGAACGATCGTCGACGTTGGTGGCGGACATGGATTGCTCCTGACCGCGATCCTGCAAGCGAATCCGGGGGTGAGGGGGATCCTGTTCGATGTGCCGGCGGCGATCCGCGAAGCGCGTCCTGCGCTCGAGGCTGCAGGGCTGGGGATGAGATGTTCCCTGGAGGAGGGGAGCTTCTTCGAGTCGGTGCCCGGTCACGGCGACGCCTACATATTGTCGCGGGTTCTCCACGACTGGAACGACGATCAGGTCTCGAAGATCCTGAAGACCATGCGACGGTCGATGAACGACGGCGCAACGCTGCTCATCGTCGAGCGCGCATTGGACCGGGAGAACCTCACTCCCGAGGCAACGTTGTCCGACCTGAATATGATGGTGCAAAACGGCGGGCGAGAGCGGACCACAGCAGAATTCGAGGAGTTGCTGACAGCCGCGGGCTTCGAGCTGGTGCGACGCATACCTGGACCCTCGCCATTCCAGATCCTGGAGGCGGTGGCTGTGTAGGGTTGCATAAATCGGCGCCGCCGCCCTTGCCTGGCGCCAGGCTTCAAACCGCGAGCGCAGGCTTGCGGCCGAACCAGGGACGCGCCGCCTCCAGCTGAGCCCCCAGACGAAAGAGCGTGGCCTCGTCGCCATAGCGCGCGACGAGTTGCACCGCGACGGGCAGCCCGCCCGCGCTCTGACCGATCGGCAGCATGAGCGCAGGTTGACCGGTGATGTTGAACCAGACCGTGAACGGCGACAGCGCGAACACACGCCGCCAGTATTCGTGCACGTCGTCCATCATCATGTCGATCCAGCCGAGCTTCGGGGGCAGCGTGGCGAGTCCCGGCGTCAGCAGCACATCCCACTCGGAGTGGAATGCCGCCATCTGACGTCCCAGGCGATGCGCAGTCTGCGTGGCCCGAAGATAATCTGCGGCACTCGCACTCTCGCCCAGCTTCGCCGTGAGCCAGGTGATCCGCTCCACTTCGCCCTCGCGCGCCGGCCGTCCCGCGGTTGGATGGCTCGCGAGGTTCACGATCGTGGTCGCAGACGCAAGCGTCAGAAAAGTCGGCACGACCGCAGCGCCCTCTATATCGGGGCTGCACTCCTCGACGTGGTGACCCAGGTCGGCGCAGAGCGTGACCGTCTCCGCCAGCACGCGCAGCGCTTCGGCTTCGACCTTGGCGCCGTTCGGTGTCGCAGCGGTCCAGGCGATGCGAAGCCTTCCTGGATCGGCGCCGATTTCCTTGAGATAGGGACCCGCGGGCGGCGGCGCCACGTAGGGATCGCCGAGGCCGGGCCCACACGTCGCATCCAGCAGCGCAGCACTGTCGCGGACGCTGAGGCTCACGGCGTGCTCGGTCGACAGGCCGCCGAGACCTTCGCCGGAAAACGGAGCGAAGGTGTTTCGGCTGCGCGTCGGCTTGAGGCCCACCACGCCGCAGCACGCGGCCGGAGCGCGGATCGAGCCGAATCCGTCGGATGCGTGCGCCAGCGGGAGCATTCTCGCGCCGACGGCTGCAGCGGCTCCGCCGCTCGAACCTCCAGAGATGCGAGTCACGTCCCAGGGGTTGCGCGTCGGGCCATGAAGCTGAGGCTCGCAGGTAAGCGAGAGGCCCAGCTCGCAAGTGTTGGTCCGCCCGAAGATGACGAGCCCCGCGCGCTTCAACCGCCTCACGTGCTCGCTGTCGGCGGCTGCTGGCGGCGTATCGGCGAAGAACCTGGAGCCGCGTGTCATTCTTACGCCAGCGATGGACGAGGTGAGGTCCTTCATCAGGTACGGCACGCCGCGAAATGGGCCGTCCGGCAGCCCGCCGGCGATGGCCTGCCTGCCGTAGTCGTAGAGTTTCATCACCACGGCGTTGACCGCCGGATTGCGCGCTTCGACGCGCTCGATCGCGGCCTCGAGCAGGTCGTGAGGCGCGACCTCTTTCCGCCGGACCAGCTCGGCGAGCCCGAGGGCGTCGTAATGTTCGTATTCGGCGAATCTGCTCATTGCGCGTCAATCCTCTCCCATCGAGGCGCAACTATCGGATCGCTCACGCGCCGACAACTTCGAGTTGCACGTCGATGTTGCCGCGGGTGGCGTTCGAGTACGGGCAGATCTTCTCGTGCGCCTCGGTCGCGAGCGCGCGCAGGTCCGCCTGTGAAAGACTCTTGTCCTCGATGCGCAGTTTGACCGCGAGGCTGAAGCCGCCGACATCGCGCGGACCGATCGTCACGCTACACGTGATCCTGGCTTTGGATGCGTCCTTGCGGTGCTGTTTGCCGACGAAGTCGAGCGCGCCCCCAAAGCAGGCCGCATAGCCTGCCGCGAACAGGTGCTCGGGAGTGGCGGTGCCCGGCTTGCCTGGGCCGCCCATTTCCTTGGGCACCGACAGATCGAATTTCACGATTCCATCGCTGGATTCGGTGTGTCCGTTGCGCCCGCCTGTGGCGGTGGCGGTTGCAGTAAACAGTGGCGTGATTTTGTCCATGGTCGGCTCCTTACGTCGTCGTATGTTTGCAGTTGCGCGGACGCGCAGCTTGCTTTCAGGCACGCCTGCAGTCCGTTGGATAGTTCATGTCGGTCAAAGCGGCGAATCGCTGGGAGATCGGCCGCCTTGGTACCCCTTAGGATCCTGTCGACATAGGGTCCCACGCGATGGAATTGATCCCGGATGTTAGGGCCGTAAAGCATCAGGAGCCCCGCTTCGAAATACGTCGGTAGGTACGTCGTCGTCGGTAACGCGGTTATTGACCGCGAACTCTGTGATTCTGCGGATATCAGGAGGCCCAGGGAGGGCAGCGGGAAGACGATGAGCGCCTCCGCCCGTTGCCTCAGCGCTGCGGCGAAAGCGCCATCCAGAGCTGCTGGAGTCAGTACGTCGATTCGCTGCATACGCACGCCCATTGTGCTAGCTGCGGCGTCTAGTTGCTCTGCGAGTTGCGTCTGACCAAGATTGGTGGAGTCCATCAGCAAAGCCACGCGAGAAATCCGTGGCGCAGCTTCCTTGAGAATCTCGAGATGTTTTTTGATTAGCTCATTGAGGTTGGCCGACAAGCCCGTGACGTTGCCTCCAGGTCGCGCCAGGCTGTTAACGATTCCGCTGGGACGCGACAGCCAGCCGTCATCGCGGCCAGGAGCTCAGGCGGCCGGTCAAATGCGGTAGCAACGCCAGGCCGGGGCACCGGCTTTCACGCCTTTCTTCTCCCTTTTGCGCGCGGCTGTAGGCACTCAAAGATACGCGCAGACGACTTACAGATCGATTACCGATGGTCGGCAGTCATGACAAATGCCATCCGGGAGCGGTGTCTGGTGTCTTGGCTCGATCTGCGCAGGGGCCGCCGCACGCAAGTCCATGCTCATCGCCGCAGGACGCTCGCGATAAGACGTTCGGCAGGTGCAAGGTTGGACTCAAGCTTTGCGGGAAGCGTATGTCGCTCAATGACGTAAGCCGCAGTATTGAAACTGGAAGACACTTGCCGGGGACTGACTCGGATACCAAAGCCTTGAGAGGCAGATCAATGCCTGATTGAGGTCGCCCCAACATCAAGGGGGTCCTGCCTTGGGGTTGCCGAAGAGGATCAATAAATAGTCGTTGGAACCTCCACGAAGCGCCGGATGTTTGCCTTCACCCGCAGCGGGCGCGCGAAGCGTGACGGAAACAAAACAGCGGCGCTGTTTTATGCTCCGGCTGATGCAGAAGTGAGATTTTCCGTTCACGATCCTTTGTTGGGCCGCCCTTAGCGCGACCAGGAATGACTTACTTGGCTTTCTCGAATACCAAGACCCCCACGGTCTGTTTTCCTTCGATCAGTAGCGGAGGAGTCCTGGCGGTAAGCTGGTCGCCGTTCATTTCAAGGAATCGCTTTTGCTTGGAACCTGTCCAGTTTGGAAACACAGCCGTTTCGAGCGTGGAGACCATGTACTTCTCCTCCTCGTTGACTGTGTGAGGATGCGCAGTAACCGGTGAAACGTCTCGTATGCCAGGCGCTTCTCATCGGGAGTGCCGCCTCTCCAGTCTTTCGTGGCGAAGTTCGGACGATTCGGCTGCATCAGGTTTACACACATAAAGCCATCTGCACTGAAGATGAGAATCCCTGTGGTATTAGGCCCAAAGCCTACCTTCGCTCGCTCAAACCGCGAAATAGCACAGACGCAGTCGAAAGGCCTCGCGCGAACCACCGCCGCACGCCGACGAAGGACACCGCTCGAGTGTCAGCGGAGCGCCCACCACACTATGAGGGCCACCGCGGCCGGGACTGCGAAGACGAGCAGAAAGATGGGAGCCTCGTCCGCGACCGAGTAGCCCGCCCCCTTCACCCCCATGTACATGTTGATGCCCGCCCCGATCAGCCACAACGGAAGAAAGACGAGCGCGGCCGTCGCGATCCCCGGACTGCCGCCAAGGACGCGCCCGGCGATGGCGCACAGGCCGAGCAAGCCGAATCCGATCGCGAGGACGATGATCGTGTGCATGTGGTTTGCCTACTCTGCCTGCCCGATGTCCAGTCGCTTGATCTTGCCGGAAGGGGAGAGTTGAAACCTGAAATAGGTTCGAAAGTCGCCCCACTGGTCGGAATGGAATGCGCCCACCAGGTCGAGGCCGTTGTTCTCTACACGGTCGATCGAGGTGAACCGCTCGTGGCCGAGCGCATCTCGCGTGAACTTGTCGAGGCTGCGAGGAGCCCCGTCGTCGTAGAGCTTCGCGTCCGCTTCGAACAGGGCCGACCAGGCCTTCCGGTCACCGTCCTGCAGCGCCTCGATGGCGGCTTTGACGGTCGGGTTGGTAAGCACGTCCGTGAGCTCTGATGTCTGCTTCACAACTCGAGGACACGAGTGAATGGGAAATGGAACCGTACCATCTGTGGCGCAAAGGCTCAACTATCGAGCAGCCCTGTTCGTTGGTCGGGTACACTTCCCGCCAAGGGAGGCCAAATGAAAAAGCTCGCGATATTCCTATTGCTCCTAAGCAGCCCCGCCTGGGCAGGATGGAAGAGCGTCGGAGAAGACGCCACCGCTACTTCCTATGTCGATCCGGCCACGATCGTCCGGAACGGCAACACCGCGAAGATGTGGTCGCTGCTCGATTTCAAATCCTTTCAGCGTATGGTCGAGGTTGGCTATTTCTCGGGCAAAACGCAGATCGAATACGACTGCGCGGAGCGGAAGGCCCGCGGTCTTAGCCTCTCGCTTCACGCCGGGCATATGGGCGAGGGGAAGGTGATTTACGAAGACACCTCGCCGCACGAATGGACACCGGTGTCCCCGGAGACCATGACGGAGACGCTCTGGAAGATCGCCTGCAAGTAGCCCATCCACTGCGGGAGCGATCATTCGTCGATGAACATGCCGCAGCAGTCGGATGAGGCCGGCTGTTCAGGTTTGATCGTGCCGGTGCGAATCAGCTCGTTGTTCGCGCGCAGGCGCGGGTAGCGGTCGGACTTGCCGCCGCGATCGATGAAGACGCTGAAGCTGAATATCTTGTCCGCGTCGTAGTGGTAGGTGTTGTCGCCGCTCGCGCCCAGGCAAGGGCTGGCGCAGGCGTAGGTATCCCAGCCATCGAGATCCATGAAGACCGCGACCGCCTGCTGGGCGGCGGACCCTAGCGCGAGTCCGCCCGCGGCATAGGTGTCGTCACCGCCACGGTCGATCAGCATCGCACTGCTCTGATCCCAGGCTGCGCCCTGTGCCGCGCGGACCGCTGCACGTATAGGTATCGTTGCCGGCATCGTCGATCAGAATGCCCGCGGCCTGATGGGCGGCACTGCCTTGCGCGTAGCGAGAGCCGACATACTGGTCGTTGCCCGCGGCATCGTGGAGGATGCCCAGCCCCTGAGAATATCCGGTGCCCTGCCCAAACTCACCGACCGCGTAGCGATCGTCGCCGGCGAAGTCGTAGAGTGCGCCGATCCCGCCTGCGGCATAACCACGGATCCCCCTTCCAAAGCCCTGACTGAATCCGGCGGCAACGCCCGGTGTCTCATACCTGCTGGGAAAGTGCGGACCGTTCGCCGTATAGGTGTCGTTGCCTTCGGTATCGACGATGAGGCCGATCCCTCCGGGACCGCCGACGCCTTGCGCCAGGATCTGGGCCTGGTAGACATCGTCGCCGGCCCGGTCGATGAGCAGACCAGCCCCATAGACCGCGGTGCCTTGCGACCAGCCCGCGTCCGGCGTGTCGTTGATGTACTGATCGTTCCCCGCCTCATCGATCAGGATCGCGACGCCGAAGAGTGCGGCGGCGATGGAGCCCTGGTGCTGCGAGATGTAGCGGTCGTTGCCCGCGCGATCGTGGATGATAGACACGCCGAACACCGCCGCAGCCGGGCCGGCAAAGTCCCCCGTCGACTCGTAGAGATCGTCGCCCGACTGGTCGATGACGATTTGATACAGACCGCTTGGTGGAGTCGAGTAGGTATACACGTCCGAGCCACCGACATCGAAGACTGCGGCGATGAGATCCATGTTGTAGCGGTTGGGCTGATCGCCGCCGACGACCCAGAGCTCACCGTCGACGAGTTTGGCGCCGAGAACCGGTCCGTCTACCGCCGCACGCACCCGCTCCATCAACTCGGGTGGGATCGGCTGTGGGGATGTCGAGACCTCCTGCGCGAACTTCTCGAGCTCCGTCACATGCCGTGCGACCTCGGGAAGCATGGCTACGGACAGCGGCGTGAGCTGCGGGCTGGCGCGGATCAGCTGCAGGTACTGCGGGAAATCCGGCCCCGAAGTTTCGGTTCCGTCACGCAGGTCCCTCGAGAGACTGATCGCAAGCTGCTGATAGTCGCGTCGCGCTGCGGACAGCCGCGAGGCAACGTCGGGTTGGGCCTGAAGATCCGGAACATCGAGAACGCGCAGGATGAGCTCGTGCGCCGCGAGGAGGCTCTGTTGCAGAGACTGCGCGCCGGCGAGCGGGCGAACCAGAGCCGCGATGTCGGCCTCGACGCGATCGAGGGAGAGCGGACGCTCGAGCGCGCGAACCACGGCTGGCAGCGAGTTGGGGTCGAGGATACGCTCCTGCAGCGAAGCCAGATACGGAAGCAATGCGGCGCCTGTGCCGTCTGCGGTCCGCAGCCCGAGCTCCTCGGCTTGGCCGAGAATGAGGTCTTCGAACTGGCCCGGCGGCGCCGGAGGCATGACGCGTCCTGCCGGAAGTCCTTGACCGATGGTGCCTCTCCATAGCGCGGCGTCGTCGAGCACGATTTCGACGCTACGCTCTTCACCATCCGGGTCGCCTCGGGGAACTGCCGAGTAGGGGTCGGCATTCGAACCGCGGCGGTACACCACTCGGAGCGTGTCGCCTGCAGCCAGGGATTTCATGAGCTGCATGCATCCCGCGAGGTCGAGCGGCTGACCATTGAGCGAGACGATGAGATCGCCGCGCCAGATCGAGGCGGACTTGAAGCCGTCTCCACCCAGCGGGCCCGGCTGGACTGCAACGACGACTACACCTTCTACATTCTGGCGCAGGCCCAGGCCTGCGTACGCGGCCTTCTTGCCGGACCGTCCGGAGGGAAGAGCTTCGGGAGCCGCGGGTGGTTGGACGCGCAGCCCATACCCTTCGAAGCGCATGCCTGACTCGTGCGCGGAAGCCGCGTCCGACTGCGACCATGCCGAGCCGCCGCCCCCCAGCAATGTGGCGCAACAAAGTACACATTGCAGAAGGAGTCCGGGACACCCCTTCACGCCGAACTAGAATTCATTTTCCGCAACGTTGGAAGCTAGCTGAGCAACGAGCGCGCCGTTTCTACCGCTCATAGGACCAAGCGCTTGCCGGGCGCGCAATGAGAACGGGCCCGTCTCGGCGGAGCACCGCTTTGCGGTGTCAGCGCCCCGGCTCCTCACCCCGCCGGCTCGCCTCGAACAGGAACCAGACCCGCTGTTCAGCCTCGTCGATCCAGTTTTCCAGGAGACTCGCGGTTGCCACATCGCCGTGCTCGTCGCAAACGCCGTGCGTCTCGCGCATATGCGCCGCGAGCTGCATGTTGTCGTCGCGCAGCTCCGCCAGCATGTCCAAGGGCGTGACGAACTCGGCGTCGTTGTCCAGGACACGTTGCAGGCGGCCGATGTGTCCGATCGAGCGTACAGTCGTGCCGCCGACCTTCCGCACACGCTCGGCGATGGCATCGGTAGCGCCGTAGATCTGTCCAGCCTGGTCATCCAGCAGCAGGTGATAGTCGCGGAAGTGCGGACCCGAGACGTGCCAGTGGAAGTTCTTCGTCTTCATGTACAACGCGAACATGTCGGCGAGCAGAATGTTGAGCGCGCCGGCAATGTCCGACGTGGCCTTGGACGCCAGGTTGGTTGGCGTTTTGAGCGGGGCTACCCGCCGTGCGGTTGCTTCTTTGGTATTCATGGCTTCAATCTCCCTTCAGAATTCCTAGATCTAGCACCGATCCACCCCGGCCGAAGATCGGTAAGGTTAGTGTCAGCTCAGGCCGGGCTGAGTGTGGACGCTCTGGTCTCGGGGTGAAACGATCTCACCGCCAGGATACCGAGCACGACAAAAATTATCAGGACAGCGATCTGCGCGATCACGAAAGGCGGCTCGTTCTGCTGCGGCGCCAGCGCATTCAGGAACGGCACCTTCAAGAAGGCCTGCACGACTCCGACGAAGACATTCAGATACAGCGATGCCACGGCGGCTGCGACATAGATCCAGCGCCAGGATCGCGCGAGGTGGTAGACGTAGAGCGCGACGATCGCGACCGCGAGCACCACCAGCGATACGATGCCGACGATATGGGACGGCAAGAGCTGATCGCGCGGGAAGAAGAACCCGGTCACGCTCGTCAACACCGTGGTCGCGAGAAAGAGCGCAGTCCAGCCATCGAACCTTCTCGCGCTGAGCAAGCCGAACAGGACCACGAAGCCTGCAGCAATGCCTATCAGACTCAAGACAACGTGGACCAAGGTGAAGGTGGATGTCGACATTCCGAGAATCATGGCAAGCCTCCGTTGAGATGAGCGTTTGGTACGGCGTGGGCCATCGCACGAGCGGTAGCATAACGCCATCCATACCAAGTCTGCCTCGGTCTGGCGGAAAGTTGCGCCCGTTCCGGTGTCCGCGCCCACGGCCGGTTTAGCCGCAGGCACGGAAACGGTTAGGGCGCTCGGGGATCGCGCACCCTATCGGTGCACGATCTGCCCGCTTATGCCTTGATAAACGCGAGCAACTCTTCGTTGACCTGCTGCTTGAGCGTTGTACACATGCCGTGCGGCGCACCCTTGTAGATCTTCAGCGTGGCGTTCTTGACGATCTTGGCCGACAGCAGCGCCGAGTCGGCAATCGGCACGATCTGATCGTCGTCGCCGTGCAGGATCAGGGTCGGCACGTCGATCTTCTTCAGATCCTCGGTGAGATCTGTCTCCGAAAACGCCTTGATGCAGAAGTACGAGGCAGGAAAGCCGGCCATCATTCCCTGCAGCCAGAACGACTCGCGCACGCCTTCCGAGATCTTCGCTCCCGCCCTGTTGTAGCCATAGAACGGCAGGCTGAGATCCTTCCAGAACTGCGAGCGGTCGGCGACGACGCCGGTACGGAGCTGATCGAACACCTCGATGGGCAAGCCGCCGGGATTGGCGGGCGTCTTCAGCATGAGCGGCGGGATGGCGCCGATCAGCACGGCCTTCGCCACGCGCTTGGTCCCGTGACGGCCGATATAGCGGGCGACTTCGCCGCCTCCCGTGGAGTGACCGACGTGGATCGCACTTTTGAGGTCGAGCGCCGCGACCAGCGCGGCGAGATCGTCGGCGTAGGTGTCCAGATCGTTGCCGTTCCAGGGCTGGCTCGAGCGGCCGTGGCCGCGGCGATCATGCGCGATGCAGCGATAGCCACGGGAAGCCAGATAGAACATCTGGTCCTCGAATGCGTCCGCGCTGAGCGGCCAGCCGTGGCTGAATACGACAGGCTGTCCACTGCCCCAGTCGTTGTAATAAATCTCGGTGCCGTCCTTGGTCGTGATCGTGCTCATGGAGTGGTCTCCTTAGGTCTGGTTCGCAGAAGTCGAAGCGGCCGCCCGCTTGGCCGTTGCAACCGTCGCCGCCGCTGGCAGGCTAGCGGCGGCGGCTATCCGATCCCGCCGAGCAGGAGCCTGCGGCAGGAAAGGTCAGCATCCGCAGGGCGGTTACTCCATTGATTGCGGGAACCCGGGTGAGTTCAGTATGGATGCAGAGCGCAGCGCAATCTTGTATTTCCTTGCGCTACGAGGGTGAATGTTAGCAAATGCTGCGGACTGCCGACGCCGCTTGCTGGTGTCGGAGGCAGACGGGCCCGGGAACGGAGGCGGAGGCGGAACGGAGAGGAACGGGAACGGACGGAACGAATTCTATTGCGAGGCAACCGAGATTTCGCGCAGCGCCCGGTGTGCGAACTGAACGCAGATCGATCCTTCACCCACGGCGGAGGCGATCCGCTTGACACTGCCGGAGCGCACGTCTCCCACCGCGAAGACGCCCGGCAGGCTCGTCTCCAGCAGGTGAGGCGCACGGGGCAGCGGCCACTGCGCGGCCGCCAGGTCCTCGGGCCGCAGGTCTGCTCCGGTGCGCACGAAACCCTTTTCGTCGAGCGCCACACAGCCTTCCAACCACATTGTATTGGGCACGGCACCGGTCATGAGAAAGACGTGCTCTATCTCGTGAGACTCGGTCTGGTCGCTCGAGCTGTTGCGCCAGGCGACTCTCTCCAGACGTTCGTTGCCATCGAGCGCAGTGATCTGGGTGTGAGTGTGCAAGGTGATATTCGGGCTTTCCTCGATGCGGCGGATCAGGTAGCGGGACATGCTGTCGGCGAGACCATCCGAGCGCACCAGGACGTGGACGTGACGGCAGGCGCCGGCCAGAAACACGGCCGCCTGACCCGCCGAGTTGCCGCCGCCCACGATGACGATTTCCTCGCCTTCGCACAGCTTGGCTTCCAGGTGTGTGGCGGCATGGTAAATCCCGGTGCCAACGAACCGCGAGAGGTTCTCGATTTTCAGCTCGCGGTACTGAGCACCCGTTGCGATGACGATCACGCCGGCGAGCACGACCCGGCCGTCGGATAGCTCCACGGAGTAGGGACGCCGCTCGCAGCGAACCCGCTCCGCGAGGACTGCTACGTTGACGCTCGCGCCGAATTTCTGGGCTTGCACCAACGCACGGCCCGCCAGTGCCTGGCCCGAGATTCCAGTGGGAAAGCCCAGATAGTTCTCTATCCTCGAACTGGTCCCCGCCTGTCCGCCGGGTGCGGTCGCTTCGACGACCAGCGTTTCGAGCCCCTCCGAGGCCGCATAAACGGCTGCCGCAAGTCCTGCGGGGCCGGCGCCGACGACGACCAGATCGTGCACCTTCGTGTCATCCACCGCGGGGTTCATATCCAGGAACCGCGCGACGTCGTGGATGCTCGGATTTTTGAACACCCGCCCGCCGCGTGCGATGACCACCGGTATGTCCTCGACCCCGACCTGGAAGCGGTCGAGCAGCGCTTGCACGCCAGGGTCGGTATCGATGTCGACGCTCACGTAGGGATACGAGTTGCGCGTGAGGAACTTGCGCAGCGTGAGGGTATCAGCCGAATGGCGCGACCCCAGCAGTGTCACTTCACTTTGCCCGGACGCCACCAATCCCATGCGTCGCAATATGAACGCGCGCATGAAAAGCTCGCTCAGCTCGGCGTCGGTTTGAACCACGTCGCGCAGGCTCTCGTCGTCGATCGAGAGAACTGCGCCACCGTCACGAACGCGGACGCGCACGAAACCGGCGACTCCACGCAGGGTGCTCATCTCCCCGGCAAAATCGCCCGGCAACAGCACCGTTATCAGCGCTTCGCCCAGCATCCCGGGCAGGGCCAGCTCGAGGCTCCCGGACAGGACGACGAGGAGGTTCCGGTGACGGTCACCCGGTTCGACCAGGACCTCGCCGGCGTGCGTTTCAATCCGCTTGCCATGCGCTTCGAGGCGCGCGATCTGTTGCGCCGTGAGCTTGGGAAAGAGCTGTTCGCGACGCTTCTCGAGGAGGTCGTTCGCCATCGTGTCGTCCTACCGCATCGCGCGGCTTGTCGCCGCTGCTACAGCATCGGCCAGGTGTGCGAGTCCGAAGGAGGCATCCACGACCACGCCATTGACGAAGAAGGTGGGCGTGCTGCGGACGCCGCTGCGCCCGCCGCCCTCGACGTGCTCGTTCACACGTTGCCGGTAGACCTGATCGCCCATCTCGTAGTCGTACCGCTCGAGGTCGAGCTCGATGCGGCCGGCGTAGTCGCGCAGGTCCTTGGGCTTGAGGTGCGAGGCGTGCTCAAACAGCAGGTCGTACATCGGCCAGAACTTGTGCTGGGCCCCGGCTGCTTCCGCCGCCTCAGCTGCCAGCTCTGCGTGCGGATGGACCTCCAAAGGGAAGTGGCGGAAGACGAAGCGGATACGATGCTCGAAGCGGCGCAGCAGCATCTTCACCGCCGCGTACGCCTGTGCGCAATTCGGGCACTCGAAGTCTCCGTACTCGACCAGGACGACGCCGGCGCTGTCCGGACCGAGTACATGATCGGTCTTGTCAACGGGTACGGCTAGAGTCAACAGCTCAGCTTGCCGGTTCATGGCGTGTCCGCCCTCGGTGATGTGGAGTTGTTGCGTTCGACCTCGGCATCGTGCCGTACGTCTGCGCCCAGTTCTATTAAATTTCCATTAATTGTTCTGTAACGATCCTGGAGCCCATCATGGGAGCAAGGACATTCGCCAGGATCGCACAATCTTCAGCAAGGATAGACAGAATGGACAGTTGCCGGCGCGAACAAACGCTCCAGCGCGGTGCGTAGTCCGCCGCCGAACGCGCAAGCGTAAAGGGTAGCACTTCCGGGATCCCGACTCAGATCCATCTCAGCTCGCTTGTCCGCGCAGCACCGCGTCTGCTGCCTAGCCCCGTAATCCCCTGCCGACAGCACGGCAATCTTCGGGCTCCCTCTATCGTTCGTCATATCGCAAGCGACGCGCGCGAACGGAGAATGGCCTCCGCGTGTGTCAGAGCAACAGCATGATCGCTTCACCGGGAGGTTGCTCTTTCACTCGTTGAACTCTGGGAACCGACTGTGCCTGCGAGGAGGTCACTAGAACTCCAGCGACGATCTCGCGTCTGGTCGGTTGATCTCGTTTGACTTGGGACCATGGGAGGTCTTGATGAATAAGCATAAGGATTGGTTCACGGCAGGGCTGAAGCTGCTGGCCGGAATCGTTGTGGCGGCGTCGTCGTCTTCGGCGCTCGCGTTGTACGTCGAAGAGTTCGCGATCGGTAACTGGAGCGGCGGTACCTGCGACACAAACCCTGCCGACAACCGGAGCTCGTGGCCGGGAATGGCGGACGCCTGGTACAACCAGATGGGAGCCTTCGGGCACTACAAAGCCGGGCGCTGGGTGGACGGCTACATGACCAAGCAGCACGAATGCGATCCACTCTACGACTCCAGTTGCCTGGACTTCTATTCCTGGGCCGGATACGGCTACGACTGGGCCGACGCTGCCATCGGCGCATACCACGGCTCGCCGGTCGGCACGGACTACTGGGCGGGCCTACAGCGCTATCCCTTCGCGTCGCCCCCCGGCGATAACGACTGCTGGGTGCGCGCGGGCAATTCGGGGCAGACGTACTTCGGCGATCAATGGCTGAAGTTCTTTATCGCTTCGTCATGCTTCAGTGCGGATGGCGACACGCTGCCGAACATCCGCGTCGCGATGGCCAAGCCCGGCGCCAGCCAGCGCTCGCATCAATGGGACGGCTTTCACGGCATCATGTGGATCAGCAGCAGCTTCAACGGAAACTATCAAAACACTGCGTGGGACGGACACTTCGTCCCCGTCTCGACGGCCTGGGTAACCAATCATCACAAGAAGGGCCAGTTCAATTGCGCGGCGTACGACCCGTTCAACTGGTTCGGTACCTGCAAGGACCAGTGCCCGGTGGCCTATTCGATCGGAGTCAACGGCAGCGACGCTCTCAACCGGCTGCTCAACGAACGCTACAACTTCGTCTTCGGCAGCCCGGGAGGCAACGGCGGCTATGCCTGGATGTACTACCCAGGCTGCAAGCCCGAGGGTAAGCCTCCTTTCTGAGCGTCACCCCGGCGACACTCCATGTCACGCAGTCTTTAACTACTTATTCCGAATGAGGCCTGCCATGTCTTTGCCCGTTTCGCAATGCTTGAGGTTTTCCGTCGCCGCGCTGCTCGCGGCGGCAGCCAGCGCAACTTATGCGCAAACCACCAAAGAGGGGACGCTCGGTAGCGGCAAAAGTACCCTCGACGAAATCCAGAGGATGGTCGAAGATGCGCTGCCGCCCATCATCGGCAGTGAAAATACCGCTTTGGCGGAACAGCTGGTCAAGCCGCCGCTCGCACCGTCCCTGAGTCAGACGTTTGTGCTGAAGAACGCGCTGTCTGGCGCGTTCGGGCTCGCATCGCCGGTGTTCGCACCGGAGTGCTCGCGCACGGGCACTCCGGTCAAGGACCCGGATCAGGGCGAGTGCAACGCAACCTCCGGGACACCGGACAGCGCGGGCAAGTTCAGCCAGCTCAGCTTCAGCAAGAACCTGGGGGTGGGAAACATCCGTTTTCTGTCGCGTCCCGCGTTCGACGAGAAATTCGACCCGAAAAATCTGAAATCGGTCGCCAATATTCCTGACGCCACCGCGCTGGCGATGGCACAGGCCTTCCTGTCGAAGAACTTCGGGCTGCCGGCCGATCCCACGACTGGCGCGCCGCTCGAGTTTCCGCTGCCTCCTGCTACCGCGGCAGCAGCCAATGCATCGCTGTTCGTGAGCAGTCTGGCGGTTGCCGGCGCGGGCGCGCAAGGTGAAACCTTCGCTCCGGTGATGATCCAGAAGGTAGTGCAGGTGCCGCGCGGCATCAGGGTCAACCTGACAGACCCCAAGACCAAACAGGTTGTGATGCCGTTCGTCCCCGCGCCGGGCGTTGCGAGAGTCATGATAGACGGCAACAAGCAGGTGGTCGCGGCGATTCTGGAAAACTGGCAGGAGCTCAGAATCGATCCATCGCTCGAGCCGAGGCTTGCCAAGACTCGCCAGGATCTCGCCGCCGAGATCGCGCAGGATCTGCAAGGAGATGGCGGCGGGCGCATAGCGCACGTGTCCGCGCACATCGTCTACAGCTCGGATTGGCGCGGGACTTTCGGCCTGCTCCTGCCGGCGGTGCAAGTCTACGTCGCTCCAGCCACGGGAGAGCTCAGCCCTGGTCAGTTCGAGCAGATCATCGGCGAGAACATCGGCACCGCAGGAATCGTCAGAGAGTACCCGCTGATTGGCCGGCCGCTAAGGCCCGATGCCACGGTGCCCGGACGTTGAGTCGCGGACGGCGCGGGGAAGATTTCTCCGCGCCGAAACAGCGGGAAAGTTTTCGATAACGCGGTGGGCAGTTCGGAGAGCGCGCGGAAGCGCGTGAGGACAGCCTGCCGCATCGCGAGGGAGAGTCGATCATGTTGCAGGTCTCTTACAAGAAGCTGGCCGCTGTTGCCCTGACCGGATCCCATCGTCGGCTACGACCAGGCCGCCGCCGATGGGTAGGTCGACGACTATCGGCGCGTCGCGGTTCCACTGCGCTCAGGCGAGCAGGCGTGGGTCCACGTGTTCGGCGGCTAGAGTCCAGGTCACCACTGGCTCAGCTGGCATTGCGCGGTGTACGGCCCGTCCTGCTGGACTACCACCTGACCATCGATGGCGATCTCGCAGTGAGGACTGGGCGGAGCCTGCATGGCGTGCACGGCGGTGCTCGCGGTGATGATCGCCCATTGCGGGTCCGCGAGCGTGGTTTCGAACACCCATGGCGCACCCGCCGCCACGTTCACCCGCTCGCTGCGCAGATACGCGTGCGCGTCGGCGTCATAAGCCGCCTTGCTCGGAGGTTGATTCGTCAGATAGTTGAGGTCGTAACCCGCATCGGTGGCCGACGTCAGCGTGTACCGGACCTGATGAGCGGCCGGCTCAGCACTTGACGTCGCAGGAGCCGACGCCAACACCGCGAGTGCGATCGCCGCCGCGGAAGCGATCCTGGCTGTCACTTTGGTCATATCGATCTAGATACCCCCTAATCGCAGCGCCGACACTACCAAGGCCGCGGCAAGCACTGTTCGCATGTCCGTCACATCGCCGGACGCCACCGGCGTGTTACATCCGGGTCGAATTCGAATGCCATATGGCCATCTGACACCCCGCGAGCGTGCGTGTCTGGGGCCGACGCGCCGACGATTTCTGGCATTCTGCGCACCCTCGCGGCCGACGAGTGTGCATGCTGCAGGGTGTGGACACACCAGCGCCCAGCACACTCGCCGACACGGGCGGACTCGTCGTCACTGATGACGGCCGTCGGGTTTTGGTCATCGACCGCGGGACGGGTGCACTCGCAGTACTGGCGTTCGTGCTCGGCGTGGTGACGGTCGTCGTCGCCGGCTTCGGTGCTGTCGTCCTCGTCGCGGGCACTCCCTCACGAGCTCTGGGCGCGATCTTCTTGGCTATCGGTCTCGTGTTGGCAGCAATGACCTTCGTCGTGGTACGCAAGATTCGTCGTAATCGCAGCCGGCCGTTGCACGAATGCCGCCCGGTGGCGGTCCTCGACCGCAAGCTGGGGTTGTTCAGCTATCGCGGCGGAGCATTGGTGCAACTGGATCGGGTGCGCTTCGCGCGCAAGTTCCAAATAGGCTCGAGCTCAGCCAAACTGGTCGCGGTCACTCCAGGCGGTACACAAGTGCTCAAGCGCGGTAACCCGTTCGACGGTGGAATCGGCAATATCGACGAGGTGCTGACCGCAACGATTCAGCACGCTCGGTAAGGCGCGAGCGTGCGCAGAATCGAGTCAGCCGACGGCGTGTCGGTGTGCAGACACGCACTCTCGCGGGACAAGGCGAGTTACTGACCGAGGCGGGTGAGGATCTCGGCGACGACCGCGTCGGCCGCGATGTCGACCTGCTCGCCGGTCGACAGATCCTTCACGCCGATCGTGCCCGCCTCCATGTCGCGGTCGCCGGCCACCAGTGCGATCGACGCGCCGGAACGGTCAGCGGCGCGCATGGCGCCCTTCATGCCGCGGTCACCGTAGGCGAGGTCGACCCGCACTCCCGCGGCACGAAGTTGGGCAGCCAGTACCGACAACTGCATCTTGGCCGGCTCTCCGAGAGGCACGCCGAACACATCGACCCGGGTGTCGTCGCCGACCGTCTTGCCCTCGGCCTTCAACGCCAGCAGCGCCCGGTCGACGCCGAGGCCGAATCCGATGCCGGACAGGTCTTTTCCGCCGAGCCGGTGCATCAGCCCGTCGTAGCGGCCGCCGCCACCGATGCCGGACTGCGCGCCGAGGCCGTCGTGGACGAACTCGAAAGTGGTCTGAGTGTAATAGTCCAGCCCGCGCACCATCCGCGGGTTGATCACATACGGCACCCCGAGCGCGTCCAGGTGCGCCAGCACAGTGTCGAAGTGCTGCTTGGCGACGTCGGAGAGGTGGTCGAGCATCACCGGGGCGTCGGCCGTCATCGCCTTGATGTGTGGACGCTTGTCGTCGAGCACCCGCAGCGGGTTGATCTCCGCGCGGCGGCGGGTCTCGTCGTCGAGATCGAGCTTGAACAGGAAGTCCTGCAACAGTTCCCGGTACTGCGGGCGGCAGCTGTCGTCGCCCAGCGAGGTGATCTCCAGCCGGAACCCGTCTAGGCCCAGCGACCGGAAGCCGGCGTCGGCGACCGCGATCACCTCCGCGTCCAGCATCGGATCGTCGACACCGATCGCCTCCACTCCGACCTGCTGCAGCTGCCGGTAGCGGCCGGCCTGCGGGCGCTCGTAGCGGAAGAACGGACCCGCGTAACAGAGCTTGACCGGTAGTGGTCCGCGGTCCAGCCCGTGTTCGATCACCGCGCGGATCACCCCGGCGGTGCCCTCGGGCCGCAGCGTCACCGACCGGTCGCCGCGGTCGGCGAAGGTGTACATCTCCTTGCTGACCACATCCGTCGACTCCCCCACCCCGCGGGCGAACAGCGCAGTGTCCTCGAAGATGGGCAACTCGATATCGGCGTAACCGGCGCGACGGGCGGCCGCAAGCAAGCCGTCGCGCACCGCGGTGAACTGCGTCGACTCCGGCGGCAGGTAGTCGGGCACGCCCTTGGGCGCCTGGAATTCGGTCACAGGGTCAAACCTTCGAGGAACGGGTTGGTGCGGCGTTCGAGGCCGATGGTGGACTTTTCACCGTGCCCCGGTAGTACCACGGTGTCGTCGTCGAGCACCATCAGTTTTGTCATGATCGACCCGAGCAGGTCGCGGCCACTGCCGCCGGGTAGGTCGGTGCGGCCGACCGACTGCCGGAACAACGTGTCGCCGGTGAACACGACGTCGTTGCCATCTCCGGAGACCCGGAAGACCACCGAACCGCGGGTGTGCCCGGGCGTGTGGTCCACCGTCACACTGGTGTCGCCGATGTCCAGCTTGTCGCCGTCGCGGTCCAGCTCGAGCACCTGATTGGGCTCGCGGAACAGCGCGCCGAAGGCGATCTGGCCGAGCCGCGGCCCAAAGCCCTTGATCGGGTCGGAGAGCATGAACCGGTCCTCGGGGTGGATGTAGGCGGGGCACCCGTACGTGTCGGCGACCTTCTGCGCCGACCAGATGTGGTCGATGTGTCCGTGCGTCAGCAGCACCGCAGCCGGCGTAAGGCGGTTCTCGTCCAGAATCTGGCGGAGTCGGCCCATCGCGCGCTGTCCGGGGTCGACGACGATGGCGTCCGCCCCGGGTCGTTGCGCCAGCACGTAGCAGTTGCAGGCCAACATGCCGGCCGGAAATCCGGTGATCAACACGACGTCCAGTTTCCCATCCCGGCGTGCCGTAGGGCCTCTTGGCCCACGCTCAGCTACTGCTGGCACACTCGTTGCGGATCGACGAGCACACGAGGAGGACCACGGCGGTGCCGACCAACGAACAGCGGCGGGCGACAGCGAAGCGCAAACTCGAGCGGCAACTGGAGCGACGGGCCGCGCAGGCACGCAGGAGACGCCTCTTCACGATCATCGCCTCCGTCGTCGGCGCCATCGTCGTGGTCGCCGCAGTGGTGGCCACCGTGGTGATCACCAACCGTGACTCGGACAGCAAGACCGCAGCGGCAACCAATACCGCGCCGAGCACGTCGGCGGCGCCGACGCAGCCGGCACAACCGGCCAACGGCCAGCTGCCGCCGTTCAAACCGCCGGCCGATCTGGGCGCCAACTGCCAATATCCGGCCGCGCAACCGGCCAGCAAGCCCAACACGCCGCCGCGGACCGGGAAGGTTCCCACCGACCCGGGCCAGATCAGCGCCAGCATGACCACCAACCAGGGGCAACATCGGCCTGCAGCTCGACAACGCCAAGGCGCCCTGCACCGTCAACAGCTTCGCCAGCCTGGCCCAGCAGGGCTACTTCAACGACACTCCCTGCCACCGGCTGACCACCAGCCGAGGGACTGTCGGTGCTGCAGTGCGGCGACCCGACCGGCCAGGGCAGCGGCGGCCCCGGCTACGAGTTCGCCGACGAGTACCCGACCAACCAGTTCCAGCCCGACGATCCCGCAACTACAGAATCCGGTGGCTGTACCCGCGCGGAACACTGGCGATGGCCAACGCCGGACCCGGCACCAACGGCAGCCAGTTCTTCCTTGTGTACAAGGACTCGAAGTTGCCGCCGAACTACACGGTGTTCGGCAAGATCGACGAGACCGGTCTGGCGACCCTGGACAAGATCGCCGCAGGCGGCGTGGCCGGCGGCGGCCAGGACGGCAAGCCGCAGACCGACGTTCAGGTCAAGTCGATTGGGCTGGACTGACGCGGCGTGACGACCCCACTGCCGCCGCCTCCGTACGGCGCGTACCCGCCGCCGTACGACCCGTACGGCTCCGGCTCAACCTCATCAACGACCGAACCCCGCTGCGGGCGTTCGTACTTCGGCGGCCCGTCCGAAGCCAGCGCGGCCTTGACAGTGTTCTTCGAAATGCCCAGCACCCGAGCGATCACCTTGATCGGCAGGCCCTCGGCCCTGTGCAGACGACGAATCTCAGCCCAATCTTCCACAGACAACATTCCCTTCTGGTCC
>CAVUHQ010000040.1:0-15222 GCA_963741215.1 uncultured beta proteobacterium
AACCGCAGCACGCCGCTGGTGGCTTGCGCTTCCGCGGCTGGGGTTTCGAGCAAGGTGATGCTCATCAGAAGTAACCCTCCTTCTTGCGCCGCTCCATCGAGGCGTCGGAGGTCTGGTCGTCCATGCGCGTAGCGCCGCGCTCCGTGATGCGGGCCTGGGCTGTCTCGGCCACGATCGCGGCGGGGGTGTCTGCGTCCGACTCCACCGGGCAAGTGCAGGTCATGTCGCCCACGGTGCGAAAGCGCACCGTCAGCTCCTCGACCACCTCACCTGGCTTCGGCAGCGTTACGTCGGTTACGGCCACCAGGAGGCCGTTGCGCCGGAACACCGCACGCCGGTGAGCGAAGTAGAGCGGCGGCAGGTCGAGCTGCTCGCGCTCGATGTACTGCCAGACGTCCATCTCGGTCCAGTTGCTGATGGGGAACACACGCACGTGCTCGCCGGCATGCACGCGCGCGTTGTAGAGGTCCCACAACTCCGGGCGCTGGTTCTTCGGATCCCACTGCCCGAACTCATCGCGGAAAGAGAACACGCGCTCCTTGGCGCGCGCCTTCTCCTCGTCGCGCCGGGCTCCGCCGATGCAGGCGTCCAGCCCGTGCTCGGCGATGGCCTCGAGCAGGGTCACCGATTGCGCCGCGTTGCGGCTTTCGTCCGGCCGCCGCAGCTTGACCGTGCCGCGCCGGATCGACTCTTCGACCGAGCCGACGATGAGCCGCACGCCGAGCTCCGCCACGCGCCGGTCGCGAAACTCGATGGCTTCGGCAAAGTTGTGCCCGGTGTCGATATGCATGACAGGGAAGGGGATGGGGCCGGGACGGAAGGCCTTCTCCGCCAGGCGCAGCACCACGGCCGAATCCTTGCCACCCGAGAACAGCAACGCCGGGCTGCGGCACTCACCCGCCACCTCGCGCAGGATGTGCACGGCCTCGGACTCGAGCCAGTCGAGATGGCTGCGCCGTCTCTTCGTGTCGGTGGCGTCGCGCAGGATGCGTGCTTCGCTCGCGAGATTCATGCGTGTTTCCTCTGTTCCGCTGTCGTAGCCGGCGCGCTATCAGTCGGACGCTTGTGCAATCCACATTCCTTGCTTTCCGGGTTCTCCCACCACCAGCGGCCCGCGCGCAGGTCCTCGCCCGCGGCGGTGGCACGCGTGCAGGGAGCGCATCCGATGCTGCGGTAGCCCTGGTCGTGCAACGGGTTGTAGGGCACCTGAAAGGCGCGGACGTAGTCCCACACCTCGCGCTCGCTCCACTCCGCCAGCGGATTGAACTTCCACAGTCCATAGGCCGGCGTCGAACTCCTGGAGCGGCATGGATTTGCGCGTCACCGACTGGGCGCGTCGCATGCCGGTGACCCATGCGGCCTTTCCGGCCAGTGCGCGATTGAGCGGCTCCACCTTGCGAATGTGGCAGCAGCGGCTGCGCAGCTCCACGCTGTCATAGATCGCGTCCAGCCCATGGTCGCGCACGTAGCGGTCCACCTCGGCCTGGTCCGGTCGATAGACGCGGATCTCATGGCCGTAGCGCTCGCGCACGAGGTCGAGCACGCTGAGGGTCTCGGGATTGAGCCGTCCGGTGTCGAGGGTGAAGATCTCGATGGCGATTCCGTTTCGCAGGATGGCGTCGGTCAGCACCATGTCCTCCGCGCCCAGGCTGCTGGAGAACGTTGCCGGAGCGTGCTCGGCGGCGATCGCATGCAACGCAGCCTCGAGCGCTTCCGTGCGCTGCTCGAGGCGCGGCGTTGCCGACGGGAGCGGAAACGGTCATACCGCCATCGCGACCGCGACTGGGCGCGACGCGGAGGCGACGCCGGGGAGTGCGTCGCGCAGCACCAGCGTCGCGTCGCGGCGCTGGCACAGTTCGGCCGCGCTGACAATCCACGCGTCGACACGGGCAAACAGTGCCGAGATGTCCGGCTCTCCGGGCGCGTCTTCCAACGCGACGGCGGCGGCCAGCACCTTCAGTTCGCTGGCGAGCGGACGACTCTCAGGCGAGCGCGGCAACCAACTGTTCGGCGAACGCGGCGAGGTCGTCGTTCTCCGGGGTGGCGGTCGCATCGGCAAGGGCTCGGGCTACCGCCTGCAGGCCCGCTTCGGCGCAGCTCAGCGCCTCGGGGTACTTGCGCTGGAACTTGAACGCGTCGCGATAGTTGCGCTCGTGAGCGGCCTCGAAGAACAGCGTGCCGATCTTCTGCTGCGAGGCGCCGGCGCACTCCCCGCCGCCCAGTTGCAGCACGCGGAAGTCCGCAGCGTCGCCGTGATCACGCAGAACGCTGGGCACTTCCTCGGGCTTCACGGCGATGAGATCGGCCAGCAGCTTCTGGAAATAGTCGGCCGCCTGCCGCCGCGACCACGAGAAGAAGCTCTCCTCATCGATGCGCTCGCTGTCATAGGCCTGCTTGATGCGCTCGATGGCCGGTTCGATCCGGGCCGAGGGCACCGATGGTCCCTTGCGGCCGATCCCGCCGCCGCCCATGCCGTCACCGCCGAGGTAGATCTGGTAGTGCGGGATGAGCTTGCCGTGCAGGCGTCGGCCTTCGCCGTATACGCCGATGTCGCCGCTCTCCGGCTGCGCGCAGCCGTTATGGCAGCCGGACACGCGGATGCGCAAGTCGTGCTTGCCGCCGTCGACTTTGGGACCCAGCGTGGTGGAGGAGGTGATCCCCAGCCGGCAGGTGGAAGTGCCGGGACAGGCGACCACGTTGTCGCCCACCTTGGGCAGGCCGAGTCCGAGCTCCTGAAACTGCGCGAGCAACGCCGGAACGCAGCTGATCCGGCACGTTCAGAAAGATGAGGTTCTGATCCTGGGTGGTCTGCAGATCATGTCAGCGCGTGCTGGTCGGCGATGTCGGCGATGCCGCGCAGTTGCGGGGCCGTGAGGTTGCCGATCGGCAACGCCAGCGGCAGCACAGACAGGCCCTGTTGTTTCTGTGCATGCACCTGGCGCGGTGCCCCCGGCCCTGGTGCCTCTCCGCTGGTGTCGGCGCGCCATTCTCCGGCCGGGAACTCCCGCTGCCCCAAGGCCTCCTTGATGCGCGCGAACTCCTCCCGGTAGCGTTGCACGAAGCCCTCCGCTCCGAAGCGATCGACCAGGAACTTGATGCGTGCCTTGGCGCGCTTGACGCGGTCCGAATACTTGTTGTGCAGCGTGACCACCGCCTCCATGGCGATGAGCAGATCGTGCTCCTCGATGAAGGACTCCACCACGATGGCTTCGTGCGGCTTGTGCCCCAGCCCGCCGCCGGCCAGCACCTTGAAGCCGGGGCGGCCGTTGTCTGCGCACCGCCACGATGCCCAGATCGTGGATCATGCCCTGGGCGCAGTCCGATTCGCAGCCCGAGAAGCTGATCTTGAACTTGCGCGGCAACTGCTGGTTGAGCGGATTGCGCAGAAAGTGCTGTACCGCGGTTTGCAGATGGTGATTGACGTCGGTGTGCTCCTTCGAGCACACGCCGGCCAACGGGCAGGCGGTGACGTTGCGGATCGTGTTGCCACAGGCTTCGCGCGTGGTGAGCCCGGCGCGCGCCAGGTCGCGCATGGCCTCGGGCGTCTTCTCCAGCGGAATGTAGTGAATCTGGATGTCCTGGCGCGTGGTGACATGCGCCACGTCGTGTTGCGAGTGCTTGTCCAGCACGTCGCCGATCGTGCGCAGTCTGTGCCGGCGTGAGGCGTCCACCGGGGATCTTGATCCGCAGCATGTTCACGCCTTCCTGGCGCTGGCCGTAGCAGCCCATCTGCAGGCGGATGGCGGTGAAGCGCTCGGCATCGATCTGCAGGTTGCGGAAGCTGTCGAGATCGCGCGCGTACTGATCGATTTCGCTGAGATCGGCGAGGCCTTGCTTCAAGCTGACAGACCCTTCCATAGGCATGCTCTCTGGTTACTTCGATCCCTTGTGGGAGACCCCCTTTGCGTATGCTTAAGGCTTGGCAGGGGGTCCCGAATCTTCCTCAGTCCAGCGGCTTGCGCCCGTCACACCAGTTGGGCGAAGGCCACTCCAGTCCACGCATCGCGGAAAACAGGAGTGCGCTGGCAGGGCGTAGGCGGCGGCGCGGGGTGGAGCTGCGTAGCGAAGGTGAGCGCGAGCGGCAACGCGGCACACGGGCCGCCGGAGACGACCAGCTGCTCGACGACGATACCCAAGCGGATGCCACGACTACGCTCTTCCCAAGCCGGGGTAGATCGTAATAAGCTGTGGCATATAAACAAAACTAATCAATCCATATATCCAAATAACCACAGCTTCTTAATAGCGACACAGATGAACTTTCAACAACTTCGATACGTGCGGGAGGCGGTGCGGCAGGGCCTCAACCTCACGGAGGCAGCGAACGTTCTGTTCACTTCGCAGCCAGGCATCAGCAAGCAGATCCGGGAATTGGAGGACGAGCTGGGCATCGAGATCTTCGTGCGGCGGGGCAAGCGGTTGGTGGCTTTGACCGAGCCCGGACGCACCGTGGTGCAGGTGATCGAGCGGCTGCTGGCGGAGGCCGACAATCTGCGGCAAGTGGGCCGGGAGTTCGCCGATCAGGACGTGGGCTCTCTCACCATCGCCACCACCCACACTCAAGCGCGCTATGCGCTGCCCAGCGTGGTGCAGGCGTTTCGCAGCGAGTATCCCAAGGTACGGCTGTCCCTGCAGCAGGGCAGTCCGACCCAGATCGCCGAGATGGTCATGGCGGGACAGGCCGACGTCGCCATCGCCACCGAGGCCCTTGACCACTACCCCGAGCTGCTCGCGCTGGCGGGATACACCTGGCACCACTGCGTGATCGTCCCGCACGGGCATCCGCTGACCAAGGCCAAGCACTTGTCGGTGGAGGAGCTGGCGCGCTATCCGCTCATCACCTACAGCCCCGAGTTCACCGGCCGCTCGCACATCGACCAGGCGTTCGCCGTCAAGGGCCTGAAGATGGACGTCGTGCTGACCGCCATCGACGCCGACGTGATCAAGACCTACGCGGAGCTCGGCATGGGCGTCGGCATCATCGCGGCCATGGCCTACGATCCCAAGCGCGACGCGAAGCTGCACGCCATCGATGCCGGCCAGATATTCCATAACAACACGACGCGCGTGGCGATCAAGCGTGCCGCGTATCTGCGACGCTACACGTACGCGTTCATCCAGATGTTCGCGCCCCACCTGACGCAGGAGCTGGTGGACAAGGCGAGGCTCGCCAACGGGGAGAGCTACGAGCTTTGAGGGTTCGCCCCTCGCCCCTCACCTCACCTCCACCACGCAGTCCAGGTAATAGCCGGCGCCGCGCTCTGTCTTGATGATCTGCGGCTCGGCGGCGTTTTTCTCGATCTTGCGCCGCAGCCGCAGGATCTGCACGTCTACGGAGCGGTCGTAGACGTCGTCGTACATACGGCTTCCCTCCAGCAACTGGTCGCGGCTCAGGATCTGCTGGGGCGACTTCAGAAAAGTCGCCAGCAGCGCGAACTCGCCGCTGGTCAGCTCGAGGTCCTTGCCTTCGGGAGAGATGAGCTTGCGCGTTCCGGTACGCAGCTCGAACCCGGCGAAGCGGTAGATCCGCAGCGCCTGCTCGCGGCGGGTCCCGCCAGGCGTAGTCTGTGCCCGGCGCAGCACGGCACGGATGCGCGCCAGCAGCTCGCGCGGGCTGAACGGCTTGGTGACGTAGTCGTCCGCGCCCAGCTCCAGCCCCAGCACGCGGTCCATCTCATCGCTGCGCCCGGTGAGCATGACGATCGGGATGTCGCGCTCCGCCAGCAGCTTTTTCGCCAACATCAGGCCGTCCTGGTCCGGCAGGTTCAGGTCCAGGATGACGAGGTCGACGGCGTCGCCCCCCAGGGCCTGTTCGGCCTCGGTGCCGGTAACCGCGGTGCTGACCCGGAAATGGTTGTCGCCCAGATACTGAGAGATCAGATCGCTCGTCGGGCGATCGTCCTCGACTACCAGAATGTGCTGCGCCATCCGCAATCCCCGCCCTTGGTACCCGAGGACACAAACCATAAACCAGTCCTAGCCGGGGCACAACGGTTTCATCTGTAATCAGGCAGGGCACTGCGGAAATCCGCAGGAAACCGCCCGGGTGCTAAATGCGCACCGGCGGCGGGGATCCTCTGCGTGAGCCTACGGTCCCCAGGCCAGCGCAGCGGGCCCCCCCGCCGCCACCCTCTTTTGAACTCGAAGAGGCAAAGCATGCGTGTATGGAGTGAGGTGATGTCGCCGTTTGAGTCCGACGTTCCTGCTGGCCAGGCGAGCGTTCTGCTGGTCCAGCACAATCGCTTTCTCAGCGAGATGATGTGCGATTGGATGCGAGGTGCCGGCTACATGGCCGTCGCCGCGGCCGACGAGCGCGAAGCCCTGCGCGCGCTGGAGGAGCACCGCTTCGATCTCGTGATGCTGGATCTGGATGTGCATCGTGGCGAGGGCCTCTCGCTGCTGTCTGCGGTTGAGAGTAAGCTTGCCGGCACGCCCCTGATCCTTTTGACAGGACCGGTCAACTACGATGATGTGCTGGCCCGCATCCCTGCCCACACGCCTTGCGTGCAGGTCGGCAAGCCGTATAGCTTCTTTGCGCTGGGTCTGGTGATGAAATCTGCGCTGGGCCGCTCACAGCCTGCCAACGGTTCGGCGCCCGAGCGCCGGCGTGCGGGTTGGGGACAGCGTCCCCCCGGCGTTGGATGCGATGCCGATTCGATTGACCCGGAGACGTAGGACAAACTGACTCATCTCGTACTGCAACGCCTGCGCGATGCGGGCGCCTGCCTGCTAGTCGGCGCGACCTACTTCGCGCTGGCCTGGGTGTCCACGCACTGGGCCCCGCGCGTGGGCGACATCGCTTTTCTGTGGCCTGCCGGCGGCTTTGCACTGAGCATGCTGCTGGTGGCCCCGAATCGCCTGTGGCTGCCGTTTCTTGGCGCGGCCTTTCTGGCCGATGTGGTGCACGCCGAGACCCTCACTCATGCGCTGCAGAAGAGCCTGGGCTATGCCACGGTGTACTTCACCTGCATGCTGCTGGCCTCGCTGACGCTGAGGCGCGTAGTCGGGGTGCCGGTGCGGCTGGACAGCGTGCGCAGGGTAATGCTCTTCGTGCTCATCGCTCCGCTCGGCGGAAATCTGCTCGGTGCGGCATCCGGCTCCTTCGTTTCCATGGTGTTCGATCAGCAGGCCTTCCTGCCGACGTTCCGCGTGTGGTGGGTTTCGGACGCGCTCTCGATCCTGTTGATTGCGCCGCTGGTGCTCGCCTGGTCCGAGTTTCGCCCGAGCGCGTTCAGGCAGATCGATCGCAAGCGCGCGGCCGAGGCATTGATCTGTTTCACTGCGCTGATACTCGTCTCGAATTGGGCTTTCACCGCGCAGCCCGTCGCCGGCGGCGGAGTCCCGCCGCTCATGCATTTCATCGTGCCCTTCCTGGTATGGGCGGCTCTGCGTTTCGGCACACGCGGACAAAGCGCCGCGGTGATTCTCCTGGCGGGCATCTCGATATGGGACACCATGCATGGCAGCGGTCCGTTCTCGGCCGCTTTCGTCGCGCCCGGGTTGTCTGTGCTCTACCTGCAGATGTTCCTCATGGTGGCCGCGTTGATGACGCTGACCGGCTCGGCGCTGATGCGCGAGCGGCAGTTGGCGCAGTCCACGGCCGAAGAGTGGAAACTGCGCTACGAAGCCGCGGTGGTGTCCGCCGGCAACGTCTTGTATGACATGGACCTGGATACGCGTGAGGTGGTGTGGGGCGGCAACACGCGGGACATCCTGGGATTCGAGCCTGGCGAGGTGGGCAATGCCTCGGCCTGGCTGTCCCGCGTGCATCCGGACGACCTGGGCAAGATCGAGAGCCAGATCGATGGAACGGGGCGGGACGAGCACGAGACGCGCACACTGGAATATCGGGTCCGGCGTGAGAATGGCACCTATATCGACGTGGAAGATACCGGGCGTGTGGTGCGCCCTCCCGAAGGACGGGCCGTGCGCGCCATCGGCTTTCTCAAGGATGTGACCAAGCGCAATCGCGCCGAGGCCGAGCGCGAGCGCCTGGATCGCCGGAATGCGCGAGGCGCAGAAGATGGAGGCCCTGGGCACCATGGCCGGCGGCATCGCCCACGACTTCAACAACATTCTGGGCGCGATCCTCGGCTACGGAGAGCTGGCCGGGGCGGATGCGCCCCCGGGAAGCAAGCAGCGCCTGCAGCTCAACGCGATCGTGGAAGCAGGCCGGCGCGGCAAGGCCCTGGTTGACCAGATCCTCACCTTCGCTCGGCGCGGGACGCGGGAGAAGCGGGCCCTCGAGCTGTGGCCGGTGGTGGGGGAGGTGCGCGATCAGCTCGCCGCATCGACTCCGCACAATGTCACCATACGCCTCGAGGTGCATGATCCGCGTGCCGCCGTGCTCGCGGATGCCACGCATGTGCACCAGCTGCTGATGAACCTCAGCACCAACGCGGTCAAGGCCATGCCCGACGGCGGACAGCTCACGATCGGGCTCGCCACTGAGACTGTCGGGCAGCGCACGGCCTTGAGTCACGGCCACCTTGATCCGGGCGCCTACGCCGTGCTCAGCGTGCGGGACGAGGGCGCCGGCATCTCCCCCGAGGTGGCATCGCGCATGTTCGAGCCCTTCTACACCACCAAGGGCCCGGGTCAGGGCACCGGGCTCGGTCTGGCGCTGGTGCAGGCCATCGTTGCGGACCACGGCGGCGCCATCGAGGTCGAGACCACGCCGGGCGCGGGTACCGTGTTCAAGGTCTATCTTCCCGCCGCGCCGGAAAGCGTGGTGGAGGAGCAGCGGCGCGAGGCGGAAACCCCGCGCGGCAGAGGGCAGACCGTGCTGCTGGTGGACGACGATCGCACGTTGCTGGCCATGGCCGAGGACATGCTGGCCGGCCTCGGCTACGAGCCGGTGGGCTATGACAGCAGCGTGAAGGCGCTGGCGGCGTTCAGCGCCTGGCCCGAGCGGTTCGACGCTGTGCTCAGCGACGAGGTCATGCCCGACCTCACCGGCACCCAGCTCGCAACACGCATGCGCGCGCTGCGGCCCGGCATGCCGGTCGTGATCGCCAGCGGCTACGGCGGTCCCGAGCTGCGCAACCGCGCGCGCGACGCCGGAGTCAGTCAAGTGGTGCAGAAGCCCTACGAGTCCTGCGTGCTCGCGCAGGCGCTGGCCCTCGCGCTCGGCGCAACGCAGCGGGACGCCTGACGCGTCGCGGCTTCGCGCGCCAGTCCCCAGTCAATTCCAATTGAGGTATGAGTCTGAGCAGGAGGGTTGGAGGTGAGCTTAGGCCGTTTTCTTGGATCGACGTTGAATGGATTGAAACAGGCGGGTTCGTGCCTGGTTCATCTGCCGTGCGGCGTCGTTGTCGCTGGTGGCAGCAACGAAGGCATCCAGGGCCTGCGAAGCTCATGCCGGGTTTGAGGAACGTGCTGGCGTTGGGCAGTGACTTCAGTTTCTCGTAGGGCGTCATCATGTTCTCGAAGCGGTAGCGTTTGCGGATCTTGCCCTTGCTGTCGGTGAGGGTCTCGGCGAAGAAGCAGGGGCGGTGGAAGTTCACGTAGGGGTTGAGGAACTCGCGGCAGAAGGCGTTGAGCTCGGTGGCGAAGTGCTGGGGGATGTGAGCGTAGCCCAGGTGCTTGCGCACGATCGCCCCGTTCTTGGTCTCGGCCAGGGCGTTGTCGTTGCTCTGGCGCGGACGCGACTTGGTGAACTCGATGCGCAGCTTGTCCAGCAGCTTGGC
Organism: uncultured beta proteobacterium; assembly: GCA_963741215.1. Lineage (GTDB taxonomy): Bacteria > Pseudomonadota > Gammaproteobacteria > Burkholderiales > SHXO01 > SHXO01. The sequence goes on from CAVUHQ010000040.1 coordinate 9,690, forward strand.
CACGGTGTGGTTGATGTACTCCGAGCCGTTGTCGGCATGAAAGCCCAGGATGGCGAAGGGGAAGTCGTGCAGCAGGCTGTGCAGGGCGGGCAGCAGGTAGGCTTCGCTGATGCGCTCGCAGCTGGCCACCAGCTCGAACTGCGTCAGGCAGTCCACCGCGTTGATGTGATAGACGCCCTTGAAGCCGTCCTGGTCGCCCTGGTGCACGCTGTCGATGCGGATGAACCCGGGGCGCCCCTCGGGGGCCGGGGCGCGGCGCTGCGGCGATGGGGATGGCCTGACCCTTGGTCTTGGTCCAGTGCAGCCGCTTGGCCTGGTAGCCGGCCTGGGCGCGCAGGTTGTACAGGTGGGACACCGACAGGCCGGCCAGGCGCTGGTAGCGGGTGTCGCCGTAGAGCGCGTAGGCGCGCTGCATGAGCTGCTTGGTGGCCGGCCCCGAGAGGGTGCCGTGCAGCGCATCGGTTGCGGCGAGCAGAGCTACGTCGGCGGGGGTGAACTTGCGCGCAAAGCCGTGCGGCGGGGAGCGGTAGCGCTTGGCCAGCGTGGCGCAATCGAGGATAGCGGCGCACCAGCCGCGTGAGCTGCTGGCGGGAGTAGCCCGTGGTGTGCTCCAGGTAGCGCAGCACCACCGTCTTGTGGGCACGCCCCAAGCTGAGCGTAGCCGAAGCGCCCGAGCACCGCGCTGATAAAGCCGTAGCGCTGGACATCGTTGCTCGGGGCGCAGAACTGGACCTCGAGGGTGCCGTCGAGAAAGGCGCGCAGTTGCGCCACCGTAGTGCAGTCGCGATTCGTTCATGTCGATCACCATGTCCGCGATGATCGACCCAAAAGCTAAGCTTCAGACTCATACCTCGTTGGAAATACCAGGACCGCTTCAGACTCATACCATGTTGGAAGAGACTTCTCCCTGGCAGCTGTCCATCACTTCTGATTTAATCTCACCCGTCGTCAAGGTGCGGGCCTATAGCTCAGTTGGTTAGAGCAGAGGACTCATAATCCTTTGGTCCCTGGTTCGAGTCCAGGTGGGCCCACCAAAGAATCAGTTAGTTAACGGCTGATCTGTTCTCTTCAATGCAGATTTAGTCCCTATGTGTAGATCTCGACTATGTGCAGTTGCCGCGGTATGGACGTCGCCCGCCTCTACGGCGGGTGGGTGTTCGAGGCACGGGCGTTCTTTACATAGTTATAGCGTCTGAAAGAATCGAATCGACGAGCAGGTGTGGAACCGTCGCACCCTCGTGTCGGTGCTTCCAAGAGTGTGAGCGTGTTGGATGTTGCCCATAGCGGTCTCCCACCGCTGCAGTCGGTTGCCAAAACTATGTGAAGAAAGTTGCAGGTTCGCCTCGCCAACAGCCGCCCTGCGCGCGCATCAAGCGGATCCTGCCCATACGACCTACGCATAGTTGAGATCTACACATAGGGGTCGAACTGAGACTGTCAGTCGACCAACTCGAGTCTACCCAGAGGCGACCCTCAAGCGATGACAAAAGCGTACGTACCGACTCAACCCGATTTGACGACCGACTCGAAGGCGTATGCGGCAAGCTCGTTCTCGAGCGCCTTTGCTGTATTTGCATTGGACTGCGGCAGCGAAACTGTGACGCGAAGTCCTCGTTTGCCTCCTTCGGCGACGTCGACCTTGCCCTCGGGAAGTGCCAGCTTGTCATGCACGATCTGCTTGACCAGACGGCCTGCCGCGTCCATGCGCAATTGCGGCTTGTAGATCTTGCCCACGGTGGTCAGCGGGATCGCATCGACGATATGGATGTGCTTGGGCCAGGCCGGACGTTCTGCAATGGTCTTCTGGGCATGGGCGTGCAGTTCTTCTTCAAGCGCGAAAGCGCCAGGTCGTAGCGTGACATAGCAAACCGGCAGCTCACCCGCATAGGCATCGGGCATGGCCACCGCGGCAGCCAGCGCCACGGCGGGATGTGTGGTCATCGCGTTCTCGATCATCAGCGGATCGATGTTGTGACCGCTACGGATGATCAGATCCTTTGCACGCCCGGCGATATAGATGCGGCCATCAACGCTCCTGTAGGCCAGGTCGCCGCTGTTAAGGGTGCCATCGATGAAGACGCCCTTGTTGTGCTCCGGATTTTTGTAGCCAGGCGACACCGTGGGCCCGCGCACCGTCAGCACGCCGATCTCATCGGGCTCGCAGAGCTCGCCCAGGCCGCCATCCAAAGTGAGGCGCCGAACTGCCACCTGGGTGTAGGGCAAGGGATAGCCAACGGAGCCCGCGCCCCGTTCGCCGCATGCCGGATCGATGGAGATCAAGCCCGATGCCTCGGTCATGCCCATAATCTCATGCAGGGGCTTGCCGGTTATCTGTTCAAAACGCTCTCCCACGGCGCGCGGCAACGATGCGGCGCCGCAAATGCCGACTCGAATGCTCGTGATGTCGGCGCCGGCAATCGGCACCTCCAGGATCGCACCGAGAGCCGTCGGAACGCCGCCGACCAACGTTGCCCGATATCTCTCGACGATCTTCCAGAAACCGCTGATCATCGCCGGATTGCGGAACCCTGCTGGCGACATCAGCAGGACTTCGGCGCCGGACATGAAACAGCAAAGGCCGCAGCAGATCGTCCCGCCGACGTGAAACAGGGGAATACCGTTGGTCAGGACATCGTTGTCGGACAGGTCCAGCAGAACGGCCCCGCCCAACGCGGCCGCGATCTGGCTACGGTGAGTATGTGCGACCAACTTGGGCGCGCCGGTTGTACCACCGGTATGGAAATACGCTGAGATGTCGTTGTCACGCCCGGGTTCGCCGAAGGTCAGATGATCGTCGGGCTCCGACAACAAGGTCTGATGAAAGTCGAGAACGCCGGCCACGGCCCCCGCTGTGGCCGGCGCCACGCGCACCAGTTGGATGTGGGGCAGCAACTGCTTGACCCGCAGCGCCTTCTCCCAGATGTCGAGGTGCGGATGCACCCCGAGGGTCACCAGAATCGACGCTTCGGAAGCGTTCACCAGATCGGCAATGTGTTCGGCTTGCAGCAGGAAATTGATGGGCACGGCGAAGCCAGCGGTTTCTGCCCCCCACAGGGTGACGTGGGTTTCCACCAGGCTGGGCAGCATGTACGCCACGCCAGGGCGCTGACCGCCGATGGTGACGAACATGTTCGCCGCGCGCCGGACCAGGCTCAGAAGTTCGCGGTAGCTGACGCGCCGCGGCTGCTCGTCTGCAGCGCCGGTCATAATCATCGTGATGGCAACTCGATCCGGATGGCGGGCCGCGCTGGCCGCAAACAGGTCATAGACACTGCGCGCCACAAGCCGTTGCTGGAACGGGAATTCCGCTTCGAAGCGGGCAATGTCTTCAGGTGTACGCAAGGGCGACGGGCTGAACACGCTCATGGGCGAGTCTCCTCTCTATCAGCGCCGAAACAGTTAAACCGATGGTAGCGCAAAGGACTTCCATCGTGGACTCAGCCGGCGGCAAACGTCTCTCCGCTCGCGCGCCCTGTAGGGCAATTTCAATCGTCACGTCGACCGGCAGCGTGGTCGAGAGCCGCGGTTCCCAATGCTCGCCGAAAGCAGACAATGGAAAAGAAAGCAGACGATGGAAAATATTGGGTAGATCGGCGACGGGCTGCTTTGGGGCGCCAGCCCCCACGGGCAGCCGTCGGCTAAAACTGGACGATCAAAGACTCCGGCTGAACCGCCCCAGAGCGGTCACTCGTGAACAGCCACAACAAACCACGGTTCTGAGCGTCGAACGTGGCGAAGAACCAGTTTCAGCTGCGCCGGTCCGCCGGCGATTTCGCGGGCGAGATCGTGCGTTCTGCTGTCTGCGGAACGGAGACGGTGGACATGAGCTTCCCGATCGCCGTGCGCATCCGCAAGCGGTGGCCGGCGCCCGTGATCCCAACGTTCTTTAGCGTCCCCTGCCCTTGCCTCGTGCTGCGGGTGCACTCGCTTTTTTCGTAATCTCGGACAGGGACTATGACGGTACGGTAATATGCGGCCGCGCCTCCCGGGCGCTCGCGCTGCGCCGACGATACAACGAACAACAGTGGACCGCCCGCCGCTCCTCGCCTTTGCCCTTCTCGCCTTGTTTGCGAGCCGCAGCGCTCTCGGGGCGCGGCCGTTCAACACCGACGACGCGCGCGTCGTCGATCCCGGGGGCTACCAGATCGAGTCGTTCGTGAAGGTTCAGGGCGGCAGCCAACAGACCGAGTTCTGGCTTGTGCCCGCCGCAAACTTTGGCGGGGCGCTCGAGCGCTTCGAGTTCACGATGGGCGGGAACTACATTCGATCGGACTCGAATGGGAACTCGAATCTCATCCTCGCGCAGGTCAAGGCCTTGCTGAAGCCGCTCCAGACTAACGGCGTGGGGTTCGCGCTGTCGGTGGGCGTCAACCGGACGACCGAGGAGGTCGTGGCGACGCCCTTCGGCATCGCCACGGTGCCGGGTGAGACATCGAACCAGACCCACTACGATCCGTATCTCAACGCGATCTCGAGCCTCTCGGTGCGCGACGATGCGGTCGTGTTCCATCTCAACGCCGGCGCGACGCGGGACACGTTGAACCACGAGACGATCGGCAACTGGGGCATAGGGGCGGAGATCGCGCTCGGCGGGCCCGTGTTCGCCATCGCCGAAACTTACGGTGTCTCGAACGAGAAGCCCTCCTATCAGGTCGGCATCCGGTACTGGGTGATCCCCGCGCGACTGCAGGTCGACGGGACCTACGGCTGGCAGCTCGCCAGCCCGACCAATCTCAACTGGATCTCGATCGGGCTGCGGGTCCTGTGGTGAGCGCGCGGTCGGCGCAAATGCGATCATGTGCGGCGAGGGCAAGTGTAACTGCGCCATGATGCGACTTACGCTGATCAAGGGGGCAAACGATGAAAGTTGTGCGCGTGTATACCGGAGTCGACAATAAATCCCATTTCGAGGACGTGCAGGTACCGCTGAAAGACGGCGGGAAACTCGGCTTCGTGTCCGAACTGACCAAAGCCACTGGCGTGGTGTTTCGCGAGACCGGCGGGGACTACGACTTGGACTTTCACACACGCCGCGCGGCGGCAATACGTGGTGAATCTCGAGGGCGAGGTAGAGATCGAAGTGGGCGACGGAAGCCGGCGCATTCTTCGTACGGGGGCGTCCTAGAGCCTGTCCAGAAATCTGTGTAACTCACTCCATGAAGTTTTGCTGGAGAAGACTGCAACCGCGCTTACGTAAGCAGCCCTCGGCCCAATTATCGCTTCCGGGGGAACCTTATGTCGCCCGTCGGTTGATTTCGACCGAATAGAACTCTAACCGGTCGAGTGTCCGCTTTCCCTCGATTGAACGGCCGCTATCGAGCGGTGGCTGTGACGGCTTTGGGTCGGGACCTGCCCTTCGCTAACAGTTAGATTCCGGCCCAAATACGGACATTACGCGCGAGACAGCCACCTTTGCGCATGGCTCTTCCGTTCCCCTGGGTCGAGGCTACGCGAGGTCGCTGCCCGGTCTTTTCCTCAACGGTTTCCTCGCACGTTGCGAGGAAATAGAACTAAGCTCCTGAACACAACTCAG